>NZ_QUAB01000047.1 GCF_003387575.1 Microbacterium bovistercoris | reverse complement strand
ATTTGGCATTTGACAAGTGCACGCTGTTGAGTTCTCAAGGATCGGACGCACCCACACACCCACCAGAACCTGATGGAGACGCGCAGGGCAACTTCACAACCATAACCGGCGGACCAGCGACTGTCAAAAACAGCCTGCCCGGAGCCGGGACCTTCCATCGTAGACCCACGAAGCAGTGGGAGCAAGTGATGGGAGGTGGTCCGCCGCTTGGAGGGGAGCTGGGCCTTCCGGCCTTTCGCTCAACCGCTTGGGGCGAACAGGTAATAACTTACGCGGATCCCGGACATCGGGCAAATCAGGCCCAGATCTCGGGCGTGTCGTGCCCACCTCGCGGCGTAGCGTGGCGGGATGACGACTGTGCTGCAGCGGATCTGCGCGGACCTCGGACTTGAGAACTCGACACCGGACGAGTTCATGGCTCCCCCGCATCCGGTGCCCCTGCCTTCGCGCCTCGCCACAGGGGAGCTGGCATGGTCCAGCGTCGTCTCCGCCGTGCTCGCAGCCGGCGGCGCCCACGCACCCGACCCCGACCGCATCGCCGCCGCCTACCGGAGTGCCGAGCTCCTCACCATCGACGGCGTCGCACCGAACGTCTGGGCTCCGCTCTCCGGCTTCTGGCGCACCTCGGACGGGTGGGTACGCACACATGCCAACTACCCGCACCACGCATCTGCGCTCCGTCGTGCTCTCGAGCTGGACGACGATCAGGACCCGGTCGCAGCCTTCTCCGGCGACAGCAGCGCATCGATCGTCGCACGCATCACCGCCGCCGACGGTCTCGCCGTGCCCGTCCGAGGCGAGGATCCCGCCCATGACGCCGCGCTTCGACGGGCCCGCCTGATCGACACCGTCGAGCTCGGCCCTTCATCCCGCGGCGCCATCGCGCCGACGGGCTGGCTCACCGGCATCCGCGTCCTCGACCTCACGCGCGTGATCGCCGGCCCGGTGTGCACCCGCACTCTCGCCGCGCTGGGTGCGGATGTGCTGCGCATCGATCCTCCGCACCTGCCCGAGCCGGAATGGCAGCATCTCGACAGCGGTCACGGCAAGCGCTCGGCGCTGCTGGATGCGGGCTCGGCCCGGTTCGGCGAACTGCTCGACGCCGCTGACGTCGTCGTGCTCGGCTATCGACCGTCCGCACTCGCGAGGCGCGGACTCTCCCCCGAGGCGATCGCCGAGCGGAATCCGGGGATCGTGATCGCGCAACTGAGCGCGTGGGGCGACGATGAGCCGGAGCGGCGCGGGTTCGACAGCCTCGTGCAGGCCGAATCCGGGATCGCGATGATCGAGTCCGCGGACGGCTCCACGCCCGGCGTACTGCCGGCGCAGGCCCTTGATCACTCCGCCGGCTACCTGCTCGCCGCCGCCGTCTCCATGGCGCTGCGCCGACGTGCAGGCCGCACCCTGCTCGTGCGCACCTCGCTGCGCCGCGTCGCCGCCGAGCTGCTCGGCATGCCCCGCACTGCATCCGCCGGAGCGCCGACCTCAGACGATCCGGAGCAGCACGCCGAGGAGTTCCGTGTCGGCGATCGCCTCGTCCGCACCGTGCGCTCCGCACTTCCCGGGCATCCGTTCTCCGCTCCGCGCCCCTGGGGCGGCGACGAGCCGAGCTGGTGAGCTCGCGTCAGCGGGTCGCGGAGGCCGCGCGAACCGGCGTGCGCAGGATGAGCACCACGCACAGGACGAACGTGGCGGCCCCCCAGAGACCGCACACCGGCGGCAGCGTCCGATACGCGAGGTGCGCGGGTGTGAACTCCGCGGTGAAAGGCCCCCACACCGCGTAGCCCACACCCAGCGCGCCGGCCAGAAGCACGGGCAGGCCGCCGATCCAGACTGCGGGCAGCCAGCGCGGCACGGTCTGCGCAGGCGGGTGCACGGGCTGACGACGCAGCCAGACCGCGGCGTACACGGCCAGCACGATCAGACCGAACAGACCCGATCCGTACTGCAGCCACTTGTAGCCGAGGAGACTCCCCCACGGCTCCTTCAGGAAGGGCAACAGCTGCACGCCCCATCGCCCCTCATGCGTGAACGAATCCCACAGGATGTGTGAGAGGACCCCGATCATGAGCGACACGAGCAGCAGCATCGGATACCAGGGCCTCCCGGCGCGCACGAAGGTGTCGCGCGCCGCATCCGCTCCCCTCGTCCGCCATTCGTCCGGCAGCCGAGCGGCGACCGCGGCCGGCACCAGCTCGACGGATGCGGGTCGCAGGACCACCCGCCAGATCAGCAGCAGCACCGCCGCGATCAGGCTGGTCCAGAGCAGATTCGGCACTGCGTGCAGGAATCCGTAGGTCACGCCGATGCCGCGCGTGAAGAGCGCGAGATCCGGGGTCATCGCCCCGATCGCGACCGCCGCGGGGACCAGCGGGGTGCGCACGAACGGAAGCGCGACGACGGCATGGCTGGGGGTGAACGGCACGGGGACTCCTGTCGGACGTCCCGCCAGCGTAGACGAGACCGGCAGGGAGGGAGCCGACCCACGAGTACCGACCCCCTCCCTGCCATTCGGTCAGTGCCGGCCGGAGCCGACCCGCACAGGACGCGTGGTCACGGCGGCGGAGTCCGCGACATACCCCTTCGCCACCACGGTCACGCGGTAGGGAACGCGGCCGGTCAGGCCCTCGATCGTCGCTCGGGTGCCCTCGACGTTCACCGTGACCGGGGCGCCGCCGATCGCTGCCACCGGCGTCGCCGTGACCCGATAGCCGGCCAGATCGAATCCGTCCGCAGGCGCAGCCCAGCTCACGGTGATCCTTCCGTCTCCCCCGGTCGCCTTCAGGCCGGTCACCGCGGCGGGTGCGCTCTCCTGCAGCAGCTGCACCTGGTCGACGGTCCAGAAAGCGCTGTTCCGGCCGGTGTACCGGAACGAGAACTGCGCCGTGCGCGCGCCCACAGGCACGTCGATCTCCAGCTTCTCCACCGTGTTCACCTCGGCCTCGTAAGCCTTCAGCGACTGCGGCGCAGCTCCGTCGAAGCTCACCAGCACCTCCGCGGTCTGCGGACCGTCGATCGCGTAGTTCGTGGCGTAGCTGAGGGTGGCCGTACGCGCGCCGGAGAGGGGATACTCCGGGCTGATCAGCGTCGAGTCGAACGGCCCGGCGGCGTGCGCCTTGTCGTCCCACTCGTCGGAGTCGGCGACGGCGAACACGTCACGGTTCCGCACCGAGGTCTCGCGCCCCTGCCCCGGCTCCGCGTTGGTCCAGAACTCGTCGGTCGCGAAGCTCCACCCGCGCCACTCGGTGACGCCGCCGGCAGGCATCCGGCTGTTGTCGATGCTCCAGCCGTCGACGGTCTCGTGGGTCCAGCCGAGTGTTCCGGCGCCAGGACGGGTCTCGTCCACCTGTGTGCGCAGCTTCGGGCGCAGGGCGTCGAAGGGGTCGACGATCCGGTCGCCGAACGCGCGACCGTCCAGGCGCGCGGCCTCGTCGACGGCGACCCCATTCGCCGAAAGGATCGTCGGCGCGATGTCGACGATCTTCACGTCATCGCGCACCGATCCCGCGGGGATGCCGGGACCGGCGGCGATCACGAACGTCTTACGCTCCGCAGGGGTGTTCCCTCCGTGTCCGCCCGTGGGTTTGTGGCCGTGATCGGCGGTGACGACGACGAGCCACTCCTCGTCGTCATACGAATCGCGCTGCCTGATCGCGTCCAGCATCTCGCCGAGCTGGCCGTCGGCGGTGCGCAGCGCCGCACCGTACGCGGCACCGTTCGTGCCCACCGAGTGACCGGCACCGTCGACCTCGTCGAGGTGCACGAAGACGTCGTCGGGGTCGCCGTCGCGGAGCAGTTCGACCGCCTTCGCTGTGGTGCCCTCGTCATTCCCGCCGGCCATACGGACATCGACGGCGGGTCCGAACACCGTGTTCGGGATCGGCGTCCAGGTGCCGACGACAGCCGTGGATGTGTCGGGGTCGGCCGCCTCGAGGCGAGTGAGGTAGTCCGGGTACTCGTCGTAGTTCGGCGCGGCGAAGCTGTTGTCGACCACGTTGTGCTTGTCGGGCCAGACGCCGGTCGCGATCGACGACCAGCCGGCGCCCGAGACGGTCGGAGCCATGGGGCTTGCGTAGAGGTTGCTGGTGGCGGTCATCCCCTGCTCGCGCAGTCCGGTGAGGTTCGGCATTCCGGACGGAGCGAGGAAGTCGAAGCTCGCGCCGTCGATGCCGACGACGAGGGTCTTCAGGGTGCGCGGGCTTCGGGGCTCATCACTGTCGACGGCCTGGGCGGCGGACGGTGCGGTCACAGCGATCCCCGCCGCGAGCAGCAGGGTCGCGCCGCTGCAGGCGGCGCGTCGGAAGGAGGGCATGTGTCGTTCTCCGGTGGTCGTGTCGTCGAGGCGGGCGGGTGCCCGACCCGACTCCAGTCTTCCGAGGAAAGGAATACAACTTCGGGCGTTGGAGCGAGTTGTCGACATTCGTTCCGCAGGCGTTCATCGCACTGCGACGTCCCCCGGCCGTCACCATGTGAACGACGAGGGCGGCCCCGCCTGCGCGGAACCGCCCTCGAAACAAGGAACGAGATCAGGCCGGCAAGACGCCCGCGAGAGTCTTCTTGCCGCGGCGCAGCACGGAGACGCCGCCGGGCAGGCCGAACGGCACCGTGGCCTCGACGTCCTCGACGCGCTGCCCGTCGACGGACACGCCGCCCTGCGAGATCGCGCGGCGGGCCTCCGACGCACTCGAGACCAGACCGGTCGACACCAGCGCGTCGAGCACCGAAGTGCCGGCATCCGCCGTCGCATTCGGCAGCTCATCGAGCGCCGTGCGCAGCGTCGCCGCGTCCAGAGTCGCGAGATCGCCCTGGCCGAACAGCGCCTCGGATGCCGCGATCACCGCTGCCGCCGCCTCCGCACCGTGCACCGTGGCGACGACCTCGAGGGCGAGACGCTTCTGCGCCGCACGACGGAACGGTTCGGTCTCGACCAGCTGCGCGTACTCGTCGATCTCGGCACGGGTGAGGAACGTGAAGATCTTCAGCCGTTCGACGACGTCGGCGTCTGCGGTGCCCAGCCAGAACTGGTACATCCGGTACGGGCTGCACATGTCGGCGTCCAGCCAGATGGCGTTGCCCTCGCTCTTGCCGAACTTGGTGCCGTCGCTGTTCGTGATCAGCGGCGTGCCGATCGCGTGCGCGGAGACTCCCTCGACGCGGTGGATCAGATCGGTGCCGCTGGTGAGGTTTCCCCACTGGTCGCTGCCGCCGGTCTGCAGCACGCAGTCGTACTGCCGATGCAGTTCGAGGAAGTCCATCCCCTGCAGGATCTGGTAGCTGAACTCGGTGTAACTGATGCCGGCATCCGAGTTCAGGCGCGCGGCGACCGCATCCTTCTTCAGCATGGTGCCGACGCGGTAGTGCTTGCCGATCTCGCGCAGGAAGTCGATCGCCGACATCGGCGCCGTCCAGTCGAGGTTGTTCACGATGCGCGCGGCGTTGTCACCCTCGAAACTGAGGAAGCGCTCGACCTGGGCGCGCAGCCGGCCGACCCACTCCTCGACGGTCTCGCGGGTGTTCAGCGTGCGCTCGGCCGTCGGACGCGGGTCGCCGATCAGACCGGTCGATCCGCCGACCAGGCCGAGCGGCTTGTGCCCGGCGAGCTGGATGCGGCGCAGCAGCAGCAGCTGCACGAGGTTGCCCAGGTGCAGGCTGGGAGCTGTGGGGTCGAAGCCGCAGTAATACGTGATCGGGTCCCCGGCGAGCAGCGCGCGCAGCGCTTCCTGATCGGTGGACACGTGGACGAGTCCGCGCCACAGCAGCTCGTCCCACACGTTCTCGAACGTGGGATCGAGCGCCACCGGCGCTGTCGTCAGAGCGGTTTCAGACACGCGCTCAAGGCTATCAGCGGTGCGACACACGCTCGGCTGCGAAGTCCGCGTCGGAGCCCCGTGCCATGCTGGGCGGCATGCCACTCGTCGACCCGCTGACGTCCACGGTCCTGTCCGCGGCCATCGCCACGGCCCTCGGGGTCGTGCTCGTGCTCTCGATGCTGAACGTGCGCAGGCCGTCGACGGCGATCATGGCGATCTGCGCAGCACTGGTCGTCGCGGCACTGGTGACGGTCATCATCAGCCCGCCTGCCGCCGCACCGCTGCTCGGTGTGCCGATAGCGGTCTTCGGCATCGCGGCGTCGACGATCGGCGGCAATCCGTTCACGCGTCGAGCGCTCGACATCGCGACCGGGAAACGGGTTCGCGAGACCGAGGACGGCGGCATCCTCATCGTGGCTGCGCAGACCGCGGATCCCGCTCATGCTCGCACGCTGATGCGCGGCGGCACCGTGATCGGCTATCTGGAACGCGCATGCACCGTCCTGGCGATCGCCGTGGGGTTCCCCGAGGCGATCGCCGCGATCATCGCCGTGAAGGGCATCGGACGCTTCCCGGAACTGGCTGAATCCGAGGCGAGGGAACGCTTCATCATCGGCACGCTGGCGAGTCTGAGCTGGGCGGGCGCTCTCGGCGCGATCATCCGCCTCGCACTGGGGTGAGCCCGAGCAGACGGAATCCCTCGACCACGGCCGCGGCGCCCGAGCCCGCCAGAGCCTGGGACACCGCGGACTGGGTGATGCCCTCGTCTGCAGCGAGTTCCCGCTGGGTGACCGACAGGCACCGACCGTAGGTGAGTCGCCGCACGCGCTCGGACATGGCTCCCACGATCTCATCCCGCGCGAGCAGCGAGGCATTCGCCCAGCGGACTGCCTCGGCTGTGTCGCGCGCAGTGCTCTCGTGCGCGACGACCCAGCTTCGCGCCGACGGCACGGCGCGCTTCTGCAGCACCTGCACCTGCTCGATGGCGGCACGCGCCGCCCACCAGCCCGGCCCCTCGGGTATCCCGCGTTCGGAGGCCTCGGACGCGATCGTCCCGACCTCGCCGATCCCGATTCCGTAGCGGAACTCGATGCCGTCCGGCAGCGCCAGGCGCAGCAGCAGCAGCGCGCCGAGCGCCGCCTCGAGGGTCGGGTACACCGCCTGCTGCTCGTCGCCGACCGTCGGGCGCATGCCCTGGAGTTCGACCGGGAGGTCCCGTTCCACCCGGGCGATCGCGCGATCGAAGACAGCCTGCGCGCCCTCGCGGTCCGCGAGCTGCCTCGAGCCGATGATGTCTGCCGTCACCGCGATCACCATGTGATGAGCGTATCACTTATATGAGCAAAATATAAGGCAGAACCTTATTAGTCGGAGATATCAGTCACTCGCTCGTCATCATCCGGTGCTCAGAGTCCGAGCGCGTGCGCGACCTCCTGCGCGCGCGCCACCAGCGCGGCCCGCTGCTCGGCGACCCGCACCGGGGCCGTTCCGCCGACGCCGGCGCGCGATGCGACCGACCCCTCGATCGCGAGCACATCGCGCACCGCGGGCTCGAGCAGCGGCGACACCGCGGCGAACAGCTCGTCCGAGGCGTCTTCCAGCCCGATCCCCCGCGACTCACAGGCTTGAACAAGCGCCCCGGAGACCTCGTGGGCGTCGCGGAACGGCACACCGCGGCGCACCAGCCAGTCGGCGACGTCGGTGGCCAGCGAGAATCCCTCGGGCGCGAGTACGGACATGCGCGCGGTGTCGAACCGCATGGTCGCGACCATGCCGGCGAACGCGGGCAGCAGCACCTCGAGGGTGGTCACCGAGTCGAAGACCGGCTCCTTGTCCTCCTGCAGGTCGCGGTTGTAGGCCAGCGGTAGGCCCTTGAGCGTCGCGAGCAGACCGGAGAGGTTGCCGATCAGACGCCCGGACTTGCCGCGCGCGAGCTCGGCGATGTCGGGGTTCTTCTTCTGCGGCATGATGCTGGAGCCGGTGGAGAAGGCGTCGTCGAGTGTGACGAAGCCGAACTCGCGGGTGTTCCAGATGATGACGTCCTCGGCGAACCGCGAGATGTCGATGCCGATCTGCGCGGCGATGTACGCGAACTCCGCGACGACGTCGCGCGCGGACGTGCCGTCGATCGAGTTCTCCGCAGGAGCCGCGAGACCGAGCTCACGGGCCACCAGAGTCGGGTCGAGCCCCAGCGATGAACCGGCCAGCGCTCCCCCGCCGTAGGGCGAGACGGACGCCCGCGCCGACCAGTCGCGCAGCCGCTCCAGGTCGCGCACCAGCGGCCAGGCATGCGCCTGCAGGTGGTGGGCGAGCAGCACGGGCTGCGCGGACTGAAGGTGAGTGCGCCCTGGCATGATCGCCTCCGGGTGCGCCTCGGCCTGCGCCACGATCGCGTCGATCACGCGGAGCAGGTCGCGCGCGATGGTGCGCGAGTGGTCGAGCAGGTACATCCGCACCAGCGTCGCGATCTGGTCGTTGCGGCTGCGGCCCGCGCGGAGCCGGCCGCCCAGCTCACCGCCGACCTCGGCGATCAATGCCTGCTCGAGCGCGCCGTGCACGTCCTCATCCGTCAGCTGCGCGACGATCGTTCCGTCGGCGACCTTGCGGGCCACGGCATCCAGCCCGTCATGCATGCGACGCGCCTCGTCCGCTTCGAGATAGCCGGCGGCCTCGAGGGCCGTCGCGTGGGCGTGCGAACCCGCGATGTCGTAGGGCGCGAGAATCCAGTCGAAGTGCGTGGAACGGCTCAGTTCCACCAGCTCCGGCGACGGCCCGCTCGCGAATCGTGCGCCCCAGAGCGCGCCTTCGTTCGTACCGTCGTGCTTCGCCTCACTCATGGATTCAGCCTATCGACCATGCGGGGCCGCGCCGGAACCACGATCTTCGCGGTGCGGTCGAGCACCCACTCCAGCGGTCCGCGACCGACGAGCAGCGCCCACGCGGTGCAACCGATGACGGTGCCGATCGTGAGCGGCCAGAACGGTTCCAGAGCCTGGAACGCCAGGAGGTCTCCGGTGTCGCCGATCATCGCCAGCGCGACCGCCGCCCAGATGAGCAGCTGTGCGGTGTAGGCGGTGAGGGGCATGGCCCCGGTGGCGCGCAGCGGCAGCACGAGCATGCGGAGCACGACGCCGCGGCAGACGAGCAGGCAGGCCCCGATCACCGCGATGGCGAAACCGCCCGTTCCGAACACCTCGAACAGTCCGGACGAATGCGGGTCGGCGGTGAGCACCTGCTGCAGGTACGGCGAGTCCTGTGGCGCCTCGAACCCCGTGTAGCCGAGGGCCGCGAGCACGCTGCCGGCCCCCAGCATCCAGAGCTGGGTGCGCAGGCGACGCACGTCCGCGCGGGCGATGCCGAGCCCGGCGAGCACGAAGGCGAGCCAGACCGGGAACGGATAGTGCCAGCCCAGCACGGCCGAGATCTCCTCCCCGAACGGGCCGTACCAGAGCGGCAGCTCGTTCAGCAGCGGGTGCACGAACGCCGTCACGAGCCCGATCCCGCCGGCTGCTGACAGCACGATGCTGGACGTCAGCCGCGTGAACGGCAGCGCCAGCAGGAACAGGATCGCGTAGGCGGGCAGAATCACGTACACCGGCACGCCGGTGAGGATGAGCAGGATGCCGGAGACCCACAGCATCCCGGCTCGCACCGCGAGCCGGCCACGCGCGGTGCGCATGCGATCGCCGGTGAGCGGCACCGCACCGCCGGTCACGAGTCCGATCGAGACGCCGGCGAGCGTGGCGAACAGGATGGACGAGCGTCCGTCGACGATGATGAGCCAGGTCGACGGATCGCCCCAGTCCCAGAACTCCGGGGTCGTCAGCAGGTGCGCCGCGAACATCCCGATCACGGCCAGCCCCCTGGCGAGGTCGACGCCGCCGATGCGCGCGGGTCCGTTCAGCCGCTGCCAGCGGCCCGCCGACCCGCGCGCCATCAGGTCATCCTTGACGCAGCAGCCACACCAGCAGCGCCTTCTGCGCGTGCAGGCGGTTCTCCGCCTCGTCCCAGACGACGCTCTGCTCGCCGTCGATGACCTCGGAGTCGACCTCGTAGCCGCGGTCGGCCGGCAGGCAGTGGATGAAGATCGACTCGGGGTCGGCGAGGCTCATGATCTCGGAGGTCACCTTGAACCCGCCGAGGTCGCGTAGGCGCTGCTGCTTCTCCTCCTCCTTGCCCATCGACACCCAGGTGTCGGTGACGATGACGTCGGCGCCGAGGGCGGCCTCGCGGGGATCGTCGAGCAGGGTGACAGAGCCGCCGGTCTCGGCGGCGCGGCGCTCGGCGTCGACCACCACATCCTCACGGGGCGCGTACGCCTCGGGCGATGCCATGCGCACGTGCATCCCGGCGGTGACGCCGGCCAGCAGATAGGAGTGCGCCATGTTGCTGCGGGCATCGCCGAAGAAGGTCAGCGTGAGTCCGGCGAGCTCGCCCTTGTGCTCACGGATCGTGAGCAGGTCCGCGAGCAGCTGGCACGGGTGGAAGTCATCGGAGAGAGCGTTGATCACCGGCACCCGGGTGCCGCGGGCCATCTCCTCCAGACCGGACTGGGCGTAGGTGCGCCACACGATCGCGGCGACCTGGCGCTCCAGAACCCGGGCGGTGTCCGAGGGCGTCTCCTTGCCGCCGAGCTGGCTGTTGGCCGTCGAGATGATCAGCGGCGAACCGCCCAGATCGGCGATGCCCACCGCGAACGACACGCGGGTGCGGGTGGACGACTTGTCGAAGATCACGGCGACGGTCTGGGGCCCTTCGAGCGCCTTGTTCGCCCAGCGGTCCTTCTTCAACTCGAGCGCGAGATCGAGGATCTCGGCCTGCTCGGCGGGGGTCAGGTCGTCGTCGCGCAGCAGGTGGCGGGTCATGCGGGGGTCTCCGTAGGGGTGAGCGTGGATGCCACGGCGCCGAGCGCCTGGCCGAACAGGTCGAGGAACTCCGCCACCTCGGCGTCGCCGATCGTGTACGCGGGGGCGATGCGGATCGCGTCCTCGGTGGGTGCGTTGATGATGAGTCCGCGTGAGTGCGCAGCCTCGCGCACTGCGGCGGCGACCGGATGCGACAGGGTGATGCCGATCAGCAGACCGGCACCACGGGTGCCGGTGACGAGCGGCAGGCCCTCGACACCGGCGCGCAGCTCGGCGCCGCGCACGTTCACGTTCGCGAGCAGGTCCTCGTCCTCGATGTGGCCGAGGACCGCGTTCGCGACGGCGGAGGCCAGTGGATTGCCCCCGAACGTCGAGTTGTGTGTGCCCGGATAGAACAGGTCGCTGGCGGTGCCGAAGGTGACGAGCGCTCCGAGCGGGAAGCCCGCGCCGATGCTCTTCGCCAGGGTCACCGCATCCGGCACGACCCCGAACCTCTGGAACGCGAACCACTCCCCCGTGCGCCCGGAACCGGTCTGCACCTCGTCGAGAATCAGCAGTGCGTCGTGCGCGGTTGCGAGCTCTCGGGCGCGCTGCAGGAACCCGTCCGGCAGCTCGACGACGCCCGCCTCGCCCTGGATGGGCTCGATGAAGATCGCCGCGACCGTGTCGTCGAACGCCGCCTCGAGGCTCTCGATGGAGTGCTGCACGGTGCGGACATCCGGCACGGCCGGCTGGAACGGATCGCGGTAGATCGGCTTGGGCGTCAGCGACAGCGCACCCATGGTGCGGCCGTGGAACGCTCCGTCCAGTACGAGGATCGTGGTGCGACCGGTCTCGCGCCCTTGAACTGGCAGAGTCCCGTGCAGGCGGGCGAGCTTGATCGCGGTCTCATTCGCCTCGGTGCCCGAGTTCGTCAGGAACACCCGGCCCTGCTCCCCTGTGCCGGCGAGGCGCTTCAGCCGCGCGGCGAGCTCGAGCTGCGCCGGCGACGCGAAGTAGTTCGAGATGTGCGCCAGCGTCGCCGCCTGGCGGGACACGGCGTCGACGAACACGGGGTGCGCGTGCCCGAGGCAGTTCACCGCGATACCGCCGAGGAAGTCCAGGTAGCGGGTGCCCGCGTCATCCCACACGTGCGATCCCTCGCCGTGCGTGAGCAGCGCGAGGCGTCCGCCCAGGCTCATCAGGTCGCGCGATGCGTCGTTCTGCCAGTCGCTCATGCCAGCGCCACTTCCGTTCCGATTCCCTTGCTGGTGAACAGCTCGACGAGCACCGAGTGCGGCACCCGTCCGTCAATGATCGCGGCGGCGTCGACGCCGCCCTCGACGGCGTCGAGGCAGGCCCGCATCTTCGGGATCATCCCCGACTCCAGACGCGGCATCATCTCGGTGAGCGCATCCGCGGTCAGGTGCGACACCAGCGAGTCGCGATTGGGCCAGTCGGCGTACAGACCGGGCACGTCCGTGAGGATCACGAGCTTGCGCGCGCCCAGCGCGACCGCAAGAGCGGATGCCGCAGCATCCGCATTCACGTTCAGCGACTGCCCCGGGTGGTCGAGGTCGGGCGCGATCGACGAGACCACGGGGATACGACCCGCCGCCAGGTGGTCGAGCACCGGCGTCGGGTCGACCTGCACGACGTCGCCGACGCGACCGAGGTCGACCTCCTCGCCGTCGATCATGACGCCGCGACGGCGGCCGCCGAACAGGCCGGCGTCCTCACCGCTCAGGCCGGTCGCGATCGGTCCGTGGGAGTTGATCTTGCCCACCAGCTGAGGGTTGACCTGTCCGGTGAGCACCATGCGGACGACGCTGATCGCCTCGGTGTTGGTGACGCGGTAGCCGCCCTTGAACTCGCTGGGGATGTCGAGCCGGTCGAGCATGTTCGAGATCTGCGGGCCGCCGCCGTGCACGACGACGGGCTGCACGCCCACATAGCGCAGGTAGGCGATGTCCTGGGCGAAGGCGTCCTGCAGCTCATCCGAGACCATGGCGTTGCCGCCGTACTTGACGACGACGATCTGGTCGCGGAACTTCTTCAGCCACGGCAGCGATTCGATGAGCGTGGCGGCCTTCTCGGCGGCGACGTCGGGCGGTGTGTCCTGCAGATCTGTCATGAGGAGTAGGCGCTGTTCTCGTGCACGTAGTCGTGGGTGAGGTCGTTCGTGAGGATCGTGGCGGTCTCGTCGCCGACCTTCAGGTCGATGATGAGGTCGGTCGCGCGCGGCGTCAGGTCGACCTCCTCGCGCGGACGATCGGGACCACCGGCGGTGCAGACGCGGACGCCGTTCATGAAGACGTCGGTGTCGTACGGGTCGAACTCGGCGTTCGTGGTGCCGATCGCGGCGAGCACACGACCCCAGTTCGGGTCGTTGCCGAAGATCGCGGCCTTGAAGAGGTTGTTGCGGGCCACCGAGCGGCCCACCTCAACGGCGTCGGCGACGGATGCCGCACCGCGGACCTCGATGGTGATGTCGTGGCTCGCGCCCTCGGCATCCTGCTGCAGCTTCTTGGCCAGCTGCGCGCACAGGTCGGCGAGCGCCTCGTCGAACGCGTCGAGGTCGGGCTTCACGCCGCTGGCGCCGTTGGCGAGAAGAGTGACCTGATCGTTGGTCGACATGCAGCCGTCGGAGTCGAGGCGATCGAAAGTCGTGCCGGTGGCGCGGCGCAGCGCGGCATCCGCCTCGTGCGCCTCGAGGTCGGCGTCGGTGGTGATCACGACCAGCATCGTGGCCAGGCCCGGCGCCAGCATCCCTGCGCCCTTCGCCATGCCGCCGATCGTCCAGCCGTCGCCGCCCACGACGGCGGTCTTCGAAACGGTGTCGGTGGTCATGATCGCCTCGGCGGCGGACGGGCCGCCTTCGGCGGACAGCCCTGCGATCCCGCGCTCGACGCCGTCGAGCACCTTGGCGCGGAAGACCTCGTCGCCGGTGCCGATCAGTCCGGTCGAGCAGACCACGATGTCACCGGCGCTCACGCCCAGCAGCTCGGCGGCCTTCTCGGCGGTGAGATGGCTGGTCTGGAAGCCGAACTCGCCGGTGAAGCAGTTCGCTCCGCCGGAGTTGAGCACGACGGCCTCCACGACCTTGTCGGCGACGACCTGCTGCGACCACAGGATCGGGTTGGCCTTGGCGCGGTTGCTCGTGAACACGGCGGTGCCGACCTTGCGCGGGCCGCGGTTCACGACCACAGCGACATCGGGCTTCCCTGTCGACTTCAGGCCGGCGGCGACCCCGGCCGCCTCGAATCCCTGGGGTGCGGTGACGGTCACGGTGCGACTCCGTTCACGGTGAGGGCGCGGTCCTCGGGAAGGCCGAGCGCGATGTTCATGGACTGGACGGCAGCGCCTGCGGTGCCCTTGACGAGGTTGTCGACGGCGGTGACCACGGTGACGCGGTTCGCCGCGCGATCGATCGCGAGTCCGATCAGCGCGGTGTTGGCGCCGAGCACGTCCGCGGTGCGCGGGAAGTGCCCCTCCGGGAGGAGCTGGACGAAGGTCTCGTCGCCGTAGGCCTGCTGCCAGGCGTCCCGGATGTCGGCGTCGCTCGCTCCGGGCGCGATCGGCGCGGTCGAGGTGGCGAGGATGCCCCGGGCCATCGGCACGAGCACGGGGGTGAAGGAGATGCGGATGCCATCACCGGCGACCCCGCCGGCCGCAGCCAGAGCCTGGCGGATCTCGGGGATGTGCCGGTGGGTGCCGCCGACTGCGTACGGGTTGGCGGTGCCGAGCAGTTCGCTGCCGAGCAGGTGCGGCTTGAGGCTCTTGCCGGCGCCGGACGGCCCGACCGCGAGCACGGAGACGATGTCGCCCGGGTCGACGACGCCCGCGGCCACGCCGGGCGCCAGGCTGAGGCTGACCGTCGACGCGTTGCAGCCCGGCGCCGCGATGCGCGTGGCACCGCGCAGGTACTCGCGCTGCTTCACTCCGTCGACGGTGAGCTCGGGCACGCCGTAGGTCCACGGCTCGTGGAAGCCGCCCCCGTAGAAGGCGTCCCAGGCTTCCTGCGAGGTGAGCCGGTGATCGGCGCCCGCGTCGATGACGAGCGGTGCGTCGCCGAGCGCGTCGGTGTACTGCCCTGACTGGCCGTGAGGCAGGGCGAGGAAGACGATGTCGTGCCCGGAGAGGATCTCGGGAGTCGTGTCCTGCAGCGTCAGATGGGCGAGCGAACGCAGGTGCGGCTGGTGCTGCACGAGCGGCTGGCCGGCGTTGGAATGCGCGGTGACGGTGCGGATCTCGATGTCGGGATGCGCGGCGAGAAGGCGCAGGATCTCGCCGCCCGCATAGCCGGAAGCGCCGGAGACGGCGACGGAAAACGTCATGGATCTACCTTAACGGTCGGAGGTGGGGAGGACCGGGGCGGCGACACCGGCACTCGACCCATCCGAACGCAGGACGGGAGCGCAGGGTCGCCTAGAGTCGGCGGCCGCTGCGGCGTCGGCGCACGGGAGCAGCGCTCAGCACGCCCTTCGTCTCGCTGCGCTCGCTCAGGAACCGCGAGGCGGGAGCGATGACGGCCGAGGACATGCCGCGACGATATCGCCCTCGCCGCGGCATGCGCAAATCCCGGTCGTCACAGAACTGCGGCGGCCTCCGGCAGCGGAGCGGCGAAGAAGTCCAGCTCGAGCTGTGCGGCGCGCTCGAATGCCGCGTACATGCGGGCGCGCGTCTCAGGCGCGGCATCCGCCGCCGCTGACGTGACGATCGCGATCGCGCGCCGGTTCGCCTCGGCGAACCCGGGATCGGCGTACGTCGACAGCCATGAGGCGTACGGATGCGCTGGATCCAGCGCGTAGGCGCCGAAGACGCCGGCCCCGAGCCGCTCCCCCAGATCGGCGTACAGCCAGTAACAGGGCAGCACCGCCGCGACGAGCTCCGCGTAGTCGCCGCCGAAGGCGACCGAGCGGAGGTGATCGAGGTAGGCGTTCGTGACCGGACCAGGATCCGCCGCGAACGTACGTTCGGCACTCAGCCAGGACTCGTGCAGTTCGAGCTCACCGGCGATCGCCCCCTGCGCCCCCTGCGCCCAGAACGCCTGCTCGGCGGAGGTCGGCGCCAGCGACGCTGCCGCCGCCAGCACCCGCGCGTACTCGCGCAGGTACAGCGCGTCCTGCGCGAGGTAGAACACGAAGGCGTCCCGCGGCAGCGTGCCGTCGGCGAGGGCCCGGATGAAGGGCAGGTCGTCGATTCCGCGGCGGATGCCGGTGATGCGCTGCCACCACTCGTCAGCGATTCCTGCCGCTGTCGGCGCCGTGTCGAGCCCGCCGCGCGTCCACAGGCCGGCGAAGTGCGACACCGGCCCGTGCCCGCGGCCGACGTCGAGTCCTGAGGCCGCGGCGATCGACTCGCGCAGCCAGGCACGTGCCTCGGCGACCGCTGTGGCCCAGTCGGCACCGCGGGCGCGTCGTGTGGCGAGGGCGGAGGAGAGCGAGCATCCGGTGCCGTGCGTATTGACGGTGACTATCCGCGGGCCCGAGAACGCGGCGAGCGCACCGTCGGGGCCGACCAGGGCGTCGGGCACCTCGGCGGAGTCCAGGTGACCGCCCTTGACCAGCACGAGCACTCCGTAGCGCTCCGAGAGACGAGCGGCCTGCTCCTGCGCCGACCCCCAGTTCTGCGCCGGCTGTTCGCGGGCGAGCGCGGCCAACTCCGGCAGGTTCGGTGTGACGACATCGGCGAGCGGCAGCAGGTCGCGCAGTGCGTCCTCGGCTGCTGTGTCCAGAAGCCGGTCGCCGCTCGTGGCGACCATGACCGGATCGACGACGACGGTCTCGGGGCGCACCCGGTCGAGCCAGTCCCCCACCGTGCGGATGATCTCCGCATCGGCGAGCATCCCGATCTTCACCGCGTCGATGTCCACGTCATCGGCGAGTGCGTCCAGCTGCTCGCGGAGGAACTCTGCGGGCGGCACGTGCACGTCGCGCACGCCCCGCGTGTTCTGGGCTGTCAGAGCGGTGATCGCCGCCATGCCGTAGCCTCCGTTCGCGGCGATCGACTTGAGGTCGGCCTGGATCCCGGCACCACCGGACGGGTCGCTGCCGGCGATGCTCAGCACGCGAGGCGGGCGCGTGCCATGCCAGGCGCGCAGGAACGCACGAGTCGCACTGCGGGGGTCGTCCGCGGCGCAGATGGCGGAGACGACCGCTACACCGGCTGCGCCGGCGTCGCGCAGCGGTGCGACATCGTCGAGTCCGACCCCGCCGATCGCGACGCACGGCAGCGGGCTCTGAGCGACGAACGCGGCGAATCCCTCGATGCCGAGTGCCGGCGGGTGGTCGGGCTTGGTCGTCGTGGGGTGCACGACGCCGACGCCGAGATAGTCGACCGTACCGGCCGGCAGCGCGCGCACGGCGTCGAGGTGCTCTGAGCGGTTCGCGGTGAGGCCGACGATCGCGTCGGGACCGAGCGCGGCACGAGCGTCGAGCACCGAGGCGTCCGACTGGCCGAGGTGCACGCCGTCGACACGCGCACCGCGACGGCGCGCCTCGAGCGCGGCGTCGAGGCGATCGTCGACGACCAGCAGCGCTCGCCCGGCGATCACGGCGGACAGCTCGACGAGCTGGTCGACGATCTCGGCCTCGGTCGCGTTCTTGTCGCGCAGTTGCACGATGCGCGCGCCCCCGGCGACGGCCTCGGCGACGACCGCCGCGACGCCGCGGGGCCCGCTCAGCGCGGCATCCGTGACGAGGTAGAGCGAGAGGTCGAGGCTCATCGCGCGGCCTCCAGCGCGGCGACCTCGACTCGCGCATCCGCGAGATCCGCCGGCGAGATCGCGGCGAGCGCGTCGAGCAGAGCGACGGCGAAGGTGCCCGGCCCTTCCGACGTCTCGGCAGCGCGTTCCGCGGCGATCTCGTAGACGACGGATGCCGCGGCGACGGCGTGTAGAGCGGGGATGTCCATGCCCTGAGCCGCACCGAGGAACGCCGCCATCACGGCACCGAGCGCACAGCCGCCGCCGGTGACCCGCGTGAGCAGGGCGGTGCCGTTCGCGATCCGCACCTCGCTCTCTCCGTCGGTGAGCAGGTCGACCTCGCCGGAGACGGCGACGACGCTGCCGTGCTCTCGCGCGAGCAGCCGGGCGGCGCCCGCCGCGGCATCCGTCGTGTCGGTCGCGTCCACGCCGCGACCGCCGGCGCTGAGTCCCGCCAGTGCGAGGATCTCGGAGGCGTTGCCGCGGACGGCGGTGGGACGGCGCCCCACCAGATCGCGGGCCAGATCGGTGCGGATCGGCAGCACTCCGATCGCCACGGGGTCGAGCACCCACGGTGTGCCGGTCGCGGATGCTCCGCCCACCGCCTCGAGCGTCGCCGCGCGCTGCTCCGGGGTCGGGGTGCCGAGGTTCACCAGCAGCCCCGAGGCGACCGACGCGAACACCCCGGCCTCGCCGACGATGTCGACCATGGCCGGAGCCGCGCCGACGGCGAGCAGCACATTGGCGGTGAAGCCGGTGACCACGGTGTTGGTGATGCAGTGCGTCAACGGAGGCGCTGCGCGCAGCGCCTCCAGCAGGCGGGCGGTGTCCTCGAGGATGGCGGACAGGTGCAGAGGATCGCTCATCGGCGACATCCCTTCGCTAGTACGAACTAGATCAGGTTCGACGGGTGTGTTCTCAGCCGCCCGTGGCGGCACCCCGTGTCACTGCGAGGAAGTCTAGCGGTGCGTGTGGATCCATCATCGCGTCGAATATGAAACGGATCGTTCCGTTTCTATCGAAAAGCTGCTACCTTCCCCCACATGAGTGAAGAAGCTCGCCCGCGCGGCGGAAGGCCCCGAGATGCCGGACTCACCGAGCGCATCCTCGATGAGGCGCTGCGCGTGATCATCGCCGGCGGCTTCGCCGGGATGCGCATCGAGCAGCTGGCGACAGCGGTCGGCTGCGGCAAGGCCGCCGTCTACCGCAGATTCAGCACCCCCGGTGAACTCGCCGCAGAGGCCATCGCCCGCGCGCTGCCGCCCGCCGGCGTGGTGGACACCGGCGACGTCGTCACAGACCTCATCGCCATCAATCAGGAGATCACCCGCGGCCTTGCGCCGGACGACGAGAGGCACGCCTCCGCCGGATCCCTGCTGTCCGCGATGCTCGCCCCCGAAGTGCGCCCGCACATCTGGGAGCGGTACTTCGCCGCTCGACGCGCCCGTGCTCGCGAGATCATCGCGCGCGGCAAGGAGCGCGGACAGATCAGCCTGGATGTCGACGCCGACGACGTGATCGACGCCCTGTCCGGCTACAGCCTCTACCGCTCATCCATGCGCGGAGTCGAGCTGGAGGATGCGCACACCCGGCGGATCGTCCAGCTCCTTCTCGGTGTATCGCCCGATGCACTGCCACCTATGTGAAAGAACACCCGTCCATGACCACACCCACTCCTGCCGCAACGACGCAGCGGGTCGCCGCCGTCGTCGGGTTCCTCGTCTTCGTGGAACTCACCAGCGGATTCATCCAGGGCTACTACCTGCCCCTGTTCGGCTCGATCGCCGCGCACCTCGGGGTGAGCGACGCCGACATCACCTGGTTCAACACCGTTCAGACCCTCGCGGCCGCCGTCTGCGTGCCCATCCTGTCCCGGCTCGGTGACATCTTCGGACACCGCCTCATGCTCCGCATCGGCATCGTGCTGGTGCTCGCCGGCACCCTGCTCACCGCATTCGCGCCGAACCTGCCCGTCATGCTCGCGGCGCGCCTGCTGATCGGGCCTCTCGCCGTCTGGCTCCCGCTCGAGATCGGGATCGTGCACAGCCGCGTCCAGGGCCAGTCCGGGCGACGCGCCGTGGGCATGCTCGTCTCGGCCCTCACGATCGGCGCCGTCCTCGGTGCGATCATCGGCGGCTTCGTCGGGGTCGCTCTGCCGATCGTGCCTGCCCTGCTGGTGCCGTCCGCCGTGGTGCTCGCCTGCGTGATCATCGTGTTCACCGTGGTTCCCGAATCCACCATGCGGACGCTGTCGAAGATCGACTGGGTCGGCTTCGCGCTGCTCGCCGTCGGCATGCTCGCAATCCTGTTCGGTCTGCGCAGTGCACAGGGCACCGGGTTCGGCAACCTCACGACCATCGTCACCCTCATCGTCGCCGCGGCCGTCGTGATCGGCTTCATCCTCTGGGAGCTGCGCGTCGAGAGCCCCGCGATCAACGTGCGCGTCGTCGCGTCTCGCGCTTTGTGGCCGGTCTATGCGACCTCCTTCCTGTTCGGCATGAGCCTGTTCGGCACGCAGACCGTGATGACCACGTTCTACGCCGCCGACCCGGACACCGTCGGGTACGGGTTCGCGCTCTCCTCCGGCGTCATCGGGCTGCTCACCGCGGCTTCCGCGCTGGTCGCGGCGGTCGGCGCCGCCCTGTTCGCCGGCATTGCGGCGAAGACCACGATGCGGGGTGTGCTGATGCTGGGCGTGGGCCTGGCCGCGATCGCCAACGTGCTCCTCGCCGTCGGGCACGACTCCTTCCCCGTCGTGATCGGCACCGTCGTCATCTCCGGCTTCGGCGGCGGCCTGCTGCTCGGCGCGCTGCCCGCGCTGGTCGCGGAGCTGTCCCCGGCATCCGAGACCGGCATCGCCACCGGCCTCTACAACACTCTGAAGACCCTGGGTGGCTCGGTCGCCGGCGCCGTGTTCGCGGTGGTGCTCAGCGCATTCGCCCTGCCCGGGACACTGGCCTCGTCGGTCGGCGGCTACGTGACCGTGTGGCTGATCTGCGCCGCCGCGTTCGCCCTCGCGTTCCTGCTGCTGATGATCGTTCGCGTACGCGGCGCGCAGACGACAGCCGTGCACACCGTCGCTGCCGACGTCGCCTGACTCCCCCACCTCCGGAACGGAAAGAAGACATGACACTCATCGACCAGACCACCTCGACCCTCGTGGACGACGCCGAGGCCCTGCTGCCCGAACTGCAGGATCTGCGCCGCGAGCTGCACCGCAATCCCGAGGTCGGCCTCGACCTCCCGTGGACCCAGAAGCGCGTGCTCCAGGCCTTGGAGGGACTCCCCCTCGAGATCACCACCGGTGTGAAGACCAGTTCGATCACTGCTGTACTGCGTGGCGGGAAGCCCGGCCGGGTCGTGCTGCTGCGCGGCGACATGGACGGCCTCCCCGTGCGTGAGGAGACCGGACTGGACTACGCCTCGACCACAGGCCGCATGCATGCCTGCGGCCACGACCTGCACACGGCCGGCCTGGTCGGCGCGGCCCGGCTGCTGAGTGCGCGCCGCGACGAGATCGAGGGTTCCGTCGTCTTCATGTTCCAGCCGGGTGAAGAGGGGTACAACGGAGCATCCGTGATGATCGAGGAGGGCATCCTGGATGCCGCGGGCGAGCGCCCGATCGGCTCCTACGCGATCCACGTCGGCCCTGGTCCCCGCGGCCTGGTCGCGACGAAGCCGGGCACGCTGCTCGCGGGATCGAGCGAACTGCACATCACCGTGCACGGCAAGGGCGGGCACGGCTCCCAGCCGCAGAGCGCCGCCGACCCGGTGCTTCCGCTGTCGCTCATCGCCGCTCAGCTGCAGAGCCTGATCACTCGGCGGTTCGAGGCATTCGACCCGGTGGTGATCAGCGTCACCCAGCTCAGCGCCGGCGAGGCGATCAACGTCATCCCGCCTTCGGCGAAGCTCGGTGCGACGGTGCGAACGATGTCACAGGCCGCTCTCGATGCCCTGCCGGGCTTCATCACCTCGCTGGCGGAGGGGCTCGCATCGGCCTACGGATGCACCGCGGAGGTGGACTTCAGCACGCAGTACATCCCGACGGTGAACGACGAGACCGAGACCGCGTTCGTGGTCGACGAACTCCGTGAGCTCCTCGGCGATGAGCAGGTGATCGTCGCCCCGCACGGGATGATGGGCTCCGAGGACTTCTCGTTCGTGCTCGCCGAGGTGCCCGGAACCTTCATCTCGCTCTCCGCGAGTCCCGAGGGAACGGATCTCGCGACGGCGGCGATGAACCACTCGCCGCACGTGCTGTTCGACGACTCGGTGCTGGCTCGCGAAGCAGCCATCCTCGCGCACCTCGCCATCACCCGGCTGCGCCGGGCGGGCGTCGAGGGCTGACCTCGCACGGGACGGCGGCGGCCCCACCGGGCCGTCGCCGTTCCTTCCCCTCCGCCGGGTCTCTGCTCACCAGAGCACCACCTCGGGCTTCTGCAGGCTGCGCCGACGCCGCGGGCGCATCGCCAGCGTGAGAGCTGCGCGCACCCGGCCCCGCTCCCCGGTCTCGGTCGTGCCCTCCATCCGCTCCTCCGCCCGGCGACGCAGCTCGCAGGCCCGGTTCAGTTCCGCGGTGCGCTGCTGCTCCATCATCGATGCGGCGTAGATCCCCTCGTACATGGTTCCCTCTCCCTGTTCCGCCCGGTCGATCCGGGATTCCGGTTGATGGGTACGACGATGCGCTCTGAGGTGCACGCCCGGCATCAGGCGAACGCCTTATCTTCGCCACCGGCCCGTGTCTAGGTATCCCGTCCCGATCCTGAGGGATGCCATGATGTGCGCATGACCTCCGCACCAGCGCCGCCGGTGGTGGGGCGCACCCGGGAGTTGCGCCTGCTGCACGACGCTTTCGACGAGACTCGCGCCGGACAGCCGCGTGTCGTCGTGGTGCGCGGGGAGGCCGGCATCGGCAAGTCGCGGCTGGTGGCGGAGTTCCTGGCTGCCCCGCTCGACGGTGAACCCGTCATCGCGATCGGCCAGTGCGTGGACCTGGGCGAGATCGGCACCCCGTTCACCCCGGTGCGCAGGATGCTGCAGGACCTGACCCGCGGCGTCGGCGAGGACGCGGTTCGCGCCGCAGCGCGGACGCCCGGTGTGATCGCCGCCCTGGACTCGCTCATTCCCGGCCTGGCCGCGGACGATGCCACGGCCGCGCCGAGCCGTCACCTCGCCGAGGCCGTCGAGCGCGTGCTCGAGTCGCTGAGCGAGTCACGCCAGCTGCTCCTCGTGATCGAGGATCTGCACTGGGCGGATGCCGCCACCCTGGCGCTGCTGCAGGCGCTGAGCCTGACCGCGCACGCCCAGCATGTGATGTTCGTGCTCACGTACCGCACCGACGACGTCGGGCGCACGCATCCGCTGCGTCCGCTGCTGGCCGAGCTCGAGCGCAACCGCAACGTCACCATGATCGACGTCGAGCCGCTCGATGCCGCCGACGCCGCCCGCCTCGTCGCGGTCACAGCACCGGGGCTGGACACCGCCGACATCGACGCCATCGTGTCGCGCAGCGACGGGGTGCCGTTCTTCGTCGAAGAGCTCGCGGCACGCGGTGGCGCGGAGCAGCTGCCGGGCACTCTCCGCGACCTGGTGCTGGCCCGTTACGACCTGCTCGACGAGCCCGTGCGGCAGGTTCTCGCCGCGGCCGCCGTGGGCGGCGTGGCGATCGATGAGGAGCTGCTCCGCGACATCCTGGGTGCGGATTCAGTCGGACTGCGTACGGCGCTGCGCGCGGCCGTAGATGCCGGCGTGCTGATCTCGAACCAGGACGGGCTGTCGTTCCGGCACGCGCTGATCCGGGAGTTCGCCGCCGCCGAGCTGCTGCCCGGGGAGCGCGCCGAGCTGCACCGTGGTTACGCGCAGGCGCTGCAGGAGCGGATCGCCCTGGGCGCGGCGGATCAGGCACCCGCGGCCGCCGAGCACTGGCTGGCCTGCCACGACGTGGCCGCCGCGTTCCAGGCCACGGTGATCGCTCGGGAGCGAGCCCGGGAGGCAGCCGCCCCTGCTGCCGCAGTACGTCTCGGTGAGCGGCTGCTGGAGCTGTGGCCGCAGGTCGAGGATGCGGAGGCCGTCGCAGGACGGAGCCGGGCGGAGCTCTACTACGAGGTCGCCGAGGGCTGGCGGATGCTCAACGCCCCGAGCCGGTGCGAGCGGCTGCTGCGCGACGGGCTCCGGGCACTGGCCGACGCCCAACCGCACGACCGCGCGCCGCTGCACCGGGTGCTTGCCATGGTGCGTTACGACCAGGGACGCGGCGACGATGCCGCGGACGAGGCGAGACGCAGCGTCGACCTACTGTCGGGCCTGCCTGGCGCGGAAGCGGATCCGGTGCTGGCCACGGCGCTGTCCACGCTCTCGACGCTGACAGCCGACACCGCGGCGGCCGCCGTGTACAGCTCTCGCGCCGTGGCGATCGCCGAACGCAGCGGCGACGAGCGGGCGATGGACCGTGCCGACCTGGCGCTGGTGTGGCTCACCGGGCGCGACGGTGAGGACGAGAGCGGCCTCGAGGTCGTGCGGCGGATGATGAGGCGGCGCATCCAGCCCGAAGACATGGTGATCGCGCGGACCAACGAGTCCGATCTACTCTTCCGACTGGGCCGGTACTCCGAAGCCATCGACTCCGCACGGGACGGCGTGGCGGTCGCCGTCGATACCGGGCTGGAGCGCGGAGCCGGCGTGGTCACCGCCCTGAACCTCATCGAGGCGCAGGTCGCCGTCGCCGAGAACGCTGAGGCGGAGCGGGGCGTGCTCACGCTGATGCCGCTGCTGGACGGCATGCCGATGCTGCGCTCCGGCGCACTGCGATTCCTCTGTCTGGTGCTGCTCTGGTGCGGGCGCGAGGCAGAACTGCGGGCTCTGCGTGAGGCGGAGAGCGCGTTCATCGCCGACCTGGATCTCGACGCCCTGGAGACGATCGGCTGGCTCGTCATCGAGATCGAGACGACGTTGAACGGCTGCGAGGGCACGCTGTCCGCTGACGATGCCCGGACGGGCACGGCGGCGATCGAGCACGCGCTGACCGAGGCGCTGCGCCTTCCGGAGATGGCGTCCGCCGAGCGAGGGCTGGTCCGGCTCGCCCTGCCGATGGCCGCGCGTCTCATCGCGGCGGCGCGGCGGCGCGGCATCCGGCCCGGCCTCTGCGCGCAGCTGACCGGCATCGTGCACGACGAGCTCGCGACCTTCGACCGCGGCCGGCCCGCCGCCGCGGTGCACGCGCTCGTCGCCGCCGAGAACGCGGATTCGCCGGCGGGCTGGCGCGAAGCCGTCACGGTGCTCGAGGGCGGCGGCCTGCCGGTGCGGAACCTCGACTACGCCCGATTCCGGCTCGTCGGGAGTCTGCTCGCCGCAGGCGAGAGGGCGGAAGCAGCCCGAACGCTGGACCAATCTCTCGACCTGTGCCGCACGCCGGCCGTGGCTGGCTGGCTGCACGATCTCGCCGCCCGCTCCGGCTCCGGACAGACCGCCGGCGGCATCCCCACCCTGACCGAGCGCGAGACGCAGGTGCTGGAACTGGTCGCCCAGGGCCTGACCAA
Organism: Microbacterium bovistercoris; assembly: GCF_003387575.1. Classification (GTDB taxonomy): domain Bacteria; phylum Actinomycetota; class Actinomycetes; order Actinomycetales; family Microbacteriaceae; genus Microbacterium; species Microbacterium bovistercoris. Next base: position 232,441 of record NZ_QUAB01000047.1, on the reverse strand, counting down.
CGCGCAGATCGGCGAACGGCTGTTCATCTCGCCGAAGACCGCGTCCGTGCACGTCTCGGCGATCCTCTCCAAGCTCGGTGCGCGCACCCGCGGCGAGGCCGCAGCGATGCTGCGCGCATCGAGCGAGCCGCGCTGACGCCGCTCATCGGAAGGCGGTCGCCGGCTCCTGCGCGCTGCGCGGCCGATGCGGATGCGTCACCATCGCGAGTGCGCCCGGCAGCATCGTCGAAACCCCGCCTGAGTGACGTGAATCAGACGGGGTCTCGGCAACCGGACGGGGTCTCGGGGATCAGTCGCGGATGCTGGCTCCGAAGCGCTCCGTGGCGACGGCGACGCCGGCGAGCTTCGCCTCGGTCGCCTCAGCCGCGGTGAGCGTGCGGTCGTCCGCGCGGAAGCGCAGCGCGAAGCTCAGGCTCTTGAAGCCCTCTTCCAGCCCCTCACCGCGGTAGTCGTCCACCAGTCGCACCGACTCGAGCAGCTCGCCGGCACCCGCGACGAGCGCGGCACGCACCTCGGCGGCCGGCACATCCGCCGGCAGCACGAGTGAGACGTCCTGCGTGGCCGCAGGGAACCCGGAGAGGGATGCGGCGACGATACGCTCACCGGCCAGCGACAGCACGCGGTCGAGGTCGAGCTCGAGAACGGTGACGCGCCCGTGCAGGTCGGCGTCGGCCGAGACCTGCGGGTGCAGCTCGCCGACGTAGCCGACCTCCTCGCCGGCCACGCTCAGCGCACCGGCACGACCCGGGTGCAGCGCGGCCCGCGACGTCTGGGTCACGTCGATCTCGACGCCGGCGGCGGATGCCACGACGCGGACGGCGTCGAGAGCCTCGGCGAGACCGGCGGCCTCAGCCGCGCGACCGGGCTGGCGGGGCGCCACGTTGCCTGCGAGCAGCACCGCGAGGTGCCGCGGCTGCGGCGGGATGGCGGCGTTCAGCTCGGCGAGCTTCTCGTCGGACGGACGCACGCCGAGCGGCGGAACCTCGGCAGTGCCGTACTCGACACCCGGCGCGGGCGTGAACACGATGCCGGTCTCGAACAGCGACAGATCGGTGAGTCCGCGCGCCGCGTTGCGGTGCGCCGTCTGCACCAGCCCCGGGATAAGCGAGCGCCGCAGGAACGCCGCCTGGCCGTCCAGGGCGTTCGCCAGACGGATGCTCGGCAGATGCTCCCCCGACGCCGATCCGTGCAGGTCGTTCTGCTGCTCGCTCGTGAAGGGGAACGCGGGGGTCTCGACGAAGCCCGCAGCGGCGAGCGCGTCGGCGACGCGCCGCCGGCCCTGCTGCAGCACGGTGTAGCCGCGCCCGGACGGGGGCACGGGCAGCACGGACGGGATGCGGTCCAGCCCGTGGATACGGGCGACCTCCTCGGCGAGCGTCCACTTGTCGGTGAGGTCGGGGCGCCAGCTGGGCGGGGTGACCGTCCATCCGGCATCCGATGCCTGGACGGAGGCGCCGATCGTCTGCAGAGCACTCTCGATCTCGGCGTCCGTGTAGTCGACGCCGATGAGGCCCGGCACGAAGCCGGCCGGCAGCTGGATCGTGGAGGTGGCGATCTCCGCGAACAGCGCGCCGCCCTCGTCGGTCAGCGTGCCGCCGGCGAGTTCGACCATGAGGTCGGCGACGCGACGGGCCGCGACGAACGGGATGCGGGGGTCGACGCCGCGCTCGAAGCGCTTGGACGCCTCACTGGGCAGCTTGTGCCTGCGGGCGGAACGGGCGATCGTGACCTGGTCGAAGGTCGCCGCCTCGATGAGCACGTTCTGCGTCGTCTCGCTCATCTCGGTGGTGCCGCCGCCCATGACGCCGGCGAGGCCGATCGGCCCCGAACCGTCGGTGATGAGCAGGTCCTCGACGTGCAGGGTGCGCTCCTGACCGTCGAGGGTGACCATCTTCTCGCCCGCCGACGCGCGGCGCACGGTGATCGTGCCGTCGAGCTTGTCGAGGTCGTAGCCATGCACCGGGTTGCCCAGCTCGAGCATCACATAGTTGGTGATGTCGATGAGGATGCCGAGCGACCGCATGCCGGCCAGAACGAGGCGCGAGACCATCCACGGCGGCGTCGGGCGCGACGGGTCGACACCGCGCACGACCCGGGTGACGAACTCGGTGGCGCCCACGCGACCGCGGATCGGGTTCTCATCGGTGACGACGGCGGTGTGACCGTCGCCGGGGACGAGGTCGGCGGCGTCACGGTCGGCCGGGTCGCGGAAGGTCGCACCGGTCGCGTGCGAGTACTCGCGGGCGACGCCGCGGATCGAGAACGCGTAGCCGCGGTCCGGCGTGACGTTGATGTCGACGGCGACGTCGTCGAGGCCGAGCAGCGCGATCGCGTCGGTGCCGACCTCGGGGTCGAGTCCGAGCGTCGACAGCACGATGATGCCGTCGTGCTCGTCGCCCAGGCCCAGCTCGCGGGCCGAGGCGATCATGCCGTCGGAGACGTGGCCGTAGGTCTTGCGCGCCGCGATCGGGAACGGACCGGGTAGCACGGCACCGGGCAGCGTCACGACGACCTTGTCGCCGGCGATGAAGTTGTGCGCGCCGCAGACGATTCCGCGGGGCTCGGCCTCGCCGACATCCACCTGGCACCAGTTGATGGTCTTGCCGTTCTTCTGCGGCTCGGGCTCGACGGAGAGCACCTGGCCGACCACGACGGGCCCGGAGATCTCGAAGCGGTGGACCTCCTCCTCTTCGAATCCGACCGTCACCAGCGCCGCGAGGACATCCTCCGGCGTGGCATCCGGGGCCACATCGACGTATTCACGCAGCCACGAGAGCGGGACGCGCATCACACCACCATCCCGAACTGCTCGCTGAAGCGCACATCGCCCTCTGCCATGTCGCGCATGTCCTTCACGTCGCTGCGGAACATGAGCCCGCGCTCGACGCCCATCCCGAACGCGAAGCCGCTGTAGACCTCGGGGTCGATCCCCGCTGCGCGCAGCACGTTGGGGTTGACCATGCCGCATCCGCCCCACTCGATCCAGCGTGCCCCGCCCTTGAAGGTGGGGTGCCACAGATCGAGCTCGGCCGACGGCTCGGTGAAGGGGAAGTAGTTGGTGCGGAAGCGGGTCTTCGCCTCCGGCCCGAACATCTGCCGGGCGACGTGATCGAGGGTGCCCTTGAGGTGCGCCATCGAGATGCCCTTGTCGATGACGAGGCCCTCGAACTGGGTGAACACCGGCAGGTGGGTCGCGTCGAACTCGTCGGTGCGGTACACCCGTCCGGGGCAGAGCACGTAGATCGGCACGTCGCGGTCGAGCATCGAGCGCACCTGCACCGGGCTGGTGTGGGTGCGCATCACCAGGTGGCGGGAGGGCGGGTCGACGTAGAAGGTGTCCTGCTCCTGGCGGGCCGGGTGGTCCACGTCGAAGTTCAGCGCGTCGAAGTTGAACCACTCGTGCTCGAGCTCGGGGCCCTCCGCGATCTCCCAGCCCATGCCGACGAAGATGTCGCAGATCTGGTCCTGCAGCAGGGTCAGCGGGTGCCGGGCGCCGACCCGGGTGCGCGAGGGCACCGCGGTGATGTCGACACGCTCGGCCTCGAGGCGCGCGGCGGTCTCGGCCTCGGCGAGCTCGGCCTCCTTGGCGGCGAGCGCCTGGGTGACCCGGCCCCGCCCCTGACCGATGAGCTTGCCGAACGTCGCCTTGTGCTCCGGCGCGACCTGGCGCATCGAGGCGTTCAGCAGCGCGAGCGGCGAGCCCTCCGCGACGTGGTCGTGGCGGGCCTGTTTCAGCTCTGCGGTGTCGGCGGCGGAGCCGATCGCTGCGAGCGCGGCGGCGACGGCGGATTCCACCGCCTCGGGCGTGATCTCTGGGGCATCTGACACGAGAATCGATTCTACCGGCGCACGCGGCGCCCCGAAGCGCCGCGGTCAGACGATCAGACCGAGCACCAGCACCCCGGCGAGCCCCACGACCGACACCGCGCACTCCATCAGGCTCCAGGTCTTGAACGTCTGCCCGACCGTCATGCCGAAGTACTCCTTCACCAGCCAGAACCCCGCGTCGTTCACGTGCGAGAGGAACACCGAGCCCGCGCCGATCGAGAGCACCATCAGCGCCACGTGCGTCGCGCTGAGATCGCCCACCAGAGGCGCCATGATCCCGGCCGCGGTGATGGTCGCGACCGTGGCGGATCCCGTGGCCAGGCGGATGACGACGGCGACGAGCCAGCCGGCGATCAGCAGCGGGATGCCGGAGCCGGCGATGCCGTTGCCGATGACCTGCCCGACACCGGAGTCGACGAGGGTCTGCTTGAATCCGCCACCCGCGCCGACGATCAGCAGGATCGAGGCGATCGGAGCGAAGGCCGCGCCGGTCTCCCGCGAGACCTCCGCCATCGAGCGGCCGAGAGCGGTGCCGAGCACGATCATCGCGTACAGCGACGTGATCAGGAGCGCCTGCAGCGGAGTGCCGATCCAGACCAGCACCTGGCCGACGACGGACTCGCCGACGCCCATCGCCTCCACCACGGTCATCAGCAGCATCAGTACCACCGGCATCAGCACCACCGACAGGGCGATGCCGAACGACGGACGCCGGCGCTCCTCCTCATCGGCCTCGTCGACGGCGTCGAGCAGCTGGCTGGTGGCCTGGATGGGCACCCATCTGGCCATCGGCTTCGCGAGCACGGGGCCGGCGATGATCACGGTGGGCACGGCGACCAGCAGGCCGAACGCCAGGGTCAGCCCGAGGTTCGCACCGAGTGCGTCGATCGCGATCAGCGGCCCGGGGTGCGGCGGCACCAGGCCGTGCAGCGCGGAGAGGCCGGCCAGCGCGGGGATGCCGACGAGGATGACCGGCAGCTTCGCGCGCTTCGCGACCAGCATCACGATCGGGATGAGCAGCACGACACCGACCTCGAAGAACAGCGGAATGCCGATGATGAAGGCCGCGAACGCCATCGCCCAGGGCAGCCGCTTCAGCGGCGTCTTGGCGAGGATGGTGTCGACGATCTCGTCGGCACCGCCGGATTCGGTGAGGAATCTTCCGATCACCGCACCGAGCACGATCAGCACGCCGACACCGCCGACGGTGGCGCCGAGTCCCGCCGAGAACGAGGTGAACGCGTTCTCGAAGCCCATGTTCGCCGCGATGGCCATCACCGCCGCGCCCAGCATCAGGGCGAAGAACGGATGCATCTTGACCCAGACGATCAGCACGACGATCACGGCGATCGACACGACCGCCGCGATGATCAGCTGGGTCGTCCCCGCTGCGGGTTCCACCGGGTCGGCGAGCGGAAGGAGCCTGCCCAGGACTGCTGATCCGGAACTGAAGGAAACGTGCATGACGAACTCCTCACTGCGGCGGGTCGGCGTCGGCCCGTGCCGTACCGCACACGCTAGCGGACGGATAGGATCGGCCGCGAGAGGGGTGAGCAGATGGCGCACGAGGATGTCCCCACGACCCGCAGCATCACGATCGAGGATGCTCCTGATCCGTTCGTCCTCGCGATCGACATCGGCTCCGGCTCCACCAGGTGCTGCCTCTACGACGCCTACGCGCGTCCGGTCAAGAAGCGCATGGCCAAAGCGGACCACGTGTTCACGGAGGCCGCGGACGGCACGGTCGAGATCGACGCCGATCAGGTGACCGCCGAGGTGGCGGACCTCATCGGCCAGGTCACCGCCGGCATAGCGCCCGGGCGTATCCGCGCCGTCGTGATGGACACGTTCGCCTCGTCCCTGGTGTGCGTGGATGCCGAAGGGCGGGCGCTGACACCCTGCTTCACCTACGCCGATTCGCGGTCAGCCGCACATCTCGCCCGGCTGCGCGCCCGGCTCGACGAGACCGCCGTGCACCAGCGCATCGGCGCACGCCTGCACACCAGCTACCACCCGCCCCGGCTGCTCTGGCTGCAGGACGAGTTCCCCGATGTGTTCGCCGGGACGGCCAAGTTCCTCTCCCTCGGCGAGTACGTCTACGCCGTGCTCGCGGGTGTGGAGGGCGCTGCGACCTCCACGATGGCGTGGGCCGGCATCCTCAACCGTCACACCTGCGAGCTGGACGACGAGCTGCTCGCCGAGGTCGGGGTGGATCGTTCGCGCTTCGCGCCCATCGTCGACCCCGATCAGCCGCTCACCGACGTCTCGCCCGAGGTCGCTCTGCGCTGGCCCGCGCTCGAGGGCGCCGCGTGGTTCCCCGCCGTTCCGGACGGCTATGCGTCGAATGTCGGCGTCGGCGCCGACACCCCGGATGTCGCGGCGATGTCGGCGGCCACGTCGGGCGCGATCCGGGTGATCGTGGACGGCACGCCCGAGGTTCTGCCCTCGGGCCTCTGGGCCTATCGGGTCTCGCGATCCCAGTCGATCGTCGGCGGCGCGCTGAACGACGTGGGGCGCGTGATGCTGTGGCTGCAGTCCACGCTCGCCCCGGCCCCGCTCGAGGCGATCGAGCAGACGCTCACCGCTCCTCCGTCGGCGGGGACGCCCTTGATGCTGCCCTTCCTCACCGGCGAACGCGCCACCGGTTGGGCCGGCGACGCCAGGGCTGTGCTCACGGGGGTGTCGTCCTCGACGACGCCCCTCGACCTGTGGCGCGGCGCCGCCGAGGGCGTGGCGGTCTCGTACGGCCGGGTGTTCGCGCAGCTCGTCGAGGCGAACCCCGGAGTGCAGCGCGTGATCGCCTCGGGCGGCGTCACCGGCCACTTCCCCGGCCTGATGCGCGTCGTGGCACAGGCGATCGGGTTCCCGGTGCAGGTCGTGAACGTCAAGCGCGTGACCATGCGAGGCGCGGCCGTGATCGCCCTCTCCGTGCTCGAGCCGAGCAGGCCGATGGCGCAGATCCCGCCGACCGAGCCCGTGCTGCCGGATGCCGCAGAGCAGGACTACTACGCCGACCTGCGCGAGCGCTTCGACGCCGCGTACGACGCGGTGATCGCGCCGTAGCGCGGTCACCGCATCTCACTGCGGCGGGATGCCGCTGCCTGCGTCGAACTTGCCCGCGCCGCGCTGCATCGCGATGACCTCGGTCACCGTCGAACCGTCGTGGATCCGCGGGTCTCCGCCGCCGGCCTCCGGTGCGTAGCCCTTCAGCTTCGGCGAACGCGACGTCTTCTTCTCGACCCACTTCGCGATCGCGGCGAGGATCAGACACATCACGATGTAGATGCCGCCGATGACGATCGCGGACTGCAGGACGGGACGCCCCTGCTGAGAACCGAGAAGCTTGGCGAAGTAGAGCAGCTCGGGGTAGGTGATGATGAATCCGAGCGCGGTGTCCTTCAGCGTGACGACGAGCTGCGAGACGATCACGGGGAGCATCGCACGGACGGCCTGCGGCAGCAGGATCAATGTCATCACGCCGCTCTTGCGCAGGCCGATCGCGTAGCCGGCTTCCTTCTGGCCACGCGGCAGAGCTTCGACACCCGCACGCAGAGCCTCGGCGAGAACCGATCCGTTGTACATCGTCAGCGCGATCACCACAGCCCAGTACGGCGACATCTTGATGCCGACCACAGGGAGGCCGTAGAACAGCAGCATCATGAACACCAGCACCGGGACCGCGCGGAAGAACTCGGTGATCACCGTGATGGGCACTCGCACCCAGGCGTGATCGGACAGCCGGCCGATGGCGAGGACGAAGGCGAGCACGAGGCTCAGCACCGCCGCCGCCGCGAACGCCGCAAGGGTGTTCCCCAGCGCAGTGAGGATCTGCTCCCACACCGCGGTGAAGGTGAACACGTACCAGCGTGAGGGATCGAACTGACCCGTGACCGCGAACCGGTAGGCGATGAAGCCCACGATCGCGAGCACGACCAGCACGGTCACCACCCCGAGGATCAGGTTGCGCCGCGCAGCCTTCGGGCCGGGGACGTCGTACAGGACGGAGCTCATCGCGCGATCCTCCACTTGTTCTCGAGGCTTCGCTGCGCCCAGCTCAGCAGCATGACCAGGGCGACGAAGATGGCCGCGACCCAGAGCAGCACGACGAGGGCGTTCTCACCGCGCTCGCTCATGAACGCTCGGACCGCACCGAGCTCGGTGATCGCGAAACCTGCGGCGACCGTCGTGTTCTTGAGCAGCGCGATGAACACGCTCATCATCGGCGGCACGACCGAGCGGAAGGCCTGCGGCAGCACCACCAGCGTCATGACCTGCCCGAACGGGAGTCCGATCGCGCGGGCGGCCTCCGCCTGCCCGACGGGCACGGTGTTGATGCCGGCGCGGAGAACCTCGGCCACGTATGTCGCCGTGTAGATGCCGAGCGCGAGAACTCCGAGAGTGACGGCGTTGAGACGCGGAAGTCCGAGCTGGGGGTAGCCGAAGACGAAGAAGAAGAAGACCAGTGTCAGCGGTGTGTTGCGCACCAGGTTGACGTAGACCGTACCGACTGCCCGAGCGATCGGCACCGGCGAGACGCGCATGGCGCCCACGATGATGCCCAGCACGAGAGCGAGCAGTCCGCCCGCGAAGAAGAGGATGAGGGTGTTCCCCAGAGCCTGGGGCCACAGATCCATGTTGTCGAAGATGACTCCCATGGAGCCTCCCCCTGTCAGGTGCGAGGTCGGGGACGGCCATCGCCGCCCCCGACCTGGTGATCAGTACGCGTCGACCTCGGGCTGCTCGACTGTGATGCCGGACGAGCCGAGGTTGTTGTCGAAGATCTGCTGCCAGACGTCGTTGCCGTCGGTGAACAGGTCGTTGATGTGCTGGCGCAGCGCGTCATCGCCCTTCGCCAGACCCACGCCGTACTTCTCGACGGTGAACGGCTCGCCGACGACCTTCAGCTTCTCGGGGTCCTGTGCGGCGTAGCCGATCAGGATGGCCTGGTCGGTGGTCACAGCCTGGACGGTGCCGTTCAGCAGAGCCTCGACGCAGGCCGAGTACAGATCGAACTCCTTGGTGGGGACCTCGGGGAAGTTGGTGCGGATGTTCTGGATCGGGGTGGAGCCGGTCGCAGAGCACACCGTGGTGTCCTTGTTGAGGTCCTTCTCGCTCTTGATGGTGTCGTCGTCGGCCGCGACGAGGAGGCCTTGACCGGTGATGAAGTACGGACCCGCGAAGTCGATCTGCTCCTTGCGCTTGTCGGTGATCGAGTAGGTGCCGACGTAGTAGTCGATGTCACCGTTCACGATCGCCTGCTCGCGGTTCGCGGACGCGATCGCCTGGAAGTCGATCTGGTCCTCGTCGAAGCCCAGCGAGGCGGCGATCCAGCGGGCGATGTCGACGTCGAAGCCGGAGCGCTCCTGGGTCGTGACATCGATGTACCCGAGACCCGGCTGGTCCTCCTTGACGCCGATGACGACCTTGCCACGCTCCTCCATCGCGTCGAAGGTCGGGCTGCCCTCGAGGGCGACGTCCTCGGCGACGGTCCAGGGCGTCTTGTCGGCGTCGCCGCCGTCGCCGTCTCCGCCGCCCGTGCCGCCGGGGTTGCTGGGGGTTCCGCTGTTGCACGCCGTCAGGGCGAGCAGGGCGGTCGCGGCGATTCCGATCGCCGCGAGAGTCTTGGTGCGTCGCATGTGCGTCTCCTTCGTGTGCTGTGTGTGCGCGGGATCTCCGCGCGGGGAAGGTCAGTGGGTGAGCAGCTTCGAGAGGAAGTCCTTCGCCCTGTCGCTCTTCGGATTCGTGAAGAACTCCTCCGGCGTCGCCTCTTCGACGATCGAGCCGTCCGCCATGAAGACGACGCGGTTCGCGGCCTTACGGGCGAAGCCCATCTCGTGGGTGACCACGATCATGGTCATGCCCTCGTGCGCGAGCTGCACCATGACGTCCAGGACCTCGTTGATCATCTCCGGGTCGAGGGCGCTGGTGGGCTCGTCGAACAGCATCACCTTCGGCTGCATGGCGAGGGCGCGCGCGATCGCGACGCGCTGCTGCTGTCCGCCGGACAGCTGCGCGGGGAGCTTCTGCGCCTGCTGACCGACGCCGACCCGCTCCAGGAGCATCATCGCCTGCTTGTCGGCGTCCGCCTTCTTCATGCCGCGCACCTTGATCGGCCCGAGGGTGACGTTCTCGAGGATGGTGAGATGCGCGAACAGGTTGAACGACTGGAACACCATGCCGACATCGGCACGCAGCTTCGCGAGGCCCTTGCCCTCGGCGGGGAGGAGGGCGCCGTCGATGCGGATCTCACCGCTGGTGATGGTCTCGAGGCGGTTGATCGTGCGACACAGCGTCGACTTTCCGGACCCTGACGGGCCGATGACGACGACCACCTCGCCCTTGTCGACGGTGAGATTGATGTCCTTCAGCGCGTGGAAGTCGCCATAGTGCTTCTCGACGTGGTCGACCACGACCAGGGCGTCCGCGCCCTTGCTCTCTGCCATTCCTCCACACTAGAGCGCACGCCGGACACCGCGCGAGAGCGAAATACGCTGTTGTGCTTTCGTGACCAGGCGGAAACGAGGTGGAAACCTCTCAGGCGCGCTGCGCGAAGGCGCTCTCGTACAGGCAGACGCTGGCCGCGGTGGCGAGGTTCAGCGATTCGGCCCGGCCGAAGATCGGCAGCTTCAGCACACGATCGGCCAGCTCCAGCGCCTCATCGGCGAGGCCGCGGGCCTCGTTGCCGAACAGCCATCCGCTGGGCTGCGCGAGCACGCCCTCGGCACGGGCCGCGAGCAGATCGTCGCCCTTCACATCCGCGGCGAGGATCTGCAGGCCCGCCGCGTGCGCACGCTGCACGACATCGGCGAGATCGCCTCCGACCGACACCGGCAGGTGGAACAGTGAGCCGGTGGTGGAACGCACCACCTTGGGGTTGTACGGGTCGACCGTGCGGCCGGTCAGCACCACGGCATCCGCCCCCGCCGCATCCGCGGCGCGGATGATCGTGCCGAGGTTGCCGGGGTCGCGCACCTCCTCGCAGATAGCGATCAGGCGCGGGGATGCCGCGAAGATGTCCTTCACCGAGGTGGGGGTCTGCCTGGCGACGGCGACCAGCCCCTGCGGCGTGACGGTGTCGGCCATCGCGGCGAGCACGCTCTCGGTGACGAACTCGGCCTCGACACCGGCATCCTCGGCCATGTCGCGCAGGTCGGCGTGCTTCTCCCAGCTGGTGGGGGTGACGAACAGGTCGACGATCGCCTCGGGGCGATAGGTCAGCGCCTCGCGCACCGCCTGCGGGCCTTCGAGCAGGAACAGGCCGGTCTCGGTGCGCGCACTGCGCTTCGTGAGCTTGGCGACGGCACGGACGCGGGGCGAGCGAGGATTCTCCAGCACGCCACCAGTCTAGAGACAAGAAGGGCGCCTCCCCTGCGGGAGACGCCCTTCATGGATGCCGGATGATCAGGCAGCAGCCTTCGGAGCGTTGACGTCCGAGGGAAGCGCCTTCTTCGCGACCTCGACCAGCGTCGCGAACGCGGCGGCGTCGGTCACGGCCAGGTCGGCGAGCATACGACGGTCGACCTGCACACCCGCGAGGCCGAGGCCCTGGATGAAGCGGTTGTAGGTGATGCCGTTCTGGCGGGCAGCGGCGTTGATGCGCTGGATCCACAGACGGCGGAAGTCGCCCTTGCGCTTGCGACGGTCGCGGTACGCGTAGACGAGCGAGTGGGTGACCTGCTCCTTCGCCTTGCGGTAGAGGCGCGAACGCTGGCCGCGGTAACCCGAGGCGCGCTCGAGGATGACCCGACGCTTCTTGTGCGCGTTTACTGCGCGCTTGACTCTTGCCATTTTCGTGTTCCTATCGTGCGTTCGGGCGCGTCAGCGGCCGAGGAGCTTGTTCGCGACCTTGGTGTCTGCCTTCGACAGCACCTGGTCCTGGTTCAGACGGCGGGTGCGACGGCTCGACTTGTGCTCGAGGTTGTGGCGCATACCGGCCTGCTGCTTCTTCAGCTTGCCGCTGCCGGTGATCTTGAAGCGCTTCTTAGCACCCGAGTGGGTCTTCTGCTTCGGCATCTTCTCTTCCTTCGTGTGGCACCCGTGCGGATGCTGGTGGGGTACCCGCCTGCTTACGCGGCGGGAGCTGTGGGGCGGATCACTCCGCGGAGGCGTCCTCAGCGGCCTGCGCCGGTGCGCCGGCGCTGTTCTTGGCCTCGCGTGCAGCCTGCTTGTTCGCGGTGCGGACCGCGTTCTGCTCGGCCTTCGCCTCGGACTTGTTCTTCAGGGGGGCCACGACCATCACCATGTTGCGGCCGTCGATCGTCGGGTTCGACTCGACGGTGCCGAACTCGGCGACATCCTCCGCGAACTTGCGCAGCAGGCGGACGCCCTGCTCGGGGCGCGACTGCTCGCGACCGCGGAACAGGATCATGGCCTTGACCTTGTCGCCGGCCTTGAGGAAGCCCTCTGCGCGCTTGAGCTTGGTCGTGTAGTCGTGAGCCTCGATCTTCAGGCGGAACCGGACCTCTTTGAGGATGGTGTTCGCCTGGTTGCGGCGCGCTTCCTTCGCCTTCTGCGCAGCCTCGTACTTGAACTTGCCGTAGTCCATGATCTTGACCACGGGGGGCTTCGAGTTGGGAGCCACCTCGACGAGGTCGAGGTCTGCCTCCTGTGCGAGACGCAGCGCCACCTGGATGGCGACGACGCCGATCTGCTCGCCTCCGGGGCCGACGAGGCGGACCTCGGGCACTCGGATGCGGTCATTGGTGCGGGGATCGCTGATGCGGAACTCCTTAGACGTGGGGTTTCGGCCACCGGTCCGTCGTGCGACGTCCCGGGCGAAATCGGAGTCTCCCCACCCGCCGATGCATACGAAGCACCGGCTTACACACCCTTTCCACCGGAATCCGGCGGGGTGCAGAACCCGGTAGCCTGGAACGGCAAGCGCGGGTGGGAATGAATCCTCTTTCGTGCCGGAGCATGACGCTCCGGAGCCCGCTGAAGTCTACCAGAAGGCACCCCGAAGTGACGATTCCTGCCCAGGACCAGCCCCAGCACGACCACGACGACGACCGCCACGAGCGCTGGGCGCAGCAGGAAGCGGCGGCGAACGCCGCCACGCGCGACATCGCGGACGTCCCCGCGGTCGAGGTCATCACGACCACCGCCGTGCACCTGATGAGCGCTGCGGCCGTGAAGCTCGGCCTCGCGGACGACCCCGATTCCCAGCTCGATCTCGACGAGGCGCGCAAGCTGATCAATGCGCTCGCCGGTCTCATCACCGCCGGCGCACCCGAGATCAGCGATGCGCACGCACGCCCGCTGCGCGACGGGCTCCGCTCGCTGCAGCTCGCCTTCCGCGAGGCCTCCCCCGTCCCCGATCCCGTGGGCAAGGGCCCCGGCGAGAAGTGGACGGGGCCGGTCAGCTGAGTCGAGGGGTCGACGGTCGGGAGGTTCCCTGCGCTCGCAGAGCGGGTTCCTTCCCGCTTCGCGGGCCCCTCCCGATGCTCGCTCCGGGAACCTCCCGACCGCCTCACGCCTCCGTCTGACCTTGGAGAGACGGGGCGGGCACCGAACGGCCGTAGCGGGCGAGCAGATGCCAGACGCGCTTGAGCGTCTGCGGGTCGTGACGACCCGTCCGCACCGCCGCACCGACGACCTCCGGTGTCAGCTCCGCCCCCAGTTCTCGGGCCAGCCGCAGAGGCTCGGGGCCGCGATACTCCTCGTCGAGGTCTTCGGTGCGCACCAGGAACCCGGGATGGAACTCGACGGCGCAGCCCAGGCGCTCGGCCGCATCCTGCACCGCGGTTCCACGGAAGCACGGGTCGAGGACGATCGCCTCGACGTCAGCAGCGAAACGGATCCCGCCGTGCACGTGCGCCTCGACGTAGCGATCGAGCAGGTCCTGGTCGTCCGCCTGCATCCGTGCGACGAGCACGTCGACGCCGCCCTGCTCGACGACGCCGTCCGGCTCGAACACCGAATCCGGGTAGCAGAAGGTGGTCCGCGCGGTGACCTCCGGACGCAGCCGCAGATGAGCGGATCCGAACCGCGTCGCAGGGCCGTAGTCGTCCTCTCCGGCGACCGCCCCGTACACCGGGCGCTCCTCGGCCGGGCGGCCGTCGTATCGACCGGCGAACAGACGACTCTCCCACCGCCAACGGTCTCCTCCCGGATGCGCCGTCAAACCTCCGTTGGAGGTGGCGGTCTCGAACTGGGAGCGGTACCTTCCCGCCTCGGCCATCGCCTCGATCACTGATCCGCTCTGGAAGGGCCAGTTCGGGTGGAAATGGAGCGCGACGGTCGTGGGCATCCCTCGACTCTAGGTGAGCGTCACCTGACGCCCGGACATGTTTCAGACGGCGCGGGTGAGCTTCACGCTCAGCGAGTCGACGAGCACCGCGATGCGGTCGTCGGCGGCCCAGCGCTGCGCGAGACGGGCCAGCACGGCGTCGAGGGTCTGCTGATCCAGCCCGTCGGCGAGCTCGAGAGTCACGATCAGCTCGGGGCCGCGCATCCTGGCATCCGGATCACCGGGCGAGACGTGCACATCGATGACGGCCAGCTCGTGCGCGACACTCGCCTGCAGAGCGGTGAACACCTCGGGTGAGAGGAAGCTCGGCTCCCAGCGCTGGTCCTGAGCGATCGCCCAGACGGCCGGCCGGCGGAACACGAACTCCGTGTCGGATGCCGGATCGAGCACGATGAGATCGGTCTCCTCGCTCGAGGCCGACAGCGCCACGCGCACGGCCTCGACCGGGATCGGCCGTGCCGAAGCATCCCACTGCGACATCGTCTGAACCGACGAGAACACCGGCTGCACGCGGCGTCCGTCGGGTGCCGCGACCGTGACGATCGAGAGCTCCTGGGTCTTGTCCACCTTCAGACCCGTCGGGCCGACGCCCTCGTCGCCCTTCTCGGCGACCAGGGGCACCAGCACGCGGGCGGAGCGGAAGGCGTCCACGACCTCGACCTGGGAGCCGTCACCGGACCGGAACCGGAGCAGGGCGTCCAGCAGCGCAGGGTCGGCGGAGCCGTCGTCAGCCGCGTGCTGGTTGGCTTCGAAGCTGCGGCCCTCCCAGGGAACGCCGGCAGAGTCGGCCCCGTTGCCGTGGTCGCAGGCGTCGTCAGTCGCCGGCGACATCCAGCGCCTCGGCCAGGGTGAACGCGCCGGCGTAGAGCGCCTTGCCCACGATCGCGCCCTCGACGCCCAGCGGGACGAGCTCACGAAGGGCGGCGATGTCGTCGAGGCTGGCGATGCCACCGGAGGCCACGACGGGCTTCGGCGTGCGCTGGGTCATCTCGCGCAGCAGGTCGAGGTTCGGGCCGCGCAGCGTGCCGTCCTTGGTGACGTCGGTGACGACGTAGCGGCTGCAGCCGGCGTCCTCGAGGCGGTCGAGAACCTCCCAGAGATCGCCGCCCTCCTTCGTCCAGCCGCGCGCCGCGAGCGTGGTGCCGCGCACATCGAGTCCGACGGCGACGGCCTCGCCGTAGCGGGCGATGACGTCGGCCGCCCACTCCGGGTTCTCCAGCGCGGCGGTGCCGAGGTTGATGCGGGAGGCGCCGGACTCCAGAGCGGCCTCCAGACTCGCGTCGTCACGGATCCCGCCGGAGAGCTCGACGCTCACACCGCGGTACTGCTTGATGACCTTGCGCAGGATGCCGGCATTGCTGCCGCGCCCGAACGCCGCATCCAGATCCACGAGGTGGATCCACTGCGCGCCCTGGTCGACCCACTCCCCTGCCGCGTCGACGGGGTCGCCGTAGCTGGTCTCAGTGCCGGCCTCGCCCTGGGTGAGGCGCACCGCCTTTCCGCCGGCGACGTCGACCGCGGGCAGCAGGATGAGCGAGGGAGTTGACGCGAAGTCGTTCATGTCGTCCTTGTTCGGGAAGATCGGATGCCCGAGCCCGGGCACGAGTGAAAAGCGTAGCCCGGGCGCCGCGCCGTCTCAAATGCCGTGACGCTCCCGGCCGGTCCTGCTCGGACGCCCCCCTCAGAGGGAGGACACCCAATTGCGCAGGAGCCGGATGCCGGCCTCGCCGGACTTCTCGGGATGGAACTGCGTCGCAGCGAGCGGACCGTTCTCGACGGCGGCGAGGAAGCGCTCGCCGTACGTGGCGTAGGTCACCGCGGGCTGCGGGAACGGCGCCTGCACGTCGAGTTCCCACTGCTTCGCGGCGAAGGAGTGCACGAAGTAGAACCGCTCCTCCTCGATGCCGCGGAACAGGACGGTGCCCTCGCCGGGCTCGACGGTGTTCCAGCCCATGTGCGGCAGCACGGGCGACTCGAGCTCGGTGACGGTTCCCGGCCACTCGCCGAGTCCCTCGGCATCCTGTCCGCGCTCGACGCCACGCTCGAACATGACCTGCATGCCGACGCACACACCGAGCACGGCGCGCCCGCCGGCGAGGCGTCGTTCGATGATCTCGTCGCCGCCGTGAGACCGGAGCGCCTGCGCGACAGCGGCGAACGCACCCACGCCGGGCACGAACAGTCCGTCCGCCTCGAGCGCCTTCGTGCGGTCGCCGGTCAGCTCGACATCGGCGCCCGCCACCGCCAGCGCTTTGACGGCGGAGTGCACGTTGCCCGACCCGTAGTCGTACACGGTGACACGGGGGCTGCGGCTCACAGTGCGCCCTTCGTCGAGGGAATGCCCACGACCAGCGGGTCGAGGGCCTTCGCCTGACGGAAGGCGCGCGCGAACGCCTTGAACTCCGCTTCGGCGATGTGATGGGGGTCGCGACCGCCGAGCACGCGGACGTGCACGGTCAGGCCCGCGTGATAGGTGATCGCCTCGAAGGCGTGCCGCACCAGCGATCCGGTGAAGTGACCGCCGATGAGGTGGAACTCGAAGCCCTCCGGCTCGCCGGAGTGCACCAGGTAGGGCCGGCCGGAGATGTCGACGACGGCCTGAGCCAGCGCCTCGTCGAGCGGCACCAGGGCGTCGCCGTAGCGGGAGATGCCTGCCTTGTCGCCGAGAGCCTCGCGGATCGCATCGCCGAGCACGATCGACACGTCCTCCACGGTGTGATGCGCGTCGATGTGCGTGTCGCCTGAGGCTCGCACCGTGAGGTCGGTGAGCGAGTGCTTCGCGAACGCCGTCAGCAGGTGGTCGAAGAACGGCACCGAGGTGTCGATGCTGCTGCGACCCGTACCGTCGAGGTTCAGCTCGAGCTCGACGGTGGACTCGGACGTGCTGCGGGTGCGGCTGGCGGTGCGGTCGCTCATGCTGCCGATCCTACCGACGCCATGGCGTCGAGAAACGCCGTGGTCTCCGCCTCGGTGCCCGCACTGACACGCAGGTGACCGGGGATGCCGACATCGCGGATCAGCACTCCGCGGTCGTAGAGCGCCTGCCAGGTCGCACGCGGGTCGTCCACACCGCCGAACAGCACGAAGTTCGACCAGGACTCGTGCGGCAGGTAGCCGAGCTCGGCGAGTCCTGCAGTGATGCGGTCGCGCTGGACGACGATCTCGTCGACCATGCGGAGCATCGTCGCCGAGTTCCGCAGCGCTGCTGTCGCCGCCGCCTGGGTCAGAGCGCTCAGGTGATACGGCAGGCGCACCAGACGCAGTGCATCGATGAACACCGGGTCGGCCGCGAGGTAGCCGACGCGGGCCCCGGCGAACGCGAAGGCCTTGCTCATCGTGCGCGAGACGGCGAGACGCGGACGCCCCTCGAGCAGGGTGAGCGCGGAGGGTGCCGCCTTGGGCGCGAACTCCTGATACGCCTCGTCGACGATCACCACGCCGCGGGCGACCTCGTACACGGCCTCGATGACGTCGAGCCCGAGCGGCGTGCCCGTCGGGTTGTTCGGCGCACACAGGAAGACGACGTCGGGGTCGGCGACTGCGACCTGGGCCGCGGCGTCCTCGGCCGTGATCCGGAAATCGTCGTCACGGGTGCCCGCGATCCACCGGGCACCGGTGCCCTGCGACAGCAGCGGATACATCGAGTAGGTCGGCGCGAAGCCGAACGCGGTGCGTCCGGGGCCGGCGAAGGCCTGCAGGACGTGCTGCAGCACCTCGTTCGAACCGTTTCCGGCCCATATCTGCTCGGGACGCAAGCCGTGGCCGAGGTAAGCGGCGAAGCCCTCGCGCAGCCGCGTGAACTCCCGGTCCGGGTAGCGGTTCACCTCGCGCAGCGCCGCCGCGACGTCGTCGAGGATCTGGGCGGCGACGTCGTCCGGAACCGGATGCGTGTTCTCGTTGACGTTCAGCGCGACCGGCAGCGGCGCCTGCGGCGCGCCGTACGGAGTGAGTCCGCGCAGGTCATCGCGGAGGGGCAGATCGTCGAGTGAGGTCACCTGTCAATCGTATGGCGATCGCCTCGCCGATCAGTCCGTGTAACGCTGCGGGACAGCCAGTTCCTGACCGACCTGGAGCACGCCGCCGTGCAGGTTGTTCAGGCTGCTGATCTCGTCGATCACATCTCGAGGGTCAGCAGCGGGCGCGATCTCTCCGGCGATCGACCACAGGGTGTCTCCCGGCATGACCATGACGGTCTCGAAGTGCACCGGAGCAGCGTGCTCACCGGATGCGAGCGCCGACCCCCCGGCGATGCCCGCGTAGGCGATCGCGAATGCGATCGGAGCGGCGACGAGTGCGCTGAGCACACGGCGTCCGCGCCGCGTCAACCGCAGCCGCGTGCGCGTGCCGACGATCGGGGTGGGGGCGATGCCGATGGTGCTCATGTCGTGCTCCTCGTCAGTGGTATCAGCTTTCGCATCCGCCGCTCGGCCGGGAACGGCGGATGCGAAGCTGTGTTCCGAAGCTATCTTCGATATCGAATACTTGTCAAGCGTTCTTCGAAATACGCACCCTCGAGTTCGCCGACACGCTCGAACAGATCTTCCGATTCCGGCGACTTCTCGGATACGGTTTCGATAACGACACCCCACCACGGACCACCGACATTCGAATCGGCACGCAGCGGAGCACGGTGGGCCGGCGCACGAAGGAGCACCGATGAGCGACATCGCAGGCAACGCATCCGAGGTGCCGCGCACCCGCCGCCGCAAGAGCCTGAGCGCGAAGCAGATGGCGATCCTCGAGGTGATCCAGACCTCTATCGCGACCTACGGCTATCCGCCGAGCATGCGCGAGATCGGCGACGCCGTCGGTCTGAAGTCCCTCTCCAGCGTCACCCATCAGCTCGGCCAGCTCGAGCTGAGCGGCTACCTGCGCCGCGACCCGGGCAAGACCCGCGCCATGGAGGTGCTGATCGACCTTCCGGGCTCGAGCACCGAGAACCCCGCCGACACCGCTCCCCCCGTCGGCGACGCAGCGCTGGTCCCGCTGGTCGGCCAGATCGCCGCCGGTGTGCCGATCACCGCCGAGCAGCAGGTCGAGGAGATCTTCCCGCTGCCCCGCCAGCTGGTGGGCAAGGGCGAGCTGTTCATGCTCAAGGTCAACGGCGAGTCGATGATCGACGCCGCCATCTGCGACGGCGACTGGGTCGTCGTGCGCTCCCAGCACACGGCCGAGAACGGCGAGATCGTCGCGGCGATGCTCGACGGCGAGGCGACGGTGAAGACCTTCCGCCAGCGCGACGGACACACCTGGCTGCTGCCCCGCAACTCGTCCTTCGAGCCGATCCTCGGCGACGACGCCGTCGTGCTCGGCAAGGTCGTCGCGGTGCTCCGCGCGGTCTGAGCGCCCGCTCGCGCTGCTGAGTCCTGCTCGCGCTACAGAGCGCGGCTCGCGCTACGCATATCCGCGCCGCGCGAGCAGAAGGATGCAGCGCGAACAGCAACATGCAGCGCGAACAGCAACGTGCAGCGCGAACAGCAACGTGCAGCGCGAGCACGAGCGCGCCGCACAGTTTGTACACCTGGAGCAGCGCGCGTACGACCCGCATGGTGCGTGACGCCGTGAGTCGCAGCGTCCTACGCTCGAGTCATGGCATCCCCGTACGGCACCTGGTCCTCCCCCTTCGACGCCGCGAGCATGGCGGCCGCGTCGCCCCGGATCGAGGGTGCACGGTTCGTCGGCGACGAGATCTGGTGGGGCGAGTCCGTCCCCGCCGAGAGCGGCCGCGTCACCGTGCGCAGTTCGACCGGGGAGGAGATCCTTCCCGCCCCGTGGAACGCACGATCGCGCGTGCATGAGTACGGCGGTGGTGCCTGGACGGCGGATGCCTCCGGCACGCTGTTCTTCGTCGACGGCGGCGATCAGCGCGTCTATCGGATGCCGCGCGGCGGCGTTCCCGAGCCGCTCACTGCGCCTGGTTCCCAGTACGGCGGCCTCTCGGTGCAGCAGGGGCGGCTGTTCGCGGTGCGCGAGGATCTGCGACCGGACCAGCACGCAAGGGCGATCGTGGAGGTCCCGCTCGACGGCTCGGCGGCCGAGGAGGAGCGCGCCGTGCGCGTCCTCGTCGCGACCAGCGGCTTCGTCGCTCACCCCGCGCTCTCCCCGGACGGCACCCGGCTCGCCTGGGTGCAATGGAGCACGATCCGGATGCCGTGGGAGCAGTGCCTGCTTCACATCGCGACGATCGACACCGATGAGATCGCCACGATCGCGAGCAGCACCGCGCTGCAGCCGGAGTGGACCTCCGAGCACGAGCTGCTGTTCCTGGACGACCCGTCCGGAAGGTGGAACCTGGAGCGGATCGAGCTGGACGGCCTGCATGTGCTCTCTCGGACGACGTATCCCGCAGATGCCGACACCGGCGGCGGCCTGTGGGTGCTCGGCAGCCGCTGGTACCGCCCCCTGGACGACGGCAGGATCGCCGCAGTGCGCACCAACGGTGCAGACGAGATCGTGCTGATCGAACGCGACGGTGCGAGCGCGCGCCTGCCGCTGCCCGTCACGAGCGAGGCGAGCATCGACGATGCCGCAGGCAGCCGGATCCTGGTCTCCGGTACCGGCGCGACCGTCGATCGCGGCCTGTGGCTGCTCGACACCGCGACCGGCGAGAGCTTCGCCGTGCGCGGCGGCGCACCGGTCGATCGGGATTGGGTCGTGACGCCCCGGCCGGTGACGTTCGACGGCCCGCACGGCCCCGTGCACGCGTTCGACTACCCGCCGACGAATCCGGATTCCTCGGCACCGGACGGTGAGCTGCCGCCGTACATCGTGATGGTGCACGGCGGCCCGACCGCCCACGTCGGCGGCGCAGCATCGACGGCATACACGTACTGGACCAGCCGTGGCATCGGCGTGCTCGATGTGAACTACGGCGGCTCCACGGGCTACGGCCGCGCCTACCGCGAGCGGCTGGACGGCCAATGGGGCGTGGTGGACGTGGACGACGTGATCGCCGCCGCGGAGGGACTCGCAGCGTCCGGCGCCGCTGACCCTGCCCGCATCGCGATCCGCGGCGGCTCGGCAGGCGGGTGGACCGTGCTCGGCGCGCTCGTGCGCGGTGGCGTGTTCTCCGCGGGGATCAGCCGGTACGGCGTCGCAGACCTGCGGATGCTGGCCGCCGACACGCACGACTTCGAGAAGCACTACCTCACCGGTCTGGTCGGTCCGCTGCCCGAGGCCGAGCAGGTGTACATCGACCGCTCACCGCTGACCAACGCCGACCGCATCGACGTACCGGTGCTGCTGGAGCAGGGCGGCGAGGATCGCGTGGTGCCCCCGTCCCAGTCGGAGGCGATCGCGGCCGCGCTCGCCTCGCGCGGCGTGGCTCACGAGTACGTGCTGTTCCCCGGCGAGGGGCACGGCTTCCGCGCAGCCGAGTCGATCATCACGTCCCTCGAGACCGAGCTCCGCTTCCTCGGCCGGACGTTCGGGTTCACCCCGGCGTGAGGTCGGGAGTCACTCCCCCATGCGGTTGCGCATGCGCATCGCGCGCTCGGCCTCGCGGTTGTCCTGACGCTCGCGCAGGGTCTGCCGTTTGTCGAACTCGCGCTTGCCCTTGGCCAGGGCGATCTCGACCTTGGCGCGCCCGTCTGAGAAGTACAGCCGCAGCGGGATGAGCGTGTAACCGCCCGCTGACACGGCGTGCTCGAGCTTGGCGATCTCCTCGCGGTGCAGCAGCAGCTTGCGGATGCGCTTGGCCGAGTGGTTCGTCCAGTGACCCTGCGAGTACTCCGGAATGTGCACGGCGTCGAGGTATGCCTCGCCGCCCTTGACGAACGCATAGCCGTCGCTGAGGTTCGCGCGCCCCTGGCGCAGCGACTTCACCTCGGTGCCGGTGAGCACGAGACCCGCCTCGTACGACTTCTCGAGGTTGTAGTCGTGGCGTGCGCGACGGTTGGTCGCGATGACCTTCTCACCGCGTTCCCTGGGCATGATGTCTCCTGTTTCCGCAGGCCCGCTCCGGGCCAGCCGATCAGTCTAGCTCAGAAGCTCGCCGGCCCGGACCACGCACTCAGGTGCGCAGCCAGCGACGGATCGCGAATCCGGCGGACAACGCGGCCAGCAGCACGCCGATGCCGATCAGCACGGGCACTACGAACACCGCATCCTGCATGCCCACCAGCGGGCGCATGAACGGCACCCGCTCGGCGAGGTAGCCCTCGACTCCGAACTTCACCCCGGCGAGCACGGCGATTCCCGCGAGCACCGATCCGATGAACGCCGAGAACACACCCTCGAGCACGAACGGCGTCTGGATGGCACGGTTGGAGGCGCCGACCAGGCGCATGATGCCGATCTCCTTGCGCCGGGCGTAGGCCGACAGCCGGATGGTGGTGGCGATCAGCAGCACAGCCGCGATGAGCATCAGCACGGCGATGCCGACGGCGATGTAGGTGGCGACGGTCAGCGCCGAGAACAGCGGGTCGAGCAGTTTGCGCTGGTCGTTGACCTCGTCGACGCCCGGCATGCCGCCCACCGCTTCGGTGATCACGTCGGACTTCGCGGGGTCCTCGAGCGTCACCCGGAACGACTCGGACATCGCTTCGACGCCGTAGACGTCCGCCTGCTCCTGTCCGAACTGATCGACGAAGTCCTCGAAGGCCTCCTCCTTGGTCTCGAAGCGCAGATCGCTGATCAGCGACTTCAGGGCCTCGCCCTCGAGCTGCGCCTCGACGGCGTCGATCTGGTCCTGGGTGGCTGCGCCGGCCGAGCAGCCCTCTGTCGTCGACAACGGCGAGCACAGGTAGACGGTGACCTCGGCGCGTTCGCCCCAGAAGGCCTTCATGGTGCTGATCTGGGTCTGCATCAGCATGGCGGCGCCGACGAAGGTCAGCGACACGAAGGTGACGAGGATGACCGAGATCACCATCGACAGATTGCGGCGGAGCCCCCCGAGGGCCTCTTTGATGATGAGTCCGAAGTTCACGAGGTGGGTCCCACTTCCTCGTCGTCGTCCCTCAGCCCGAGCCGGCCGGCGACACCGAGTTCGGCGACGTCGACATCGGGAAGGACGATCGGATGCGTGCGAGGGGCATGCCCGTCCGGCGGGAGCGCGGGAGCAGTGGGCTCGGGAGCTGCGGGCGGCGCCTGGTCGGCGGACGGTTCCGGAGCGGATTCCGCCGGCGGTGAGGGCGCCGTCTCCGGGGCATCCGGCACGATCACCGGAACCGCCTCGGTCTGCCGCTGCACCTCCTGAACGGCCGTGAGCGCGGCGGTCGCCGCCGCGCCGCGCAGCACTTCGGGCGTGAGCCGGGGGATGTTCGAGGTGTCACCGTAGCCGCCGCTGCTCTCGTCGCGGACCATCACGCCGTCCTGCAGCTCGATGACACGGCGCTGCATCTGGTCGACGAAGCCCGCCTCGTGCGTGGCCATCAGCACAGTGGTGCCGCCGGCGTTCACCCGCGCCAGCAGCTGCATGATGCCGACAGAGGTCGCCGGGTCGAGGTTTCCAGTCGGCTCGTCGGCGAGCAGGATCTGCGGGCGGTTGACCAGCGCCCTGGCGATCGCGACGCGCTGCTGCTCTCCGCCGGAGAGCTCGTGCGGCATCCGCTTCTCCTTGCCCTCCAGGCCGACCAGCGCGAGGGCCTCGGGGACGGCCTGCTGGATGAACCCGCGCGAGGAGCCGATCACCTGAAGCGAGAACGCGACGTTCTGATAGACGGTCTTCGACGGCAGCAGGCGGAAGTCCTGGAACACCGAGCCGATGTTGCGCCGGAAGTACGGCACCTTGCGGTTGGCCAGCGAGCGCAGGTCGCGGCCCAGCACGGCGACGCGGCCGGTGGTGGGCACGTCCTCGCGCAGGATGAGGCGGAGGCAGGTGGACTTGCCCGACCCCGAGGCTCCCACGAGGAAGACGAACTCGCCCCGCTCCACCTCGAAGTCGACCTCGTCCAGGGCGGGACGCTTGGTGCCGCGGTACCGTTTGGTGACGTTCTCGAATCGGATCATGGCCATTCGAGCCTAAGCGGGCCCGACGCACAGGCTCTCAGCGACACTCCCCCGCGTGCGGACCGCCGCCCCGACGGGCAGCGCTGCCCATGGCTGCGGTCCCGCGCTGCTGATATACACGTACACGGGGCGATTCCGCCCGACACGGAGGATCGGCGCCGGCATCGACGGCGCGACGAGGAGCATCATGAGCATTCCCGCAGGTTGGTACGACGACGGCTCCGGCCGGCAGCGCTGGTGGGACGGCGCGCAGTGGACCGATCAGTTCGCGCCCGAGCAGTTCGAGAGCGGCGCACCGACGTCGGCCGGTTCGCTGCAGCAGGACCTGTCCGCAGAACTGGCCGCAGCAGGCGTCCCGGAGCCCGCCGGGCAGCAGAGCCCCGGGTTCGCGGCGGACGGCTACCCGCTGACCGGCCAGGACACGGGGTCCGCGTATCCCGGCGCCTACACGCCGAGCGCGTACCCCGTCGGCGGTGTCCCCGGCGGTCCGGAGAAGAAGAAGCCCACGGTGCTCGCCTGGATCGCCTTCGGCATCGCCATCCTCGGCCTGCTGCTGTGCTGGATCCCGTTCGTGGGTCCGTTCCTGCCGTTCGTGGGCCTCGTGCTGTCGATCATCGTCCTGTTCATGAAGGGCGCCAAGTGGCCCGGCATCGTCGGCCTGGTGGTCTCCATCGTCGGCCTGGTCGTGGCCGCCGTCTTCACGGGCCTGCTCGTGTTCGCTCTCAATCAGGTGAACACCTACGACGGCTCGTCCGACAGCAGCAGCTCGGACACCCCGTCCGAGGGCACGGACGACACGACGGGTGACGACACCGATTCCTCGTCGAGCACGGGTCGTCCGACGGCTGAGGAGGTCGCTGCGGGCGTCGAGGTCATCATCGCCGGGACCGGCACGACCGAGACCTTCACCGACTCCCAGCTGCTGTGCTTCGGTGAGGAGTTCGTCGCCTCCGACATCCCCGACGACGTGCTGCAGGTGATCGCCTCCGGCGAGCCGGCACTCACCGACGCGGAGGCGCTGTCGGCGTTCGGGCAGGAGCTGATCGACGCCGCGCCGACCTGCGCCCTGCGCTGAGCCGCCTCGGCGACCAGAGACCCGTCACGAAGGGCCCGGTTCTCCGGGCCCTTCGTCGTGTCCGCGGCGCCTTCTCCGTGCGAAGATGAGCCATGAGCATCCCCGCAGGCTGGTACGACGACGGTTCCGGTCGCCAGCGCTGGTGGGACGGCGCACAGTGGACCGCGCATTTCGCGCCGGTCGACGCAGCCCCTGTCCCCGCCTTCGAACCGCCCTACATCGCGGATGCCGGGGCGGGTGATCAGTGGTCGCTGTCGGGCACGGACCCCGCGGCATCCGGATACGCAGGCACGCCGCAGACCGTGACCTACACTGCTGCACCGGTCGGACCTGCCCCTCGTCGGCCGTCCGTGCCCGGCTGGATCGGATTCGGGCTGTCGATCGCCGGTCTCGCGCTCGCGTGCATCCCGCCTGTGGTCGGCGTCGGTCTGCTGGTGCTCCTCGCCGCGATCGTGCTGTCGATCGTCGCGCTGGTCCGCCCCGGCGCCCGATGGCCTGGCATCACCGGACTGATCGTCTCGGGCATCGGCGTGATGATCGCCTTCGTCGTGCTGTTCGTCACGTTCGTGAGCGGCTCCTTCGACCGCTTCGACGAAGACCCGACGAGCACCTGGCCGCTGCCAGAGGAATCGGCGGAGCCGCCGGCCGCAACGGCACCGCCCGGATCGGAGACCATCGACTGGTGGGAACTGCAGGTGGGCGACTGCCTGCCCACGGACCAGCCGTTCTACGAGGACACCGGTGAACTCGTGGTCATGCCGTGCACCTGGCTGCACTCGGAAGAGGTGTACCACGAGTACGAGATGACACAGGACGAGTTCCCCGGCGACAAGGCGACGGAACTCGAGGCCACGAAGGCGTGCCGCGAGGCGTTCACCGGCTTCGTCGGGATCGCGTTCGAGGACTCCGAACTGGACTTCTACGGGTTCTGGCCGAACGAGGACACCTGGGACTACGGCGACGACCGCACCGTGCAGTGCGTCGTCTACGACCCTGCAGGCAACGTCGTCACCGGCAGTCTGCAGGGCGCGGCGCGCTGATCCGGATCAGTCGTCCTCGTCGCGACGCTTGCGCCAGCGGATGCCGGCCGAGATGAAGCCGTCCAGGTCGCCGTCGAACACGTTCGCCGGGTTGCCCGACTCGTAGCCGGTGCGCAGGTCCTTGACCAGCTGCTGACCGTAGAGGAAGTAGGAGCGCATCTGGTCGCCCCAGCTCGCGGTGATGTTGCCTGCGAGCTCCTTCTTCTTCGCGGCCTCCTCCTCCTTCTGCAGCAGCAGCAGGCGGGTCTGCAGCACGCGCATGGCGGCGGCGCGGTTCTGGATCTGCGACTTCTCGTTCTGCATCGAGACCACGATGCCGGTGGGAAGGTGCGTGATGCGCACGGCCGAATCGGTGGTGTTGACGGACTGGCCGCCGGGGCCCGACGAGCGGAAGACGTCGACGCGGATGTCGCCCTCGGGGATGTCGACCTCGGTGGCCTCCTCCATGAGCGGGATGACCTCGACCGCGGCGAAGGAGGTCTGACGCTTGTCTGCGGAGCCGAACGGGCTGATGCGGGCGAGGCGGTGCGTGCCGGCCTCGACCGAGACGGTGCCGAACGCATACGGTGCGTCGATCTCGAAGGTGGCGGACTTGATGCCGGCGCCCTCGGCGTAGGAGGTGTCCATCACCTTGACGGGGTACTTGTGGCGCTCGGCCCAGCGCAGGTACATGCGCATGAGCATCTCGGCGAAGTCGGTGGCGTCGTCGCCGCCGGCACCCGAGCGGATGGTCACGATGGCCGCGCGCTCGTCGTACTCGCCGTCGAGCAGCGTCTGCACCTCGAGCTGGTTGATGGTGTCGGTCAGTGCGGCGAGCTCGGTGCGGGCCTCCTGTGCGGAGTCCTCGTCGCCCATCTCGTTGGCGAGGTCGACGAGCACTTCGAGGTCGTCCAGGCGCCGGGCGATGCCCTCGATGCGTGCGAGTTCGGACTGACGGTGGCTGAGGGCGCTGGTGACCTTCTGGGCGCGCTCGGTGTCGTCCCAGAGGTCGGGGGCGCCGGCCTCTTCGCTGAGTCGCGCGATCTCGTCGCGCAATCGGGAGACGTCGACGACCTCGCGGATGTCGCCGAAGGTGAGTCGCAGGGCCTGGATGTCGGCGGAGAGATCGAGTTCGAGCATGGTCCCACCAGCCTACCGCCGCGCGGTCCGATATCCCGATGCCGGTACCGTGAGAGAGATGAGCACAAGTGCGGGATCGGTCCTGAGACAGTTCGGGCCGATGGTGTACGCGCCGACGCTGCTGTTCTCGCTCGGCGAGGGTGCGGTCATCCCGCTGATCCCGATCATCGCGTCACGGCTGGGTGCCGACGTGGCCTTCGCCGCGCTGGTCGCATCCGCGCTGGTGGTCGGCCAGCTTTGCGGAAATCTGCCCGCGGGCTGGGCGGTCGCCAGGCTCGGCGAGCGCTGGTCCATGGTGATCGCCGGCATCGTGTCGATGGGCGCCGCGGCGGGCATGCTGCTCTCCCCCGTGCTGTGGGGATTCACCGCATCCGTCTTCCTGCTCGGATTCTGCGCCGCCGCGTTCGGCCTCGCCAGGCATGCGTTCATGACCACCAGGGTTCCGTTGGAGTTCCGTGCCAGGGCGCTGTCGCTGCTGGGCGGCAGCTACCGGCTGGGCGTGTTCATCGGCCCGTTCGTCGCCGCCGCGCTGCTGGGGCTGTTCCGCACCGAGTACGCCGCCATCTGGTTCCTCCTGGTGTGCCTGATCGCCATGGTCGCGCTGGTCACGTTCGGTCCGGACCCCGAGAAGGAGTTCGCCCCCGTTCCGGTCGCGGACGAGCGGATGCGGGAGGACACCGGCGAGGCGGTCACCGGCGGCATCCCGACCGCGCCCGGTGGGGTGTTCCGCACGATGTGGGAGAACCGCGGGGTGCTGAGCAGGCTCGGGTTGGCTGCGGCGGCGCTGTCGGCCGCGCGCTCCACCCGACAGGTGGTGCTGCCGCTGTGGGGTGTGTCGCTCGGCCTCGATGCGCAGACGATCGCGCTGGTGGTCGGCGTCTCGGGGGCGATCGACTTCGCGCTGTTCTACGCCAGCGGCCAGGTGATGGACCGGTTCGGGCGGCTGTGGGCGGCCATGCCGGCGATGATCCTGATGGGCTGCGGCTTCCTCGTGCTGTCGCTGACGCACGACCTGGACTCGGCGACGCTGTGGTTCGGCATGCTGGCGGCGGTGCTCGGCGTGGGCAACGGCCTCTCCAGCGGCATCCTGCTCACGCTCGGCGCCGACACCGCCCCGCAGCGCGACCCCGCCGCCTACCTGGGCTCGTGGCGCACATTGACGGATGCCGGTGGCGCGATCGCCCCGCTGCTCGTGTCGGCGATCACAGCGCTGTTCGCCCTGCCGTTCGCGGCGGCCGCGATGGGCGTGGTCGGTCTGCTCGGCGCGGCCGGATTCATCCGGTGGATTCCGCGATTCGCCCCGCGGCCACCGTCCTGAGGCTCACTGCAGCGCCGTGCGGCTGGTGGCGGTGGCGCGCAGCGGCACGCCGTCGGGCACGAACGGCGAGAACAGCGGCGGATGCCACTCCGCGGCGACCGTCACCCGGGCCGAGACGCCGTCGGGGCTCGTGGCCGACACGAGCGCGGCGTCAGGTGCCGTCGCGGACACGATCGCCGAGGCCTGCTCGCGGATCAGATCGTCGGTGAGCTCAGCACGGACCCCGTCGCCCTCGACGGTCAGGCTGAAGCCGTCTGCGCCGGCGAGCGCAGCAGCGTCGGCGAGCGCGTCGAGGCGCTTCTGGGCGATGTACATGTCGGTCGCGCACACGCAGACGAAGATCACGGCGATCGCGAGCAGCACGTAGCCGAGGATGAGCGGCAGGATGCTGCCTTCCTCGTCGTCCGCGAGGTCGCGGCGGAGCCGCGCGAAGCGGGTCATTCCGCGCCCCACAGTCGGGAGGCCTTCTGCGCGGCGGAGGCCTCGATCGGGATCGCCGTGAGCTGGTCGAGTCCGGCCACGGGCGGCATGAACGGCAGGGCCACTCGCGTGGACACCCTCACGATGACAGTCGCTCCCGCCCTCGGGCAGGGGTCGCCGGCGGGCAGACATTCCAGTGCGACGTCGACGTCGTCCATCCCGTACTCGTCCCGCACGCTGGCGAGCACGGCGTCGGCGCGCGCGTTCGCGGCGCCCTGGTCCGTGGCCTGGCTGATGGCGCGGGCCGTGTGCCGGGCCGCGGCCTCGGCGCCCAGGGTCTGCTCCTGCACGGCGCCGAGCGCGATCACGAGGTACACGAGCGGGACGAGCAGCAGGATGCCTGCGGTGATGAACTCCAGAGCGGCCGAACCCTCGTCATCCTTCACCCAGAGTCTCCACCGGCGCATGCGCTTCCACCTCCATCGCGTACGGAATGCCGATCAGGCCGATCACCGGCAGGGTCGCGCGCACTCGGACGACGACGGTCGGATGCCAGAGCGATCCGCTCTCGCCGACGGCGACGTCCTCCGCGAAGTCCGTGCCGACGGCCCTGGCGATGACCTGTTCGGTGCGTGCCGCGCCTTCACTGAGGGAGGTGTCGGCGAGCGCGGCGTGATGGGCACCCTCCACGGCGGCGTCGTGCACGACGTTGCGCACGTACACGGCGAAACCGAGCTGCAGGACGGCGAGAGTGAGTGCGGTGAGCAGGGCCCCGACGAGCACGAACTCCACCGGACTCGACCCTCGTTCGTCCGCCGGCTTCCACTCCCGCCTCGCCATGTGCGCTCAGCCGATGCCGGAGACGCTGGACATCGCCTGCTGGAACAGGTCGGTCAGCGCCGGGCCGGCCACGGCCCAGATCAAGACGACCAAGCCGGCCGTCATCAAGGTCACGAGCACCCATCCCGGCACGTCGCCGCGTTCGTCGGCGGCGAGCTCCTGGGCGTCACGGAACCAGCGTCTGATGGTCTTCATGTGTCTCCTCCGATCGTGACTCAGCCGAGGCCGAGCCGCAGAATGAACATCCCCGGGTAGATGGCGAACAGAACGCTCAAGGGCAGAATCAGGAAGACCAGCGGCAGAAGCATCAAGATCTCCTTGCGCCCCGCCTGTTCGATGAGCACACGTTTGGCCTCTTCACGTGCGTCGCCGGCCTGCGCCTGCAGCACTCCGGCCAGCGGTGCGCCGTGCTCCAGCGCTGCGACCAGCTGATCGACGGCGCGACTCAGCGCGGGAAGCTGCAGACGATTCGCCATCTCGCTGAGGGCGTCCGCGAGGGGCGAGCCGGTGTTCACCGACAGCACCACCCTGCGCAGCTCGGTGGTCAGCTCGCCGGTGCCGATCGACGAGACCCGCTTCAGCGCGTCGGGCAGCGACTCCCCCGCAGACAGGCACAGGGCGAGGAACTCCAGCATCGTCGGCAGCTCGTCGGCCAGCCGCGCGCGACGTGCCTTCGCCCGAGCCGTCAGCTGCGCGTCGTAGCCGATCGCGGCGACGGCCGCGCCGATGATCGGCAGCAGCGCCGTCGGCACGCTCAGCCGCCCGGACATCGCCAACGCGATGACGACAGCCGCACCTGCGGCGAGTCCGGCGAGCGTCCAGCCCAGCTGACGTGCCCGGAACGTCGCCGGCTGCTGATCGCCGCCGGCCTGGGAGAGCCGCTGTCGCAGGGCCTCTCCTCCACCCAGCATCCGCTCGAGTCCGGTCAGCAGACGATCACGAGTCCGCCGGCCGCTGACCGGGAGCAGCCCCGGGCTGGGCAGCACCCCTGCCGGCAGCAACTCGTCGGGGACGACATCACGCACATACGGTGCGATGCGACGGTCCAGCGGCAGCGCGCGCCAGCGCGGGAGGGCGAACAGGATCGAGATCAACCCGGCGGCCAGCGCGCCGCCGAGGAGAACTGCGATCGCGGCATCGGTCACGCCGCTCATCCGAACCACCGCCCTGGTTCGGGCAGCCGCCCGATGCGGAGCATGATCCGGTAGGCGAGCACGGACACGATCGCCCCCACGCAGATGACCATCACGCCTTCGGGAGTCGAATACGCCCTTGCCCCCTCCGGACGCATCGCGAGAAGCGCCAGGATCACCCAGGGCGCGACGCTGCCGAGTACGGCGGCGCCGCGGATCCAGGACTGTCTCGCCTCCACCTCGCCACGAAGCGCGGCATCGGCGCGCACCGATGACGAGAGTGCGCGCAGCACGCCCGTGAGTTCCGTTCCGCCCACCTGGCGGGCCATGCGCAGCGTCTCGACGATGCGATCGGCGATGGGGTCGGCCAGGGTGCTCTTCAACCGGTCGAGGCTGGTCTCGAAACGACCCGTCGCCCGCAGGTCGCGGGCGAACACGGCGAAAGCCGGACGCACCGCCTGCGGTGCGGTGTCGGCGAGGGAGGCCACGGCGTCGGGCAGAGACAACCCCACGCGGATCGCGGCGACGAGCAGGTCGCACACGTCCGGCCACAGCTGGCGCCGGGCCTTGCGCAGGCGCAACCGTCGTCCCCGCAGATACAGCACCGGTGCGACAGCGCCCGCGAGACCCGCGAGGACGCCGAGCACGGGAAGGGACGTCAACAGCCATGCGATGGCCGCGGCGCCGAGCGCGGCGGCGATCATGACCGCGATCAGCGTTCGCGGCGAGGTGCGGCCGTACCCGGATTCACCGAGGAGGCGCAGCAGCGCCCCGTCGCGCGGGGGCCGCTCGCGTCGTGCGCCCGCCGGCCACAACCAGGGTGATGCGACGAGCACAAGCCCGGCGGCGAGCATTGCTCCGAGCAACAGGGTCACGCGACTCCCTCCGCCCGGTAGACGCGACGGGTGAGGATGCGTCCGTCTGAGACCTCACCGGTCGGCGCCAGGATCTCGGCCACGCGTCGCCGCCCGTCCGCATCCCGCACGACGTGGACGACGAGCGACACCGACGCGGCGAGCGCGGGGGCGATGAACGCACGGTCGATGTTGCGTCCGGCCAGCAGCGGCAACAGACAGAGCTTGTCCAGCGCCTCGGACGCCGAATTCGCGTGGACGGTTCCTGCCGCGGGCACGCCCGTGTTCAGTGCGAGCACGAGGTCGAGCGCCTCGGCGTCGCGCACCTCGCCGACGACCAGACGCTCCGGTCGCATGCGCAGTGCCTCCTTGACCAGTCGGCGCAGCGTGATCTCGCCGTTGCCCTCCAGGCTCGCCTGTCTGCCCTGCAGCGCCACGACGTCGGGCCCCTCGACCGCAAGCTCGAAGGTCTCCTCGACCGTGATGATGCGCTGTTCGTGGGCGCAGGTGGCCAGGAGCGCGCCGAGGAGCGTGGTCTTGCCGGCGTGCGTCGCACCGGACACGATGATACTCCGTCCGTCGGAGACGGCCGCGCGCAGCATCCGCCCCACGTCCGGCGGCATCGAACCCGCGGCGACCAAGGTGTCGAGCGTGCGGTGCTGGGGCAGGAACTTCCGGATGTTGACCGCCCACGACCCCCGCACGACGTCTGCGATCGCCACGTGCAGCCGGGAGCCGTCGGGTAGCGAGGCGTCCACGAAGGGCTGGCTGATGTCGACCCGGCGCCCCGTCGCGTGCAGCATCCGCTCCACGAGATCGCGCACGATCACCTCGGTGAGGCGCAGGTCGAGCCGGATCTTCTCACCGTCGCGGATCACGAAGATCCGATCCGGCGCGTTGATGATGATCTCCTCGATGTCGGGGTCGTCGAGCAGCGGCTGCAGCGGCCCGAAGCCCGACACCGATGCCAGCACGTCACGCACCAGGGCCGGCTCGTCGTCGATGAACACCTCGCCGCGGGCGAGCGCCAGGTCGTTGTGCCGACGCACTTCGGCCTGTGCGATGCGCCGCGCCTCTTCGGGCGCCGTGGACGGATCGGTGTTCTCCAGGCGCAGGCGCCGCCTGACGCGCTCGGCGACGACCACGGACGGATGACTCACGAGGGCATCGTGTCAGAAATCGTGAAACGGCCTCGAAAGTTATCCACAGGGCACGCGACAGTAGACTGACTGACGCCGCGCGGGAGTGGTGAAATCGGTAGACACGCAGGATTTAGGTTCCTGTGCCTTCGGGCGTGTGGGTTCGAGTCCCACCTTCCGCACTCTGGGTCGTCAGGCAGAGTCACAGCCAGCCGGGCACCTCACGCCCCTATGCTGGAACGCGGGCAGGGGTGCCGTTCTTCGGCCGTACCCGCATGCCCGTTTCACAGCCTTTCGACGGGAGCCTCTTTTGCACCACGCCGGACTCATTCCCTGGCTCGACCCCGAGACGATCATCGCCGGCGCGGGGCCCTGGGCTCTCCTCGTCGTGTGCTTCATCGTGTTCGCCGAGACCGGTCTGCTGGTGGGCTTCCTGCTGCCCGGCGACACACTGCTGGTGATCTCGGGCCTGCTCACCCACACCAGCGACATCTTCGGCGTGAACATCTGGGTGGTCGCGCTGCTGATCGCCCTCGCCGCGTTCGTCGGCGGTGAGGTGGGCTATTACATCGGCCACAAGGGAGGCCCCGCGGTCTTCGAGCGCAAAGAATCGGGCCTGTTCAGCATGAAGAACGTGGAGCGCACGAACGCGTTCTTCGAGCGCTTCGGCGGCCTGACGATCGTGCTCGCGCGCTTCGTTCCGATGGTGCGCACGTTCGCCCCGGTCGCGGCGGGCGTCGGACACATGCCGTGGCGTCGCTACACGCTGTACAACTTCATCGGTGCGATCCTCTGGGGCTTCGGCCTGACCATGTTCGGCTACGTGATCGCCTACATCCCGTGGCTGAGCCACTTCGTGCAGGAGTACATCGACCTGATCCTGATCGCCGCGGTGCTCGGCACCGCACTGATCACCGTCTGGCACTACCTCTCGGAGCGCCGCAAGGTGCGCATCGAGGCCGAGAGGGATGCCGCTGCCGGCATCACCGCTCCGGAGACGTCGGCTCTGGCGCTGGACCCCGAGGTCTTCGACCGCGCGCCCGACTTCGACGGCGACGGCAAGCACTGACCCGGCGCGGGACGGACGGGATGCCGGCTACCCGGCATCCCTCTTGCGCGCGGCCTTGGACTTCTCGACGCTGGCGCGCAGCGCCTCCATCAGGTCGATGACCTCGCCGCCCTCCGCGGCGCCCTCCTCGACGAACGTCTCCGAGACGTCGAAGCCCTCGCCGGCCTCGATCTTCGCGTCGATGAGGGTGCGCAGCTCCCGCTGGTACTCGTCGACGTACTCCTCCGGATCGAAGTCGCTCGAGTAGCTGTCGACCAGCGATGACGAGAGCTCGAGCTCCTTCTTGCTGATCTTCACCTCTTCGTCGAGCGATGCGAACGCGGCCTCACGCACCTCGTCGGCCCACAGCAGCGTCTGCAGCACCAGCACGTCGCCGCGCACCCGCAGCGCCGCGAGCCGTGTCTTCTGCCGCAGAGTGAAACGCACGATCGCCGTGCGGTCGGTCTGCTCGAGCGTCTTGCGCAGCAGCACGTAGGCCTTCGGCGACTTCGAGTCGGGCTCCAGGTAGTAGGCCTTGTCGAGCGTGAGCAGATCGACCTGCTCGGTGGGCACGAACTCCAGCACATCGATCTCGCGGCTCTTCTCCGCAGGCAGGGCCGCCAGGTCGTCCTTGGTGAGCACGACCGTCTGACCGTCGTCGTCCACGAACGCCTTGTCGATGTCCGCGTACGGGATCACCTGTCCGCACACCTCGCACACGCGCTGATAGCGGATGCGTCCGCCGTCCTCGTCGTGCACCTGGTGCAGCGACACGTCGTGGTCCTCGGTGGCGGAGTACACCTTCACCGGCACGTTCACCAGCCCGAAGGTCAGGGCGCCCTTCCAGATCGTCCTCATGGCACCAGTACACACCAGCGGCACCGGCGCGGGCCAGCCCCCTTGACATACCGGCCGCGAGAGATGTGCCCTAGCCTTTCCCCATGACTTCGGGCGGGCAGGTCGTGCAGATCGACGGCCGCCGTCTGCGCATCACCAACCTCGACAAGGTGGTCTATCCCGAGACCGGCACGACCAAGGGCGAGATCATCGACTACGTCACCCGGGTCGCGCCCGTGATGCTGCCGCATCTGCGTGGTCGGCCGGTCACCCGTAAACGGTGGGTCGAGGGCGTGGGAACAGCGGATGCTCCCGAGTCGTCCTTCTTCACCAAGCAGCTGGAGCCAGGCGCTCCGGAGTGGATCCGCAGAATGCCGATCGAGCACTCCGAGGGGCCGAAGGAGTATCCGCTGGCCGATGACGTGCCGACGCTGGTCTGGCTGGCACAGGTCGCCGCCCTCGAGCTGCATGTGCCGCAGTGGCGCTTCACCTCATCCGGCGGCCGTGGCCGGCCCGATCGCCTCGTGCTCGACCTCGACCCCGGCCCCGGCGCGGGACTCGCCGAGTGCGCCGAGATCGCGCGCGTCGCGCGCGGCATCCTCACCGGCATGGGTCTCGACCCGGTGCCGGTGACGAGCGGCAGCAAGGGCATCCACCTGTACGCCGCACTGCCCGTCGAAGAGGACGGCACCGGCGCGCAGACCAGTGAGCAGACCTCCGCGGTCGCCAAGGAGCTGGCCCGCTCGATCGAGGCCGACCATCCCGACCTGGCCACCAGCGTGATGTCGAAGGCGCTCCGGCCCGGAAAGGTGTTCATCGACTGGAGCCAGAACAACGCGTCCAAGACGACGATCGCCCCGTACTCCCTGCGCGGCAGGGCACGCCCCTGGGTGGCGGCGCCGCGCACCTGGGAGGAGCTCGACGACCCCGGGCTCGCCCAGCTCCAGTTCGAGGACGTGCTGGCCAGGGTGGCGGCCGGCATCGATCCTTTCGCTGTCCTCGCCCCCGTGCCCGCCGCGCTGGCGCCGTACCTCGCCAAGCGCGATGCGTCGAAGACGCCCGAGCCGATGCCCGCGACGGCGGCGGCTGCCTCGCACGCGACGCGGTTCGTCATCCAGGAGCACCACGCCAGCAGCCTCCATCACGACCTGCGCATCGAGCGTGACGGCGTGCTGATCAGCTGGGCCGTCCCCAAGGGGGTGCCGGACTCCCCCGCCCGCAACCACCTCGCGGTGATGACCGAGCCGCATCCACTCGAGTACCTCGAGTTCGAGGGCACCATCCCCCACGGTGAGTACGGCGCCGGCGGGATGACGATCTGGGACAGCGGCACCGTCGACCTCGAGAAGTGGCGCGACGACGAGGTGATCGGCACGTTCACGGGCCGCCCCGGCGGGCGGCTCGGCACGGCCCGGCTCGCGCTGATCCGCACCTCGGGCAGTGGCGAGAAGTCGCAGTGGCTGCTGCACCGGATGAAGGAGGGCAGGCCTGTCGCCCGCCCCGAGCGCCCTTCGTCTCGCTC
The DNA here is from genome assembly GCF_003387575.1 of Microbacterium bovistercoris. Taxonomy (GTDB): domain Bacteria; phylum Actinomycetota; class Actinomycetes; order Actinomycetales; family Microbacteriaceae; genus Microbacterium; species Microbacterium bovistercoris. The sequence continues at coordinate 196,071 of NZ_QUAB01000047.1, read as the reverse complement.
CGGTCGCTCAGGACCCGGGCAGGACACGGCCGCGCCGCAGCCGATGCTCGCCGAGAACGGCACGGCCGGTCTCGCCCGCTCTCGCGGCTGGGCGGAGATCAAGTGGGACGGCATCCGCGCGCTGGGCAGCTGGTCCGGAGGGCGGATGCGACTGCACGCGCGCAGCGGCACCGACGTCACGGCACGCTACCCGGAGTTGACAGCCGACGGCGCACCGCACCTGCCCGCCGACGACGCCATCGTCGACGGCGAGATCGTGGCCTTCGACAGCGAGGGACGGCCCAGCTTCACACGCCTGCAGAACCGGATGCACCTCACGAGGGCGCGCGAGATCGAGCGCGAGGTGGTGCGCACCCCCGTCGTCTACCTGCTCTTCGACCTGTTGCGGCTGAACGGGCACGACCTCACCGGCGCGCCACTGCGCCAGCGCCGCGAGTTGCTCGAGCAGCTCGTGGAGGGCCTCGATGCGCCCGTGCAGGTGACGCCGGTGTTCGATGACGTCGACGCCGCCCTCGCCGCGAGCAGCGAGTTCGGGCTGGAGGGCGTCGTCGCCAAGGATCCGCAGTCGCGGTATCGTCCAGGCGTCCGGTCGGACGCCTGGCTGAAGCTCAAGCTCACCCGCGCCCAGGAGGTCGTGATCGTCGGCATCCGCCCGGGCAACGGCGATCGGGCCGGCACGTTCGGGTCGCTGCTGCTCGCGGTGCCCGGCGACGACGGCCGACTCCGCTACGCCGGCAGAGTCGGCACCGGATTCACCGACCGGATGCTGCGCGACCTCCTGACCCGGCTCCAGCCGCTGCGCGTGGACGAGCCTGCAGTCGACGTGCCGCCGCCCGAGGCATCGGACGCGCTCTGGGTGCGTCCCGAACTGGTCGGAGAGGTGGAGTTCGCGAACTGGACGCCCGGCGGCATCCTGCGACACGCCCGCTGGCGCGGCCTCCGGCCCGACAAGACCGTCGCCGAGGTCCGCCTCGAGAGCTAGTCGTGCGCCGCCTCGCACTCGGACCGGTCGGCCGGCTCGAGCTGGAACGTCGAGTGCTCCACGTCGAAATGCTCCGAGAGGCAGGTGTGGAATTCGTCCAGCAGGGTCGCCGCGCGGCCGTTCGTGAGCACTGCGGGGTCGACCTGCACGTGCGCGGTGAACACCGGCGCGCTGCGGGTGAGCTGCCAGACGTGCACGTCGTGCACGTCGACGACGCCGTCGTAACCGCGCAGATGCTCGCGGATCTCGCTGACCTGGGTGCCCTTGGGCGCCGACTCGGCGAGCACCGAGAACACCTCCCGAAGCAGGGAGAGCGCTCGCGGCAGGATCATGGCCGCGATCACGAGCGAGGCGATCGCGTCGGCCGGCATCCATCCCGTCGTCACGATGACGATCGCGGCGATGATCACCATCACCGAGCCGATGAGATCACCCATCACCTCGAGATAGGCGCCGCGCACGTTGATGCTGTGCTTCTGCGCCGAGCTGAGCAGCCACATCGATACGCCGTTGGCGACCATGCCGATCACGGCGACCGTCAGCATCAGGGGGCCGGCGACCTCGACCTCTCCCGGCTCGATCAGCCTCGAGACCCCCTGCACGGCCACCACGACCATCAGCACGATGAGGATGATGGCGTTGATCAGTGCGCCGAACACCTCGGCGCGCTGATAGCCGAAGGTGCGCCGGTCGTCGGCAGGTCGCATGGCCACGGCACTCGCGATCAGCGCGATCACCAGCGCCGACGAATCCGTGAACATGTGCGCCGCGTCTGCCAGCAGCGCGAGCGAGCCGCTGAGCACCGCGCCGACGATCTGCACGACCATCACCGTCGCCGTCAGACACAGCGAGATCGTCAGCAGTCGCCGATTGCTCGACGAGCGGAGGTCGGTCGGTGCGTGATCGTGCATGCCTCCAGGGTAGGCCGGGAACTCCCTGGTGAAGCGCCTTTTCGCCTAGTCGGGAATGAGGATGAGAACCGGACTCAGTAGAGTCACGTAATTCGCAACGTGTTGCGTCAACTCCCGTCAGGTCCGTCTGTACTGGCGCGCACCTCCGCAACGAAATCGGTCCTGGCTTTTGCTGCTGCTGCCAATTCCTCTGACGAGAGCGACCGCCCGCGCCACCGCTCTTCCAGCAGGTCAATGAGTCTGCCGCGCTCAGTCCAGGCAAGTTCGCGCAGCGTACGCGCCAGGCACACGGCATCCTCCACATCCGCAGTACTTGCGGATTGCCCTACGTGGAACGAATCGACCGCAGCGAAACTGCCGTCGGCGTGGAACGCAACGGTGATCGCTGCGCCACCTTTGTCGACCGTATGAGCAACCTGACGGTTGCGCGTCCTCAAGAGATGGTCGTGATGCTGCCTTTGATCAGCATCGAGTGATGGCAGGAATTGCCGCAGGCCGGCAAGCGGCTTGCCAACCCCAAACGACTTTCCGTCCTGGAATCCACGTCCGTACGTTATGACGAGCGCGTGCCACAATCCGAAATCCAAGGTGCCTGCTCCGGCCTGCTCTTCGAGGACCTCCCCGATTGCGATGACGGTGTCGAGATCCGAGATGCACGTCTGCAAGTCGAGGATCGGGTAGGTCTGATCGGCTGGAAGCCGAAAACGATGAAGGTCATCAAGCGGAGTCAATGGCCCGCCGTCTATTCCGACCATCATGGGCGGTGACCAAGCAGCCTTATCCGTCATGGGTACGAACGTATCGCCTCGAGCCCTGAGGATGATTCCCAGTAGCGACTAGAGCTTCTCGAGCAGCGGCAGGAGTGCCGCGAACGCCCTCGCGCGATGCGAGTCGGCCTGCTTCTCCGCGGCGGAGTACTCCCCCACGGTGCGCTCGGCGCCGGCGTCCTGCCCGTCAGGGATGAAGATCGGGTCGTAGCCGAAGCCGCCGGGGCCGGCCGGGGTGTGCGCGAGCCGTCCGGGCCACACGCCCTCGACGGTCTGCTCCGCGCCGCCGGGGACGACGAGCGCGATCGTCGCGTGGAACTGGGCCGCGCGGTGCGGGTCGGCGACGTCGCGCAGCTGGTCCAGCAGCAGTTCGAGGTTGGCGACCGCATCCTTCTTCTGCCCCGCCCAGTACGCGGAGAACACACCGGGCGAGCCGCCCAGCACGTCCACGCAGATGCCGGAGTCGTCGGCCACAGCGGGAAGGCCGGTGTGCACCGCCGCGGCGCGGGCCTTGATGAGGGCGTTCTCGGCGAACGTCACGCCATCCTCGACCGGCTCGGGGCCGTCGTAGCCGACGATCTCGATGTCGGGCCGCACGCTGCCGACCAGCGCGCGGAACTCGTCGACCTTGTGCGGGTTGTGCGTGGCGAGGACGATCTTCACGCGAGCGCCTTCAGCTGCAGATCCTTCAGCTCGGCACAGCCGGCGACGCCGAGGTCGAGGAGCGCGTCGAGTTCGCGCTTGTCGAACGGCGCCCCCTCGGCGGTGCCCTGCACCTCGACGAACAGCCCGCGGCCGGTGACGACGACGTTCATGTCGGTCTCCGCGCGCACGTCCTCGACGTATGCCAGGTCGAGCATGGGCTCGCCGTCGATGATCCCGACCGACACGGCGGCGACCGAGTCGAGCAGCGGCGTGGAGTTCTTCCCGATGAACTTCTTCTCGCGACCCCACTCGATCGCGTCGGCGAGAGCGACGTAGGCGCCGGTGATCGCAGCGGTGCGAGTGCCGCCGTCGGCCTGCAGCACGTCGCAGTCGATGACGATGGTGTTCTCACCCAGCGCCTTGGTGTCGACGACGGCGCGCAGCGCGCGACCGATCAGGCGGGAGATCTCGTGCGTACGTCCGCCGATGCGGCCCTTCACGCTCTCGCGGTCGTTGCGCGAGTTGGTCGCACGGGGCAGCATCGCGTACTCGGCGGTCACCCACCCCTTGCCCTTGCCGGTCAGCCAGCGGGGCACGCCGTTGGTGAAGGATGCCGTGCACAGCACCTTCGTGCCGCCGAAGCTGATCAGCGCCGACCCCTCGGCCTGTGCGCTCCAGCCGCGCTCGATGGTGATCTCGCGGAGCTGGTCGGCGGTGCGGCCGTCGGCGCGGGTGATGTCAGACATTGTTTCCTTCCAGGGACAGATGCGGGAGCGTGATCACGCCGGTCTGCACGAGCTGCACGTCGCGGACCTCGCGACCCATCAGCCGGTTCGCCAGCGCGGTGAAGTCGTCGGCGGAATCGCCGGTGGCCTCGTACACGTGCGTCGGCTGCGCATCGGGAGAGGCGAGCAGATCGCCGGCGACGAGCTGCCGATAGACGTCGGCGGCCGTCTCGTCGTCGCTGGAGACCAGGCTCACGCCGTCACCCATGACGTAGCTGATCGCGCCTCGCAGGAACGGGTAGTGCGTGCAGCCCAGCACCAGAGTGTCCACGCCTGCCTCGCGCAGCGGCGCCAGATACTCCTCGGCGGTGGCGAGCACCTCGGGAGTGCCGGTGATACCGGCCTCGACGAACTCGACGAAACGCGGGCAGGCCGCGGCGAACACCTCGAGACGCTCGTTGACCTCGAGCATGTCCTGGTAGGCGCGCGACCCGATCGTGCCGACCGTGCCGATCACGCCGATCCGGCCGTTACGGGTGGTCGAGACGGCGCGACGCACGGCCGGGCCGATCACCTCGACGACGGGCACGTCGTACCGCTCCCTGGCGTCGCGCAGCATGGCGGAGGATGCCGTGTTGCAGGCGATCACGAGCATCTTCACGCCCTGCTCGACGAGAGTGTCGAGCACCTCGAGGCCGTAGCGGCGGACGTCGGCGATCGGCTTGGGACCGTACGGCGAATGCGCTGTGTCGCCGATGTAGACCATCGACTCCTGCGGCAGCTGGGCCCGGATGGCCCGCGCGACGGTGAGCCCGCCGACCCCGGAATCGAAGATGCCGATCGGAGCGTCGTTCATGATGCTCCAGCCTACTCGGCCCGCAGCTGCTCCAGCGCTGGGCGCAGCCGCCCGCCGGAGGCCTCGAGCGCGGCCCGCGCGGTCTGCGAGTCCGTGCCGCTCGCGGCGATCGCGATCGCGACCTTCGCCGATCCCCCGGCCGAATCGAGCGCCGACGCCGCAGTCGTGGCGTCGCATCCGGTGGCGTTCATGACGATGCGCTGCGCGCGCACGCGAAGCTTCTCGTTCGTGGCCTGCACATCGACCATGAGGTTTCCGAGGACCTTGCCCTCCTGCACCATCGCCAGGGTGGACAGTGCGTTCAGCACGAGCTTCTGCACGGTGCCGGCCTTCAGCCTCGTCGACCCGGCGACGATCTCCGGACCGGCGTCGACCTCGATCGCGACGTCCACGCCCCGCGAGATGGCCGACCCGCCGTTGCCTGCCAGGCTGATCGTGAACGCACCGAGCTCCTGCGCCCGCGCGAGAGCACCTGCCACATACGGGGTGCGACCCGAGGCCGAGATGCCCACGATCGCGTCGTCGGCGGTGAGACCGATTCCGTCGACTGCGGCGCGCCCGGCGACGTCGTCGTCCTCGGCGTTCTCCACGGCTGCCCGAACCGCCACGTCGCCGCCCGCGATCAGCCCGACGACCTCGTCAGGAGCTGTTCCGTAAGTGGGCGGGATCTCACTCGCGTCGAGCACGCCCATTCGGCCGGCGGTGCCGGCACCGATGTAGATCAGCCGCCCTCCCGCGGCACGCCGCCCGACGATGCCGTCAACGGCGCGTGCGATGGCCTGTCCCTGCCGGGCCACTGCCTCTGCAGCCTGCACGCCCTGCTGGAGCATCAGCGCGACCTGCTCGTCGGTGCCGAGGAGATCCAGCTCGGCGTACGCCGGGTCGACCGCTTCGGTGGACAGTGTGCCCAGCTCCTGGCGGAGTGCGTCGTCACGGGTCATCTGCGTCTCTTTCCTCAGTTTCCGGTCAGCATCCGGCGGGCGACCTGCGCGGCGATCAGGCTCGCGGCGGCCAGGTCGAGCACTGCGGCGCCCGGGATCCCGTCACCGGGCACCCCGACGTTGACGATGGCCGTGTCCGGTGCAGCACCGGCGATCGCGGATGCCACGGCGCGCTGTGCGGACGACTCGTCCAGTCGGTCGACCAGCAGGATGCTCCGCTGCCGGCTCGCTCCGACGGCGATGTCCGCGACGGCGGCGTCATCCGCGGTCTCGGCATCGAGGCGCACCACCCGGCCACCGGCCGCGAGGGTCGACGCGACGTGCCCTGCCGCGCTGTCCACGGCGAGGGAGGAAGGGCGGCGGACGTCGATGACGTCTGTCGGCAGGTCCGCATAGGCCGGAAGCTCTCCCTGCACGGCGATCGCGCGTCGCACGATGCTCTCGGCATTCAGCGCGCCGCCCTGACGATCTCCTCGGGAAGAGGCGAGGTCTTCCGCCATCCTGGCGACGCGGGCCGCAGCCTCCTCCACACGCTCGCGACTGAGCTCACCCGAGCGGAGCGCCGCGACGATCGCGTCGCGAGCCGCACGGAAGTCGCGCTCGTCCTGATCGGGCAGCATCGCCGGTCCCGGGTTGGTCGGGTTGCCGACGCAGAGCAGATCGGCGCCTGCGGCGAGCGCACGCACGGCGCCGCCGCCGATCCCCACCGTCTCGCGGATCGCGGCCATGTCCAGCGCGTCGGTGACGATGACCCCGTCGAACCCCTCGTCGCGGAGCATCCCGAGCACGGCGGGGTTCAGCGTGGCAGGCGTCTCCCCCCACGCCGGAACGGCGATGTGGGCGGTCATGATCGCGCGCACTCCGGCCTGAACGGCGGCGCTGAACGGCGGCAGGTGGGTCTGCGCCATCTCCTCGGCGGTGGCATCGACGCGCGGCAGGTCGTGATGCGAGTCGGTGTGGGTGTCCCCGTGCCCGGGATAGTGCTTCGCGCAGGCCGCGATCCCGGCACCCTGGATGCCGCGGACAGCAGCGGCCACATGGCGGGAGACGACCGCGGTGTCGCTGCCGAAGGCTCTCGTACCGATCACCGGATTGCGCGGGTCGGTGTTCACATCGGCGACGGGCGCGAGCACGACGTCGACACCGACCGCTGCGCAGCGTCTTGCGATCTCCGCCGCGGTGTCCTGCGTCGCGTCGACGTCATCGAGCATTCCGAGCTGCGCCGCCGAAGGGACCGTCGATCCTGTCCCGGTCTCGAGGCGGGTGACGCTGCCGCCCTCTTCGTCGATGCCGATCAGCGCATGCGGGGCGATCGCGTGGATGCGCGCGCTGAGGGCAGCGGTGTCGCCGTGCAGGTTCTGCGCGAAGTAGACGACGCCGGCGAGTCCGCTCCGCAGCTCGTCCTCGAGCCATCGAGGCACGTCTCCGCCGAGGAAGCCGGGCCAGACGACTCCGTTGGCGAGCCGGGTCAGATCGTCCACGCGCACTCCTCCGCCGGATGCAGTGGTCGCCAGGGCTGCGGCGTGTTCGATCCGGCCGATTCAGTGTACTGGCGTCCGGTGAGACCGAACGCGACTGTTCCACGAGCACCGCTGCCGTCATCACTAAGCTCATCCTCATGACGACGTCGACGGCGCTGTACACCGATCGCTATGAACTGACCATGCTGGCCGCGGCGCTGCGCGACGGCACGGCTGCACGCCCCTGTGTGTTCGAACTGTTCTCACGGCGGCTCTCCGGCGGGCGTCGCTTCGGTGTCGTGGCGGGCACCGGTCGCCTGCTGTCCCTGCTGCGCGAGTTCCGCTTCGGTGAGGACGAGCTGCGGTTCCTGCGCGACAACGACGTGGTGGATGCCGCGACGCTGGCGTACCTGGAGGACTACCGCTTCACCGGCACGATCCGCGGCTACCGCGAGGGCGAGCTGTACTTCCCCGGCTCCCCCATCCTCACAGTCGAGGGCAGCTTCGCCGACGCTGTCGTGCTCGAGACTCTGGCGCTGAGCGTGCTCAACCATGACTCGGCGGTCGCCACCGCGGCATCCCGGATGAGCATCGCGGCCGGCGATCGGCCGCTCGCCGAGATGGGCTCCCGACGCGCCGCGGAGCACTCCGCCGTCGCTGCAGCACGAGCCGCGTACATCGCCGGCTTCGGGGCGACCAGCAATCTCGAGGCCGGTCGCCGCTGGGGCATCCCGACGATGGGCACGGCCGCGCACTCGTGGACGCTGCTGCACGACGACGAGGAGTCGGCCTTCCGGTCGCAGATCGAGGCGCTCGGCACCGCCACGACGCTGCTCGTGGACACCTACGACATCCGCGCGGGCGTCGAGCTCGCCATCCGCGTCGCCGGCACATCGCTGGGCGGCGTGCGCATCGACTCCGGCGACCTGCCGATCGTGGCAGCGGAGGTGCGTGCCCAGCTCGACGAGCTCGGGGCGACCGGCACACGGATCACGGTCACCAGCGATCTGGACGAGTACGCGATCGCCGCTCTCGCGGCCTCGCCCGTCGACGCCTACGGCGTCGGCACTTCGGTCGTCACCGGATCCGGCTACCCCACCGCGAGCATGGTCTACAAGCTCGTCGCCCGACAGGATGCCGCGGGCGCCTGGGTCCCGGTCGCGAAGGCGTCAGCCGACAAGGCGTCCAAGGGCGGCAGGAAAGCGGCGTTCCGCTCGCTCGAGCACGGCACCGCCAGCGCGGAGACGATCGCGGTGTCGGCCGGCTTCGATGAGGTCGATGTGCCGTCGGAGCACCCGGACGCGCGGCCGCTGCAGGTCGTGCTCGTCGAGGCCGGCGAGATCGACACGTCCTTCGAAGGCGCTGAGGGCACGGCATCGGCTCGCGCTCACCACCTGCGTGTGCGCGAGGAGCTTCCCATCCGCGCACTCGCGCTCAGCAAGTCGGATCCGGCGATCCCGACGCTGTGGGTCGACGCCGTCTGAACCGAGCGGGCTCAGCCCACCATCGACTCGTAGATCTCCTTGCACGTGGGGCAGATCGGGAACTTCTCGGGGTCGCGGCCCGGAGTCCACTTCTTGCCGCACAGCGCCCGCACCGGCTTGCCGGTGATCGCGGACTCGAGGATCTTCTCCTTCTTCACGTAGTGCGAGAAGCGCTCATGGTCGCCCGGCTCGAAGTGCTCTTCCTTGAGGAGTTCCTCGAGTTCGCGATCAAGCGTTGCCGCGCCGCCCTGATCGGGGCTGTCCAGCGGAGTACTCATGACGGTGAGTCTAATCGTCGTCGACGGCACCGGGGTGCCCTCGCGCCGATCAGGTGGTCTCGGCGAACTCCATCAGGCGCTCGCCGCTGTGCTCGAAGATCCGCCCGCCCAGAGAGACTCCGGCGGCGAGCGCGAGCACGCCGACGATGATGCCGGTCCAGAACGTCGCCGGCCCGTGTCTGTCGCCCTCGAGCAGTGTGAGGACGAAAAGCCAGCCGGCGGGGATCGTGAGCACGAGCGCCGCGAGCAGCGAGAGGGCCGCGCCGTACGATCCGTACGACGCGGAGCGCTGCGGCTGCTGGAAGGGGCTGTCGCCAGGACGCGACACCGCATACGGCGCGATGACCGACGAGAGGCTCGACATCCCCAGCGCGCTGAGGAACAGGCACGCCACGACCCCGGTGAACGGCATCAGCAGCGACCAGTCGCCCACGACGGCAAGCGTGATGGACACGGCGACGGCGAGCAGCGGCAGCGCGAGCAGCACCATGGGGACCAGGCGCCCGAGCCTGTCGGCGACGCCCTTCATCCCGCTGGCGATGTGCACCCAGATCGCGGTCGAGTCGTACGCGACGTCGTTGTGCGGCAACCAGCCGAGGAACAGGGCGATCAGCGGCGCCGGGATCAGTGCGGCGATCGCGACGGGCACACCGGCGACGACCAGCGGCAGCACGGTGAGGATGCCGGCGATCGGAACCACGATGACGTTCACGATGTACCGGCGGTCGCGCAACCAGTACACCAGGCTGCGCGCCGCGACAGCGCCGAAGGCGTTCGACGGCAGCACGGCGAACCAACCGAGGCCGGAGCGCTCGCGCGCGGCGACCGGCCGCTCCACCGTCGTCAGCAGCCGGCGCACGAGCCATTCCCACAGCACGGCGGCTCCGGCCGCCGTGAGCACTCCGACGATCGCGCTCAGCCACGCGGCCGCGATGTCACCGTCCGCAACCGAGAACAGGAAGCCCTGCGCTGCTCCCAGAGGGGTCACGCCGATGATGGAGGTGGCTGTCGCGACGGCCTGGGGCACCGCACCGTCCCACGCCATCGAGGCGAAGAACACCGCGACCGGGAACGCGATGACGATCAGCGCGAGCGCGAACAGGGCGGTCAGCTCCCGCGAGCGCCGCTCCGGCAGGAGCAGTGCGCTCACTGCCATCCCGATCCGTGCGGCGACGATCGCCACGGCGACACCCAGCAGAGTGGAGAGCACCGCGACAGGCCAGGGCGCGCCGAACCCGATCCCGACGATCATCACGCACACGCCGACGGCGATCAGCGCGGCGCTCGGGATGCTGATCACCGACGCCAGCGCCAGCATCCACGGCATCCGCCGCTCGTCGACGCCGAAGACGGCGAACTTGCGCGGGTCGAGCTGGTCGCTGGTGCCGACCAGCACCGGCCCCAGCAGGAACGCGAGGAACACCGCTGCGCCGCCCAGGACGATCACCGAGCGTGCGGTCTGCAGCGTGCCGTCGCTCAGGCTGAGCACCGCGACGCAGGTCGCGACGGTCAGCGCTGCGACCGCCAGGAGCCCGGCGACCGTGCGCACCGGATGACCGGTGCGCAGAGATCCTGCCAGGAGCGCGAGCCTCAGGCGGAGAACGTGTGCAACCACTCGAGCCCCTCCACCTCGGCGTTCCCACCGGAGAGCTCGACGAAGCGCGCCTCCAGCGACTGTCCGGCCCGCACCTCGTCGATCGTGCCCTCGGCGAGCACCTCCCCGCCGACGATGATGGCGACACGCGAGCAGACGCGCTCCACGAGGTCCATACCGTGGCTGGAGAGGATCACGGTGCCGCCGTGTTCGACGTAGGCACGCAGGATGTCCAGGATGACGCCCGACGAGACCGGGTCCACGGACTCGAACGGCTCGTCCAGCACCAGCACGCGCGGCGAGTGGATCATCGCGCCGGCGAGCATGACCTTCTTCGTCATACCCGCCGAGTAGTCGGAGACCACACGGCTCAGCGCCTCGGTCAGATCGAAGGCCCTGGCGAGGTCGGCTGCACGCTTCTCGATGACGCCTGAGTCGAGCCCGCGCAGCAGACCGTAGTAGTAGAGCAGCTGCCGGCCGGTCAGCCGGTCGAAGGTGCGCAGCCGGTCGGGCAGCACGCCGAGTGCGCGCTTCGCGGCGACCGGATCCGCCTTCTGATCCACACCGCCGATGATGATGCTGCCTTCGTCGGGCCGCAGGAGGCCGGCGACCATCGACAGCGTGGTCGTCTTGCCCGCCCCGTTCGGACCGACGATGCCGTAGAAGGTACCCGCGGGAACGGTCAGATCGATGCCGTCCACCGCCCGGGTGTCACCGAAATGCTTGACCAGGCCGCGGATCATCACGGCAGGAACGGCGTTCTCGTCGAGCGGTGCCGCGTCGGTCTTCGGCTGCGCCGTCGTCGCCCGCGTCGGCGCGGGGTCCTGCTCCGGCTCGGGCTGAGGCTCCGTTTCGGGCCCGGATGCGACGGGCGCAGGTTCCGGCTCGGGCACCGCCGTGACGGCGACCGCCTCTGCGGGGACGACGACGGTGTCGTCCCGCGGCGGCGCCTCGGTCTGCGGAGTCTCCTCGGTCACGACGACCTCCTTCACGACGGGTTCCCCAGCACCCGTGGTCGCGGCATCTGCAGCCACAGTCTCCACCACACCGGCCGCCGCGGCTACTGCCGCGATCTTCGCTGCGGGGCGTGTCGTCGTCGCGGGCTCCCCTGCGGTCTCCGCGGATACTTCTCTCGAAGTCTCGTCGGATGCCGCTGCTGCCGGTTCGGCAGTGATCGTGGTCGCCTCAGCAGCCTTAGCCGCCGCAGCGTCGTTGGCCTCCGTCATCTCAGCCGCCACCGGCTCGGCGGCAGTACTCCCTGCTGCGGATGTCTCCGCTGCAGCCTTCGCCGTGATCGCCGACTTCGCCGCCGCAGCCTTCGCCGCTGTCGTCGTCTTCTCGGCTGCCGCCGTCGTTGTCGCCTTCTTGGTCGTTGTCGCCTTCTTGGCCGCCGACGTCTTGGTCGTCGTCTTCGCCGCCGCCTTCGCCGCTGTCGTCGACTTCGCCGCCGTCGTCGTCTTCTTGGCCGTCGTCGTCTTCGCCGTCGCGGGCTTCTTGGCCGCAGCCGTCGCCGCGGTCTTCCGCGCCCCCGGCTTCTTCGCGCCGGTCGCGGCAGCTTCCTCTTCCCTGGCTGCAGCGGCCGTCTTGGCCGCCGCCGTCTTCTTCGCCGCGGCCGTCGCCGCGGTGGCCTTCGCCGCCGACTTCGCCGCTGTGGTGCGCGCCGCCGCAGTCTTCGCAGCAGCCGTCTTGGCAGCGGCTGTCGCCCCGGTCCTCTTCGCCGCGGCGGTCTTCGCAGCAGCCGTCGAGCGCGCCGCGCTCTTCACAGCCGCAGTCTTCGCGGCAGCCTGCTTCGCGGCATCCTTCTTCTCCGCCGCCGTGTCCGCCGACGCCGCCCTCTTCGTCGGCGCGGGCTTCCTCGTCGTGGTCGTCTTCTTCGCCGTTCCGGTCTTCTTCGCTGCCGCGGGGGCATCCTCCGACGCAGCTGGGGCCTTCACAGGGTCATCTCCGGGAGAGGGGGAAGAAGCAGTCACATCTATTACGCTATCAACCGACCTCGGGCTTTCCTGGGTCTGCGAACTGCGGTATTTCGCCCTAAGACGGATCCTGAGTGTCCGGTGTGTACTCGATCACGAAACGGCAACGCCGAGTCCCGGCCGGGGGCTCTCCCAGGGCGCTTCGGTAGCATGTGACCGGCACGAAGAGGTGTCTCGTCGATGAATCGACAGTGAACACAGATACTTTTTAGGAGCATTCGTGACTCTTCAGACCGTCATCCTGGCCGCAGGCATGGGCTCTCGCCTCGGGCGCGCCCTCCCCAAGCCGCTCACCGAGCTGCACGACGGCCGCACCATCATGCAGCAGCAGCACGAGAACATCCGTGCCGCCTTCGGTGGCGACGCCAGGATCACCACCGTCGTGGGCTACCGCGCCGAGACGATCATCGAGTCCTTCCCCGATGTGAACTACGTGCACAACGAGCGCTACGACGTCACCAACACGTCGAAGAGCCTGCTGCGCGCGCTCAGCGTCACCGGGCGCGGCGGCGTGCTCTGGATGAACGGCGACGTCGTCTTCGACCCGCGCATCCTCGGCCGTGCGATCGAGCTCATCGAACGCGACCAGTCGTTCGTCACCGTCAACACCTCCAAGGTCAGCGATGAAGAGGTGAAGTACACCGTCACCTCCGAGGGCTTCATCAACGAGCTGTCCAAGACCGTCAAGGGCGGTCTCGGCGAAGCGGTCGGCATCAATTACATCTCCTCCGCGCACAAGAAGGCGTTCATGCGCCAGCTGCAGCGGGTCGATGACCAGGACTACTTCGAGCGCGGCCTCGAACTGGCGATCGCCGAGGACGGCGTGCTCGTCGAGCCGATGGACGTGTCCGACCTCTACGCGGTCGAGATCGACTTCGCCGAGGACCTCGAGCGGGCGAACCTGTTCGTCTGACTCCGCATCCTTCGAAAGCCCGGCTCCCTGCGGAGCCGGGCTTTCGGCTTTCTCGCGGCGGGACTCCATAGGATCGGCGCATGCGCGACAAGGTGCACAAGATCCATTCGCTCCCCGCGGACTCCGCCTGGGACACCGGCCTGCCGCCGGTGGGCTCTGACGAGCATCCGTTCGTGATCCGCGGCGTCGACAGGGTGCTCGCGGTGCAGCGTCCGCTGGTGGTCGCCCACATCCGCAGCATCCGCCTGCGCAGCCCGAACGCGACGCCTGCCGAGATCGTGCGCATCCTCGAGCTGCGCTACCTCGCCGCCGTGACGGCCGGGGGCGCGGCCGTCGGCGCGACGGCCGTGGTTCCCGGCATCGGCACCGGCGTGACGCTCACGCTCTCGGGCGTCGAGACCCTGGGCTTCGTGGAGTCGACCGCGCTGTTCGCTCAGTCGGTCGCCGAGGTGCACGGCATCCCGATCGAGAACCCCGACCGGGCGCGTGCGCTGGTGATGACGCTCATGCTCGGCAAGGAGGGCGTCGACCTGGTCTCGCAGTTGGCGAGGCAGGCGGCGGGCCGCGGCGGCACACGCTCGGCCTACTGGGGCGAACTGGTGACGAAGTCGCTGCCGCGGGCGGCGGTCGGGCCGCTCGTCGATCGTCTGAAGAGCATGTTCCTCAAGCAGTTCGCCGTGAACGGCAGTGCGTCGTTCCTGGGCAAGGCGCTGCCGTTCGGCATCGGCGCCGCGATCGGCGGCGCCGGCAACCATGTCCTCGGCCGGCGCGTGCTGACGGCATCGCGGAAGGCCTTCGGGCAGGCGCCGGTCGATCTGCCGGCAGAACTCGAACCGGTGCCCGGCGCGCAGCGACTCGAACTGCGGATGCTGCACGGCGCGCGCTTCGTGGGAGCGGCCGCGGCAAGCGCGGCGGGCACCGCGGTGCGCGGCGTGGGCTGGGCCGGCCGGAAGGTCACCGGTGCGGTGCGCCGGAGGCCGGCGCCGGAGATCGAGACGCTCTCCACACCCGACGAATAACGTACAGCCCTGCACAGCCCCGGCCTCGGATGCCCGCGCGCCGGCGCCCTGTCCGCCGCCGTTCCTAGCGTGGCGGCATGACCCTCGGACTCCCCCAGCTCCCGACATCCGTCCCCGCCTACCGCGTGCCGTGGCGCATCCTGCGGGACGAGCGCGCACATCCGGTCGTCCTCAACGTCGGTGACGAGCCGGTCGACTTCGTGCGCGTGTTCCGCGACGATCCGAGCACCGGCATCGTCACGGACCTGTGGGGCCAGGTGCTGCCCGCCGAGAGGCTCGAGCTGTGCCTGTGCTCGGCGGACCTCGATGACGTCGTGGTCACGTTGGCATGGTTCCGCCCGGAGGACGGGCTGGAGTACGTCTGGCGGTTCGTGGTGTGAGCGCCCATGGTGGCGCGTGGCCGATCCGCCATATGTCAGGGGGGTACCGTTCGGTTACGCTCCGCGCTCTGGGGGCGCCCGCCGAAGGAAGGCATCGCGATGCACACTCTCACCGAGAACCCGAAGCTGACCAGGCTCGCCGTGATGGTCGGCATCGCAGCTGCCACTGTCGGCATCATCTACGGATACGACTCGTCGAACATCGGCGGCGCTCTGATCTATCTCACCCAGGACTTCCACCTGGATGCCGCAGGACAGGGCCTGGTCACCACCACCGTCGTGGTCGGCGAGATCCTCGGCGCCCTGTTCGGCGGTGCGCTGTCGAACCGCGTCGGACGCAAACCCACCATGGTCGCCGTCGCCGCGACGTTCACCATCTTCTCGCTGCTCAGCGGCATCGCCCCGACTCTCGAATTCCTCATCGTGGCCCGCTTCCTGCTCGGCCTCACGATCGGCGTGTCCGTCGTCGTGGTCCCGGTGTTCGTCGCCGAATCCGCGCCGACACGCTCGCGCGGCGCGTTCCTGGTGCTGTATCAGGTCGCCACCGTCACCGGCATCATCCTCGGCTACCTCGTCGCGATGGCCCTCGCCTCGACGGAGAGCTGGAGATGGATGCTCGGGCTCGCCGCCGTTCCCGGCGTCGTGATCACCATCCTGCTGCTGCGCCTGCCCGACACCGCGCGCTGGTACATCATGAAGGGTCGCACGGCCGAGGCCCGCCGGACCCTGTCGCTCATCGAGGGCGGCGCGGTCGACATCGAGGCCGAACTCGAGACCATCACGGCCGGCTTCGCCACCGCGCACACCTCCCGCTGGACCGACCTGCTCCGGGGGCCCTTCCTGCGCGCGACGCTGTTCGTGGTGGGCCTCGGATTCTTCGTGCAGATCACCGGCATCAACGCGATCGTGTACTACAGCCCGAGCATCTTCGACGCCATGGGATCGAGCGACCACATCGTGCAGCTCGGCCTCTCCGCCCTGGTGCAGGTCGCCGGCCTGGTCGCCGTGTTCATCGCCCTCGCGGTGATCGACCGGATGGGACGCCGGCCGGTGCTGCTCATCGGCATCGGCGTGATGATCCTCGCGAACGCTCTGCTCGTCGCCGTGTTCGCCATCGGCGGCGGCGAGTTCAGCGGCGCGCTGACGGTGTTCGGATTCATCGGCCTGATGCTGTTCACCGCCGGCTTCACCTTCGGCTTCGGCTCGCTGGTGTGGGTGTACGCAGGCGAGGCGATGCCGGCACACCTGCGCGCCCTCGGCGCCACGGTCATGCTCACCGCCGACCTGGTCGCCAACGTGATCGTCGGCGCGATCTTCCCGAGCCTGCTCGAGGCCACCGGCGGCGCGTGGACCTTCGCGATCTTCGGCGTGATGGCAGTGCTCGCCTTCGGCTTCGTGTCATGGTTGGCCCCGGAGACGAAGGGCCGCCCGCTGGAGGACATCGGGCAGTTCTGGCAGAACGGCGGCAGCTGGACGCCGAAGAACTGATCACGCAGGCGAACCGAAGCCCCCAAAGGATCGGCGAATCCGTTGTGGCGAGCATCCAACGGCGCTCCGGCCCCCGGCACTAGTGTGGAAACGTGACGGACACGCCTGACCTCTCGACGACCGCAGCCAAGATCGCGGACCTCCGCGCCCGCTACACCGAGGCCGTCGTCGACGCCGAGAAGAAAGCCCAGGAGAAGCAGCACGCCAAGGGCAAGATGACCGCCCGCGAGCGCATCGAGCTTCTCGTCGACCCCGGCAGCTTCGTCGAGTTCGACGAGTACGTCCGGCATCGCACCACTGCATTCGGCATGGACCGCAACCGCCCGTACGGCGACTCCGTCGTCACCGGCATCGGCACCATCCACGGCCGCACCGTGGCCGTCTACTCGCAGGACTTCACCACCTTCGGCGGCTCGCTCGGCGAGGTCTCCGGCGACAAGATCATCAAGATCATGGAGTTCGCCCTCACCAGCGGGATGCCGGTGATCGGCATCCTCGACTCCGGCGGCGCCCGCATCCAGGAGGGTGTGCTCGCGCTGTCGAAGTACGGCGAGATCTTCAAGATGAACACCCGCTCCTCGGGTGTCATCCCGCAGATCTCGATCATCATGGGTCCCGCCGCCGGCGGCGCCGTGTACGGCCCGGCGCTCACCGACTTCGTGATCATGGTCGACAAGACCAGCCAGATGTTCGTCACCGGACCGGACGTGATCAAGACCGTCACCGGTGAGGACGTCGGCATGGAGGAGCTGGGCGGTGCCTACACGCACAACACCCGCTCCGGCGTCGCGCACTACCTGGCCGAGGACGAGGACGACGCGATCGACTACGCCCGCACGCTGCTCGGCTTCCTGCCGGACAACAACATGGCGGAGATCCCCGGCTACGACACGCCCTTCGAGTTCGAGACCACCGATTCCGACCGTGTGCTGAACACGATCATCCCGGACTCCCCCAACCAGCCCTACGACATGCACACCGTCATCGAGCACATCGTCGATGACGGCGACTTCCTCGAGGTGCAGCCGCTGTTCGCCCCGAACATCCTGATCGGCTTCGGCCGCGTCGAGGGGCGCTCGGTGGGCATCATCGCCAACCAGCCCTCGCAGATGGCCGGAACGCTGAACATCGAGGCGGGTGAGAAGGCCAGCCGTTTCGTGCGCTTCTGCGACGCCTTCTCGATCCCGATCGTCACGCTCGTCGACGTGCCCGGCTACCTGCCCGGCACCGACCAGGAGTGGACCGGCGTCATCCGCCGCGGCGCGAAGCTCATCTACGCCTACGCCGAGGCCACCGTGCCGCTGGTCACCGTGATCCTCCGCAAGGCCTACGGCGGCGCGTACATCGTGATGGGCTCGAAGCAGCTCGGTGCCGACGTCAACCTGGCCTGGCCGACAGCGGAGATCGCCGTGATGGGCGGGCAGGGCGCCGTGAACATCCTGTACCGCGGCGAGATCAAGCGCGCCGAGGAGGCCGGTGAAGATGTCGCCGCTGTGCGCACGCGTCTCGCGAACGAATACACCTACAGCGTGACCAGCCCGTTCCTCGCCGCCGAGCGCGGCGAGATCGACGGCATCATCGAGCCGGCGAACACCCGCGTGTCGATCGCGAAGGCCCTGCGCGCCCTCAAGGGCAAGCGCGCGGAGCTGCCGCCCAAGAAGCACGGGAACATCCCGCTGTGACCGAGCAGCAGCCCGACGCCCCGATCGTCGAGGTCGTGCGAGGCAACCCGACCGACGAGGAACTCGCCGCGCTCGTCGCGATCGTCAGCGAGGCGTACACCACCGAGGTCGCCACTGCCGTCGCCGAAGAGAAGCACGTCTCCGCATGGATGAGCACCCGCCGTCCCATCCGCACACCGCTGCGGCGCGACATCCCCTGGGGCCGGTTCTCGGGCTGACCCTTCACTTCGTCTCGCTGCGCTCGCTCAGTACAAGCGGCAGGCTCAGGGACCGTTTCAGAGGCAGAAAGACCCCGAAACGCCCGAAAAAGGCCGGATTTGTCCCCCGAAATACCTACAGACAGCCTGTTTTCCGCCCGGCAGACTGGATGCAACGCTTCGCGTTAGACGGTCTCCTTGTCCCAGGGTAGGCAAGCGAATAACCGTCCACATGCGGACAGTTTTCGGGTAACTCGTCCGCGTTGGCGAGGGGCGGGCGGCTTCGCCGCCCCTCGCCCTTTCTCTTCCGGACCGGAAGGCTCAGGTCCCCGGCGCCTCGCGCGGGATCTCGTGCCAGAGGTCGACCTCGTCTTCGTCTCGCGATCCGCCGGCACCGCCGCGGCCGACAACCGTCACCGCGATGACCTCGTCGCTGCCCGCGCGGATGATCACACGGTCGGTGCTCACCTGCGCGAGCACGCCGGCGAGCTCGTCGCGGATCTCATCCCTGCGCTGCTCGTCGACGTTGTCCAGCCCTCCCTCATCGAACACCGTGACGGTGACACCGCGGCCGCGCGCATCAGCGATGGCCTCGCGCACGGCATCGTTGAGCAGACTCGCCCCTCGAAGCTCGTCGCGCAGGCGCCCTTCGGCGATGCGCGCGCGGGTCTTCTCCTCGGCATCCAGCGCGCCGCGCTCGGCCACCGTCCTGGCCAGCAGGGGTCCCGCCACCGCCAGCGCCAGCTGCACCCGCATCCGCCGCTCTCGCTGTCGCACCTGCTGCGTGGCGTGCCAGGCCGAGACCGCCTGCTGGATGTCGGCCAGCCGCTCGGTGTCGCGCACAGCACGGTCCCAGAAGAGCACCAGCAGCTGGGCCACGGTGACCCAGGTGATGGATCCGACCAGACCGAGGGTGAATGCGTTCTCCGGCCCCATGAACGCGCACGACAAGACGATGAGCACGAGCAGGGTCAGCCAGCCGATCAGGAACCGGCGCCGCACGATGCAGACCACGCCGAGCAGACCGGTCGCCCCGATGTACCAGGTGGCGAACGGTGCGACCCTGTCAGCACTGGCGAGCGAGACCGACACCAGATGCGGCACGGCGATCGAGGTCACGAGCGCGAGGATCCCGCACCACAGCGGCATCCTCACCCCCTGGTCCATGCCCGCCAGCACCGCCGTGAGGATCGTCGCGATGTACAGACCGATCGCAGCGACCATGAACAGCGGCACGTCCGGCTGCACCGGGGTCCACCACACGCCGCGCGCCGCGAAGTAGACCGCGAACCCGAGGGCGAGGCCCGTGGCCATGCTGCGGACGGTGAGTCTCATGCGGCGTCCCATCCCAGGGTGACGACCGTGCCGCACTCTCCGGAGGAGATGTCAGCCGTTCCCGCGACCGCCGCCATCCGCGCGAGGATCGACGCGCGGATACCCAGCCGGTCCTCGCCGATGTGCTCGAGATCGAACCCCGGTCCGGTGTCGCTCACGATGATCCGGATGCCCGCTCCCGCCGCTTCCACGACCACGTGCAGTCCCCGACCCGCCGCATGCGTCAGTGCGTTGCCGATCGCCTGCCTGGCCGCCAGCACCAGCGCGCGGGCCACCTTGCCCGGCACCGAACCGGGCTCTCCGCGCTCCTCGACCACGGCGTCGGCGCCCTGTTCCGACAGCGTTCGCCGCAGTTCCGCCACGATCCCGGTGGTGCTCACGGGTTCATCGCTGCCCTCCTGCGCCACCGAAGCCTCGGTGTTGGCGAGGCGGGTCAGCGCCTCCCGTGCCATCCCGACGGCCAGATCCTGCTCCCGAGGGCTCTCCGCCCTGGCCGCCGCGATCAATGCCGCCAGCACGCTGTCGTGCATGAGCGCGGCCAGCGCGACGCGCTCCTCCTCCGCGGCGGTGGCGGCGGCCGCGGATGCATAGGTGTCGACCGCCTTCGCTCGCGCCTCATCGACGCCGGATGCGACGGAGCGGAACATCCACGCCAGCGACACGAGGACCATGCCGAGGATGAGGGTGAACGTCACGTCGAACGCGGTCGTGATCCAGTACTCCTGCGAGAACCCGCCCTGCACGAGCCGCACCCAGCCGTACACCAGGGGCAGGGCAGCCGCCCACACGAACTGCAGGGCGAACGGGAACGCCGCGACGGCGGCGACCACTCCGATGTTCACCAGGAAGAAGATCCACGGCTGCTCCGACGCGCCACGCCCTGCGGAGATCACGACGACCGGCCAGAGCAGCAGCGCGAACATGTACGAGACGGCGAAGCTCCCGCAGGCGACCCGCACGAACTGCCCGGTCAGGCAGGCGACGATCATGCCCACCAGCGGCAGGAACACCATGATCAGGATCGCCAGGTGCGGAGCGTCCATCCTCGACAGCGTCGTGATCGCGCCGAGGAACGCCTGCACCCCCAGCGCGGCCGAGCCGAGTGCGATCACGATCTGAAGGATGCGCTCCATCCGGTTGCCGGTGAACCGCTCCAGACCGGAGCCTGCCGCACCCGGCGACGGGATCTGGTTCCACGCCTCCCGGATGCCGCGGGCGTCAACCGCCACGTGCTGCCCCGTCCGGGGCGACGATGCCGTCCTCCATCGCGCGGCGCAGCAGGTCGACCTTCGTCGGCGCGGGTCGGCCCACCTCGACGTACTTCACGCGGATGCGGGTGATGTTCTCCTTGGCCGTCGAGTACGCCACTCCGAGGCGCTCGGCGACGACCTTCAACGGGAGGCCGGCGGCGTAGAGCCGCAGCACCTCGCGCTCGCGGGTGGACAGTTGCGCGTCCGCGAACTCGCGGTCGCCGTCGACAGCGCTGGCCCACTCGACGTTGTTCAGGGCGTCCCCGCGCGCCACGGTACGGATCGCGTCGAGCACGTCGTCCAGCGCGGAGGACTTGCTCACGACGCCAGCCGCTCCGGCGACCAGTGCCTCGCGCACAGCAGCGGGGCGGTCCGCGACACTGTGGATCACGACGCTCGCGCCGTCGGCGACGAGGGTGGCGACGTTCTCCGTGACGGTGGTGCCGTCGCCGAGCGTGAGATCGAGCACGACGACGTCGACGGGCGGCGCTCCGGCCGATGCCCGCCACAGCAGATAGTCCTTCACCGTGCCGCCGGAGAACACCACTTGCTGATCCCCGTCGCGCAGACAGGCGGCCTCGAGGCCCAGACGTACCGACTCGTGATCGTCGATGAGGGCGACGGTGCTCATGGACTCAGAATACTCAGCGGGCGGGGACGATCAGCGCGTCAGCCGCACCACGGTCTCGAAGTGGTGCGAATGCGGGAACAGGTCGAACGCGCGAAGCCGGTCCGCCTCCCACCCGAGAGCGCGGAAGGTGCCGAGGTCGCGAGCCAGTGCCACGGGGTCGCAGGCGACGTAGACGACGGCTTCCGGCGCGAGGCCGTGCACGGCCTCGACGACGGCCTTCCCCGCGCCGGCACGCGGCGGGTCGAGCACGATCGTGCCGGCCCGGCTTCCCGCGGGAACGGATGTCAGGAAGCGGTCGACCCGCGCGGTGACAGCGTGCACGTCCAGCGGCGCGAGGTTCCGCTCCGCGTGCGCTGTGGCGCGGGCGTCCGACTCCACCGTCACCACGTCCGTGGCGCCGAGATCGGCGAGGGCCGCGGCGAACAGTCCCACCCCGCCGTACAGGTCGAAGTGCGTGGCATCCGGGTCGACCCGCCCCTCGAGAGCCGCCCGCACCTCGGCGTCGAGCGTGGCGGCGGCCAGCGGATGCACCTGCCAGAAGCCGTCCACGTCGAGACGGAACTCCCGCGAACCGACCTTCTCGACGATGACCTCCGGCTCCCGCCGGTGGGCGCGCGCGCCGCGTCGCGACCGGGTCGGCCGGTCCGGTCGCGGCAGCACCCTGGCACGGCCGTCGGCCGGCTCGACGAAGATGATGCGCCCGGCGGAGGGCGTGCCGACCAGGGCCTCGGCGGCTGCGGCGAGTTCTGGACGCGCCAGCGGCAGCGAATCGACCTCGATGACCCGGTGGCTGCGCGCGGCGTACGGGCCCACACGTCCGGCGTCGTCGACGTGCAGCGTCATGCGCGTGCGCCAGCCGGTGCCGTCGCTCGCCAGCCCTGAGCCTGTCGAAGGGTCGAGGCCGGCGACCTCGGGTGCGGTGAGTCCGGTGCCCGCGAACTTGTCCAGCGCCTCCTGCAGCACCTGGCGCTTGAGCACGCGCTGGTGCCCGAGATCGATGTGGCCGAGGTCGGCTCCGCCGACGCGGTCGACCGGGTCGCGCGAGATGTCCGCCTCGGGCCAGATGTGCGGCACCCGGTGCGGAGAGGCCTCGAGGACCTCGACGGCGTCGGCGCGCCAGAATGCGGTCTTCGACGCATCTGCGACACGCACGCGAACCCGCTCTCCGGGAATGGCGTCGGCGACGAACACGACACGGCCCTCGTGACGGGCGACGGCGGTGCCGCCGTGCGCGAAACCGGTGATGTCGAGATCGAGCAGTTCGCCCGCGGAAGAGGTCATCCCTCGATCTTCCCAGATACTGGGAGGCATGCGCGTGCTCCTGGCCTCCACCTCACCCGCCCGTCTGATGCTGCTGCGGCAGGCGGGTATCGAACCCGAGACGCTCTCCCCCGGTGTCGACGAGGACGCCGTCGTCGCCGCGACCGAGTCCGAGCGCGGGGCGCCCCTCGCCCCGGAGGAGATCGTGCTGCTGCTCGGCCGTGCGAAGGCGGCGGACGTCGTGCGCCGGCTGCAGGCGGATGCTCCGGACTTCGACGGACTGGTGATCGGCGGCGACTCGATGTTCGAGATCGGCGGTGAGGTGCTCGGCAAGCCCTACACGGCCGAGGAGGCGCGGCGGCGCTGGCACGGGATGCGCGGCGAGACCGGTGTGCTGCACTCCGGACACTCCGTGTTCCGGGTGCGTCCCGGTGCCGACCCGGTCGAGGCCCACGCGGTCGCCGAGGCTGCCGTCACTTTCGCCGCCGATGTGACCGATGCCGAGATCGACGCGTACATCGCCTCGGGCGAGCCGTTGCACGTCGCCGGCGCATTCACCGTGGACAGCATGGGCGGGCCGTTCATCACCCGCGTTGACGGCGATCCGTCGACCGTGGTCGGGATGTCGCTGTCGACGCTGCGCAGGCTGGCCGGTGAACTCGGCGTCGTGTGGACTGAGCTCTGGACACTTCGACAGGCTCAGTGACCCACCCGCTTGAAGGCATCCCGACACGAATTCGAGTTTTTCTTGTGGGGAGTCGTCAAAGAGATCGGTCCGACACTCGCTAGGCTGAAACCCATGCCTGCTATCGCCAAGGTGCTCATCGCGAACCGCGGCGAGATCGCCGTACGCATCATCCGCGCCGCCCGGGACTCCGGGATCTCCTCTGTCGCCGTGTACGCCGACCAGGACAGGGACGCCATGCACGTGCGACTCGCCGACGAGGCCTACGCCCTCGACGGCGCCACGAGCGCGGAGACCTACCTGCAGATCGACAAGATCCTCTCGGTCGCCCGCCGCGCAGGCGCCGACGCCGTGCACCCCGGCTACGGCTTCCTCGCCGAGAACGCCGACTTCGCCCGCGCCGTCATCGGCGCAGGAATGACCTGGATCGGCCCATCCCCCGAGGCGATCGAGGCGCTCGGTGACAAGGTCACCGCCCGCCACGTGGCCGAGAAGGTCGGCGCGCCGCTCGCGCCCGGCACCCCCGGTCCCGTCGCCGGCGCCGACGAGGTCATCGCCTTCGCGCAGGAGCACGGTCTGCCCATCGCCATCAAGGCCGCCTACGGCGGCGGCGGCCGCGGCCTGAAGGTCGCCCGCGAGCTGGATGAGGTCGCCGAGCTGTTCGAGTCAGCCACCCGCGAGGCCGTCGCGGCCTTCGGCCGCGGTGAGTGCTTCGTCGAGAAGTACCTCGACAAGCCGCGTCACGTCGAGACCCAGTGCCTGGCGGACTCCGCAGGAAACGTCGTCGTCATCTCCACCCGCGACTGCTCGCTGCAGCGCCGGCACCAGAAGCTCGTCGAAGAGGCCCCCGCGCCGTTCCTCACGGAGGAGCAGAACGACCAGCTGTACGCCGCGTCGAAGGCGATCCTCAAGGAGGTCGGCTACGTCGGAGCCGGAACCTGCGAATTCCTCATCGGCGCCGACGGAACCGTGTCGTTCCTCGAGGTGAACACCCGCCTGCAGGTCGAGCACCCCGTCTCCGAGGAGGTCACCGGCATCGACCTGGTGCGCGAGCAGTTCCGCATCGCCGCCGGGGGCACCATCGACTACGCCGACCCGGAGCCGCAGGGCCACTCCCTCGAGTTCCGCATCAACGGCGAGGACCCGGGTCGCGGGTTCCTCCCCCAGCCCGGCCCGATCCACGTCTTCAAGACGTTCGGCGGCCCCGGCGTCCGCCTCGACTCCGGCGTGACCGCCGGCGACCAGGTCTCCGGCGCCTTCGACTCCCTGCTGGCGAAGATCATCGTCACCGGCAAGGACCGTGCCGAGGCTCTCGAGCGCGCACGCCGCGCTCTGGACGAGTTCGAGGTGTCCGGCATGCCCACTGTGCTGCCGTTCCACCGCAAGGTCGTCCGTGATCCCGCCTTCACCGCCGAGAACGGCGAGTTCGGCGTCTACACGCGCTGGATCGAGACCGAGTTCGTCAATGACATCCCCGCCTGGGACGGCGAGCTCGAGGACCCGGCCGCCGCGCCGGGACGCCACACCGTGGTCGTCGAGGTCGGCGGCAAGCGCCTCGAAGTCAGCCTGCCCGACCGTGTCGCCGTGGCATCCGGCACCGCAGGACGCCCGGCAGCCGTGCCGCCGTCCCGTCGCAGCCACGCGACCACGGCGAACTCCGGCGCCTCCGGTGACGCGGTGAAGTCTCCGATGCAGGCCACTGTCGTGAAGATCGCCGTCGAGGAGGGCCAGCAGGTCGTCAAGGGCGACCTGGTCGTGGTTCTCGAGGCGATGAAGATGGAGCAGCCTCTGCAGGCGCACAAGGACGGCGTGATCGGCAACATCAACGCCGACGCAGGCGCCACCGTGTCCGCAGGGCACCAGCTGCTCACCATCAGCTGACATACCCTTACGGCCCTTCGACAGGCTCAGGGACCCAACCACGTGGGTCGCTGAGCCTGTCGAAGCGCGGAGGTCAGGAGATCGCGACCTGGTGCATCGCGCGGGTGGCATCCGTGATGCTGCCCGTGAGCGACGGGTACGCGGCGAACACGCGCGACACCTGGTCGGCCGTGAGCCGGCGCTCCACCGCGACGGCGATGGGATAGATCAGCTCGGAGGCCTTCGGGGCGACGATCACGCCACCGATGATGGTGCCAGAGCCCCGCCGGGCGATCAGCTTCACGAAGCCGTCGCGGATGCCCATCATCTTGGCGCGCGGGTTGGCGGCCAGCGGAAGCTTGTGCACGATGCCCTCGATCACGCCCTCCTGCACGTCCTTCTCGGAGTAGCCGACCGTCGCGATCTCGGGGGCGGTGAAGATGTTCGCCGTGATCCGGCGCTGCTCGAGCGGGATCACGATGTCGCCGAGGGCATGGAACACCGCGGTGCGGCCCTGCATCGAGGCGACGGAGGCCAGCGGGAAGAAGTTCGTGCAGTCGCCTGCGGCGTAGATGTTCGAGACCGAGGTGCGCGCCACCTTGTTCACCCGGATGTGTCCGGACTCGGTGAGCTCGACGCCGGCCTCCTCGAGCCCGATGCCGTGCGTGTTCGGGATCGAGCCCACGGCGAGCAGGCAGTGGCTGCCTTCGACCGTGCGTCCGTCGGAGAGAGTGACGACGACGCCGTCCTTGGTCTTCTCGACCTTGTCGGCGCGCGACTTCGACAGCACCTGCATGCCGCCGCGCTTGAAAACACGCTCCAGCACCGCCGCGGCGTCCTGATCCTCGCCGGGGAGCACCTGGTCGCGGCTGGAGATCAGCGTCACCTTCGCGCCGAGGTTCATGTACGCCGAGGCGAACTCGGCGCCGGTGACGCCGGATCCCACGACGATGAGGTGCTCCGGGAGCGCCTTCATGTCGTACAGCTGCGTCCAGGTGAGGATGCGCTTGCCGTCGGGCTTGGCCGAGTCCAGCTCTCGCGGAGCGGCTCCCACGGCCACGACGATGGTGTCGGCCTCGACGCGATCGAAGTCCGTCCCGCCCACCGCGGTCGACACGACGATCGCATTGTGTCCGTCGAGGCGCCCGTGGCCGGAGAGGATCTTCACCCCGGCATCCAGGAGCGCGGTGCGCATGTCCTCGGACTGCTGGCCTGCGAGCGCCATCAGGCGCTTGTTCACCGCAGCGAGGTTGATCGCGATCTCGGGCTTGAGCGGCTTGCCGTGGTCGCCCTTCGCGTAGAACTGCACTCCGAGATCGGACGCCTCGGCGATCGCGACGGCGGCGTCCGCCGTGGCGATCAGGCTCTTGGAGGGGACCACGTCGGTGAGGACGGCGGAGCCGCCGACGCCGACGCGCTCGACGAGGGTGACGTCAGCCCCCAGCTGGGCCGCGGCGAGCGCTGCCTCGTAACCACCGGGGCCGCCGCCGAGGACGGCGACGCTCTGCCTGTTCGCGAAGGGGGAATGAGCCATGGATACCATTCTCGCAGTACCGGCCGGGAGCCCGCACACAGCCCCAAGCTGGCAGCAGGGGCCGCACGTTCCTAGAGTGGTCTCATGCCAGACACTCTCACCAACCCCCTCGACGACCCGAGCGCGAACCCGTTCGAGGTCGCCGCTCAGGCGGCAGCCGACATCGCGCGGCTGACCGGGGTCTCCCACCACGACATCGCCCTCACGCTCGGATCGGGCTGGGGCAAGGCCGCCGAGCTCATCGGCGAGACCGTCGCGACGGTTCCGGCGACCGAGGTCACCGGTTTCTCGAAGCCCGCCCTGGAGGGCCACGTCGGGACGCTGCGCAGCATCCGCACCCCCGACGGCAAGAACGTGCTCGTGATCGGCGCACGCACGCACTACTACGAGGACCACGGCGTGCGCCGGGTCGTGCACTCGGTGCGCACCGCCGCCGCCACCGGTGCGAAGATCATGGTCCTCACCAACGGCGCAGGCGGCGTGCGCGAGACCTGGAAGCCGGGACAGCCCGTGCTGATCAGCGACCACATCAACCTCACCGCCGACTCGCCCCTCGAGGGCGCGACCTTCATCGACCTCACCGACCTGTACTCGCAGCGCCTCCGCGACATCGCACGAACCGTGGATCCCTCGCTGGACGAGGGCGTGTACACGCAGTTCCGCGGACCGCACTACGAGACCCCGGCCGAGGTGCAGATGGCGAAGGCCATCGGCGGGCACATCGTCGGCATGTCCACCGCGCTCGAGGCCATCGCGGCACGCGAAGCGGGCATGGAGATCCTCGGGTTCTCGCTGATCACCAACCTCGCCGCCGGCATCCAGAAGACCCCTCTCAGCCACGCCGAGGTGATCGAGGCCGGTCAGGCCGCCGAGCCGGTGATCTCGGCACTGCTGGCCCGAGTGATCGAGGCGCTGTGAACGCCGAGCTGCTCGCCACGGCCCGCGCCTGGCTGCGGCAGGACCCCGACTCCGAGACGCGCGACGAACTGGCCGGTGTGATCACCCGCGCCGCCTCCGGCGACGCCGCCGCGGTCGCAGATCTCTCGGATCGGTTCGCCGGCCGCCTCGCCTTCGGCACCGCCGGTCTTCGCGGGGCGCTCGGCGCCGGCAGCAACCGCATGAACCGGGTGCTGGTGGCGCAGGCCGCAGCCGGCTTCGCCGCCTATCTGAAGGGTCGCTCGGCGGGCGCGCCGACCGTGGTGATCGGCTACGACGGTCGCCGCAACTCGCGCCGGTTCGCGCTCGACTCCGCCGAGCTGTTCGCCGGTGCGGGGCTGCGAGCGATCCTGCTCCCCCGGCTGCTGCCCACACCGGTGCTCGCATTCGCGGTGCGGCACCTGGGCGCGGATGCCGGTGTGATGGTCACCGCCAGCCACAACCCGCCGAACGACAACGGCTACAAGGTGTACCTGGGCGGTGACGACCACGGTTCGCAGATCGTCTCGCCCGCCGACGCCGAGATCGCCGCCGAGATCCAGCGGGTGGCGGATGCCGGTGACGTGACCGTGCTGCCGCGCTCGGGGGCCTACGAGATCGCCGGCGAGGACCTGGTCGAGGCCTACGTCGCCGCGACGGCCGCCCTCGCCCCTGCGCCGCTGGGCGTGCAGGAAATGCGCTGGGTGTACACGGCCATGCACGGCGTCGGTTGGGAGACCTTCTCGCGCGTCGTGAAGAAGGCGGGCTACCCGGCACCGCGCGTCGTCGACGAGCAGCGCGAGCCCGACCCCACGTTCCGCACGGTGTCGTTCCCGAATCCGGAGGAGCCCGGCGCCATGGACCTCGCGTTCGAGCGGGCCCGCGCCGCGGACGCCGAGTTCGTCATCGCGAACGACCCGGACGCGGACCGGCTCGCGGTCGCGATCCCGGATGCCGCGTCCGAGGGCGGCTGGCGCCGCCTGACCGGCAACGAGGTCGGGCTGCTGCTGGGCCTGCGCGCCGCGAAGGCAGCCCAGGGAACCTCGGGGGCATCGCTGGCCTGCTCGCTGGTCTCCTCCCCCGGGCTCGGTGCCATCGCCGAGGCGTACGGCCTGGACTTCCACGAGACTCTGACGGGCTTCAAGTGGATCTCCCGCGCGCCGGGGATGGTGTTCGGCTTCGAGGAGGCGCTGGGCTATCTGGTGAACCCGGAGACCGTGCGCGACAAGGACGGCATCTCCGCCGCCGTGGCGCTGCTGGGTCTCGCCGCCGACGCACGGGTCCGGGGCACGACGATCGCCGGTCTGCTGGACGAACTCGGCGAGCAGGTCGGGCGGTTCGCGAGCGGTCAGGTGTCGATCCGCGTGGACGACCTCTCCGTGATCACAGGGCTCATGGCCTCGCTGCGCCGCACACCGCCCACGGCGTTCGGGCAGCGGGCCGTGGCATCCGCCGAGGACCTCGCCACCGGAGCATCCGGCATGCCCGCGGGCGACGTGCTGCGCTACCGTCTCGCCGACGGGTCGCGTGTGATCGTACGGCCCAGCGGCACCGAGCCGAAGCTCAAGGTGTACATCGACGCCAGAGCCGACGACGCGGATGCCGCCCGCACCGCCGTCGCCGAACTCGAAGCCGCAGTCCGCGCCCTGCTGGAGGAGCGCTCGTAGTGCTGCTCGCTCTGACCGCGGCGGTCACCGTGATCGCCGCGGTCATCCAGCGCGTCACCGGGCTGGCGTTCGTGCTCGTGCTGATCGGCCCCGTCGTCCTCGTCTACGGGCCGGTGGAGGGTGTCACGATCGCGGTGCTGCTGGCCGTGATCGCCTCCCTCTTCGCGCTGCCCGGCGCCTGGCGCGAGGTGGACTGGCCGCCCACCCGATGGCTGCTCGGCGCCGGTCTCGTGGCGGCCCCGCTCGGCGCGCTCACCGCGCTGGTGCTGCCCGATGCCGCCCTGCTGCTGCTCATCGCGGCGATGGGTCTGCTCGCGCTCAGCGCTCAGCGCTTCGGCCGTGTCGCGCGCCACCTGCACGGCCGGGGCGGCGCGATCGGCGCCGGAGCCCTCGCCGGGTTCATGCACGCCTCCAGCGGTCTGTCCGGTCCGGCGCTCGCATCCTTTGCACTGGGCGACGACTGGCCGCAGCGGCGGTTCGCCGCGAGCGCCCAGGTGATCTTCCTCGGATACGGGCTGGTGTCGGTGGCGCTCCGCGGCCTGCCCTCCTCGCCGCCCGCCGATCTCATCCTGCTGGGCGCCTGCACAGCAGCGGGGATGCTGCTCGGCGGGTGGCTGGCACGGCGCATCCCGATCGCGCTCGCGCGCAGGATCATGCTGCTGTGCGCGTGGACGGGCACGCTCGTGGTGCTCGTCCGCGGCGTCGTGGCGCTGTTCTCCTGAACCGTCCTCGGTATCGCAGGATTCGGCACCGGATTCCAGCCGGGTTAGGATCGCTGAGACCGGGGGGCGACAGAAGGCAGCACGTCGTCGTGCGGGAGAGAAATGAAGAGATACGCCGTCATCGGCGCCGGCCCCTCCGGACTCGCGGCAGCCAGAGCGCTGCAGGCGCAGGGCATCATCGTCGAGGGATACGAGGCCTCGCACGATGTCGGCGGCCTGTGGGACATCACCAACCCGCGCAGCACGATGTACGAGTCCGCGCACCTGATCTCGTCTCGCACCACGACCGAGTTCACCGAGTTCCCGATGGACTCCGACGTCGACTATCCCGGGCATCGGGTCCTCAAGAAGTACTTCGGCTCGTACGCCGACGAGTTCGGCCTGCGCGAGCTGTTCCGGTTCGACACCAAGGTCGAACGCCTCGAACCGGTCGCGGACGGCGGCTGGATGCTCCACGCCGCCGGTCTCGACCCCGTGCGGTACGACGGCGTCATCCTCGCGAACGGCACCCTCGCCGAGCCGCAGGTCCCGACTTTCCCCGGGGACTTCGCCGGCGAGATCATGCACACCAGCGCCTACAAGGACGCGTCCCGGCTCGGCGGGAAGCGGGTGCTCATCATCGGCGCAGGCAACTCCGGGTGCGACATCGCCGTGGACGCCGTGCACCACGCGGCATCCGTCGACATGAGCGTGCGCCGCGGGTACTACTTCGTGCCGCGCTACCTGCTGGGCAGACCGAGTGATCTGCTGAACCAGGGGCGTCCGCTGCCCGCCCGCATCAAGCAGGCGATCGACACGCGCGTGCTGAAGGCCTTCACCGGCGACCCGGTGCGCTTCGGGTTCCCGAAGCCGGACTACCGGATCTACGAGTCGCATCCGATCGTCAACACGCTGATCCTGAACCACCTCGGACAGGGCGACCTCCGCATCCGGCCCGGCATCGACCGCTTCGACGGCGACACCGTGCATTTCACGGACGGAACCTCCGGCGACTACGACCTGATCCTGCTGGCGACGGGGTACACGCTGGACTATCCGTTCGTCGATCGCGAGCACCTGCACTGGCAGGGCGCCGCCCCGGAGCTGTTCCTCAACGTCTTCCCGCCGTCGTTCAACGGGCTGTACGTGATGGGCATGATCGAGGCGTCCGGCATCGGCTGGCAGGGCCGCTACGAGCAGGCCGAGCTGGTCGCCGCCTATCTCGCCGCCGAGGAGCACTCCCCCGAACGCGCGCGGAGGTTCCGCGAGCGCGTCACCGGATCGCCCTGGCCGGACCTCACCGGCGGCTACCGCTACCTCGGGCTCGACCGGATGTCGTACTACGTGAACAAGCACGCCTATCGCACCGCCGTGCGCAAGCAGAAGAAGGCCCTGGAGAAGGCATGAACATCGACGAGGTGGTCCTGAACTTCACCCCGGGCACGTTGATGATCCTCAACGTCGTACTGGGGCTGATCATGTTCGGCATCGCGCTGGACACCGCCCCGCGCGACTTCCGCGTCGTGGCGAAGCACCCGAAGCCGTTCGTGATCGCGATCCTCGCGCAGCTGCTCCTGCTGCCGATCGTGACGTTCGCGCTGACCCTGGTGCTGCCCGTGACGCCCTCCATGGCCCTCGGCATGCTGCTGGTGGCGTGCTGCCCTCCCGGCAACATCTCGCAGGTGCTGACGCACCGATCCGGGGGCAACGTGGCGCTGTCGGTGTCGCTGACCGCGGTCGGCAACCTCATCTACATCGTCGCGATGCCGCTGAGCATCGCCTTCTGGGGCTCGCTGCACCCGAAGGCGCGAACCCTGCTGCACGCGGTCGAACTGAACCCGTGGCAGATGCTGCTCGAGATCGTGCTGATCATCGGCCTGCCGTTCGCGGTCGGTCTGCTGCTGCGCGCCAAGGCGCCGCGCTTCGCCGCGAAGGTGCAGCCGGTCGTGCGCTGGTTCAGCCTGATCGCGCTGCTCGGCTTCATCATCGGCGCGCTGGTGGGCAACTGGGCGGTGTTCCTCAGCGTGCTGGGCACCGTGCTGCTGGTGGTCGCCGCCCACGACGCCGTCGCCCTCGGCCTCGGCTACGGCACAGCCGTCCTCGGCGGCCTCGGCACCCGGGAGCGCAAGGCGATGACCTTCGAGGTGGGCATCCGCAACGCCGGTCTCGGACTCGGCCTGGTGTTCACGTTCTTCGGCGGGCTGGGCGGCATGGCGGTGGTGGCCGGCTGGTGGGGCGTGTGGGACATCATCGCGGGTCTCATCGTCGCCACGCTCTGGGCGGCGCACACGCGGCGCCGCACCGGCTCGGCGACCGGCGACGCGTCCCGGCACGCCGTCGCGACGACGGGAGACCCCTCATGACCCGCGTCCTCGTCACCGGCGGCGCCGGGTTCCTCGGCTCGCACGTGACCCGGCTGCTCGCCGCGCACCCTGACGTGGAGCTCGTCGTGAGCGGTGACCTGCGTGCCTCCGCAGTGCCGGAGGTCGTCTCCGAACCGTTCGACGTGACGGATGCCGGGTCGCTGGCCCCCGTACTGCAGAAGCACCGGATCGACACCGTGGTGCACCTCGCAGCCATCGTGAACCCCGGTCGCGACGTCGCCCTGGAATACCGCGTCGACGTCGACGGTTCCGCCAACGTGCTCGCGGCATGCGTCGAGGCCGGCGTGCGGCGGCTCGTCGTGTCGTCCTCCGGGGCCGCCTATGGTTATCACGGTGACAACCCTGAGTGGATCACCGAGGACGAGCCGCTGCGCGGGAACGACGCGTTCCCCTACTCGCGTCACAAGCGCCTGGTCGAGGAGATGCTGGCGGATGCCCGCACCGCGCATCCGGAGCTGGAGCAGGTGATCTTCCGGATCGGCACCATCCTCGGACCGACCGTGCACAACCAGATCACCGCGCTCTGGGACGGCGACCGCCTGCTGCGCATCGCCGGCTCCGACTCGCCGTTCGTGTTCGTCTGGGTCGACGACGTGGCCGGTGCGATGGTGCGGGCCGCGACCGGCGGACCCGCCGGCGTCTACAACGTCGCGGGCGACGGCCGGATGACCGTTCCCGAGCTCGCCGCGCGGCTCGGCAAGGGAATGCTCACGATCCCGGCATGGGCGCTGTCGGCAGGGCTCCGGGTGGGGCGCCTCCTGCATCTGACCGAGCACGGCCCCGAGAAGGTGCCGTTCCTGCGCTGGCGGCCGGTGCTCGCGAACGACCGGCTGAAGCGCGACTTCGGCTACACCCCCGCGCTGAGCACGTACGAGGCGTTCGAGGAGTACCTGCGCACGCATCCGGGCGTCGCGCGACGATAGCCTGGAAGCATGCCGGAGAAGCGCGGGAGGCGGGTGCTCCGCTGGACGCTGTGGAGTCTGCTCGCCCTCGTGATCCTCGTCGTGGGCGGCACCGTGATCTGGAGCCAGGTCGGCGTGATGACCGCCGAGCCCGGCCCCCTGGCCGAGGCCGAGCAGAACCCGGCACTGACGATCGACGCTGACGCCCCGGAGGGCGTCGTGCTCTCCCCCGCGGACGGCGACTCCGAGGTCGGCCTCGTGTTCATCCCCGGCGCGAAGGTGCAGCCGGAGGCGTACATCGCGAAACTGCAGGATCTCGCCGCCGAGGACGGCATCACCGTCGTGATCACCCGTCCCTGGCTGAACCTGGCGTTCTTCGACCTGCGCGGGATGGATGCCTTCACCTCCGCCGCCCCCGACATCAGCACCTGGATGGTCGGCGGCCATTCGCTCGGCGGAGTGCGCTCGTGCCAGCTGGCGGAAGACGCCGACGCCCTGGTGCTGTTCGCCTCGTACTGTGCGAACGATCTGGCCGAATCCGGCCTTCCGGTGCTCAGCCTGTCGGGCAGCGAGGACGGCCTGTCCACCCCGCAGAAGATCGCGGATGCCCGGCACCTGCTGCCTGAGGACGCCGAGCTGGTGGAGATCGAGGGCGCCTCGCACGCGTCCTTCGGCGACTACGGTCCGCAGGCAGGAGACGGCACGCCCACGATCTCCGACGAGGACATGCGCGCGCAGCTCACCGAGCACGTCGGCGCGGTCGCCGACGCCCTGCGCTGAGCGGCGCCCGCACTCGGCTCAGCGGAGCACGTCGTCCAGCAGCGGATGCAGGTGGCGAGTACCCAGCACCGATGACGCGGAGCGTGCACCAGCGGACAGCGAGGCGGGCACATCCGCTCCGTCGAGGTGCGCGTGCAGCACGCCCGCGAGGAACGCGTCGCCGGCACCGTTGGTGTCGAGCACCTCGACGGGCACGGCCGAGACCCGGTGCACGTCCCCTGCGGCATCCACCGCGACCGCGCCCTCGGCGCCGAGCGTGCAGACCGCCAGCGAGGCGCCCGCGTCGATACGCGACCGCAGGAAGGCGACCGGGTCGGCCAGCCTGTCGGCGTTGCAGAACACCGCGTCCGCCGCCGCCAGGAACGGCCGGTGGAACTCCGCCTCGCCGTCGTAGTCGTGCACGTCCACCCAGATCGGCCGGCCGGAGCGCCGGGCGAGCGGCAGGAGCCGCAGCGGTTCGGCGGCCAGGTCGAGCACCAGCACCTCGGCATCCGCCATCGCCGCTTCGAGCACGGCATCACCGGCGCCGTCTGCGGCATCCGGCGACGCGAGATAGAGCGACACGCGCTCTCCCGCCCGCGTCATGAGATTGAGGTGCCGCTCGGTCGCACCGTCGGCCCAGAGGGTCGGCACACCAGCATCCGCCAATGCGGCGCGTACGCGGGCGCCCGGCGCGTCGGTCCCGCTGGTCGCGTACAGCAGCACGTCGCGTCCGAGCGAAGTCAGGCTCAGCGCCTTGCCGGCGCTGGTGCCGCCCAAAGTCTCCCAGGAGTCCTCGGCGAACTGCATGTGCGGCACAGGCTCGGGAAGCCTGTCCAGCACGACCAGGGAGTTCCAGGAGGCGGGGCCGGCGATGAAGACGGAGCTCATCCTCCCATCCTGGCAGAACTCAGCGCTCGAAGCCCTCCGCGATGATCTCGACCAGTTCCTCGCGCTCCTCGACGGGGAGGAAGGCCGCCGAGGCGGCGTTGAACTGGAAGGTCTCCAGATCCTCCAGGTCGTAGCCGAACGCGTCCACCAGCAGTGCCAGTTCCCGTGTCAGCGAGGTGCCGCTCATGGTGCGGTTGTCGGTGTTCACCGTCACCGCGAAGCCGAGCTGGTAGAGCAGGTCGAACGGGTGGTCGGCGAGGTCGTCGCCCCACAGCGCGGATGCCCCGGTCTGCAGGTTCGACGACGGCGACAGCTCGAGCGGGATCTCCCGATCCCGCACCCAGCGAGCCAGATCGCCGAACTGCACCTGCACCTCGTCGCCCTCATGGTCGATGATCTGCAGGTCCTCGGCGATGCGCACACCGTGCCCGAGGCGCAGAGCGCGGCCGTCGATCAGCCCAGACCGGATCGAGGCGGGTCCCGCACCCTCACCGGCATGCACGGTCACGGGGAAGAACTCCCCGGCGAGGTAGTCGAACGCCTCGCGATGTGCGGCGGGCGGGAAACCGTCCTCCGGACCGGCGATGTCGAATCCGACGACGCCTCGGCCGCGGTAGGCCACCGCGAGCTCGGCGATCTCACGGGTGCGATCCGCCTGCCGCATCGCGGACAGGATCTGGCCGACGCGGATGCTGCGACCCGCGGCATCCGCCTCGTCCTCGCCCTCCTCGATGCCGCGCTGCACGGCGTCGACGGCCTCGGTCAGCGAGAGCCCTCCGACGAGATGCTGCTCAGGCGCCCAGCGCACCTCGCCGTAGATCACGCCGTCGGCCGCCAGGTCGGCGACGAACTCGCGCGCCACGCGCGCCAGCCCGTCGGCGGTCTGCATGACGGCGGTGGTCAGCGAGAACGTCTCGAGGTACTTCGGCAGCGAGCCGGAGTCGCTCTGCGCGCCGATCCAGCGGCGCAGGGCGGGGGCGTCGGATGCCGGGGCGCTGACGCCGTGCGCGTCAGCCAGCTCGAGGATCGTCTCCGGTCGCACGCCCCCGTCGAGGTGGTCGTGCAGCGAGACCTTGGGCAGGCCGCGCAGCGAGACGCCCTGCACACGGACGTCGCCGTTCTGGTCGATGGTCATCGGGTCTCCTCGGGAATCGGTCGGTTCAGGCGGTGATGCGCTCGCGCACCAGCGGGCCGGACACGGGCGCCTCGGCCCCGATGGCCCACGCGCCCTCGAGAGCCTCGAGTGCGCGTGCGAAACGCGCGGGATCCTCGGCGGAGAGCGTGAACACCGGCTGTCCGGCGGCAACGGACTCTCCGGGCTTGACGTGCAGGTCGATGCCCGCCGCGTGGATGACCGGATCCTCCGCCCGTGCGCGTCCGGCACCGAGGCGCCAGGCGGCGATTCCGAAGGGCAGCGCCTCCATGCGGGTCACGACGCCGGATTCCGGTGCGGTGATGACATGCGTCTCGCGGGCGGTCGGCAGTGCGGCATCCGGGTCGCCGTCCTGCGCGCGGATCATCGCCTTCCACTGATCCATCGCACGACCGTCATCCAGGGCGGCCTCGACGTCGGCATCCGGCTGCCCGGCCAGTGCGAGCATCTCGCGCGCGAGCGCGACGGTGAGCTCGCGGACGTCGGCGGGGCCGGCTCCGGCGAGCACCTCCACCGACTCGCGCACCTCATTGGCGTTGCCGATGGCGAGGCCGAGCGGCACGTTCATGTCGGTGAGCAGCGCAGTCGTGGCCACACCCGAATCGGTGCCGAGCGCGACCATCGTACGAGCCAGTTCGCGCGCGCGGTCGATGTCCTGCATGAACGCACCCGAGCCGAACTTCACGTCCAGCACGAGCGCATCGGTGCCCTCGGCGATCTTCTTCGACATGATGCTCGACGCGATCAACGGGATCGCCTCGACCGTGCCGGTGACATCGCGCAGCGCGTACAGCTTCTTGTCCGCAGGGGCCAGCCCCGAGCCGGCGGCGCAGATCACCGCGCCGACGTCGGACTTCATCTGCGCGAACATCTCCTCGTTCGACAGCGCCGCGCGCCAGCCGGGGATCGCCTCGAGCTTGTCCAGGGTGCCGCCGGTGTGGCCGAGGCCGCGGCCCGAGAGCTGCGGCACCGCCACGCCGAACACGGCGACCAGAGGGGCGAGCGGCAGGGTGATCTTGTCGCCCACGCCGCCGGTGGAGTGCTTGTCGACGGTGCGCTTGCCGAGCGAGGCGAAGCTCATCCGCTCCCCCGTCGCGATCATCGCATCGGTGAGCACCCGGATCTCGTCACGCTCCATGCCGCGCTGGAACACTGCCATCGCGAACGAGGCCATCTGCGCGTCGGAGACGTAGCCGCGGGTGTACGCGTCCACCATCCATCGCAGTGCGTCCTCGGGGACAGCGCCGCCGTCGCGCTTCGCGCGGATGACGTCGACGGCGTCGAACGGTTCCACGCTCATCGTCCTTCTCCAACCGGTCCCTGAGCCTGCCGGAGGGCGCGCGGCCCGAACGCGTCGGGCAGCACCTCGTCGATCGTGCGGATGCCGGAGACCGTCTCCAGGAGCATTCCCGGGGTCGCGTGCTCGAACAGCAGCTGACGGCAGCGGCCGCAGGGCATGATCGTCTGCCCGTCGCCGTTCACGCACACGAACGCGACGAGCTTGCCACCGCCGGACATGTGCAGATCACCCACCAGCGCGCACTCGGCGCACAGCGTCACCCCGTACGAGGCGTTCTCCACGTTGCATCCCGCCACGACCCGTCCGTCGTCGACGAGCGCCGCTGCACCCACCTTGTATCGCGAGTACGGCGCGTACGCCTTCTGCATCGCTTCGGTCGCGACCTGGCGCAGATCGTCCCAGTCGATGTCGGTCATCTGTGTTCCGTCCTCCTAGGACTTGATGTACGGCTTGCCGTCGGCTGCCGGCGCCTTGATCTGTCCGGCGAACCCGGCCACCGCGAGCAGCGTCACCAGGTACGGCAGCATGAGCATGAACTCACCGGGAATCGGCGTCTTCAGGATCACGAGCAGGTTCTGCAGGTTGGTCACGAAGCCGAACAGCAGCGCCGCGAGCGTCGCGCGGATCGGGTCCCAGCGTCCGAAGATCACGGCGGCGAGGGCGATGAAGCCCAGACCCGCCGTCATCTCCTTGCCGAACTGCGGCACCGACACGAGGGTGAAGTACGCCCCGCCGATGCCCGCGATGGCACCGGCGAGCAGCACGTTCCAGAATCGGGTCGGGTTCACGCGGATGCCGACGGTGTCGGCGGCCTTGGGGTGCTCTCCGACCGCCCGCAGGCGCAGACCCCAGCGGGTGCGGTACAGGCCCCACGCCACGAGTGCGACCGTGACGAACATCAGGTACACGATGATCGTCTGGTTGAACAGCACCGGACCGATCACAGGGATGTCGCCCAGCAGCGGGATCTTGATCCGCTCGAAGCGCACCGCGGTGTTCAGAGTCGCCTCGTTCGGAGCCAGCAGCGCCCCGTAGAGGAATCCGGTGAGTCCGGTCACCAGCACGTTCAGCACGACACCGACGATGACCTGCTCGACGAGGTACTTGATCGCGAACGCCGCGAGCACGCTCGCGACGAGCACGCCGCCGACCATCGCACCGAACAGCCCGACGAACGGGTTGCCGGTGATGCTCGACAGCAGCGCCGCAGAGAAGGCGCCGAGCAGCAGCTGCCCCTCGATGGCCACGTTGACCACTCCGGCGCGCTCGCCGATCACGCCGCCGAGAGCACCGAACACGAGCGGCACCGACAGGGACACCGCGCCGACCAGCAGGCTGGTGACCGGCACGAGTCCGCCGGCGGAGGCCCAGACCAGGAAGGCGAGCACGCCGACGACGCCGAACACCGAGATCAGCCAGAGCGGCGGCGTGCGGTACGCCTGCACCTGGACGACGGCGAGCGCCACGAGCAGGATCATGACGGCGATGAGCACCCAGCAGGTCAGCGCCGTGGGCAGCGGGACGTCGGGCAGCTTGATCGCCGACGAGCGGTCGCTGAGCCGGAACGTGCTCGTGCCCGTGCGCGGAACCATGAGGAACAGCAGGGCCAGCAGCACCGTCACCGATGCCAGGACGATGGGCGTCTTCCACTTGCGCTCGCGAACGGTCGCGAGCTGCACCGTCCCGTCGGACGCCTCGGTCTGTGCGAGCGTGCTCATGCCGCCACCGCCTTCTTCGCAGCCTTGGCTCGCGCCTTGGCGGCCTTCTCAGCATCCGTCTTGGGGAGGAAGAACACCGTGCGCAGCAGCGGCGGGGCCGCGATGAACAGCACCACGAGCGACTGCACCACCAGCACGATGTCGACCGGGATGTCCTGCGCCTGCATCGAGAACGACCCCGCCTTCAGCGCACCGAACAGGATGCCTGCGGCGAAAGTGCCCCACGCCCTGCTGCGCCCGAGCAGCGCCACCGTGATCGCGTCGAAGCCGATGCCGGCGTCGATCGTCTCGGTGATGCCGGTCGTGACCGCGCCCTGCACCTGGTTCATGCCGGCAAGGCCCGCCAGACCGCCGGCGAACAGCATCGCGTACACGTAGATGCGCTGCACGTTGATGCCCGCCGCGCGCGCCGCGTGCGGGTTCTCGCCGACGGCCCGCATCCGCATGCCAAGAGACGAGCGCTCGATCAGCCACCACACGAACAGGGTCGCGACGATCACCAGCACGAAGCCGAGATCGAGCAGCGGGAAGCGCGGTCCGAGAAGTTCGGGGAACCGCGCGGTCTCCGGTGTCGGCGACCCCAGCGCCTGGTTGGTGCCGGGCTTCTGCAGCAGACCCGGGGTGCGGATCATCCAGAGCAGCAGGTAGTACGCGATGTAGTTGAGCATGATCGTGAGGATCACCTCGTGCGCACCGGTGCGCGCCTTGATGAGGCCGGCGATGCCGCCCCAGAGCGCACCGCCGGCGATGCCGACGATGAGCGTGGCCGGAATGTGCAGCCAGATCGGCAGATCCAGCGAGAACGTGAACAGTCCCGCGAAGCCGACGGCGATGAGCATCTGCCCGCGTGCACCGATGTTGAACAGACCGACGCGGAAGGCGAGAGCGACGCCGAGGCCCGCCGCGATCAGCGGTGCGGCGAAGCCCAGAGTGTTCGTCAGCGGCTTGATCTGCGCGGCGAAGGTGTTGCCCCTCGCGTTGAAGATCGCGCCGCGGAACAGCGCCTCGTAGCCGTCGTACACCGCGACCCAGACCGCGTTCAGCATGTCGCCGGGACGCGCGAAGAAGTACACCGACGTCTTCTGCACGTCTTCGTTGGTCAGTGCGATGAGTACGCCTCCGACCAGGAGTGCCAGCACGATCGCCAGCACCGTGGTGACCGCGCTGCTGCGCATGATCTCCTTGATCAGCACATTGCTGCGCGGCGGTGCGAGGTCTTCGCGCTCGCTGCCGGGGATGCCGGAGCTGGGCGGCAGCTGCTCGGGCGGCAGCCCCTTGGTCGCATCGCCCGCCCCGGGTGTCGTCCCGCTCATTCGGTCACCTCCGCATCGGCCACTCCGGCCATCATCAGCCCCAGCTTCTCTCTTGGCGTGTCACCGGGCACGATCCCGATGATGTTTCCGCGATACATCACAGCGATCCTGTCGGCCAGTGCCGCGACCTCGTCGAGCTCGGTCGAGACGACCACGACCGGCACACCGGCATCCCGGGTCTCGATGATGCGCTTGTGGATGAACTCGATCGAGCCGACATCGACACCGCGCGTCGGCTGGGCAGCCACCAGCAGCCGGAGCTCACGACTCATCTCGCGTGCGATGACGACCTTCTGCTGATTGCCGCCGGACAGCGTCCCGGCAGGCGTGTGCGGCCCCTGGGCGCGGATGTCGTACTCGGCGATCCGCTCCTTGGCGAAGTCCTCCAGCACACCGCGGCGCACGGTCCCGGCCGTGCTGAACGCCGGATCCGAGGTGCGATCGAGGATCAGGTTCTCGGCGACCGAGAATGCGGCGACGAGGCCGTCCTCGGTGCGGTCCTCCGGCACGAAGCCGACGCCGGCGTCGAGGATGGCGCGGACGCTGCGTCCGACGAGCTCGGTGCCGTCGAGCGAGATCGACCCTTCGACCCGCGCGGCCAGGCCCACGAGCGCCTCGACGAGCTCGGTCTGTCCGTTGCCCTGCACGCCCGCGATGGCGAGCACCTCGCCGGGGCGCACGGTGAAGTCGACGCCGTCGACGACGATGGCTCCGGCCGGCGTGAGCACACGCAGCCCGCTGACCTCGAGGCCGCCCTCGCCGGGGTTCGGCGGTTCCTTCTGCACAGTCAGTTCGACCGCACGGCCCACCATCAGGGATGCCAGTTCGGCGTTGCTCGCCGTCGGAGAGGCCTCCCCGACGATCTTGCCGAGGCGCACGATGGTGATCGTGTCGGCGACCTCGCGCACCTCGCGCAGCTTGTGCGTGATGAAGACGATCGCCGTCCCCTCGTCGCGGAGCTGGCGCATGATGCCCATCAGCTCGTCGGTCTCCTGCGGGGTCAGCACCGCGGTCGGCTCGTCGAAGACGAGGACCTTGGCGTCCCGCGAGAGCGCCTTGATGATCTCGACCCGCTGCTGCACGCCCACCGGCAGATCGCCGACGATCGCGTCCGGGTCGATGTCGAAGCCGAATCGCTCGGCGACGGCGCGCACGTGCGCGCGGGCCTTGGCGATGTCGAGCACGCCCAGCCCCTTGGTCTGCTCGTGACCGAGCATGACGTTCTCGGCCACGGTGAACACCGGCACCAGCATGAAGTGCTGGTGCACCATTCCGATACCGGCCGCCATCGCGTCGCCGGGTCCTCGGAAGTGCTGCACGACGTCGTCGAGGAGGATGTCGCCCTCGTCGGCCTGGTAGAGGCCGTACAGGACGTTCATCAGCGTTGATTTTCCTGCGCCGTTCTCACCCAGCAGCGCGTGGATCTGACCGGGCTCGACCACGAGGTCGATGTGGTCGTTTGCCACCAGAGTGCCGAATCGCTTGGTGATGCCGCGAAGTTCGAGCTTCATATCTGCACCTTATCCAGAAGAGTCCGCTCACGGGCACGGGGCGAGCAGCGGAATGCGCTGCTCGCCCCGTGCGGGTGAGGTGAGGTCACGGAGAGTTCGGGGACTCCACGGTGATGTCACCGGCGATGATCTGCTTCTGCAGCTCGGCCAGCTCGTCGGTGAGGCCGTCGGGCAGCTGGCCCTCGAACTCGCCGAAGCCGGAGAGCTTCACGCCCTCGTTCTCGAGCGTTCCGATGTAAGGCTCGGCCTTGAAGTCGCCCTTCGATGCGGCGACCGTGACATCGTTCACAGCCTGGTCGATCGCCTTCATGATCGACACGAAGGTGACGTCGGCGACGCTCGGGTCGGCGACGGCGAGGTCGCTGTCGACACCGACGAGGAGCGTGTCCTTGCCGCTGTCCTTGATCGCCGCTGCGGCGCTCTGGTAGATCGGTCCGCCGACGGGGAGGATGACGTCGACGCCCTGGTCGAGCACGCCCTGAGCGGTCTGCTTGGCCGTGTCGTTCGCGTCGAAGCCGCCGGTGAACGAGCCCTTCTGGGTCTTGGTGTCCCAGCCGAACACCTGGACGCCGGCGCTCTTGTCCTCGTTGTACTTCTCGACGCCGAGCTGGAAGCCGTCCATGAACACGGCGACCGACGGGATCTGCATGCCGCCGAAGGTGCCGACCTTGTTCACGCCGGCCTGAGCCGACCATGCCGCCGAGGCGTAGCCGCCGAGGTAGGCCGCCTGAGCGGTGTCGAAGACGAGGGGCTTGATGTTCGGTGCGTCGGTCTTGCCGTCGAAGTCCGCGTCGGCCCAGTCGTCGATGATCGCGTAGTTGATGTCGGGGTTCGCCGTGGCGGACTCGATCGTCGCGGCCGAGAGCTTGAAGCCGACCGAGACGATCAGCGTGCAGCCCTCCGAGACGGCGGTCTCGAGGTTGGGTGCGTAGTCGTTGTCGTTGGCGGACTCGAACTCGAGCGGCTTGACGCCGATCTTTTCGGCCGCGCTGTCCATGCCCTCCTTCGCCGACTGGTTGAACGACTTGTCGTTCCAGCCGCCGGCGTCCGAGACGAGGCAGGGAAGGAAGTCGGAGTCGACGGGCTTTGCGCCGCCCTCCGTCTCCTCGGGCGCCTGGCCGCAGCCGGCGAGTGCGAAGACGACGCCCGCGGCGAGGGTAGCGCCGATGAGCTTCTTGGTGGTGGAGATGGTCACTCGAGCCTCCCGGGAAAGATCCGCGCCCATCGCGGATCGATCAAAGTTACCTACTGTTTCGAACGCACCCATGCATCGGGTGGCGAAAGGTTACAAATCTGAGATGATGCCCGCCCGCATCCGTTGGGCGGCACCCACTACAGCACGTCGCCGCGGCCGGTGACCTTCAGCGACTCGACGACGCCCTTGACACGCTGGGCGTTCTCCACCGTGGTCACCAGCAGCGCGTCCGGAGTGTCGACCACGACGATGTCCTTCACCCCGACCAGGCTGATCACCCGCGAGGTCTGGCTGACCAGGATGCCGCTGGCGGCATCGCTCAGCACGCGGGCCTTGGGCCCGAGCACCGCGAGATCGTTCTTGCGGCCGTTGGTGATGAGCTTGGTGAGCGAGGCGAAGTCGCCCACGTCGTCCCAGTCGAAGTGCCCTGGTACCACAGCGAGCCGCCCGCGCTCCGCCGCGGGCTCCGCGACGGCGTAGTCGATCGCGATCTTCTTCAGGCGCGGCCAGATGCGGTCCACCGCGGGACCGCGCCTCTCCCTGTCGTCCCACGCCTCCGCGAGCTCCATCAGCCCTGCGTGCAGCTCGGGCTCGTTGAGTGCGAGCTCCTCGAGCAGCACACTCGCCTTCGCGATGAACATGCCCGCGTTCCACAGATAGGTGCGCTCGGCGAGGTAGCCCTTGGCGGTCTCGAGGTCCGGCTTCTCCACGAAGCGCTCGACCAGCGCCGCCTCGCGCGCGCCCTCGACGACCAGCTCCGCTCCGCGCTTGATGTAGCCGAAGCCCACGGACGGCTCGGTGGGCGAGATGCCGATGGTGCAGATGTACCCCTCGCGCGCCACCTCCACCGCATCCCG
The DNA here is from genome assembly GCF_003387575.1 of Microbacterium bovistercoris. GTDB lineage: Bacteria > Actinomycetota > Actinomycetes > Actinomycetales > Microbacteriaceae > Microbacterium > Microbacterium bovistercoris. The sequence goes on along the minus strand of NZ_QUAB01000047.1, from coordinate 151,955 downwards.
CACGGCGAACTCGAAGACGCGCGACCCGCGGATCACGTGATCCGCGCTGAACGACCCGATGATCACGTCGGGGTCGCGGCGATGCAGGACGGCGGCCGCCAGGCCGATCGCCGCCGCCGACTCGCGCGGCTCGGACTCGAGGAAGACGTTGTGGTCGGGGATGCCGGGCAGCTGCTCCTCGACGGCGGCGCGGTGCGCCCGCCCGGTGACCACGGCGATACGGTCGGCGCCGGCCAGCGGTTCCAGGCGGTCCCACGTGTCGCGCAGCAGCGAGTGCCCGGATCCGGTCAGGTCGTGCAGGAACTTCGGTGCATCCGCACGGGACAGGGGCCACAGCCTGCTGCCGATGCCGCCCGCGGGAATGACGGCGTAGAAGTCCTCGATGGGCTCTCTCATGTCGTCCAGGCTACCGGCGCGGAGAAATCTTGACGTCAAGATAGTTAGGTGTGCCTTGCTCGCTCCCAGCGAACGAACAGGAATAGGATGGACCCGATCACGCGTGCCCGCTGTGGCGCGCCCCGAGTCACATCGATCAGGATCGATCAGGGAGGACGAAAGTGTCCGCAAGCACTCGCTTGACACCGTCGATTTCGGAGACGACATCCAAGACCCCGCGCGGCACCCTCTATCGAGGGCGCGAAGGCATGTGGTCCTGGGTGCTTCACCGGATCACCGGCGTCGCCATCTTCTTCTTCCTTCTGGTGCACGTGCTCGACACGTCCCTGATCCGCGTGTCTCCCGAGGCCTACGACGCGGTCATCGGCACCTACAAGAACCCCGTGATGGCGGTCGGAGAGGTCGTTCTCGTCGCCGGCATCGTGTTCCACGCCATGAACGGACTGCGGATCATCCTGATCGACTTCTGGTCGAAGGGCGCCCGCTATCAGCGCCAGATGTTCTGGGGCGTGCTCGGTGTCTGGGTCGTCCTCATGGCCGGCTTCGTCCCGCGCCACCTCATGCTCGCGTTCGGAGGAGGCCACTGATGACCGCCACAGCGACTGCTCCCGCCCGCCGCACCCGCGGTTTCAACATCGAGAAGTGGGCATGGCTGTTCATGCGCCTCTCCGGTGTCGTGCTGATCGTGCTGATCTTCGGCCACCTGTTCGTCAACCTGATGGTCGGCGAGGGCATCCACGGTGTCGACTTCGGCTTCGTCGCCGGCAAGTACGCCACGCCGTTCTGGCAGTGGTGGGACGTGCTGATGCTCTGGCTCGCCCTGATCCACGGCGGCAACGGCATGCGCACGATCGTCAACGACTACGTCACGCACGAGGGCGCCCGCAAGGCGCTCGTCTGGGCGATCGGCCTCGCCGCCGCCCTGCTGATCGTGCTGGGCACCCTCGTGGTGTTCACCTTCGACCCCTGCAACGGCGTGCTCGAGAGCGGCGTCATGTGGGAGACCTGCCAGGCCGTCGGCAACTGATCAGAGCGTAAGAGATAGGCATACGAGTGACTGCGCAGACCCAGGATTCCGTCGTCCGCGACGGCGTGCACTACCACCAGTTCGACATCGTCATCGTCGGCGCCGGAGGCGCCGGGATGCGGGCGGCCATCGAGGCGGGCCCCGGCGCGAAGACGGCCGTCATCTCCAAGCTGTACCCCACTCGCTCGCACACCGGTGCGGCGCAGGGCGGTATGGCGGCGGCGCTCGCCAACGTCGAGGACGACAACTGGGAATGGCACACCTACGACACCGTCAAGGGCGGTGACTACCTGGTCGACCAGGATGCCGCGGAGATCCTGGCCAAGGAGGCGATCGACGCCGTCATCGACCTCGAGAACATGGGGCTGCCGTTCAACCGCACCCCCGAGGGCAAGATCGACCAGCGCCGGTTCGGCGGTCACACCCGCGAGCACGGCAAGTCGCCGGTGCGCCGTGCCTGCTACGCCGCCGACCGCACCGGGCACATGATCCTGCAGACGCTGTTCCAGAACTGCGTCAAGCTCGGCATCAACTTCTTCAACGAGTTCTACGTGCTCGACCTCGTCACCGTGAAGGACGCCGAGGGGAAGACCCAGATCGCGGGCGTCGTCGCATACGACCTCGCCACCGGCGAACTGCACGTGTTCCAGTCCAAGGCCGTGATCTTCGCGACCGGCGGCTTCGGCAAGATCTTCAAGACCACCTCGAACGCGCACACCCTCACCGGTGACGGCGTCGGCATCGTGTGGCGCAAGGGCCTGCCGCTGGAGGACCTGGAGTTCTTCCAGTTCCACCCGACCGGCCTCGCCGGCCTCGGCATCCTCCTCACCGAGGGCGCCCGCGGTGAGGGCGCGATCCTGCGCAACGCCTCCGGTGAGCGCTTCATGGAGCGCTACGCCCCCACCATCAAGGACCTCGCTCCCCGTGACATCGTCGCGCGCAGCATGGTGCAGGAGGTCGCGGAGGGCCGTGGCGCCGGTCCGCACAAGGACTACGTGCTGCTCGACTGCACGCACCTGGGCGCCGAGGTCCTCGAGACCAAGCTCCCCGACATCACCGAGTTCGCGCGCACCTACCTGGGCGTCGACCCGGTCGTCGAGCCCGTACCGGTGATGCCCACCGCGCACTACGCGATGGGCGGCATCCCGACCAACAACAACGCCGAGGTGCTGCAGAGCAACACCGAGACGGTCCCGGGTCTCTACGCCGCCGGAGAGTGCGCCTGCGTTTCGGTGCACGGCTCGAACCGTCTGGGCACCAACTCGCTGCTGGACATCAACGTGTTCGGCAAGCGCGCCGGCCGCAACGCTGTCGAGTACGTCAAGACGGCAGACTTCGTGCCGCTGCCGGATGACGCGGTGAACGGCGTGCGCGACATGATCGAGGGCCTGCGCAACAACGCCGGCACCGAGCGCATCGCGGTGCTGCGCAAGAAGCTGCAGGACGAGATGGACAAGGGTGCCCAGGTGTTCCGCACCCACGACTCGCTCGAGCACGTCCTCGGCGTCATCAAGGAGCTGCGCGAGCGCTACAAGAACGTGCACGTCGACGACAAGGGAAAGCGGTTCAACACCGATCTGCTCGAGGCCGTCGAGCTGGGCTTCCTGCTCGACATCGCCGAGGTCGTCGTCTACGCCGCGCAGAACCGCGAGGAGAGCCGTGGCGGCCACATGCGCGACGACTTCCCCCAGCGCGACGACGAGAACTACATGAAGCACACGATGGCGTACCTGACCGGCGATCCGCACTCGTCGACGCCGGCCGACCACATCAAGCTGGACTGGAAGCCCGTCGTGTTCACCAAGAACGAGGACGGCGAGTTGCGGTACCCGCCGATGGAGAGGAAGTACTGAGCATGTCGAACGCAGTTGCAGAGGCACCCGCGAACGATTCCGGTGTGCAGTCGTTCCTCGTCACCTTCATCATCCGTCGCTTCGACCCCGAGACCGACGCCGAGCCGCACTGGGTGGACTACGACGTCGAGCTGTACGCCACCGACCGCGTGCTCGACGCCCTGCACAAGATCAAGTGGGAGGTGGACGGCTCGCTGAGTTTCCGCCGCTCCTGCGCGCACGGCATCTGCGGCTCCGACGCGATGCGCATCAACGGGCGCAACCGACTCGCATGCAAGACGCTGATCAAGGACCTCGACATCTCGAAGCCGATCTACGTCGAGGCGATCAAGGGTCTGCCGCTCGAGAAGGACCTCATCGTCGACATGGAGCCGTTCTTCGCCTCCTACCGCGAGGTGCAGCCGTTCCTGGTCGCGAACTCGACTCCCGACAAGGGCAAGGAGCGCATCCAGTCCATCGCCGACCGCGCGATCTTCGACGACACCACCAAGTGCATCCTCTGCGCGGCGTGCACGTCCTCGTGCCCGGTGTTCTGGACCGACGGCCAGTACTTCGGACCTGCCGCGATCGTCAACGCGCACCGCTTCATCTTCGACTCGCGCGACGACAACGCCGACGTGCGCCTCGACATCCTCAACGACAAGGAGGGCGTGTGGCGCTGCCGCACGACCTTCAACTGCACTGAGGCGTGCCCCCGCGGCATCGAGGTCACCAAGGCCATCGCCGAGGTCAAGCAGGCGGTGCTGCGCGGCGGGCGCTGATCCGCTCGCTACTCTGAGATCGTGACCGACTCGGAGGCCTCTGACACGTCCGCGCCCAGCGCCCGCGCGAAGCGCGGGCTGGCCGCGGACGCTGCTCGCGAAGAGCAGCACCTGCGCCAGCGCTGGGAATCGACGCAGGAGAGCCTGAGAGAGCGCTTCGACGAGCCGATCTCTCGTGCCACGAGGATCACGCAGCGCACGCTGGCGTGGTTCCCCGTGCGGGTGTGGCGCAACTTCCTGCAGCACGAGGGTTTCCTGCTCGCCGCCGGCATCAGCTATCAGACGCTGTTCGCCGCGTTCGCTGCGATCTACGTGGTCTTCGCGATCGTCGGGATCTGGCTCGGCGGCAGTGAGGAGGCGGTCGACGCTCTCGTCGACATCATCAACGCCTACATCCCCGGACTCATCAGTGACAACGGGATCGCCACGCAGGCTCAGGTGCAGGAGATCGCGAACAGCATGTCCGGCACGCTCGGCATCACCGGTGCGATCGCCGTCGGCGCCCTGCTCTGGACCGCGATCGGAGCCATCTCTTTCGCCCGCCGCGCCGTGCGCGGAGTCTTCGGCATCGCACCGGACCGGCGGAACTACTTCCTGCTGAAATCGCTCGATCTGCTCGCAGCGATCGTTTTCGGCGCCGGTCTGCTGGTGGGCACGGCACTCGGCGCCCTGGGCACCTGGGCGCTCACGATCGTCTTCGACCTGGTGGGGATGCAGGACTCCTCGTTCCTGCTCCAGACCGGCGTCTGGATCGTGGGCGTGAGCGTGCTCTACGCCGTGAACACCGCGCTGATGGCCGGGCTGTTCCGCTTCCTCACGGGCACCAGACTCACGTGGCGTCGCATCGTCCCCGGATCTCTGGTCGGTGCCGCCGCGACGACCCTGCTGCAGCTCGGCTTCGGTCTGTTCCTCAGCTACTCGCCTTCCAACCCGCTGCTGGTCACCTTCACGGTGTTCATCGTGCTGCTGCTGTGGTTCCGTCTGATCGGGATCGTGCTCCTGGTCGCCGCGTCGTGGATCGCCGTGGCCGCGCACGACAATCACGTGCCGCTGATCCCGCAGACCGAGGCTCAGCGCCTCGCCAAGGAGCACCAGGCGCTGCTGTTGGCGGCCCAGGTGCGTCTGCGCACCGCGCAGGACGACCGCGAGAGTGCACCGTGGTACCGGCGCTGGGCGGCGGACCGTGCGGTGCGCGACGCGGAGGACGAACTCCAGCAGGTGAAGGACGCAGCGCCCCCGCCCCCGCAGAAGCGGGGTCTGCTCGCGCCCGCCGCCCCGAAGGGCGACGCCGCGGGAGGGGATGTCCGTCCCCGTCGATAGGCTGGATGGATGCCTCATCTGCGTATCGCCTCCGTCAATGTCAACGGCATCCGTGCTGCCGTCCGCAACGGGATGCACGGCTGGCTGGATGACGCCGGCGTGGACATCCTCACCGTGCAGGAGGTGCGCGCGCAGGACGAACACGTCGCGGCTGCGTTCCCGGGCTGGTCGATCCTGCACGACGTCGCCTCCGCGAAGGGACGCGCCGGCGTCGCGGTCGTGAGCCGTGAGCCCGCCCTCGCCTCGCGCACCGCGCTCGGGGCCGACGACTTCGACTCCGCAGGTCGCTGGCTCGAGGCGGACTTCGACCTCGGCGGCGTACCGCTGACGGTCGTGAGCGCCTACGTGCACTCCGGCGAGGCCGACACCCCCAAGCAGGTCGAGAAGTGGAAGTTCCTCGACGCGATGGAGCGGCGGATGTCGCAGCTCGGCGCCGACGGCGCCCTCGCGCTCGTCACGGGCGACCTGAACGTCGGCCATCGACCCCTCGACATCCTGAACTGGAAGGGCAACGTCAAGAAGTCCGGGTTCCTGGCGCGCGAGCGTGCCTACTTCGACCGCTTCCTCGGCGCTGCGGGCGAACCCGTGATCGGTCAGGAGGGCATCGGCCGTGGCATGGTCGGACAGCTCAGCGACACCCGGCCCTACGTGCTCGAGGGCGACGGCAAGGGGCTCGGCTGGGTCGACGTCGGGCGAGCGGCGCACGGCGAGGTCGACGGCCCGTACACGTGGTGGACCATGCGCGGTCAGGCGTTCGACAACGACTCCGGCTGGCGGATCGACTATCACCTCGCCACCCCTGCGCTCGCGGCGCGGGCGACGAACTACCGCGTCGCGCGCGCCGCCACCTACGCCGAGCGCTGGAGCGACCACTCCCCCGTGATCGTCGACTACACGTACTGACGCGGGTTTTCCCTACCTCACTCGACGGCTGTCCCGGTGGTCGCCGCCGGAGCCCGGCGGCATCGTGGGTTCCATGAACCTCCGCATCCTGCTGCGCACCTGGATCGTCTGCCTGTTCGCCCTCCTTCCGCTGCTCGCGCTGCTGCTCGTCCCGCAGCTGATGCGCAGTCGTGCGGGCAGCGAGCAACTCCTGTTCCTCGGCACAGGCCTGCTGCTCGTGCTGCTGACGGTGGCGTTCGTGGCCGCTCCGGTGCCGTCCTCTGTCGCCGCACCGGAAGCCGGCGTCTGGGATCGGCGGACGAGCATGCGGACCGCGGCAGCGGTGTGGCGGAAGCGGCCAGGGCGCGCCAGCGGTGCCCTGTTGGCCGGAATCGCCGTCTACGCGCTCGGACAGACCGTGGGGTACGGCGTCGGTGTGATCGTCCCGTACATCGAGGACAATCCGGCGCATCTCAGCGATCCGACCCAGTCGCCGTGGATCCTGCACTATCCGGCCTACGCCCTTCAGGCGGTCGTCCTGTACCTGATCACCGCCTTCGCCGTCGCCGTGTACGCCGCGCTGCTGCGTGCCGCGGCCCCGGCCACCGCGCTCAGTGCCGCAGCATCCGCCCCATAGGATTGAACGGTGACCCAGAAGCCTCGCCTCTACTCAGGAATGCAGCCCTCCGCCGACTCCCTCCAGGCCGGCAACTACATCGGGGCGCTCCTGCAGTGGCGCGAGATGCAGAACTCCTACGACGCGTTCTTCTCCGTCGTCGATCTGCACGCGATCACCGTGCCGCAGGATCCCGCCGAGCTGCGCGAGAAGACGCGGCGCACAGCGGCGCAGTACATCGCCGCCGGCATCGAGCCGTCGAAGTCCACCCTCTACGTGCAGTCGCACGTGCGCGCGCACGCCGAGCTCGCCTGGATCCTGTCCACGATCACGGGCTTCGGCGAGGCCGGCCGGATGACGCAGTTCAAGGACAAGTCCGCCCGCTACGGCGCGGACTCCGCCTCGGTGGGGCTGTTCACCTACCCGGTGCTGATGGCCGCCGACATCCTGCTCTATCAGAGCGAGCTGGTGCCGGTCGGCGACGATCAGAAGCAGCACGTCGAGCTCACCCGCGACCTCGCGGAGCGCTTCAACAAGCGATTCGGCAAGACGTTCACGGTGCCCAAGGCCGTCATCCAGAAGGACACCGCCCGCATCTACGACCTGCAGAACCCGACCTCGAAGATGTCGAAGTCGGCCGAGAGCGACGCCGGTGTGCTGTGGCTGCTCGACGACCCGGCGAAGTCGGCGAAGAAGATCATGCGCGCAGTCACCGACACCGAGGGATCGGTGCGCTACGACCGCGAGAACAAGCCGGGCGTCTCGAACCTGCTCACCATCTACGCCGCACTCAGCGGCCGCCAGGTCGGGTCCATCGAGGACGAGTACGCGGGCCGCGGCTACGGCGACTTCAAGAAGGGTCTCGCCGAGGTCGTGGTGAACGAGTTCGGCCCCGTGCGCGAGCGCGTGCTCGAGCTGCTCGACGACCCCGCCGAACTGGACCGGATCCTTGCAGCGAACGCCGCACGCGCCGACGAGGTGGCGGATGCCACGCTCCGCGACGTGTACGACAAGGTCGGCCTGCTCCGCCGCGTCTGAGCGTCCGACACGTCTGACAGGATGAACGCGTGACCGATCCGTTCCCGCCGCAGCCGCCCGCATACCCCGCGCCGGCACAGCCCGGCTACGCTCCGCCGCCCGGCGCCTACGCCGTGCCCGTGGGCGGGTACCAGGCGCCCGTGGGCGGGTACACACCGCCCCAACCGCCCTCGAAGGGCTCGCCGGCGCTCGGTGTCGCCGCGCTCGTGCTCGGCCTGATCGCGCTCATCGTGATCCCGATCCTCGGCGGCGTCTTCGGGGCGCAGGCCGGCGCGGCCGCTCCCGGTTTCTTCCTCGACACCTCAGGGAACTACGACGACCTCGCCGCACTCGCACCCGCGCGCACGCAGATCCTGTGGACCGAGATCGCCTTCTGGAGCGGCACCGCGATCGGCATCGCGGCGATCGTCCTCGGCATCGTCGCGGCGGCGAAGCGCCGCGGACGCGCAGCCGGCATCACCGGCATGGTCCTCGCCGTGCTCGGCCCGGTGGCGTTCGCACTCGCGTTCGCCATCGCCGCGGCGACCGGGGCCGTCAGCACGTTGACCGCGTTCTGACCCGCCGAGCGGGTAGCGGGTCACCCGCGCTCAGCGCGGGGCGTGGTGCTTCTGCTGCGCGGCGGTCAGGCCGTCCGCCACGAGCAGCTCGACGGCATCCGCGGCATCCGAGATGTGAATCGGCAGCGTCTTGCGCTCGGTCGCGCCGAACGGCGCGAGTACCCAGTCCGCAGGGTCCTGCCTTCCCGGCGGTCGGCCGATGCCGACACGCACGCGCGGGAAGTCGGGGGTGCCGAGGGCCTTGGCGATGTCGCGGACGCCGTTGTGTCCGCCGTGCCCTCCACCGGTCTTGAGCTTGAGGGTGTCGAACGGGATGTCGAGCTCGTCGTGCACGACGATGACCTGCCCGGGGTCCACCGAGTAGAACTTCGCGAGGTTCGCCGCAGGCCCGCCCGAGACGTTCATGAACGCATTGAGCTTGGCGAGGACGAGCTTGTCACCACCCGGACGCAACCAGGTCTCCACCACCCGCGCACCGGCCTTGTGCTCGCGAAACCGCTCGCCGCGGCGTGCGGCGAGTTCGTCGACGACCATCTGCCCGATGTTGTGCCGGGTCGCCTCGTAGCGCGGCCCGGGGTTCCCGAGGCCGATCACCAGCCAGGTGGATGCCATGGTCGTCCTCTCTCAGCAGACAGCGTCTGGAATACGCCGGAGGGGACGCGAACCGGTGCTCGCGTCCCCTCCGTCGAAGTGAATGCGGATCACTCCGCGGCGGCCTCCTCGGCCGGAGCGGCCTCAGCCTCAGCCTCAGCGGCGGCCTCGTTCTCCTCGGCGACCTCAGCGGCCGGGACGGAGATGCCGATGAGCAGCAGGTCGGCGTCGCCGACCAGCGTCGCGCCCTTGGGCAGGGTGACGTCGCCGGCGGTGATGTGCGCGCCCTCCTGCAGACCCTCGACGCTGACCTCGACGTGCTCGGGGATGTGGGTGGCCTCGACCTCGAGGGTGATGGTCGCGACGTCGACGGTCACGATGGTGCCCGAGAACGACTCACCGGTGACGACGAGCGGCACCTCGACGGTGACCTTCTCGCCCTTCTTCACGACCAGCAGGTCGATGTGCTCGATGATCTGGTGCACCGGGTCCTTCTGCACGTCCTTGACCAGGGCGAGCTGGCTCTTGCCCTCGATGTCGAGGTCGAGCACGGCGTTGGCGCGACGGACGATCAGGCTGACCTGGTGGCCGGGCAGAGCGACGTGCACGGGCTCGGTGCCGTGACCGTAGATGACGGCGGGGATCTTGCCGGCGGCGCGGAGGCGGCGGGCGAAGCCCTTGCCGAAGCTCGAGCGGAGCTCGGCGTGGACCGTGGTGTCTTCGGACATGAGGTTCTCCTTCAAGGCGCGCGGCAGGTGTCGCGCGGTGGTCTGGTGGTCGTTCTCACGGCGCAGACGCGGGAAAGCGAAACCCACCTGGCCGGTACGACCGCAGAGCTCACATCGCCACGTCGATAACGGATGCCGCGCACGCGCAAGGCATCCCTCGCCGAGGAACTCCTCCATCGTACCCGAAGACCCGATACGCTGGTGACACGCTGTCCTGCTGAACGGAGCCCTCGCATGTTCGACGCCGCTTTCTGGTCCCACGCGATCGCCTGGCTGATCGGCCTGATGGCCGTCGGCGCCACCGTCGTGACCGCCGGCGCACTGTTCGCGATGGGTCGCTCGGGCTACCGCAAGGACTGAGCGGCTGTCACACGTCGGAATGACGTGCGACGGCGGCGATATCCTGGAGACCTTTCCTTCCGCGATATCGAGGAGCGCACACGTGCCCGAAGCCGCAGCCAACATCGGAGTCGTCGGACTCGCCGTCATGGGGTCGAACCTGGCCCGCAACCTCGCCAGCCGCGAGGGCAACACGGTGGCGGTCCTAAACCGCTCTCGCGCCAAGACCGACGAGCTGGTCGCCGCGCATCCCGAGGCCGGGTTCATCCCCGCGTTCTCGTACGAGGAGTTCGCCGCGAGCCTGCAGAAGCCGCGCACCGCGATCATCATGGTCAAGGCGGGCGGTCCGACCGACGCCGTCATCGACGAGCTGGTGCGGGTGTTCGAGCCCGGCGACATCATCGTCGACGGCGGCAACGCCTTCTTCCCCGACACGATCCGCCGTGAGAAGGCGGTCCGCGAGACCGGCATCAACTACGTCGGCGCCGGGATCTCCGGCGGCGAGGAGGGCGCGCTCAACGGCCCCTCGATCATGCCCGGCGGCTCGGATGAGTCCTGGGTCACGCTCGGCCCGATCCTCAAGTCCATCGCCGCGGTCGCCGAGGGCGAGCCGTGTGTCACGCACATCGGCCACGACGGCGCCGGCCACTTCGTGAAGATGGTGCACAACGGCATCGAGTACGCCGACATGCAGCTGATCGCCGAGGCCTACGACCTGATCCGCCGCGGCACCGGCAAGTCCCCCGCCGAGATCGCCGAGATCTTCGCCGAGTGGAACAAGGGCGAGCTCGAGTCGTACCTGATCGAGATCACCGCCGAGGTGCTGCGCCAGGTGGACGCCGCCACCGGGAAGCCGCTGGTCGATGTGATCGTCGACCAGGCCGGCGCCAAGGGCACCGGCGCCTGGACCGTGCAGACCGCGCTCTCGCTCGGCACCCCGGTCTCGGGCATCGCCGAGGCCACGTTCGCCCGGTCCCTCTCCAGCCACCCCGAGCAGCGCGCCGTCGCCGGAACCCTCCCCGGCCCCGATGAGACCTTCGCCGTCGCCGACGTCGACGCCTTCATCGAGGACGTCCGCCTGGCGCTGTACGCCTCGAAGATCGTCGCCTACTCGCAGGGCTTCGACGAGATCCGCGCCGGCGCCGCCGAGTACGACTGGACCATCGACCTCGGCGCCGTGTCGAAGATCTGGCGCGCCGGCTGCATCATCCGCGCCCAGTTCCTGAACCGCATCGCCGACGCGTACGCCGCCGAGCCCGGCCTGCCGGTGCTGATGACCGCCCCGTACTTCGCCGAAGCGATCACCCGCGCCCAGGCCGCGTGGCGCCGCGTCGTCGTGGCCGCCGCGCAGGCCGGCATCCCGGCGCCGGCGTTCTCGTCGTCGCTGTCGTACTACGACGGCATCCGCGCCGACCGCCTGCCGGCCGCCCTCGTGCAGGGCCAGCGCGACTTCTTCGGCGCGCACACCTACAAGCGCATCGACAAGCCCGGCACCTTCCACACCCTGTGGTCCGGAGACCGCACCGAGATCGAGGCCGAAGACACGCACTGATCCTCACGGTCGTCGACGACGGGCCCGGATGCTCTGCATCCGGGCCCGTCCCGTCTGTGCATCCGGCTCTCAGGCCCCGCATAGCTGAACCTATGGATTCTCGATGACTTCAGTATGACAATGGGGTCATGTCGAACGAACACCCCGAGCTGCGCCGTCCCGACGGCTCCCCGCTGCGCATCCTGGCCGTGGACGACGAGCCGATGCTGACCGACCTGCTCGCCATGGCCCTGCGCATGGAGGGATGGGAGGTCAAGACCGCGGCGAGCGGCCTGGAAGCCCTGCAGGTGGCACGGGAGTTCGAGCCGGACGCGCTCGTCCTCGACGTGATGATGCCCGACCTCGACGGCATGGGAGTGCTGCGCCGGCTGCGCGAGTCGGGCAACCTCGTCCCGGTGGTGTTCCTCACCGCCAAGGACGCGGTGGAGGACCGCATCTCCGGCCTCACCGCGGGCGGGGACGACTACGTCACCAAGCCGTTCAGCCTGGAAGAGGTGATCGCGCGTCTGCGCGCCGTCATCCGACGCGCCGGCCAGGTGCGCACCGACGACGAGCAGGCCATCCTGCGGGTCGCCGATCTCTCACTCAATGAGGACAGCCACGAGGTCTTCCGCGGCGACGACGAGATCGAGCTGACCGCGACCGAGTTCGAACTGCTCCGCTACCTGATGCGCAACGAGCGCCGGGTGCTGTCGAAGGCCCAGATCCTCGACCGCGTGTGGAGCTACGACTTCGGCGGCAAGTCGTCCGTGGTCGAGCTGTACATCTCGTACCTGCGCAAGAAGATCGACGCCGGCCGCACCCCCCTGCTGCACACCGTGCGCGGCGTCGGCTACATGATCAAGGCGCCGCAGTGACCCGCGGCGCAGCAGTGAGGCATTGCCCGTGTCGCGCCGGCCACTGACTCTGCAGGCGCGGCTGATGGCCGCGGTGATCGGCTTCGTGTCGCTCATCCTCGCCATCGTCGCGATCATCACCAGCGTCACGCTGGGCACCGCTCTGGAGCAGCGGCTGAGCGATCAGCTGAGCGTGGCCGCCTCGCAGACCACGAGGTGGGCCACCGAGACGGAGATGCTCGCGACCGCGACCGGAACAGACCTCACAGCCGAGAGCGTGATGCTCAACAAGCGCGTCCCCGTCGGGATCCTCGTCGCCGTCTACCCGCCGTCCGACGCGAACGGCCTGGTCATCACCGCGTCCGGGAGCAGTGCGCTCAGCGACACCGAGCTGTTCCAGATCAGCGACGCGCTGCGGAACAGCACGACGGCGACGGTGTCGCTGGGCAAGCACGGCTCGTACCTCGTGACCGCACGCCAGACGCGCGACGGCACACCCGTCGTCACGGGGCTCCCGCGCACCGAGATGCAGCAGACGATGACCCAGCTGTTCACCGTCGTGGCGCTCGCCACCCTGGGTGGACTGATCCTGCTCGCGCTCACCACCGCCGTGACGATCAGCGTCGGTCTGCGGCCGCTGCGCGCCGTCGTGGCGACGGCGACGCGAGTCGCCAACAAGCAGCTGGACCGCGGCGAGGTCTCGATCACCGAGCGTGTGCCGGACTCCGAGGCCGACCCCCGCACGGAGACCGGCCTGGTCGGCGCCGCGCTGAACACGCTGCTCGACCACGTCGACACGTCGCTCGCGGCCCGGCAGCAGAACGAGGAGCGGATGCGGCGGTTCGTCGCCGACGCGAGCCACGAGCTCCGGACGCCACTGGCCTCGATCCGCGGATACTCCGAACTGTCCCTGCGCGCCCTTCGACAGGCTCAGGGACCGGAGACGACCGAGAGCACGACGACTGCACTGGAGCGCATCCAGGCGCAGTCCCTGCGGATGACGCGCCTGGTCGAGGATCTGCTGCTGCTCGCCCGCCTCGACGAGGGACGCGAACTGAGTCATGCGCCGGTCGATCTCACGATGCTCGCGGTGGAGGAGCTGACAGACGCCCGGCCCACAGCAGCCGACCACGTCTGGGAGATCGATGTGCCCGAGGAGCCCATCACCGTGGACGGCGATGCCGGCCGTCTGCACCAGGTGGTCGGGAACCTGCTCGCCAACGCCCGCACGCACACCCCCGCAGGCACGACGATCACACTGAGCCTCACGGCAACGACGGACGGCGCCGAGCTGCGGGTGCACGACGACGGACCGGGCATCGACCCGAAGGTGCGCGAGGAGTTGTTCGCGCGTTTCGCGCGCGGCGACTCGAGCCGAGCCCGCCAGACCGGCGGCACCGGTCTGGGCCTCGCGATCGTCAAGGCGATCGTCGAGGGGCATGGCGGCACCATCACGGTCGAGAGCGAGCCCGGTGACACGACGTTCGTGGTGCGGCTGCCCGCAGCCTCCGCCGAGAAACACGAGACGGCGTGAGAAACGCCTCCAGACGGTATTTCTCACGCTCCCAGGCGTTTCTCGCCGATGGGAGCGCGGGGCGGACGACGCGTCAGTAGCCGGCGAATGCGTCGGTCGTGAGCGAACGGGCCTTCTGCAGTGCGGGGGCCAGGTCGGCGATCAGGCGCGGCGGACCGGAGATGAACGCGTGCCTCGCCGTCAGGTCGGGAACGACCTGCTCCAGCCCCTCGGCGTCGAGACGCACGCCCTGTGCCCAGATCCAGTGCGCCGGCAGATCCTGCGGAAGGTCGCGGGTGAAGACGACGACCGGCACGCCGGTCTCAGCCAGCTCCTCACGGAAGGCCAGCTCCGCGGCATCCGACGCGACGTAGACCAGCGCCACATCGCGATCGGCGCCGGTCGCGCGCAGCTCGCGCAGCTGCGAGACGAAGGGCGTGACGCCGATGCCCGCAGCGACCATCAGCAGCGGGGCGTCGCCGCGCGGAAGCACGAAGTCGCCCCACGTGCCGGTGACGGCGAGCACCGCGCCGGGCTGCGCCTCGGCGAGCGCGCGCTTGTAGCTGGACGGATGCTGCTGATCGCCGTTCTTGTAGGCGATGCGCAGCGTGGGCAGATCCGAGGGTGCGGACAGGATGCTGAACTCGCGGCGCGTGCCACGGGCGTCGGGCCGATGATGCGGCACGTCGAGCTCGAGGTACTGCCCCGCGAGGAACCGCAATCCGCCCTTCGTGCGGAACGTGAGCTCCTGCACGGCGGGCGTGACGAACTCGCGCTTCTCGAGCACCAGCCGCACCGAACCGCGCAGCGCGAACGCGAAGGCCAGCAGATTGCCGAGCAGCAGCGCACGCTCCTGCCCGAGCGTGAACAGGCCGCCGACCGGGATCGGCCAGCCCACCAGCACGCCGACGAGCGTGGCGACCCAGAACTGCTGCCAGCGCCGCGGCGGCAGCGTCAGCGGCTCGGACAGCATGAACGCACCCAAGAAGAGGATCGGCGACTGCAGCAGCGCCATGCCGATCGCGTCTGCGATAACGAAGTCGAGCCCGGCGGCGGAGAGCTGCACGGCCTGCCGCACCACGGAGACGCCCACGGCGATCACGGCGAACAGCGAAACCACTCGTACCTTCTCGGTGCGCCAGAGCACGAGGAGTCCGAGGACGGCGACCGGCACGGCCATCGCCGGCGTTCCGACCCACCACGAGGCGGTGGTGCCGAGGCCGAAGACCGAGACGACCGCCGCGCCGAAGGCTGCGGGGTTCAGGATGTGCCGCCCGCGCCACGCGATGAGGTACTTCGACAGGCTCGCGAGCGCTCCCGCGAGCGCGACGCCGACGAGCCCGGGGAGCGTCAGCTGGGGCTGCAGCACGAACAGCAGGATGAATGCGGTGACCAACGACGACTCGATGCGCCATGGCAGACGCAGGATGCGCTGCGCCGCCGCATCCACCGCCGAGATGACGATGGCGAGGACCGCGTAGGTCGCGAGCAGCTCTGTGGCCGACGGCCCGATCTGGCCGAACAGCGAGAGCCCCAGCGCGATGACCCCGAGCCCGATCAGCGCGAACAGCACGAATCGGTACATCGAGATCGCGGCGAGCACGGCGAGTACGCGCTGGCGGAACGCGGTGAGAGAAGTGATCACGGTGACAAGTCTCCCCCACCGGTCTTGGTGAACAGCTCGCCCGGGAAGCCGGCGGATGCCTGCACGCGGCCGTCCGTGGACATGCGCACCCAGTCGACGGCGTGGGCGTCTGCGAACTCCGGTCCGCCGTCGAAGAACAGCGCGGTCGTCGCGGCGTCGGCGAGCATCGCGTCGGGAGCGAGCGCCCACGTCGCCGCCCATGCGCGTACCGGGATGCCGGTGCGCGCATCGAGCACGTGATGCAGGCCGTCGCCCCAGGCACGGCGGTTGGTCGCCGAGGCGCAGAGCGCGCGGTCCTGCACCTCGACGACGCCGACGGCGCGGGATGGGTCGTACGGATGCTCCAGAGCGACCCGGATGCTGCCGCCGCGGACGGCGAGGTCGCCGCTCGCGTCCACGACGACGCGGCCCTCGAGATGGGACAGCGCGGCGAGCACCAGGTCGACGAGCCGGCCCTTGCCGAGCGCGCCGACGTCGATCACGGCCGGAGCGTGGAGCGAGAGCGCGGCATCCGTCCAGTGCAGCCTGTCTGTCCAGTCCGCCGGTGCCTGCCGCGGGGCTCCGGCGACCAGGGAGCAGCCTGCGTCATAGCCGAGCGCCGCGAGGCTGCCGCCTGCGAGCGGATTCACCGCCCCCGCCGTGGCATCGGAGAGTTCCCGGTACAGGTCCAGCATCGCCGCGGCATCCGCCGGCGCGGGGGCCTCTCCCCCGCCCGCGAGTCGCGACACGACGGAGTCGGCCCGGAACCGCGACCACTCGGCGTCGAATCGGTCGATCACGGCGGCGACGCGGTCGCGCTCCGTCGCCGGGAGCGGACCCTCGGTCTCGATCTCCCAGCCCGTGCCTATGGCTTCGAATCGCCAGGTCTCCATGGGGTGCAGGGATCACTCGGCGGTCTGCGCCTGCTCCTTGATCTTCTCGACAGCCTGGTTGAAGCCACCGCTGGTCAGCGAGGACCCGGCGACGCGGTCGACCTCCAGCTCGTCGATGTTCTTGCCCTCGACCTCCGCCGCGATGCCACCGATGAACTGGCCCTGGTACTGCTCGGTCTCGCTCGCCTGCGGATCGCCGGTCACCTCGACGTCACTGACGACCCCATCCGTCAGGGTGAGCGTCACCGAGACCTGCTCGACGGTCTCCGGGGTCTGGTACGACCCCTCCGCCGTGTACGTGCCGTCGGTGTACTCAGCGGGGGCTGCGGAGTCGCCGGACTCGGCGTCGGCGGCACCGGAGCATCCGGCCAGCAGCAGCACGCCGGCGGCCCCGGCGAGAGCGGTCACGGTGCGGGTCGCGTGAGAAGTCATGCGACCAGCATCCGATGCAGACCTATGAGAACGCCATACGAAGGCGATGTATGACGTAAACCTCAGGCCTCGCCGTTGAACATGCTCGTGACGGAGCCGTCCTCGAAGACCTGACGGATCGCCGTCGCGAGCAGCGGCGCGATCGGCAGGATCGTGAGATTCGGGAACCGGCGCGACTCCGACAGCGGGATCGTGTCGGTGACGACGACCTCGTCGATCGCGGAGTCCTGCAGGCGATCGGATGCCGGGTCGCTGAAGATCGCGTGCGTCGCGGCGACGATCACCCGTCGGGCGCCGTTGGCCTTCAGCGCCTGCGCGGCCTTCACGATCGTGCCGCCGGTGTCGATCATGTCGTCGACCAGCAGGCAGGTGCGGCCCTCGACCGTGCCGACGATCTCGTGCACGGAGACCTGGTTCGCGACCTTCGGGTCGCGGCGCTTGTGGATGATCGCGAGCGGCGCGTTCAGGCTGTCCGACCAGGTGTCGGCCACACGAACACGGCCCATGTCGGGCGAGACGATCGTGAGCGTCTCGCGGTCCTCGGCGGTGAGGTTCTTCTCGAAGTAGTCCAGCAGCACGGGCTTCGCGAACAGGTGATCGACGGGGCCGTCGAAGAAGCCCTGGATCTGCGCGGCGTGCAGGTCGACGCTCATCACGCGGTCGGCGCCGGCGGTCTTCAGCAGGTCGGCGACGAGGCGGGCGCTGATCGGCTCGCGGCCGCGGCCCTTCTTGTCCTGACGGGAGTACGGGTAGTACGGGGCGACGACGGTGATGCGCTTGGCAGACGCGCGCTTGGCCGCGTCGAGCATGATCAGCGTCTCCATCAGCCACTCGTTCACCGGCTCTCCGAAGGACTGCACGATGAACAGGTCGCAGCCGCGGATCGACACCTCGAAGCGGGCGTAGATCTCACCCGAGGCGAACGTGCGGTGCTCGACCGGCGCGATCTCGGTGCCGAGGGCTCCGGCGACCTGGCGGGTCAGCTCGGGAACCGACCGCCCGCCCGCGACGACGAGTCGCTTCTTGGTCTTGGCGATCAGACCCGGCGCGACGCCGTTCTCGCGGTCCAGCTCGATCGTCTTCTTCTTGCGCCCCATCGGGATCCGCCTATTCCGCCGATTCGGCCCGTGCCGCGGCATCCGCCGCGGCCGTGCCCGCCCTGTTCTTCTCGACCCACCCCTCGACATTGCGCTGAGGGGCGACGCTCATGGCCAGTGCACCAGCCGGCACGTCCTTGCGGACGACCGCTCCGGCCCCGGTCTTCGCTCCTGCACCAAGCCTAACGGGCGCGACGAGCACCGTGTGCGAGCCGGTGTGCACCTCGTCGCCGATCTCGGTGCGGTGCTTGTTCACGTCGTCGTAGTTCGCGGTGATGGTGCTGGCGCCGAGGTTCACGCCACGGCCGATCGTGGCATCGCCGACGTACGACAGGTGCGGCACCTTCGAGCCCTCGCCGATCTGGGCGTTCTTCGTCTCGACGTACGCGCCGATCTTGCCTCCCTCGCCGAGCACGGTGCCCGCGCGCAGGTAGGAGAACGGGCCGACGGTGGCGCGCGCGCCGATCACCGCGAGAGTCGCGTCGGTGCGCTTGACCACGGCGTCCTCACCGACCTCGCAGTCCACGAGGGTCGTGTCGGGGCCGATGATCGCGCCGGAGTCGATCTTCGTGGCACGCAGGATGTGGGTGTTCGGCAGGATCGTCACGTCGGAAGCGAGCACCGCGTCGTCGTCGATCCACGTGCTCTCGGGGTCGACGATGGTGACGCCCTCGCGCTGCCAGCGGCGGATGATGCGCTGCCGCAGCACCTTGCCCGCCTCGGCGAGCTGGATGCGGTCGTTGATGCCGAAGGTGGATGCCGCGTCGGCGGCGATCTCTGCGGCGACCGGCTCAGACGCCTCGCGCAGCAGCCCGATCACGTCGGTGAGGTACAGCTCGCCCTGGGCGTTGTCCCGGGTGATGCGGGCCAGGTGCGTGCGCAGCTGCGGAGCGCGGAACACGTATACGCCGGCGTTGATCTCGTGCACGGCCGCCTCGGCGGCATCCGCGTCCTTCTGCTCGACGATGCGCTGCACGCCGCCGGCGGCGTCGCGGATGATGCGGCCGTAGCCGGTCGGGTCGTCGAGGACCGCGCTCAGCAGCGTGGCCGCGGCGGACGCGGCGCGGTGCCCTTCGATGAGCGCGCGCAGCGTGTCTGCCTCGAGCAGCGGCACGTCGCCGGAGAGCACGAGCACGTCGCCGTCGAAGTCGGCCGGCAGGGCTTCCAGCGCGACCTGCACGGCACGTCCGGTGCCGGGGATCTCGTCCTGGTCGACGATCACGGCGCCCGGGTACTGCGCCGAGAGCGCCGACACGACCTGGTCGCGCTCGTGTCGCACCACGACCTCGACGTACGAGGCCTCCAGTGCGGCGGCCTGGGTGAGCACGTGGCCGACCAGCGGGCGCCCGCCGATCTCGTGCAGCACCTTGGGCCGCCGGGACTTCATGCGGGTGCCCTGCCCCGCAGCGAGGACGACGATGGCGAGATTGTTCTGCGTCATGCTCCGCCGCCAGGACTCGAACCTGAACCTCACAGCTCCAAAGGCTGTCGTGCTGCCATTACACCACGGCGGACCGCGCCCCGCCGGAGCGGGCCGCCCGTCAAGTCTGCCACCTCGCGGCTGGGATGCTGGTGCGGTGACCATCCGCATCGATCGCGTCAAGGCCTCCTCCCCCGCTCTCGTGGACTTCATCACCGCCGATCACGCCGAGCTCGAGCCGACCGCTCCGGCCGAGAGCCGGCACGCCCTGCAGTTCGAGCGCCTGCTCGCCGAGCACGTGCGTCTGTTCGCCGCCTTCGACGGGGACCGTCCGGTCGCCACCGGCGCCCTGGTCCCGGTCGAGGACGGTCACGAGGAGATCAAGTCGATGCGCACCGACCCCGCCGTCCGCGGGAGAGGGATCGGCCGGGCGATGCTCGCCCACCTCGTCGCGGATGCCACGGACCGCGGCATCCTGCGCCTCTCCCTCGAGACGGACAGCGCCGACTTCTTCGTGCCAGCGAGGGCGATGTACGCCAGGGCGGGATTCCACGACAGCGGTCCGTTCGGCGCGTACCCCGCGGATCCGCACAGCGCCTTCATGACGCTCACGCTGCCCGCGGCAGGGAGTGAGACCGACCTCGCGCGATAATGGTCGGATGAGCGAAGCGGATGAGGTCGACCGGATCGTCGGCGCGTGGACGACACAGCGTCCCGATCTCGACTTCTCACCGCTCGAGGTGCTGTCGCGGGTGGACCGCCTCTCCCGGCACCTCGATCGCGCCAGGCGCGACGTGTTCCATCGCAGCGATCTGGAGTCGTGGGAGTGGGATGTGCTGTCAGCACTGCGCCGTGCCGGCGCGCCGTTCCAGCTCTCGCCGAAGCAGCTGCTGCAGCAGACCCTGGTCTCCAGCGGCACCATGACGAACAGGATCGACCGGCTCGTCGGCCGCCGTCTGGTGCGCCGCGAGGCCGACCCGGGTGACGGCCGCAGCGTGCTCGTGACCCTGACCGACGACGGCAAGGTGCGGGTGGATGCCGCGATCACCCGACTCGTCGACGCGGAGGCGACGCTGCTGGCGGCGCTCCCCCGCGCCGACCGCGAGAGACTGGCCGGGCTGCTGCGCAAGCTGAGCCTGAGCTTCGACGTCTGAACGGGTCGGGCTCCTGCTCAGCGAACAGCGGAGTCGACGACCACGACCACCTTGCCGGTGACGCGACCGGTTTCGACGCGCTCCTGTGCGTCTGCGAGGCGCTCGAGCGGGAACTCCGAATCCAGGTGCACGGTCAGCCCGCCGTCGTCGGCGATGTCCGCGATCTCCGCGAGCTGAGTGCCGTCGGCGTGGACGAGGATGCGCTCGACCGGCGCCGCACCCCAGTCGGCCAGCAGCGTGCGCTGCTCCTCGGACAGCGCGGTGATCGTGATCACCGCGGTTCCGTCTCCGATGGACTGCCGCGGCGGGGTGACGTCGCTGACGGTGACGATCACGGCATCCACCCGTGAGATCTCCTCGAGGGCGGCCTCGTCGCGATAGTCGACGACCAGGTCGGCACCCCAGGAACGGACCAGCTCGTGTTTCGCCGGGCCGGCCGTCGCGATCACCTCGGCGCCGCGGGCCTTCGCCAGTTGGACGGTGAGGTGGCCCACTCCTCCCGCACCGCCCAGCACCAGCACCCGCTGTCCGGGTTCGACCCGCGCGGCTTCGAGCGCCTGCCAGGCGGTGAGCGCAACCACGGGTGCCGCGCCTGCCTGCGCGATGCTCCAATCCGACGGCACGGATGCCAGATCCGCTGCGCCCACTACTGCGTAGTCGGCCAGAGTCTGCGCGGCGACGGGGAATCCGGCGAGTGCGAACACACGATCACCCGGCCTCCAGGAGGAGACGCCGGCTCCCACCTCGGTCACGACCCCCGCGACATCCCACCCGGGGCGGTCCGAGTACTCGATCACTCCGAAATCCTCAGCCGCCGCGCGGATCTTCACGTCGACCGGATTGAGCCCGACGGCTCCGACCCTGATGAGGACCTGACCCGGGCCGGGCGCAGGCACCGGAACGTCGATGAGGGAGATGACCTCGGATGCCGCACCGGCGCCGAAGTACTTCGCTGAACGCATCTGCTTACCAATCTGCTGATCACAGGAGGCGGCCGACTTGACCGCATCACCGAGAATTCCGGAGGCGGCGGAATCACACCAGTGACCTGAAAGACAACATCTGTCATAATCTGGCCATGCACAATGTGGTGGTCGTCGCCCTCCCCGGGGTGTTCCCCTATGAGCTCGGCATCCCCGCCCGGTTCTTCCGCGCGGCTCTCCGCGACGGCGAGCCGCTCTACTCCGTCACGACCTGTTCGCTGGACGGTCGGCCCGTGCCCACCAACGCGGATTTCACGATCGCGCCGGAGGCAGACCGTCGCGCGCTGGAGAGCGCTGACACAATCATCGTGCCGCCGTGGAGCAGGGCCGAGGTGTCCGATGACCCGATCGGGCTCGCCGCATATGCGGATCGGCGGATCGTGAGCTACTGCACCGGGGCATTCACCGTCGCGGCGGCCGGACTGCTCGACGGCAAGGAGGCGACGACGCACTGGTGTGCTTCCAACGAGTTCGCCCGCCGGTTTCCGCAGGTCCATCTGCGGGAGGACGAGCTGTTCGTGGACCACGGCTCGGTGCTGACGGCGGCCGGGGCGTCGGCCGCGATCGACGCGACGATGCACCTCATTGCGAGCGATCATGGTGCGGCGGTGGCAGCGGCGGTCTCGCGGGCGACGCTGGCGGCGCCGCATCGTGGCGGCGGACAGCGGCAGTTCGTCGCGCGTCCTGCGGTCGCCGCCGCGGCGAGCGGTTCGGCGAGCGAGATCCAGGCGTGGCTGATCGATCACATCGATGAGCCACTGACGCTCGCCAACGTCGCCGACGCGTTCGGAATGAGCGTACGCACCCTCACGCGGCGGTTCCGCGCCGAGACCGGACGCACCGTCGGGAACTGGTTCGCCGACGCACGGGTGGACCGGGCCCGCGAGCTGCTGGAGACCACGGATCTGCTCATCGATGACGTGGCGAGCCGCTCCGGCTTCGCCACCGGAGCCGCCCTGCGCAAGCACTTCCGCGACCGCATAGGCCTCGCACCGCAGCAGTACCGCACTCGCTTCGCGCGTGCCGCATAGGGCGAAAGGTCCCGTGCGCCGAGCGGATGCGCCAAGCTGGTAACGACGGACATTGGAGGCAGCATGCGCATAGCAGTGGCGGGCGGGACCGGACGGATCGGGCGGCTGGTCGTCGCCCTGCTCTCACGCGAGGGCGTCGACGTCGTCTCGCTCAGCCGCGGCGAGGGCGTCGACCTCGTCGGCGGCGCGGGACTCGCCGAGCGGCTCACCGATGTCGAGGCGCTCATCGACGTGTCGAACCCGGCGGCGGCGGATGCCGCAGAGGCTGAGCGCGTGTACACCGCCGCCTCGGAGAACCTGCTGGCAGCCGGGGCCGCGGCGGGCGTGCGCCACCATGTCGCGCTGTCGATCGCCGCCATCGACGCGGTGCAGGGCGGACCGCACTACTTCGGCAAGAGGGCGCAGGAGCGCACCGTCCGCGCCGGAGCGGTGCCCTATACGATCGTGCGCGCGACGCAGTTCCACGACTTCCCGGCGATGATCGCCGATCGCGCCATCGTCGACGGCGAGGCCGTGGTGCCGCCGCTGCTGCTTCAGCCGATCGCTCCCGCCGATGTGGCATCCGTCCTCGTCGAGGTGGCTCTCGGAGCACCGGACCCGGCCGGGATCGTCGTCGCCGGTCCGCGCACCGAGGATGCGGTGGACATGGCGCGGCGCACCTTCGCGGCCCGCGGTGCGGATCGCGCGATCCGCGCGTCCTGGGCCGGCGCCGCGCTCGGACTGGAGTTCTCCGGCGAGGTGCTGCTGCCGCCCGCCGGTGCGCGGATCGCGCCGACGTCGTTCGACGCCTGGCTCGCTGCGGGCGCGCGCTGATGGCGATGACTTCACCGCTCCCGGTGCGCGACGGTGTGGGTGCCACCAGGCTCCATGTGCCACTGGAGGGGCCCTGGGACACGGTCTCGCAGTACATGGCGGAGCGGTTCTCGCACCTCGATCCTGAGCGGCTGCTGCGGCGGTTCGATCGCGGTGACATCGTCGCGTTCAACGGATCCTCACTCGCACGCGACACTCCCCTGGGCGCCGAGGAGTTCGTCTGGTACTACCGGGAGCCCCCGGAGGAGCGCGACATCCCGTTCGAGGTCGAGATCCTGCACCAGGACCGCGACCTCGTCGTCGTGGACAAGCCGCACTTCCTGCCGACGACTCCCGGGGGCAAGTACCTGCAGAACTCCGCCCTGGTGCGGCTGCGCAATCTGCTGGGAAACCCCGACCTCACGCCGATCCACCGGCTCGACCGTGCGACGGCCGGGCTGCTGATGTTCTCGACGCGCCCAGAGACCCGCGGCGCGTACCAGCTGCTCTTCGAGAGGCGGCAGGTCGAGAAGGTCTACGAGGCCGTCTCCGCGCTGCCTGCGGACTGGGATGCCGCGGAGCCGGCGCTCGCCGGCATCCGATTCCCGATCGTGTACCGCAACCACATCGAGAAGCTGCGCTCGCACGTCTGCGTGCGGGTGGATCCGGATCGCGAGCCGAACTCCGAGACGCTGATCGAGCTGATCGACTTCGACGACCGCGTCGTGCACACGCTGCTGCGCCCGCACAGCGGCAAGATGCACCAGCTGCGCGTGCATCTGTCCGCCCTCGGGGCCGGCATTCTGAACGACGGGTTCTACCCGGATCTGCTGCCCGAGGCGCCGGACGACTTCGCGAAGCCGCTGCAGCTTCTGGCGCGCGAACTGCGGTTCGTGGACCCGCTCAGCGGGGCGCCGCGCGAGTTCGTCACGCACAGGACGCTGCAGGAGCGTCCGTAGCGGTTCTCAGGTGCGGCAGCTGCCGGTGGACACCGCGCGCACCGCGGGATCGAGGCGGGCGAGCACGGGAAGCAGCTCGGCGTTCGTCATCGCGTAGCCGACCTGAGGCTGCACCTCGTCGCGGGCGAAGACGACCCCCGCGACGGCGCCGCTCTGGGTGAGCAGCGGACCGCCGGAGTTCCCGGGCTGCACGTCGGCCTGCAGTGTGTACACCGATCGCTCCGCGGTGCTCATGCCGTAGATGTCGTCGATCAGCAGCGCGCCCGCACGGATGACGCCTGCGGGAACAGTGCGGAACGGACCTCCGTGCGGGTAGCCCTGCACCACGCCGCCGTCGCCGGCCTGCAGCGTGTCCGCCAGCGGCAGCGGGTCGGCGCGCACGTCGGCGGCGACCACGGCGAGATCGTCGACCGGGTCGAAGTACACCACGCGCCCGTCGCGCGCGGGCTCGCCCGGCAGCTCGACGATCGGCGCGTCGACGCCGGCGACCACGTGCGCGTTCGTGACGATCAGGTCGTCGGCGACGACGAATCCGGAACCGCTGGAGACCACGCCGCACGCGGGCGCCATGCCGGACACCTTGGCCACCGATCGCGCGGCTGCCGCGAGCGCCGGGTCCTCGGTGTCGATCTCGCCGGGATCCGGGGCGTTCGCGAGGTCGCTCTCGTCGAGGAGACCGTCGATCGTGGGCAGGGTGGTGTCGCCGAGCACGGCGGAGTGCAGCCGTGCCATGGCCTCGGCGACCGGCGGCGGAGTGCTGTCCTGGATCGTCCGGAGGACCGTGGAGGAGGCGACGGAGGCCGAGACGACCGGGATGCCGGCTGCGGCGATGCCCGCGCCTGTGAGGGTGAGCGCGAGCGCAGCGGTGACGACCGCGAGCACGCCGCCGAGCAGGCGCTCGATGCCGCGCAGCTTGAGCTTGTCGGCGCCGTGCCGGAACAGGCTGCCGATCCCGGCGCCGATGCTCGCCCCGATCGCGAGGAGCAGGATCGCACTCCCGACGACGGAGAACCCGTGCCACTCGCTCGTCGCCGTCAGCCCGGACACCCACGGCAGCACCCAGGGGGCGGCGAGACCGCCCGCGATGAGGCCGCAGAGCATTCCGAGCACGGCGAACAGGCCGGCGCGGATGCCGCTCAGGAGCGCGACGATCAGCAGCACGACGGCGATGACGTCGACCACGTTCATGTCACACGACGCTACGCGACGCGGCTATGCGAACCCCGAGGGACCGCTCAGCGCCGCATGACCTTGCGCGCCAGCCACGTGCCCAGCGTCTGCACGAGATGCACGAACACGACGATGAGGATGATCGCGACCCACATCACGACCGGTTCGAACTGGCGGAAGCCGTAGATCTGAGCGAACGCGCCGAGGCCGCCGCCGCCGATCAGACCCGCCATCGCCGTCATGTCGATCAGCGCGACGACGATGAACGTGTAACCGAGGATGAGCGGGCCGAGGGACTCCGGCATGACGACGGTGAACAGGATGCGCCAGGGCCCCGCACCCATCGCCCGTGCTGCCTCGATCACGCCCGGTGGCACGGAGACGAGATGCTGCTCGACGATACGGGCGATGGCGAACGTCGCGGCCAGTCCGATCGCGAAGGCGCCGGCCGTCGTGCCGATGCCGCTGCCGACCACGGCGCGGGTGAGCGGCATGGCGACGGCGATGAAGATCACGAACGGGATCGGCCGGAAGAAGTTCACGAGCAGCTCGAGGATGCCGCGCACCAGCCAGTTCGGCGTCAGCCCTCCGGGCCGTGTGATGTAGAGCCCTATGCCGACGAAGGTGCCGAGCACGCCGGCCATGACCAGCGCGAACGTGGTCATGTACAGCGTCTCGAGCGCCGCCTGCCAGAACTCGGGCCAGAGCTCGTTGAGCCGCTCCATCAGCGCACCTCCCCGTCGAAGGCGAGTTCGGTGACCTGGGCATGGGCGCCGATCTTCGTCAGTGCCGCATCGATCTCGGCGTCCGCTCCTCTGACGGCCAGGGTGAGGTGTCCGAAGGCCCGCCCGCGGATGTCGTTGATGCCACCGTAGACGAGTTCGAACTCCAGGCCGGCGGTGGCGAGGTCGAGGAAGACCTGGGCCTGCGACGAGTCGCCGTCGCGGAAGGAGAACGTCACCAGGCGGCCGGCATGCCGCTCGCGCAGTGCGGCAGCCTCGACAGGCGAGGGGATGCCCTTGATCACGGTTCCGACGAAACGCTGGGACGCGGGGTTCTGCGGGTTCGAGAAGACGTCGAAGACGTCTCCGTGCTCGATCACGCGGCCCTTCTCCATCACGGCGACCTTCGTCGCGATGGTCTGGATGACATCCATCTCATGCGTGATGACGACGATCGTGACGCCCTGCTCCTCGTTGACCCGCTTCAGAAGCTCGAGCACCTCGTGCGTGGTCTGCGGGTCGAGCGCGCTGGTCGCCTCGTCGGCAAGCAGGATACGAGGTCTGGTGGCCAGGGCCCTCGCGATGCCGACGCGCTGCTTCTGACCGCCAGACAGCTGCTCGGGATACGCCTTGGCCTTGTCCGACAGCCCGACGAAGGTGAGCAGCTCGGCGACGCGGGCGTCGATGTCGGCCTTCTTCCAGCCCGCCAGTCTGAGCGGATAGGCGATGTTCGCTCCGACAGTCCTGGACGAGAACAGGTTGAACTGCTGGAAGATCATGCCGATGCCGCCGCGCACCCGGCGCAGCTCGCGCTCCGACAGCGCGGTGATGTCGATGTCATCGACGTGGATGGTGCCGCCGCTGGCGGGCTCCAGCGCGTTGATCAGCCGCACGAGAGTCGACTTGCCTGCACCGGAGTAGCCGATGATGCCGAAGACGTCTCCTCGTTCGATGTCGAGGCTGACGTCGTCGACGGCGGTGACGGGGGCATCGCCCTTCGCAGCGGGCGGGTACGTCTTTGTGACGCCGGCGAGGCTCACGATGGCCATATGCTCTCCCGGGGTGTGACGGCACGGAATCGGGCGACGCGAGATCGCGCCGCCCGATTGTCTCGCATTCAGGTGGGATTCCGTCAGGTCACTCGCTGATGACGGTGTCCTCGAGGACCTTCTTCAGAGACTCCTGAAGATCCGCGGCCGGGGTGTCGAGCAGGACGGCGGTGTCTCCCGAGGCCTCCTGCAGCCCCTTCTGCACGCCCTCGTCGTTCTGGAAGATCTCGACGAGCTTCTTGTAGGTGGGGTTGTCCACGTCATCTGCGCGCGCGGCGAAGATGTTCACGTACGGGAGCGCGTTCGGGTCGGACGGGTCGTCCTGGGCGATCGCGTCGGCGAAGCTGAGCCCGGCATCCTCGACGAAGTCGTTGTTGATGATCGCGGCGGCGACGTCCGGCAGCGCTGTCGGGATGATCGCGGCCTCGAGGGCTGTGACCTTCACCTTGGACTTCTCAGTGTCGACATCTGCGAGGTCGCTGACGATCGTGCCGCCGCTCTTCAGCGACACCAGTCCGGCCGACTGCAGCACGAGCAGCGCGCGTGCCTGGTTCGATGCGTCGTCGGGCACGGCGACGGTCTCGCCCTCCTTGATGTCCTTCACGTCCTCGTACTTCTTCGAGTACAGGCCGAGGGGGTAGATCGCGGTGGCGCCGATGGGCTGCAGGTCCTCGCCGGAGGCCTTGTCGTACTGCGCGAGGTAGACGATGTGCTGGAACTGGTTCAGGTCGAGCTCGCCCTGCGCGAGTGCCGGGTTCGGCTGCTCGTACGAACCGAAGTCGACCAGCTCGACCGTGATGCCCTCCTTCTTCGCGGCATCCACGAAGGCGGGCCACTGCGGGTCGCTCTTGCCGACGACGCCGATCTTCACGGTCTTATCGGCGGAATCCGACGAGCCGTCGGCGGCGGGCTGGGAGGCGCAGCCGGCGAGGCTGACGACGAGGGCGGTGGCTGCCGCGGCTGCGGCGATGACAGACGTGATGCGTCGAGACATGGTGGTCGGGTTCCTCTCTTGGGGGACTCGATCACCGTACGTGCGGCATCCGATGTCGCCCGAATCAGCCCGTCACACGGCGTCACAGCGAGGAGTCAGCCGAACTCCTCGATGCCGCGCAGCCGCACCTCCTCGAGGTCCATCCGCGCCGCTATCCGGCGCACGACCAGGTCGTCCACCGTGCCTGACCGGCGCAGCCCGTGCAGCACGACGCGCTTGCGCTCGATCAGGGCGAGCTTGAGACGGGTGGCCTCGTCGTGGCGCACCAGCGGCGAGCGCTGCAGCACGTCGACGTCGGTGGAGACGGCGAGCATGCGCAGGGGCGCCGCGGAGCTTCGGACCGCCGGGTCCACGGCCGATTCCAGCGCGAGGGGGTCGGGCTCGTCGAGCATGGCCTCCATCGCGCCGACCTCGGCATCGATGAGGCCGCGCTCGCGCTCCAGGGCGCGCGCGTTGGCCAGCTCCAGCGCCTCGTAGCCCTCGCGGCGAGCGCGGTCGCGCACCTCTTCGCTCACACCGTGCTCGGCGGCGAGCTCGTCCAGTGCGGCCAGGGCTGCGCCCGAGATGGCGCGCTCGGCCATCTCATACTCCTCATCCTCGGCGTGGTCGACCGGCAGCTTCGCCCAGCGCACGATCACGGGCAGAAGCGGGCCCTGCACCAGCAGGCTGAGCAGGATCACGCCGGCGGTGACGAAGACGACCGAGTCCCGGCCCTCGACGGCATCACCCGCCCCCGGTGCCAGCGGCACCGACAGCGCGATCGCCAGAGAGACGGCGCCGCGCATTCCGGCGACCGTGCTGACGATCCAGGCGCGTGCCCGCGTCCGCGGTGGCAGTGCGGAGCCGTGCCTGCTGAACGGCGCGGTGAGAAGCTGGAACAGCAGACGCACGACCAGCAGCACCAGCCACACCGCGAGGGTCACCAGCACGAGCCATCCGATCATCGCGGCCGAGATCTCGTGCACGACGAACTGCACCTCGATGCCGATCAGCACGAACAGCGCGCCGTTGAGCAGGTACACGCCGAACGGCCACGCGGCATCCGCCTGCCGGCGCGACGCGGCCGTCGTCATCCGCGGCGCGACAGCGGCGACGATCAGGCCCGCGACGACCACGGCCAGCACGCCGGACGCCTCGACGAGCTCGGCGATCAGGAATGCGCTGAAGGGCAGGAGCAGAAGGGTGACGTTGATCACGATCGTCGACGTCATCCGGCGCAGCACCAGGTAGCCGAGACCGGCGACCACGACGCCCGCGGCGACACCGCCCACATACGACATCACGACCATCCAGGTCACCGACAGCGGCGTGATCTGCGCCCCCATGGCGAGCGACACGGCGATGGCGTAGAGCACCAGTGCCGTGCCGTCGTTGGTGAGGCTCTCGGCCTTCAGCTTCATGAACATCCGCCGCGGCAGCAGGCGTCCGAGGGCGGCCACGGCCGTGGCATCCGGCGGCGCCACGGCCGCGCCCAGGATCAGGGCCGCCTCCCAGGGCAGACCGAACAGGACCGCGACACCCGCGACGGCGAAGGCGCTCGCCACGACCAGCACGGTGCTCATCGGCAGGATGTAGCGGAAGTCGCGGCGGATCGAGCGCAGCGACGTCGTCAGACTCTCCCAGAACAGCATGACCGGCAGGAACAGCAGCAGCACCGTCTCCGGCGGCAGCTGGATCTCACGCAGGGCGGGCACGAAACCCAGCAGCAGCCCGAGCACGACGAGCACGAGCGGCAGTGCGAGCCGTATCCGCGGCGCGATGATCGCGCCGACGACGATGGTCGCGCCGAGCAGGACGGTGACCTCGAGACCTTCCATGACGCCTCCCGGTGGCGATAACGTCCGGGCCTCGCCGCAGCGGGTCCGCTGAGTGGGCCAAGCGCCGTCACGCTCCGAGTATTCCCGCCGTCCTCACGGCGCAGCCCATCACTGCTCCTGCCGCTCGCCCTCCGGATCGGCGGTGGCGGCGAGGTCGTCGAAGAATCCCGCGACGACGGCGCGCTGCTCGGCGGAGAGAGCGGCGACCACATCGAAGCGCCTGGCGTGGGAGCGTCCGACGCTCTCTCTCGCGGCCCGGCGCGTCCGCGCCGTCACCTCGATGGCGAGCCTGCGCCGATCCGTCGGATGCGGACGACGGCGGATGTGTCCGCCCTTCTCCAACCGGTCCAGCAGTTTCGTCACCGACGCCGTGGACACCCCGAGATGCGTCGCGAGGTCGCCGGGGGTGACCACCGCCTCCTGCCGCTGGGCGGCGATCAGCAGCCGGAGTGCTCGCATGTCGGTCTCGCCGAGCTTCATGTACCGCTGCGATTCCTCGCTCATGGCCCGCTCGGCCTCTCGCCAGCGGTGCATCGCGTCGAGGACGCGGACGACCTGCGCGAGCTCGTCATCGGTGAGGTGCGAGCGGTGCACGATCTCCTCGTCCGGATCCAGACGGCGGGGGTCGTGCAGCACGACCGGCGCTGGTCTGGGCGGGATCGGCTTCGCCATGTCCATGACTTTAGCTCACCGAGGCTATATGCTCTGGGATACAGCTAGCTTGGCTAGTAAATAGACAGGAGAGAGATATGACCATCCTCGCGGAACGTGTCGTGCTGCTCAACGACGACGGCACGCCTCGTGGCGTCGCGGCCAAGCACGAGGTGCACAACACCAGCACGCCGCTTCACCTCGCCTTCTCCTGTCACGTCCTCGACGACGACGGCCGGGTCCTGCTCACCCGGCGGGCGCTGGGCAAGCGCACCTGGCCAGGCACCTGGACGAACGCCTTCTGCGGGCATCCCGAGCCCTTCGAACCGATCCCCGACGCCGTCATCCGCCGGGCGCGCGAGGAGCTCCGCCTGGAACTCGCCGACATCCGGTTGGAGCTCCCGGACTTCCGCTACCGTGCCGTGGACGCCTCGGGAACGGTGGAGAACGAGGTGTGCCCGGTGTACACCGCTCGCGCGACGAACGTTCCCTCTCCGGTCCCCTCGGAGGCGATGGAGCTGCGCTGGGTGGAACCCGCCGATCTCGCAGCAGCCCTCCGCGCCGCCCCCTGGGCGTTCAGCCCCTGGCTGGTGAGCCAGGCGGAGGAACTGTCCGATTCGCACGGCGAGATCCGCCCGAGCGCCTGGCAGAGGACCGCAGCATGAGAACCACGCCGTCCGAGATCACCACGGGCGTGGAGGAGAGGATCCGTCGCTTCTTCGCCGCGCGCGCCGAGGACGCGCGGACACGGAACGCGGGGCACGCCCTGCTCTGGCGGCGTATCGCGGATGCGGCTGACGGCGGCAAGCGCCTGCGATCGCGGCTGGTGCTGCTGGCCCATGACCATCTCGGCGGCGGTGACCGCCGCTCGGCCGAGACCGCCGGTGCCGCCTTCGAGCTGCTGCACACGGCGCTCCTGCTGCACGACGACGTCCTGGACGGCGATCTGATCCGCCGGGGCCGGCCGAACCTGGCCGGGCTCTTCACCTCGGACGCGATCGATGCGGGTCGACCTCTCGAGGATGCGACCGCGTGGGGCACGGCGTCGGCGATGCTCGCCGGCGACCTCCTCATCAGCGGCGCACATGCGCTCGTCTCCGAGCTCCGGGACCCGATCGCCCGCGAGATGCACCGGGCGATCGACGACGCACTCTTCGACGCCGTCGCCGGCGAGCACGCCGACGTGGGGGCGGCACGGGGAATGACCTCGCCGTCCTCGGGGGACATCATCCTGACGATGGCGCAGAAGACGGCGACGTACTCCTGCGCCGCCCCGCTGCGGGCCGGCGCGATCATCGCCGGCGCCCACCCCGGCACGGTGGCCGCTCTCCAGCGGATCGGCAGCGAACTCGGCGTGCTCTACCAGCTGCGCGACGACGTCCTCGGAGTCTTCGGAGCCGAGTCACGCACCGGCAAGTCGATCACAGGCGATCTTCGCGAGGGCAAGCGCACACTGCTGATCGCCTACGCCGAGCAGACTCCGGAGTGGCACGAGGTACGACATCTCTTCGGCCGTGTCCCCCTCGACGAGACCGACGCCGCCCGGCTGCGCGACGCGCTCATCGCCTCGGGTGCCGCAGAACGGATGCAGGGCGCCGTTGCCGAGCAGCTCGACAGGACACGGCGCGAGATCGACCTCGCCCCTGTTCCGGCAGTGCTGCGGGACGCGCTGTCCGGCATCGCCAGGATGTGCGCGGAGCGTCAGGCATGAGCAGACCGGAGGGCCTCGCCCTGTACACCACCACCGCGCGATCGTCATCTCGGCGCATCATCCGCTCCTATTCGACATCATTCGGGATGGCCAGCCGCCTGCTCCCCCGGGACGTCAGGCAGGGCATCGCCGATGTCTACGGCCTGGTGCGCATCGCCGATGAGATCGTCGACGGTCCCGCCTCCGAAGCCGGACTCGACACCGGCACCACCCGCCGCATCCTCGACGAGCTCGAGCAGGAGACGATCCTGGCTCTTTCTCGTGGCTTCAGCACGAACGTCATCGTGCACGCGTTCGCGGTCACCGCGCGTCAGACCGGGATCGATGCGGACCTGCTCCGGCCGTTCTTCGCCTCGATGCGGATGGACCTCGATCCGTTCGCATCCGACCGCGAGACGTTCCGGCGCTACGTGCACGGATCCGCCGAGGTCGTCGGATCCATGTGCCTGCGCGTCTTCGCGCGTGAGGCACCCGGCGTCACGATCGACGAGCATCTGGAGGAGGGCGCCCGCAGGCTCGGTGCCGCCTTCCAGAAGGTGAACTTCCTGCGCGACCTCGCCGAGGACGTCGACTCCCTCGGCCGGC
The DNA here is from genome assembly GCF_003387575.1 of Microbacterium bovistercoris. GTDB lineage: Bacteria > Actinomycetota > Actinomycetes > Actinomycetales > Microbacteriaceae > Microbacterium > Microbacterium bovistercoris. The sequence goes on along the minus strand of NZ_QUAB01000047.1, from coordinate 118,862 downwards.
AGTACATCCCGGGCACCCACGCGGGTGTGCTCGCAGAGGAGGACAAGATCGCCATGGTCGACGAGATCGCCGACGACCTCGCTGCGGCGCGGTCCGCCATCAGGCGGCTCCCGCCCCGTTCCCGCCGTGCCACGGCAGCAGCCGCTGCACTCTTCGGACGCCTCAATGAGCAGCTCAGGACCACGCCGGTCGATCAGCTGAGACGCGAGCGCGTGTCCGTGCCGATGGGCGTGAAGCTGCGACTGGTGTCGGGTGCGGCGCTCGGGCAGGTGCGAGGGTGAGGGCGGCGGAGCGCGCCGTGGTCATCGGCGGAGGCATCGCCGGACTCGCCACCGCAGCGCTGCTGGCCGACGAGGGACTGGAGGTGACCCTGGTCGAGGCACGGGACGAGCTCGGCGGAAGAGCCGGTCGCTGGGAGAGCGAGGGGTTCGTCTTCGACACCGGCCCGTCGTGGTACCTCATGCCGGAGGTGTTCGACCACTTCTTCCGCCTGCTCGGCACGTCCGCCAGGCAGCAGCTGGACCTGGTCCGACTCGACCCCGCGTATCGCGTGTACTTCGAGGGGGACCCCACGCCCTTCGACCTTCCGGCTGACGATGCGCTGGCCGCGCTGACCGCGCTGGACCCGTCATCCGGGAAACGACTCTCGGAGTACATGTCATCGGCCGCGGAGACGTACTCCCTGGCCACATCGTCGTTCCTCTACAGCAGCTACGAGTCATTCCGCCCGTTCCTGGACACCGCCCTCCTCCGTCGCCTACCCCGGCTCGCCCGCCTCCTCGGTGAGCCCCTGGACCGGATGATCCGGCGCAGTTCGCCGGATCCCCGTGTACAGCGCATCCTCGGGTACCCCGCCGTCTTCCTGGGCACCTCCCCGGCAAAGGCGCCGAGCATGTACCACCTGATGAGCCACCTCGACATCGGCCAGGGCGTGCTCTACCCGCGCGGCGGTCTCGGCGCGGTGATCGACGTGATCGCCGAACTCGCCGCCGGACGCGGAGCGACGCTGAGGACCGGGACGCGGGCCAGACGGATCGTCGTGGAGGACGGCTCCGCGACCGGCGTGGAGGTCGAGTCGGCCGACGGCGTCGAGGTGCTCGCAGCGGACGTCGTCGTCTCCACGGCCGATCTCCGCGTGACGGAGCGGGAGCTGCTCGCTCCCGAGCATCGGAGCCGATCCGAGCGCTGGTGGCGCCGTCGCGACCCGGGACCCGGCGCCGTGCTCGCGATGCTCGGCATCCGGGGAGAGCTGCCGCAGCTCGCCCACCACACCCTGCTGTTCGCGGACGGCTGGGAGGCCGGATTCAACGCGATCTACGGAGATCGTCCGCGCGTGCCGGAGCCGGCGTCACTGTACGTCTGCCGTCCCAGCGCTTCTGACGATGTGGCCCCTCCCGGGCACGAGAACCTCTTCGTCCTGGTGCCCGTGCCCGCAGATCCCGCCCTCGGCGCCGGCGGCATCGACGGAGCGGGATCACCGGCCGTGGAACGTGCGGTCGACTCCGCCATCGACCAGATCGCCGCGTGGTGCGAGATCCCCGAACTCCGTGAGCGCGTCGTCGTGCGGCGCAGCGTCGGCCCGGCCGATTTCGAGCGCGAGTTCGGCGCCTGGAGGGGCGGGGCGCTCGGCCCGGCTCACACGCTGGGTCAGAGCGCCGTGCTCCGGGGCAGGAACGCCTCCCCTCGAGTCAAGGGGCTGCTGCTCGCCGGGGCCTCGACCATTCCGGGCATCGGGCTGCCGATGTGCCTGATCAGTGCCGAGCTGGTGCTCAAGCGGCTGCGCGGCGACCGCACGGCGACCCCGCTCCCGGAGCCGCTGTGAACGCGCTGTACCTCATGCTGCTGCTGGTCTCGCTCGCCGGTACGGTCGTGGTCGACCTGCGGCACCGGCTCTTCCTCGGACGCGATCCGTTGCGCGCGGCGATCGTCCTCGGCATCGGCGTCGCCTTCCTCCTGCTCTGGGACGCCGCAGGCATCGCACTGGGGATCTTCTTCCGCGGCGAGAACCCCTACTCGACAGGCGTCCTCCTAGCGCCCGAGCTGCCTCTGGAAGAGCCGCTCTTCCTCCTGTTCCTCTGCCAGTTGACGATGACTCTCGCCTGCGGCATCCAGCGCGCGCTCGATCACCGGCGGAGCCCGCGATGACCTACATTCTGCTCTGCGCGGGGTTCCTCGCCGCGGCGGCAGCGGTCGCCGTGACCACCCGCCGTCGGCGTGTGCTGTCGGTCGCGGCGCTGGCGATCACCGCCGCGGCACTCGTCGCCCTCACCGCCGTCTTCGACAATCTGATGATCGCCGCCGGCCTGTTCGCCTATGCCGAGGACCAGCGGGTCTCGGGGCTGACGCTCGGTGCAGCGCCGATCGAGGACTTCGCCTATCCCCTGGCCGCCGTGATCCTGCTCCCGGCTCTCTGGGGAGCACTGAGGAGGCACGATGATCCGTGACCTGTTCGCCGTCTCCCGCCCGCTCAGCTGGATCAACACCGGCTACCCGTTCGCCGCCGCCTACCTCCTCACGGCGCGGGAGCTGGACGCGGCACTGATCATCGGGACGCTGTTCTTCCTCGTGCCATACAACCTCGCGATGTACGGCATCAACGACGTCTTCGACCACGAATCGGATCTCGCCAACCCGCGCAAGGGCGGAGTGGAAGGAGCGCTGCTGCCGGCATCGCGACACCGGGGCGTCCTGATCGCCTCTGCGGTGCTGTGCCTGCCGTTCGTCCTCGCACTCGTCGCGATGGGATCGCCGCTCTCCTGGCTCGTCCTCGCGGTCAGTCTCTTCGCCGTGGTGGCCTACTCCGCGCCGCCGCTGCGGTTCAAGGAGGTGCCCGGCCTCGACTCCGCGACGTCCAGCACGCATTTCGTGAGCCCTGCCGTCTACGGCGTGGTGCTCGCCGGCGGCGACTTCACGTCGGGTCTCGTCGCCGCCCTCAGCGCGTTCTTCCTCTGGGGCATGGCCAGTCACGCCTTCGGGGCTGTGCAGGACATCGTTCCCGACCGGGAGGCCGGCATCGCCTCCATCGGCACCGTGCTCGGTGCCGCGCGCACGGTGCGCTTCGCGCTCGCCTGCTGGACCGCCGCGGGACTTCTGATGCTCATGACCGGATGGCCAGGCGCGCTGGCGGCGGTGCTCGCCGTCCCCTACCTTCTCGCCGCCGCACCGTACGCCGGCGTGAGCGACCAGGACTCGGCGAACGCGAATCGGGGCTGGCGGCGGTTCCTGTGGATCAACTACCTCTGCGGATTCCTCGTGACGATGCTGCTGATCGCGTTCGCGGCCCAGACCTCGTGAGGGCACTCAGCCGAGCTGCTCGGTGAGCTCGAACCAGCGCAGCTCGAGCTCCTCGACCTCGTCCTGCTGGGCCTGGATGGCCTTCATCTTCTCGCCGAGACCGGCGTAGTCGGACTGGTCGTGATCGGCGAGGGCGTGCTTGGCCCTGTCGATGTCGCCGTTCAGCTTCTGCATCTTGCGCTCGAGCGCGGCGAGTTCCTTCTCGGCGGCGCGGCGGGCGGCGCCGTCGAGAGCGGAAGCCTGCGGCGCTGCACCCTGCCCCGCGGATCCTGAGTGAGCGGAGCGAGATGAAGGGCGGTCGACGACCGAGGCGGACTGCTCCAGTGCGCGCAGCCGCAGGTACTCGTCGACGCCGCCGGGTAGGTGACGCAGGTGCCGATCGAGGATGGCGTACTGCTGGTCGGTGACACGCTCGAGGAAGTACCGGTCGTGGCTGACGACCAGCAGCGTGCCCGGCCACGAGTCGAGGAGGTCCTCGATCGCGGCGAGCATGTCCGTGTCCATGTCGTTCGTGGGCTCGTCGAGGATCAGCACGTTGGGCTGGTCGAGCAGCACGAGCAGCAGCTGCAGCCGGCGCTGCTGGCCACCGGAGAGGTCCTTCACCGGGGTGGACAGCTGCGCCGAGGTGAACCCGAGGCGCTCCAGCAGCTGCCCGGGCGTGAGATCCTGCGCCTTCGAGCCGGTGCCGAACGTGTACGAGGTGCGAAGGCCGCTGATCACGGTGCGCACCGGATCGTTCCAGTGCTTGTCGAGCTCATCCAGGCGCTGCGTGAGCGTGCGCACCTGCACGGTCTTGCCGTGCTTCACCCGTCCGCTGGTCGGCTGCACGGCACCCGAGATCAGGCCGAGCAGCGTGGACTTGCCCGCGCCGTTCACACCGAGGATGCCGGTGCGCTCACCCGGTGCGATGCGCCATTCGACGTCCTTCAGCACGACCTTCTCCTGGGTCCCTGAGCCTGTCGAAGGGTAGGAGACCCCCGCATCCAGCAGGTCGACGACGTCCTTGCCCAGCCGCGAGACGGCGAGCGACTGCAGCGACACCGAATCACGGATCGGCGGCACATCGGCGATCAGCTCGTTGGCGGCATCGATGCGGAACTTCGGCTTGCTCGTGCGCGCGGGCGCGCCGCGACGCAGCCAGGCGAGCTCCTTGCGCGCCAGGTTCTGACGCTTCGCCTCGGATGCCGCGGCCATGCGGTCGCGCTCCACGCGCTGCAGGATGTAAGCGGCGTAGCCGCCCTCGAAGGGCTCGACGATGCGGTCGTGCACCTCCCAGGTGGCGTTGCAGACCTCATCGAGGAACCACCGGTCGTGGGTCACCACCAGCAGTGCGCCGGAGTTCTTCGCCCAGCGGTTCTTGAGGTGCCCGGCCAGCCAGGTGATGGCCTCGACGTCGAGGTGGTTCGTCGGCTCGTCGAGGAAGAGCACGTCCCAGTCCCCAGCCAGCAGCTTCGCGAGCGACACGCGGCGGCGCTGCCCGCCGCTGAGCGCGGCGACCGGGGTGTCCCAGCCGAGGTCGGCCACGAGTCCGGAGATCACGTCGCGGACGCGGGCGTCCCCCGCCCACTCGTGCTCCGGGGTGTCGCCGACCACTGCAGTGCCCACCGTGAGCGCGTCGTCGAGGGTGTCGGCCTGATCGAGGCGGCCGATCGTCGTTCCGCCGCGGACGGTCACCCGGCCGGCATCCGGCTCGCGGAGCCCTGCGAGCATGCCGAGCAGGCTCGACTTGCCGTCGCCGTTGCGACCCACGATGCCGATGCGGTCGCCCTCCTCCACGCCGAGCGTGACGGAGTCGAAGACGACGCGGGTGGGGTACTCGAGATGCAGGCCTTCGGCCCCGAGGAGATGTGCCATGTCCCTACAAGGGTAGTCGGCCGACATGCGAAAGCGGGCCGCCCGAGGACGGCCCGCTTCTGCGTGGTGAGTGGACTGCAGATCACTCGTAGGATTCGACGACCTTCTCCAGGCTCGGCACGTTCTTGTACGCCTCGGCGGCGTTGTCCTTCGTGACGATGACCGGGGGCAGCAGGTACGCCGGGACGACCTTCACGCCGTTGTCGTACTGCTCGGTGTCGTTGACGTCGACCTCCTCGCCCTTCTGCAGCTGGCCGACCATCTTGATGGCCTGCTGCACCAGCAGCGTGGTGTCCTTGTTGATCGTGGAGTACTGCACGCCCTCCATGATCGACTTCACCGATTCGACCTCGGAGTCCTGACCGGTGACCACCGGGACCGGCTTGCCTGCCTGCTGCACCGAGGTGATGATGGCGCGCGCCAGGGTGTCGTTCGGCGACAGCACGCCGTCGATGGTGGCGGAGCTGTAGGTCGAGGTGAGGATGGAGTCCATCCGGCGCTGGGCGTTCTCGGCCTTCCAGCCCTCGGTCGCCGTCTGCGCGATGTCGGTCTGGCCCGAGAGCACCTTGAGAGTGCCGTCATCGATCTTCGGCTGCAGCACCTTCATGGCGCCGTCGAAGAACACCTTCGAGTTGGCGTCGTCGGGCGACCCGGAGAACAGCTCGATGTTGTAGGGCGCCTCGTGACCCGCACGCTCCTCCAGCCCGTCGAGCAGTGCCTGGCCCTGCAGCTCGCCGACCTTGAAGTTGTCGAACGCCACGTAGTAGTCGACGGCCTCGGTGTTCTCGATCAGACGGTCGTACGCGATCACGTACGCGCCTGCCTCGCGAGCAGCTTCCACCTGCGTGGCGAGCTGCTTGCCGTCCTTCGCGCCGATGATGATGACCTTGGCGCCACCGGTGACCATCGCCTGGATCTGGTTCTGCTGCTCGGCGACGGTGTTGGTCGCGGGCGCGTACTGCACGTTCGCCTTGAACCCGGCGTCCTCGAGACCGCTCTTGAACAGATCACCGGCGAGCACCCAGTTCTCGCTGGTCTTGTCGGGCAGTGCGACGCCGATGGTGGCGTCCGCGGCGAATCCGGCCTTGTCGCCGCTGTCGGATCCGCCATCGGATCCACCGGTGCGCTCGGAGGAGCATCCGGTCAGCGCGAATGCGCCGACGGCGACGATCGCTGTCGCCGTGAGAATCAGCTTCTTCATGTGATCTCTTTCTCTGGTGTCGTGAACCCCGCGGTGCTCGGGGTCCCCTACTTTCCGCTCGCCGACCCGGCGGCGGATGACTGGAAGGGCTCCGGCTCCTTGCGGAAGAACTTGCGGGAGATGAGCCCGGTGATCGAGGGCCTGCCCTGCTGCTTGTTCAGCACGTCGATGCCGACGGCCACCACGAGCACCGCGCCCTTGATCATCGCGACGACGTCGGCGCCGGCGCCGAGAAGCGCCAGGCCGTTGTTCAGGAAGGCCATCACCAGGCCGCCGATGATCGACCCGATCACGGTGCCGATGCCGCCTGAGACGGCCGCGCCGCCGATGAAGACCGCGGCGATGGCGTCCAGCTCCCAGCCGTTGCCGTCCTGCGGACCGGAGGCGGTCGCCCTCGCGACGTAGAGCATGCCCGCCAGCGACGCCAGCACCGACATGTTCATCATGACGAAGAAGTCGACCCAGCGATCCTTCACGCCCGAGAGTCGTGCCGCCTGGCGGTTGCCGCCGACCGCGTAGATGTGGCGGCCGAACACGGTGTTGCGGGTGATGAACGAGTACAGGATGACCAGGGCCACCAGGATGACGCCCGAGATCGGGAAGCTCGTGCCCTCGCGTCCGGTGGCGAACAGCCATCCGGCGATGAGGATCACGGCGGACAGCAGCACGACCTTGGTCACGCTGACCCAGGCGGGCGCCATCTCCGATCCGGTCTGACGCTGCGCGCGCCGCATCCGGGCCTCGTGCACGACCAGCCAGGCGACGGCGATCAGCGCGAGCACCATCGTCAGCACGTTGAACGGCACGGGCACGGGCAGCTCGGGCAGGTACCCCGCGCCGATGAACGTGAACGGCCTGGGCACGGCGACGGTGGTCGACTGCCCGATGAACTGGTTCGCGCCGCGGAAGAACAGCATGCCGGCCAGGGTGACGATGAACGCGGGGACGCCGACGTACGCGACCCACGTGCCCTGCACCGCTCCGATGAAGACGCCGACGGCCAGACCGAGGACGATCGCCAGTCCCCAGTGCAGATTCCAGTCCGCCATGGCCTTGGCGACGATGATGCCGACCACGGCGGCGACCGAGCCGACCGACAGGTCGATGTGCCCCATGATGATGACCATCACCATGCCGATCGCCAGGATCAGGATGTACGAGTACTGGTTGACGACGTTGATCAGGTTCCCCGACGAGAGCGTGAGCCCTCCGGTGAGGATCTGGAACAGAACGATGATGACGAGCAGGCTGCCGAGGATGCCGAACTGGCGCATCTTCGACTGCCCCCCGCCGAACATCTTGCGGATGTCGCCGAAATGGAAGCCGGCCCGCTCTGTGGTGGTGTCGGTGCTCATGCCTGTGCTTTCTGGTTCGTGGAGGTCATGCTGCGCATGAGCGCCTCCGGAGTGGCCTGGTCGGAGGGGATGCAGTCCGTGACGCGCCCCTCGAAGACGGTGTAGATGCGATCGGTGATCCCGAGCAGCTCGGGCAGTTCGCTGGAGATGACGATCACGCCTTTGCCCGCGGACGCGAGTTCGTTGATGATCGAGTAGATCTCGTACTTCGCGCCGACGTCGATGCCTCGGGTCGGCTCGTCGAGGATCAGCAGATCGGGATCCGTGAACATCCACTTCGCCAGCACGACCTTCTGCTGGTTGCCGCCGGACAGTTTCGCGACGCCCTCCTCGACCGTCGGGGCCTTGATGCGCAGCGACTTCCGGTACTTCTCGGCGACCGCCATCTCGGCCCGCTCGTCGACGACGCCCCTGGTGGCGATCTTCGACAGCTTCGCCGCGACGATCGAGCGCTTGATGGTGTCGAGCAGGTTGAGCCCGAGCACCTTTCGGTCCTCGCTGACATAGGCGAGCCCGTGATCGATGGCCGCGGCGACATCCGGAAGCTCGACGATCTCACCGTCCTTCACGATGGTGCCGGACTCGTAGATGCCGTAGGACCGGCCGAAGATGCTCATCGCGAGCTCGGTGCGTCCCGCGCCCATGAGGCCGGCGATGCCGACCACCTCGCCGCGCCGCACCTCGATGTTCGAGCCCTTCGCGACCATGCGCTCGGACACCGTCGGGTGCCGCACCCACCAGTCCTTCACCTCGAAGAAGACCTCGCCGATGTCGGGGGTGCGGTCGGGGTAGCGGCTCTCCAGGGAGCGGCCGACCATCCCGCGGATGATGCGGTCCTCGTTGATCTCGCCCCTGGTGACGTCGAGGGTCTCGATCGTGCGCCCGTCGCGGATGATCGTGATCTCGTCGGCCACCCGCTCGATCTCGTTGAGCTTGTGGCTGATCATGATCGAGGTGATCCCCTTGGCCTTCAGCCCGAGGATCAGATCGAGCAGGTGCTGCGAGTCGTTCTCGTTGAGCGCGGCGGTCGGCTCGTCGAGGATGAGCAGCCGCACGTCCTTGTTGAGCGCCTTGGCGATCTCGATGAGCTGCTGCTTGCCGACGCCGAGGTGCTTGATCGCGATGTCGGGGTCCTCGTCGAGTCCGACCCGTGCCATCAGCTCGACGGCGCGCTGCTTCTGCGCGGTCCAGTCGATCCGTCCGCCGTGCTCGATCTCGTTGCCGAGGAAGATGTTCTCGGTGACGGACAGCTCGGGGATGAGTGCCAGCTCCTGGTGGATGATCGCGATCCCGGCCTGCTCGCTGGCGGGGATGTCCTTGAACCGCTGCTCCTGACCGTAGAGCAGGATGTCGCCGGTGTACGAGCCGTACGGGTAGACCCCCGACAGCACCTTCATCAGGGTCGACTTGCCTGCGCCGTTCTCGCCGCAGATCGCGTGGATCTCGCCGGGGCGGACGGTGATCGAGACGTCGGACAGAGCTTTGACTCCCGGGAACTCCTTGGTGATGCTGCGCATCTCCAGGATGGGGCCGGACACGGCCGGCATTGTTGCTGTGGTGCTCACGGATCTTCCTCGATACAGGGCGGTCACCCAATGTGACCGTTCACATTTGCAAGACTCATGGTGCAACGCGCTCCACGGAATGTCAAGCGCCGAGATTCCTCGTCGCCCTCAGCGGGCGATGGCCGACTCGCGTACGCGCAGCACGGACTCGAGCGGACCGAACTGCGGCGGCGCCTCTCCGCGGATCTCGGCCAGCAGCAGCTGCACGGCGCGACGGCCCAGAGCAGGGAAGTCCTGATGCACTGTCGTGAGCGTCGGGAACACGTGCGCGGCGACGGGGATGTCGTCGAAGCCGACGACGCTGACGTCCTCGGGGACCCGCAGCCCGGACGACCGGAACCCGTGCATGAGCCCGATCGCCATCAGGTCGTTCGCGGCGAAGACCGCGGTGAAATCCCGCCGCCGCGCGAGCTCCTCGCCCGCGAATCGTCCGAAGTCGGCGGTCCAGTCGCCACGGACGGGCGGGATCGTGGGCAGGTCCGCATCCAGCAGCGCCTCGAGGTATCCCCGCATCCGCGACTCCGCCTCGATCCAGTCCTGCGGACCAGCCAGATGCAGGATGTCGACATGACCGAGGCCGATCAGATGCTCGGTCACCCGGCGCGCACCCGCGACCTGGTCCGCGGCCAGACTCACCCCGTCGAAACCGGACGCCGTCTGCAGCGTCACGAACGGCACGGCCGAGTTCATGCCCCTCAGGACATGGAAGACCCGCACCTGCGGAGCCAGGACGATGATGCCGTCGACGTGCTCGCGCACCAGCTGCCGCACCGCCGCGCCGATCGCCTCGGGCGTCGTCGCCGGCAGGTTGAGCGTGGACACCGAGTATCCCTCCGCCCGAGCAGCCTCCTCGATGCCGGCGATCGAGGACGCCGGCCCGAATTCGCCTATCGTCGCGGAGAGGATCCCGAGGGTGTTCGACCGGCTGGTCACGAGCGCGCGCGCCGCGAGATTGGGACGGTAGTCGAGGACGGCGATCGCGTCCAGCACCTTCGCCTTCGTCTCCGGCCTGATGCTGTGGTGGTCGTTCAGCACCCGCGACACGGTCTGATGGGAGACGCCGGCCAGACGCGCCACATCGCGGATGCTCGGTGCGCGCGCACGATCGGCCGACATGGCTCGTCCTCCTCGATGTGCACGGTCACATGGACTGCTCCATTATGTCGCGCTCGCCGCGAGAGCGCACCTCCGGGATCAGGACATGATGCGGGCGCCCGGGACGGCGCCGTGCACGTGCAGGGCCTCCCGGCCGATCGCGAGCAGTTCATCCTGCACGGCGCGTGCCGCCTCGGGGCCCGCGCACAGGAAGGCGATCGTCGGGCCGGAGCCCGAGACGATGCCCGTCAGCGCGCCCGCACGCACGCCCTCGGCGAGGATGTGGTCGAGCTCGGGGCGCTCGGCCACGGCCGCCGCCTCCAGATCGTTGATCATGACGGGGGCGAGTGCGAGCGGGTCGCCGGCGCGAAGCGCCTGCAGCACCGCGACCGGCACGTCGAGAGAGAGCGGCGGATCATCGGCGAGCGACCCGACGCGGGCGCGCTGCTCGTCGAGCCGGGCGTAGATCGCGGGCGTCGACAGCCCCTCGTCGCTGGGCACCAGCACCCAGTCGAATCGGCCGGGCGCGAGCGCCGGCGTGAGCTGTTCACCGCGCCCCGTACCGACAGCGGTCCCGCCGTGCAGCGCGAACGGCACGTCGGCACCGAGACGGGATGCCAGGTCGTGCAGCGCGTGCGGTCCGAGCTCGGTGCCCCAGAGCGCATCGCAGGCGACCAGGGCGGCCGCGGCATCCGCCGATCCCCCGCCCATGCCGCCCGCGACCGGCACACTCTTGCGCAGGTGCAGCGCCACCCCCTCGGTCACACCGGCCGCCTGCGCGACGAGCTTCGCCGCGCGCATCGCGAGGTTGCGGTCGTCCAGCGGAACGGTCGACGGATCGACGTCGCCCGACACGGTCAATGAGAAGTCGGATGCCGGGGACGCGTAGACGTCCTCGTACAGCGAGACGGCCTGGAACACGGTCGCGAGGGCGTGATACCCGTCGTCACGGCGCGCACCGACGCCGAGGTAGATGTTGATCTTGCCCGGGGCCCGCACATGGACGGCATCCGAGCGTTCAGCGAAGCTCATCGGGTGCTCACAGGTCCGAGGATCCGGACCAGATGTTCACGTCGATGCGGCCGGCGACGGCGTCGATGCGGGCCAGCTCCTCGGCGCTGAACTCGGGCCCTCCGACCGCGGCCAGGTTCTCGTCGAGCTGCTGCGGGCGCGATGCGCCGACGAGCGCGGAGGCGACGACCGGGTCGCGCAGCGTCCACTGGATGGCCATCTGAGCGAGGGACTGTCCGCGCTGCTGAGCGACGTCGTTCAATTCCCTGAGCACTGCGAGGGACTCGGCCGGCAGCGGCTGGTCCGACAGCGAGCGGCGCTGCTGTGCGCGCTGCGCCGTGCCGTCGGCCAGGTACTTGTCCGTCAGCAGGCCCTGCGCGAGCGGTGTGAACGCGATCGCCCCCAGCCCCTCGCTGCGCAGCGTGTCGGTGAGGCCGTCCTCGATCCACCGGTTCAGCATCGAGTACGACGGCTGATGGATCACCAGGGGCGTGCCCAGCTCGTGCGCGACGGCCATCGCAGCCTCGGTGCGCTCGGCGGAGTACGACGAGATGCCCACGTAGAGGGCCTTGCCCTGGCGCACCAGCGTGTCCAGCGCGCCGACGGTCTCCTCCACGGGCGTGTCGGGGTCGACGCGGTGCGAGTAGAAGATGTCGACGTACTCCAGTCCCATCCGGGTCAGCGACTGCTCGGCGCTGGCGAGGATGTACTTGCGGCTGCCCAGGTACCCGTACGGACCCTGCCACATGTCCCAGCCCGCCTTCGACGAGATGATCAGCTCGTCGCGGTAGGGCTTGAGGTCCTCGGCGAGGATTCGGCCGAAGTTCTTCTCCGCCGACCCGGGCGGCGGGCCGTAGTTGTTCGCCAGGTCGAAGTGCGTGATGCCGCTGTCGAATGCATGCCGCAGCAGAGCGCGCTGGTTGTCTAGCGGGATGTTGTCGCCGAAGTTCCACCACAGCCCGAGTGAGATCGGTGGCAGGTACAGGCCGGAGGTGCCGACCTGGCGGTATCCGAGGCGGCCGTAGCGCCCGGCGTCGGCGGTGTACGGGCGGTGCACATCGGGAGTGCGGTCCAGCTGACGCGGTTCGCTCATCCCGCCAGATTACCGGCTCAGCGGTAGCGCACTCAGCCGGCGGCGAGCGCGACGCGGTGGTAGTCGTCGACCGCGAGATCCTCGCCGCGGGCGGTGGGGGCCACCCCGGCGGACTCCAGAATGGCGGATGCCGCGGCCGAGCTGCCGAACAGGCCGGAGAGCGCCTGGCGGAGCATCTTGCGGCGCTGGTTGAAAGCGGCGTCCACGATCTCGAAGGTACGGCGGCGCTCGTCTTCGGAGCCGCGCGGCTGCGCATCCCGCTCGAAACCGACCAGCAGGCTGTCGACGTTCGGGACCGGCCAGAACACCTGACGTGACACCGTGCCGCGCAGGTTCCAGGGGCCGTACCAGGCGGCCTTGACGCTGGGGGCCCCGTAGATCTTCGATCCGGGCTTCGCCGCGAGACGCTCCGCGACCTCGGCCTGCACCATCACCACGCCGCGTGCGATGCCGGGAAACGTCTCGAGGAAGTGCAGCAGCACCGGCACCGACACGTTGTACGGCAGATTCGCGACGAGCACCTGCGGATCGCCGGGCAGCTCGGTCACTCGCAGCGCATCCGCATCGACGACCGTGAGCGCGCCATCCGGCACGCCCTGCTCGCGCGCTGTCTCCGGCAGCCGCTCGGCGAGACGGTGGTCGATCTCCACGGCGGTGACGGATGCTCCGGTCTCGAGGATCGCGAGGGTCAGCGACCCCAGTCCGGGACCGATCTCCACGACCCGCTCCCCCGCCTGCACTCCGGCCGCGTGCACGATCTTGCGCACGGTGTTGGCGTCTACGACGAAGTTCTGGCCGAGCTTCTTGGTGGGGGTGACGTCGAGCTCTGCGGCGAGACGGCGGATGTCGGCGGCGCCGAGCAGGGAGACGGTCATGTGTTCATTCTCGCGTATACCCGTAGGATCATGCGGTGACCTCCCTCGGCGAACTGATCGCACCTCGCCGTCTGGGCAGAGACTTCCGCTGGCTGATGTCCGCCGCATGGACGAGCAACGTGGGCGACGGCATCGCCCTCGCCGCTGCTCCCCTGCTGATCGCATCCATGACGTCGTCGCCGATCCTGGTGGCGTCCGGCGCGATGCTGCAGTTCCTGCCCTGGCTTCTCTTCGGCCTCTACGCCGGTGCGATCGCCGATCGCGTGGAACGGCGGATGCTGGTCATGCTGTCCAACGGCATCCGGGCGGTGGTGGTGCTCGCGCTCGTGATCTTCCTGATCACCGGGACGGCGAATGTGTGGATCGTGCTCGCCGTCTCGTTCCTGTACGGCACGGCGGAGGTCTTCGCAGACACCACCAGCAGCACGCTGCTGCCGATGATGGTGAAGCCGGCCGACCTCGGAATCGGCAACGCCCGTCTGCAGGCCGGGTTCCTCGTGGCGAACCAGCTCGCCGGCCCTCCGCTCGGCGCCTTCCTCTTCGCGATCGGGTCGTTCTGGCCGTTCGTGCTGCAGGTGCTCTGCGTGTCGGTGGCGGTGCTGCTCGTCTCCCGCATCGCCAGGCAGCCCATCCCTGCCAGGGAGGGGACGGATGCGGGGAAGACGCACATCCGTCACGACATCGCGGAGGGCATCCGCTGGACCTGGCACAACAAGCCGGTGCGCACGCTCATCATCGTCATCCTGGTGTTCAACATCACCTGGGCAGCACCCTGGGGCGTGCTCGTCCTGTACGCGACCGAGCACCTCGGGATGGGACCGGTCGGCTACGGAGCGCTGACCACCGCCTCGGCTCTCGGCGGTCTGCTGGCGACCGGAAGCTTCGGGTGGCTCGAGCGGCACGTGTCTTTCGCGACGCTGATGCGGGTCTGCCTGACTCTCGAAGTGCTGATGCATCTCGCCATGGCGCTGACCACGACCGGGTGGGTGGCTCTGGTGATCCTGTTCGTGTTCGGCGCGTACGCCTTCGTCTGGGGCACGATCTCGACCACAGTGCGTCAGAGGCTCGTGCCGCACGAACTGCAGGGTCGGGTCGGCTCCGTGAACATGGTCGGCGTGTTCGGCGGCATGGTGCTGGGCCAGGCGCTCGGCGGCGTCATCGCGCAGTTCTGGGGCCTGACCGCTCCGTGGTGGTTCGCCTTCGCCGGAGCCGCGATCACGCTCCTGCTGATGTGGCGCTCGATCGGCCATGTCGCCGCCGCTCCCCCGGCGATCGGCGCGGAGACCGCGTCGGAGGACTAGACCAGCCGGGCGTCCAGCCCGTTGCGCACCGCCGGCCACTCGTGCGGCAGGATCGAGTACGCGGCGGTGTCACGCAGCGATCCGTCCGGCATGATCCGGTGATTGCGCAGGATGCCGTCGAGCCTGGCGCCGAGACGCTCGATCGCCGCCCGTGACTGGCGATTGTGGAAGTGCGTCATCAGCGAAACGGCGATCGCGTCGCAGGTGTCGAAGGCGTGCGCCAGCATGAGGCGCTTCATCGCCGGGTTCACCTCGGTGCCGTGCGCGGCGGTGCCGAGCCAGGTGTAGCCGATCTCCACGCGTCGGTTCGGCTGGTCGATGTTGCAGTACGTCGTCGTGCCGACGACCTCGCCGGTGGAGATGCGGCGCACGGCGAAGGGGTTCATCGTGCCCGTATCCCGCATACCGAGACGCCTGTCGATCTCGGCGGGAACGTCCTCTGGTGCGGGGATGGAGGTGTACCAGGCGTTCCTGATCGTCGCTGCGGCGCGTGCCAGGTCCTCGGCATGCTGGTGTCCGAGCGGCTCCAGCCGCACGAAGTCGTCCTGCAGGGTGATCTCGTCGAGGAAGCGCACCCGCCCAGATTAGTGGTCCGCGAATCGGTCGCTTGACCCTGGTGCGTGGGTATTGTGGCTCGCATGAGCGCCTCGGATGCAGTTCCCACCGGATCATTCACGCTGCGCGGCCCGTACGGGCGCCGTGCGATCGGGCTCTCCGTCGCGGCTGCCGTCGGCGGATTCCTGTTCGGCTTCGACTCCTCGGTGATCAACGGCGCCGTCGACTCGATCCAGCACGACTTCGCGCTGAACTCGGTCGTGACCGGCTTCGTCGTGGCGATCGCGCTTCTCGGCTGTGCGGCCGGCGCCGTCATCGCCGGCAACCTCGCCGACCGCTGGGGGCGCCTGCGGGTGATGTTCCTCGGCGCCATCATGTTCTTCGTCAGCTCGCTCGGCTCGGGCCTCGCCTTCGCCGTCTGGGACCTCGCACTCTGGCGGGTGATCGGCGGACTCGGCATCGGCATCGCCTCCGTGGTGGCACCGGCCTACATCGCCGAGATCGCACCCAAGCAGATCCGCGGAGGGCTCGCCTCCCTGCAGCAGCTGGCGATCACCTTCGGCATCTTCATCGCCCTGCTCTCCGACGCCCTGTTGGCGTGGTCGGCGGGCACCGCCGACAGCCCGCTCTGGTTCGGACTGGATGCCTGGCGGTGGATGTTCATCGTGGGCGTCATCCCCGCCGCCGTCTACGGCATCCTGTCATTCACCGTGCCGGAGTCGCCGAGGTATCTGATCGCCCAGGGGCGCTCCGACGAGGCCCGCGCGATCTTCGCCCGACTGGTGCCGCCGGTCGATCTCGACAAGACCATGAATGAGCTGACCACCGCGATCGAGACCGACCGACGCAACGCGGGGGTTTCGCTGCGAGGCAAGGCGCTCGGCCTGCAGCCGATCGTGTGGATCGGCATCATCCTGTCGACGTTCCAGCAGTTCGTCGGCATCAACGTCATCTTCTACTACTCCACGACGCTCTGGCAGTCCGTCGGATTCGCAGAGAGCGACTCCTTCGGCATCAGCGTGATCACCGGCATCGTCAACGTGCTCGTCACGCTCGTCGCGATCTTCCTGGTGGACCGGGTCGGCCGCAAGCCCATCCTGCTCACCGGCTCGGCGATCATGGCCGTCGCACTGGGCGCGATGGCGGTGTGCTTCGCGTTCTCGGTGACCGGCGCAGACGGCGCGGTCACTCTGCCCGCCCCGTGGGGCCCGATCGCACTGGTCGCGGCGAATCTGTTCGTGATCGGCTTCGGAGCATCGTGGGGTCCGGTGGTGTGGGTGCTGCTGGGCGAGATCTTCCCGAGCCGCATCCGCGGCAAGGCGCTCGGCGTCGCCGCGGGCGCGCAGTGGATCGCCAACTTCCTGATCACTGTCAGCTTCCCGGCGATGTCCGCGTGGTCGCTGCCGCTCACCTACGGCATGTACGCGCTGTTCGCCGCACTGTCGTTCGTGTTCGTGCTGTGGCGCATCCCCGAGACGAAGGGCATGGAACTCGAGCAGACCGAGACGCTCTTCTTCACTCCGAAGGACCCGGCGCCGTCAGTCGAATGAGCCGTATACGGCGAGCGTGTTCGCCGCGAGCTGCACACAGAGCTCGTCGAGGTCGACGCCGAGCTCCGCGGCCATGAAGCGCACGGTGATCGGCACGAGGTAGGGCGCGTTGGGGCGGCCGCGCAGCGGCACGGGAGTGAGGAACGGAGCATCCGTCTCGACGAGGATGCGGTCCAGCGGAGTCACGTGCAGGGCATCGCGCAGGTTCTGCGCGTTCTTGAACGTGACGTTGCCGGCGAAGGAGAGCCAGTACCCGGCCTCCGCCGCCACCCGCGCCATCGCGTCGTCTCCGGAGAAGCAGTGGAACACCGTCTTCTCCGGGGCGCCCACCCTGGCGAGAGTCTCGAGCACGTCGTCGTGGGCGTCTCGGTCGTGGATCTGCATCGCGATGCCGTGCTTCTTGGCCAATGCGATATGCGCCTCGAAGGACTCGTGCTGCGCAGGACGGCCCGGCTCATCGGTGCGGAAGTAGTCCAGCCCGGTCTCGCCGATCGCGCGGGTGCGCGGATGCGCGGCGAGCTCGTCGATCACCGCGATGGCCTCATCCAGGCGTCCTTCTGCCGCGTAGACGGGAGCGTCGTTGGGATGGATCGCGACGGCGGCCAGCAGCCGGGAATCCTGCTCAGCGGCGGCCACAGCCCAGCGCGACGACTCGATGTCGCCGGATGCCTGCACGACGCCGGCGATCCCGACGGCGGCCGCCCTGTCCAGCTGCTCGGTCAGGCTCAGCCCCTGGGTCCCTGAGCCTGTCGAAGGGCCGTCGGTGATCTCCAGGTGGGCATGGTTGTCGTACACCGGCACGGTGAGCGGCTCCGGCGCCGGCGGGTAGCGCAGATCCTTGCGCCCGTCGGACGAGCGCTCACGCACGTAGGTGTCGGCCATGTGTCAGGCGGTCTGCTCCACGCGGGGGAACAGCGGCGCGAGGGCGCTCACCTGCGTGCCCGGCTGCAGGACGCCCCAGGAGCCGGCCTCGCGGATCGGCTGCGCGGTGAGCGCACCGAGCGACTCTGCACCGAGCGCCTCCCAGAGCTTCTGGGTGGACTGCGGCATCACCGGCGACAGCAGCACCGCGAGCGCCCGCAGGCCGTCGGCGCAGGTGTACAGCACGGTCGCCAGGCGGTCGCGCTTCTCCTCGTCGCGGGCCAGCGCCCACGGCTCGTTCTCGGTGATGTAGCCGTTCAGCTCGTCGACGATCGTCCAGATCGCACGGATGCCCTCGTCGATGCGGAAGCTGGCGATCGCGGCATCCGCATTCTTCGCCGCATCCGCGACGACCTTCTGCACGGCGAGATCCTGCTCGGTGTACTCGGACGGCGTCGGCACGACGCCGTCGAAGTACTTCTCGATCATCGCGATCGTGCGGGATGCCAGGTTGCCGAACCCGTTCGCGAGCTCGGCCTGGTAACGGGCCGACAGGTCTTCCCAGGAGAACGAGCCATCCTGCCCGAAGGCGATCGCGGACAGGAAGTAGAAGCGGTACGCGTCCGAGCCGAACACGTCGGTGATCTCGGTCGGCGCGATGCCGGTGAGCTTGGACTTCGACATCTTCTCGCCCCCGACCAGCAGCCAGCCGTGCGCGAACACGCCCTTGGGCACGTCGAGGCCCGCGGCCATCAGCATGGCCGGCCAGATCACGGCGTGGAAGCGCAGGATGTCCTTGCCGACCACGTGGTAGCCGGGCCAGCGACGGTCGAACTCGGTCCCTGAGCCCGACGAAGGGTCATCGGCGCCGTAGCCGATCGCGGTGGCGTAGTTCAGCAGCGCGTCGACCCACACGTAGATGACGTGCGAGGAGTCCCACGGCAGCGGGATGCCCCAGTCGAAGGTCGACCGCGAGATCGACAGGTCCTTCAGTCCCTGGCTGACGAACGAGACGACCTCGTTGCGCGCCGAGTCGGGGCGCACGAAGTCGGGCTCGGTCTTGTACAGCTCGAGCAGGCGGTCCTGGAACTCGCTGAGCTTGAAGAAGTAGTTCTTCTCCTGCAGCAGCTCGAGGGGCTTGGAGTGGATCGCGCAGACCTTCAGGCCCTCGAACGGACCCGTGCCGTCGACGATTTCGGACTCGGGCTTGAACTCCTCACAGCCCACGCAGTACAGCGCCTCGTACTCGCCGGCATAGATGTAGCCCGCGTCGTAGAGCTTCTGGAAGAAGACCTGCACGTTGGTCTCGTGCCGCTCCTGCGTGGTGCGGATGAAGTCGTCGTTGGCGACATCCAGCGTCTTCAGCAGCGGGAACCAGCTCTCGGTGACGAGCTTGTCCACCCACTCCTGCGGCGTGACGTTGTTGGCCGCTGCAGCCCGCAGCATCTTCTGGCCGTGCTCGTCGGTGCCGGTGAGCATCCAGGTGTCATCGCCCGACTGGCGGTGCCAGCGCGCGAGAGTGTCCACGGCGACGGTCGTGTAGCCGTGGCCGATGTGCGGCACGTCGCTGGGGTAGTAGATCGGCGTGGTGATGTAGAACGATTCGCCTGCGGGCATGGGTTCGATTCTAGGCGGGATCGGGGTAGGTGTTTTCCGCGTGACCGGTGCGGATGCCGGTCAACGCCGGATGGCCGTCACCGACCCGTGCGGGCGGGTGCTGATCGCGCCCGGGGCGCGGTCACGGCGGTCGGACGCGGTGACGGTCAGACCCGCGGCATCCAGCAGAGCGGTCAGCGACGCAGCATCCCAGTAGTAGGCGGGCGCGACGGCATGCGCGAAGGGCAGGCGCGGCTCGCCGTCGAAGAAGCCGATCAGGATGCTGCCGCCGGGCGCCAGCACGCGGGCGAACTCCGCGAGGATCCCTGTCAGGTCCTCGGGCGGAGTGTGGATGAGCGAGTACCAGGCGAGGAGGCCGCCGAACGACGCATCCGCAAAAGGCAGCTCACGGAACGAGCCGACCTGGAACTCGATGCCGGGGTGACGCAGCCGCGCGGCCGCGATGAACTCCTCGGACAGGTCGATCCCCCGCACCTCGCGCCCGCCGTCGTGCAGGAACGCGGTCCAGAGTCCCGGTCCGCATCCGGCGTCCAGCAGCGGCCCGGACGTCCCGTCGCGCCAGCGCCCGATCAGCTCGATGTCGGGCGCTTCCATCTGCTCGAGCTCGCCGGCGAGCGCGATGTACTCCGCAGCCCTGGCGTCGTAGGCGGCGGTGATCTGCGAGTCGGTCACGCGGCGACTGTACCGGTAGCCGCCGACAGCACCGGGTATCGCACACGGAGCCGAGCGCGTCGCAGAGTCTTTCAGCGACGGGTCGACACCAGCACGGGACGCTCGAAGTCGCTGTTGTCTACGACGAAGTCGGCGCGCTCCCGCGGCTGCGCCGCCGCGAAGTACAACCGCTGTCCGCCGACGTATCGGCGCATGGACGGATGCTCGGGATCGGCGTGGCTGCCGTCGCGGACCGCCATGCGCGCTGCCGTCACAGAGAACGGGACGTCGAGGTGGATCGAGGCGTCCCAGCAGCCTGTGAGCTCGTCGCGCAGCAGGAACATCCCCTCGAGCAGCACGAGTGCGGACGGATCGGCGTGCAGCAGTTCGCCGACCATCGGCTCGTCGGTCGCCGAGTCGTAGGCGACCGGCCGGTACCAGCCGTCGCCTCCGCGCCCGAGCGGCTCCAGCACATCGCGACGCAGGGCGCCGTAGTCGTAGGTGTCCTCCCAGAAGCCGACCTCCGAATGCCGGCCGCGAGCGTGCCGGATGCGGGACGGATTCAGGAAGTCGTCGGCGTGGATGACGATGACGGGTCGCGAGATGCGCTCCGCCAGGTTCGCGGCGAAGCGTGTCTTCCCGCTGCCGTCGACACCGTCGATCGCGACGAGGCGGCCGGAACCCACGGCCCCCTCGACCGCTTCGGCGAGCTCGGCCCAGAAGGTCACGCCTTCCTCGCGGCGAGCGCCTGCTGGTACAGATCGCGAGAGCTGAGGCCGGTCGCCGCGGCGACCTCGGCGCAGGCGTCCTTCAGACGCACGCCGGATGCGACGAGTGCCTGCACCTGGGCGGCCGCATCCTCTGCGGAGATCTCCACCGGCGCAGCGCCCTCGACGACGACGACGATCTCGCCCTTGACGCCCTGCTCGGCCCACGCGACCAGCTCGGATGCCACGCCACGGCGCACCTCCTCGTAGAGCTTCGTCAGCTCGCGGCACACGGCGATGCGGCGATCGTCGCCGAAGGCCGCCCCCATCTCTGCGAGGGAGGCGGCCAGACGGGAGGGCGATTCGAAGAACACCATCGTGCGAGGCTCGGAGGCCAGCGCGGTGAGCGCCGAGCGCCGCTCCCCCGGCTTGCGAGGAAGGAACCCCTCGAACGTGAAGCGATCCGTGGGCAGGCCTGAGATCGCCAGTGCCATGAGCACCGCGCTCGGTCCGGGGATCGCGGTCACCGTGACGCCGGCCTCGACCGCCGCGGCGACCACGCCGTAGCCCGGGTCGCTGACGGCGGGCATCCCTGCGTCGCTGACGACGACGATGTCCTGCTCGGCGGCGAGTGCGACCAGCTCGGCCGCCTTGTGCTTCTCGTTGTGGTCGTGCAGCGCGATCAGCTTCGGCCGATTCGTGATCTGCAGCGCCTGCAGCAGCCGCTGCGTCGTGCGGGTGTCCTCCGCGGCGACGATCTCGGCGTTCTCGAGCACTTCGACGAGACGGCGCGACGCGTCTCCGAGGTTGCCGATCGGGGTCGCCGCAAGGATGATCATGCGACTCAGCTTAGGTCTGCGACGCACCGCTCGATCGCGCCGCGTGGTCGAAAACGCACCTGGTAGCGCGCCCGCAGCAGCGAAACCCACCACCCGGCCGAACCGCACCAGTCGGCAACAGCGACCGCCAGCGCCGCGCGGTCGAAAACGCACCGCCCAGCGCGCCCGCAGCGACGAAACCCACCACCCGACGGCGCGGCACCAGTCGGCAACAGCGACCCAGGCCGCCGACCACGCGACCCGGGCGGCCGACACATGTCCAGCCCATGCCTCCGCTCTAGGCTGTCAGGGTGACCGAGACCGCGCCGCTGCTCCCGCCCGTCGAGCGGCGGACGACCCGCTTCGAGGCACTGCGCGACCGCATCCTCGCAGCACGCAGGTGGGACCGGGTGATGCGGTGGCTGCCGCCGCTGTTGGTGACGCTGCTCGCCGCCGTTCTGCGACTGACGAACCTCGGGCATCCGCACGCGATCATGTTCGATGAGACGTATTACGTCAAGGACGCCTGGTCGCTGTGGGTGAACGGCTACGAGGCGACCTGGGGCGAAGGCGCGAACGAGGAGCTGCTGAACGGCGACACCGGCGCCCTCGGCTCCGAGGGCAGCTTCGTGGTGCATCCGCCGCTGGGCAAGTGGATCATCGCCCTCGGGATGGCGGCCTTCGGCCCCGGGTCGAGCGCCGGCTGGCGCATCTCCACGGCGATCCTCGGCACGCTGTCCGTGCTCGTCGTCTATCTGATCACGAGGGAGCTCACGCGCTCCCGCGTGATCGCGACCGTCGCCGGCTATCTGCTGGCCATCGATGGACTCAGCATCGTGCTGAGCCGGATCGCGCTGCTGGACGGCATCCTCACCTTCTTCGTCCTGCTGGGTTTCCTGTTCGTGCTCTACGACCGCCGGCGTGCGATCCCCTTCGTCGAGCGACGGGATCCTCTCGACGATGAGCCCGCACTGGGGCGACTGCTGTGGCGCCGCCCGTGGCTGATCGCGGCGGGAGTCGCACTGGGTGCGGCATCCGCGGTGAAGTGGTCGGGGTTGTACGTGCTCGCCGGGCTCGGCATCTACGTCGTCGTCACCGACGCGCTCGCGCGGCGGCGCGCCGGCGTCGTCTTCTGGCCGACGGATGCCGCATTCCGGCAGGGTCCGATCTCGTTCCTGCTGCTGGTGCCGACCGCGCTGCTGACCTATCAGATCTCGTGGAGCGGCTGGATGGCCACCTCGGGCGGATATGGACGCACGTCGGGCGGCAACCCTCTCGTCGAGCTGTGGAAGTACCACGAGTCCATGTACGGATTCCATGTGGAACTGCACGCCGCGCATCCCTACGCGAGCCCGGCCTGGCAGTGGCCGATGCTGCTGCGACCGACGGCGATCTGGGTCGGCAACGAGCAGGGCGGATGCGGCACCGACCACTGCATCGCGGTGATCTCGGCGGTGCCCAATCCGCTGATCTGGTTCGCGGGTATGGCGGCTGTGCTCTACCTGCTGTACCGGTTCGTGCGCGGGCTGATCGACCGCCGAACGGTCGGCCCCTCGTTCACGGTGCCGTTGATCGGGATCGCGGTGACCTACGTGCCGTGGCTGCTGTACCCCGAGCGCACGATCTTCCAGTTCTACACCGTGGTGATGGTGCCGTTCGTCGTGATCGCACTGGCCGTAGCACTGAGGTCGCTCGCCGGCGCTCCGGATGCACCGCTGGCGCGCCGTCAGGCCGGGCAGCGCACGGTGGTCGTGTTCCTGGTCATCGCGACGCTGGTGTCGGCGTTCTTCTACCCGGTGTGGACCGGCACGAGCGTGCCCTACGACTTCTGGCTCGTGCACAACTGGATGCCCGGGTGGATCTGAGCCGGGTCGGCGCCCGATAGCCTCGTCGGATGACGATGATCAGCCCCATCACGGCCGCAGACCACGACGAATGGCTCGCCCTCTGGACCGGATACCTGGCCTTCTACGAGGCGACGCTCGATGACGCGACCACGGCGGCGACGTTCGCGCGCCTGGTCGATCCGGCGTCCGGCATCCACGGCGTGCTGGCTCGCGATGACGACGGCAGGGCGATCGGCGTGGTGCACTGGCTGACGCATCCCGCCACCTGGACGGCGACCGACTACTGCTATCTCGAGGATCTGTTCGTCGCGCCCGATGCCCGCGGCGCAGGAGCCGGGCGACTGCTGATCGAGCACGTCCGCGACTGGGCCGAGCAGCACGGCTCGGCGAAGGTCTACTGGCTCACGGCCGAGTCGAACGCGACCGCGCGTGCGCTGTACGACCGCATCGCATCGCGCTCGGGGCTGATCCAGTACCAGATCAAGGCCGGCTGAGTCTCGCGATGCCTGCTCCGAACGGCTTCGCGTACAGCGTCCGCGGCGCGGACGTGGTGATCACGCACCACGGCCGCACCGCCACGGTGCTGCGCGGCGCACGCGCCGCCGAGTTCCTCGACGAGGTGGAGAGCGGCGACCCTCAGCTGCTGATGGCGAGGGTCACCGGGAACTACCGGCGCGGCAACGAGCGCGCCGCGAGGCAGCATGCGCGCAATCAGCGCTGAGCGGTCTCCTCTGCGGCAGGCCGGTGGTGGTGCCCTTCGTCGAACTGCGGGCGGCGGCCGAACAGGCGTCCGACACCGAGCACGATCCCTACGATGATGAGGCCCACGATCATGCCGCCGACGGCGGAGATCGCCGTGTCGCCGAGCCAAACGATGAACCCGCCGAGCGGCGCGAGCAGTTCCTCGACGCCGTGCAGCAGATCCGCCGGCAGGTGGAATCCGATCTCGCCGAGGTTCACGATGACGAGGTGCCCGCCGACCCAGAGCATCGCGACGGTGCCGACGACGCTGATCACCCGGAACACGGCGGGCATCGAGCGGACGATGCGGGTTCCGGTGTGCCGCACGCGGCGCACCGGGTTCTTTGCCATCTTCAGGCCGATGTCGTCGATCTTCACCAGCAGGGCGACGGCGCCGTAGACGACGGCGGTCATCAGCACGGCGATGACCGAGAGGATCATCAGCGTCTGCCAGAAGCCCAGCCCCTTGTCGAGGCTCGCCAGCGAGATGAGCATGATCTCGGTCGAGAGGATGAGATCCGTGCGGATGGCGCCCCACACGAGGCGCTTCTCATCGCGGGCACCCTCGTCCTCGTGCCCGTGCCCGAAGCCGAACCACTCGAGCACCTTCTCGGCACCCTCGAAGCAGAGGTACACACCGCCGACGATCAGCAGGTACGGAAGCACCGCGGGCGCGAACGCCGTCAGCACCAGCGCCACCGGGATGATGATGATGAACTTGTTGCCCAGCGAGCCGAGCGCGATGCGCCCGACCACGGGCAGTTCGCGCGCCGGCGTCAGCCCCTGCACGTACTGCGGCGTGACGGCAGCATCGTCGATCACGACTCCCGCGGCCTTGGCGGATGCCTTCATCGCCGCGCTGAGGATGTCGTCGACGACCGCCAGCAGACCAACCGACATGCGTTCTCCCCTGTTCTCGAGGGCCGGAGTGGCCCGGGAGAACATTACCGGGTGCCGTGATGAGCAGATACCGAAGGCCTGGCCGATCCCTTCCACATCACGACGGGTGGCTCGAATCCGCACCACGGATTCATCTCCGACAGCGCGATCGGTCTCACTGTCGTGAGACAGGAAGCCATTCCGGATCGTTCACCGGCAGCCGGCAGACGAAGTCCCGGCAGTCGTACGCCACGCCTTCCAGCGCGTCCTTCTCGAGGAAGAGCTCGAATCCGGCATCCGCGAACGCGCGTGCCTGCGTCGGCGTGACCACCGCCACGACGTCGGCATCCGTCCGATGCGCAGCCTCGGCGAGTTCGCCGGCAGAACCGACGACCACGATCTGCCGAGGCGGGGTCGCGAGCCCTGCCGCGACCCGCAGCAGCGCTCCGTACCCGAACGGATGCTCCAGTGCCCGCGCAACGAGCCCGGCGACGAGCTCAGTCGCGCGATCCAGATACGAAGCACCCGCGCCGAGTCGCCACGCCGTGAGGGATGCTGCGGCGAGCGCCGCGGTGCCCGAGGGCAGGTCGCCGTCGCTGTCGTCGCCCGCCACCGGGATCTCCTGATCGACGAGGACCGGATCCACCATGACCGGCGCGTTCAGCACGTCCAGCGCCACCGTCGCCCAGGAGGCCTCCCCCGTCGCGAGCGCGAGAGCGAAGAGCCCATCGGCCAGAAGTCCGGCATCCGCCGCCGTGCCGACCGCGGTCGACGCGACGCCGTCCAGGGACGACCGCACCAGCGCGCCCTCGCCGTCGCGGTTCGTCGCCAGCACGAACCGGGCGGCATCGGCTGCAGCGGCGATCCACGTCGGCTCGCCGAGCACAGCCCCCGCGCGCGCCAGCGCGCCGACGGCGAGTCCGTTCCACCCGGTGAGCACCTTGCCGTCCACCTCCGGCGGCTCAAGTCCGATGCGCGCGGCCACCGGCCGCCGGTAGTACCCGCCCTCGTCGCGCTGCCCGTCGATCCAGGACTCCGAGTCCTGCGCGGCGCCGAATCCGCCGCCCTCGCGCCGGAGCACGCCGAGTAGGAAGTCCGCGATGCCGCGGACGACATCGACCCGGCCGGCATGCAGTGCGACGTCGAGCAGCTGCGCGTTGTCGATCAGCATGCGCTCGTAGTGCGGCACCGTCCAGTCGCGCTGTGTCGCGTACCGGAAGAACCCGCCGTCCTCGTCCCGCAGCTCCGAGCCGGCCATCGCCGTCAGCGCACGATCCGCGACCTCGACCGGCCCGACCGCCTGCAGGAATCGCAGCGTCGTCGCGACGGGGAACTTCGGGGCGCCGCCGAACCCGCCGTACACGCGGTCCTCCCGCGAGGCTATCTGCGCAGCGGCTTCCGCCAGCTGCGACGACGACGGCAGCGGCGAGGGCTCGGTCGCGATCTGCGAGAGAGCGGATGCCACGGCATCCGCCTGCTCGACGACCACATCGCGCCGGTCGCGCCAGGCCTCCTGCACGGCGGCGAGCACGTCGCGGAACGACGGCAGCCCGCCGCGAGCGACCGGGGGGAAGTAGGTGCCCGCGTGGAACGCGCGGCCCGACGGCGTCGCGAACACAGTGAGCGGCCAGCCCAGGCTCTGCGTGAACGCGGATGCCGCGGCCATGTAGGCCGCATCGACCTCGGGATGCTCCTCGCGGTCGACCTTGATCGACACGAATCCGGCGTTCAGCTCGTCGGCGGTCACCGGATCGGAGAACGACTCCCGCGCCATCACATGGCACCAGTGGCACGTGGAGTAGCCGATCGAGATCAGCACCGGCACATCGCGGCGGCGGGCCTCGTCGAAGGCGTCCTGCCCCCATGGATGCCAGTCCACCGGGTTGTCGGCGTGCGAGCGCAGATACGGACTGAGTGTTTCCGCCAGGCGGTTGCTCATGACCCCACGCTACGCCGCCGCAGTGGTGCCGTGTTCCGCGATCAGAACACGGCGACGGCCCGCGGATCACGGTCGGCGGCGTACCCCACCAGGGGAAGAGCGCGCTCTGCGGCCAGGTCGATCCGCGCGGCCAGCTCCGGCGATGAGATCCGGTACCCATCGAAGTCCGAATCGCTCGCATAGACGCCCAGCGGCAGCGTGAGCGACTGGAAGAACGCGAACAGAGGGCGCAGCTGATGCTCGAGTATCAGCGCGTGCCGCTCCCCTCCGCCCGTCGCCGCGAGCAGCACGGGCTTGCCGACGAGCGCGTACTGCTCGACGAAGTCGAACAGATGCTTGAACAGTCCGGTGAACGAGGCCCGGTAGACCGGCGTGCCCACGATCAGGAGGTCGGCGGTCTCGATCTCGCGCAGGCGCGCCTCCACCGCCGCGGGCAGCTGATCGCGACGCAGCGCTCCAGCAAGGTCCGGGCCGATCTCGGTCAGCTCCATGAGCGAGATCTCCGCGTCGACGCGCATTGCCACAGCGGCGGCGATCGCACGAATCAGAGCGGTCGTCTTGCTGGGCTCGTGCAGGGATCCGGAGACGGCCACGACGCGATAAGGAGCACTCATGGCAACGACGGTAGCCATGTTCGGCATCCCGCGATACGGCGCGCCGACACGAGACGACACGAGGCGTCACGCGGCGACCCGCGGCGAAATCCACCGCGCCGCCACGGCGGTTCCGGTCGCGCTCATTGCGGGTGCGGATGCACGAACACCCGCAACGAGTGCGACCGGAGCTGAGGTCAGTTGAGTTCGGAGGGGTGCGCGCTCACGCGACCCGAGCCGTCGCCCGGGTCGATCGCGTCGATGGCCGCGATCTGGTCATCCGAGAGCTCGAAGTCGAAGACGTCGATGTTCTCGCGCAGACGCTCGGCATGCACCGACTTCGGGAACACGATGTTCCCCTTCTGCAGGTGCCAGCGCAGCACGACCTGCGCGGGGGTCTTCCCGGTCGCGGCGGCGGCCTCGGCGACGGCCGGCGTGCCGAACAGGTCGTACTTGCCCTGACCCAGCGGACCCCAGGCCTCGACCTGCACACCGTGCGCGGCTGCCCAGTCGGTGACCTCGCGCTGCTGATAGGCGGGATGCAGTTCGATCTGGTCGACCGCGGGGGTCACGCCGGTGGCGGAGACGATGTCGTCCAGATGCGGAACGAGGAAGTTCGAGACGCCGATCGACGTGGCAAGACCCCGGTCGCGGATGCCGATGAGCTTCTCCCAGGCGTGCACGTGGTTGTTGCGCGCGGGGGTCGGCCAGTGCACGAGGTAGAGGTCGACGTGGTCGAGGCCGAGCTTGTCGAGACTCTCGGCGATCGCCGCATCCGGCTCATCGCCGTCGTGCCGGTCGTTCCAGAGCTTGGTGGTGATGAACAGCTCGTCGCGCGGGATGCCGGATGACGCGATCGCGGCGCCGACGCCCTCTTCGTTGCCGTAGATGGCGGCGGTGTCGATGTGTCGGTAGCCGATCTCCAGCGCCTCCGAGACCGCGCGCTCGGTCTCGGCCGGGTCGACCTTGAAGACGCCGTAGCCGAGCTGCGGGATGTCGTAGCCGTCGTTGAAGGAGCGAGTGGGGATGATCATACGACCAGCCTACGACCGGGATCCGACGGCGCGAGGGCCTCGAAGGCGCGGACGGCGAGGGATGCCGGAGACCCGTCGCCGTCGAGCGACGCGTCGCCGGCCGCCCACTCCTCGAGCCCGATCCGGATCGACTCCGTCGCGGCGGCCGCGAGCAGTCGCGCGTCGAACCGGTCGCCTCCGCGCTCGAGCACCAGCTCGGTGAGCCGCAACTCGGACTCGTGGTTGACTCTGTCCCACACCGCGCGCAGCTCGCGGTCCTCGGCGAGCGCGCGCAGCAGCGGTCGCATTCCGGCGAGCGCCTCGCCCTCCTCCGCCGACGACGGCGTGAGCTGGTCGGCGATGATGCCGGGTATGGCGGTCGCCAGGTCGCCGGATGCCTCGGCGAACGCCGACTGCCAGCGGGCCGCGCCGATCTCGAGGATCGGGGCGACCGCATCCTCCTTGGTCGCGAAGTAGCGGTAGAAGGTGCGCAGCGAGACGCCGGCGGTCGCGGCGATCTCGGCTGCGGTGACACCGGCCACGCCCTGCGTCGCGAACAGCTCGGAGGCGACCTGCGCGATCTCCCTGGCCGTCTGCGCCTTGCGTCTGCTCGTGAGTCCTGGCCCGGCATCCATGTTCTGAGAGTAGGGGAATAACTTCCCTTCTTCTGCGTTGGGTGACAATATGACACGTTGTGCCATCTAGGCATGACGAAGCGGATCCGGGTCGCCGGACCCGGAAACCGATGAAGGGAACACCATGAACCGCTATGAAGGCCGCCGCGCACTCGTCACCGGAGGCGGATCGGGCATCGGCCAGGCGACTGTGCTGCGCATGCTGTCAGAGGGCGGCCGTGTCGTCGCCGCCGACGTCAGCGCCGCAGGTCTCGCCGACACCGTCGCCAAGGCCGGCGCCGACGCCGAGCGCCTCTCCACCGTCGAGGTGAACATCGCCGACGAGGCATCCGTCAAGACCGGCGTCGCCGCCGCCGTCGAGGCGCTGGGCGGCCTGGACGTGCTGGTCAACGCCGCCGGCATCCTGCGCTCCTCGCACACGCACGAGACGACGCTCGACCAGTTCCAGCAGGTCATCCAGGTCAATCTCGTCGGCACCTTCCTGATGATCCGCGAGGCGATCCCCGCTCTGCTCGAAGGCGACGACTCCGCGGTCGTGAACTTCAGCTCGACCTCGGCGATGTTCGCGCACCCCTACATGGCCGCGTACGCGGCCAGCAAGGGCGGCGTGCAGTCGATGACGCACGCCCTGGCCGCCGAGTACGCCAAGCAGGGCATCCGCTTCACGGCCGTGCAGCCGGGATCGATCTCGTCGGGCATGACCGACGGCTCCGGACAGAGCAAGCAGAGCCAGGGCCCCGGCCTGCCCGAAGACGCCGACATGAGCCTGTTCATGAAGCTGGCCCCGGCCATCGGCCAGGGCTTCGCCGGCCCCGAGTCGGTCGCCGGCGTGGTGGCGATGCTCGCCAGCTCCGACGGCAAGTTCATCACCGGCACCGAGGTGCGCATCGACGGCGGCACGCACTTCTGACCTCGATGCACTGACCGAGACCCGAACCCGGCACCTCCGCGGCATCCGCTCGACCCGAACGAGCGGATGCCGCGTCCTCGTCTGCGGATCAGCGGAACCGCTTGCCCTCGTCGCGGCGGAACAGCACCAGGGAGAGCACCAGGAACACCGCTGTCCAGAACAGGATGCCCGCCCAGGACCACCAGGGCAGCTCGCCGCCCTGCACCGCCCAGATCACGAACTCGCGGGCCTGCCGAGACGGGAAGAACTTCGAAAGGGTGTCGAGCCAGTCCGCGAACATGATGGGCGGCAGGAACAGCCCGCCGGCGAAGGCCATCACGAACATCGCGATCTGCACGACCGCCACCGCGGCCTTCTGCGACATGGAGTAGCCGATGCAGATGCCGATGAACATGAACGGCAGGGCGGCGATCGCGATCGCGACCAGTCCGGCGAGCACGCGCGCAGCGGATGCCTCGGCGCTGGTGAACAGCGCACCGATGAGGATGATCGGCAGAAGCGACATCAGGCCGATCGCACCGGTCGAGAACACGTGCGCCAGCACCCGCACGATGCCAGGGGCCGGGAGCGTGCGCAGGTAGGGGTCCCACGGCGTCGACCGGTTCTCGGCGATCGTGAGCGCGAACGAGAACAGTCCGTTCACCATGATGGCGAACACGCTCATCGAGATGATCGCCTGGGTGGCGTAGAAGGAGTGCTCGGCGGCGGCACCGTTCGGCACCACGAAGAACAGCGTCGCCAGGGCGGGGAAGGCGACCGATCCGATCACGGCGATCGGCACCCGCAGGGTCTCCAGCAGGTTGTACTTCGCGTGCACGGCGGTCAGTGAGACGACGCTCATCGGATGCTCCCTTCCTGAGTCGGTTCCTGGTGTTCGCGGGTGAGCGCGAGGAAGGCCTCCTCGAGCGTGGCCCCGCGGACGCTGAGCTCCGAGAAGTCCAGGCCGCTGCTCACCAGGCGGCGCACGAAATCATCGGAGTCGCCCACCATCAGGGTCAGTCCGCCATCATCCGTCGCGACGGCGGCGCCGTCGGCGAGGGCGATCACGCCGCCGGGATCCGTCGTGCGCAGCGTGACCCGCGACCGCGCGACCCGGCCGAGCACACCGCGCAGTGCGTCGTCGGCGACGATCCGACCGTGGTCGACGACGACCACCCGCTCGGCGAGCGCCTCGATCTCCTCGAGGTAATGACTGGTGACGACGATCGTCGCGCCCCGCGCGTGCCGGGCACGGATCGCGTCCCAGAGCACCCGCCGCGCATCGACGTCGAGGCCTGTCGACGGCTCGTCGAGCAGCACCAGTCGCGGCGCGCCGACGAAGGCGAGCGCCACCGAGATGCGACGTCGCTGCCCGCCGGAGAGACCGCCGGTCTGACGCTTCATCAGGTCGGAGAAGCCGAACTGCTCGGCCAGTTCTCCGGCATCCACTCGCTCGGGAAAGTGGCTGCCGACGAAGTCGAGCACCTCGCCGACCCGCAGCGTCTCGGGCAGCGCGGTCTCCTGCGGGGTGCTGCCCAGCCGCACCCGCGACGACGGAACGCGCGGATCGCCGCCGAACAGCCGCACCGCGCCGGACGTCGGCCGGCGCAAGCCCTGCAGCAGCGACAACAGCGTGGACTTGCCTGCGCCGTTCGGACCGAGCAGCCCGAGGATCTGACCCTCGGGGATCTCGAGGGTCACGTCGTCGACGGCGGTGAGATCGCCGAAACGATGGGTGACGCGGTCGAAGGATGCCAGTGTCATGCTGTTCCTCCCAGCAGTTCGCGCAGTTGCGCGGTGTAGTCCTCGAAGGCCCTGCGGCCCTTCGTGGTCAGTGCGATGTAGGTGACGGGCGTGCGCCCCTTGTGCGTCTTCTCGACGGTGACGTAGTCCGCGTCCTCGAGCTTTCGCAGGTGCGCGGAGAGGTTGCCCGCCGTCATGTCGAGCACCTCCTGCAGCCGTGGGAAGGTGATCTGATCCTTCACGTCGAGCGTGGCCAGGGCCGCGACGATCCGCAGCCGGGCCTGGGCGTGGATGACCGGGTCGAGGTCAGGCACGGTCGGCCTCCGCCGCGGCGACACGACGACGCGCGACATGAACCCACCAGGCCGTCCAGCCGGCGATCAGCAGGAACGCCCCTCCCCCGGCGATCGCGAAGACGAGGTAGTTGACCGGCGGGGGCAGCAGCGACCCGATCGCCGCCAGCGCCACCGACCAGAGTCCGAGCACGACCATCGGATAGGCGCGCCAGAGCAGCCCGGACATGATGTACATGACGCCGGCGAAGAAGCTGAACGCGCTCGGGAAGAAGACCCCGAGCAGGTCGCGGTCCATGCCCTGCTGGACGAGCGCCTGCCCGATCACGACGATCGCGAGGCTGCCCACCCACCAGCTGTTCCCGTACACGATCCCGACGATCGCGCTGTCCCGTGTGCCGCGCAGCCCCCGCCCGGAGCCGATGCCGAGCACCATGGAGACGATGCCCGCGAGCACGAGCAGAGCGGCGAAGGCGATGCCGGCCGCCAGCGTGGGCTGCACCGTTGCGGGGTGCTGCTGAACGTCCCACCACAGGATCAGGAATCCGGCGAACCACGCGACGCCCCAGGCGACGAGGATCCACGGCACGAACGCTCCCATCCGGCCGCTGACAGTGCGCTGCTGGTCCTGCAGCAGCGCGAGCATCTGCTCCGGCGACAGCGGGGCGTCCTCGTCTTCACGGCTTGTGTCATTCATGACTAACTTTGTACTGCAAACTTGTTTGCGAGTCAATGGCTCGGTGGATCGTCTCCCCCGAGTTCGGCATACGATGGAGGGCTATGTCTTCGCCCGTCATCGTCTATCCCCCCGAACTGCCGGTCTCGGCTGCGCGGGGCGAGATCCAAGGCGCGATCCGCGACCACCAGGTCGTCATCGTCGCCGGCGCCACGGGCTCGGGCAAGACCACCCAGCTGCCGAAGATCTGCCTCGAGCTCGGCCGCGAGCGCATCGCGCACACCCAGCCCCGACGCCTCGCCGCCCGCACCATCGCGGAACGCGTCGCCGAGGAGCTGCAGGTGCCGCTCGGCGACCTGGTGGGCTACAAGGTGCGGTTCACCGATCAGGTCTCGGATGCCACGCGCATCGCGCTGATGACCGACGGCATCCTGCTGAACGAGATCCACCGCGATCGGCTGCTTCGGCGCTACGACACGATCATCATCGACGAGGCCCACGAGCGCTCACTGAACGTCGACTTCCTGCTCGGCTACCTGCACCGCATCCTCCCCGAGCGTCCCGACCTGAAGGTGATCATCACCTCGGCGACGATCGACCCTGAGAGCTTCGCCGCGCACTTCTCGCGCCCTTCGACAGGCTCAGGGACCCACCCCGTGCCCGCCCCCATCATCGAGGTCTCCGGTCGGACCTACCCCGTGGAGATCCGCTACCGCCCGCTGGTGGATGAGGCGGACGCTTCGACAGGCTCAGCGGCCCAGAACGATCCCGAACCCGGCGACGAGGTCACCGCGATCGTCGGCGCGCTGCGCGAGCTCGACCGGGAACCCGCCGGCGACGTGCTGGTGTTCCTGCCCGGCGAGGCCGAGATCCGCGACGCCGCCGAGGCCGTGCGCGGCGCGTACCGCTCGCAGACCGCGCCGGTAGAGGTGCTGCCGCTGTACGGCCGCCTCTCCGCCGCCGAGCAGCATCGGGTGTTCGAGCCGTCGAAGGTGGCCGGCGTGCGCCGCCGCGTCATCCTGGCCACCAACGTCGCCGAGACCAGCCTCACCGTGCCGGGCATCAAATACGTCGTCGACACCGGCACCGCCCGCATCTCGCGGTACAGCAACCGCTCGAAGGTGCAACGGCTGCCGATCGAGGCCGTCTCCCAGGCATCCGCCAACCAGCGCTCCGGCCGCGCCGGCCGCACCAGCGACGGTATCGCGATCCGGCTGTACGGCGAGGACGACTTCGAGAAGCGCCCGGAGTTCACCGAGCCCGAGATCCTGCGCACCTCCCTCGCCTCGGTCGTGCTGCAGATGCTGTCGCTCGGCTTCGGCGACATCACGGAGTTCCCGTTCCTCACTCCCCCGGACTCCCGCGGCGTGAAGGCCGCGCTCGACCTGCTCGGAGAGCTCGGCGCCGTCGTCGCCTCGCGCGACGGCGCACCCCGACTCACCCGCATCGGACGCGACATCGCGCGGATGCCGATGGACCCGCGATTCGCCCGGATGCTCGTCGAGGCCGCCCGCCCTTCGACAGGCTCAGGGACCCAGGTTCTGGAGCACGTGCTGCCGATCGTCGCGGGACTCTCGATCCAGGACGTGCGCGAACGTCCGTCGGCCGAGGCGCCGCAGGGCGTGCGCGACGAAGCCGATCGGATGCACGCCCGCTTCGCGGATCCGACCAGCGACTTCCTCACCTTGCTGAATCTCTGGAACCACCTGCGCGAGCAGCAGAAGGAGCTCGGGTCGAGTGCGTTCCGGCGGATGTGCCGCAGCGAGCACCTCAACTACGTGCGTGTGCGCGAGTGGTTCGACGTGCACCGCCAGCTGAAGACCCTGACGAAGAGCCTCGAGGAGCACTCACCTCGCGAGTCCGCGGGTCCTGAGCGCCCTTCGTCTCGCTCCGCTCGCTCAGGACCCGGCAAGCGAGACGAAGGGCGCTCGCCCGGAGGAGAGGCGACCGGTCACGCGGGCGATGCCATCCACCGCGCCATCCTCGCCGGCCTGCTCTCGCAGATCGGCATCCTCGACGAGCGCACCGCCAGCCCGAGCGCGAACAAGGACAAGAACGGCAAGCGCCGCATCGCCGAGTACCGCGGCGCACGCGGCATCCGATTCTCGATCTTCCCCGGCTCCGCGCTGCGCAAGAAGTCGCCGCCGGCGGTGATGGCGGCCGAGATCGTCGAGACGTCGCGCACCTTCGCACGCACGGTGGCGCAGATCGATCCGGCGTGGGCGGAGGCGCTTGCCGGCGACCTCGCGAAGCGGCAGATCTCGGAGCCGCACTGGTCGAAGGATGCCGGCGCCGCCGTCGCCTCCGAGAAGGTGACGCTGTTCGGCGTGGAGATCATCCCGCGCCGGCGCGT
This sequence comes from Microbacterium bovistercoris, assembly GCF_003387575.1. GTDB lineage: Bacteria > Actinomycetota > Actinomycetes > Actinomycetales > Microbacteriaceae > Microbacterium > Microbacterium bovistercoris. The sequence continues at coordinate 83,858 of NZ_QUAB01000047.1, read as the reverse complement.
GCAGTTCGCCCGCATCGATCGACCCGGCGCCCGCGAGCTGTTCGTGCGGCACGCGCTCGTCGAGGGCGAGTGGGATCCGTCCCGCATCGACAAGCGCGTGAGCGCGTTCTGGCGGGCCAACGCCGAGCTGCGCCGCAGGCTGGAGAAGCTCGAGGAGCGCGAGCGGCGTCGCGACATCCTCGCGGGCGACGAGGCGGTGTTCCGCTTCTACGACGAACGTATTCCTGCTGAGGTATACGATGTCCGCTCCTTCGAGAAGTGGTGGCGTGAGGCGCTCGCGCAGACGCCGAAGCTGCTCGTGATGCGCGAGAGCGACCTGGTCGACGACGACGAGCGCGCCGATCGGAGCGAGTTCCCGACACGGTGGCCGCAGGGCGATCAGGTGCTCGGCCTTGCCTACCGCTTCGAACCGGGCGCGCCCGACGACGGCGTGAGCGTGGTGATCCCGCTGGCGCTGCTGCAGCAGGTGCAGGACACCGGTTTCGACTGGCAGGTGCCCGGACTGCGCGCCGAGCTGATCACCGCCCTGCTGCGCGCGCTGCCGAAGGCGATCCGCCGGCACGTCGTGCCCGCCGCGGACTGGGCCGAGAAGTTCGGCGTCGAGCTGGCGGAGGCCGGCCCCGAGAAGCACAGCGGCCTGCCGCCGCTGTCGCTCGTCGACGCCCTCGCCCGGCGCATCCTGCCGCTCGCCAACCAGAAGGTGTCGGCGGCGGACTTCGAGATGGACCGGGTGCCCTCGCACCTGAGGATGAACTTCCGCGCGGTCGACGAACGCGGCCGCGTCGTCGGTTCGAGCCGCGACCTCCGCGAGCTTCAGGACCAGCTCGCCGGGCGCGCCAGGCAGAGCGTCGCGCGGCAGATCTCGCGCGGCGACGAGCAGAAGGGACACCGGAACGCGAAATCGCCCAGCGCGGCGGCATCCGTCGCCGCAGCATCCGCCCGCGGACCGATCGAGCGCGACGGCATCACCACCTGGGACTTCGGCGACCTGCCAGAGGTGCTGGACACGAAGGTCGCCGGCGGCATCGTGCGCGGCTACCCCGCGCTGGTCGACACCGGCAAGGCCGTCTCGCTGCGCGTCGAGGCGACGGCGGACGCCGCGGTCGCAGCGACCCGAGACGGCGTGCTGCGCCTGGTGCTGCTGAACGTTCCGTCGCCGTCGTCGTACGTGCAGGAGCACCTCACCGCTGCCGAGAAGCTGGCGTTGGCGGCATCCCCGTATCAGAACGTGCAGGCGCTCATCGAGGACTGCCGGATCGCCGCGGCGCGTGCCCTGATCGAGCGTACGGCGCCCGGCAGCGTCGTCCGCTCCGAGGCGGAGTTCGCCCGGGTGCGGGATGCGGTGAACGCCGCTCTCGTCGATGAGCTGTTCGCGTGCGTGTCGCTCGTCGCCCGCATCCTCACGAAGTCGCGCGACGTGGAGCGTGGCATCAAGAAGGAGAACTCGCTCGCGCTGCTCGCGCCGCTGAACGACATCCGATCGCAGCTGAGCGGGCTGGTGCATCCGGGGTTCGTGTCCGAGACCGGGGTCGCGCAGCTCGCGCACCTGCCGCGGTACCTCGACGGCATGATCGAGCGGCTCCGCGGCCTGGCGGACGCACCGGGCAAAGACCGCACGCGTATGACCGAGTACGAGCGGATGGCTGCCCTGTACGCGGATGCCGGCGGGACGGTGCCCCTTCGTGCCGACGCCCCGGCGCATCTCGTCGACGTGCGCTGGCTGCTCGAGGAGTACCGCGTCAGCCTGTTCGCGCAGCGCCTCGGCACCGCGCAGCCGGTCTCCCCGCAGCGCATCACGAAGGCGCTGGCGGCTCGCTGACCCCGCGTCCATCCGCGAGAAACGTCAGGCGGCACGAGAAACGTCGCGCCACGCCGTTTCTCACGCGGCGGCACGTTTCTCAGCAGCTCCGTCGACGCGGGCCGCGTTAGCCTGACAGCATGGCTCGCGCGATCGTGTTCTCGGAAATCGGCTCACCTGACGTCCTGCAGCTCGTGGAGGTGCCGGATCCCGTCCCGGCGGACGGCGAGGTGGTCGTGCGCATCGAGGCGGCAGGGGTGAACCCGATCGACACCAAGCAGCGCGGCGGGGTGCGCCCGCTTCCGCCGCTCACCGAGCCGCGGCACGTCGGATTCGACGGTGCGGGCACGATCACCCAGGTCGGTCCGGGCGTGAGCGGCTTCGCAGTAGGAGACCGCGTGGCGATCCGCGACACGCTCGGAACCTACGCCACGCTGCTCGCCGTCCCCGTCGCGCATCTGGCGCATCTGCTCGACGGCGTCACGGCCGCGGAGGGTGCCGCCCTCGCGATCCCGGCCGGCACGGCGTATCAGGCGCTGCGGTCGCTCAGGGTCGCGAAGGGCGAGACGCTGCTCGTGCATGCGGGGTCCGGTGCGGTCGGCCAGGCCGCCATCCAGTACGCGGTGCTGTGGGGCGCGACGGTGGTCGCCACGGCGAGCCCGGCCCGGCACGACCGGCTGCGCGAGCTCGGAGCGATCCCGATCGCCTACGGCGACGGCCTCGAGCACCGCGTGCGCGAGGTCGCCCCGCAGGGCGTCGACGTCGCGCTGGACTGCGCCGGCACGGACGAGGCGATCCGCACGTCGCTCGCCGTCGTCGCAGACCGCGACCGCATCGCGACGATCGTCCGCGGACCGGATGCCGCATCCTTCGGCATCCACGCCTACTCGGGCGGCAGCCCGGACCCGCTGACCGAGGAGCAGCTGTCCTGGCGCGCCGAGGCGCTGCCGCTCACGATCAACCTCATCGTCGCCGGCCAGTTCTCGGTCGAGCTCGGCCCCGAGCTGCCGCTGGCCGAGGCGGTCCGCGCGCACGAGCTCGTCGAGGCCCACGCTGTGCAGGGCAAGATCGTCCTCATTCCCTGACTGCAACAGTCATTCCCGGGACTGCAACAGTTCGACACATGCCCGAGGCATGACGGGCCGATCTCCGAAGATGGGGGGATGACCTCTCCCGACGCCGTCGCCCCTGCCGCATCCTTCGCGACCGCACAGGTGCAGCACGGCTTCGAGCCCGGCGTGCACCACCGCACCGCGGTGCCCGCGATCCACCAGACGGCGGCATACGAGTTCGCGAGCCTGCAGGAGGCGGCCGACCTGTTCGCGCTGCGCAAGTCCGGCATCATCTACAGTCGCAACTCCAGCCCCACCCAGCTCATCCTCGAGGAGCGCGTGGCCGCGCTCGAAGGCGGGGTCAGCGCCGTCGCCGTGGCCTCCGGCCAGGCGGCCGTAGCCATCACCCTGCTCGCCCTCGCCGGCCGCGGCGGTCACATCGTCGCCGCGAACCAGCTCTACGGCGGCTCGGTCGATCTGCTGCAGGACACCCTCGACGACTTCGGCATCACGACGACGTTCGTCGACCAGGACGACGCGGATGCCTGGCGCGCAGCCGTCACCCCGCAGACGCGGGTGTTCTTCGCCGAATCCGTCGCCAACCCCATCGCCCAGGTGCTCGACATCCGCCTGGTCGCCGACATCGCGCACGATGCGGGCGTACCCCTCGTGATCGACAACACCGTCGGCACGCCCCACCTGATCCGACCGGGCGACCACGGCGCCGACTTCTCGGTGCACTCGGCGACGAAGTTCCTCGCCGGCCACGGCACCTCGCTCGGCGGTGTCGTCGTGGACCTCGGCAGCTTCGACTTCGGCGCTGAGCCCGAGAAGTGGCCGCAGTTCACCCGGTCCCAGCACCGCTTCGGCGATGTGGTGCCGTGGGAGAAGTTCGGCCGTGATCGGGCGTTCACCGTGCTCGCGAAGTCGAAGTACGTCAGCGATCTCGGGCCGGCGCTCTCCCCGTTCAACGCCTGGCAGATCCTGCAGGGCATCGAGACCCTCGACCTGCGCGTGTCTCGGCAGAGCTCCTCTGCGCTGAAGATCGCCGAGCACCTCGCCGCCCACCCCAAGGTCGCCGCTGTGCACCACCCCGGCCTCGCCGGAAACCCGTGGCACGAGCTCGCCGATCACTACCTGCCGCGTGGCGTGCCTTCGGTGTTCTCCTTCGATGTCGCACCCAGCGGAGACGAGGACGAGATCGAACGGGTCGCCCGCCTCATCGACGGTCTCGAGACCTTCCGCCTGGTGGCGAACATCGGCGACGCCCGCAGCATCGTCGCCCACCCGGCGTCGATGACCCATAACCACCTGAACGCCGAGCAGCGCGCAGCCGCCGGCATCTCGCTGGGCACCATCCGCGTGTCGGTCGGCCTGGAGGACCCCGCCGACCTCATCGCGGACCTCGAGCGCGCACTCGCGCTCCTCTGACTCGGGGTCCGGGGGTGTCGGGCTCCCGGACTCCGACCCTTCCGCTCTCCTCTCACTCATTCCCGGCTCCTGAGCGAGGAGCGCTGGGCGCCCCACACCCGGCTCCTGAGCGAGGAGCGCAGCGACGAGACGAAGGGCGCCCCGCTACGCTGAAGGCATGACCGGACTGCGCTGGGGAATCCTCGCCACCGGCGGCATCGCGACCGCCTTCACCTCCGACCTCCGCACCGCGGGCCTCGACGTCAGGGCGGTGGGATCCCGCTCGCAGCAGGCAGCGGACGCCTTCGCCGCGACGTTCGACATCCCGCATGCGCACGCCTCGTACGAGGCTCTCGTCGCCGACCCCGAGGTCGACATCGTCTACGTCTCGACTCCGCATCCGATGCACCACGCGAACGCGCGCCTCGCCCTCGAGAACGGCAAGCACGTACTGGTCGAGAAGGCGTTCACGGTGAACCGCGCCGAGGCGGAGGACCTGCAGGCTCTCGCAGCGGAGAAGGGTCTGCTCGTCATGGAGGCGATGTGGACCCGCTATCTGCCGCACATGGTGCGCATCCGCGAGATCCTCGCCGCCGGCACGCTGGGCGAGATCCGCGCGGTGATGGCCGACCACACCCAGAGCCTCCCGACCGACCCTGCGCACCGCATCAACGCGATCGAGCTCGGCGGGGGCGCTCTGCTGGACCTGGGCATCTACCCGATCTCGTTCATCTGGGACGTGCTCGGTGCGCCCACCGGCATCCAGGCGTCCGGGCGTCTTCTCGAGACCGGAGCGGACGCCGAGGTCGCGACCGTCATGACTCACGCGGGCGGCGCGATCTCGACGAGCCTGTCCTCCTCGCGCGCAGCCGGTCCCAACACGGCGGCGATCGTCGGCACGGATGCCAGGATCGACATCGACCGGGTGTTCTACTCGGCCACCTCGTTCCGCGTCACCGCCCCGGACGGCACGGTGCTCGAGGAGTACCGCACCGAGATCGACGGACGCGGCATGCAGTTCGAGGCGCTCGCCGCCGAGCGGCTGGTCGCCGAGGGAAACATCGCAGGCGACATCCTGCCCATCGCCGAGACGGTGGAGATCATGGGCGCGCTCGACGAGATCCGCCGCCAGATCGGGGTGCGCTATCCCGGAGAGGAGCCCGCAGATGGCTGACGAGACGGATGCCCGCGTCGCGGTCTATCTGGACTTCGACAACATCGTCATCTCCTGGTACGACCGGGTGCACGGCCGCAACGCCTACTCGAAGGACCGCCAGCGCATCGCAGAGGACCCGCACGACGCAGAGGTCGCCGAGCGACTGAGCCGCGCGGTCATCGACGTCGGCGCGATCATCGACTACGCCTCGTCGTTCGGCACCCTCGTGCTCACCCGCGCCTATGCGGACTGGTCGTCCCCGGTGAACGCCGACTATCGCAGCCAGCTGGTCGCCCGCGCGGTCGACCTCGTGCAGCTGTTCCCTGCCGCCGCGTATGCGAAGAACGGCGCCGACATCCGCCTCGCCGTCGACGCCGTCGAGGACATGTTCCGGCTGCCCGACCTCACCCACGTCGTGATCGTCGCCGGTGACAGCGACTACGTGCCGCTCGCCCAGCGCTGCAAGCGCCTCGGCCGGTACGTCATCGGCGTCGGCGTCGCCGGCTCCACGGCGAAGTCCCTCGCCGCGGCCTGCGACCAGTTCGAGTCCTACGACTCGCTTCCCGGCGTCGACCGGCTCATCATCGAGAAGCGCACCGCGAAGCCGCGCAACACCCCCAAGACGGATGCTGCGCAGCCCGCCGCCGCCGAAACATCCGATACAAAAGATTCCGCGCCGGAACCCACGCAGAAGCCCGCAGCGAAGCGCAGGAGCACGAAGAAGGCACCCGCCGCGCCGGTCGACGACGACATCGACCTCACCTCGGAGGAGCAGATCGAGGCATCCGCCCTGCTGATCCGCGCGCTGCGACTCGGTCACGACAAGGCCGACGCCGACGAGTGGCTGCACAGCTCGACGATCAAGACGCAGATGCGCCGGATGGACCCGTCATTCAGCGAGAAAGCGCTCGGATATCGATCCTTCTCCGACTTCTTGAAGTCGCGTGACGACATCGCCGAACTGTCCGAGACAGGGCATGAGCGACAGGTGCGCCTGAAGGGCGAATGATCGCCCGGAATTCGTCAACCCTCTGTTCAAAACGGATCGGAGAGGGATAGGCTGGCGACGCCCTGGGGTGGGCGAAGCTGGGGACGAAACTCGATGAGGAGTGACGTCATGCGAAACATATCTTTCAGGCGATCGGTGGCGACCGCCGCGACCGTCGCGCTCGCGGTCGGGCTCGGCCCTGTTGCCGCATCGGCCGCGGAGACTCCACCGCCGACAGCCGGGCAGTCGGCCGCGCACGCCGAGGACCGGGCACGGGAGTACGCCCGCAGCACCATGGCGTCGATGACGCTCGAGGAGAAGATCGGACAGCTCTTCATCCTCTTCGCCTACGGCCCGACCGCGACCAGCGAGGACGCGCGCAACACCGCGCTGTACGGCCAGCCCGACGCCGCACGCATCATCTCCGAGTACGAGCCCGGCGGCTTCATCCTGTTCTCCGCCCGCGACAACGTCACCGACCCGGTGCAGGTCGCGAACCTCTCGAACGGCCTGCAGGATGCCGCAGCGGATGCCGGAGCAGGCATCCCCCTCCTCGTCAGCACCGACCAGGAGCAGGGGCTCGTCACCCGCATCGGCTCCCCCGCCACGCTGTTCCCGGGCAACATGGCACTCGGAGCGGGAGGCAGCACGAAGGACACCCGCAAGGCGGCCGCCATCACCGGTCAGGAGCTGCTGGCGATGGGCATCCAGCAGAACAACGCCCCCGACGCCGACGTCAACGTCAACCCCGACAACCCCGTGATCGGCGTCCGCAGCTTCTCCTCCGACCCGACCCTCGTCTCGCAGCTGACCGCCGCCGCCGTGCAGGGCTACCAGGACGACGCCGGCATCATCGCGACGGCCAAGCACTTCCCCGGCCACGGCGACACCGCCACCGACTCCCACACCGGTCTGCCGGTCATCACCCACACGCTCGAGGAGTGGCAGCAGATCGACGCGCCGCCTTTCCAGGCCGCGATCGCCGCGGGCGTCGACTCGATCATGACCGCGCACATCGTGGTGCCTGCACTCGATGACAGCGGCGACCCGGCCACGCTCTCGAAGAAGATCGTCACCGGTCAGCTGCGCGAGGCGCTCGGCTTCGACGGCGTGATCGTCACCGACGGTCTGGAGATGGCCGCCGTGCGGCAGAAGTACGGCGACGGCGAGGTCGCGGTGCGCGCCCTCGAGGCCGGCGTCGACCAGCTGCTGCTCCCCGCCGCTCCGCAGGAGGCGTACCAGGCCGTCGAGGACGCCCTGGCGTCCGGCCGTCTCACCGAGCAGCGCATCGACGAGTCGGTGCAGCGCGTCCTGGTGATGAAGTACGACCAGGGCGTGACGAAGCACCCGAAGGTCGACGTCGGCAAGGTGCTCGACAAGGTCGGCAAGCAGTCCAGCCTGCGCGCGGCCGAGAAGATCACCGACCGCACCACCACGCTGGTCCGCAACGAGAACGGCGCCCTGCCCGTGTCCGTCACCGGAGAGAAGGTGCTCGTCACCGGCTACGGCGTCGTCACCGGCCAGACGCTCGCCGACCAGCTCACCGCGCGCGGCGCGCAGGCGACCGCCCTGTCGACGGGCACCGCCCCGACGCAGGCGCAGATCGATCAGGCCGTCGCCGCCGCCCAGGCCAGCGACGTCACGGTCGTGCTCACCAACGGCGTGACCGCCACGAGCAGGCAGAAGGCCCTGGTCGCCGCACTGGACGCCACCGACACGCACCTGGTCGTGGTGGGCGTGCGCAACCCGTACGACATCAACCAGCTCGGCGCCGTGGACAACTTCATCGCGACGTACTCGTACGCCACCCCCGCGCTCGCCTCGCTGGCGAAGGTCATCACCGGGGAGATCAGCCCGGCAGGCAAGCTGCCGGTCGACATCTTCTCGGGCGACGACCCGACGAAGGTGCTGTACCCGTTCGGCCATGGACTCACCTGGTGACCGCGGAAAGATGAGGAGCGAAGACATGAACATCAGCAGGCGAGGACTGTTCGGCGCCGCCGGCGTGGCAGCGGCGACCGCCGCGAGCGTCGCGGCCGCGGGGTCGGCGACGGCTGCCACCGCGGCCGCCGGGAACGGCGGCCGACGCATCCGCACGGGTGCCGACATCGCGGCGTCCGACAAGTGGCGCGTGTTCGCCGGCCGCAAGGTCGGTGTGATCACCAATCCCACAGGCGTGCTGGAGGACTTCACCAGCATCGTCGACGACATGGTCGCCCACGGCGTCGACCTGAGGGCGGTGTTCGGACCCGAGCACGGGTTCCGCGGCACGGCCCAGGCGGGTGAGGCCGAGGAGACGTCCGTCGACCCGCGCACCGGCGTCACGGTGTACGACGCGTACGGGGCGACGGCCACGAAGCTGGCCGGCTTCTTCACCACCGCCGGCATCGACACCGTCGTCTTCGACATCCGGGACGTGGGTGCGCGCTTCTACACCTACATCTGGACGATGTGGACGGCGATGCAGGCGGCGTCGAAGGTCGGCGGGGTGCGCTTCGTCGTGCTGGACCGGCCGAACCCGCTCGGCGGGCGGGCTCGCGGCCCGGTGCTGCAGCAGGGGTACACCTCGGGTGTGGGACTGCTCGAGATCTCGCAGCAGCACGGCATGACCGTCGGCGAGCTGGCGCTGTTCTTCAACGCGACCTTCATGGAGCGCGCCGGCGTCGCGAAGCTGGACGATCTGCAGGTCGTGCAGGCCGCCGGCTGGCGGCGCGAGATGGTCGGCCCGGATCAGGCCGACCGCTGGATCCCGCCGTCGCCGAACATGCCCACTCCGCAGACGGCGACGCTGTACCCGGGCACCGGGATGGTCGAGGCGACGAACTGGTCGGAGGGCCGAGGCACCACCCGCCCCTTCGAGCTGATCGGCGCGCCGTACATCGACTACCGGTGGGCCCAGGCGCTGAACGCGAAGAAGCTGGCGGGTGTGGAGTTCCGCGAGGCGTACTTCACGCCGACGTTCTCGAAGAACGCGAACGTCGTGTGCGCCGGTGTGCAGGTGCACATCCTGGATGCCGAGAAGGTCGACGCGATCACGGTCGCCACGCACATGCTCGTCGAGGCCCGGCGGCTCTACCCCGAGTTCGATTGGCGCGGTGACGGCGGGCGGTGGATCGGGCTGCTCACCGGCTCCGGCAGGTTCCAGCAGCAGCTCGAGGCCGGGGCTTCGGCAGAGGAGATCGTCGCGGCCTGGCAGCCGGAGCTGCAGAAGTTCCGCGACGACACCGAACCGTTCCTGCTGTACGGGGGACCGCGATGATGCGCCGTACCGGCCGGACTGCGCTCGCGGCGCTCGCCACCGCCGGACTGCTAGCGACCGGTTCGCTGACGCCGGCGTTCGCGGATACCGCGGGGCAGGGCCGCACCGGGCAGTTCGACGCGCCCTTCGCGGGGTTCATGAAGAGCAGCACGACACTGCACGACAGCACGCCCGAGGCGCTCGGTCTCGACCCGGCGCCGATCGATGCGGCGTGGCAAGCCATCGATGGCTACGCCACGCCCGCCGATCCGAAGGTGAAGCCGATGTACGCCTCGGCGGTCGGCGTGATGGGCCACCAGGGCCGCGTCGTCAGCGAGCACGCCACCGGCTACTCGCTGCTCTACGCGGATGCCACGACGAAGCTGCCCGAGGACCAGCGCATCGCGGCGACGCAGGACACCATCTACGACATGGCGTCGGTGAGCAAGCTGTTCACGTCGATCGTGATCATGCAGCTGGTCGAGAAGGGCCTCGTCGATCTGGACGCGACCTACGGCAGCTACCTGCCGGAGTTCGCTAACGGCGGCAAGGAGACCATCACGATCCGGCAGATGCTCACGCACACGTCGGGTCTGGTGTCGTGGCTGCCGCTGTGGAGCGCTTACCCCGACAAGGCGTCGCGCATCCAGGCCGTGATGGACGTGCCGGTGAAGAACCCGCCGGGAACGGTCTACGAGTACTCCGACCTGAACCTCATCGCGCTCGGCGTGCTTGCCGAGCGACTGACCGGTGAGTCGCTCGACACGCTGGTCGCGGAGGGCATCACCGATCCGCTGAAGATGGTCGACACCGGGTACAACCCGGATGAGAGCCTGAAGCCGCGCATCGCCGCCACCGAGTATCAGGCCTCCCCCGCCCGCGGGATGGTCTGGGGCTCGGTGCACGACGAGAACGCGTGGAGCCTGGGCGGTGTGGCCGGCCACGCCGGCATCTTCTCCACCGCTCACGACATGGCGATCCTCGCGCAGACGATGCTGAACGGCGGCGTCTACGACGGACAGCGCGTCCTGTCGGAGGCATCCGTGCAGGCGATGATCACCGACGAGAACACCGAGTTCCCGGGTGATTCGCACGGGCTGGGCTTCGAGTTGAACCAGCTCTGGTACATGAGCGGGCTCGCGGCGGGGTCGACGGCGGGGCACACCGGGTACACCGGCACCTCCCTCGTGATCGACTTCACCTCGCGCTCCTTCGCGGTGCTGCTGACGAACAGAGTGCACCCGAGCCGCAGCTGGGGCTCGAACAACCCGTCGCGCCGGGCGATCGCGCAGGGCCTCGCGGAGGCCATGGCGGTCTCCCCGCAGAAGGGCAGGACGGAGTGGTTCAGCGGGACCGATGATGCCGCGGAGCACACGCTCTCGGTGGCCGTGCCGGCGGGTGGTGACATGTCGCTGTCGTTCGACGTGTTCGCCGACCTGGAGTCGACTGACGTGTTCGCGCTGGAGGCGTCGTCGGACGGCGGGACGACCTGGTCGCTCGTGCCGTACACGGTGCGCTTCGGCGATCGCACCGTCGAGACCGACGGCACGTTCGACAATCAGGGGCATCGGGACTGGGGCAAGGCGAACGCGGTCCTGCCCGACGGGACCGACACGGTGCGCTGGCGGTACACGACCGACGCCAACACGCAGGGCCGCGGCGCGTTCGTCGACGGGGTGAAGCTGCGCGACGGACACCGGGTCGTCCTGAACGGTGAGGCGGATGCTGCGGCGTTCACCGCCGACGGGTTCACGGAGGTGACCCGCTGATCGGCTGATCCGCTTGCCTGAGGGGATGCACCGTTGCGGTGCATCCCCTCACTGGTTCGAGAACGCCGCGTCGAAGGACGCCTCGGGCTTCGGCCAGAGCAGCGACCGCACGTACTGCACCGCCTGCGCTGCACCGTGCAGCCGGTCCATCCCGGCATCCTCCCACTCGATCGAGATCGGGCCGGTGTAACCGATCGCGTCCAGGGCGCGGAACGAGTCCTCCCAGGGGACGTCTCCGTGGCCTGTCGAGACGAAGTCCCAGCCCCGCCGCGGGTCACCCCACGGAAGGTGCGAGCCCAGCACCCCGGCACGGCCGTTCTGCGGCCGCATCCGAGTGTCCTTGCAGTCCACGTGATAGATGCGGTCCTGGAAGTCCCAGATGAACCCGACCGGGTCGATGTTCTGCCACATCATGTGCGAGGGATCCCAGTTGAAGCCGAACGCCCTGCGGTGATCGATCGCCTCCAGCGCCCGCACCGAGCTCCAGTAGTCATAGGCGATCTCGGACGGATGCACCTCGTGCGCGAACCGCACGCCCTCACCGTCGAAGACGTCGAGGATCGGATGCCAGCGCGCCGCGAAGTCCTCGAACCCCGCCTCGATCACCGAAGCGGGCACGGGCGGGAACATCGCCACATAGGGCCAGATCGACGACCCGGTGAAGCCGACCACGGTGTCAACGCCGAGCTTGCGGGCCACCCGGGCGGCGCGCTGCATGTCCTCGGCGGCGCGCTGCCGCACGCCCTCCGCCTCGCCGTCGCCCCACACGTAGTCGCGCAGGATCGCCTGATGCCGGAAGTCGATCGGCGCATCGCAGACCGCTTGACCTGCGAGGTGGTTCGAGATGGCGAACACCCGCAGTCCGTGCCGGTCGAGGATCTCCAGACGGGAGGCGACGTAGGCGTCGTCCTCATCGGCGCGCTTCAGGTCGAGATGATCACCGGATGCTGCGATCTCCAGACCGTCGTAGCCCCAGGAGGCGGCCAGCCGCGCGACATCCTCGAACGGCAGGTCGGCCCACTGGCCGGTGAACAGGGTGACGGGGTGCGTGCTCATGAACTCTCCTTCGAATCCGTCATGCCGCGCCGAGCGCTCGCAGCGCCCGGATGCTGCGCGCGGCCAGGTCGTCCTGCGAGGCGGCGAGCGGGCGCCAGACCGAGGCGGCCACGGCGATCGTCGCGTTCTCGCCGGTGAAGCTCTCCAGGCCGAGTATGCCGGTGTAGCCGGCGTCGTCCAAGGCCTGCAGCATCGCCGGCCAGTCGGTGTGGTCGTCGCCCACGGCGCCGCGGTCGCTGCCGCAGACCTGCACATGTGCGATCGCGGATCCGGCGGCGCGCACGGCATCCGCGGGTCGCTTCTCCTCGATGTTCAGGTGGTACGTGTCCAGCGCGAGGCCGACACCGGAGCCGAGCAGCGGCTCCAGTGCATCGAGCGCCTGATCGACGGTGTTGAGCACGCTCGTCTCGTAGCGGTTCAGCGGTTCGACGGCCAGCGTCGCGCCCGCCACGCCTGCGGCCTCGCCGAGAGGCGCGAGGTTCTCGCGCAGTTCAGCGATGACGGCGGCGCGCTCACCGGCATCCATCCGCCAGGCCATGCCGGTGGGCGCGTAGAACGGACCAGCCACGATCGGCGACCCGAGCACCTCCGCGGCACGCACGCACGCCAGGAGGTACTCCCGCGTGGCCTGGACGTCGCCCGCTCGCCCGATGAGCGAGCGCCCGGGTCCCATCGCCCCGACCACCGCGGCGCCGAGTCCCAGGCCGTCGAGCACGTCCCTCGCCCGGACCGGATCCCAGTCGCCCGGGTTCTCCAGCGGGAGCTCCAACGAGCCATAGCCGAGTGCCGCCGCCTTTCGGGCGAGCTGCTCCAGGGAGTCATCCGTGAGCGGTGAGGTCCACACCCAGGTGTTGACGGCGATGGTGCGCCGCATCCGAGCTCCTTCCGGTGGGTGCGGCGACCGGGGACTCGCCCCGGCCGCCGCACGTTCAGGGTCCCTGCTTACGGGATGACCCGCTTCTGCCAGACGTCCGGATAGCCCGGCAGATTCTCCCCGCCGAACTTCGCGTAGTGGCCGTCAGGCATCCCCTCGTTCGCCGCGAGGTACTCGTCGAGCTCCGCGACGGTGATCGGGCTCTGCGGGAGCACCCACTCCTGCGGCACCTCCTCACCGGCGAAGATCTTCTGCGCGGCGAGCAGAGGCGTGCGCCACTGGAAGTTCGAGTACACCGGCGCCAGCCCGGTCAGCCCCGTCTCCTTCCACTTGCGCAGGAAGCTCATCTCGTCCTCACCGGTCATCACGGGGTAGTCGACCCCGGCGTCCTCGAAGGCCTCGATCGCCGCGACCGCACCGTCACCGGCATCCATCCAGATGCCGTCGACATCGCCCTTGGCGAGCTCGTCGCTGATGATGCTCTTGATCTCTGCCGGGTCGGCGCCGGTGAAGTGGTCGACCGCCTCGATCCCCGCCTCGTCGAACAGCTTCTTCGCGCCGGCCCAGCGCTGCTCGAGCACGTCGACACCGGGGAGGATGCGCAGACCCACCACCTTGTCGCCCTCCTCGAGGTTCTCGATGAGGAACTCAGCGGTGTCGATGCCCCACGCGAACCCGCCGATGGGGTGGATGAACGTCACGGGGCAGTCGGTGTTCACGCCGCGGTCGAACACGATCACGGGCTTGCCCGTCTCGCAGGCGCGCTCGACGGCCGGTGTCATCGCGGCCGTGCTGTTCGGCGAGATGAGGAAGACGTCGCAGTCGCCGTCGGAGATGAAGTAGTCGATGTCGGCGATCTGGGTGTCGTCGGAGTCCTGCGCATCGCGGGTCTCCATCGAGCTGATGGCCCCGGCCTCCTGCAGCACCTTCAGCTGCTCGTTCATCGTGATCCACCCGGTCTGCCGCCAGGGGTTCGAGATCGAGGCGTTCGCGAAGCAGGCCTTCTTCGCGCCCTCGCTCTTGTACTCGGAGGTGTCGACCATCTCCGCGTTGATGTACTGCAGGTAGGGCTCGTCCTCCGGCCCGTCCGGCACGACGTCGCGCTCGGCGTCCTGCTTGTCGAACAGCTCCTGGTCGAACCACTCGCTCGCTTCGGACGAGTCGCCCGGTTCCTCGGACTTCGGCGGCGCCACGGACGGGTCGGTGGTGCACCCGGCGAGCGCGATGAGTCCGAAGACGGCCACCGCTGCGGTGGCGATCTTCATTGATCGTCGCATTACTGCACTCCTCTTGTTTCTGTGGGTCCCTCGGCGAGGGCCTGTGGTGCGGACGGGTGAACGGGATCCGCCGCGGGCGGGCCCTGTTCCTTCCCCTGATCGGGAGAAGATCTCGCGCCCCTGGCGCGGCTGCGGAACGAGACGGCCGAGTAGGCGACCGCCGCGATGATGATGACGCCCTGCACCGCATCGCGCAGCGTCGAGGGGACCCCGGCGATGTTCAGCAGCAGGAACAGGGCCTCGAGCACGAAGGCGCCGGCCACGGCCGAGACGATCCACCCGCGGCCACCTCCGAGGACGACGCCGCCCAGGACGACCGCTGTGATCGCGGTGAACTCGTAGCCCGTGCCGACCGACGGGTGCACGCCGGCGTAGCCGACCAGGAGCACCGCGCTCAGCGAGGCGGATACGGAGGAGATGACGAACGCCTGGATCGTCACGCGCGACCGCCGGGCGCCGGCGTAGTCGACCGCGCGGGCGTTGTCGCCGACGGCGATCAGGAGCTTGCCCAGCGGCCTCCGCGTGATCCAGATACCCAGTGCCAGCCATGCGGCGAGGATCAGCACCGCCCAGGGCAGGAAGTCCAGCAGAGGCAGATCGCGGATGCCTCCTCGGCCGATCTGCCGGAAGCTGTCGGCGGGGTTGCCCGTCGCCGCTCCCCCGGTCCACCACTTCACGCCGCCGAGCAGCGCCAGCATCATGCCCAGTGTCACGATGAACGACGGCACCTTCAGCACCGTGGTGAGCAGCCCGTTGGCGAGGCCGACGAGCACGCCGAAGGCGAGCATCAGCAGCAGCACGGGCAGGGTGCGGGAGTCGTCCTGACCGACCAGGTTCCCCGCGATGATCACCTGCGCCGTGATGAGCGATCCCTGAGACAGGTCGAACTCGCCGGCGATGATCACGAAGTACTGCCCGATCGCCACGATCGCCACGGGAGCGACCCGCTGGATGAAGCGCATCACCTGGCCCGGCTGGGCGAAGTTCGGATTGAGCAGGATGATCGCGACCAGCAGGATCACCAGCAGCAGGAAGACAGCTCCGCGCGGACTGATCAGGGCACGCAGGAACCTCATGACCGGTCTCCTTCCGCGAGGATGCCGTCATCCGTCCCGCCTGCGTTCTCGAGTTGTGCGGCGGCGGCTGCCATGGCCGGCGCCGCCTTCCGCGCCGCCTCGTCGCCCCCGGTCCTCGTGCCGCCCGGCCCGAAGCGCGGCCGGCGCCGCACGATCGCGCGCCGGCTGTACACGGCGACGGCGGCGACGATGACAACGCCGCGGACGACGTCCTTGAGGAACGGATTGATCTGCATGACGCTCATGACGTTGTCGACGACGGCGAGGATCGCGACGCCGCCGATCGTTCCCCAGATCGAGCCCCGGCCGCCGAGCAGCAGGGTGCCGCCCAGCACGACCGCGGCGATCGAGAGCAGCGCGTACCCGCCCTGCTGCCCGACCGTGGGGCTCCCCACGCCGAGGCGGCTGGCCAGCAGGAGCCCTGCGAGGCCGGCGAACACCGAACAGAGCACGTGCGCCGCGATCAGCGGCGGACGCGTGCGCACCCCGGACAGCCGGGCGATCTCGGGATCGCCGCCCACGGCGTAGAGGTGTGCACCTGTGCGCGTGCGATCGAGCAGGAACCAGACGACGACGGCGAGCACGATCATGATGATCGTGGACACCGGAACCGGACCCAGCCCGGTCGCACCGATCAGCTGGAACTCCCACGGCACCTGCCCGGCGGATCCCTCGAAGTTCGTGTTCAGCACACCCTGGAGGATGAGGCCGACGCCGAGCGTCGCGATGAATCCGTTCACCCGGAGGACCGTGACGATCACTCCGTTGATCAGGCCGATCGCGGCGCACACCGCGAGCGTCGCGAGAACGGCCATCGGCACGTTCGCCGGGTTGCCCGCCATCAGCGTCGCCGCCAGCAGGCTGGACAGACTGATCACGTAGGTCACGGACAGATCGAGGGAGGCGCCCAGCACGACGAGCGTCTGCCCGATGGCGACCAGGCCGAGCACGCTCATTCCGGTGAGGATGTCGCGGACGTTGCCCGGGCTGAAGAAGTTGCGCCCTTCCGTCGCGACCAGGACGGCACCGACGATCAGGGTCACGACGAGGATGCCGAGCACGATGACCGTCGAGTCGATGCGTCTGCGCTTCATCGTCCCTCCCCCGTCCCCGTCGGCGTGTGCGCTGGGCGCTCGGCACCGGCGGCCGCCGCCAGCACGTCGTGCTCCGCCGATCCGGCGGGAAGCTCGGCGACGAGTTCCCCGTCGCGCATGACGAGGATGCGGTCGCTCATGCCGATCACCTCCGGCAGTTCGCTGGACACCATGAGCACCGATCTTCCCTCCGCCGCGAGTTCCCGCATCAGCTGGTAGACGGCGTATTTGGCGCCCACGTCGATCCCGCGGGTCGGCTCGTCGAAGAGCACGATCTGCGGCTCGGTGAGCAGCCACTTCGCCAGGACCACCTTCTGCTGGTTGCCGCCGGAGAGGTAGCGCGCCTCCTGGTCGACGCCGCGGGAGCTGATCTCGAGTGAGCCGAGGATGCCGGGGACCTGGCGGCGCGCGGCACCCGTGCGGGCGGAGAAGACACTGCGGATCACGAGCAGCGCGTTGTCGAGCACGGACTGCCCGAGTGCGAGCCCCTGCGCCTTGCGGTCCTCAGAGACGAGCGCGAGCCCGGCGCGGACCGCGGAACGCGGGCTGCGGATGCGAGCAGCGGCGCCGTCGATGCGCATGGTGCCCCTCGCGAAGGGCTGGACGCCGAAGACGCCCTCGACCAGTTCGGTGCGCCCGGAGCCCTGCAGGCCCGCGATGCCCACGATCTCTCCGGCACGCAGCGCCAGCGAGACCCCGTCGACGAAATCGTTGCCGCAGTCGTTCAGCTCGAGCCGGACCTCGCCGGCCACGGCATCCTCCGGCCGGTCGGGGAAGTAGGAAGTGATCGACCGCCCCACCATCCGCCGCACCAGTTCGTCGGCGGTGAGCGCTTCGGCGGGATCCGTGGAGACGAGCCGGCCGTCCTTGAGGATGGTGATCCGGTCGCACAGGTCGAAGATCTCCTTCAGCCTGTGCGAGACGTAGATCACGGCCACGCCGCGAGCCGTGAGGCGATGGATGATCGCGTAGAGCAGCTCGACCTCACGATCGCTCAGGGCGGCGGTGGGCTCGTCCATCGAGATGACCCTGGCGTCGAAGGACAGCGCCTTCACGATCTCCACGATCTGCTGCTCGGCGACGGTGAGCGAGGAGACCCGCGCCCGCGGGTCGATGAACGCCACCCCGAGGTCGTCGAGGAGCCCGCCGGTGCGCTCGATCATGGCGCGCTGATCGACGAACCCGAACCTGCGCGGCTCCCGTCCCAGATACACGTTCTGCGCGACGGTGCGCTCGGGCAGCAGGGTGAACTCCTGGAAGACGGTGACGATCCCGGCATCCATCGCCTGACGAGGATGCGCGAAGCGCACCTCTTCCCCGTCGTAATCGATGCGACCCTCGTCGGCCGGCTGCACGCCGGCGATGATCTTCATCAGCGTCGACTTGCCTGCGCCGTTCTCGCCGACCAGCCCATGCACCTCGCCGGCGCGGACGTCGAAGTCGATCCCGCCGAGCACCCGGACGCCGAAGAACGACTTCCCGACTCCGTGCACGGACAGCACGGGGCGCTCATCGATCGCGCTCATCCCCTCACCTCCACCGTTCGGCCGCCCTCGGCTGCGGAGGCCAGCACCGCTTCGGTGAGCACCGCGGCACGGAGGCCGTCGGCGAAGGTCGGCAGGCCGTCGGGCTGCTCCCCGGCGATGGCCGAATGCACATCGCCCATGAAAGAGGTGAACGCGTCCAGGTACCCCATGGGATGCCCCGCCGGCACGCGCTGGAGCCGTGCGGAATCCGGCGACGACATGGCGGGATCGCGGAGCAGGAGCCGGGACTCCGTCCTGCCGCCGATCCAGAGCTCCTCCGGTCGCTCCTGCTGGAACCGGATGGACTCGTGACTGCCATGCAGCTCCACCGTCAGCGCGTTCTTGCGCCCCGCTGCCATCTGCGAGATCAGCACGGTGCCGACCGCCCCTGACGCGGTCTGCACGAGCAGGGCGGCGATGTCCTCGTTGTCGACGACGTGCCCGTCCCGTTCGCCGAACACGGTCCTGGTGCGAGCGGACAGCGCGGCGATCCGCTCCCCGATGACGAACTCGATGAGATCGCAGAGATGCGAGCCGATGTCGGCGAACGCCCTCGACGGTCCGCCCAGCTCCGCGCTGGCACGCCAGTCGTCATCGGTCGGCAGCAGCATCCAGTCCTGAAGGTATGCGCAGTCGAGGGTGAGCAGCGCCCCCAGAGCTCCGCGCTGCACCCGGGCCCTGGCCTCCCTCACCATCGGGTGGTAGCGGTAGACGAAGGGCACGGCGGCGACGCGTCCGGAATCTGCGGCGAGCGCGCTCAGTCGGGCTGCGTCATCGGCCGACAGCGCCAGCGGCTTCTCGCACACCACGTGCTTGCCCGCCCCGAGCGCGGCGGCGGCGAACCCCGAGTGAGTGGAGTTCGGCGTGCACACATGCACGAGGTCGACGTCCGGCGCAGCGATCAGCTCGTCCGCGGAGAGCGCCGCGCGCTGCGCACCGACGGTCGTGGCGGCCAGCGCGCTCCTGCTGGGCGTGCTGGCCGCGATCGCGACGAGGTCGCCGCCGACTGCTCGGGTGGCGTCGGCGTGCACGCGCGCCATGAACCCTGCCCCGAGGATCCCGGCGCGGATCGTCCCGACCGCTGCGCGAATGACATCCGTTGTCATGCTGGGGAGTCTGACACAGCTCCGCGACTTTTGCTAGCCCTCAGTCAAAAGTCCGATGAAGAACGTGCGTAAGCATCCGGCGACCCGGTCATAAGGTGTGGTTTACTGACGAAATGGTTGACGCGGCACGTCCGGGAACGGCACAGAATCCCGGCACCGGAGAGATCTTCCAGATCCTTCGCGACGGCCTCGCGCGCACGAAGGCGGAACTGGCCGACCTGACCGGCCTCGCCAGGTCGACCGTCGCATCACGCGTCGACGGGCTGCTGGCTGCCGGACTCATCACCCCTGCCGGAGAGGCCGTCTCGACCGGAGGGCGCCCGCCCGCCCGCGTCGCGTTCAACCCCGTCGCCGGACTCGTGCTCGCCGTCGACCTCGGCGCGACGCACTCGACGGTGGCCGTCGCGGACCTGTCAGGCCGGATCCTCGACTCCGGCACACGGCCGATCGACATCGCCGACGGTCCGGAGTCGCTTCTCGACGCGATCCTCTCCGACGGGGCCCGGCTGCTTGACGGAGCTTCGATCAGCGCACCTCTGGTCGGCGTGGGCATCGGCGTGCCCGGGCCCGTCGAGCACTCCACCGGCCGCCCGACGAACCCGCCGATCATGCCGGGGTGGGACCGGTTCGACATCCCCCGCTACGTGCAGCGCAGGTTCGACGTGCCCGTCCTCGTGGACAACGACGTGAACATCCTCGCCCTCGGCGAGCAGGTGACCGCGTGGCCGCAGGTGCAGGACCTGATCTTCGTGAAGGTCGCGACCGGCATCGGCGCAGGCATCATCTCCGGCGGAGAACTGCAGCGCGGTGCACAGGGCTCCGCCGGCGACATGGGGCACGTGCAGGTGCCGCGCGCGAGCGGCAGCACCCGCGACCCGCAGGACGAGCGCGATCTCGAGGCCCTGGCCAGCGGTTTCGCGATCGCGGGCGCCCTGCGCGCTGCCGGGATACCTGCGGACAGCAGCTCCGACGTCGCCGACCTGGTGCGAGCCGGCAACTCAGCCGCCATCGAGGCGACCCGGCAGGCGGGGCGTGATGTGGGCGAGGTGCTCGCGACCGTGGTGAATCTCTTGAACCCGTCGATCATCGTGCTGGGCGGCAGCATCGCCCGCGCCGGCGAGCACCTGCTCGCCGGAGTCCGCGAAGTGGTGTATCGTCGCTCCATCCCGCTGGCCACGCAGAACCTCACCATCGTGCAGACCCAGGCCGGCGAGCGCGCGGCAGTGCTGGGTGCCGCGATCATGGTCGCGAGGCACGTGCTGTCGCCGGCGAACGTCGACGCCCTGGTCGCCAGGGGCCGCTGACCGCGCGGTCGATGCGGCGAGGTCTCGTCGTGCGCGCGAGCGCATTCTTGAACATGTTCAATTAGCTGGCTACCCTGAGGTCATGCGGTTCTCGACCTCGCCCTATGCCCGCGCACTGGGACAGCGCATGGATGACCTCCACCCCGCCCTGCGCGCGTACTTCTCGGGCGTCGCGCCGGGCCAGGTGGGCGTCGGCGAGGGGACGTTCGAGCGGGTCGGCACCCGGCGACGCTGGCTGAACCCGTTCCTGCGCCCCCTGCAGCGCAGAGGCGTCCTCGTCGCCGGCTGGCACACCGGCGTCCCGTTCCGCGTGGAGAACCGCATCGAGGCCGGGCGCGCCGTCGCGGAACGCATCCTGCAGCTTCCGGGCGGACCGTGGGTCATGCGCGACTCGGTCGCCCTCACGCCCCAGGGCCGCCTGGTCGATGCGATCGGCCGGCCGGCGCTGGCGACGGCGACGGCGAGTTTCGACGTGCAGGCGAGCGGTGGCACCATGCGGCTGCGAAGCAGAGCCGTCGGACTGCGGATCGGCCCGCTCAGGCTCCGCATTCCCGCGGTCCTCTCCCCCGTCGTCCGACTGCGCGAGGCGCATGACGCCGCCACCGGGGCTCAGCGGGTGGACGTCACGATCGACGCGCCGATCATCGGCCGCGTGTACGAGTACGGCGGGACGTTCACGTACCGCATCGAGGAGGACGCGCGATGACCGGCGGCCGGGTCGTGATCGGCGGTTCCTCGGGTTTCATGGGGCGCCGTCTCGTGGAGCATCATCGGGCCCAGGGCCGCGAGGTCGTCACCGTATCGCGCTCCGGCGCCGACCTGAGCTGGGCCGATCAGTCCGGGATCGACGCCGCCGTGGACGGCTCGGATCTCGTGATCGGGCTCGCCGGCAAGAGCGTGAACTGCCGTTACACGCCCGAGAACCGGGCCGAGATCTTCTCGTCCCGGCTCGACACGACGGCCGCGCTCAGCCGCGCGATCGCACGGGCCACAACCCCGCCGGCACTGTGGGTGGACTCCTCGACGGCGACGATCTACCGGCACTCCGAGGACAGGCCGATGACCGAGTCGAACGGAGAGATCGGCACCGGGTTCTCGGTGGAGGTCGCGAAGGCCTGGGAGCGCGCGCTCTTCGCCGATCTCCTCCCCGGCACCCGCCGGGTCGCGCTGCGCAGCGCGATCGTCCTGGGGCACGGCGGCGTGCTCGCGCCGCTGCGCGGGCTCGCGTCCGTCGGACTGGGCGGCGCGCAGCACGACGGCCGGTGGCCGGTGAGCCGCCGTCGGCGCGCGGCCGGCACCGGGCACTTCCCCGGGGCGCGAGCGGGGCGGCAGCGCTTCAGCTGGGTGCATGTCGATGACGTGGTCGGCATCGTGGACTTCCTCGAAGAGCATCCCCAGCTCGAGGGGCCAGTCAACGCCGCGGCGCCGAACCCCGTCGACAACGCCACCTTCATGGCGACCGTGCGCGGCGTGCTGGGCGTGCGGTTCGGCCCACCGATGCCGCGATGGATGCTGGAACTCGGGGCGATCGGCATCCGCACCGAGACCGAGCTCATCCTCAAGAGCCGATGGGTGCTGCCGGGAAAGCTCGTCGAGGCGGGGTACGCCTTCCGCTACCCGACGCTCGAGGCGGCCCTGCGGGAGTCCTTCGATCGCGGGGCCGTCGCGGCCTGACGCGGCTCAGGCCTCGCTCGCGCCGGTTCCCGACCCCGCTGCGGGACCGTCCTTCTTGCGCTTGGCGATCTCCTCTCGCAGCCGCCACTCTTCGATCTCGCGATCCAGGTCGGCGATCTGCTGCTCGGTGCTGCGGGTGTCGACCGGGCGCACCGGAGCGGCGGGCGCCGAAGGCTCGCGCCGCGCGGGACGTTCCCTTCGTTCGCGCCCGAGCCGGATGCCGCCTTCCGGGTACTCCCGGCCTACCGCGAACCACAGGATGCCGCCGATCAGAGGCAGGAACACCACCAGCAGGAGCCACACGAACTTGGGCATATGCTTCACCTGCGAGTCGTCGCGGGTGATGATGTCGATCAGCGCCACGACCGTCAGTGCGATGACGAGAATCGAGAACAGCGGCATGGCCTCAGTCTAGGCCGCACCGCCCGGCTGCGGACCTGTGGCGACGGGGAGCTCCGGCCGGTTCGACCAGGCACTCCACGAACCCGGGTATACCGTCACCTCGCGGTCGATGAGCGCTCCGGCGAGGGCGAACTGCGCCGCAGTGATCCCCGATCCGCAATATGCCGCGATTGGAATATCAGCCGTCGCTCCGACCTGATCGAACGCCGCGGTGATGTCGGCGGCGGGCCGGAACCGGCCGTCCTCGGTGAGCAGCTGCGCGATGGGCAGATTCACCGCTCCCGGGACATGCCCGGCCACGGGATCGATGGGCTCCGTCTCGCCGCCGTACCGCTCGGAGGCCCGCACGTCGACGAGAACGCCGGTGCGCGGCCACGCGGCGGCACCGACTGTGTCGATCGCGCCCGCGTCGCCCGCGGCGTCCACCTGGATGTCGCTCGCCTCGACCGGATCCTCCTCGATCTGCGTCTCGCCACCCGCGACGAGCCAGGCCCGCCAGCCGCCGTCGAGCACGCGCACGTCGGCGAAGCCCGTGCGCCGCAGCGCCCACCACAGGCGCGACGATGCCAGCATCCCGGCATCGTCGTAGACGACCACCGGGACGCCGGGGCGCACGCCCCAGCGCCGCACGGCCGCGGCGAAGTCGTCGTCGGCGGGAAGCGGATGCCGCCCGTCACGCGGATCGCCATGACGGGACAGCTCCCCCTCGACATCCACGAACACCGCTCCGGGGATGTGCCCGGCGAGGTACTGCTCGCGACCGTCGTCCCGACCGAGCTTCCAGCGGGCGTCGAGGACGCGCACCGCCGAGCCGCTCGAGAGCAGTGCTCGGAGTTCGTCGGCGCTGATGATGGGGGTCACGGGACGATGTGCCCTGCGGTGCGGAACAGCTCGTACCACTCCGGCCTGGTCAGCTCGATGTCAGCGCCGGCCGCGGCATCCGCGACCCGCTGGGGGGTGGTGGTGCCGAGCACGACCTGCATCTTCGCCGGGTGACGCGTGATCCACGCGGTCGCGATGCCGAGCGGAGTCACGTCGTACTTCGCTGCCAGCCGGTTCAGCACGGCGTTCAGCTCGGGGTAATCCGGGTTGTCCAGGAAGACGCCGTTGAAGAATCCGGCCTGGAAGGGCGACCACGCCTGGATCGTGATGCCGTTGATGCGGCAGTACTCGACGATGCCACCCCCGTCGAGCACCACGCTCTGGTCGGCGCCGTGCATGTTCGCGGACAGCCCCTGCGCGATGATCGGCGAGTGCGTGATCGACAGCTGCAGCTGGTTGGCGATCAGCGGCTGGGTGACCGCCGTACGCAGCAGGTCGATCTGCCGGGGCGTGTGATTGGAGACGCCGAAAGCGCGCACCTTGCCCGAGGCGCTGAGCTCGTCGAACGCGCGGGCGACCTCCTCCGGCTCGACGAGGGCGTCAGGCCGGTGCAGCAGCAGCACGTCGATGTAGTCGGTGCGCAGCGCCTTCAGCGAGCCCTCGACCTGGGCGATCAGGTGCTCGTACGAGAAGTCGAACATCTGGTGCTCCGGCACGATGCCGGCCTTCGTCTGGATGACGATCTCGCTGCGCTCCGCAGCGCTGAGGTTGAGCGCCGAGGCGAACCGCTCCTCGCAGACGTGCATGGCCCCGCCGTAGATGTCGGCGTGGTCGAAGAAGTCCACGCCGGCGTCGCGGGCGGTGTCATAGAGCTCGCGCACCTCGGCATCCGTCTTGTCGGGAATGCGCATCATTCCGGCGATGACGGCGGGGGCGGTCTCGGATCCGAACGGAACTGTCTTCATGGGGTTCCTCCAGGAGGGAAGTCGGAAGTCACTGCAACGCTACTCCGCGACGGCACCCTCCCGGATCGCTCAGATCGCCGCGCAGACCTCCTGGAACAGCATCGCGTGCACCCGGTTCCATTCCGCGGTGACAGGTTCGGGACATGAGGACAGCTTCACGATCACCGTGTCCGTGGGCGGGTCGAGCCAGATGTACTGCCCGTGGATGCCCACGGCGTAGACCACGCCGCGGTCGTTGCCGGTCGACCACCACTGATTCCGGTACGAGACCCGCGGATGCACCTGCTGGATCGTCAGCCCTCGTGCCAGGGACGGATCTCCGCCCGCCATGGTCTGCGCGACCCAGTCGGCGGACACGATCCGCTCGCCGTCGAGTTCGCCGCCGCCGAGCATCAGCCGACCGAGGCGCACCAGGTCGTTCGCCGTGCACGAGATGCCGCCGTTCGCGAACGGGAATCCCGCGGCGTCGACCGTGATCGACGCGTTCTGCTCGCAGCCGAGCCGTTGCCAGAGACGCTCCGCGATCACGTCGGCGTAGCGCTGCCCGGTGACCGCCTCGACGATCCAGGCCAGCACGTCGGTGTCGGCCGAGCAGTACTGGAACCGGCGGCCGTGCTCGCCCGACGCCCGCAGCCCGCGGAGGAACTCGTACGTGTCCGCCGGATCGCCGTCGCGTCGCGGACGCCAGCCCGCGATGCGGTCCTGCGCCTGCACATGGGATGCCGGATCGCGGTAGTCCTCGTCGTAGTCGACCGCCACGGTCATGTCCAGAACCTGCGCCACGGTGGCGTCGCCGTATGCGGACCCCGTGAGCTCCGGCACGTAGGCCCGCACCGCCTCTCCGGTGTCGATGAGTCCGTCGTCGACGAGGGACCCGACCGCCACACCGCACACCGACTTGGACACGCTCATCAGCAGGTGGGCGTCTCGTTCCCCGAATCCGGGGCGGAAATAGGATGCCAGCGTCGCTCCCCCGCGGTCGACGACGAACGCGTCGGTGAACGAGTCCTCGAGACGCTGCCGCAACCCGGGGACGCCCGTCGCTCGGTGCAGGTCGACGACCGCGTCACCGTCCCTCGCCGCTCGGGCGATCGGCACGGTCGACACGAACTCGGAGACGTGCGCGAACGCCCAGCGGTTGTGGGGGGCATCCTGCCAGGTGTCCAGAGTGGGCTGCCCGTCGGCATCCGGATAGCGCGGCGGACGGGACTCGGTGTCGGCCGGGAACAGGTCGGTCACAGCAGGATCCTCCTCTCGTCGCTTCCGGTGGGGAGACCGGGGGCGCCGGGCGTCGGCGGCATCGCCGCCAGCAGTCGTCGGGTGTAGTCGTGCGAGGGCGCGCTCAAGACCGTCGCGGCGGGGCCGCTCTCCACGATCGACCCCTGCCGCATCACGCCGACCTCGTCGCTCATGTAGCGCACGACGTCCAGGTCGTGCGAGATCAGCAGGTAGCTGAGTGCACGCTCGTGCTTCAGCCGTTGCAGCAGGTTCAGCACCTGAGCCTGTACCGAGACGTCGAGCGCACTGGTCGGCTCGTCCAACACGACCAGACGCGGTCCGGTGGCGATCGCCCGCGCCACCCCGGCGCGCTGGCACTGGCCGCCGGAGAGCTGATGCGGCAGGCGGTCGCCGTGCGTGGCGGCGAGCCCGACCTCGTCAAGCAGCTCGTCGACGCGCCGCCGGATCTCGGCGCCGCTCAGTCGCAGGTGCGTGCGCAGCGGTTCGGCGATCGAGTCGCGCACCCGCATCCGCGGATCGAACGCGGCCATCGGGTTCTGGAACACCATGCCGGTGCCGGCGCGCAGGCGACGCAGGGCGCGCCCGCGGACGCGGGCCGGGTCCTGTCCCCGCACCAGTGAGCGGCCGGACGTCGGCGTGACGAGGTGCAGCGCGCAGCGGGCCACCGTGCTCTTGCCCGAACCGGACTCGCCGACCAGTCCGAAGGTCGTGCCCGGTCCGATCCGGAAGCTCACGCCGTCCACGGCACGCACCTCGCTGCGATGCGCGCGGTACACCTTGACGACGTCCTCGACGGCCAGGGCGCAGGTCTCTTCGTCCTCCATCAGTCCTCCCCCAGTCGCAGACAGGCGGCCTCGTGCAGGGAGCCGACCGGCTCGAGCGACGGATCGGTCGCACGACAGCGGTCCTGCACCCGCGGGCATCGGTCGGCGAAGGCGCATCCCGACATGCCGAGCAGGTTCGCCGGCACGCTCCCGCGGATCGCGTCCAGCGGCTCGCCGGACGGATGCCGGGACGGCAGCGCCCCGAGCAGCCCGCGGGTGTACGGGTGCGCGGGGCGGAGCAGCACCTCCGTGGCGGGTCCGCTCTCGATCACACGTCCGGCGTACAGCACGGCCACGGTGTCGCAGACCTCCTGCACGATGCCGAGGTTGTGCGTGATGAGCAGCACCCCGAACCCGAAGCGATCGCGCAGCGACAGCACCAGCTGCAGGATCTGCCGGGCGATCGTCACGTCCAGCGCCGTGGTCGGCTCGTCCAGGATCAGCAGCCGTGGCTCGCAAATCAGCGCCATGGCGATCATCACCCGCTGCAGCATCCCTCCACTGAGCTCGTGCGGATAGCTCTCGAACACCCGGTCCGGGTCGGGCAGACCGACGAGCCCGAGGTATTCCAGAATGCGTTCGCGGGCCTTCGCCCTGCTCGTCCTGCGATGGCGGACCAGCACGGCGCGCAGTTGGGCGCCGAGGGTGAACACCGGGTTGAAGGCGGTCCCGGGGTTCTGGAACACGATCGAGACGGCGTCGCCGCGGGCGGCGGAGGGACGGGCGAAGTCCTGCTCGTCTCCGTCCAGCAGGATGCGTCCGGAGGGCTGAGCACCGGCCGGCAGCATGCCCAGCACGGCTAGGCCGGTCAGGCTCTTGCCGCAGCCGGTCTCACCGACGATGCCAAGCACCTCGCCGGGCGCGATGGTGAACGAGATCCCCCGCACCGGCCGGTTGGTCAGCCGCCCGCGTTCGGCGAACGCGATCTCGAGATCATCCACGCGGAGCAGTTCGGTCATCGTTTCACCTGCCGAGGGTCGAAGAGGTCGCGCAGCGCATCGCCGAGCAGATTGAATCCCAGCACGGTCGCGAAGATCGCGAGGCCCGGGAAGGCCGAGATCCACCAGGCGGTGAAGATCTGACCGCGTCCCTCCGCGACCATGAGCCCCCAGTCCGGTGTCGGCGGCTGCGCGCCCAGGCCGAGGAAGGCCAGAGAGCCTGCCGCGAGCACGACGGAGCCGACGTCGACGGTCGCCTGTACGAGCACGGGGGTCATGCAGTTGCGCAGGATGTGCCGCACCAGGATGCGCCAGGTCGGCACGCCGATCGCCCTGGCCGCCTCGATGAACGGGCGTTCCCGGAGCGATCGCGCCTCGGCGCGCACCAGCCGGGCGTACCACGGCCACCAGCAGATCGCGAGGGCGAGGCCGGCGTTGAACAGGCTGGGACCGAGGATCGCGACGGTGACCATGGCGAGCAGCAGCGGCGGGAAGGCCTGGAACACCTCGGTGATGCGCATGAGCACCTCGTCCAGCCATCCGCCCCGGTAGCCGGCGACGGCGCCGAGCGGGATGCCGATCAGCGCGGCGATGAGCACCACCACGGTCGACACGGTCAGGGCCGGACGCGCGCCCATGATCACGCGCGACAGGATGTCGCGTCCGAGCTGATCGGTGCCCATGACGTGCTCGAACGACGGGGCGAGGTTGCGGGTCGCGACGCTGGTCTCCCCCATCCCCTGCGCGGGGTAGGGCGCGAGCCACTGCCCGAACACCGCGAGCACCACCACGAGCAGCACGAGCACGAGCCCGGCGGCGGCGAGCCAGTCGGTGCGCAGCACGCGCAGCAGTCGGGTGGCCGCAGTGTCTCGCCGCGGCAGCGGCAGGGGCGCGAGGGTCGTCGTGGCGCTCATGCCAGCCTCACCCTGGGGTCGAGCCGCGCCTGCACCAGGTCGACGATGAGATTCGCCACCAGGTAGCCGAATGCGCCGAGCAGCGTGATGGCCATGATCGACGGGTAGTCGACGGCGAGCATCGCCGCGCTGGCGAACTGCCCGATGCCCGGCCAGTTGAACACCACCTCGACGAAGAAGGTGCCGGTCAGCGCATACGCCGCGGCGAGGCCGATCACGGTCATCGACGAGGGCAGTGCGTTCTTCAGCGCGAGGCGCCAGCGCACCACCGCCTCACGCAACCCGTAGGCGTTCGCGGTGAACACGTAGTCCTGGCCGAGCACGTCGAGCATCGACGCCCTGGTCATCCGGGCGATCAGACCGAGCGGGTACGCGGCCAGGGTTATCGCCGGAAGGATGAGATGCAGCATCCCGTCCGTCCAGGCGGTGACGTTGCCCGTGATGAACGCGTCGAAGAGCGGGAATCCGGTCACGGTCGTGATGGGGCTGGTGTACTCGATCTGCTTGGAGAACTGGCCGGTGGCGGGCAGCACGCCGAGGCGGCCGACGAACACCACCTGCAGCAGCAGGCCGAGCCAGAACGCCGGCACGGACACCCCGCCGATCGAGAGCACGCGGATCACCCCGTCGGCTGGTCCGCCGGGCCGGCGGGTCGCGATCACGCCCAGCACGATGCCGACGACGGTGGCGAACAACATCGCGGCGAGGAGCAGCTCCAGGGTGGCCGGCAGCCGGGACGCGAGCTCCTGCAGCACCGGGCGCTTGGTCGAGAGCGAGTCGCCCCAGTCGCCGGTGACCAGTCCGGTGAGGTACTCGAAGTACTGCACCGGGAGAGGCCGGTCGAAGCCCAGGCGCTCCCGGATCCTCGCCAGCTCCTCCGGTGGCGCCTTCGGCCCCGCGTACACCACCGCCGGGTCGGACGGGATGACGCGAGCGAGGACGAAGACGACCACCGTGATCACGAGCAGCACGAGCACCGCGGTGCCGAGCCGGCGGACGAGGAACTTCCACATGGCGTCAGGCGGCCGGCTCGATCGGGGCGAAGAACGTGGTGAACGGGTAGTTCTCGTTGAACGGCGCGATCTTCAGCGCGTTCGGCACGACCGTGACGGCCTGGGCGTCGAACAGGTACAGGCCGGGTGCCTGGTCGTACAGCATGCCCATCGCTTTCACGTAGTCGGCCTGCGCCGCCGAGCGGTCGCTGCCGGTGAGCGTGCCGGCCTTGTCGATCAGTGCGTCGTAGTCGGCGTTCTTCCAGTAACTGAGGTTGAAGAACGGCTTCTCACTGGAGTGGAACAGGCTGTTCAGGTTGTCGGATCCGGCATCGCTGTACGTCGGCCAGTAGTAGACGATGAAGATGTCCTGCGCATTGGCCGGGTCGCTCTTCGCCTTCTCCCACTGCTGGTTGAACAGTTCTGCGGTCACCTCGACGTTGACGCCGATCTTGGCGAAGGAGTCCTTGATCAGCGGTACGAACCGCGCCTCCGCGGGGTTCTCGGACGCGTAGGTGAGCTTGAGCGTGAACCCGTCCGGGTGGCCGGCCCCAGCGAGCAGCGCCTCGGCTTTGTCCAGGTCGTAGCTGTACTGCGGGACGTCCTCGGAGTACGGGAAGATCCCCTTGGGCACCGGACCGTGCGCCTGGGTGCCGTAGCCCTGCACGCCCACGTCGATGAGGTCCTGGTAGGGCACGGCGTAACTGAGCGCCTGCCGCACCTTCGGGTCGTCGAGCGGTGGACGCAGGGTGTTGAAGTAGCCGACGTAATTGAACGGAGAGTTCGCGGTGCGCACCTTCCCGTCCATCTGCGCGGCGACGTCGTCGATGTTCTCCAGCGGGACAGTCGTGGCGAAGTCGACCTCCTTCGCGGTGAGCATCTGCTGCGCGGTCACGGCGTCCGGGGTGATCGAGATGTCGACGATGCCGTAGGTCGGCGCCTCATCCTCGTTCCAGTAGTCGTCGTACGCCTTCAGCACGACCTTCGACCCGGGGTCGTAGCTGTCGAGTGTGTAGGGGCCGGTGCCGGCATCCACGCCCTTCTCGAAGTACTTGTCGTCGGATGCCGATGCGGCGAGCGCCTTGGGCGAGACGATCCACGCCCCGTACGTGGAGGCTGCAACGAGGTCCATCGGCGCGGAGTACTTCAGGTGCATGACGACGGTGGCGTCGTCGGTTGCCTCGATGCTCTCCAGCGGCGTCCAGATGAAGGATGCTCCGGCGCGCTCCTGCGCCGCCTGGATGCTCTTCACGACGGCGTCCGCGTCGAGCTTCTCCCCGTCGTGGAACGTCACTCCCTTGCGGATGTCGAAGGTCCAGGTGAGGCCGTCGTCGCTGGTCGTCCAGCTCTTCGCGATCGCCGGGGTGAACTCCTGGGATGAGCCCTCGGCGTTCTTCCAGAGCAGCGGCTCGTAGATGTTGCCCATGTACAGCGCCTCGGTCGAGAACGAGGCTACGGGGTCCCACGTCGTGACCGCCGCGGATGCCGCGACGGTCAGCACGCCGGCATCCGTCTTCGCGTCGCCGGCGCCGGCAGGGCCGGGTGAACATGCCGCGAGGGCCGCGATGCTGAGCGCTGCGGCCACTCCGGCGGCGGCCAGGCGCAGGGAGCGGGTTCGGGTGACGTCCATGTCTACCTCCAGGAAGGTGCCGCCGGAGTGGTCGGCAGTCGCAGTCTATGGACAGCGGTTCATGACAATCCAATACTTGTTATCAACACTTTTGATACCTCGGAGGCATAGATGGATCTTCGACTGCTGCGCTACTTCGTGGCGATCTGCGAGTACGGCACCGTGCATGCCGCAGCGGAGGCCGTACACGTGGCGCAACCGTCTCTCAGCCGACAACTGCGCCGTCTTGAGACGGACCTCGGCTTCGAACTGTTCGACCGCGGGCCGCGACGACTCACCCTCACCGCTGGTGGGCGGGCGTTCCTGCCCACCGCCCTGGATCTGCTGAACAGGGCGACTCAGGCGACATCGACGGCGCGCTCGATCGCGTCCGGTGCAGCGCGGGGCCTCACGGTCGCGGCGGCGGCGACCACAGTGACCGACATCATCGCCCCGCACGTCGTCAGCGCCGGGGCCGGCGGCCTGATCGGCAATGCCGTGGAGGCACTGCCGGAGAACGTCTACGGGGTGCTCGCCCGCGGAGACGCCGACCTCGCCGTCGGCACCCGGATCCCGCCACGTGAGCTACACTCACGGGTCGTCGGTGACGCCTACCTGTGGGCGCAGGTGGCTGCCGCGCATCCGTTCGCTGCCCGGCGGAACGTGCCACTCGCCGATCTGCTCACCGAGCCGCTGATCGTGATGAGCCGCGCGCACCGGGTGCGGCAGATGTTCGATGACGCTGTCGCCGCGGAGGGGCTCTCCTACACGCCGGCGGTCGAGACGGAGTCGTCCTCACTCGCCCTGGCCCTGGCAGCCGCGGGCCGGGGCGTGTGCATCCTCTCGGACGACTCCCGCTATGGGCTGAGCACCCTGCCGATCGCGACCGACGGCGGCGAGCTGGCGATCACCCTGTTCGGAGTCTGGGACCCCACGCACTACGCGCACGGTCTCATCGAGCGGTACCTGGACGGACTCAGCCTCTTCGTCGGCGACCTCTATCCGCAACGCACGCGCTGAACGGTCCGCGGCAGCGCTAGCGTGAGGAACATGAACGCTCCGATCGATCCGACGCGCACCTCCGCCTGGGCGGACCTCACCTCGCTGCAGGAGAACCTCACGCCCGACCTGCGCGGCTGGTTCGACGCCGATCCGCAGCGCGTCGAGAAACTCACGCTCGACCTGGCCGACCTGCACGTCGATCTGTCGAAGAACCTCGTGACGGATGAGATCCGCGCGGCGCTCGTGCGCCTCGCCGAGCAGACCGGGGTCGCAGAGCGCTACGCGCAGATGCTCGCGGGCGCGCACATCAACACGACCGAGGATCGTGCCGTGCTGCACACCGCACTGCGCCGCCCGGCAGGTGCCGATCAGGCGCTGGTCGTCGACGGGCAGGACGTGGACGCCGATGTGCACGAGGTGCTCGAGGCGCTGTACGCGTTCGCGGATCGTGTGCGCTCCGGCGACTGGCTCGGTGTCACCGGCAGGAAGGTCACGCACGTCGTGAACATCGGCATCGGCGGTTCCGATCTCGGTCCGGTGATGGTCTACGAGGCCCTGAAGCCCTACGCGGATGCGGGGGTCCAGGCGCGGTTCGTGTCGAACATCGACCCGACCGACCTCGCGCAGAAGACCGCCGACCTCGATCCCGAGACGACGCTGTTCATCGTCGCGTCGAAGACCTTCACAACGCTCGAGACGCTCACCAATGCGCGCCTCGCGCGCGATTGGCTGTGGGCCGGGCTCGCAGCAGCCGGTGCGATCGCCGACGACGACGCGAGCCGGCAGGACGCCGTGGCGCACCACTTCGTCGCGGTGTCGACCGCGCTCGACAAGGTCGCCGCGTTCGGCATCGACCCCGCCAACGCCTTCGGGTTCTGGGATTGGGTGGGCGGACGCTACTCGGTCGACTCGGCGATCGGCCTTTCGCTCGCGATCACGCTGGGACCGGACGCCTTCCGCGATCTGCTCGCCGGCTTCCACGCCGTCGACGAGCACGTGCGGACGACACCGCTCGATCGCAACGTGCCGGTGCTGATGGGGCTGCTGAACGTCTGGTACGTGAACTTCCTGGGCGCGCAGTCGCACGCCGTACTGCCCTACGCGCAGCAGCTGAGCCGCTTCCCCGCCTACCTGCAGCAGCTGACCATGGAGTCGAACGGCAAGTCGGTGCGCTGGGACGGCTCGCCGGTCACGACCGGCACGGGCGAGGTGTTCTGGGGCGAGCCGGGCACGAACGGACAGCACGCGTTCTACCAGCTGATCCACCAGGGCACGCAGCTCATCCCCGCGGACTTCATCGCCTTCGTCAATCCCGCGTACCCGCTGCAGGAAGACGGCCGCGACGTGCACGGCCTGTTCCTGGCGAACTTCCTCGCGCAGACCAAGGCGCTCGCGTTCGGCAAGACCGCCGCGGAGGTCGAGGCCGAGGGCACCACCGGGACGCTCGTGGCGGCGCGCACGTTCTCGGGCAATCGCCCGACGACGTCGATCTTCGCGCCCGCGCTCACGCCGTCGGTGCTCGGTCAGCTGATCGCGCTCTACGAGCACATCACGTTCACGCAGGGCACGATCTGGGGCATCAACTCGTTCGACCAGTGGGGCGTCGAGCTGGGCAAACAGCTCGCCCTGCAGATCGCCCCCGCCATCGAGGGCGACGCCGATGCCGTGGCTGCGCAGGATGCCTCGACGCAGGCACTCCTGGAGTACTACCGGTCGCACCGCCGCTGAGCCGGGACGGCGCCGTCGGCTCAGCCGACGGAGCCGGCCCGCATCGCGTCGGCGAGCTCACGCATCTCGGGCGAGGGCTGGCCGATCGCGATGATGTTGTCCTCGCTGTCGCTGAACCACGCGCTGCGTTCCCCGCCGAGATCGGCGATCCCGTCGACGGTCTTCAGCCCGGGGAAGTCGTAGTCGTGGAACACGACCCCGCGCTCACGCAGCGCGGCCACGTCGCGGTCCAGGTCGTCCGAGACCAGGTTGAACGCCGTGTTCTGCGCTGTCCCGGCGAAGGACGTCGCGTACACCAGCACCACGGTGCCGCCGACGTCGTAGAACAGGTTGCCCGACTCGGCCTCGACGTACATCGGCTCGCGGTCCAGGGTGTCGTGCCACCAGCGTCGGGCCCGATCGAGATCCGTCGCGGGGAGTACGGCCGTGGCCATGAGATTCTCGAACATGATGTTCCCCAGTCCGGGGCCCTCGGGACCCGCGCGCCGGCCCGGCGCGACGCGCCACAGCGATTCGGGGTGCGCGGACGGTGCCCCTCGGCGCGAGTCTATTCCGGTGTCCGCCGGAGCGAAATGCGGCGCTCACCCTAGGGAGATCCGGCATCGGCAGGACTCCGCATCGTTTCGTGAGTAGTGTCAACAGGATGGACGACGGTATCGAGATCGGCGCACTGGCGCTGAACGTCAGCATCCCGCCCGCGCTGCGCTGGGAGGATGAGCGCCGCGGCGAACGCTTCGAGCTGCAGTCGATCACCGTCAGGCTGCTGCCAGACGGTTCCCTGGCGGCAAAGGCGTACGGCCGCCCCGTCGCCGGCGGACGCGGTGCCTACGTGTCATTCGCCGTGCGGCACTCCCCCGAGATCGATGCGCTGATCACCGGTGCCGCGAGCACCGCGGGTGCGCGCTGGGCCGCGCACCAGGGGCTCTAGGCAGGTAGTGAGTCCTCCAGGTCGAGCACCCACTCGTTCAGAGTGAGGTCCGCACCGCGGAACTCCTCCGTCTTCGTACCCATCAGGGTGAAGCCGCCATGCCGGCAGACGCCGTTCGATGCGGCGTTGTCGACCGAGGGGAATGCGGCGAGGTACCGCGCCTCACCACGGTGCTGCAGGACGTCGTCGATCAGCAGCTCGATCGCCCGGGAGGACACACCGCGCCCCTGCGCCTCGGGAAGCACGAACCACCCGGCCTCACGGACCGGCTGGTCGCGCCACTCGGCGCCCCAGTGCGCGATCGAGCCGAGCGGATGGCCCTGCTCATCGACGATCACGAAAGTTCGCGCCGTGCCCTCCTGCCACAGCCGAAGGTACTTGGCGTGCCGGTCGATCACCTGCTGCTCGGTCTCGGGGCCGTTCAGGTGCGCCGTCATCTCCGGAGTGTTCGCCGCCTGCAGCAGGCCGAGGTCGCCCGCCGACCAGGGCCGGAGTCGTATCGGATCCATGCCCGCCAGCATCCTCCTGGCCTCCGACATCCGCTGTCCGGATGTCGGAGGCCAAGCCTAATGTGGATGTCGGCGGGAGACGGACTGCCGCTGCGGAGGAGCGTGCGACATGGACTGGAAGATCGAACTCATCCACGTGCCGGTCAGCGATGTGGACCGGGCGAAGGAGTTCTACACGCGGATCGGGTTCAATCCCGACCACGACCACCAGGTGAACGACGAACTGCGCTTCGTGCAGATGACCCCACCGGGATCGGCCTGCTCGATCGCGTTCGGCACCGGTCTCGGCAACAGCCTCGAACCGGGGCAGCAGAACACGATCCAGGTCGTCGTGCCCGACGCCGACGAGGCACTCGCCCACCTGCGCGGTCTCGGTGTCGCGGCCAACGGCGTCGACGATCAAGCCTGGGGACGGTTCGTGACCTTCGACGATCCCGACGGCAACACGTGGACGCTGCAGGAGCTGCCGGACTACGGCGCCCAGGAGTGACGAGAAAGGGCGGATGCCACGGCATCCGCCCCTACCCTCACCGCCTCCGTCACGGCAGCTCGTCGTTGCTCGCTCGCGTCGATCGGCGCGTGACCGGCTCGCCGGAATCGGGATCCACGCTCGTGCGCGTGATCGTGTCAGTGCGGCGCCTGCGCAGCATCAGCACGATCCCGATGACGAAGACGACCGCTCCGGCGCCCATCAGGATGTAGCCGACGAGATCCAGGTCGATCCAGTCGACCTGCACGTTCAGTGCGTATACGAGGATCGCGCCGATGACGAACAGCACGATTCCGGTTCCGATGCTCATGGTGGTGTCCTCCGTTCCGCGATCGGGTGCCGCGTCGTGTCAGGTTGCCCTGCCACAGTACGGATCAGAAGGGGCTTGACAGGCGCGCGCAGCGCACGCCATGGCGTCCGTGGATCTCGTTCCGGTGATAGCGTCGTCCTGTCCTCAGGGCGGGGTGAGAGTCCCCACCGGCGGTGTCGCGGCCAGTCCGCGCGAGCCCGCGAACGGTCCCCATGGTGGGGACTGCCGATCCGGTGCGATTCCGGAGCCGACGGTCACAGTCCGGATGAGAGAGGACAGAAGGAGCAGTCCACCATGCCCAGAATTGCCATCGTCGCCGCGCAGTGGCACGCCGAGATCGTCGAAGAGGCGGTCTCCGCATTCCTCGAGCGCCTGACCGATCTCGGCATCGACGAGGTCGACGTGCACCGAGTCCCCGGCGCGTTCGAGATCCCGCTGCATGCCAAGCGCCTGGCGGAGACCGGTCGTTACGACGCCATCGCGACGAGTGCGCTCGTCGTCGACGGCGGGATCTACCGCCCCGACTTCGTCGCCGCGACCGTCGTCGACGCGCTCATGCGGGTGCAGCTCGACACGGACGTGCCGGTGTTCTCCGCGGTGCTCACGCCGCACCAGTTCCACGAGCACGCCGAGCACCGCGAGTACTTCACGCGTCACTTCGCCGTGAAGGGCCGCGAGCTCGCCGACGCCGTGTCGGCCACGATCACGAGCCTCGCCGCGATCGCCCGGTGAGCGGAGCGGGCCGGCCGCTGCGCGCACCGATCAGCCGAGCAGCTCCACACCGAAACCGGCGACGACGGCTCGCACCTCGCTGAGATAGCGCTGCGCCAGCTCGGTGAGCGGGATCGCCGCGTGGCCGATCCAGCCGATCTCGATGCGTTCGTCGACGTCGAGCGGGATGGCGACGATCTCCGGATCGAGCTCGTCGCTGATGATGCCCGTCGAGATCGTGTAGCCGCCGACCCCGATCATGAGGTTGAAGATCGTCGCTCGGTCGGCGACGCGGATCTCCTGCCTGCTGGAGAGGGTGGAGAGGATCTCCTCGGCGAAGTAGAACGAGTTGTTCGCCCCCTGATCGAACGTGAGCCGCGGCAGATCCTCGAGATCGGCGAGTGTGACGCGCGCCTGAGCGGACAGCGGGTTGTTCCGGGCGATGAAGATGTGCGGGCTCGCGAGGAAGAGTGGGTGGAATGCCATCCCCGCGTCGCGGAGCAGCTTGTCGATCACCCTGCGGTTGAAGTCGTTCCGGTAGAGGATGCCGACTTCACTTCGGAGGGTCCGGACATCCTCGATGATGTCCCAGGTGCGCGTCTCGCGCAGCGAGAACTCGTACTCGGCTGCTTCCGTGGCCTTGACCATCCGGACGAGGGCGTCCACGGCGAAGGAGTAGTGCTGCGCCGACACCCCGAGCAGGCGCCGTGATGGTGGTCTGCCGAGGTAGCGCTGCTCGAGCAGTTCCACCTGCTCCACGACCTGTCGTGCGTACCCGAGGAACTCTGCGCCGTCGTCGGTGAGGGTGACCCCGCGGGCGGAGCGGACGAGGAGGGGACGGTCGACTCGGGCTTCGAGATCCTTCATCGCCGCCGACATGGTCGGCTGGGCGACGTAGAGCACGTCGGCGGCGCCCGAGATCGACCCCTCGGCCGCGACCTCGATGAAATACCGCAGCTGCTGCAGGGTCAGGCCGCTCGATGCGTTGGGCATAGGGACACACTATATGAATGCATAGCCAGCACGAGTTACCCGATAACTGGCGCGCTCCTGCACGATGGAGGCACTGCTTCCAGAGGCCGACCGCGGCCCCTCACACCGGATTGGCCATCATGGCGGACGACTTCACCTTCAGCATCACCACCACCCGCTTCGACGAGGACTACAGCCCGTCGGAGAACTCCCGGATCACCACGAACTTCGCCAACCTGGCCAGAGGCGAGCATCGTCAGCAGAACCTCCGCAACACGCTCACGATGATCAACAACCGGTTCAACGACCTCGCGCACTGGGACAACCCGGACCGGGACCGTTACGAGGTCGAGCTGGAGATCATCTCGGCGCAGCTGAGCTTCGCGGCGGAAGGCGCGGATCGGCAGTTCCCACTCATCGAGGTCCTCGACACCCATGTGGTCGACCGGCGCACCGGCATCCGCCACCACGGGATCGTGGGCAACAACTTCTCGTCCTTCGTACGGGACTTCGACTTCAGCATCGTGCTGCCAGCGGCCGGAAAGGGCCCGACCGGGCCTTCCATCCCCGACGACTTCGGCGACCTGCACGGGAAGCTGTTCCAGCACTTCCTCGACTCGGCCGCCTACCAGGAGCGCTTCCCGCAGTCGCCCGTCGTCTGCATCAGCGTGTCGACGAGCAAGACCTACCGGCGCACCGGAAACCACCACCCGGTGCTCGGCGACGAGTACGTGCAGGACGCCTCCTCGCTGACCGACGAGTACTTCGGGAAGATGGGCCTGCAGGCGCGGTACTTCATGCCGCGCGGCAGTGTGGCCCCGCTCGCGTTCTACTTCCGTGGCGACCTGCTGAACGACTACTCGAACCTGCAGCTCATCGGCACGATCAGCACCATGGAGACGTTCCAGAAGATCTATCGCCCGGAGATCTACAACGCGAACTCGGCGGCCGCATCGGTCTACCGACCGACCCTGGACTCGCAGGACTTCTCGCGGACCCAGATCTTGTACGACCGCGTCGAGCGCAGTCAGCTCGCGATCACGCAGGGCAAGTACACGGAGGAGCACTTCATCAAGCCCCACCGAACCGTCCTTGAGCACTGGGCCGCCAAGCGCCCCGCTCGCGTCGCGTGACCCGCGGAGGATCTTCGATCATGCAGACGCTCCTGCCCACCTCGATCGTCGGCAGCCTGCCGAAGCCGTCGTGGCTCGCCCAGCCCGAGACTCTGTGGTCTCCATGGAAGCTCGAGGGCGACGAACTGCTCGAGGGCAAACGGGATGCGCTGCGCCTCGCCGTCCAGGAGCAGACCCGCAACGGCATCGACGTCATCAGCGACGGGGAGCAGACCCGCCAGCACTTCGTCACGACGTTCATCGAGCATCTCAGCGGTGTCGATTTCGAGCGTCGCGAGACCGTGCGCATCCGCGATCGCTACGACGCGAGCGTGCCGACCGTGGTCGGCGCCGTGCGACGCGAGCAGCCGGTGTTCGTCGATGACGCGAAGCTGCTGCGCGCGACCACCGATCGCCCGATCAAGTGGGCCCTGCCTGGGCCCATGACGATGGTCGACACCCTCTACGACGCCCACTACCGGAGCCGCGAGAAACTGGCCTGGGAGTTCGCGACCATCCTCAACCAGGAGGCGAGGGAACTCGAGGCGGCGGGCGTCGACATCATCCAGTTCGACGAGCCTGCGTTCAACGTCTTCTTCGACGAGGTACAGGACTGGGGCATTGCGGCGCTGGAGCGTGCGACAGAGGGGTTGCGCGCGGAGACCGCCGTGCACATCTGCTACGGCTACGGGATCAAGGCGAACAACGAATGGAAGGCGACCCTGGGGTCGCAGTGGCGGCAGTACGAGGAGACGTTCCCGCTGCTGCAGCAGTCGGGCATCGACATCGTCTCGCTGGAGTGCCAGCACTCCCATGTTCCGATGGAGCTCATCGAGCTCCTCCGCGGCAAGAAGGTCATGCTCGGCGCGATCGACGTGGCGAGCGAGGCGATCGAGACCCCGGAGGAGGTCGCCGACACCCTTCGCCGCGCGCTCGAGTTCGTCGATGCGGACAAGCTCGTCCCCAGCACGAACTGCGGCATGGCACCGTTCCCCCGGAACGTCGCGGCAGCGAAGCTGCGCGCGCTCAGCGCGGGCACGAACCTCGTTCGCGAGGAGCTGGCCCGGTGAGCGCCATCGCGCAGATCGAGACGCGCACGCATGGCTTCTCCGCCTCGCTCTCGCCCGACGAGCTCAAATCCCTCTTCCGCGGACACCCCGGCGGCGTCGCCGTCATCACGGCGGACGCCGGCGACGGACCCGTCGCGCTGACGGCGACGTCGGTCTCGTCGGTGAGCGCCGACCCGCCGCTGCTGATCTTCTCGATCTCGGCGCTGTCGTCGGCATCCGATGTGCTCGCGCGTGCCGAGACCGTCGTCGTGCACCTGCTGGACGCTCACGACCTCGAGGTGGCGGAGCTCGGTGCGAGCAGCGGCGTCGATCGCTTCGCCGAGACGCACCGCTGGTCGCGCCTGATCACCGGGGAGCCGGTCTACCACGACGTGCGCGCCTGGGTGCGCTGCGCAGTCGTCAATCGCATGGACACCGGAACGGCCACGGTGTTCGCCGCGCACGCGCTGCAGTCGCACATCGAGCGTGACGTCGAGCCCGGAGTACCCGGTGACGCGCTGGTCTACCACAACCGCACCTGGCACCGCCTGGGCGAGCACTCCCGCATCTGACGCTGAAGCGCCCCCGTGAGCCGCTCTCGATGAGCGGTCGCGGGGGCGTTTCGTGTCAGAGACTCGCCTCTTGACCGGGAACGATCAGAAGTCCCAGTCGTCGTCCTCGGTGGCCTCGGCCTTGCCGATGACGTACGACGAGCCCGACCCGCTGAAGAAGTCGTGGTTCTCGTCGGCGTTCGGCGACAGAGCCGAGAGGATTGCCGGGTTCACGTTCGTGACGGTGGACGGGAACATCGCCTCGTAGCCGAGGTTCATCAGCGCCTTGTTGGCGTTGTAGTGCAGGAACTTCTTGACGTCCTCGGTCAGGCCGACTCCGTCGTAGAGGTCCTGCGTGTACTGCACCTCGTTGTCGTAGAGCTCGTACAGCAGCGAGAAGGTGTAGTCCTTCAGCTCGTCGCGGCGCTCCTGGGTCTCCTGCTCGAGGCCCTTCTGGTACTTGTACCCGATGTAGTAGCCGTGCACGGCCTCGTCGCGGATGATGAGGCGGATGAGGTCGGCCGTGTTCGTCAGCTTCGCCTTCGACGACCAGTAGATCGGCAGGTAGAAGCCCGAGTAGAACAGGAACGACTCCAGCAGCGTGGAGGCGACCTTGCGCTTCAGCGGGTCGTCGCCGCGGTAGTAGTCCAGGATGATCTGCGCCTTGCGCTGCAGATTCTGATTCTCGGTCGACCAGCGGAACGCCTCGTCGATCTCCTTCGTCGAGCACAGCGTAGAGAAGATCGAGGAGTAGCTCTTCGCGTGCACCGACTCCATGAACGCGATGTTGGTGTACACCGCCTCCTCGTGCGGGGTGACCGCGT
Organism: Microbacterium bovistercoris; assembly: GCF_003387575.1. Taxonomy (GTDB): domain Bacteria; phylum Actinomycetota; class Actinomycetes; order Actinomycetales; family Microbacteriaceae; genus Microbacterium; species Microbacterium bovistercoris. Next base: position 42,569 of record NZ_QUAB01000047.1, on the reverse strand, counting down.
CGGGGATCAGCGAGACGGCGCCGACCGTGCCCTGAATGGTGTCCAGCAGCGTCAAGCCGGTGAACACGCGCATCGTGAGCAGCTGCTCATCGGGGGTGAGCGTGTTCCACGACTGCACGTCGTTCGACAGCGGTACCTTCTCGGGCAGCCAGAAGTTGCCGGTGAGACGGTTCCACACCTCGAGGTCCTTGTCGTCCTCGATGCGGTTCCAGTTGATCGCGTCGACGTGACTGACCAGCTGAAGCTTCGGAGAAGGGGTCATTCCAATATTCCTATTCCAGAGAAAACCTGATCAGGGGACAATTACAGCATGCAGCTGACGCACTCGGTCATGTCCGTGCCCTCGAGGGCCATCTGGCGCAGCCGGATGTAGTAGATCGTCTTGATGCCCTTCTTCCAGGCGTAGATCTGGGCCTTGTTGATGTCACGCGTGGTGGCGGTGTCCTTGAAGAACAGCGTCAGCGACAGGCCCTGGTCGACGTGCTGGGTGGCGGCGGCGTAGGTGTCGATGACCTTCTCGTAGCCGATCTCGTACGCGTCCTGGTAGTACTCCAGGTTCTCGTTCGTCATGAACGGCGCCGGGTAGTACACGCGACCGAGCTTGCCCTCCTTGCGGATCTCGATCTTCGAGGCGATCGGGTGGATCGACGAGGTCGAGTTGTTGATGTAGGAGATCGAACCGGTCGGCGGCACGGCCTGCAGGTTCTGGTTGTAGATGCCATGCTTCTGGATCGAGTCCTTCAGCGCCGCCCAGTCCTCCTGCGTGGGGATGTGCTTGCCGGCGAACAGCTCCTTGACCTTCTCGGTCGCAGGAACCCAGGCCCGGTCGATGTACTTGTCGAAGAACTCGCCCGACGCGTAGGTGGAGTCCTCGAAGCCGTCGAAGGCGACGCCGCGCTCGATCGCGAGCTCGTTCGAGGCGCGCAGCGCGTGGAACAGCACCGTGTAGAAGTAGATGTTCGTGAAGTCCATGCCCTCTTCCGAGCCGTAGAACACGTGCTCGCGGGCGAGGTAGCCGTGCAGGTTCATCTGCCCGAGGCCGATCGCGTGCGAGCGGTCGTTGCCGTCCTCGATCGAGCGCACCGAGCCGATGTGGCTCTGGTTGCTGACCGCGGTGAGAGCCCGGATGGCCGTCTCGACGGTCTTGCCCAGGTCGTCGGCGTCCATCGCCAGCGCGATGTTCATCGAGCCGAGGTTGCAGGAGATGTCCTTGCCGATCTGCTGGTACGAGAGGTCCTCGTTGTAGGTGGTCGGCGTGTTCACCTGGAGGATCTCGCTGCACAGGTTGGACATGTTGATCCGGCCCTTGATCGGGTTGGCCTTGTTCACCGTGTCCTCGAACATGATGTACGGGTAGCCCGATTCGAACTGGATCTCGGCGAGGGTCTGGAAGAACTCGCGCGCGTTGATCTTCGTCTTCTTGATGCGCGGGTCGTCGACCATCTCGCGGTACTTCTCGGTGACCGAGATGTCACCGAAGGGCACACCGTAGACGCGCTCGACGTCGTACGGCGAGAAGAGGTACATGTCCTCGCCGTTCTTCGCCAGCTCGAACGTGATGTCGGGCACGACGACGCCCAGCGACAGGGTCTTGATGCGGATCTTCTCGTCGGCGTTCTCGCGCTTGGTGTCGAGGAACCGCATGATGTCGGGGTGGTGCGCGTTGAGATACACCGCACCGGCGCCCTGACGCGCGCCCAGCTGGTTCGCGTAGCTGAAGCTGTCTTCGAGCAGCTTCATGACGGGGATGATGCCCGAGGACTGGTTCTCGATCTGCTTGATCGGGGCACCCGACTCGCGGATGTTACTCAGCAGCAGCGCCACGCCGCCGCCGCGCTTGGAGAGCTGCAGTGCGGAGTTGATGCCGCGGGCGATCGACTCCATGTTGTCCTCGATGCGCAGCAGGAAGCAACTGACGAGCTCGCCGCGCTGCGCCTTGCCGGCGTTGAGGAACGTCGGGGTGGCCGGCTGGAAGCGGCCCGAGATGATCTCGTCGACCAGCGAGGTCGCGAGCTTCTCGTCGCCGTCGGCGAGCGCGAGGGCGGTCATCACGACGCGGTCCTCGAAGCGCTCGAGGTAGCGCTTGCCGTCGAACGTCTTCAGCGTGTAGCTGGTGTAGTACTTGAACGCGCCGAGGAAGGTCTCGAAGCGGAACTTCTTGCCGTAGGCGAAGTCGTTGAGCTTCGTGATGAAGTCGAACGAGTACTTCTCGATGACGGCGGGCTCGTAGTACTCCTTCTCGACCAGGTAGTCGAGCCGCTCCTTGAGGGAGTGGAAGAACACCGTGTTCTGGTTCACGTGCTGCAGGAAGTACTCCCGCGCCGCACGCTTGTCGGCGTCGAACTGGATCTGACCGTTCGCGTCGTAGAGATTCAGCATCGCGTTGAGGGCGTGATAGTCGAGGCCCTCGTACGCCGGGTTCGCCTTGAAAGCCACCGTCTCGGTCACTGTGCTGTCCACCATCGTTCCAATCCGTCGCTCACGCGATCGACGTCGTCCTGCGTGCCGAAGAGTTCGAACCGGTACAAGTGCGGCACGCGGCACTTCCGGCTGATGATTTCGCCCGCGAGGCAGAACGCCTCGCCGAAATTCGTGTTGCCCGCGGAGATCACTCCCCGGATCAGGCTGCGGTTGCGCTCGTCGTTGAGGAACCGGATGACCTGCTTCGGGACGGCGCCCTTCTCCTCACCGCTCCCCTGCCCGCCCCCGTAGGTGGGGGTGACCAGGACGAACGGCTCGTCGACGACGAGGGGTTCGTCCTGCCGGTGCAGCGGGATGCGGCGGGCGGGGAGGCCCAGCTTGTCGATGAAGCGGGCGGTGTTCCCCGAGACGCTCGAGAAGTAGACCAGGAGCGGCGCGGCTGTGGCGACGGCGCTCATGATCGTCACATCACGCCAGGCGGGACGCCAGCTCGTCGATCTTGTCGGGGCGGAAGCCCGACCAGTGGTCCTCGTCGGTGACGACGACCGGGGCCTGCAGGTAGCCCAGTGCCTTGACCTGCTCGAGCGCGTCAGCGTCCTCGGAGAGGTCGTGGATCTCGTACTCGATGCCCTTGGCGTCGAGCGCCCGATAGGTGGCGTTGCACTGCACGCACGAAGGCTTGGTGTAGACGGTGATCGACATCTCTTCCCCTCAAATCGTTCTCTTCCCGGGCAGACCCCCCGCCGGGACTTCAATACTACATATAGGGACGGACATTGGATGCGACCACAAGGGCTAGTAGTTACATCCCTGTAGTTTTCCACCGCTCTCCACGGCTTCAACACAGGTTCTCCACGCATCCATCCACAGTTCCGGCGCCCGTTCCGACCGCCGCGAACCGCGAGATCTCGCGGGTCGCGGAGGACGGATCGGAATCCATCCACAGACCGGACGCTACGCCTGGCCTCCGACATCCGATTTTCTGTGGAGAGGGCATCCCGGCGTGTCGCGGCGTGTCGGATATCGTTGGCTGGTGGCGGGATATCGGGACCTACTTCGCACGCCTGGCGTCGGGCGCATGATCGCCGCTCAGCTCACCGCGCGCTTCCCCAACGGCATGGCCTCACTGGCCATCCTGCTGCACGTCGAGCAGCAGACCGGATCGTACGGCGCCGCGGGCCTCGTCCTCGCCGCGACCTCCGTCGGGCAGGCGGTGGCGGGCCCCGTCACCAGCCGGTGGATGGGCGCGTGGGGCATGCGCCGCGTGCTCACGCTCACCGCAGCGGTCTGCGTCGCGGCAGTGCTCTGCCTCGCCCTGCTGCCGTTGAACCTCGCCGGATACATGGCTCTCGGTCTGGTCGCCGGCCTCTCCACGCCTCCGATCCAGTCGGCGGTGCGCACCATCTACCCCAAGCTCGTCAACTCCTCGCAGCTGACGCCGCTGTTCTCGCTGGACGCCTCATTGCAGGAGATCATCTGGATCCTCGCCCCGGTGGTGATCACCCTGGTGTCCACACAGGTGGGCACGACGGAGGGCCTGCTTCTGGTCGCCGCGTTCCTCGTCGTCGGGTGCGGGTGGTTCATCGCCTCCCCCGAGGTCGGCCGGGTCCGCATCCCGCGCAGCCGCCGCGCCTTCGGCCGTGTCGTGCTGAAGCCGCCCGTGCTTCTGGCCACCGTGATCGGCTTCCTCCTGATCGGCGCCTGCGCCGCCGTCGAGGTCGGCGTCGTCGCGACGTTCGAGCACGGCAGCCTCGAGGCGGGCCTGGTGCTGGCCGTGTTCTCGATCGGCAGCCTGATCGGCGGGCTGTCGTTCGGGCACATCCCCATCGGCCCCTGGGCGATGGCCCGCCGCCTCATCATCGTCGCCGTCGGCCTGTCCCTGACCATGGTCATGCTGAACGCGTTCTGGCTCGGCGGCACCCTGCTGATCGCCGGCATCGGCATCGCGCCGGCCCTCGCCGTGCTGTTCGCGATCACCACGGCGAGTGTGAAGTTCTCCGAGACCGCCGAGGCCTTCGGCTGGGCCGGCACCGGCCAGCTGATCGGCGCAGCCGCCGGATCCGCTGTCGCCGGGTTCCTCGTCGACAGCACCGGAGGCGCCCAGGGCGCCTACCTCGCCGCGACGCTGTTCGCTGTCGCCGGAGTGATCGTCTCGGTGGTGTTCGTCAGGGCGTTCCCCGACCTGCGGCACCGCGACCCCAGCCCCCACCCCGACACCGAGACGCTGTCCATCCCGACGGTGTGAGGCGCGCTCAGACCTCCAGCGCCGACATCACGTGCTTCACGCGCGTGTAGTCGTCGAAGCCGTACTGCGAGAGGTCCTTGCCGTAGCCGGAGTGCTTGAAGCCGCCGTGCGGCATGTCCGAGACGAACGGGATGTGGGTGTTCACCCACACGCAGCCGAAGTCGAGATCGCGCGTGAACCGCATCGCGGTCGCGTGGTCTCGGGTCCACACCGAGGCGGCGAGCGCGAACGGCACGCCGTTGGCGAGGGCGAGGGCCTGGTCCGCGTCCGAGAAGGACTGCACGGTGAGCACGGGGCCGAAGATCTCGCGCTGCACCACCTCATCGTCCTGATGGACGCCGGAGAGGATCGTCGCCTCCCAGAAGTACCCGCGGTCGCCCTGGCGGGCGCCGCCGGTCTCGACCCGGATGTGCGCAGGCAGACGTTCGATGAATCCGGAGACGCCGTCGAGCTGTGCGCGGCTGTTCAGAGGACCGTACAGCACGCCCTCCTCGTGAGGTCCGCCGGTGCGGGCATGCGTACGCGCGCGTTCCACGAGGGCTGCGACGAACTCGTCATGGATGCTCTCGTGCACGATGACGCGCGTGGCAGCGGTGCAGTCCTGCCCGGCGTTGAAATATGCCCCGGTGACGATGCCCGACGCCGCCTTCTCGAGGTTGGCGTCGGGGAACACCACGGCCGGCGCCTTGCCCCCGAGTTCGAGGTGCACACGCTTGAGATCGGATGCCGCGGACTTCGCGACCTCCATGCCGGCGCGCACCGACCCGGTGATCGCGACCATGTCGGCGCGGGGGTGCTCCACCATCATCCGCCCGGTCTCGCGGTCGCCGAGCACGACGTTGAACAGACCCGCAGGCGTGTGATGGGCGACCACCTCCGCGAGCAGCAGCGTGCTCTGCGGGGTGGTCTCGGCCGGCTTGAGCACGACGGCGTTGCCCGCGGCGATCGCCGGTCCGATCTTCCAGACGGCCATGTTCAGCGGGTAGTTCCAGGGCGTGACCTGCCCGATCACGCCGACCGGCTCGCGGCGCACATAGGAGGTGTGACCCGACAGGTACTCCCCCGCGGCGCGACCCTCGAGGCTGCGCGCGGCACCCGCGAAGAAGCGCAGCTGGTCGACGGACTGGTCGATCTCGTCGGCGACCAGGCTCGCGCGGGGCTTGCCGGTGTCCTGCGACTCGAGGTCGGCGAACTCGTCGGCGCGCTCCTTCATCTCCTCGGCGATGCGGAACAGCGCGAGCTGCCGCTCGGCGGGGGGCGCGTCGCGCCACTGCGCGAAGGCGCCGCTCGCGGCGGCGTAGGCGGCGTCCACCTCGACGGCACCGGAGACGGGCACCTGGCCGTAGACCTCTTCTGTCGCCGGGTCGACCAGGTCCATCGTCCGATCCGAGTCGACGGGGGCCCGCCGGCCGGCGATCACATTCTGCAACGACGTTGTCAACATTGTTGAATCCTATCTGAGACACTCCGGGAGTTCCACCGATTTTCGACGGTATCGGTTGCTCAATGCAAGGAAATCTGCGGATTCTGTTGCTAGCGCGGCTCTTGAATGTCAGGATCAGCACATGGCCTCAAAGCAGAAGCATGCAGTGCTGGACGATGTGTCGAAGACGATCATCGAGTTGCTCCAAGAGGACGGCAGGCGTGCGTACGCCGACATCGGCCGCGAGGTCGGGCTCAGCGAGGCCGCCGTGCGACAGCGTGTGCAGCGCCTCACGGAATCCGGCGTGATGCAGATCGTCGCCGTCACCGATCCTCTGCAGCTGGGCTTCCTCCGCCAGGCCATGATCGGCATCCGCGTCAGCGGCGATCCCGAGGTGGTCGCCGCAGCCCTCGCGGAGATCACCGAGATCGACTACGTCGTCGTCACGCTCGGCGGCTTCGATGTGCTCGCCGAGGTCGTGTGCGAGAGCGACGAGGATCTGCTCGAGCTGCTCGCGCGCCGCATCCGCAGCATTCCCGGGGTGCTGTCCACCGACACCTTCGTCTACGCCCGCCTGCACAAGCAGCTCTACAACTGGGGGACCCGATGACCGGAAAGACCTACGACGCCGATCGCCTGCGCGAAAGCGCCCGCGATCACCTCTGGATGCACTTCTCCCGGCAGTCCACGCTGCCGGAAGCGCCGATCATCACGCGCGGAGAGGGACATCACATCTGGGATGCCGAGGGACGGAAGTACATCGACGGGCTCGCCGGCCTCTTCGTGGTCAACGCCGGCCACGGGCGTCGCCGCCTCGCCGAGGCCGCCGCGAAACAGGCCGAGGAGCTGGCGTTCTTCCCGCTCTGGTCGTACGCGCATCCGGCCGCGATCGAGCTGGCCGACCGGCTCGCGGACTACGCGCCCGGCGACCTGAACCGGGTGTTCTTCTCCTCCGGCGGCGGCGAGGCCGTCGAGACCGCCTTCAAGCTCGCCAAGCACTACTGGAAGACGCAGGGCAAGCCGGGCAAGCACAAGGTGATCTCCCGTGCCATCGCCTATCACGGCACAACCCAGGGCGCACTCGCCGTCACCGGCATCCCGGCGATGAAGGCGATGTTCGAGCCGGTCACCCCCGGCGGCCTGCGGGTGCCGAACACGAACTTCTACCGTGCCGCGGAGATGGGCGCGCCCGAGGGCGACATCGAGGCGTTCGGGCGCTGGGCGGCCGACCGCATCGAGGAGGCCATCCTGTTCGAGGGTGCCGACACGGTCGCGGCGGTCTTCCTGGAGCCGGTGCAGAACTCCGGCGGATGCTTCCCCCCTCCGCCCGGGTACTTCGCACGCGTGCGAGAGATCTGCGACCGGCACGACGTGCTGCTCGTCTCGGACGAGGTCATCTGCGCCTTCGGCCGGCTCGGCTCGATGTTCGCCTGCGAGCGACTCGGCTACGTGCCCGACATGATCACCTGCGCGAAGGGCATCACGAGCGGATACGCGCCGCTCGGCGCGACGATCGTCAGCGACCGCATCCACGAGCCGTTCGCCACCGGTGACGCGATGTTCCCGCACGGCTACACGTTCGGCGGGCACCCGGTCTCGGCGGCCGTGGCGTTGGAGAACCTCGACATCTTCGAGGAGGAGGGACTGAACGAGCACGTCGTGCAGAACTCGCCGCTGTTCCGCGCCGAGCTGGAGACACTGCTCGACCTGCCGATCGTCGGCGACGTGCGCGGTGAGGGCTACTTCTTCGGCATCGAGCTGGTCAAGGACAAGTCCACGAAGGAGACATTCGACGACGCCGAGTCCGAGCGCCTGCTGCGCGGCTTCCTCTCCCCCGCGCTCTACGAGGCCGGGCTGTACTGCCGCGCCGACGACCGAGGCGACCCCGTCATCCAGCTCGCGCCTCCGCTGACGATCGGCCCCGCGGAGTTCCGCGAGATCGGCAGCATCCTGCGCGGTGTGCTCGGCGCGGCGGCATCGAAGCTCTGAAGAGCACGAGACGAGCCGGATGCCGGGGAAACCCGCCATCCGGCTCTTCTCGTGTTCACACCACCGGCACCGGGACGGAGTCGATCAGCAGCCGGGTGTACTCGTGCTGCGGGTCGTCCAGCAACTGCTGCGTGGGACCCTGTTCCACGATCTCTCCGCGGCGCATCACGACGGTGCGTTCGCAGACCCGCCGCACGACCGAGAGGTCGTGGCTGATGAACAGCAGCGTCAGCCCCTGCTCCGCGCGGATCCGGGCGACCAGGTCGAGAACCTGCGCCTGCACCGAGACGTCGAGCGCGCTGGTCGCCTCATCCATCACGAGGAGGTCGGGCTGGATGGCCAGGGCGCGGGCGATCGCGACGCGCTGCCGCTGACCGCCGGAGAGCGTCCTCGGCCGGGCTTTCACGTGCTCGTCCCCCAGCCCGACGGCGGTGAGCAGTTCGAGAGTGCGCGCCCGCGCCGCCGCCGCATCCATCCTGTGGTGCAGCCGCAGCACATCCGAGATCGCCTGCCCGGCGGGGATCCGGGGGTCCAGCGACAGGTACGGATCCTGGAACACCATCTGCACGCTGCGTGCGCGCTCCAGGCGCTCCGCCTGCCCGCGCGGAGCCTCAGTGACCGAGACACCGTCGGTGCGGATCTCACCGCTGTCGGCGTTCTCCAGCCCGACCACCATGCGAGCCAGCGTGGACTTGCCCGACCCGGACTCCCCGACCACCGCGAGTGCGCCGCCGCGCGGAACGGTCACGCGTGCGTCCTGCACCGCGTGCACGTCCCCTCGCCCGCGTACGTGATAGGTCTTCGAGACGCCCTCGATCACCAGCATCGGCTCGTCCTGCGCGCCCGCGCCGGCGGCACCGCCGTCGCCGGTGAGCTTCGGCGTCGCCGCCACCAGGCGCCGGGTGTAGTCGGCCTCGGGCCGGGTCAGCACCTGCGTCGCAGGGCCCTCCTCGACGACCGCACCGTCCTTCATCACGACCAGCCGGTCGCACAGCGAACCCGCGAGGTTGAGGTCGTGCGTGATGAAGAGCATCCCCATGCCCTCGCGCGCACACAGTTCGCGCAGTACGGAGACGATCTCGGCCTGGGTGGTGACGTCCAGCGCGGTGGTCGGCTCGTCGCAGACCAGAAGCCGCGGGCCGGTGGTGAGGGCGCCGGCGATCATCACCCGTTGCAGCATGCCACCGGACAGCTCGTGCGGATGCTGGCCGAGATGCGCGACGGGATCGGGCAGCTTCACCGCGGTGAGCAGGTCGAGGGCGCGCTGCCGCGCCTGCTGCCGGCTCAGGCCCGCGCACAGCCGCAGCGCTTCGGTGACGTGGTCGCCGATGGTGCGCATCGGGTTGATGCCGGCGCGCGGGTCCTGGAACACCATCGCCGCATCCTTCCGGCGCACGTGCCGGAGGTCGTCCCGATCGAGCGGGGATCGCCCGTCGACCGAGACGGAGCCTCCGACGACCGCCCGGTCGGGCAGCAGGCCGAGCACGGTCCTGGCGGTGAGGGATTTGCCGGATCCGGACTCACCCACCAGGCCCACGGTCTCGCCCGCCGCCACCGACAGGCTGATGCCGTGCAGCAGGCGCGTGCCGTCGTTCAGGTCGAGCGTGAGGTCTTCGATTTTCAGCAGTTCGCTCATGCGGGGATCTCGCCTCCGATGCGGTCGGACAGTTCCTCGCCGATGATGTTCACCGCGACGACGACGAGCACCACGACGACAGCCGGGGCGATCGCGGGCAAGAACTCGCCCGATGCGATGCCGGACTGCGCCTCGTTGATCATCGCGCCCCAGTCCGCGGTCGGCGGCTGCACGCCCAGGCCGAGGAACGAGAGCCCGGCGAGCTCGGCGAGCACGTAGCCGAAGTTGAGGGTGGACTGCGCCCCGACGATGGGCGACACGTTCGGGAGCACGCGCCGCAGTGCGATCCAGCCGCCGCCGAAGCCCTGTACCCGGTAGGCCGAGACGTACGGGCGGCTGCGCTCGGTGGTCACCAGCGCGCGGGTCAGCCGCGCGACGAACGGCGCGTAGGCGATGCTCATCGCGATCACCGGTGCGACCAGGCCCTTGCCGAACAGTGCGACCGCCATGATCGCGATCAGCAACGACGGGAATGCGAACAGCACGTCGAAGACGCGGCCGAGCACGGCGTCGATCCAGCCGCCGCGCCACCCTGCCAAGAGCCCGAGCAGGATGCCGAGGATCGTCGAGAAGATCACGACGACGAGCGGCCCGACCAACGCGGTGCGGCCGCCGTAGATGATGCGGCTGAGCAGGTCGCGGCCGAGGCCGTCGGTGCCGAGCCAGTGCTCTGGCGACGGCGGCGCATAGAACGCCGAGAAATCGACGGCGTCCGGGTCGTACGGGGCGACCCACGGTGCGAAGATCGCCGCGAGAGTCACCACCGCCAGCACGATGACGCTGATGGTGAGCAGCATCGGCGGGCGGGGTCTGCGCGGCGTCTTCAGCAGCCGCACGGCGAGGGTGGGGGTGGGGGTGGTCATCGGGCACCTGCTCCTGCTGCCGATCGAGGGTCGATCAGCGGTTCGAGGATGTCGACGATCGCGTTCATGACGACGAACGCCGTCACCACGAGCAGCACGATCGCCTGCACCACGGGGAAGTCCAGCCGGTCGACCGACTGCACGAGCAGCGAGCCGATGCCGGCGAGGCCGAAAGCGGCCTCGACGATCGAGCTCGCCACGATCAGCCCGGCGACGAGCACCCCGCTGACCGTGAGGATGGGCCACAGCGAGTTGCGCAGCACGTGACGCCGCACGACGTCCCAGCGCTTCAGGCCTCGACTCGTCGCCACCTCGACGTGCTCGCGGCCGAGCTGCTCGACCATGGCGGAACGGGTCACCTTGCCCACGAGCACGATGAACACGATCGCGAGTGCGATCGACGGCAGCGTCAGGTGGTAGATCGTGTCCCAGAACCCCTCACCCGATCCGAACGAGGGGAACCAGCCGAGCTGCACCGAGAACACCGCGATGAGCACGATCGATCCGACGAAGGAGGGGATCGCACCGAGCACGGTCAGACCGATCAGGATGGCGCGGTCGGCGACCCGCCCGCGGTTCAGCGCGGCGATCGCCCCCGAGAGCAGACCGACGACGGCGATGATCGATCCGGCCATCACGACCAGGGTCATCGTCACGGGCAGACGCTCGCCGATGACGACGCTGACATCCTGCCGGAACTGCAGGGAGCGGCCGAAGTCGCCGTGCAGGATGCCGGTGATCCAGTTCAGGTACTGCTGCCAGGGAGGCAGGTCCAGCCCGTACTGCGCGGTGACCTGGGCCACCGCCTCCGGGGTCGGCTTGCGACCCCGGAGGAGGAAGGACACCGGATCACCGGGTACCAGGAACCGGGAGAAGAACACCAGCAGCGACGCCAGGAACAGCGTCAGCAGCAGGCCACCCAGTTTCCCGGCGACTCGTCGGAATGCATTCATCGTCGGCGGATGCTCCTGATCAGCGGGCGCCGAGGGTCGCGGCCCACGGGTAGTACAGGAACGCCATCGACGGCTGCATGCCGGTGACGCGCTCGCCCATGAACAACGGGATCGGGCCTTCTGAGAGCGGCAGCCAGGGAAGCTCGGCGTTGGCGATCTGCTGCGCCTTCGCGGTCAGTTCGCTGCGCGCCTTCGGGTCGTCCGTGGCGATCGCCTGGTTCACCACCTCGTCGAACTCGGGGTTCGACCAGCCGCCGTAGTTGCTGAACTCGCCCGTGCGCAGCACCGAGTACATCTCCAGCGCGTCAGGGCTGGACAGGTACCAGCTGGTGTAGAACATGTCCACGCCCTCACGGGCGCTCGGGTCCGAGAACAGCGCGGTGTAGGCCGCCGGGCTCACCGATTCGACCTTCACCTTCAGGCCGATCGACTGCGCTGCTGCGGAGACGGCCTGCGAGATGACGGCGAAGTCGTTGCCGATCGGCGCGGTGACGTAGGTGAGGGTCTCCCCCTCGACGCCGGCCTCCTCGATGAGTTTCTTGGCCGCCGCGACGTCGTAGCCGTAGTGCTCGACGTCGTCGAAAGCGGCCGTGCGCGCGGCATCCGACGCCTCTCCCCAGACGTTCTCCGAGGTGAACACGTCGGTGACCTCGCCGACGCCGCGGGCGGCGGCATCGAGCATGCCCTGCCGATCGATCGCCATCAGCAGCGCCTTGCGCACCCGGACGTCGCCGAGCGGTCCGTCGAGGTTGCTGATCACGATGTCGCCGACGGCGGTGCTGGGCGCGAACAGCGCGTCGCCCTTGCCGGATGCGCGCAGTGTCGGCACGGCCTCGATCGGGATCATCCAGGAACCGTCCACGCTGCCCGACTTGAGTGCGTTCACGCGGGCGGTGGAGTCGCCCATGAACACGAACTCGAAGCTCTTCGACTTCGCCTTCAGACCCTCGTCCCAGTAGTCATCGTAGCGCGTGAGGGTGATCGACTCCCCCGACTTCCACTCGGTGAGGGAGAACGGACCCGTGCAGTTCACGCCGCCCGTCGAGTTGCCGTAGTCCGCGCCCTTCTCGGCGAGCGTCTTCGCCGATTCGATGACGCCGGCCGAGCCGCCCATCGACAGGTTGAACTGCGAATCGGGCGACTTCATGGTGACGGTCACCTCACGGTCGCCAGTCTTCTCGATGCTCGCGACGTTCTGGTACACCGAGTACCACGACGAGCCCACTGCGGGGTCGAGGTGACGGCTCAGCGAGGCGACCACGTCGTCCGCCGTGAGCGGGGTGCCGTCGTGGAAGGTCACGCCGTCGCGCACGGTGTAGACCCAGGTCAGCGGAGTGGGATGGTCGAACGACTCGGCCAGTGACGGAGTGAGCGTGAAGTCCGGATTGAGGCGCAGCAGCGACTCGCAGACGTTCGCGAGCACCTGGTTGTCGCTGTAGTCGAAGGCGTACGCGTAGTCGAGCGAGTAGGGCTCGGAGTAGTTCGCCCAGGTGATCTCGTCGATGTCACCCTTGGGCGCGGCGGTCTCGGTGGTCAGTTCCCAGTCGATGTTCTTGTCGTCCTTGCCGGCGTCGTCGCCGGAAGGACTGCTGCATGCGGTGAGCGCGCCCACGGCGAGCAGCGTCGCTGCGCCGAGGACGACCGCGCGCAGGGTGCGGGTGCGGGTCATGAGAGCTCCTTGCGGGTGTCGGATGTTGCGATTGCGGGTACTGCGGAGTAGACGTTGCGACCCTCGATCCAGGTCGCGACGGCGCGCGAGGTGTGGATCTCGGATGCCGGCAGCGTGAACGGATCGGGGTCGAGCACGACGAGGTTGGCGAGGTAGCCCTCGCGGATGCTGCCGGTGTCGTACTCGCGACGGTTCACGAAAGCACTGCCCGAGGTGTAGGCGGCCATCGCCGTGGCCAGATCGAGGCACTGCTGCGGTCCGCCGAGCGGCCCCTGCACGGAACCGGGGTACGCCCGGTTCACGGCGATGTGGATGGCCTGGACGGGATCGGCCGTGGACACCGGCCAGTCGCTCCCGGCGGCGAACCGGGCACCTGCGCGGGCGAAGTCGCCGAAGGGGTACTGGCGGTCGACCTGGCCGTCCTGGAGGAACGGGAGAGTGAGCTCGTCGAGCTGGTCCTCGTGGGTCGCCCACAGCGCCTGGATGTTGGCGACGGCGTCGAGATCGGCGAAGCGCGGCACATCGGCCCGCGCCACGATCTGCAGGTGCGCGAGGTGGTGACGTCCGTCGGTGTCGCCGTTGGCCTGCCTGGCGTCCTGCAGGGCATCGAGCGCCTCGCGCACCGCCCGGTCTCCGAGCGCGTGCATGTGCACCTGCTGACCTGCGGCATCGAGCGCGGTCACATATCGCCGCAGCGCCTCGGGGTCGATGAAGCTCAGCCCGCTGTTGTCCGTGTCGTGCCCGTGACCGTCGCGGTAGGGGGTGAGCATCGCCGCGGTCTGGTTCTCGGCGACGCCGTCGACCATGATCTTCGTGGTCGCCAGATCGAGCCGGCGATCCGAATGCTCCGCCGCGATCCTCTCCCGGCGCGCGACCATCGTCTCGACCTGGTCCAGGCCGCCGTCACGCACCCACCACTGGGCACCGACCACATGCACCTGGAGCGTGTCCTCGGAGAGTGCGCGCTCGTAGGCGGTGAGCGGGTCCGCGATGCCCGCGACCCCCGCGCCGACCATGGCGTCCTGCCATCCGGTGATGCCCAGGGCGATCAGCTCCTCCTGCGCGCGCAGCAGACCCTGATACGACAGTTCGGCCGTGGTCGCCGGGCGAACGCCCTCGAACAGGTCCCCCGCACCCTCATGGAAGGTGCCGGCCGGGTAGCCGTCCGGCTCCCGCACGATCCGGCCGTCGGCGGGATCGGGGGTCTCGGCGGTGATCCCGGCGCGCTCGATGGCGGCGGTGCTCGCCCAGGTGCTGTGGTGGTCGCGGCTCTGCAGCAGCACAGGCCTGCCGCCGGCGGCCTCGTCGAGGAGGCCGCGCGGCGGGTTCCCGCCGGGAAAGTGGTCCATGCCCCAGCCGCCGCCGAGGATCCACTCCTCGTCGGGGTGGCTCTCGGCGTAGGCGCGGATGAGCGCGGCGGTCTCCTCGGCGGTCTCCGCCTCGGTGAGGTTGCACTGCAGGAGCTCGATGCCGCCGCCGACGGGGTGGATGTGCGCGTCCTGGAACCCGGGGCTCAACAGTGCTCCGGCGAGGTCGATGCGCCGGGCATCCGGTGCGATCTCGACTGCGTGCTCCTCCGGCACGACGGCGACGATGCGCTTCCCGCGCACCACGACCGCGTGGCCGTGCAGAGGCTCTCCGGCTCCTGTGAACACGGCACCGCCGTGGAAGACGATCTCCTGCGTCATCGCCCGACCTTTCTTCGTCGAAGGGTGATCGGCGTTCACGCTATCCATTCGATCCAGCGTTGTCAACGCTGTTGACTACACCGTTGTCCACCAGCCGTACTGGCCCCGTCGCCGTGCCACGATGGTGAGGCGACGAAAGAAGGATTCATGACCGACTCAGCAGCATCCGCGCGTTCCGCACGGCGAGCGCGCCTGGACGCGCAGACCATCGTCGACGCGGGTCTCGAACTCGCCGGCACCGGCGTGCCCGCCATCTCCGTGCGCGAGCTCGGTGTGCACCTCGGCGCGGATCCGACCGCGATCTACCGGCACTTCCGCAGCAAGGACGCCCTGATGAGCGCCCTGCTCGACGAGATCGACCTGCGCGCGGCAGCCGAGGTGACCGCTCCTCGCGAGCAGTGGCAGGCCCGCTTGCGCGAGCTCGCCGCGTCGACGCTGAAGTGGTACATCGCCTACCCCGCCATCGGTGCGGAGGCCACCGTGCTCACCACCCACGGCGACGGCGAACTCACCGCCGTGGAGTTCATGCTCGACGCCTTCACCGTCGCAGGGCTCCGTGACGGAGATCTCGTGCGGCACTACGCACTGATGGCCTCCCACATCCTCTCCGGAGCATCCGGCATCGCCAGGGCGCGCAGCACCGCTGACGCCGACGCGACCTCCAGCCCGTGGTTCGAGGGCCCGCTGCTCGCCGACCCCCGCAAGTACCCGCTCGTCGCGCAGAACGTCGTCGCACTGGCCGAACTGGAGGATCGGGACCTGTTCATGGCAGGTGTCGAGACCATCATCCAGTCGGCCGAGCGCGTCGGCGCCCACTGAGCGACGCACCGACAGGAGCACCATGAAGATCGCCATCATCGGGGCCGGCATCGCCGGACTCGCCGCCGCCCTCAGTCTGAAGGCCGCCGGGCACGACGACATCGAGATCTACGAGCGCAGCCGCGAGATCCGCGGCCTCGGAGTCGGCCTCAACCTGCTGCCGCACGCGATCCGCGAGCTCGACGAGCTCGGACTGGCCGACCGCATCCAGGACCTCGCCGTCGCACCGGAGCGGCTCACCTACACGAACCGGTTCGGCCAGCTGATCTGGTCGGAGCCGCGCGGACGAGAGGCCGGCTATCGCTGGCCGCAGTGCTCCGTGCACCGCGGCCGCCTGCAGCTGCTGCTGCGGGACGCCGTGCGGGAACGCCTCGGCGACGATGTCATCCGTCTCGGCCACCGCCTCACCGGCATCGTCGACGGCGCTCCCACGACCGCCGTCTTCGAGACCGCGCACGGCGAGGCGCGCATCGAGGCCGACGTCGTGATCGGCGCCGACGGCATCCACTCGTCGCTGCGCGCGATCCGCTACCCCGCGGAGGGCGCGCCGCCGTGGAGCGGACTCACCCTGTGGCGGGGCGTCACGACCGCCGAACCGTTCCTGGACGGGCGGACCATGGTGATGGCCGGCGACGGCGACCAGAAGTTCGTCGCCTATCCGCTCTCCTCCCCCGATGCCGACGGCCGCGTGAAGATCAACTTCATCGCGGAGCGGCGCGGCGAGGGCAGCCCGGACGCGGACTGGAACCGCGCCGTCGACCCGGGGCCGATCGTGGACCTGTTCCGCGACTGGACCTTCGACTGGATCGACGTGCCCGCACTGATCGCCGCCGCGGACGAGATCCTGGAGTACCCGATGGTCGACCGCGACGCGCTGCCGCAGTGGACCTTCGGCCGCACCACGCTGATCGGAGACGCCGCGCACGCGATGTACCCGAACGGGTCGAACGGCGGCTCGCAGGCGATCCTGGATGCGCGGACCCTCGCCTACGAGCTCACCACCGCCCCGTCGATCGAGGAGGGGCTCGCCGCCTACGAGCAGGCCCGCCGCCCGGCCATGACCGCACTGCTGGCATCCACCCGCGCCACAGGGCCGGAGCAGGTGATGATCCTCGCCGCCGAGCGCGCGCCGCAGGGCTTCGACGACATCCTCGACGTGATCCCCGCCGAGGAGCTCGAGTCCGTCGCGACGGCGTACAAGCAGGCCGCGGGCTTCCACCCGGCGACGCTCAACGAGCGCGCGTCACTGTCGGTGCGGCGATGACCGCGCCGATCGCCGACCCGGTCCTCGAGCACGCCTTCGACGTCGTCGTCGAACTCGGCGAGCCGGAACTGCACGGCGCGACCAGGGCGGGCACCCGCCGTGTCGTGCCGATCATCGGCGGCCGGATCACCGGCGGCGTCGAGGCCGACATCCTGCCCGGCGGCGCCGACTGGCAGATCATCCGCGCCGACGGGGCGCTCGACCTGGATGCCCGCTACTCGGCCCGCACGGCCGGCGGAGAGCTGCTTCTGCTGCGCGCCCGTGGCGTCCGCGCCGGCATGGAGGGCCCCTTCCACACTGCACTCGAGGTGGAGACGTCCTCTCCCGCGCTCAGCCGGCTGCAGGACCGCGTCTTCGTCGCCAGCGCCGTACGCGATACGAATCTCGTGCGCTATCGCGCCTTTCACGTACGATAACGACAGTTTCAACTCGAAACCAATACGGATTCCGCGGTCTGCGGGATCATCCCGAGAGGAAGATATAGATGGGTACCACGGTCTTCGAACGCCGTCGCCCGAACCCGACCATCGTTGACAACGCGCTGAGGGACACGGCGTTCGCCGTGTTCTGGCTCGACGACGTGCAGCGCGTGCAGCATCCGCCCCTCACTGCGACGATCGACGCCGATCTCGCGATCGTCGGCGGCGGCTACACCGGTCTGTGGACCGCGATCCGCGCCAAGGAGCGCGACCCGCAGCGCCGGGTCGTGCTGCTCGAGGCGTCCCGCGTCGCCTGGGCTGCCACCGGCCGCAACGGCGGCTTCTGCGAGGCGAGCCTCACGCACGGCCACGAGAACGGCCTGAGTCGCTGGCCCGACGAGATCGATCAGCTCGAGCGCATGGGCCTCGAGAACCTCGACGGCATCGAGGATTCGATCCGCCGCTACGGCATCGACGCCGACTTCGAGCGCACCGGCCAGCTCGCGCTGGCGGTCGAGCCGCACCAGGTGGAGTGGCTGCGTGAGGAGGAGGGCTTCCTCGACCGCGAGGCCGTGCAGGCCGAGGTGCACTCCGACACCTACCTCGCCGGCTCCTGGGACAAGGAGGGCTGCGCGATGGTGCATCCCGCCAAGCTCGGCCTCGAGCTCGCCCGTGTCGCCGCCGACCTCGGCGTGGAGATCTTCGAGCAGAGCCGCGTGCAGCGCCTGGACGGCGACGGATCCGGCGCCGTCACGGTGGTGACCGACCGCGGCCGCGTGAACGCGCAGCGAGTCGCCCTGGCGACCAACGTGTTCCCGTCGCTGCTCAAGCGCAACGCCCTGATGACCGTGCCCGTGTACGACTACGTGCTGATGACCGAGCCGCTGAGCACGGAACAGCTGGCGTCGATCGGCTGGTCGAACCGCCAGGGCCTGGCCGACAGCGCGAACCAGTTCCACTACTACCGGCTCAGCGCCGACAACCGCATCCTGTTCGGCGGCTACGACGCGATCTACCACTTCGGCGGCAAGGTGCGCGCCGAGTACGAGGACCGCATGGAGAGCCACCGCAAGCTGGCGGAGCACTTCTTCACGACGTTCCCGCAGCTCGAGGGTCTGCGCTTCACGCACCGCTGGGCAGGTGCGATCGACTCGTGCAGCCGGTTCTGCGCGTTCTACGGCACGGCGCGGAAGGGCCGGATCGCCTACGCGACCGGGTTCACCGGGCTCGGCGTGGGGGCCTCCCGCTTCGGCGCCGACGTCATGCTCGACAAGCTGGCGGGCGAGAAGACCGAGCGCACCGAGCTGGAGATGGTGCGCAAGAAGCCGATCCCGTTCCCGCCGGAGCCCGCCGCGGCGATGGGCGTGAACATGGTGCGTGCGGCCATGGATCGCGCCGACCACAACGAGGGACGACGCGGTCCGCTGCTGAAGGTGCTCGACGCCGTCGGCATGGGATTCGACTCGTGACCGCGCTGCCCGCGGCGGGTTCGGCCGTCACGGATCTCGCGCTCGTGCACGAGGCGCTGCCCGCGTCGGATGTCGTCGAGGGCGCCCCCACAACCGCTGTCGCCGTGCTCGACGACACCGGTGAGCGCGAGATCGGCATCTGGGAGATGACCCCGGGGGTCGCCACCGACACCGAGGCGGACGAGCTGTTCGTCGTGCTCTCGGGCCGAGCCGTCGTCGCCTTCGACGACCCGGCGCTGGCCGATCTCGAGATCGGCCCCGGCTCGGTCGTGCGCCTCGCCGAAGGCATGCGCACGACCTGGACCGTGACGGAGACGGTGCGGAAGGTCTACATCGCCTGATCAGGCGAGCAGGGCCAGCTGGAGGGCGGCGAGGGTCTCGCCGTCCTCCAGGTCGGCGTCGGTGAGATCGGCGATCAGCTCCAGGCGCTGGTAGAAGACCGAGCGGGACAGACCGGATGCCGCAGCCGCGGCGGTTCTGCTGGTGGGGTGCGCGACCAGGGCGCGCAGCACCTCGACGAGGTCGCCGCGATGCGCGGCATCCCACTCCTCCAGCGGGGCGAGCAGCTCCTCGCGCAGCGCGGCCAGTCGCGGGTCGCCCTGCAGCTCGCCCGCCAGGCGGATCAGCGGCCGGCCGTCGCCGCGTGCGACGGTTCCGGCGACAGCGCGCGCCGCGAGCACCCGCGCTGCGCGCACCGACGCGGCAATGCCCTCCACGCCATCCGCCCGCGGCCCCCAGGCAGCCCCCGCACCGGACGCGGCCAGCGCAGCGCCGACGCCGGCGAGCAGCGGGTCCACCTCGGACGCGCGGATGCCGTCCGGCAGCGACACCAGCACGATCCCGTCCCGTCCGTCCACCGCCTGTCGCACGGCGCCCCGCGTGGACAGCGACGCGGTCACGGCGTCGAGCATCGCGGCATCCGCGTCGCGCACGACGAGCGTGTGCAGCACGCGTCCGTGCACGGGGAAACCACCGGACTCGAGCCGTGCGCGCGCGTCGGCCGGCGTCGCGAACGACTCGTCGAGCAGGTCGCGCACCAGCGCGGTGCTCGCCGCCCGCTCCCAGGCGCGGTCGTCGCCGTCGGCGAGGCGACCGAGGGCGAGCGCGGTCGCCGCGCTCTCCAGCACAGTGAGCACGCCGGCGGGATGCCCGGCATCCGGATGCGCGTGCAGCCGGCCCCAGCGCGTGCCGCGCGCCTCGACAGTGACGCGCTCCCACACCTCGCCGTCACGGAACGCGTCGAGCACCTGTGCCTCTTCACGCCCCGCGGCGGCGAAGGCGACCGTCTCGTCGGCGGCGGTCCGCAGCAGCACCGGAGCCCCAAGGATGCGGGCGGTCTCGCGCACCACCGTGCCGGCCGGAGCACCGCGCAGACTCAGTCCGGTGAACAGGTCGTGCACCCGCTGCCTGGCCTGCAGCGCATCGAACTGCACCTGGGTGATCAGGCGGTGGATCGCCTCGGTGACGGCGACGAACTTCACCTCCTGCTCGAGCACGACCAGGGCGAGCCCCAGGTCACGGCAGGTCTGCACCAGCGCGGGCGGAACCGTCGGGAATCGACCGCCCAGCTCGAGCACGATGCCTGCTGCGCGCGCGGAGTGCAGCCCTTCGGCGAGCGCCCGCAGCCGGTCGTCGGCGCCGGGCCAGCCCGCGCCCGTGGTGAGCAGCAGCTCGCCGCCCTCGAGCATCCGAGCGGCGTCCTCACT
Organism: Microbacterium bovistercoris; assembly: GCF_003387575.1. Lineage (GTDB taxonomy): Bacteria > Actinomycetota > Actinomycetes > Actinomycetales > Microbacteriaceae > Microbacterium > Microbacterium bovistercoris. The sequence continues at coordinate 22,005 of NZ_QUAB01000047.1, read as the reverse complement.
GTCGGAGATGTGCGCCCAGCGCACCGGCACGTCGAGCAACGCGCCCCCGACGAGCACATCGGGCCGCCCGCCCCGCAGCGCCGGGATCGCCAGGGCATCCGCGACGGTGATCAGCGCACCGGCATCCGGACGTTCTGTCCGGATCACCTCCGTTTCCTGACGATCTGCCGCCATGGGCCCCTCCTGATCAGAGTCAGGATAAGGATATCCCGATGCGCGTTCGTGTCGGTCAGAGTGTTCGACCAGGAGATCAAGATGACTCTCATCCCGCACTACATCAACGGCGTCGAAGGCGCCGAGGCGGCCACCACACTGCCCGTCTACAACCCCGCGACCGGCGAGGCGCACCGTCAGGTGGCCGTCGCCACCGCAGAGGAGACCGAGCGCGCGATCGCCGCGGCCAAGGCCGCCCTGCCTGCCTGGCGCGCCACCAGTCTGATCAAGCGCGCCGACGTCTTCTTCCGGCTGCGTCAGATCCTCGCCGACCGCACTCCCGAGCTGGCCGCGATCGTCACCAGCGAGCACGGCAAGGTGCTCTCGGATGCTGCCGGCGAGGTGTCCCGCGGCATCGAGAACGTCGAGTTCGCCGCCGGCCTCGTGCACCTGCTCAAGGGCGAGCGCGCCGAGCAGGTCGCCCGCGGCGTGGACGTGCACTCGGTGAAGCAGCCCGTCGGCGTCGTCGCCTGCATCACGCCGTTCAACTTCCCGGTGATGGTGCCGCTGTGGATGGTCGCCTCGGCGATCGCGTGCGGCAACACCGTCGTGCTCAAGCCCAGTGAGAAGGACCCGTCCGCCGCCATCTGGCTGGCGAAAGCGTTCCAGGAGGCGGGCCTGCCCGACGGCGTGCTGAACGTCATCAACGGCGACAAGACCGCTGTCGACGCCCTGCTGGACTCCCCCGACGTCAAGGCCGTGAGCTTCGTCGGCTCCACCCCGATCGCGAAGTCGATCTACGAGCGCGCGTCCGCGAACGGCAAGCGGGTGCAGGCCCTCGGCGGTGCGAAGAACCACATGGTGGTCATGCCCGACGCTGACATCGACAGCGCAGCGGCCGCCGCCGTCTCTGCCGCCTACGGCTCCGCCGGCGAGCGCTGCATGGCCGTCTCGGTGCTGGTCGCCGTCGGCGACGTCGCAGAGCCCCTCATCGCCTCGATCACCGAGAAGGTCCAGGACCTGCGCATCGGCGACGGCACGGATGCCGCCAGCGAGATGGGCCCGCTGATCACCCGCGAGCACCGCGACCGCGTCGAGTCCTACGTCACGGGCGCCGAGGCCGAGGGCGCCACCGTGCTCATCGACGGCACCCGCCGCATCGCCGCGGGCGAGCGCCTCGACGGCGACGGCTTCTTCACCGGCATCAGCCTGATCGACGACGTCAAGCCCGGCATGAAGCTGTACGAGGACGAGATCTTCGGCCCCGTGCTGTCGGTCGTGCGCGTCGAGACCTACGCCGAGGCCGTCGAGCTCATCAACGCCCACCAGTTCGGCAACGGCACGGCGATCTTCACCCGTGACGGCGGCACCGCACGCCAGTTCGAGTTCGACATCGAGGTCGGCATGGTCGGCATCAACGTGCCGATCCCCGTGCCGGTCGGCGCGTTCTCGTTCGGCGGCTGGAAGGCCTCGCTGTTCGGCGACTCGCACATCTACGGTCCGGAGTCGATCCACTTCTACACCCGCTCCAAGGTGGTCACCACGCGCTGGCCCGACCACACCCCGGCGCAGGTCGACCTCGGCTTCCCGAGCAACCACTGAGTCCTTGAAAGCACTGAGGAGGCAGACCATGACCACGCAGACCGCACAGACCGACGCCCAGGTGCGCGCGGACGACCGCGCCCACGTGTTCCACTCGTGGAGCGCACAGGCGAAGATCGACCCGCTCCCCGTCGCCGGCGGCGAGGGATCGTCGTTCTGGGACTACGAGGGCAACACCTACCTCGATTTCTCCAGTCAGCTGGTGAACCTGAACCTCGGCCACCAGCATCCCGACCTCGTCGCCGCCGTGCAGCAGCAGGCGGGACGGCTGGCCACGATCCAGCCGTCCATGGCGAACGACGTCCGCGGCGAGCTCGCTCGGCTGATCGCCGAGGTGGCACCGGACGGGTTCGAGAAGGTGTTCTTCACCAACGGCGGTGCTGAGGCGAACGAGTACGCCGTGCGCATGGCCCGCCAGTTCACCGGGCGCCGCAAGGTGCTGTCGATGTACCGCAGCTACCACGGCTCCACGGCGACCGCGATCTCGCTCACCGGCGACCCGCGGCGCTGGGCGAACGACATCGGCGACAACGGCACCGTGCGCTTCTTCGGGCCGTACCTGTACCGCTCGGCGTTCCATTCGACGACGATCGAGGAGGAGTCGCAGCGCGCCCTGGAGCACCTGGAGCAGACCATCCTGCTCGAGGGGCCCGGCACGATCGCGGCCATCATCATCGAGACCGTGGTCGGCACCAACGGCGTGCTCGTCCCGCCGCCCGGATACCTCGACGGTGTGCGCGGGCTGTGCGACCGGCACGGCATCGTGTACATCGCCGACGAGGTGATGGTCGGCTTCGGGCGCATCGGCGAGTGGTTCGCCATCGACGCCTTCGACGCGAAGCCCGACCTCATCACCTTCGCGAAGGGCGTGAACTCGGGCTACGTGCCACTCGGCGGCGTGGTGATCTCCGATCGCATCGCGAAGCACTTCGACGACGCGCCGTTCCCCGGCGGTCTGACCTACTCCGGGCATCCGCTGGCCTGTGCGCCGGGCGTCGCGACCTTCGAGGTGTTCCGCCGCGACGGCATCCTGGAGCGCGTGCGCGACCTGGGCAGCCGTGTCGTCGAGCCCGCGCTGCGGGCGATGGCGGAGAAGCATCCGTCGGTCGGCGAGGTGCGCGGCCGCGGCCTGTTCTGGGCGATCGAGCTGGTGCGCGACCGCGAGACCCGCGAGCCGCTGGTGCCGTTCAACGCCGCAGGCGCGGATGCCGCACCGATGGGCGCCTTCGCGGCGGCGGCGAAGGAGGGCGGCGTGTGGCCGTTCCTGCACTTCAACCGCACGCACATCGCCCCGCCGCTGGTGATCTCGGAGGAGGACCTGGTGCGCGGTCTCGGCGTGATCGATGAGGCGCTGGACGTCGCGGACGGATACACCGTCTGACCACGCGAAAGGGTGCGGGCCGGGATCAGTGATCCCGGCCCGCACCCTTTTGTCAAGGACGTCAGGCCGTATACACCCGCTCCCCCTGCACCCAGGTTCCGACCACTCGGGTGTGCCCGATCTCCTCGGCCGGATGCTCGAACGGATCGCGGTCGAGCAGCGCCAGGTCGGCGAGCATCCCGACGGCGATGGTGCCGGTGTCGTCGAGGTGGTTGATCCGCGCGGAACCCGCCGTGTAGGCGGCGAGCGCGGTGCCCAGGTCTATCGCCTGCTCGGGCAGGAACGGCGGGTAGTCGCCCTCCCACTCGCTCGGCGCCGACTGCCGGTTCACCGCGACGTGGATGGCGGCGAGCGGGTCCGGTGTCGACACCGACCAGTCGCTGCCGGCCGCGAGGGTGGCGCCCGAGCGCAGCAGGTCGCCGAACGGGTACTGCCAGGCCGCGCGGGTCTCACCCAGGAACGGGATGGTCAGCTCGACCATCTGCGGCTCCAGCGTGGCCCACAGCATCTGCATGTTCGCCGCCACGTCGAGTGCACGGAACCGCGGGATGTCGTCGGGATGCACGACCTGGATGTGCGAGATGTGATGCCGATTGCCACGCGGCCCGTTCGCGGCGAGCGCCGCTTCGACGGAGTCGAGGCACTCGCGCACCGCACGGTCGCCGATCGCGTGGAAGTGCAGGCCGAAGCCGAGCGCATCCAGCCGCACGGCGGCCTCGTTCAGCACATCGGGAGCGACGAACGAGATGCCGTCGTTGCCCGTCGGATGCCCGTGACCGTCGCAGTACGACTCGAGCATCGACGCGGTGAAGTTCTCCGCGACGCCGTCCTGCATGATCTTCACGTTGCGGGCGCGGAACCGCCCGGCGGTGCCGGCCTCCCGGCGGGCGACGATGTCGTCGATCTGATCGAGCCCGCGCGACCGGTCCCACCACAGCGACCCCACGACCCGGCCGGTGAGCGCGCCGGATGCCCCGGCCGCGAGGTATGCCGGGAGCGGGTCTCCCGCGTCGCCGTACTCCGTGCCGACGATGGCGTCCTGCCACGCGGTGATGCCGAAGGAGTGCAGGTGCTGCTGGCCGAGCAGCAGCGCCTCCACGAGCCGCTCCGGCGGCTCGTCGGGCAGCAGCCGGTTCACCAGGCCCATCGCGCCCTCGTGCAGGGTGCCGCTGGGGTGGCCGTCGGCATCCCGCTCGATCCGGCCGTCGGCGGGGTCGGGGGTGTCCCTGGTGATCCCGGCCAGCGCGAGCGCGCGCGAGTTGACCCAGGCGCCGTGCCCGTCGCGGTTCGGCAGGAACGCGGGGCGGTCCGGCACGACGGTGTCGAGGTCGGCGGCCGTCGGCGTTCCGCCGGGGAACGCCGACATCTGCCACCCGCCGCCGAGTACCCAGGCGTCGTCGGGGTGCTCGACGGCGAACGCGCCGATCCGTGCCAGGTACTCGTCCCTGGTCCCCAGCGCCGCCAGGTCGCAGCGCAGCATGTCCAGCCCGCCCCAGACGGGGTGCACATGCGCGTCCTGGAACCCGGGCACGAGCAGTCGCCCGGCGAGGTCCACCACCTCGGTCCGCGGCCCGATCAGCTCGCTCAGGTCGTGTCCGACCGCGCTGATCCTGCCGGCCGTGACGGCGACGGCCTGTGCTGTGCCGCGTGCGCCGTCCGCGAGGAAGGCCCTGCCCCCGCGTCGACCTCCGGTGAAGACGATGTCCGCGTACGTCATCTCAGCCACCCGCCATCGTCCGGGCGATGTCGGCGGCGGAATCGCCCGCCTTCTTGAGCACGATGGCGACCACCGCGAGCGCGACCAGCGTGAGCACGAGCATGATGGTCGACACGGCAGCGATCTCGGGCCGCAGCCCGGTGCGCACCGAGCCGAGGATGTACACCGGCCACGGCGTCGATCCCGCCACCGAGACGAATGCCGCGATCACGGTGTTGTCCAGGCTGAGCGTGAACGACAGCAGGAAGCCGGCGAGCACCGCGGGCATCGCGAGGGGCAGCGTCACGCGACGGAACGTCGTCAGCGGCCGTGCGTACAGGTCGGCGGATGCCTCTTCCAGCTGCGCGTCCAGGCCGATGAGCCGAGCGCGCACCAGATACGACACGATCGCCACCGAGAACAGCGAGTGGCCCACCACGAGGCGGACGATGCCGTTCGCGAACAGCCCTATGCCCCAGTCCTGACCGAGCGTCACCAGCCAGGGCAGCAGGGCGACCGCGTCGACGATCTCGGGGGTGACGGACACCAGCAGCAGCAGGCCGAGGAACCACCACACCCACTTGCCGGGGTGCCGGGCCATCGCGATGCCGGCGAGCGTTCCGAGCGCGCTCGCCAGCAGAGCGGCGATGAAGCCGGTCTGTACCGACACCAGCACGGCGTCGCGGATCACGCTGTTGGTCACGATCGCGGCGAAGGAGTCGAACCCGAAATCGGTGAACGAGGTGAGCAGCCGCCCGGTGTTGAACGAGTACACTACGACCACGGCGATGGGCAGGAACAGGAACGCCAGCACGGCGACGCCCCAGATCGTGAATCCGCGATCGCCGCGGGAGCGCTGGCGCCGCGGCTTCACGGTGCTGCGCGCGGTGACGATCGTGCGGGTGTCGTCCCCGAGCGGACGGCTGTCGACCGCGGTCATGCGGCACCTCCGGTGGTGGTGACGACGGCGGACGCCGGCGAGGCGGGGGCGGGATCGAGCACGACGCGGTTGCGCAGCCGGAACGGGAGTCCGATCAGCCAGACCAGTGCCAGAGCGACCGCCGCGGTGAGCATGATGATGATGATCAGCGTGACCGCCATCGCCGAGCCGAGTGCCCAGTTCTGAGCTGTCTGGAACTGGATCGCCACCATCTGGCCGATCATGTTGCCCTTCGCCCCGCCCAGGATGGTCGCGGTGATGTAGTCACCCATCAGCGGGATGAACACCAGCAGGATGCCTGCGACCAGACCCGGCTGCGCGATCGGCAGCGTCACCCGCAGGAAGGTCATCCAGCGGTTCGCTCCGAGGTCCTTCGACGCCTCGCGCAGAGACGGCGCGACGCGGTCGAAGGCGACGAACAGCGGAAGGATCATGAGCGGCAGGTAGTTGTAGATCACGCCCAGCAGCACGGCGGGCCGGCTGTAGAGGATCTCGAGCGGCCCGAAGCCGAGGCTCTCGAACACGCCGGAGAGCCAGCCGTTCGGCGCCAGGATGATCTGCCATCCGATCGTGCGCACCAGGAAATTGGTCCAGAACGGCACCATCACCAGGGCGACGAGCAGTCCCCGCCTGGACGGCGGCGCCTTGACCGCCATCCAGTACGCGACCGGTGCTCCGATGGCCAGGCATGCGAGCGTACCGATGATGCCGATCCACAGCGTGTTCTGGAACGTCGCGAAGAACGTCGGCGTGAGCACCTCGAGATAGCGGTCGAACGAGAGGCGGTCGTTCGCGTGCGTGCCGAACAGCCCGGGCTTGTAGCCGAAGCTATACCAGACCACGTACCCGACGGGGATGACGAAGAAGAAGAGCAGCCAGGCCCACGCGGGGAACGCGAGCGCGACTCCGGCCTTCTTAGGCACCCGCCGCCGCCTTCACCTTGTTGTAGATGTCGACGACCCTGGTGAGCGAGTCGTTGACCTCGCCCTCCTCCATGGTCTCGATCTGCTCGGGGGTGAAGAACACCAGGTCGAGCATCACGAGCCCCGCATCCCTGGCCGCCTGCTCGATGCCTGCGACGCCGGTGTGATAGCCGATGTAGTCGAGTTCCTGCAGTGACACCTCGGGGTCGAGCACGTAGTCGATGAACGCGTGCGCGGCCTCGGGGTGCGGAGCGCCCACGGGGATCGCCCAGTTGTCCATCCAGATCTCGGTCTTCGGGCCGCCGAAGACCCACTGCCAGCGGTCCGGCTCCTCGCTCTCCATCAGCGCGAGACGGACGTCGCCGTTGTACGCCTGCATCAGCACGTGGGAGGCCTGCTGGATCGCTCCGCCGCCCGGGTAGGAGTCGAAGGCTTCGATGTGCGGTGCGAGGGTGTTGACCAGGAAGTCCTCGGCGGCATCGAGGTCGGCCGTGTCCTGCGTCGTCCACGGGATGCCGTTGGCCCAGAAGTACACGCCGGTGAGCTCGCTGGCATCGTCGAGCATCGAGGTCTTGCCGCTCGCCTCGTTCTGCGCCGCGTCGAGGAAGTCCGCCCAGCCCGTCAGCTCGCGCGTGATGACGGTCTTGTCGTAGACGAAGCCCGTGGTACCCCAGGCCTTGCAGATGGAGTACTCGTTGTCGGGGTCCCAGCCGCGGCCGGAGAACGCCGGGTCGACGTTCTTCAGGTTCGGGATGAGGTCGTGGTTGAGCTTCTGCAGCAGCCCGTTCTGCACCATCTGCGGGATGTAGACGCCCGTCGGCACGACGATGTCGTAGCCCGCGCTGCCCTTGGCCGCGGTGAGCTTCGCGATCATCTCCTCATTCGAGTTGAACGAGGACAGCTCGATCTTCGGGCCCTGCTCCTTCGTGAACGCCTCGAGCACGTCGGGGCTGTCGTAGTCGCCCCAGGTGTACACGGACAGGTCGCTCTCGAGCGCGCCTCCGGTGGCGCCCGGCGCGGGCGAGCCGCCGCCTCCGGGCGAGCATGCGGTGAGGAGCGCGGCGGCGCCGGCGGCGGCTGCCACGCTGAGGAAGCCGCGGCGGGACAGCTCGCGGCGGATGACGGGAACGGCTTCGCTGCTGGCGAGGATGCGGATCGGGGTCTCGGACATCATTGTCTCCAGGTCGGGTGGGTGGACGGGTTCCGGAAGGGTCAGGCGGGAGGGGCGACGTAACCGCCGTCGGCGGCGGCGTCGTCCGCCGGGAAGAGCAGCACGTTCGCGGCTTCCCACGAGCACAGCACTGCGTCGCCGACGGTCAGGGAGGGCGCCTCCGGCGTGGGGCGCCGGGCGATGAGGCTGGTGTCGTCGCCGACGCGCACCAGGTACTGCATGGTCTCGCCGAGGTGGGCGACGCCGAGCAGCGTCCCGCGCACGCTGTTGACAGGGGCCGTGCTCGCGGCATCCTGCTCGGCGGCGATGCGCACGAACTCGGGCCGCACGGCGGCCTGGCCGCGGGCGACACCGGCGAGATCGGCGGTTGCGCCCCGGATCAGGCCCTCGGGCGTCTCGACGGCCGTGCCGCCCTCGGCGACCGGGCCGGTGAAGAAGTTCTGCTGGCCGACGAACGCGGCGACGTAGGCGGATGCCGGGCGCGAGTAGATCGTGTCCGGGTCGGCGATCTGCTCGACGACTCCGTGCCTCATGATCGCGATGCGGTCGCTCATCGACAGCGCCTCGCCCTGGTCGTGAGTGACGAACACGAATGTGATTCCCAGGCGGGACTGGAGCAGTTTGAGTTCGAGCTGCATCTCCTCGCGCAGCTGCCGGTCGAGGGCGCCGAGGGGCTCGTCGAGCAGCAAAACCGCGGGGCGGTTGACCAGCGCGCGGGACAGCGCGATGCGCTGCTGCTGGCCGCCGGAGAGCTGGGTGGGCCTGCGGTCGGCGAGATGGCGCATCTGCACGAGGTCGAGGGCCTCGGCGACCCTGGTGCGGATCTCGGCCTTCGGCGTCCTGCGCTGCTGCAGGCCGTAGGCGACGTTCTCGGCGACCGTCATGTGCGGGAACAGCGCGTATGCCTGGAAGACCGTGTTCACCTCGCGCTTGTACGGCGGCTCGCCGAGGACACTCCGTCCGGAGATGCGGATGTCGCCCTCGTCGGGGTGCTCGAAGCCCGCGATCATCCGCAGTGTGGTCGTCTTGCCGCATCCCGAGGGACCCAGCAGCGAGAGGAACTCGCCCTGCCTGATCTGCAGTGTCAGGTCGTCGACCGCGGTCGCGTCACCGTAGCGCTTCGTGATACCGGCGATGTCAACGCCGCCGGCGGTGGCCAGGGTCTCAGCCATTCATCCTCCTCATCGAGAATCTCGGTCGAAGGAGTCTTGCACACCTGGTGGCGCAACGGAAGCGGAAACAGTTGCGAAACAGTCTCAAAGCGACGATATCCGTCGCTTCACGCCTTACTTGCTATGGAAGTCGAATGCCTTCAGCAGTTCGTCGACGGCCTGCTCCCGCTGGTCGCCGCCCTCCTCGAACATGTGCGTCACGTGGGTGCGCAAGTGGTTCTCGAGCAGCAGGCGGTTCAGCGACTCGAGGGAGCGCTGCACGGCGCGCGACTGCGTGATGATGTCCATGCAGTACTCGTCGTTCTCGATCATCCGCGCGATACCGCGCAGCTGACCTTCGAGGATGCTGGTGCGGTGCAGAGCACGCTTCTTGATGTCTTCGATCACAGATCGAGGGTACCCGGCGTGGCAGGATGAGGGCATGTCGCGTACCCCGATGGCGCTGCTGTCCGCCGCCGATCAGGAGCGGCTGCGCGGGCTGCGGACCATGAAGGCCGTCGCGCTCGGCGCACTGCTGTTCATGGCGGTCGCGTTCGTGATCGCCTTCGCGCTCGAGGACCGCCAGCCGTGGCTCGCCTACGTGCGCGCCGCGGCCGAGGGCGGGATGGTCGGTGCGCTCGCGGACTGGTTCGCGGTGACGGCGCTGTTCCGGCATCCGCTCGGCCTGCCGATCCCGCACACCGCGATCATCCCCAACCGCAAGGACGAGATCGGGCGCAGCCTGGGCGAGTTCGTCGAGACCAACTTCCTCTCCGCCGAGGTCGTGCGCACCAAGCTGGAGCAGACCCGGGTCGCGAAGCGGCTCGGTGAGTGGCTCAGCGACCCTTCGACAGGCTCAGGGACCCAGACTCATGCCGAGCGGGTCGCGGCCGAGGGTGCGACGATCGCGACCGCCGTCCTGCACGCGCTCAGCGACGACGACGTGCGCGACGTGATCGCTGACCTCGCCCGCCAGCACCTGGTCGACCCGGAGTGGGGCCCGCCGGCCGGCGCGTGGCTGGAGCGCATCGTGGACGCCGGCGCGCACCACGGCGCCGTCGACCTGGCCGTGGACAGCATCGTGACCTGGTTGGATGCGAACGCGCAGGCGTTCCGCGGGCTGGTGTCGCGGCGCCTGCCGTCGTGGGTGCCGTCGATCGGGCATCGGATGGTGGACGAGACGGTGTACCGGGAGGCGGTGAAGTTCGCGCACGCCGTGCAGGCAGATCCGCGGCATCCGGCGAGGGTCGCGATCGACGGCTACCTCGAGCGCCTCGCCGATCGGCTGCAGCACGACCCGTCGATGCGGGCGAGACTCGAGAACGCGAAGAGCGGGCTGTTCGACAGCCCGCGCGTCGCGGCGCTGGCCGCCGAGGCGTGGCAGGCGGCGAAGACCGGCCTGATCCGCTCGCTCGAGGACCCGCACAGCGGACTGCGCACCAGGGCCGCGTCGGCCATCGCCGACATCGGCACGCGGCTCACGACGGATGCTGCGCTGCAGCGCCGCGTGGACGGCTGGGTGACGGATGCCGCGGTCTTCGCCGTCGATCGCTACCGTCACGACATCGCGTCGATCATCACCGACACCATCGAGCGCTGGGATCCCGCCGAGACCACGGAGAAGATCGAGCTCATGGTGGGGCGCGACCTGCAGTACATCCGCCTGAACGGAACCGTCGTGGGCGCCCTCGCGGGTCTCGCGATCTTCGCCGTCGCGCATGCGCTGATCCCGGTGTGACGGGGCGGCGTGCCCGTCCCCTAGGATGATGCCATGACTGACCTCGCACGCCCTGAGACCTGGACCGAGCGCTACCGGCTCGTGACCGATCCGTCGACGCAGAAGTCCCTCGGGTCCAAGGGCATCATCATCGCGCTCATCTCGATCGTCGGTGTCGGGATCGGCGTCGCGCTCATCGCCCTCGGGCGCCCGATCCTCGGCTGGATCGTCGTGGCCCTCGGCGTGATCGGCGCGCTGGTGTGGTCTCTGATCGCGCTCAACTCGAAAGCCGCGGCGAAGATGACCGGCGATGACCTCATCGAGATCGTGGTGGCCGACGAGGGCCTGCTCGTACAGGGCGGTCTCCCCGTCCTGTGGTCGGAAGTCGCGCGCATCAACTATCTGTGGAGCGCTGCCCCCTCGTTCACGGGCGGCCTCGCCGGAGTGGCCGCCAACGCCGCGGGCAAGGCCATGGACTCCGCCGGCGTGGACCGATCCAAGAAGTCCGTCACGATCTCGCTGAAGGATTACGACGCCGTCAAGGCACGGGCGACCACCAAGGCGCGGAAGATGGTGCTCTACGGGCCGATGCTCGGCGACCCCGCGACGGTGATGGTCGGCCTCATGGGCCGCAGCGATGCGGAGATGCAGCAGCTGCTGCAGCTGCTGCACGCCGCCGGTGCCCAGCATGGATTCGCGCTCACCCGCGACAGCTGAGCAGCGGCGCCCTTGACGCTGCCCTTCTCGCGCGGTCTCGCCGCGGCCCGCACCGACATATGACCGGCGGAGACGCGTTCACAGACGGGGGTCCCGGCCTTCGAACCGCGCTCGTCGTGCGCTTCCTTCTGGAGCTCGCACTGCTCGCCGGCGCGGCCGTCACCGTCTGGCGTCTGGCACCGGGCGTCTGGGCGTGGGTGCTCGCGCCCACCGCGGTCGTGATGGTGACTCTCATCTGGGGGACGTTCCTCTCACCCAAGGCACGACTCGTGATCCCGGTCGCTGCGCGCATCATCCTCGAGGCCGTGCTCTTCGGCGCTGTCGGCGTGGCTCTGTGGACGACCGGACTCGGCGGCGCAGGGATCGCGCTGTGGGGCGCCTGGGCCCTCGACCGGATCGCGATAACCGTCCTGCGCTGATCGTTCAGACCGCGTCCCGAGTCGCCATTCAACTCCGGGATTTCTCTACATCGTTGCACAACGGTTCTACATCGTTGTAGATTGCCGCTGACGCCGACACCGGCATCCGCAGCATCCGTCCGACGATGAACAGGATCCCCATGCCCAGACGCACGACCCGCGCCGTTCTGGCGCTGACCGCGGCCGCCTCGGTCGCCGCAGCGCTTCTGATCGCGCCGCCCGCCTTCGGCGGCGCCGAGCAGACACCCCCACCTCCGCAGTTCCAGGACGTCAGCGTGCACGATCCGTCTATCGTCGCCTCCGGCGACGACATCTGGGTATTCGGCTCGCACGGCGCCTCCGCCCGTACGACCGATCTGATGAACTGGGAGCAGTACACCGTCGACCTGTCGCAGAACGCCGACAACGCGCTCTTCGACGACGTCCGCACGGAGCTCGCCGACACCTTCGCCTGGGCCCGGACCAGTACGCTCTGGGCGGCGGACGTGATCCAGCTGCCGGATGGCCGCTTCGCGATGTACTACAACGCCTGCGAGGGCAGCCGGCCGCTGTCCGCCCTGGGGTTGGCGACCTCCGACTCCGTGGACGGGCCGTATGAGAACCAGGGCATCCTGCTCAAGTCCGGCATGACCGGGGAGTCCGAGAATCCCGGCGAGATCTACGACGCCAGGAAGCACCCCAACACCGTCGACCCCGATGCCTTCTACGACGCCGACGGGAAGCTCTGGATGGTCTACGGCTCGTACTCCGGCGGGATCTTCCTGCTCGAGATGGATGCCGCGACCGGCACGCCGCTCCCCGGCCAGGGCTACGGCACCCACCTGGTCGGCGGCAACCACAGCCGTATCGAGGGTCCGACCATCCAGTACGACGCCCAGACCGGCTACTACTACCTGTACCTGTCGTTCGGCGGGCTGGACGCCGCGGGCGGCTACGACGTGCGCGTGGCCCGGTCGAAGAACGTCGCAGGCCCGTACCTCGACGCGCAGGGCAACGACATGCGCGAGGTGAAGGCCGACCCGTCGCTGCCGATCTTCGACGACGCCTCGGTGCAGCCGTTCGGTGTCAAGCTGATGGGCGGGCACCTGTTCGGCCGCGAGCTCGGAGACCCCGGTACGGGCGCAGGCACCGGGTACGTCTCCCCCGGCCACACCTCCTGGTACGTCGATGACGCCGGACGGAGATTCATGGTGTTCCACTCCCGTTTCCCCGGAACCGGCGAGATGCACCAGGTGCGCGTGCATCAGATGTGGATGAACGCCGACGGATGGCCCGTGGTCTCGCCCATGCGCTATGCCGGCGAGACCGCCGGCAAGGTGAGGCGTGCCGATGTGGCCGGAACCTGGCAGCTCGTCAACCTCGGCAAGGAGATCACCGCCGCGGCGGCGCAGGCGGCGCCCGTCACCCTCGACACCACCGGCCGGATCACGGGATCCGTCCGTGGCAGCTGGAAGCTCACCGGGCAGCACACCGCGACACTGTCGATCGACGGCGAACGCTACGTCGGTGTGTTCGCACCGATCTGGGACCCCGACCTGAAGGCATGGTCCACCGGCCTCACCGCGGTCTCCGCATCGGGGGTCACCGTGTGGGCGCGACGCAGCGTCGAGCGCAGCGGACAGACCGCGGTCGATGCGGTCCTCGCGGACATCGCGCTGAGCGGCACCGCCGCCGTCGACCTCGATCTGCCGACCTCCGGCACCGGCGGCACGACGATCGCGTGGTCCTCCGACGATGCGGCGATCGCCGCAGACGGCACGGTGACCCGGCCCGAGGTCGGCGAACCCGACGCCCATGTCACCCTGAGCGCCACGGCCACCAACGGCACGGCGACAGGCACCCGCGTGTTCGAGGTCGTCGTGCCGGCCCGCACGGCGGGTGTGATCGCCGGCGAGTGGACCTTCGCGGGCGATCTCTCGGACTCCTCGGGCTCAGCCGGCACCGGCATCCCGACGGGGGCACGTGTCGATGCGGCGGGCGGCACCGTGTCCTACGTCGCCGACGGTGTGTCCGGCTCGGCGCTGCATCTCGACGGCAGCACCGGGGTGCGCCTTCCCGACGGCCTGCTGCGCGGCAGATCGTACTCGGTGAGCGTCTGGCTGCGCCCGGATCAGCTCACCGCCTACACCTCGGCGTTCTTCGCCGCACGCGACGCGGATCACTGGGTCAGCCTGGTGCCGCGCGGGCACAGCGGGGTCGGCGGCTCGGCCATGGTGTGGTCGGGCACGGCCTGGTACGACGCCGGCACCGGCGCAGACCTTCCGCTGGACGACTGGTCGCACCTCGCCTACGTCGTCGACGACGGCTCGGTCACGGTCTACGTCGACGGCGAGCGCCGCTTCCAGGGAACGGGATTCCCCGACGTGCTGACGACGGACTCCGGCCTCTTCGCGGTCGGCGTGAACTGGTGGGATGCCCCGTACCAGGGCGACGTGGACGAGCTGACCGTGTGGAACTCGGCGCTGTCGCCGCAGGACGTCGCCGAGCTGGCAGCGGCACCGACGCGCTGAGCGCGCTCAATGACCGGCGAGCGCCTCAGCGATGGGGCGCTCGCCGTCGTTGAAGCGGATCGTCCGGTGGATCGTCGCGGGCTCGATGAGGGTCTGCGCGACGACCTGTGCGACATTCGCCCTGGACACCTCGCCGGAGACCGGCGGCTCGACGTCGATGCGACCGGTTCCCTCCCCGGCGGTGAGGCGGCTCGGTCCGAGCACGGTCCAGTCGAGCGCGGTCGCGCGCAGATACTCGTCCGCCGCAGCCTTCGCCTCGGCGTACGCGTGGAAGGAGTCGGTCGCAGGGACACCGTGCTCCGGAGTGGAGCCGAAGTAGGACACCATCACGTAGCGACGCGTCCCGGCATCCTTCGCCGCGTCCATCGACCGCACGGCGGCCTCGAAGTCGACGGCGTGCGTGCGCGCCGGGTCACCGCCGCCTGCTCCCGCCGACCAGACCACGGCGTCGTGCCCGGTGACCAGACGCGCGAGCGCCGGACGATCCTCGTGCTCGACGTCGAACGCCACGGGATCCGCGCCCGTGATGCGCACCTCGGCCGCATGCGCCGGATTGCGGATGACCGCGGTCACCTCGTCACCACGCGAGACGAGAAGCGGAGCGAGCAGCAGCGCGACCTTTCCGTGGCCGCCGACGATCAGGATCCGAGCCATGGCGCCCACGCTACTCGTCCGGAGGAGCGGCGTCACCGGCCACCGAGGATACGCCGCCCGGCCGCCGGACGCCACCCCCTGCACGGAACCCGATGCGGGACCGACGCTGAGTGGTCACGGAAGACGAGAGAAGGAGATGGACGACATGCCCGAGAGCACGATGAAGGACAAGAACTACAACCTCGTCTGCGTGCTGGAGGCGTCGCTGCGCAACGCCTGGACCATGCAGACCTACATCGAGGACGCGGAGTTCGCCGAGGACGCGGAGCTGGCCGAATGGTTCCGCAAGATCCAGCACAACAGCCTCAAGGCCGGGGAGCAGGGCAAGCGGATGCTGCGCGACCGGCTCGCCGAGCCGGGAGAAGAGCGCTGATGCCGTGACCGAGGACCAGGAGGCCGACCCCACGCTGGTGCGCAACCAGCCGGCGCTCCGTACGTCGAGCGGCCGGATCTGGCTCGTCGCCGGAGGGGTCTTCCTCGTCCTGTGCGCGATCCCGCTCACGCTGGTCCTGATGTCACCGGGCGCCGCGCGACCGATGGCCTGGATCACGCTGATCGCGACGATGCTGCTCTACGCCGGAATGATCGCCGTGCGCCTCGGCGCAGCCGACCACGCCCGGCGGCTGCGGTGGCTGGCCGTGCTGATGCTCGGCATGGCCGTCGTGGCATTGGCCGGGCTGACGGTGTGCACCATGATCGCCTGGTCGCGGGTCCCCTGACCCGCCGCAGGACGACGCCCCGAAGCGGGCGGCTCAGCGCGAGGCGAGACCCGCGAGCAGTTCGAGCACGCACAGCGCCGCGAGGCGCACGGTCCTGGCATCCTCGGTGTCCGCCGTCGCATCGACCTCGGCGATGTCCGCGCTGACCACTCGCCGATCGGCGGCGATGCGGCGCGTCAGCGCACGCAGCTCCCACGCCGCGAGTCCACCCGGGACGCTCGCCGGGCATCCGGGAGCGACGGAGCGGTCGCACACGTCCACGTCGATGTCGAAGTGGATCCGCGACCCGGCTCCCGCGATCTCGAGGGCCTCGGAGGCGACGTCCTCGATCCCGCGCCGGCGCAGCTCGTCGAGGGTGATCACGCGGATCCCCCAGTCCGCCGCGCGCTGGGCATAGGCGGCCGAGTTCGCGAAGTCGGCGATGCCGATCTGCACGATCCTGCGCGGGTCGATCGGCTCCGGGGCATCCTCGACCAGACGGCGTACCGGCGATCCGTTGGACACCCCGTCGCGCAGGTCGAAATGCGCATCGATCGTGATGAGGCCGTCCGCACGCGATCCACGGGCTGCGGCATAGGTCACCGAGTTGTCACCGCCGATCGCGATGGTGAGATCGGCGGCCGCGGCGATCCCCGCGACGCGCGCCACCGCGCGCTCGACTCCCTCGTCACCGTCGGGCTCGGTCACGTCGCCGGCATCCGCGATGCGCAGCGCAGCGTTCAGGTCGAGCGGTGGGCTCGTCATCAGGGTCGCGCTGTAGCGCTGCAGCGCCTCGCGCACCGCGGACGGCGTGGCGTGCGCACCGGTGGGCGAGAGCGAAGAGCGCCACGCGGGGATGCCGAGAAGCACGGCATCGGCCGCGCCGTCGAACGCGGGCCAGCCTCCCGCGCGGGGCCAGAGGTCGTCGTGCGACAGTGCCATGTGTTCTCCTCCGCTTCCGGGCCGGACGCTCAGAGCGCCGCGACCCCGTCCTTCCAGACCTGCTTCACCAGGGGCACGCCGGGCCGGTAGGCCAGGTGCACGCGGGTCGGGGCGTCGAGCAGCACGACGTCGGCGCGCTTGCCGGGCGCGATCACCCCGACGTCCTCGCGCTGCAGGGCCGCCGCTCCCCCGGCGGTGGCCGCCCAGACCGCCTCGGCCACCGTCATCCGCATGTCGCGCACGGCTACGGCGATGCAGAACGGCATCGAACTCGTGAAGCTCGACCCCGGGTTGGTGTCGCAGGCGATCGCGACTGTCACACCGGCGTCGATCAGCCGGCGCGCGTCGGGATAGGGCTGCCGCGTGGAGAACTCCACGCCGGGCAGCAGCGTGAGCACGGTGTCCGACGCGGCGAGCGCTGCGATGTCGTCATCGGTCAGGTAGGTGCCGTGGTCGACGGATGCCGCGCCCAGCTCGACGGCCAGTCGGACGCCGTCGCCCGGGCCGAGCTGGCTGGCGTGCACGCGCGGCTTCAGGCCGCGGGCGATGCCGGCTTCGAGCACCCGCCGGGACTGCGGGACGGTGAAGGCACCGGTCTCGCAGAACACGTCGATCCATCGGGAGTGAGGCGCACAGGCATCCAGCATCTCCCCCACCACCAGGTCGACGTACTCGTCGCCCCGGTCGGCGTACTCGGCGGGCACGACGTGCGCGCCGAGGTAGGTGACCTCTTCGGTCACCTCGGATGCCAGGCGCACGAGGCGCTCCTCGGTGGCGACGTCGAGACCGTAGCCACTCTTGATCTCGACGGTCGTGGTGCCCTGAGCGAGCAGCTCCGCGATGAAGCCGCGCAGCCGCGCGCGCAGCTCGTCGTCCGTGGCGCCGCGGGTGGCTGCCACCGTCGAGCGAATGCCGCCGGCGGCATACTTCTGGCCGGCCATCCGCGCCTCGAACTCCGCGGCTCGATCGCCGCCGAACACCAGGTGGCTGTGACTGTCCACGAAGCCCGGGATGACGGCACGGCCGCCGGCGTCGACGAACTCATCCGCGTGGGCGGGGGCATCCCCCGAGGCCCCCACCCACGCGATCCTGCCGTCCTCGATGAGCACCGCGGCGTCGTGCAGGGTGCCGAGGCGGTCGTCCGGGGAGCCGGCGTTGGTCGTCAGCTCCCCGATGTTCGTGATGAGCGTCGACATCACAGCCCCATCGGCACCTTGAGGCCGCGCTCGCGGGCGATGTCCTTCGCGTGGTCGTAGCCGGCGTCGACGTGACGCATGACTCCGGTGCCGGGGTCGTTCGTCAGCACGCGCTCCAGCTTCTCGGCCGCCAGCTCGGACCCGTCTGCGACGGTCACCTGACCGGCGTGGATGGAGCGGCCGATGCCGACGCCGCCACCGTGGTGCAGCGACACCCAGCTGGCGCCGGAGGCGGTGTTGAGCAGCGCGTTCAGCAGCGGCCAGTCGGCGATCGCGTCGGAGCCGTCCTTCATCGCCTCGGTCTCGCGGTAAGGGCTCGCGACGGAGCCCGAGTCCAGGTGGTCGCGGCCGATGACGATCGGCGCGGACAGCTCGCCGGAGGCGACCATCTCGTTGAACTTCAGGCCCGCCAGGTGGCGCTCCTTGTATCCGAGCCAGCAGATGCGGGCGGGGAGGCCCTCGAAGTGCACCTTCTCGCCGGCCTTCTCGAGCCAGCGGTGCAGCGCCTTGTCCTCGGGGAACAGCTCGGCGATGGCACGGTCGGTCTTGTAGATGTCCTCCGGGTTCCCGGAGAGCGCTGCCCAGCGGAACGGGCCACGGCCCTCTTCGAACTGCGGCCGGATGTACGCCGGCACGAAGCCCGGGAACTCGAAGGCACGGTCGAAGCCGCCGAGCACCGCTTCGGCGCGGATCGAGTTGCCGTAGTCGAACACGGCGGCGCCGGCATCCTGGAACGCGACCATCGCGGCGACGTGCGCGGCCATCGACTCGCGCGAGCGACGGGTGAACTCCTCCGCATCGCGCTCGGCCTCGGCCTTCCAGTCTGCGACGGAGACACCGATCGGCAGGTAGGCGAGCGGGTCATGTGCGCTGGTCTGGTCGGTGACGATGTCGATCGGCACACCGCGGCGCAGCAGCTCGGGGAAGACCTCGGCTGCGTTGCCCACGATGCCGACCGAGAGCGCCTCGCCGGCCTCCTTCGCGGCAACCGCGCGGGCGATCGCCTCGTCGAGGTCGGTGTAGTACACGTCGAGGTAGCCGTGGTCGACACGCCGCGACAGGCGGGTCTCGTCGACGTCGACGATGAGGCAGGCGCCCTCGTTGAGCGTCACGGCGAGCGGCTGCGCGCCGCCCATGCCGCCCGCGCCACCGGTGAGCGAGAGGGTTCCCTTGAGCGAGTCCTTACCGAGCGAGCGTGCGACGGCGGCGAAGGTCTCGTAGGTGCCCTGCAGGATGCCCTGCGAGCCGATGTAGATCCAGGATCCTGCGGTCATCTGGCCGTACATCATCAGGCCCTCGGCCTCGAGCTTGCGGAACTCCGGCCAGGTGGCCCAGTCGCCCACCAGGTTGGAGTTGGCGATGAGCACGCGCGGCGCCCACTCGTGGGTGCGGAACACGCCGACCGGCTTGCCGGACTGCACCAGCAGGGTCTCGTCGGCCTCGAGCTCGTCGAGGGTGCGCACGATCGCGTCGTACGCCTCCCAGGAGCGGGCCGCGCGGCCGGTGCCGCCGTAGACGACGAGGTCCTCGGGGTGCTCGGCGACCTCGGCGTCGAGGTTGTTCATCAGCATCCGCTTGGCGGCCTCTGCGCCCCAGCTCTTCGCGGTGCGCTCGTTGCCGCGCGGGGCGCGGATGGTGCGGGTCGGGTCGTGCAGGGTGGCGTCAGACATTCGCGTTCTCCTTGGCGGTGCGGGCGACGGCGCCCGAGATGACGAGTTCGAAGACGGCTTCCATCTCGGGCGAGAGGAAGCGGTCGGGGCCGGGACCGCCGGCGACGGTGCGGACCAGGTCGCGCACCGCGCCGGTGGCGGGTCCGGCGACGAGCGGCGCACGCAGGTCGAGCGCCCGGGCGCCGGTGAGAATCTCGATGGCGAGCACGCGGGCCAGCCCGTCGATCGCGCGACGCAGCTTGCGGGCGGCGGCCCAGCCCATCGAGACGTGGTCCTCCTGCATGGCCGACGACGGAATCGAGTCGACGGATGCGGGGGCGGCGAGACGCTTCAGCTCGGACACGATGCCGGCTGCAGCGTACTGCGCGATCATCAGGCCGGAGTCGACGCCCACCTCGGAGGCGAGGAACGGCGGCAGTCCGTGGCTGCGCGCCGGGTCGAGCGCGCGGTCGGTGCGGCGCTCCGAGACGGATGCCACGTCGGCGACCGAGATCGCGAGGAAGTCGAGCACCACGGCGACCGGTGCGCCGTGGAAGTTGCCGTTGGACTCGATGCGCCCGTCCAGGGTGACGACGGGGTTGTCGACGACCGAGGCGAGCTCACGCTCGGCGATCATCGTGGCGTGCGCCATGGTGTCGCGTGCGGCGCCGTGGACCTGCGGCGAGCAGCGCAGCGAGTAGGCGTCCTGCACCCGGCCGTCGTCGGGTCCCTTGTGGCTGGCGACCATGGGAGAGTTGCCGAGGAACGCGCGCAGGTTGGCCGCGGATGCCGCCTGTCCCACCTGCGGGCGGAGGGCCATGAGGTCTTCCGCGAAGACGGCGTCGGTGCCGAGCTGGGACTCGATCGACATCGCGGCCGAGAGGTCCGCGGTCGTGACCAGCATCTCGAGGTCGTGCAGGGCCAGCACGAGCATCCCGAGCATGCCGTCGGTGCCATTGATGAGGGCGAGGCCCTCCTTCTCCTCCAGCACGAGCGGCGCGATGCCGGCGGCGGCGAGGGCGTCCGCGGCCGGGACGAGGTCGCCGTCGGAGTTGCGCACCTCTCCCTCGCCCATGGCGGCCAGGGCGACGTGCGCGAGGGGCGCGAGGTCGCCGGAGCAGCCCAGCGATCCGTACTCGCGGACCAGCGGGGTGATGCCGGCGTTGAGCATGGCGGCATAGGTCTCGACGACGACGGGGCGTACGCCGGTACGACCCGATGCCAGGGTCTGCAGACGCAGCAGCTGCAGCGCGCGCACGACCTCGGTCTCGACCTCGGGGCCCGTCCCCGCCGCGTGCGAGCGGATCAGGCTGACCTGCAGCTGACGGCGGCGATCAGGCGCGATGAAGGTGGTGGCCAGAGCACCGAACCCGGTGGAGACGCCGTAGTGCGGCACCGGGTCGGCGGCCATGGCGTCGATGACACGACGCGAGTCGGCCACCCGACCGAGCGCGCCCTGGTCGATGACGACGGGGGCGTGATGACGGGCGATGGCGACGACGTCAGCCGGCGCGAGAGGGGCGGCGCCGACGACGACCGAGGAGTTCTGAGGCATAAGACGATTCCACACCCCCTCTCCCCCGCGTAACAGGGGGATGTGACATCCTTTGTCTGTGATCTCAGACGAAGTGGATCGACGTCCTCAGGTGCCCGCGGCCGACCAGACCCTGCGCATCCTGCGGCACCTGGCCCGCAGACCGGCGCCGATCGCGGCATCCGCCCTGGCACGGGATCTCGATATCCCGCGCTCAACCGTCTATCACCTGCTGGCGACGCTCGAAGAGCACGGCTTCGTCGTCCATCTCGCGCAGGACCGGCGGTGGGGCCTCGGCACGTCCGCGTTCGAGCTGGCCGGCGGATACGCCAGGCAGGAGCCCCTCGCGCGTCTGGGGCGGCCGCTGGTCGCAGGACTCGCGGACAGACTCGGCGAGAGCGCACACCTCGCCGTGATGAGCGGACGCGACGTGCTCTACATCGTCGAGGAGCGCGCGGTGCGACGGCCGGCTCTGGTGACGGATGTCGGCGTACGGCTGCCCGCACACCTCACGGCCACCGGGCGCGCGATGCTCGCCGCGCTGCCGAAGGTACAGGTGCGCGCGCTGTACCCGGATGCTTCGTCGTTCACCGAGCGCACAGGCCGGGGTCCAAGGAAGCCCTCCGAGCTTCGCGAGTTGCTCCGGATGGTCCGTCAGAGCGGTGTGGCCACCGAAGACGGCGAGATCACCGAGGGTTTCCGATCGGTCGCCGCTGCCGTCACGGATCACGCCGGCTGGCCGGCCGCGGCGATCGCCGTGACGTGGACGGACACTGCGGTCGACGCCGGCCGCACCGCCGATGCGGTCGTGGAAGCGGCGGAGGTGTTGTCACAGCGGGTGCGTTGAAAGGGCGTGTTAACGCGAAAGAGCCACCCAGCTTTGGGTGGCTCTTTCGTTTAGAAGGAGTTCGGCGGTGTCCTACTCTCCCACAGGGTCCCCCCTGCAGTACCA
>NZ_QUAB01000045.1 GCF_003387575.1 Microbacterium bovistercoris | reverse complement strand
GGCCGCAGGCCGTCGCGCGTTCTTCGTGTCCCGGGGAGGATCACTTCCAGTCCACGAGGAGCAGGCCCTGCTTGGTGTCGGCGTACTTGACCCAGCCGTCGCCGAACTCGTAGGTCACGCCGTAGCCGTCCTCGTCGGTGGCGAACGCGTACTTCGGATCCTCCGTGATGAAGCCCTCGGCGCCGTCGACGCGCTGCCAGCCCTCCGCGAGCATCTTCGACTGCGCATCCGCAGCCGTCTCCGCGTCGATGGGTGCCCAGCCGTACTGCTGACCGTGATCCGAGGCGGCGGAGTAGTCCGCCCAGCTGCACATGATGCCGCCCTCGAGGACGAGCTCGCCGAGAGTGAAGTCGGTGGGCTCTGCGGACCAGCCCTGGTCCTTCAGCGCCTTCACCGTGCCGGCGGAGATGATCGTGTCGCAGGTCGGGTCTGCGCCCTTGGTCGGTGCGGGATCGGGCTCCTCTGCTGCGGCGGTCGCGGGCGGAGCCTCGACGGGCTTCTCCGCCGTCGTGGTCTTCGTCGGGGCCGGTTCGGGAGCGGGGGCGCAGGCGGTGATCGCGAGGGCGAGGGCGAGGACGCCGGTGGCGGCGAGGGGGATGCGGGGGATCATCGTCTCTTGTCGGTCGGTCGGGATGCGGGGGCATCGCCGAGTTGGTCAGCTCGCAGCGCTGCGAGTGAGTTCGAGGACGGCGTCGTGCAGGACGCCGTTGGTGGCGAGGGCGGAGCGGTCCGTGATCGAGTCGGACCCGTCGAACGCGGTGAATCGGCCGCCCGCGGCGCGGACGATCGCGACGGCCGCGGCGATGTCGTACTCCTTGACGTCGAACTCGGCGACCATCTCGAGGCGTCCCTCGGCGAGCAGCATGTAGCTGTACACGTCGCCGTAGGCGCGGTCACGCCAGACGCGTTCGGCCAGGGCCAGCAGTTCGGGCAGATGTCCGGCATCGGCCCACTGGGTGATGCTCTGGAAGCTCACGCTCGCCTCGTCGAGGGATGCCGCCTGCGACACCTGGATCGGACGGTAGCCGCCGTCGCCGTTGGTCCACGCGCCGCGGCCGACCACGCCCCACCAGCGGCGTCCGAGGGCCGGCATGCTGACGACACCCACCGTGGGTACGCCGCCGATCGCCAGTGAGATCATCGTGCCCCACAGGGGCACGCCCCGCAGGAAGTTCGCGGTGCCGTCGATGGGATCGATGATCCACTGCCGGTGCGTGTCACCGCCGGCGCCGAACTCCTCGCCGAGGATCCCGTCGTCGGGGCGCTCGGCCGCAAGGAGGTCGCGGATGGCGCGCTCGGTGGCGAGATCCGCGTCCGTGACATGCGACCGGTCGGCCTTGAGTGACACCTCGAGATCCGCCGCGTCGAATCGCGGCAGCGACTGCGCATCCGCCGCATCGGCGAGCCGCAGGGCGAGCTCGAGATCGGCGTCGAGGGAGCTGTTCGCGGGGGAGGGGGTCACGTTCACAGGATAGTGGGCGGACGTGTGAGAACGACGTGACAACGAGAAACCCCGTCTCATCAAGAACCTGATGAGACGGGGTATTCGGTGCACCCCCTGGGACTTGAACCCAGAACCCACTGATTAAGAGTCAGTTGCTCTGCCGATTGAGCTAGAGGTGCGTATTGCTTGTCCGGCAACGAGGAATTACGTTACCAGGAGCCGGGGGTCGCGGACAAATCCGCGCCGCACTCCCGGGCGCGTCGTCGCCTCGTGCTCAGAGGTGCCCGGAGTCGTTGACGCGCACAACGGCGATTTCCCCGTTCGATCTGCGCTGCATCTCGGTGATCGACGCGTTCCCGATGGGGAGCAGCATCCATGCTGACGGGGGCGCGGAGAGCGCGGAGGCGACGAAGCTGCCGATGACGAATGCGTGCGTCACGATCAGGAGAGTGCCGCCGGCGGGGCCGTCCTCGCCGAGCATCCCGTTGAGCCGTGTCCAGGCAGAGCGCAGCTCGACGCCGTCCTCGTCCTGCTCCTCCGCTGGCGTCTCCCGAAGCCATCCCCAACGGTGCTCCGGATAGTCGCTCCAGCGCCCCGCGGAGGGCATCGGGGTGCGATCGTCGAGGAGAGACGCGACCTCCGCCCGCAGGCCCGCACGCTCGGCGATGGCAGTCGACGTCTGCTGCGCGCGTCGCCGAGGGCTGCTGAGAACCCTGACGATCGGCTCGTCGGCGAGTCGCTCCGCCAGCAGGGCGGCCTGCTGCTCGCCGACCGTGCTCAGCGCGGGGTCGGCGTCATCATGGCCGTGGGCCTGGGCGTGACGCACGAGAAGGATCCGGTCCATTCGAGCAGTCTTCCAGAGGATCTGTGACGGTCGCATCGTTTCGCCGGCCGTTCACCGCTGCGGCTCTTCCGTCCCGCGCATCCTGGTGGGATCATGGCCTTCACGAGGAGGCTCTCATGATCGAGCTCGACGAGATCGACACCGACGAGGACGGCGCGCTCACGGCGATGGCCGACCTTCCCGGCGGGCGGCGCGTCACGGTGCAGTACGACTTCGACGACGACTTCGACCTCGACGAGGAGGACGACGACCTTGACGATCAGGATGATGACGACGGCGGCGGCGGGGTCGACCCGGAGAACCTCCCCGATCTCGACGAGATGCAGTCCACCGCGGAACACGCACTCGCGCGGCTCACCGAGGAGATCCTGAACGGTATCGAGCGCGATGTCGTGCGTGCACTCGCAGAGGCCGCCGCGGAGGACGACGAATCCGATCTCGACGACCTGCTCGCCGACCTCGCCGATGACATCACCCTGGACGGCGTCGTCGTCTTCGGTGACGGCGGCGTGACACTGCTCTACGTGGCCACCGACAACTTCCCGGACATGACCGTGTACTGCCTGCTCGATGACGACCTGGAGATCGACGACCTCATGGTGGAGTAGCGCTACGCCACCCGCACCAGTGCGCCGCCGGTGAGTGTGCGCAACTGCTCGAAGGTCAGTGGCATGACGGAGTGCGGAGTGCCCGCCGCCGCCCAGATCTGCTCGTGCTTCTGCAGATCCTCATCGATGAACGTGCGCAGCGGTGCGGGGTGCCCCACAGGGGCCACGCCGCCGATCGCCTGACCGGTGACCTCGCGCACGAGAGCGGCGGGGGCCATGGCGACCTCGGTGGCGCCGAGAGCGGTGCTCAACACGCCGAAGTCGACCCTGTGCGCGCCGCTGGTCATCACCAGGAGGGGTGTGCCGTCCGCCGTGAGCACGAGGCTGTTCGCGATGGCGCCGACCTCGCAGCCCACCGCCCGGGCGGCTTCGGCCGCCGTGCGCGCCGAGTCGGGCAGCACGACGACCGCGGTGTCGACGCCGGCGGCGGCGAGGTGCTCGGCCACAATGCGGCTGCGCGGGGGAAGCGTCTGCTCGGCGGCCACGACGTCATCGTCTCCTCGGGTCGGGGGAGCGGCGGATCAGGCCGCATCTCCCACGAGGATAGCCTCGGCGTCCTCGCCGGCACCTTCGCTCTCGTCGTCGATGTGTGCGAGCACCTTGCGGCCGAGCAGCACCGTGAGGGCGGCGAGCAGAACCGAGGCGGCGGCGAACAGATACGGCACTGTGGCGTTGTAGTGGTGCCAGAGCAGGGCGGCGAGCGGCGGGGCGGC
The DNA here is from genome assembly GCF_003387575.1 of Microbacterium bovistercoris. GTDB lineage: Bacteria > Actinomycetota > Actinomycetes > Actinomycetales > Microbacteriaceae > Microbacterium > Microbacterium bovistercoris. The sequence goes on along the minus strand of NZ_QUAB01000045.1, from coordinate 179,919 downwards.
CGCGCCGCCGAGGAAACGCACGGCCGAGTACGACGAGGAGGCCACGGAGCGGGGCAGATCCGTCGCCTCCATGACCGCCTCGGTGAGCACGGTGTTCATGATGCCGAGCAGCAGGCCGCCGACGATGATGCACACGACGAGCCACATCGCGTCGGCCACGACCAGGCCGGCGACGACCAGATCGATCGCGAGCAGCGGCAGCACGGTGAGGATGATCGTGGTGCGACGCATCCGGCGCATCAGCACCGGAGCGACCCAGACGCTGGTGACGGCGAGGGCCACGCCCCAGCCGAAGAACGTGAAGCCGATGCCCATCGCACCGAATCCGAGCGGGAACGGCGAGAACGCCAGCAGCACGAAGAATCCGATGTTGTAGAACAGGGCGGCGACGGCCAGGATCGCGAGCGCCGGCCGGCCGAGCGCGGTGAACGGCGCGGAGAACGGCACGGGTTCGCGCTTCCCGCCCTTGTCGCGCACCAGGGTGAGCACGGCGATGAAGCCGATGGCCATCAGCACGACGACGCCGAAGAACGGGCCGCGCCAGCTCACTTCACCGAGCAGGCCTCCCAGGAGCGGTCCGACGGCGATGCCGAGGCCCAGTGCAGCCTCGTAGAGGACGATCGCCGCAGCACTGCCGCCGGACGCCGCGCCCACGATGCTCGCGAGGGCGGTGGAGATGAACAGCGCGTTTCCGAGACCCCAGCCGGCGCGGAATCCGATCACGGCCTCGACGCTGCCGCTGGTCGCGCAGAGCAGGGCGAACACGACGATGAGGCCGAGACCGGTGAGCAGGGTCGCCTTTGCACCGATGCGACTGGACACCCAGCTGGTGATGAGCATCGCGAGACCGGTGACGAGAAGGTAACTGGTGAAGAGCAGCTCGGTCTCGACCGGCGTCGCCTTCAGCGACTCGGCGATGGCCGGCAGGATCGGGTCGACGAGGCCGATGCCCATGAACGCCACGACGCAGGCGAACGCCACCGCCCAAACCTGTGCGGGCTGTCTCCAGACCGATCCCGTCGTCGTGCTCATACTGCGTCTCCTGTCTCTCTGCTGTGGTCGTGCAGGATCTGCGCCGCGCGGGCGAGGACTTCCCAGTCCTCGTCGCCCAACCCCGCGAAACGCGGTGCGAGCGTGGCGCGGAACTCCTTGCGCCAGGCGTGGATCGCCTGGCGCCCGTCCGCGGTGATGGTCACGAGCGTCGCCCGCGAGTCGTCGGGGTCTGGAGTCCGCACGACGAGCCCCGCGCGCTCCAGATCACCGATCAGTCGGGTCATTCCGGGCTGCGTGGTGCGGGCGGCCGCAGCGAGGGTCCCGACGCGCTGCGCGGGGGACTCGTCGAGCAGGCTGAGCACTCGCCACTGCGCGGCTGGCGCGTCGTTGCGCGCATCCTGTGCAGCGATCCGGCCCAGTGCGTACGACGACAGCACCAGCGTCGGAATGATCTCGTCTCGATCCATACCAAGAAGTATATATCTAATGGTATGGATTAGGGTTGTCAGCGCCGCGAACCCGCGATCCGCGAGGAGAGCTGGTGCGCGTGGGCGAGCAGAGTGCGGCCGAGCTGGGGGAGCCGATCCGGTCCGAACCGGAACTCGACGCCGGTCAGGCTGAGCGCCCACTCCGGGCGGCCGTCGCGGTCGAAGACCGCAGCGCCCATTCCCCACGATCCCTCCACGATCAGTCCGGGGTTGACGGAGTAGCCGCGCGCCTTGGTCTCGGAGAGCCGGGCGCGCAGAGGGCGTTGCGCGTGAGTGCGCCCCCACCTCTCCGGCAGCTCCGGATGCCGGTCCAGGTAGGCATCCACATCGTGGTCAGGCAGGAACGAGAGGATCGCGAGGCCGGCGCTGGCCACGCCGAGTGGAAAGCGGACACCCTCGCTGAGGACGAAGGACCGGATCGGGAACGACCCCTCCTCGCGCAGCAGGCAGACCGTCTCGTCGGCGCGCCTGACCGAGAGGAAGGCGCTCTCCTCTGTCTTGACGGCGAGAGATCGTACGATGTCGCGCGCGAGTTCGGTCACGTCGTAGCGCGCCGCGGCGACGGTGCCCATCAGATACAGCTCGGGGCCGGGCATCCAGAGTGCGGTCGCGCGGTCCTGGTCGACCAGGCCCTCCGCCTGCAGGGCGCTCAGCAGGCGGTGCGCGGTCGACCGGCTGAGGTCGGCGTCTCTGGCGAGCGCCTGCAGTGAGGCGCCGTCGGCCGCGGCGGTGACAAGTCGCAGCAGGCGCGACGCGCGGGCGATCGCCTGCGCACCCGGCACAGTGCGTCTGGCCGTGGACAAGGATTCCATAATGTGGACGCTAGTCCTCGCCGCGACCACATCGCAAGCATCCGGTTGGCGCACCGCCCTCCGCGGGCGGATGCTGGAGGGGTACCCCATCACGAAGGAGTGACGCGTGATCGACAAGCAATGGGCATCGGCCGCAGAGGCGGTCGCCGACATCCCCGACGGAGCGTCGTTGGCCGTCGGCGGATTCGGCCTGTCCGGCAATCCGATGAAGCTCATCGAGGCCCTGCACGCGCAGGGCACCCGCGATCTCAGCATCGTCAGCAACAACTGCGGCGTGGACGACTGGGGGCTCGGCATCCTGCTGGGCGCGCGGCGAATTCGCAAGATGACCTCGTCGTACGTCGGCGAGAACAAGGAGTTCGAGCGGCAGTTCCTCTCGGGCGAGCTCGAGCTGGAGCTCACGCCTCAGGGCACACTGGCCGAGAAGCTGCGCGCAGGCGGCGCGGGCATCGCGGCGTTCTTCACCCAGACCGGCGTCGGCACCCAGGTGGCGGAGGGCGGCCTGCCCCGCCGTTACGACGGCGATGGCGGCATCGCGATCGAGTCCCCGGTCAAGGAGGTGCGCAGCTTCTCACTCGCCGGAACGCCGCGCGACTACGTGCTCGAGGAGTCGATCGTCACCGACTTCGCCCTCGTGCACGCCTGGCGCGGAGACCGGCACGGGAACCTGATCTTCAACAAGGCGGCGCGCAACTTCAACCCGCTCGCCGCGCAGGCCGGTCGCATCTGCATCGCGCAGGTCGAGGAACTCGTCGAGCCAGGCGAGCTCGACCCCGACTGCATCCACCTGCCCGGCATCTACGTGCACCGCGTCGTGGAGGTCGGCACCGGCATCGAGAAGCGCATCGAACGGCGCACGATCACGGAGGCGAACTGACATGGCGCTCACCCGCAATGAGATGGCCGCCCGCGCTGCGCGCGAACTGCAGGACGGTGCGTACGTGAACCTCGGCATCGGCCTGCCCACCCTGGTGCCCAACTACGTGCCAGAGGATGTCACGGTCGTGCTGCAGTCCGAGAACGGCATCCTCGGCGTCGGTCCGTATCCGACGGAGGAGCACGTCGACCCCGACCTCATCAACGCCGGGAAGGAGACCGTCACGACGCTGCCAGGTGCGGCGTACTTCGACTCCGCGACGAGCTTCGGCATGATCCGCGGAGGCAAGATCGACGCCGCGATCCTCGGCGCCATGCAGGTGTCGGCCCGCGGTGACCTCGCCAACTGGATGATCCCCGGCAAGATGGTCAAGGGACCGGGCGGCGCCATGGACCTCGTGCACGGCGCCGGACGCGTGATCGTGCTGATGGAGCACGTGGCCAAGGACGGCAGCGCCAAGATCGTGAACGACTGCTCGCTGCCGCTCACCGGACGCGGCGTGGTGCACCGCATCATCACCGACCTCGCGGTGATCGATGTCACGGATGCCGGGCTGGTGCTGGTGGAGACCGCGCCCGGCGTCTCCGTGGCGGAAGTGATCGAGGCCACGGAACCCGGACTGATCGTCTCAGAAGCACTGAAGGAGAACTCATGAGCGACATCGTCATCGTCGCCGCCGCGCGCACGCCGCAGGGGCGGCTCAAGGGCCAGCTGGCGGCCTTCACCGCGCCGCAGCTCGGCTCGCTCGCGATCAAGGGTGCACTGACGCAGGGCGGCATCGACCCTTCCGAGGTCGACGCCGTCATCGTCGGCCAGGTACTGCCGGCAGGCTCGGGACAGAACCCCGCCCGCCAGGCCGCCATCGGTGCGGGGATCGGCTGGGACGTTCCGGCGAGTTCGGTGAACAAGGTCTGCCTCTCCGGGCTCACCGCGATCATCGACGCCGCCCGTATGATCCGGCTCGGCGACGCGACCACGGTCGTCACCGCCGGGATGGAGTCGATGACCAGGGCGCCGCACCTGCTCATGGGCTCGCGCGACGGCTGGACCTACGGCACCGTCGAGGTGCTCGACCACATGGCGTACGACGGCCTCACCGACGTCTACGACAGGGAGAGCATGGGGGCGTCCACCGAGCGGCAGAACCCGCGTTACGAGCAGACCCGCGAGACCCAGGACCGCGTCGCCGAGCTCTCGCACCAGCGCGCCGCCGCAGCGGCGGAGGCCGGCGTCTTCGACGCCGAGATCGTCGCCGTCGAGGTGCCGCAGCGCAAGGGCGACCCTCTCGTGCTCACGCGCGACGAGGGCGTGCGACCCGAGACGACGATGGAGACGCTCGCGAAGCTGCGTCCCGCCTTCGCGGAGGGCGGCACGATCACCGCGGGCAACTCCTCGCAGATCTCCGACGGTGCATCCTCGGTGATCCTCACCACCCGGGAGAACGCCGAGGCCAAGGGATGGCCGATGCTCGCCGTCGTCGGCGCGAGCGGCCAGACCGCCGGTCCGGACAATTCGCTGCAGGCGCAGCCGGCGCGGGCGATCCGACGTGCCTGCGAGAAGCAGGGCATCTCGCCCTCGGATCTCGATCTCGTCGAGATCAACGAGGCCTTCGGTGCCGTGGTCGCGCGATCGCAGGAAGAACTGGGCCTCAGCGAGGACATCGTCAACGTCCACGGCGGGGGCATCGCGATCGGGCATCCGATCGGTGCCAGTGGCAACCGGCTCGTCGCGCACATGGCGCACGAACTGGTCCGCCGCGGATCCGGCACGGTCGCCGTCGGCCTGTGCGGCGGCGGCGGTCAGGGCGAGGCGCTCATTCTCACCCGCTGACGATCAGCGCTTCGTCGCCTTCGCGGTCTTCTCGATCAGCTTCGCCTGCTTCCTGGCCCGCTTCGCCTGGACGGGGGCGAGGGGGGAGTCGACCGCGACGGCGACGCCGCGCTCGTCGCGGCGCATGTCGACGACGGCGCCGATGGCGAAGGCGAGGGTGATGGCCCAGCTCGCCCAGGCGAGCAGTGCCCGCCAGGTGATGGGCGCATCGCGGGTGCCGCGCAGCAGCGAGATCCCTGCGGAGATCGCGGCGAACAGGCCGGTGCTGAACAGGTAGCGCATGGATCCACGCTAGCGGTTTCCCGCAAGTCGCGCCCGGTAGAATGGCTGGTGGATGCCACGCATCCGCCAGCTGTGTATCTTCCGGCCGTCGGCACCCCGACGGATAGCGGCGGCACCCGACCCCGCGCCGATCCGGCGCGCGAGAGCCATGACACAGACCACCTCCTCACCGAGCCTGATCCGCCTGGCAGGCCTTCCGTACTTCGTCATCGCGTTCATCGCGCGGCTGCCGTTCGCCATGATGGTCGTCGGCGTGCTCACCCTGGCGGTCTCCGCCCGCGGCTCCATCTCGCTGGGCGGGCTCACCTCGGCGGCCGTCGGTCTCGGCACGGCCTGCATCGGCCCGCTGCTCGGTGCTGCTGCCGACCGTTTCGGACAGCGCCCGGTGCTGCTGATCATCGCGGTCGCGAATGCTGCGGCACTCGTGCTGTTCACTCTCGCCGTATACAGCACGGCACCGGACGCCGTGATGCTGATCGCCGCATTCGCGATCGGAGCGACCGCTCCGCAGGTCGCTCCGATGTCGCGCTCCCGGCTCGTCACGATGATCACTGAGAACATGCCGCGCTCGCGCCAGCCGAAGGTGATCGGCGGGACGATGGCCTACGAGTCCGCTGCGGACGAGACCGTGTTCGTGTTCGGCCCGTTCCTCGTCGGCGTGCTCGCCTCGCTGATCGCGCCGTGGGCACCGCTGGTGATCGGCGCCGCGCTCACGGTCCTGTTCGTCGGCGCGTTCGCGCTGCATCCGAGTGGTGCGCACATCTCCGCGGCGCGGAAGGCCGATGGCGCGGCCGTGGCGCCCGTGCGCGAGCTGTTCCGCGCGCGTCTGCTCGTGGTCGTCGTGGGCATGTTCGGTGTCGGACTGTTCTTCGGAACGATGCTCACGGCACTGACGAGCTTCATGGAGGACCGCGGCCACCCCGAGCAGGCCGGGCTCCTGTACGGCGTGATGGGCGTCGGCTCGGCCGTGCTCGCCCTCGGCGTCGCCTTCCTGCCGCCGAGCTTCAGCCTGCGGAACCGGTGGCTGGTGTTCTCCGGGATCCTGTTCGCGGGCACCCTCCTGCTGTTCGTCGTCCACGATGTGCCGACCATGAGCCTGGCGCTGGGACTGATGGGCATCGGCATCGGCCCGACCCTCGTGACGCAGTACAGCTTCGGCGCCGCGCACACCCCCGCCGGCCGCTCGGCGACGGTCATGACCATGCTCGGCTCCTCGATCATCGTCGGACAGTCCCTCGGAGCGGCGGTCACCGGCCGGCTGGCCGAGAGCGTGGGGACGAGCGTCGCGCTGTACCTGCCGATCCTCGCCGCGGCCATCGTGGTCGTCGCCGGCGTGGTCAACCACGTGCTGAACTCCCCGCGCCGTCTCGCTCGATAGCCTGTAGACCTGTTAGGGAGGTCGCCCTCGTCGGCGACAGGACGGGAGGATCCGTGTCGCGCAGCGAACAGGCGGAGTTCGTGGTGGTGGCCAACAGGCTGCCCGTGGACCGGGTCGTCGCCCCGGATGGCGAGGAGAGCTGGCGCACCTCGCCCGGCGGTCTGGTGGCCGCCCTCGAGCCGATGATGCGCCGCGTCGACGGCGCCTGGGTGGGCTGGGCGGGCCAGCCCGACCTCGAGCTCGCCCCGTTCACCGCGGACGGCATCCGGCTGATCCCCATCGCGCTCAGCGCCGAGGAGATCGCGGAGTATTACGAGGGCTTCTCCAACGACACGATCTGGCCCCTCTACCACGACGTCATCGCTCCGCCGCAGTACCACCGCGAATGGTGGGACGCCTACGTGCGGGTGAACCGGCGCTTCGCCGAGGCCGCCGCTGCGGCCTGCGCGAAGGACGGCACGATCTGGGTGCACGACTACCAGCTGCAGCTCGCTCCGGCGATGATCCGCGAGCTGCGCCCCGACGTCACGATCGGCTACTTCCACCACATCCCGTTCCCCGCGCACGGCCTGTACGCCCAACTGCCCTGGCGCGACCAGGTGCTGCACGGCCTGCTCGGGGCCGACGTGATCGGATTCCAGCGCGCGCAGGACGCGACGAACTTCCTCGCGGCCGTCCGCCGGCGCCTGCGGCACGAGGTCAAGGCCTCGACAGTGACCAAGGCCGACGGCCACTCTCCGCTGGTGAAGGCCTTCCCGATCTCGATCGACACCGCGCCGTACCGAGAGCTCGCGCAGCGCCCCGACATCCGCGCAAGAGCCGCTGAGATCCGGGCTGAACTCGGAAATCCGAAGCGCATCCTGCTGGGCGTGGACCGCCTCGACTACACGAAGGGCATCCGGCACAGGGTCAAGGCCTACGGAGAGCTCCTCGAGCAGGGCAGGATCTCGGTCGAGGACGTCACCTTCGTGCAGGTGGCCAGCCCCAGCCGGGAGCGCGTGGACGCGTACGTGCACCTGCGCGATGAGATCGAGCTCGCGGTGGCCCGCATCAACGGCGACCACGACACCACCGGGCACACGGCCATCCGGTACCTGCATCAGGGCTTCCCCCGCGAGGAGATGGTCGCGCTCTACCTCGCCGCCGACGTCATGCTGGTGACCGCGCTGCGAGACGGCATGAACCTCGTCGCCAAGGAGTACGTCGCCACCCGGTTCGACAACAGGGGAGCGCTGGTGCTGAGCGAGTTCACCGGCGCGGCGGACGAGCTGCGGCAGGCCGTGCGCGTGAACCCGCACGACATCGAGGGCCTGAAGGAGGCCATCATGACCGCGATCGAGATGCCCGCCTCCGAACAGGGCAGGCGGATGCGCTCGCTGCGCAAGCGCGTGCTCGAACACGACGTGGATGCCTGGTCGACGTCGTTCCTCGACGCGCTCGCCGACGCGCGCGCCAAGAAGGCCCGCGCATGACGCGCGCCTGGATTCCCGGAACGGCGGATGCTGCGCTCGCTGCCGTCGCCCGCACGCCACGGCTGCTCGTCGCGCTGGACTTCGACGGCACGCTGTCGGAACTCGTCGCCGACGCGATGAGTGCGCGTGCCGTGCCCGAGGCGGCCGCCGCCGTCGAGCGCCTGGCCGCACTGCCGGACACGCTGGTGGCGCTGGTGTCCGGGCGCACCCTCGAGCACCTCCGGATCATCGCCGAGCACGATGACGACTCGCCCGTGGCGCTCGCGGGCTCGCACGGCGCACAGGAATGGACCCCCGGGGTCGGGGCGACCGAGCCGGCCGACCCGCCCGAAGAGCGCGATCTGCGCGAACAGCTCTGGACCGACGTCGAGGAACTCCTCGCCGCGTATCCGGGCGTCGCGCTGGAGCGCAAGACGTACGGCCTCGGCATCCACGGGCGATCGGCGGACGTCGCGGTGGAGGCGCAGGCGTTCTCCGCCGTCGACCAGCTGATGGCGCGGCGGGCTCCGCACTGGCGGCGCCGCACCGGCAGCCGCATCCTCGAGTTCTCCTCCCGGCAGGAGGGCAAGGACGCCGCGATCGCCACGCTCCGAGCCCGGTTCGGTGCCACCGCCGTCCTGTTCGCCGGCGACGACGTGACCGACGAGGATGCACTGCGCTCCCTGGCGCCCGGCGACCTGGGCGTGCGCGTCGGCCCGGGGGAGAGCGCGGCCGCGCTGCGTGTGGAGAACCCGCAGCAGATGTCGGCCCTTCTGGCGTCCATCGCGGATGAGCGGGGCGCCGGTCGGGAATAGACTTCCGTCATGTCCCTCCACGAAGCACCCGACGCCGCTCCAGCGATCGACATCAAGCCCCGCAGCCGCGTCGTCACCGACGGGATCGAGGCCACCACGTCCCGCGGCATGCTCCGCGCCGTCGGCATGGGCGACGCCGACTGGGACAAACCCCAGATCGGCATCGCATCCAGCTGGAACGAGATCACGCCCTGCAACCTCAGCCTCGACCGCCTCGCGCAGGGCGCGAAGGAGGGCGTGCACTCCGGCGGGGGCTACCCGCTGCAGTTCGGCACCATCTCCGTCTCCGACGGCATCTCGATGGGCCACGAGGGCATGCACTTCTCGCTGGTCTCGCGCGAGGTCATCGCCGATTCCGTCGAGACGGTGATGATGGCGGAGCGACTGGACGGCTCCGTGCTGCTGGCGGGCTGTGACAAGTCGATCCCCGGCATGCTCATGGCCAGCGCCCGCCTCGACCTGTCCAGCGTCTTCCTGTACGCCGGCTCGATCGCGCCCGGCTGGGTCAAGCTCTCCGACGGCACCGAGAAGGACGTCACGATCATCGATTCGTTCGAGGCCGTCGGCGCCTGCCGCGCCGGCCTCATGAGCGAGGAGGACCTCAAGCGCATCGAGTGCGCCATCGCACCCGGTGAGGGCGCCTGCGGCGGCATGTACACCGCGAACACGATGGCGTCGGTCGCCGAGGCCCTGGGGCTCAGCCTGCCCGGCTCCGCCGCCCCGCCGGCGGCCGACCGCCGTCGCGACTACTACGCGCACCGCTCCGGTGAGGCCGTGGTCGAACTGCTCCGTCAGGGCATCACCACCCGCGACATCCTCACCAAGGAGGCGTTCGAGAACGCGATCGCCCTGGCGATGGCGCTCGGCGGCTCGACCAACGTCGTGCTGCACCTGCTCGCGATCGCCCGGGAGGCCGAGGTCGAGCTCAGCCTGCACGACTTCAACCGGATCGGCGACAGGGTTCCGCACGTGGCCGACATGAAGCCGTTCGGCAAGTACGTCATGAACGATGTCGACCGGCACGGCGGCATCCCGGTGATCATGAAGGCGATGCTCGACGAGGGCCTGCTGCACGGCGACGCGCTCACCGTGACCGGCAAGACGCTCGCGGAGAACCTCGCCGAGCTCGACCCGCTGCCGATCGACGGCGAGGTCATCCACACCTTCGACAACCCGATCCACGCCACCGGCGGTCTGACGATCCTGCACGGTTCGCTCGCGCCTGAGGGTGCTGTCGTGAAGACCGCCGGCTTCGACGCCGCCGTCTTCGAGGGCAAGGCACGCGTGTTCGAGCGCGAGCGGGCGGCGATGGACGCGGTCGCGGAGGGCTCGATCGAACCGGGCACCGTCATCGTGATCCGCTACGAGGGTCCCAAGGGCGGCCCCGGAATGCGCGAGATGCTCGCGATCACCGCGGCCATCAAGGGCGCGGGGCTCGGAAAAGATGTACTACTCTTGACAGACGGACGATTCTCAGGCGGCACAACCGGCCTGTGCATCGGCCACATAGCACCCGAAGCGGTGGACGCTGGTCCTATCGCCTTCGTGCGCGATGGTGATCTTATTCGGGTCGATATCGCGGCTCGTGCTCTCGACCTACTCGTCGACGAGTCCGAGCTGAGCTCCCGCCGTGAGGGCTGGGAGCCGCTTCCCCCGCGCTACACCCGAGGCGTTCTCGCCAAGTACTCCCGACTCGTGCGCTCCGCTGCAGAAGGAGCCACCACCGGTTGAGTGCCCAGGCATCCCGACGAATCCGCCAGATCACATCAGGAATGACACATGACTGCTGACACCGCACCGGCCGTGCCACGGCCACCCGCCCGTCCTGCCGCCGCCCCGGACATCTCCGGGGCCGAGGCCGTCGTCCGCTCGCTCGAGAAGCTCGGCGTCACCGACGTCTTCGGCATCCCGGGCGGCGCGATCATGCCCGTGTACGACCCGCTGATGGACTCCACCGGTGTCCGCCACGTGCTCGTCAGGCACGAACAGGGCGGCGGGCATGCGGCCGAGGGCTACGCCACGGCATCCGGCAAGGTCGGCGTGACCATCGCGACCTCCGGCCCCGGTGCGACCAACCTCGTGACCGCGATCGCGGACGCCTACATGGACTCGATCCCGATCGTGGCGATCACCGGACAGGTGTTCTCCACGCTGATGGGCACCGACGCGTTCCAGGAGGCCGACATCGTCGGCATCACCATGCCGGTGACGAAGCACTCCTTCCTGGTGAAGGACGCCACCGAGATCCCCGGGGCCATCGCCGCCGCGTTCGAGATCGCCTCGACCGGCCGCCCCGGCCCGGTGCTCGTGGACATCACCAAGGACGCCCAGCAGCAGGTCGCACCGTTCGTGTGGCCCCCGAAGGTGGACCTGCCCGGCTACCGCCCGGTGACGAAGGCGCACGGCAAGCAGATCCAGGCCGCGGCCGCGCTGCTGGCCGAGTCGAAGAAGCCGGTGCTCTACGTCGGCGGCGGCGTGATCCGCGGCAAGGCGTCGGAGCAGCTGTACGCGCTGGCGGAGTCGACCGGTGCACCGGTCGTGACCACGCTGATGGCGCGCGGCGCGTTCCCCGACTCGCACCAGCAGCACCTCGGCATGCCCGGCATGCACGGCACGGTCCCGGCCGTGCTGGCGCTGCAGGAGTCCGATCTCATCGTGTCGCTCGGGGCACGGTTCGACGACCGCGTCACCGGCAAGGCATCACTGTTCGCGCCGAACGCGAAGGTCGTGCACGTCGACATCGACCCGGCGGAGATCTCCAAGATCCGTACTGCTGATGTGCCGATCGTGGGTGACCTGCGCGAGGTCCTCGTCGATCTCGACACCGCCTACCGCGGCATCACCTCGGGGGCGAAGCCCGACATCGAGGAGTGGTGGTCCTACCTCGACGGCCTGCGCACCGAGTTCCCGCTCGGCTACTCGCAGCCCGAGGACGGCCTGATGTCGCCGCAGTACGTGATCCAGCGCATCGGAGAGCTCACCGGCCCCGAGGCGGTCTACGCCGCCGGCGTCGGCCAGCACCAGATGTGGGCCGCGCAGTTCATCAAGTACGAGCGCCCCAACTCCTGGCTCAACTCCGGCGGCGCCGGCACGATGGGGTACTCGGTCCCGGCGGCGATGGGCGCCAAGGTGGCCGAGCCCGACCGTGTGGTGTGGTCGATCGACGGCGACGGATGCTTCCAGATGACCAACCAGGAGCTCGCCACCTGCGTCATCAACAACATCCCGATCAAGGTCGCGATCATCAACAACTCGTCGCTCGGCATGGTGCGGCAGTGGCAGACGCTGTTCTACGACGGCCGTCACTCGAACACCGACCTGAACACCGGGCACGGCACCGCCCGCATCCCCGACTTCGTCAAGCTGGCCGAGGCCTACGGCTGCCTCGCCCTGCGGGTCGAGAAGGAGGAGGACGTGGACGCCGCGATCCAGACGGCCCTCGAGACGAACGACCGCCCGGTGGTGATCGACTTCGTGGTGAGCGCCGACGCGATGGTGTGGCCGATGGTGCCGCAGGGCGTCAGCAACAGCTACGTCCAGTACGCCCGAGACCACGCCCCGGCGTTCGACGAGGAGGACTGATCATGTCGAAGCACGTGCTGAGCCTGCTCGTCGAGGACCGTCCGGGTCTGCTGACCCGCGTCGCGGGGCTGTTCGCCCGCCGCGGCTTCAACATCGAGTCCCTCGCGGTGGGGGTCACCGAGGTGCCTGGCGTCTCGCGCATCACCGTCGTGGTGGATGTCGAGGACCTGCCCCTCGAGCAGGTCACCAAGCAGCTGAACAAGCTGATCAACGTGATCAAGATCGTCGAGCTCGAGCCGACGGCGTCGGTGCAGCGCCATCACATGCTCATCAAGGTGCGCACCGACAACAACACCCGTTCGAACGTGCTCGAGGTCGTGAACCTGTTCCGCGCCTCCGTCGTCGACTACGCCCCGGACGCCCTGGTGGTCGAGGTCACCGGCGACAAGGGCAAGGTCGAGGCCCTGCTGCGCGCCCTCGAGCCCTTCGGCGTGAAGGAGCTGGCGCAGTCCGGGCTCGTCGCCATCGGCCGCGGCGGCAAGAGCATCACCGAACGCGTGCTGCGCGGCTGATCCGCGGAAACCATGCTTGCCCGCTCGATTGCTGAGCGAGCGAAGCGAGACGAAGTACCACTATCAAGGAGAAATACAAGTGAGCACCGAGATCTTCTACGACGCTGACGCCGACCTGTCGATCATCCAGAGCAAGAAGGTCGCGATCGTCGGCTACGGCTCGCAGGGTCACGCCCACGCGATGAACCTTCGCGACTCGGGTGTCGAGGTCGCGATCGCCCTCAAGGAGGGCTCGAAGTCGATCGCCAAGGCCGAGGAGGCCGGCTTCCCGGTCAAGTCCGTGGCGGATGCCGCCGAGTGGGCCGACCTGATCATGATCCTCGCGCCGGACCAGCACCAGCGCGGCATCTACTCCGACTCGATCAAGGACAAGCTGGCCCCGGGCAAGACGCTGGCCTTCGCGCACGGCTTCAACATCCGCTTCGGCTACATCGACGCGCCCGAGGGCGTCGATGTGATCCTGATCGCCCCGAAGGCGCCCGGCCACACGGTGCGCCGCGAGTTCGTCGCCGGCCGCGGCATCCCGGACATCATCGCCGTCGAGCGCGACGCATCGGGTCAGGCCTGGGACGTCGCACTGTCGTACGCGAAGGCGATCGGCGGCACCCGCGCCGGCGTCATCAAGACCACGTTCACCGAGGAGACCGAGACCGACCTGTTCGGCGAGCAGGCCGTGCTGTGCGGTGGCATGAGCCACCTCGTGCAGGCCGGCTTCGAGACCCTCACCGAGGCGGGCTACCAGCCGCAGATCGCCTACTTCGAGGTGCTGCACGAGCTGAAGCTCATCGTGGACCTGATGTGGGAGGGCGGCATCGCCAAGCAGCGCTGGTCGATCTCCGACACCGCCGAGTTCGGCGACTACGTCTCCGGCCCGCGCGTCATCGACGCCGGCGTGAAGGCCCGCATGGGCGAGGTGCTGGCCGACATCCAGTCCGGCGCCTTCGCGAAGCGCTTCATCGAGGACCAGGACAACGGCGGCGCCGAGTTCCTCGCCCTCCGCGAGAAGGAGCAGGGACACCCGATCGAGGCGACCGGCAAGGAGCTGCGCGCTCTGTTCGCCTGGAAGCAGTCGGACGAGGACTACGTCGAGGGCAGCGCTGCGCGCTGACCTGACAGACACCGGAGAAGCGGATGTCGCCCAGCGGGCGGCATCCGCTCTTCTGTCTTCACCGACACAGACATCCGATGTCTGTGCCAGGATGGAGGTATGCGGCAGCAATGGTTCGATGAGGCCCGGTTCGGGATGTTCGTGCACTTCGGTGCGTACAGCGTGGCGGCGCGGCACGAGTGGGTGCAGAACTACGAGCGCCTGACGGATGAGGACTACCGGCCCTACGTGGAGCACTTCGACCCGGATCTCTTCGACGCACGGGCGCTGGCCCGCAGGGCGAAGGAGACCGGCATGGGCTACGTGGTGCTGACGACCAAGCACCACGACGGGTTCTGCCTGTGGGACACCGACCAGACCGACTTCTCGTCGGTCACCACCTGCGGGCGCGACATCGTGCGCGAGTTCGTCGACGCCGTGCGCGCCGAGGGGCTCCAGGTCGGCTTCTACCACTCGTTGCTGGACTGGCATCACCCCGACTTCACCGTGGACTGGAACCACCCGCGCCGTGACGACGTCGATGCGGCTGAGCTCAACGAGAGCAGGGACATGGCGCGTTACCGCGCCTATCTGCACGCGCAGGTGCGGGAGCTGCTCACACGCTACGGCACGCTCGACTACCTGTTCTTCGACTTCAACTACCCGGAGAGCCGGGACGGCTGGGCCGGAAAGGGCCCCGAGGACTGGGGATCCGAAGAGCTGCTGGCCCTGTGTCGCGAGCTGCAGCCGGACATGCTGGTCAACGACCGGCTGGGCATCCCCGGCGATCTGGTCACGCCCGAGCAGTACCAGCCGACCTCGCCCCTGGTCGACCGGAACGGCGTACCCCAGGTGTGGGAGGCCTGTCAGACCCTGAACGGCTCCTGGGGATATCACCGCGACAACCACGACCAGAAGTCCTCGACCCTGCTCGCGCAGATGCTGGCGGACTCGGTGTCGATGGACGGCAACATGCTGCTCAACGTCGGTCCGAACGGGCGCGGCGAGATCGCACCGCGCGACGAGGCGACGCTCGCCGAGATCGGGGAGTGGATGCGGCTGCACCGGGACGCGATCGTCGGAGCGGGGCACGCCGACTTCGTGCCGCCCCGCGAGGGCGTCTACACGCGCCGCGGCGACCGGCTCTACCTGCACCTGTTCTCGTGGCCGCTGGGCTTCGTGCACCTGCCGGATCTCGGTGGTCGCGTGAGCTTCGCGCGGCTGCTGAACGACGGCTCGTGGCTGCGCACGTCCGTGATCGACCCCGACCAGCAGGCGGTGAACATGACGCCCGCGGGGCAGGCCGAGGGCACCCTCACCGTGCACCTGCCCGTGCAGCGGCCGGACGTG
The DNA here is from genome assembly GCF_003387575.1 of Microbacterium bovistercoris. Classification (GTDB taxonomy): domain Bacteria; phylum Actinomycetota; class Actinomycetes; order Actinomycetales; family Microbacteriaceae; genus Microbacterium; species Microbacterium bovistercoris. The sequence goes on along the minus strand of NZ_QUAB01000045.1, from coordinate 164,462 downwards.
CTGATCCCGGTGATAGAGCTGACGCTCATCGGCGTGTGAGCGTCAGGGGGCCCGCAGTTCGAGACCGTCCATCGCCAGCCGGGCTGCGCCCTGCAGGATGGCGTCCGCTCCCGTGCGCGCGGCCTCGATGCGCAGGGTCTGCGTGACCAGTGGGTGGCAGGCCTCGTAGACCCTGCTGCGGACGGCGGCCAGGAACGGCTCGGACGCGCTCATGCTGCCGGTGAGGAACAGAGCGTGCGGGTTGAAGAAGTTCACCACCCCCGACAGCGCCTGACCGAGGTGGTTGCCCGCCGTGCGCACGAGCGTGGTCGCATCCGGGTGCGCGTCCCTGGCGAGCGCGAGCACGTCCTCGGTGGTGTGCACCGTGCTGTAGCCGCGCTCGTGCATCTGCCGCACGAGGCTGGCGCCGCTGGCGACCGTCTCCAGGCAGCCGGTGTTGCCGCAGGAGCACGGGATGTCGCCGCTGCCGTCGATCCTCGTGTGCGTGATGTCACCGGCGGCTCCGGTGGCCCCGCGATGCACCCGGCCGTCCACGATGATGCCGCTGCCGATCGCGGTGCCCGCCTTGACGGTGATGGAGTGCTTCTCCGCACCGAATTGCGCGGTGTGCTCGCCGAGCGCCGCCAGGTTCGCGTCGTTGTCGACGGCCGCGGGGACGCCGTGCCGGGCGCGCAGGTGCTCGCCGACACGGAATCCCGGCCAGCCGGGCATCCGGGACGGCTGATCGACCGAACCGGTCGTGACGTCGACCGGACCGGGGATCAAGCGCGTGGGGGCCGTGACGGAGGCAAGGGCGACGACGACTTCGCCGTCGCCGCGCTGCTGATCCGCATGCTCGTCGACGTCGTCTCGAAGAACGGCAACCTGCTGATCAACGTCGGCCCCGCGGCTGACGGCTCGATCCCGCCGCTGCAGCTGGCCGCCATGCGCGCGATGGGTTCCTGGCTGGGCGAGAACGGCGATGCGATCTACGGCACCCGGCCATGGGTCCGCTTCGGCGAACCGCTCGCTCCCGTGCGGTACACGGCGTCGTCCGCGGGCGTCTATCTGCACGCGCTCGATCCGGCGACCGGCGAGGTGACGCTTCCGCCCGAGCTGGCCGGACGCGAAGCCCGGTGGGCGGACGGATCGATCGCCGCGGCGACGTCGCACGCCGACGGCACCGCGACCCTGAGCATCCCGGACGGACTGCGCGGCGCGGCCGTCGCGGTGGCGACGATCGGATGATCACCGCCCAGGGCCGGGAGCATCGCGTTCAGCTGGAGATCGCCGTGCAGGACGCCGCCGGTGCGCGCACCGCGTTCGGTGCCGGCGCGGATCGCGTCGAGCTGTGTCAGGCGCTCGCGGAGACCGGCGGACTCACACCATCCGCCGGTGCCGTCGAGGCGGTGCTCGCTGTCGCGGGTCATGCTGATCGCGTCGCAGTGCTCGTGCGCCCCCGGCCCGGCGGCTTCGTCTACGACGCCGACGAGATCTCTGTGGTCACCGCCGACGTGCGTGAGGTCGTACGTCGCGGGGCAGGAGCGGTGGTCATCGGAGCGCTGGACGCCGAGGGCGGGATCGACGTGGAGGCGCTCAGGCGCTGGGCGGATGCCGCAGAGGGCGCCGAGGTCGTCTTCCACCGCGCCATCGACACGCTCAGCACCCCGGAGGACGCCATAGATCGGCTGGCCGAACTCGGCGTCCGCCGTGTGCTGACCAGCGGAGGCGCCGCGCGCAGCATCGACGGACGAGGCACGATCGAGGCGCTCGTCCGCAGGTCCGCCGGCCGCGTGCAGATCATGCCAGGCGGGGGAGTCCGCGCCGTGGACATTCCCGCACTCGTGTCGGCAGGGGCGGTCGCGGTGCATCTCTCCGCCCGCCGACCCTCCGGCGACGCCGCGCCGAGCGGCCCCGGCGGAGGAGCGGCCGGATTCGATGCGACGGACGCGACGATCGTCGCCGCAGCGCGTGCAGCGATCGATCGGGTGAACGCCGCACCCTGAGACGGAACGAGGCCACGAGTTGTCACCGGCGTGCGCGTGCGCGCGCCAACTGGACCAGCGCAGCCGGGTACGGCAGTCGCGTCGCGAGCTCCTCCGCCTCGGCGAACTCCTCGTCCGCGCGCGGTCCCAGACCCTGGGCGGCGAGCGCGGCGGCGTGGGCGATCCTCGCATCGACCTCGGAGAGCAGCTCGCCGCCGGTCGCAGAGCGCGCGATCTCGGCGGCGGAGAGCTCGGCGGCAGCGGCTGCATCGCCGAGGCCGAGGTGCGCCCACGCCTCCGCAGTCGCTGAGCCCCTGGTGAGTCCTCCGAGGACGCGCAGGGCCTCGTCATACGCGCCCGTCTCGATCAGCCAGGTCGCCCGCGCCCTGCCGGCTTCGTCGATTGCCTGACGATCGGCCGAGGCCTCTGCAGCGCGCTGAGCCTCATCGAGGACTGCGGAGGGGTCCTGTTCGCGCCGTATGAGCACGAGTGCGCGCGAGACCAGCGCGTAGGGCGTGGAGAGACCAGCCTGATCGGGAGGCGCGGTGCACGCCGCATCCGCCAGTTCGGCTGCGACGTCGACCTCGTCGACGAGGAGGTGCAGCTCGGCGAGATTCGCCTGCTCGAACGCCTGCGACAGCCGCTCGCCGGATCTCTCGGCGAGCTCGAGCGCCTGGCGCCCCATCGCCAGTGCATCGTGCAGGCGGCCCGAGCGTCGCGCCTGCTCGCGCCGGACGGACAGCACCGAGGCGAGGATCTGCGGGTCTCCGTAGGCCTCGGCATGGGGAAGTGCCTCATCGGCGACGGGGCCGGCCTCTGCGACTCGCCCGGCAAGGGCCAGCGACACCGCCTGGAACTGGAGCGCGCGGGCGATCAGGCCGCCGCGGCGCTGCTCCGGCACCTGACCGGCGGTCTGCTGCGCGCGGGCGGCGAAGTCCACGGCGTCGGAATAGCGACCTGTGACGAGCAGCGCCCTGGTGCGTGCCAGGTGGTGCGTGGTGGCCGCCAGCGCGCCGGATCCCGCAGAGACAGGCGCGGTGTCGAGCGTCGCCAGTGCATCGTGCGGCGAGGCCGTGCTGATCAGCACCTCCGCCATCCGCGCCGTGGCGAGGACGACGCCGTCATCGTCATCACGACGCCGGAGATCTCCGAGCGCCTCGGTGAGCACCGCCAGCGCCTCGTCGAACCGGCCGGTCCGCTGCAGGATGACGCTGCGCTCGAGCCGCACCCACGCGGCCTCCGCGCTCACGGCGTCGAGGCGGCTGATGAGCTCCGAGTAGTACAGATCGGCCGTGTCATTGGCGCTCAGTGCGGCTGCGCGTTCGGCTGCCTGACGAAGGTACGTCGTCGAGCGTGGGTCATCGGCACGGGAGAGGTGGGTGGCGAGCGTGTCGACGGCGTGCGGACGCCGGCGGAGCACCACGTCGGCGAAGGCACCGTGCAGCACCTGACGGCGCGCCTGGGAGAGCTCGTCATAGGCGGTGAGCCGCACGAGCGGATGCTGGAAGACGAGGCCGGGCACGGGCCGGCCGTCGATGACGAGGTCGCGCTCGAACAGTACGGATGCGTTGAGGGCCGCGTCGACGGCCTCCGCGGCCTCGCCGTTCGAGAGCGGAGGGTGCAGGGCGTGCGTGGCGACGTCGATCACCTCGGAGACCGCCGCCTCACCGCCCGCGATCGCGACCACCTCTGCGACACGACGCGCGGTGAGCGGCAGCCGGGCCAGGCGTGCCGCGACGAGCGGACGCACCCCCGACGATCCAGGGCTCCTCGTACCGAGATCGCCCGCCTCGCGCGCGAGCTCGATCGCGAACAGCGGGTGGCCGAGCGACAGCTGCCAGACGCGGTCGGCGACCGCGTCGCCGGCGATGTCGAGCGCGAGGGCGCGGCAGTCCTCACGGTCGAGCCGGGGCACGGCCACCTCCGCGGCGACGCCGTCATGCTGCAATCCGTCGAGGATGCCGCGCCGCGCGTCGTCGGCGACGAGTTCGTCATCTCGGAAGGTCGCGATCGCGCGCCAGCGCGCGCCTGTGGCTGTGGCCCGGCGGGCCAGGCTGCTGAGCAGCTGCACGGTGCCGAGGTCGGCGGTGTGCAGGTCATCGAGCACGAGGAGCACGGGAGCCGTCGCGGAGAGGTCGCCGAGCAAGGCGTCCGCGGCGAGGAACAGGCGGCGGCGTTCGTCGTCAGGGCTGCGCTGCAGGGTGGGCGAGGCCGAGCCGAGGCTCGGGAGCAGCGCCGCGAGTTCGGGGTACTCGCCGCCGACTCTCGCCCGCTCGGCGGCCGGACGGCCGGCCAGCCACCCGTCGAGTGCCTCCACCACGGCGCCGTACGGCGTGTGCGCATCCGCATCGCGGGCGGCGCCCCAGAGCACGAACGATCCGGCGTCGAGCATGCGACGGGCGGCCTCGGTGACGACCCGCGTCTTGCCGATCCCGGCCTCACCCGTCACGAGGAGCACGGCGGGCGCGTCATCGGCGGCGAGCCGAGCGACGATGGCATCTCGGCCTCTGAGAGGGCTCGCCGGCGGAGTCCGCAGCACAGGCGGCGGCAGCACGGCACCGTCGACGGAGCGATTCGCACCGGGGTGGCGCACATCGAGCGCCTGCAGATGCAGCGCCTCGGTCTGCGGTCCCGGGCGCACGCCCAGCTCGTCATCGAGCGCCTCGCGGCAGGCATGGTACTGATGGATGGCCTGACGCCGGAGCCCCTGGGACAGGTACGCGCGCATGATCGTGCGGTGCGCCCGTTCTTCGGCGGGGTATGCGGAGAGCGCCTCTCTTGCCGCTGCGACCGATTCCTCCGTGCGTCCCGCGTCGAGCAGTGCGTCGGCGAGCTGCAGCTGCACGCGGGTGCGGGCCTCGGCGAGTCTGCGGCGGAGCGGCTGGGACCACTCGGCGTAGCGATCCTCGGGCAGCAGATCGCCGGCGAGCGCCGTGGCGGCGGCCGTCAGTTCGGGGACGCCGCCGTCGGCGAGCGCCGCCGCGGCAAGTGCCTCGGCCTGGTCGGCGTCGATCTCGACGGTCGCCGTCTCGAGCCGGAGCAGGGCAGCGTCTGTGGTCAGGTAGCTCGATGGCTGCCGCGCCGCGAGTTCGGGCTCGAGTGCACGGCGCGCAGCGTGCAGAGCGACGCCGAGGCTGCGCTGGGCGGCCTCCGGTGTCGCGTCCGGCCAGCAGACGGCGATGATCTCGTCCCGATGCAATCGGTGCCCCGGTGCGACGGCGAGCAGCTTCACGAGGGTGCGTGCGCCGGGCCGCGTCCACTGCTCGGGCAGGGGCGGTCCGTCGTCGCGCGACGCACGGAAGCCGCCCAGCAGGTGCAGGTGAAGGCGCGGTGCGCCCGGTGCCACCGCCGGGGCGTCCTTCGCACTTGCCATGTAACCGAGATTAGTCGCCGGAACGGCCCGTGGCCCCTCGCCGGAGGGCGAGAGGCCACGGGCCGCGTGCGCTCCCGCCGGTCAGGGTGCGTCGACGGACACGACGATGAACTTGCGCATCGCCGTGAACGGCGTGGAGTAGGCCGAGCCGAAGAGCCCAGCCGCCCGGTCGGTGCCGCGCGCGTTGTAGTTGAGCGACACCGCCTCGACGCGTCCGTCGCCGTCGAGGTCGCCGAGCGCCAGCTCGCGTGCGGCGATCGCGTTGATCGAGGCCACAGAGGGCAGGAAGCCGGGCGAGTTCACCGTCAGATTCGACGCAGGCCACGACGAGAGGCCACCCTCCGAGCCCGCGACGACGATGCGCTCACCGCTCGGAGCCGTCGCGAAACCGGCGTCCACGAGGGTCGGCACGGTGCGCATGATGGTGTCGTCACCCTCCGCGCCGAACGTGGTGATCGCGCCGGTCGTGACCGCCATGAGGCCTTCGGGACCGGTGAACCAGCCGCCGAGGTTGTGCGGCCCGCCGAGGCGCGCCGAGTGCAGAACCTCACCCGAGCGACCGTCACGGATCTCCATGAACATCGCCGGCGGGAGCGCGGGGGTGGGGCGGCTGAGCCACGTGTACACGACGGCGTGCCCGTCGGCGTACGGGATCTCCGGCGACGCGAAGGTCGCAGCGCGCTGGGTGGCGCCGTAGACGGTGCCATCGAGGCCGAGCCCTTCCGGCACGGTCGGCGTCTCGCGCCAGACGACCGCGCCGTCGCGCGCCTTCAGCGCGACGGCGCCGAGTGCGATCTCGGACGCGGGGAGCCCGAGCGAGCCACGCGACGCGTACTCCGCGTAAACCCGGTCGCCGTCGAACGAGACGTCGCCGAACACGACGCCGTCCTGCGGCTTGTACCGCCATGCCAGCTTGCCGTCGGCGTGGTACGCCTGCACTGAATCGGTGGACAGCACGATCTCGGCCTTGCCGTCATCGTCGAGGTCGGGTGTGCCGAGCGTGCGGACGAACTCACCGGAGCCGTCGATCGTACGGATGGTCTTGCCGGTCGCGGCATCGATGACGACGGCGGCGGTGTCGGCGGCGACGACGATCTCGTCGCGGCCGTCTCCGTTCACATCCGCGAGCACGGTCTTCTGGACCGAGCCGGGGAGAGTCGCCGTCCAGATCAGCACCTTCTTGCCGGCGACGAGCGAGGGCCCGTCATAGGCGAACAGCCCGAACGAGTTGCCGCCCACGACGAGGTCGTCGATCCCGTCGCCGTTGACATCCGTCGTGACGGCAGACGAGGAGTCCGCGGGCAGCGGCGTGATCGCGGTCTGCTTGCCCGAGCCGACGTTGTACGTGCGCACGTTCTGCAGGGTGTCGACCGTGCGAACCCGCACGTCCTTGCGACTCACGAGCACCTGCGACCACAGCTGCGAGGCCGCAGTGCCGGTGTGCTCCCACTTGACCGCGCCGTTGTTGCCGGCGAGCGCGGTGATCCGACCGAACCACGTGCCGCTCCGGTTCTCACCGGTCTCCGACTTCGCGTCGTCCCGGATGTTCAGGACGACGCGTCCGCCGACGATCGTCGTGCCCCAGACGAGCGGGCCGTTGCCCGTACTCTCCGCGTCGCGCTTGGTCGTGTACGACCATCGCTGTGCCGCCGAGTCGCCGTCGAGGCCGCGCACCGTCGAAGCGTTGAAGGTCGTCGGTCCGTCGAGCGTGGTCTCGCTCACGACGATCTCCGACCGCCCGCCGTCACCCAGGTCGCCGACGGCCGCGGCGAGCGGCATGGCGTTGACGCGTGTGTCGAGCACGCTGCGCGCGCCGTCGGCGAGCGCGTAGGCCACGACCTGGTACTGCACGCCTTCGTTGGGGTCGGACTGCTCGAGCGCGACCAGACGGTCGCGCGAGGCGTCCAGGTGCAGCTGACGCGAGTAGAGGCGATCGGTCGCGGTCCACTTCACGCTGCCGTCGGCGGTGTCGATCACGAGCGTGTTGCCGCTCGGAACGGTTGCGAGGGCGTCCTTGCGGCGGTCCCAAGCGACCGCGAGCAGGCCGTCACCGATGGGCTCGAGGTCGGCCCAGCTGGACGCCTTCGGGGCGGCGGGGTCGTAGGTCCACTCCGATTCGGTCTTCAGCCCGTCGCCGGACTCGGCGAAGGTGAGGCCGCGCAGCGTGAGGGTCGATCCCGCCGGCGAATTGATGTTGACGTACGGCGAGTCGGCCAGCACGAGGGTGCCGTCGACGAGCGAGAGGCCGTACACGGCGGCGTACAGCTTGTGCCAGAGCGTGCGGCCATCGGCGCCGTCGACGATCGTCACGAAGGTGCCGGTCGACGGTGTACCGACCATGGGACGGTACGGATTCGAACCGACTTCAGCGGAGAACACCAGATCGGCGACACCGTCACCGGTCAAGTCTCCCGTCGCGAAGCCGTTCTCCGAGGCCGGCCCGAACGGGCTGACGGCGTTGTAGCCGACGACGATGCGGGCCGGGTACGGCTCGGCCTGCCACGGACGGACAGGCTTCACGCCCCACTCGGCATACCACGAGGTGTTGTCTCGCTTCCACACCTCGGAACCGCCTGCGGTGCGCCGCTGCACGAGTCCGAGCGAGTCGATGGCGAAGTAGTCGTCGCCGGCGCCCGCCACGGGCACGGTCTGCACCATGCCGTAGTCGCCCTCGGCGGCTGCGCGCTGCGTCAGCTTCCACGCCGCCGCCTCGGTCTCGGTCTGCAGGGTGTTGCCGCCGTCCGACGTCTCAGTTTCAGCGTCGCCCTCAGCGGGCGCGTCCTGGGTCGCGGCCGCGGCGTCGCGGTAGACATCGGCCGAGAGTGCGGCCGAGAGCTGCTCGGCCTGCTCAGGAGTGAGCACCATCGGCTCATCGGCCGTGCCGGCCGCGAACGCGGGGGTGGCCATGCCGGCGGCCATCGCGACCGCCGCGCACGTGGCGGCGACGCCGAGGCCCCGGCGCTTGTTGCGGGTGAACATCATGCTCCCTTTCGGATGAAGCTGATCGCCGAGCCGTCGGTGATGACGGCCTGGTTGAAGGAGTACTGCAGGGCGTCGGTGCCTGTGGCGTTCTCGATGCCGATCGTCGCCGACGATCCGCGCTCGAGTGCGCTTGCCGCGACATCCTTGTACTGCAGAGTGACGGTGCCGGTCTTCTCGTCGAAGACGACCTCGAACGAGAGACGCACGCTGGTGTCGGCGGCGATGGCGGCGTTGTTCCAGACCAGCGCGAACTTGCGGGAGCCTGCGGTGCCGGTCAGCGCGGTCTGCACGCTCGCCTTCTTGTCGATCACGAGGTCGTCCCAGTAGGCGGCGATGATCGAGTTCGGCGCGGACCCTGTCGGCAGCGCCGAGTTCGCGAAGTCGCCGAGGCGCGGAGCAGCGAAGTTGACGAGGCCGTTCGTCGTGACGGACGCCGAGGTGTACGTCGTGCCGTAGAACGTCACCGGGAAGGGCAGCGCAACGGTCTCGGCATCCTCATCGCCCGAGATCGCGACCTTCGAGGCTCCCTTTATCCACGAGTACGAAGCGGGTCGGCACGAGGTGCCGGCCGCGTCGGTGCGGGCGGGCAGGTCGATGTCGTTCACGACATCGGCGCCGACCTCGAGCGGTCCGCGGGAGATGCCGTTGCAGAGCACGGGAGCGGCCGGAGTCGCGGCGAGCGAGAACGTTCCCTCGGCGACATCGGGCAGCGTGTAGCGGCCCTGAGCGTCGGTGGTCACCGTGGGGACCGGGGTGTTCTCGACGGCGACGGTGACGCCGGCGAGCGGAGCGCCGGTGACATCGCGCACGATGCCAGAGACTCGGTGGTGCGCGACGGCGTTCAGCGCCAGATCGTGAACCGCATCGGTGCCGGCGGTGACGACGTAGCCCTCGTCGACGAGCGGTGCGTAGCCGTAGCCGCTCAATTCGAAGCGGAAGGTGCCGGCGGGCAGCACGACGCGGTACTCGCCGTGAGCGTCGGTGGTGGTCGTGCGGTCGAAGCCGGTGCCGGTCACGTGGACGGTGAGGTTCGGCAGCGCGGCGCCGGTGACGGCATCGGTCGCAGTGCCCGTGATGATCGAGCGCGTGTGCGGGGCCGCATCGACGGCGGCGAGCACATCCAGCTTTCCGTCGCCCCAGACGTTGTTGCGGCCGGGCGTGCCGCCGCAGTGGGTGTCGTCGACGTCGCGGGCAGTGCTGTTGAGCAGGGCCTGGGTCGCCTCGATGTCACCGATGAGGCTCGGGGCCTCCGCCCAGAGCAGGCCGACCGCGCCCGAGAGGTGCGGGGTCGCCATCGAGGTGCCGTTCATCGCCTGGTAGCGGCTGCCGGCGACGGCGGAGCGCACGTTCACGCCGGGGGCGGTGATGTCGGGGCGCAGTGAGCCGTCGACGGGCGACGGCCCGAAGCCGGAGAAGTTCGCGATCTTGCCGTTCACGTCGTACGCGCCGACGCCGTAGACCTCACCGAGGCCGCCGGGAGCGGCCGTCGTCGAGCAGGTCACGCCGTCGCCGTCGTTGCCGGCCGCGAAAGCCTCGAAGATGCCGGCCGCGTTCCAGGCCGCGATGATGTCGGTGTAGAACGACTGGTCGTCGCTGCCGCCCCAGGAGTTGTTGATGATGTCGGGGGCGAGGTCGGGACGCGGGTTCTGGCCGTTGTGATCGGTCGGGGCGAGCATCCACTGGCCGGAGGCGAGCAGGAACGGGTCGGAGCAGGAGCGGCCCTCGCAGCCCTTCGCGGCGATCCAGGTGGCGCCGGGGGCGACGCCGATGCCGTCCGCGCCGACCATGGTGCCCATCGTGTGGGTGCCGTGATTGTTGTTGTCGCAGGGGACTCCGGTGGTGCAGACACCGGTCGGGTCGTACCAGTTGTAGTCGTGCGAGAACGTGCCGTTGCCGAGGTTGCCGCGATAGTTGCCCACGAGGGCGGGGTGGTCGTACTGCACGCCGCTGTCGATGTTGGCGATGACGATGCCCTCGCCCCTCACGCCGTACTGCGACCAGACCTGATCGGCCTTGATGTCGGAGATGCCCCATTCGACGGGAGTGTCGGCGGTCACAGCCGCCGACTCGGTCGCACTCGCGACGACCGTGTCGTCGATGGCGTAGCGGCGCTCGGGCAGGATCTCGGCGACGTCCTTGCGAGCGGCGAGGTCTTCGATGAGCTCGACGTCCGAGGAGGTCGCCCGGATGGCGTTCGCGATCCAGTACGGCTGGTACTCGACGTCGTTCTTGTCGAGGAAGTTGCGCAGCGGACGCTGGGTGTTCGCCGCGGTCGTGGTCAGCTCCTCGTAGGCGAGAGTGGCCTTCTTCTCGTGACCCTTCGCCTTGCGCGCACCCGAGAGGTCGGCCTTCTCGGTGAGGACGATGAAGAAGGAGGTCTCCTCGCCCTTCTGGGCGGCGTCGAGGACGCTCTGGTCGATCTTGTCCGCGGCGGGCGCGGGGGGAGCGGCGAGTGCAGGAGGCGCGGTGATGACGAACGCTGATGCTGCGGCTGCAGCGGCCAGCGTCGCCACCCACGCTCGGGCGGTTCTGAGGAGGTGCATGTCGTGTCCTTCGGGGCGGTTGACGGCAGGTCCCGCGTGCGGCGACGTTGGCGCACACGGGATTTCGTCACGCTACCGAGACGTTCTTACAGACGAATTACAGAAGCCGCGCAGGGGTTCGCGCAGACAAGAAGGGAGGACGCCCGCAGCGGGCGTCCTCCCTTCCTTCCTCTCCGGGCGCGGTCGTCTCACTCCGCGGGCGCCGCGTCCTCCACCACGATCGGGGGAGTGACGTCGTCGCCCCACACCGGGGCGGGCAGAGGCGTGTTCTCGCTGCCGGCCTGGATCTCGCGGAGCGCGTCGGCGATCTCATCGGCGTTCTCAGGTACGGGCAGACCGCACGTCTTGAGCTCTGAGGCGAAGCGCAGGGTGAGGCGGTACTTGCCGGCCGCGACGGCCTCTGCAGTGGTGCCGGTGAGCTTCTCGCTGCCGGTCTGGATGTCGGGCACCTCGTCGCACACGTGGTAGACCTTGCCGCCCTCCACCCAGACCACCTCGTCCTCGCCGAGGATCTGGATGACCGCGGACTGGTCTGCGGTGTACTGCTCGACCGAGGCCGGCGCGAAGTCGATGCCGATGTAGGTGGCGAGCAGGGCGAGGGCGATGCCGACGATGCCCGCCGTCGCCTTCTGACCCTTGTCCATGTCCTTGTTCAGGAAGATCAGGATGACCAGCGGAAGGAAGGCGACGATCGCGATGATCGCGCCGAGCTGGTTCTGCACGAAGAACCGCGCCTTGTCGGACTTGCGTGCCGGGTCCAGGCGGTTCGCCTTCTTCCACAGCACGGAACCGGTGATCGACAGGGCGGCGATCACGACCAGCAGCACCAGCAGGGCGATGAACGCCCATTGCGGGAAGATCGCGGTCACCCCGCTCTCGGTCACCAGCCCGGTCTCGGGGTCGCGGGTGAACGTGCCCTCCTCGCCGACGTACACGCGCTGACGCAGCAGCCAGAAGATGCCGACCGCTTCGCCGATGATCGCGACGATCCAGAGCGCGACGGCGATCCAGCGGAACGTGGTGGCCTTCTTCTTCGCCTCGGGCGTGGGCTTCCAGCCCGGCGCATCCGTCTCGACTGCCTGCTCGTCGCTCTCCGCCACGATGGCCCCCTCCTGAGTGTTTGCTGAACGCCCTGAGCCTACTGGGCGCATGATTCTGATCGCTACGCTGGAGACATGACATCCGATCCCGACGATGACGCCCTGAGCTGGGGTGGCGATTCCGACGTGGATCGCCCCACGCTGCCGAAGGGCTGGCACGCCGTCGGCCGGGGGAGAGAGGACGTCGAGTCCGCACCGGCGGAGGATGCCGCTCCCGCGAAGGTCTCGTCCGCGGCATCCGCCGCTGACGAGGTCGCGGAAGAGGAGGACGACGAGGAGTACGAGGGGCTGTCCACCGGGATGCTGCTGGCCCTCGGCGCCGTCGGCGGCATCTACCTGCTCTACACGATCGGCTGGCTGATCGGCGGCATGCGGATGCAGGCGGGCGCGCTGTTCCTGATCCCGAGCGTGATGTACACCGCCACCCTCGTGATCGCCGTCGCCGCGCCCGCGCTGTGGTTCGCGGCGTCGTGGATGCTGACGCGCGGTTCGCGCAGCTGGGTGCGACTGGTCGCACTGATCGCCGGCGTCGTGTTCCTCGTGCCGTGGCCGTTCGTGATGACCGGGGGAGTCGCCGCATGAGCGTCGCAGAGAACGCCGTCGACCCCGCGCCCTCGCGTCTTCGTTCCGCGCTGACCGGGTTCATCACCGGGCTGGCCGGTCTCGCCTATGCGTACCTGATCTGGAACGCCATCGCCTTCCTCATCGGCGTCGCTCCGTTCGGGCTGCAGGCGATGGACTGGGTCGCGCTGCTGTTCGCGGCCGTGCTTCCGGCGCTCGTCTTCACGGCCGCGATCGTGCTCGCGCGGCGGCGACCGCTCTGGCAGTTCATCATCGCGCTGCTCGCCGGGCTCGGCCTGTCGGCGGTGTTCTGGCTGAACGTGCTGTCGTACATGATGCGCAGCATCGCGATGGCCTGATCCACAGGGCGTCATACGGTCGGGAGCACCGTGCCGCCTCGGGTACAGTGGTGCTCGATCGCGCCCCCGACGGTGTGCGGCGCATCGGCTCTCTCCCGCCTGCCGCGCTGCCCCGAAGGATCCACTGTGCCGAAGCCCGTCGTGCTCATCGCCGAAGTCCTCTCTCCTGCCACCATCGAGGCCCTCGGCCCCGATTTCGACGTCCGCGACGTCGACGGCACCGACCGCGAGGCGCTGTTCGCCGCCCTCGCCGACGCCGATGCCGTCCTGGTCCGATCGGCGACGAAGATCGACGCCGAGGCGCTCTCGCACGCGCCGAAGCTCAAGGTCGTCGCCCGTGCCGGCGTCGGACTCGACAACGTCGACATCAAGGCCGCCACGGCCGCAGGCGTCATGGTCGTCAACGCGCCGACCTCGAACATCGTCTCGGCCGCCGAGCTGACCGTCGGTCACATCCTCAGCCTCGCCCGGCACATCCCCGCAGCGCACGCGTCGCTGGCGGCCGGGGCGTGGAAGCGCTCGAGCTTCACCGGCACCGAGCTGCTCGAGAAGACCGTCGGCATCGTCGGTCTCGGCCGCATCGGCGCCCTGATCGCCGCCCGCCTGAGCGGCTTCGACGTGCGTCTGATCGCGTACGACCCCTACGTCACCAGCGCCCGCGCGCAGCAGCTCGGCGTGCAGCTCGTCTCGCTCGACGAGCTGCTGGCCGAGGCCGACTTCCTCACGATCCACATGCCGAAGACGCCGGAGACCACCGGGATGATCGGTGCGGAGCAGCTCAAGGCGATGAAGCCCTCGGCGTACGTCGTCAACGTCGCCCGGGGCGGCCTGATCGATGAGGACGCGCTGCTCGAGGCACTGCAGACCGGTGAGATCGCCGGTGCCGGACTCGACGTGTTCACCTCCGAGCCGCCGGCCGAGGGCAGCACCGCGCGCGCTCTCACCGAGCTGCCGAACGTCGTCGCCACCCCGCACCTCGGCGCCAGCACCGAAGAGGCGCAGGAGAAGGCCGGTGTCTCGGTCGCCCGCTCCGTCCGCCTCGCGCTCGGCGGCGACCTGGTGCCCGACGCGGTCAACGTCGCCGGCGGTGTGATCGACCCCTACGTGCGCCCCGGCATCGCGCTGGTCGAGAAGCTCGGCCAGGTGTTCTCCGGCCTCGCGCAGTCGCCGCTCACCAGCCTCGACGTCGAGGTGCACGGCGAGCTGAACGACTACGACGTCAGTGTGCTCAAGCTCGCTGCGCTCAAGGGCGTGTTCGCGAACATCGTCAGCGAGACCGTGTCGTACGTGAATGCACCGCTGCTCGCGGAGCAGCGCGGCGTGGCCGTCCGACTGCTCAAGGATGACGTCAGCGAGGAGTACCGCAACGTCATCACACTGCGCGGCGCACTCTCGGACGGATCGCAGCTCTCGGTCTCCGGCACGCTCACCGGTCCGAAGCAGATCGAGAAGCTGGTCGGCATCAACGACCACGCACTCGAACTGCCGCTCGGCCAGCACCACGTCGTGATGCTGTACACCGACCGCCCCGGAATCGTGGCCGTCTACGGCCAGAAGTTCGGCGAGGCCGGCGTGAACATCGCGGGCATGCAGATCGCCCGCCGCGCCGCCGGTGATCAGGCGCTGAGCGTGCTGACGCTCGACTCCCCGGTCGGCGACGAGCTCATCGACGAGATCCGCGAGGCGATCGACGCCGACCTGTTCCGCCAGATCGAGGTCACCACCCTCTGACAGCGCTGCGGAACGGCCCGTCCTCACACGAGGGCGGGCCGTTCCGCTTGCCGTCGGCGACCGTGCGCGGGGGCCGACGGGCGCGATGTCATGCCCGAGAAAAGGTCTCGGCGCCGCTCAGGCGGTCGCGTTCAGCACGAGGGCGATGAGTGCCCGCATCCGCTCCTCGTCGGGGACCAGGCGCTCTCCGCCGTCGCCGCCGAGTGCGTTGTTGAAGTACAGCCCGTCGCTGAGCATCATCACGAGGTCGAGCGCGGCCTCGTCGCGCACATGCGGTGCGATCGTCGCCGACCAGCGCCGTCTCACGTCGTTCAGGGCGGCGATCGCGCCGACGTGCCCTCCTTGCGCAAGGCGCGAGGCGGCGATCAGGGCGCGATCGAGCGGGTCATCGATCGCGACCGAGGTGCGGAGGTAGTAGGCCACGACGCCTTCGGCGGCGGCGTTCATCCGCTCGATGTCGGCGTCGACGAGGTCGGAGAGCCGCTGGATCAGCCCGGTGGCGAGATCCTCCTTCGAGCCGAAGTGGTAGAGCAGGCCGCCCTTCGAGACGCCTGCCGCCCGCGCGGTGGCGTCGAGAGTGGCAGCGCGCTCGCCGTCCTCGATGAGGAGGCGCTCATAGGCGTCGAGGACGCCCTCCCTGGCGCGGGGCGGACGCGGCATGGGAACTCCTCTGCTCAGTGGATGCTCAGGCCTGCACCCATTACTATACCAACCGGACGGTATAGTTATCAGGTCGTCCCCGAACAGGAAGAGCGTGAAATCATGGCCACCACCGCATCGATCCCCGTGCAGGAGACCGACGGACCCCGTGTCGGGGCACGCGGCTGGTGGGCGCTCATCGTGCTCATGCTGCCCGTGCTGCTCGTCTCGGTCGACAACACCGTGCTGAGCTTCGCGCTGCCCGAAATCTCCCTCGCCCTGTCGCCGAGCGGAGCGGAGCAGCTCTGGATCATCGATGTCTACCCGCTCGTGCTCGCGGGTCTGCTGGTGACGATGGGCACGCTCGGCGACCGGTTCGGCCGCCGACGGATGCTGCTCATCGGTGCCACCGGCTTCGCCGCCGTCTCAGCCCTCGCG
The DNA here is from genome assembly GCF_003387575.1 of Microbacterium bovistercoris. Lineage (GTDB taxonomy): Bacteria > Actinomycetota > Actinomycetes > Actinomycetales > Microbacteriaceae > Microbacterium > Microbacterium bovistercoris. The sequence goes on along the minus strand of NZ_QUAB01000045.1, from coordinate 148,772 downwards.
GCATTCGCGCCGACGGCGCTCACCCTGATCGCTGCCCGCGCGCTGCTCGGCTTCTTCGGCGCGATGCTGATGCCGTCGACGCTGTCGCTGCTGCGGTCGATCTTCACCAACCGCGACCAGCGCCGCATGGCGATCGCGGTGTGGGCGTCCGCCTTCTCGGCGGGGTCCGCCCTCGGGCCGATCGTGGGCGGATTCCTGCTCGAGCACTTCTGGTGGGGCTCGGTGTTCCTGATCGCGGTGCCGGTGCTCATCCCGCTGCTGATCTGCGCGCCGCTGCTGGTGCCCGAGAGCCGTGACCCGAACCCGGGCCGCATCGACCCCATCAGCATCCTGCTGTCGATGGCTGCGATGATCCCCGTCGTCTACGCGATCAAGTCCTTCGCCGTCGACGGTCCGACCTGGGCCGGGGGAGCGTGGGCCGCGCTCGGCATCGCGATGGGTGCGTTGTTCGTACGCCGTCAGCTTCGTGCCGACATCCCCATGCTCGACATGACGCTGTTCCGCCGCGGCACGTTCTCTGGCGCGATCCTGGTGAATCTGCTCAGCGTCGTCGCGCTGGTCGGCTTCCTGTACTACGTCTCCCAGCACCTGCAGCTGGTGCTCGGGCTGACCCCCATGGTCGCCGGGTTCGCCCTGGTGCCGGGCATGGTGGCGATGATCGTGTCGGGCCTGGCGATCGTGCCGGTCTCGCGTCGCGTCTCGCCGCACATCCTCATTCCCGCCGCACTGATGTTCTCGGTGCTCGGCTATCTGCTGGTGGCGTTCACGAGCGGATCGATCGCCGCGCTGGTGCTGTCGTTCGTGTCGCTCGGCATCGGCATCGGCGCGGCCGAGACCATTTCGAACGAGCTGATCCTCGCCAGCGCACCGCCGGAGAAGGCGGGCGCTGCCAGCGCGGTCTCCGAGACCGCCTACGAGCTGGGCGCGGTGCTCGGCACCGCGATCCTCGGCGGCATCATCACCGCCTTCTACCGCGGAGCCCTGGTGCTGCCGGAGGGGCTGGATGCTGCGGCGACGGAGGCGGCTCGGGAGACTCTTGCCGGTGCGTACACCGTCTCGCACGACCTGTCGGAGCCGCTGGCGACGCAGGTCTGGGATGCCGCGACCGCCGCCTTCGGCTCCGGCGTGGGCGTGACATCGATGATCGGGGCGGGACTCGTCGTGCTCGCGGCGGTCATCGCGGCGACTACGCTGAAAACACGCACCCGCTCCTGAGGCGTGGCGGGGCGGTCCCCGAGCAAGGAGTGTCATGTCGCGTGTTGTGAAGCTGGCCGTCATCCCCGGTGACGGCATCGGACCCGAGGTCATCGCCGAGGCCGTGAAGGTGCTCGACGCCGTGACCGCCGGCGGCGAGACCGTCTTCGAGAAGACGCCGTTCTCGCTCGGCGCGGCGCGTTACCTCGAGACCGGCGACACGCTCACCGACGACGACCTCGACGCGATCCGCGCGCACGACGCCATCCTGCTGGGTGCGGTCGGCGGCCAGCCGGGCGACCCGCGCCTGAAGGACGCGAACATCGAGCGCGGGCTGCTGCTGAAGCTGCGCTTCGAGCTGGATCACTACGTGAACCTGCGTCCGTCGAAGCTGTTCGCCGGCGCGCCCGGTCCCCTCGCCGAACCAGGGGAGGTGGACTTCGTCGTGGTCCGAGAGGGCACGGAGGGTCCGTATGTGGGTAACGGCGGCAGCATCCGCCGCGGCACGCCGCATGAGGTCGCGAACGAGACCAGCGTGAACACCGCCTACGGGGTGGAGCGCGTCGTGCGCTACGCGTTCGAACTCGCCGAGCGGCGCGACAACCGTCTGACCCTGGTGCACAAGACCAACGTGCTGGTGAACGCCGGTGGCCTGTGGAAGCGGGTCGTCGACGAGGTGGCGCAGGAGCACCCCGGCGTCGCCGTAGACTATCTGCACGTCGACGCGGCCACGATCTTCCTGGTCACCAACCCTTCGCGTTTCGACGTGATCGTCACCGACAACCTCTTCGGCGACATCCTCACGGATCTGGCCGGCGCCGTCACCGGTGGCATCGGACTCGCAGCCTCGGGCAACATCAACCCGACCGGCGCCTTCCCATCGATGTTCGAGCCTGTGCACGGCTCGGCTCCCGACATCGCGGGCCAGCAGAAGGCGGATCCGACCGCCGCCATCCTGTCCGTCGCCCTGTTGCTCGACCACCTCGGGCTGCGTGACGAGGCCGCCCGCGTGCAGCAGGCGGTCGAAGCGGACATCGCCGAGCGAGGAGCTGCACGCAGCACCGCGCAGATCGGCGACGCGATCATCGCCCGGCTCCGGGCGTAATCTGGAATGCGGCGCAGTACTCGCCAGCTTTCGACCTGTCAGGACACCACATCATGACCATCGGACTTCCCCTTCAGGCTCCTTCACCCGCCGGCCTCATCTGGCAGGTGACCCGTAATGAGAACGCCCGCTCCGACGCCGAGCGCGACGAGATCCTGAGCAGCCCCGGGTTCGGCCAGCACTTCACCGACCACATGGTCGACCTGTGCTGGTCCGAGAAGGGCGGCTGGCACCGTCCGCGTGTTCAGCCCTACGGGCCCATTCCGCTCGACCCGGCCGCGGCTGTGCTGCATTACTCGCAGGAGATCTTCGAGGGGCTCAAGGCCTACCGGCACGCCGACGGCTCGGTGTGGACGTTCCGCCCCGACCGCAACGCGGCCCGCCTGCAGCGATCCGCCCGTCGGCTCGCGCTGCCCGAGCTGCCCGAGGAACTGTTCATCGAGTCGCTCAAGCAGCTCGTCGCGCTGGACGCCGACTGGGTGCCGAGCAACCCCGAGGAGAGCCTGTACCTGCGGCCGTTCATGTTCGCCAAGGAGGCGTTCCTCGGCGTTCGGGCCGCGAAGAAGGTCGGCTACTACCTGATCGCCAGCCCGGCCGGCGCGTACTTCCCGGGCGGCGTGCAGCCGGTGAACATCTGGCTGTCGACCGACTACGCCCGTGCAGGGCACGGCGGCACGGGAGCTGCCAAGACCGGCGGCAACTACGCCTCGAGCCTGCTCCCGCAGGAGGAGGCGTACGCCAAGGGCTGCCAGCAGGTGCTGTTCCTCGACGGCGAGTACATCGAGGAGCTCGGCGGCATGAACCTCGTGCTCGTCACCGATGACGGGCGCCTGCTCACGCCGGAGTCCGACTCGATTCTGGAGGGCATCACGCTCGCGTCGATCCTGCAGCTCGCCGAGGACCGCGGCCTGAAGGTCGAGCAGCGCAAGATCTCGATCGACGAGTGGCGCGAGGGCGCGGCATCCGGGGAGATCGTCGGCGCGTTCGCCTGCGGCACCGCCGCCGTGGTCGTGCCGATCGGCAAGCTCATGGCGAACGACTTCGAGATCGTGCACGAGGGACCGCAGTCGACCGAGCTCGCGATGTCGCTGCGCGAGGAGCTCACCGACATCCAGTACGGCCGCCGCGAGGACAAGCACGGCTGGCTCCTCCGCCTCGACGCCTGACCCGCCTCGACGCCCTTCGTCTCGTCGCTTCGCTCCTCGCTCAGGATCCGACCTCCGGGTCCTGAGCGAGGAGCGAAGCGAGCGTCGTACTGAGCGAGCGAAGCGAGTCGAAGTGACGAAGGACGGGTGGCTAGGCTGAGCGGGTGAAGATCGCGCGTTTCAGTCATGAGGGCAGCATCCGATTCGGCATCGTGGACGACGGGGATCTCGTCGTACTCGAGGGTGACCCGATGTTCGCCGGATACGAGCCGACGGGGGAGCGCGTGCCGCTCGCCGACGCCGCGCTGCTTGCGCCCGTGATCCCGCGCTCGAAGGTGCTCTGCGTCGGCCGCAACTACCACGACCACGCCGCCGAGTTCGGCAACGTCGCCCCCGAGGAGCCGCTGCTGTTCCTGAAGCCGAACACCGCGGTGGTCGGCCCCGGTGACGCCATCGTGCGTCCTGCCGCCCTCTCGGAGCGGATCGAGTTCGAGGGTGAACTGGTCGCCGTGATCGGCCGGATCGCGAAGAACGTCAACGCCGAGAACGCGCTCGAGCACGTGTTCGGCTACACGGTCGGCAACGACGTCACCGCACGCGACCTGCAGCGCAAGGACGGCCAGTGGACCCGCGGCAAGGGCTTCGACACGTTCGCGCCGCTCGGCCCGATCATCGAGACCGAGTTCGATGCGGCATCGGCGACCATCGAGACCCGCGTCAACGGCGAGGTGCGCCAGCAGGCACCGGTGTCCGACATGATCCACTCGGTCGCGGACATCATCGCCTACGCATCCGCCGTGTTCACGCTGCTGCCGGGCGACGTCATCATGACCGGAACCCCGGCGGGCGTGGGCCCGATCGTCGCGGGCGACACTGTCGAGGTCGAGGTCTCCGGCATCGGCACGCTCCGCAACCCGGTGCGCGACGCCTCGTGACCGCGACCGAACTCGGTCAGGGCGATCTGGAGCGCATCCAGCGCCGCACGGTCGGCGTCCTCGCGCTCGGCCAGGTTCTCGGCGGCATCGCCTTCGGCGCCACGGTGTCGCTCGGCGCGCTGCTGGCCGCCGATCTCTCCGGTGACGACGCACTCTCCGGTCTCGCGACGGCATCGGTCACCCTCGGCGCCGCCGCCGCGGCCATCCCGCTGGCTCGGTTCGCGAGCCGTCGCGGTCGCCGGCTGTCGCTGACCGCCGGCAACCTGCTCGCGCTCGTGGGCGTGGGCATCGTGATCACCGCGGCATCCATCCGCAGCTTCCCGGTGCTGCTGGTGGGCGTCATCCTGATCGGCATGGGGAATGCCGGCAATCTGCAGTCGCGCTTCGCCGCGACCGACCTGGCCTCTGCGCAGCATCGGGGCCGCGATCTGTCGATCGTGGTCTGGTCGACGACGATCGGCGGCGTCGCCGGGCCGTTCCTGCTCACGCCTGGTGAAGTCATCGGGCAGGCACTGGGGATGCCGCATCTCACCGGCTCGTACGTCTTCTCGCTGATCGCCCAGGCGCTCGCACTCGCGCTGTACCTGATCGCGCTGCGGCCCGACCCGCTGCTGCTCGCGCTGCGGATCGCCCGCGACGAGGGCAGAGGAGCCGTGCTCGGTGCCTCCGTCGACCGCCCCGTCGCTGCGCGCTATGCGATCTTCGCGGTCGCCGGCTCGCATGCCGTGATGGCCTCCGTGATGGCCATGACCCCGATCCACCTCTCGCACATGGCTCACGGCATGCACGGCATGGCGACCACGGAGACCGATGTCACCACGCTTGTGGGACTGACGATCGGTCTGCACGTGGCCGGCATGTACGGACTCTCTCCGGTATTCGGCATCCTCTCCGACCGCTGGGGACGTGTCCGCGTCGTGCTGCTCGGCCAGGCCCTTCTCACAGCTTCGCTGCTGACCGCGATCTTCGCGGGTGAGAACCCGGTCGGCGTCATGGCGGCGCTGATCCTGCTGGGGCTGGGCTGGAGCGCAGCGACCGTGGCGGGCGCCGCGCTGCTGACCGAGTCGTCGACGACGCTGCAGCGTCCGCGCCGGCAGGGCATCAGCGACTCGCTGATGAGTCTGACAGCTGCCGTCGGCGCGGCACTGGCCGGACTGGTGCTGACGAACTTCGGCTACGGGGGCCTCGGCGCGGCGGCTCTCGTGATCGTCATCGCGATCACCGCGCTGTCGCCGCTGGCGCGCGTGCGACCGGCCGCATGAGCTGGGCCGGCACGGGCGACGCGTACGCCGCCTCCTACGCCGCGCTGTGCGCCGGCACGGGCGCGCGGCTGCGAGAGCTCGCCGGCGCGGCCGACGGCCGTACCCTGCTCGACGTCGGCGCCGGCGACGGCACGCTGGCCGCGGCCTGGGCCGACGCCGGGTGGCGGGTCACAGCGGCCGAGCCGGAGCCGAGCATGCGCGAGGCGGCACTCCGGCGGCATCCGTCGCTGCGAGTGACGGACGGCATGCTGCCGGAACTGGCCTTCGAGGACGGCGCGTTCGACGTGGTCGTGGCGAACTTCGTGCTGAACCATCTGGCCGATCCCCGCGCGGGCGCTGCGGCGCTGCGGCGTGTCGCACGGAGCACCGTGATCGCCAGCACCTGGTCGGCGTCACCGTCGAGCTTCTGGGCGGACGTGACCGCACGATCCGGCCTCACGCCGGCGACCGGTAACGGCCTCCCCGCGGACAAGGACTTCGAACGGACGGCCGCAGGCTTCGGTCGGATGCTGCGGGATGCAGGCTGGACGCCGCAGGTCACCGAGCTCACCTGGACCTGGCGGCCCTCCGCTGAGACGCTGTGGACCTCCGTGACCGGAGGAGTCGCCGGAGCCGGAGCCTTCTACGCCGGACTCTCAGCCGAGGAGCGGGAGCGATTCCGCACGGCCTTCGACGAGATCGTCGCGACGACGGCACAGGACGGCGCGCTCCCGCAGACGCAGACCGCTGTGCTCGCGATCGACCGACTGCGCTGAGGCGCCGCGCGACGACGCCGGTGTTCCGGCTCTAGGCTGTCGGGATGAGCGACAGCGATGTGCCCAGCGACCTGTGGACCAAGGCGACCGCCGACGCGTATGACGACCCGGACGATCCGATGTTCGCTCCGGAGCTGCTGGCCGCGACGTCGGCGTTCCTCGCCGAACGCGCGGAGGGGCGTCCCGCACTGGAGTTCGCGATCGGCACGGGCCGCGTCGCGATCCCACTGCAGGAGCGCGGCGTCGCCGTGAGCGGCCTGGAGTACTCCCCGGCGATGGCCGGTCGACTGCGGGAGAAGACGGATCGCATCCCGGTGGTGATCGGCGACATGTCCTCCACGACGGTGCCCGGCGAGTTCGGCCTCGTGTACCTCGTCTTCAACACGATCGGCAATCTCTGGACGCAGGACGCGCAGGTGGACTGCTTCCGCAACGCCGCGCGTCACCTCGTGCCCGGCGGGCGCTTCGTCGTCGAGGTCGAGGTGCCGGCCGCGCGGCGGATGCCGCCGGGTCAGGCCGCCGCGCCGTTCGACGTATCGGAGGAGCATGCCGGGATCGACACGTACGATTTCGTCACCCAGCGCGCGATCTCGCACCACTACACGCGTCAGGACGACGGCAGCTACCGGTACGGGGCGCACCACTACCGTTACGCGTGGCCGGCGGAGCTCGACCTGATGGCGCGCATCGCGGGCATGTCCCTGGAGTCGCGGCACGCGGACTGGACCGGCGTGCCGTTCACGGCGGAGAGCGAGTCGCACGTCTCGGTGTGGCGGAAGGATGCCGCGTTCTGAGGCGCCGGGGAGCGGCATCCGCTCTCGGTAGAATCGAAGGGCTATGGCTACTCCTGATCCCCGCACCACCACCGCCACCGGAGCCGACGTCCGTGTGCGCTTCTGCCCGTCGCCGACCGGTCTGCCGCACGTCGGCCTGATCCGCACGGCCCTGTTCAACTGGGCGTACGCGCGGCACAACGGCGGCAAGCTCGTGTTCCGCATCGAGGACACCGACGCCGCGCGCGACAGCGAGGAGAGCTACCAGCAGCTGCTCGACGCGCTGCGCTGGCTCGAGATCGACTGGGACGAGGGCGTCGAGGTGGGTGGCCCGCACGGGCCCTACCGTCAGTCGCAACGTCACGACATCTACCGCGAGGTTCTCGACAAGCTCGTCGCCGCAGGGCTCGTCTACGAGAGCTTCTCCACCGCCGAGGAGATCGACGCCCGCAACGAGGCCGCCGGTCGCGCGAAGCAGCTCGGCTACGACAACTACGACCGCGACCTCACCGACGAGCAGAAGGCCGCGTTCCGCGCCGAGGGCCGCGAGCCTGCGCTGCGCCTGCGCGTGCCCGACCACGACCTCACCTACGTCGACCTGATCCGCGGCGAGGTCACCTTCCCGGCCGGGTCCTTCCCCGACTACGTGATCGTGCGCCCGAACGGCGTGCCGCTGTACACGTTCGTGAACCCGGTCGACGACGCGCTGATGGGCGTCACGCACGTGCTGCGCGGCGAGGACCTCATGCCCTCGACGGCGCGCCAGCTCGCGCTGTACGCCGCGCTGATCGACGCCGGCGTGACCACGTTCATCCCGCGGTTCGGTCACATGCCGCTCGTGCTCGGCGAGACCGGCAACAAGAAGCTCTCCAAGCGCGACCCGAAGGCCGACCTGTTCCTGCACCGCTCCAGCGGCATGATCCCCGAGGGACTGCTGAACTACCTGGCGCTGCTGGGCTGGTCGATCGGTCCCGACCGCGACGTGTTCTCCCGTGACGAGATGGTCGCGGCATTCGACATCGCCGACGTCAACCCGAACCCGGCCCGCTTCGACCAGAAGAAGGCCGTGTCGATCAACGGCGACCACATCCGCATGCTGGACGGCAAGGACTTCGCCGAGCGGCTGCTGCCCTACCTGGCAGCTGCCGACGTGTTCGGCGGCGCTGAGCCCACGCACGAGCAGATCGTGCTCGCCTTCCGCGCGGCGCCGCTGGTGCAGGAGCGGATGCAGCTGCTCGGTGAGGCGCCCGGCATGCTCGGCTTCCTGTTCGCCGACGAGGTCTCGTACGAGGACGACGCGATGAAGGGGCTTCCCGCGAACGCGGCCGAGGTGCTGCAGGCATCCGTCGCCGCCCTCGAGCCGCTCGACGAGTTCACGCCCGAGACGATCCAGGAGGCGCTGTCCGCCGCGCTGATCGACGGCCTCGAGCTGAAGCCACGCGTGGCCTACGGCCCGCCGCGCGTCGCGATCACCGGCCGCCGCGTCTCGCCGCCGCTGTTCGAGTCGATGGAGCTGCTCGGCAAGGACGAGTCGCTGCGCCGGTTGCGGGCACTGGGGGAGAAGCTCGCGGGCTGACCCGCGCCACGTTCCGTGGTCCGGGTCCTGAGCGAGGAGCGCAGCGACGAGACGAAGGGCGGCACACGATCATGAGGGAGATCCCGTGACCGCGGAGTCCGGAACGGACGTGATCCTCGGCGACCTCGGGGTGCTGCTGCTGGAGTGCGGCACGTCGGTCACCGATGTGCGCGGCACGCTCGAGCAGGTGAGCCGGCGCACCCTGCCGGACTCGCCCGTCGAGTTCGCGATCCTGCCCGAGATGGTGATGGTGAGCCGCCCCGGCGCCGCGTCAGCGACGACGACAGTGATCGGCAAAGGGGCGGCCCTCACCTTCCGGCAATCCGCGAAGGCCAGCAGACTGGTGCGCGACCTCGAGTCCGGTGCAATGCCCCTGGAGGCCGCGCCCGCCCGGATGACCGCGATCAGGGCGACGCCGAGGCGGATGCCGGGGCTGCAGAGCCTGATCGGCTGCGGGCTGCTCGCGGGATCGCTGGCCGCGCTGTTCCGCTGCCCCTGGTGGGCGATCCTGCTGGCGCTGGTCGTCGGGCTCATCGTCGGCGGTCTGACGCTGATGATGATGCGGGTGCGCGCCGCGGCCGCGGTCGCCCCGTTCGTGTCGGCGTTCGTCTCGACGATCCTGGTCGGCACGGCCGCGAACGCCCTGGACCTGTCACCGGTGCCGCTGTTCGCGGTGTGTGCGCCGATCGCGATCCTGGTGCCGGGTGCGCTGATCACGAACGCGCTGCTGGAGCTCACCTCGACGGACATCGTCACCGGGGCGTCCCGGCTGATGTACGGACTGATCATGCTCGCATTCATGGCGGCGGGCGTCTTCGCGGGCGCCACGCTGACGGGGATGCACATCGATTCGGCATCCGCGGCCCTCGTCGGAGACGCGGTGCAGCTGACGAACGACCACAGCGGATGGGCGTCTCTGCCGCCGCTGTGGATGGCGTGGATCGCCGTGGTGATCCTCGCGATCGGGATCGGCCTGGCATTCGGATCCGGCTTCCGGCTGACGGTGGTGTGCGTCGTCGTGATGACCGGGACCTACGCCGTGCTGGCGGTGCTCAGCCCGATGATGGGGAACGTCGTGGCGACCGGCGTCGCCGGTGCCCTTCTCTTCGTCGCCGCGCGAGTGCTGGAGCGCGTCACGCTGGCCGTGCCCGCCACCGTGTCGTTCCAGCCCGCCTTCCTTCTGCTGGTGCCCGGCACGATCGGCCTGGTGTCACTGGCGAGCTTCGATCCGCAGGCCGTCACGACAGCGCTGATGATGTTCCTCAGCCTGAGCATCGGCACGAAGGTGGGGGCGCTGCTCGCCGACCTGGCACGGATCACTCGGTCGACGGTGTTCCTGCGCTGGGTCAAGCCGGCACGCATGGGCGAGTTGTGAGCCGCGACGCGCGCGGGATACCGAGCCGGTTTTGCCCCTGCGCAGGAGTCGGGTAAGCTTGACTCTCGGTGCGGAGCTCCGGTTTCGCCCTTGGGGTATGGTGTAATTGGCAACACAGCGGTTTCTGGTACCGCCATTCTTGGTTCGAGTCCAGGTACCCCAGCAGATGAGAAAACCCCCGCTCCGGCGGGGGTTTTCTGCTTTCCGGAGTCACCTGACGAGCTCGGCCATCGCGTCTCGCGTGCCGCCTGCGACGTTCATGTCGATGTACTGCTCCTCGCCGCGGTAGCCGTCCAGCCGGTCGTGGTCCGAGTACTGCCAGATGGTCCAGTTCCGTCCGTCGTTCAGCCCGGGTGGCAGCACGAGAGAACGACTCCAGATCGGATTCTCCGGATAGGCGCCCGAGAGGTACCGGTCGTAGGACTGCGACGTGGCGTAGATGACCGGCGGTGCCCCGTAGTGCTCCTCCAGGCGCTGGATGAGCGGACCGAGGATCGCGTCCACCTCGGCACGCGTGGGCGGGTGCGCGAAGAACTCCCCGTAGTACTCCAGATCCAGGGCGATCGGGAGCGTTCCGCCCACAGGGACCGTCTCGATGATGTGCGCGGCCTGCGCCTCGCCGCTGCTCTCGAAGCTCACGAAGTGGTAGGCGCCGAACAGCAGATCGGTCCGCCCGGCACCGGCCCAGTTCGCGGCGAACCGGGAGTCGATCGCCGAGGAGCCCTCGGTCGCCTTGATGTAGGCGAAGTCGATGTCCTGTGAGGCGAGGACATCCCAGTCGACCTCGCCCTGCCAGGCCGAGATGTCGATGCCGCGCACCGGGTAGCCCGGCCAGCATCCGCGAAGGCCAGACGACTCCGGTGAAGATGAGGATCGCGAGGGCGCCGAGTGTTGCGACGATGCTCGTGGAGATGATGACCAGGCGTCTTCGCAGGCGACTCATCGCCCCAGTCTGCCCCATGCTCACAGACGCGAGTCGACCAGCTCGCGGATGAATCGCGCAGATGCCGCAGCACCGTCCTCGGACGCGTACGCGGCGCGCACGCGTTCCGCGGCATCCCGTATGGCCTGATCCGATAGCAGCCGGCGTACGGCGTCCGTGAGGGCGGAGGAGCCGGCCCGCTTCGGCGAAAGAGCGAGCGCGTTGCCCTGTGCCACGCACTGATCGACGTTCCAGACCTGTTCCGGCTGCAGTCCCATCCCGACGAACGGGATGCCGGCTGCACAGGACGTCTGGACCGTGCCCTGCCCGCCGTGCAGCACGGCGGCGTCGACCAGCCCGCCCAGGCGGTGTGCGGGGAGCAGATCCGTGACGTGCACGTTCGCAGGCAGCACGTCGTCATCGCGCAGGTAGTGCCTCACCGGGGCGATGACGTTCACCGGCAGAGTGGCCAACTGCGATGCCGCTGCGAGCACCATCGACCGGTTCGCCGAGGAGCCGAGGCCGAGGTAGACCAGTGGGGTCTCCTGCGCGGCGAGCTCCTCGACCAGCCGGGGCATTGGCACCTCGATGTGCGCGAAGATCGGTCCCACCCGCGTATACGCGGGCGGCAACCGGTATCCATCCAGCTCCCATGGCATCACGGTGAGCAGATTGTGATCGGCCTCGAGCATCGACACCAGCGTCTTCAGCGGCGGGGCACCGTTCGCCCTCGCGACCCGTCCGAACGATCGCGGTGCGAGCGGCGCGTGGTCGTACGCCAACCGCATCGCCCAGGTCGCCATCCGATCCAGGGCGCGCGCCATGCGTCCCGAGCCGCGCACGAGTCCGAGCCTGGCCGTCTGCTCCACCTGCGGGCGGGTCAGTGCGAAGGGCACGGCGTAGACCAGAGGCACATTCTCAGCGCGAGCTGAGATCATCGAGGTCACGTTCGAGCCGATCACCACCGCCGCGGCGCCGATTTCCCGGATCATCTCCCGTTCCACGTCCACGCGCGCGGAGACCAGCGTGTCGGTCAGAGGGCTGCGTAACGTCCTGCCTTGGTCGAGCTTCATCAGCTGGTCGCGCTCGTCCCTGGTCAGGGCCGGCTGACAGGGGCGGTACTCGAAACCCGCATCCGTGATGAGGTGCGCGAAGTCCTCCTCGTACCCCATGAACACGGCGTGATCGGCGGGGTCCAGGGCCCGCGCGATCTCGATCATCCGCGTCGTCTCGGCGAGGTTGAACGTCACGGGACAGAACAGGATCGTCGCCATCAGTGCCTCTCGGCCGCGCTCCGGAACAGCGGCAGTCCATCATCCCAGGACCGGCTCCCCGCAGCCAGGTGCGGAGGTGAGGAACAGCCTGGGCTCATGCGAACCAGCACCTGCATCCTGCCCGTCTGGCGATGGGGCGAGGCATCCGCGATCTGGCGGGCGGCCGACGATCTGGGCTTCCACGCGGCTTACACCTACGACCATCTGTCCTGGCGCACCTTCCGCGATGAGACCTGGTTCGGTGCAGTGCCGACGCTCGCGGCGGCTGCGGCGGTCACCACGAGGCTGCGCCTGGGCACGCTCATCACTTCGCCGAACTACCGCGAGCCCGTGCTGTTCGCGAAGGACGTGATGACGCTGGACGACCTCTCCGGCGGACGGATCACGATCGGTCTCGGTGCGGGGACGACCGGATTCGACGCGACCGTGCTCGGCCAGGAGCCGTGGTCTCCACGAGAACGCGCCGACCGGCTCCGGGACTTCACGGCCCTGCTCGATCGGCTGCTCACCGAGCCGGCGGTCACGCAGACGGATGGCGCGTACCGCGCGCATGAGGCGCGGAACATCCCCGGTCCGGTGCAGCGGCCGCGCGTGCCGTTCGCGATCGCCGCCACGGGCCCGCGCGGGTACCGCCTCGCTGCGCGGTACGGGCAGGCCTGGGTGACGACCGGCGGCGGCGAGACTGCCGCAGAGTCACTCGCGCTGGTGCGCGAGCAGGTCTCGCGGCTGGAGCGCGCCTGCGAGGAGGCCGACCGGGAGCCGGCGACCGTGGAGCGCATCCTGCTGACCGGATTCACCGAGGATCGGCCGCTCGACAGCGTCGAGCAGTTCCTGGACACCGCCGGAGACTACCGGGATGCCGGCATCACCGAGATCGTGCTGCACTGGCCGATCCCGGACACGCAGTTCGCCGCGGATCAGCGTGCGTTCGAACGGATCATCACCGAGGGCGCACCGCAGCTGCTCTGAGCGTGCCGAAGGCCCGGCGCTGCCGCGAGAGCAGATGCGCCGGGCCTTCAGCGTGGCCTCGGAACGTCAGAACACGGGCGTGCCGGCGCGCGTGAGCCGCCAGTTCTCGACGTGGAAGTTCTTCGGGTCGATGGTGCCCTCCGCCGACGCCGTCGCCACGATCGCCTCGCGGATCGCGACCTGTGCGTTGTAGATCACCGGCGCGGTGGCGATGTGCGGGAAGTTCCCACCGCCGGACTGACGGTAGTTGTTCACCGCGAGCACGAACTTCTGCTCCGCCGTCACCGGGACGCCGTTCCACGCGAGGTTCACGATTCGCGAACCGCGCGGCTGAGCGATGTCGATGTCATAGGTGACGCCCGAGAGCTGGTCGAAGTAGTAGTCAGCCGTGCCGTCGGCGCGGGTCCAGCTGTCGGGAGCGATCGGCGCATCCGGGGCGACCTGCGTGAAGTACTTCGCCGAATACTCCAGGTAGTCCTTCACCTGCGCGCCGGTCAGCACCGATCCGAGCAGGGTGTTGTCGAAGGTGTACAGACCCGCGACATCGCGCACCGACACGGCACCGGCCGGGAAGGACGCCGTGCGACTGAACGGCGCGACGATCGACAGCACCGGCAGCCCCTCGTCCGCCGTCCCGGCCAGCGCCTTGGTGACGGTCTCGACCTGAACCTTGTGGATGTAGTCGAGGATGGCGGTGTCGCGCCAGCAGGACTCCGCCGTCGACAGCTCCTCCGTGGAGGTGGCGATGGTCGTGTTCACGTACTCGACGACCGTGTCGTGCTGCGCCTGTACGACCGCGACCACTTCGGGATCCTGCTGCACGCCGCCGGTGAGCAGGGTCGTGGCCTTCTTGGAGACGACCTTCCACTGCCCCTTGACCTGCTGCAGCTCGATGTCGAAGACGCTCAGGCGCTGGCCGAAGCACATCGGCTCGCTGAGCACGACCTGCTCACCGGTGGCCGCGTTCGTGACGAAGCGCTGCGGGATGTCCTTGTGCGCGTGCCCGAGCAGGATCGCGTCGATCCCGGGCACCTGCTCGGCCAGCAGAGCGGCGGCGTTCTCGACAGGCAGGTCGTCTCCGTACGTGGACTTGCCGCTGTCGCCGGAGTGCAAGCTGACGATGAGGACGTCGACGCCTTGATCACGGATGATCGGCACCCAACGCTGTGCGGTCTGGACGATGTCCAGCACCTCGAGTCTGCCCTCGACGTAGGGCTTGTCCCAGATCACGATGCCGGGGTTGGTCAGCCCGAGCACGCCGACTCGGATGGGCTTGCTGCCCTTCAGGTTCAGGGTCTTGATCACATACGGCGTGTATGCGGGAACCGTCGTCCCCGCGCGCACGGCGTTGGCACCCAGGACCGGGGCGTCCATCTGCGAGATCCAGGCGCCGAGGAAGTCCAGACCGTAGTTGAACTCGTGGTTGCCCAAGGCGACGGCGTCGTAGCCGATCGCGTTCATCTGACGGGCGATGGGGTGCGTCTCGCCGGTCTCGGTGATCGGCTTCACCGTGGCGTAGTACGAGCCGAGCGGCGTGCCCTGGATCGTGTCGCCGGCGTCGAACAGCAGGGTCCGGTCCGATCCTCGGTCGGCGCGGACCTTCTTGATGACGCTCGCCAGGCCGGCGAGGCCGACGGCGTTGCCGTCCTTGTCGCTGTACTGGGCATCCTTGTAGTAATCCCAGTTCAGCGCGTTCGAGTGGATGTCGGACGAGCCCATCACGGTGATCGTGACGGTCTTGCCGACGCCGCCCTGCTCCGCCGATGCGGACTCGGGGTTCGCCGCCCAGCCCGCGGCGGCGAGGGCGCCGGCGGCGGTGACGCCGGTGAGGAATCCACGCCGGCTGACGCCGGAACGGTGGTCATGGATGATGTCGGGAGTTTCAGCCTGGGGAAGGTGCTGAGTTTCATCTGTCATGAGACTCAAGATACGTCAGGCGGGAACTTCTGAGGGAGGAAGATGGTTGAAGAGGATGAAGACCCTCAGACGAAGGAGCACCGCCATGACCAGCGGCATCACAGACACCGGATCCATCACTCGTCAGCCGGGCGCAGAGACCGCCGTCCTCGCCGGCGGCTGCTTCTGGGGCATGGAGGATCTCATCCGTCGCCAGCCCGGCGTGCTGAGCACTCGCGTCGGATACACCGGCGGGCAGAACGACCACGCCACCTATCGCAACCACCCCGGCCACGCCGAGGCCGTCGAGATCGTCTACGACCCCGAGAAGACCACGTACCGCGACATCCTCGCCTTCTTCTTCCAGATCCACGACCCGTCGACCCTGAACCGGCAGGGCAACGACATCGGCACCAGCTACCGCTCGGCGATCTTCCCGCTCGACGCGGAGCAGGAGCGGGTCGCTCGCGACACGATCGCCGACGTCGACGCCTCCGGCCTGTGGCCGGGAGAGGCCGTGACCACCATCGAGGCACCCGGTCCGTTCTGGGAGGCTGAGCCCGAGCACCAGGACTACCTGATCCGCTACCCGGACGGCTACACCTGCCACTTCCCGCGCGCGGGATGGGTACTGCCCCGGCGGGACGCGGACGCGACCGCCTGAGTCTGTGACGGCACAAAGGCCCCCGCCGAAGCGGAGGCCTTTGTGCCGGGGGACGGTCAGCGCGCGGCAGCGGTCTTCAACTCCCGCCCGTGCACGGTCAGCGCGTAGATGACGAGGATGTCGATGACGATCACGATCGTCGACCACCACGGCTGCACCGGCAGCAGGAACAGCTGGCTGATCGCGCTCAGCACGGCGAGGATCACGCCGATGACGCGGGCCCAGGTCGCACCGCTGAACAGCGCGATGCCGACGATGATGAGCAGGGCGCCGCTGATCAGGTGCCACCAGCCCCAGCCTGCGACATCGAACATGAACAGGGTGCCGGTTCCCGTCAGGAAGTAGGCGCTGTCGGGGCCGACGATCGCGACCAGGCCGTAGATCGCGTCGAAGATCCCGGCCGTCATCAGCATGATCGCGGCGAACCAGCCCCAGCCGACCCATCCGGTCGTCTCAGCAGTGGACATCATGTCTCCTTTCCGTAGGTCCTTCAGGTGCCTCACGCGCCGGCCGGCACGTGATAGGCGATGTGGACGGCATCGATCGATCCGTCGAAGGCGAACGGCATCCGCTCCGCGTAGCTTCGGGAGACGGCGCCGCCGTAGGCGCGTCCGATGTCGAGGCAGTCGTTCGCCGAGAACAGCAGCGGCGCACTGACCGGAACCGTTCCGGATCCCACCTCCGCGCCGTCGGCGCGGATGACCACCTTCAGCGGACCACCGGGACGAGGCTCCAGGTACGTCGTGTCGATCTCGATGGTCATCGCGCCCGCAGGCAGCGGCTTCTCCGCGGCGATGATCGTGCGCTGCACGAGGAACAGGTTGTACTCGTAGTGCAGCACGCCGTCGACGACGTAGGCCGTGAGGCCGCCGCCGGCGCCGCCGAGCTTGTAGAGCACGCCGTTCGCCTTCTCGGGCAGTGTCGCCTGGATCGTGACGGTGTTCGGCTTGTTGCCGAGCGCCGGCGCGCAGAACTCCGGGATGCGCACCGTGTCGCCGGACAGCTCCCACTCCGTGTACGACGGTCCCAGCCGGAACTCCGGGTGGTACACCGGCACCCACAGCCCGCCGCCGACGGGCAGAACGTCGTTCTTCGCCGCCTCGATCGCGAACAGCTCCTTCAGCTGGGTGAGCTTGTCCGGGTGCTCAGCGGAGAGGTCGTGCGCCTGACTCCAGTCCTCGTCGAGGTTGTAGAGCTCCCACACATCGGCATCCGGCGTCCACGTCGCGATGCCGGGAGGCGCACCCGGCACCCACGGCAGACGGGGTCCGGTGGCCGACGCGATCCACCCGTCCGAGTAGATCGACCGGCTCGCCATCACCTCGAAGTACTGCACCCGATGGCGTCCTTCGGCCTGTGCATCGTCGATCGAGTAGGCGAAGCTGGTGCCGTCGATCGGATCCTGAGGGATGCCGTTCACCGTCTCCGGATGCGAGATGCCGAGGATCTCGTAGATGGTCGGGACGACGTCGATCACGTGGTGGAACTGCGTGCGCGGCTCCGGGTCGTGTGCGATGCGCCCTGGCCATTGCACGAACATCGGGTTGCGCGTACCGCCGAGGTGCGAGGCCATCAGCTTCATGCCCTGATACGGCGTCGAGCCCGCCCAGGCCCACGCTGCGTGGTACTGGTTGTCGGTCGCAGGGGAACCCAGCGCGTCCAGCCCGCCGAGTTCCTCGAGCGCCGCGAGGTGCTGGTCGATGGTCGTCGGGATCATGTTCTGCGCGAGCAGTTCGCTGATCGTGCCGTTCTGGCCCTCGCCGGACGAGCCGTTGTCGCCCCAGATGTACAGGATGATCGTGTCGTCGAGGTAGCCCAGCCGCTCGACCTCGTCGATCAGCCGCCCGGCCTGCACATCGGCGTGTTCACCGAATCCGGCGCACACCTCCATCAGGCGCGCCTGGAAGGGCTTCTGATGGTCGGGGATCTCGTCCCAGCCCTGCAGGTTGTCCGGGCGGGGAGTCAGCTCGGCGGACTCCGGGATCCACCCGGCCTCTTTGGCGCCGGCGAAGGCGGTCTCGCGATACGCGTCCCACCCGTCGTCGAACTTCCCGGCGTATTTGTCCGCCCACTCCTTCATGATGTGGTGCGGTCCATGGATCGCACCGGTCGCCCAGTACATGAAGAACGGCTTGTCCGGGGCGTTCGCCTTGTGCTCGCGCAGCCAGTGCATCGCGTCGTCCGCGATATCCTCGCTGAGGTGGTAGCCCTCCTCCGGTGTCTTCGGTGGCAGCACGCCGGTGGTGTTGCGCACGAGGTTCGGCTCGTACTGCGACGCCTCACCCGCGAGGAAACCGTAGAAGTACTCGAAGCCGTAGCCGGTGGGCCAGCGGTCGTACGGACCCGCTGAGGTGGTCTCCTCCGCGGGCGTGTTGTGCCACTTGCCCCAGGCCGCGGTCGAGTACCCGTAGTTGCGGAGCACCTCCGCCATCGTCGCGCTCGACTTCGGGATGTGGCCCGAGTAGCCGTCCCAGTCGTTGGCGAGCTCGGCGATCTGTCCGCTGCCCACGCGGTGATGGTTGCGACCGGTGAGCAGTGAAGCCCGGGTCGGCGAGCACATCGCCGTGGTGTGGAAACGGTTGTAGCCGAGGCCGTTCGAACGGATGCGGTCGAGTGTCGGAGTCTCCACGAGCCCGCCCAGCGGCTTGGGCAGCGCCGGACCCGCGTCGTCGATGAGGATGACGAGCACGTTCGGCGCCTGCTCTCCGAGCCGGCGCTCGGCGGGCAGAGGCGAGTAGGTGGACTCCGCGAGCGTGCGCCCGGGAATGCTCCCGGAGGGCTTCGGCGGGAAGGGCAGCGTGCGCGCGGTGGGCAGCGGTGCTCCGATGACGGAGCGGGGCGATGCGGCGTTCTCCTGGGTCATGACCGTCACCCCAGCAGCCGCGCCTTGGCGGCTTCGAACTCGGCGTCTGTGAGCAGCCCCTGGGACTTGAGCGTCGCCAGCTTCTGCAGTTCGGCGACGACGTCGACACCGCCGGCGGTCGGCGCTGCGGGAGCCGGAGCAGGCGCCGGAGGCGTCGGGGCCGTGGCCGGGGCCGGGGCCGGGGCGGCCTGCGCGGCCGCCTGCTGCATCTCGTACTGCTGCGCCTCGTACTTCTGTTCAGCGCGGGCGTTCTGGCGTCGCGCCACATTGCCGCTCACCGCTGTCGCCGTGCCGGCGACGACCGCCGTCCGTGCAGCCATTCCGATCAGACCGGGTCGGCCCATCCTTCCGAGCATGACTATGCCTCCACTCCGTCGAGTTCGCCGCCCGCGGCGAGTGCTTCGTTCACGATCGCCGCGGGAATGCGGATCGAATCGATGACCTCGCCGCCCGCGGCGACGAACTGCGAGGCGAGGTGCTTCGCCCAGGTGAGTTCGACCGCGAGCAGCAGCGCCGCGCTGCCGGGTGGCAGGCGGTCGCCCAAGTCGTTGAGGTCCTCCTCGGTGACGAGTCCCTGTTCCGCGAGGTCGAGTTCTCCGAAGGAGATGCTCGACTCGTCGATCTCCACGAACCGCAGCGTGCCGTCCTCGCCTCGTGCGACATCCACGAGATCGAGCAGACGCACCGTCCCCGCATCCGCCAGCTCCAGCACCGCGTCGATGATCCCTGCCGGTGATGCGGCGGCGTCGTACGTCGCCAGCACGAACTCGACGGGACCGTACTCCAGATCCTGCATGATTCCCCGATTCCTTCCGATTCTGCGGAGAGGCGCGTGGCAGTGCCCGCGCATCCCGGCCCTCCCCGCCGTACCGCCATCCTGACCAGCGGCGCAGGCGGAGGCATCATGTAGATCGCATGAACCACCCGGGTTCGTCCGATCTGCATGATGCGGTGGTGCACGGTACGGCGTGGAATGGTGAAGTCCGGACGATCAGCGGCAGGGAGGGCGACGGTGGATCACATCGAGCAGCTGCGCCGCCTCGCCATCCACTCGCAGGACATCGACTCCGATCTCGTCCCCGCCTCGGCGGCCCAGGAGAGTGCGCCCAGAGACGACCTCATCGCACGCTTCGCCGCGCTCATCGCCGTGGGCGGGACGGATGCCTCTTTCGGGGCCATCGTGGATGAGGCGGTGCGCGCGCAGGTGAGCGCCGCGGAACTGGTGCGGATCGTGATGATCACGGCTCCGACCGTCGGGGTGCCGAGAGTGGTCGCCGCTGCGCAGCGCCTCATCGTGGCCCTGGGGCTCGATGAGGATCAGGCCGGGCCGGTCGACCGGTTCCCGTCCGCGTGAATGCCGGATCAGCCCAGGATGCCGATCTCCGTCGCCCTGTCCACGGCTTCGCTCCTGGTGGTCACGTCGAGCTTCCGGTAGATGGACGCGACCTGGGAGCTGACCGTGTTCCGAGAGACGAAGAGGCGGGTCCCGATCTCCGCGATCGTGAGATGCGTCTGCAGGTACGGGAGCAGCCGCTGCTCGGCGGGGGTCAGCGGTGAGCCTCCGAGCAGGGCGCGGCTGCGATCCAGGGAGTGACGCAGCTCTGCCACCACGACGGGCAGCGTGCCGAGATCGGGGCGGATGCGCAGCAGATCGTCGATCTCGTCCAGCAGGTAGGCGGCCGTCGTCGAGTTCCCGAGCATCATGAACACGCGGCACAGCTCGACGCGCACCTTCACGGCGAAGATGGGGGTGACGTACGTGGACTGCCCGCGGTCGCGCATCGCCCGCACGAGCAGCTGTTCGGCACGCTGGGGGTCCTGCCTGCGCAGAGCGATCCGGGCTCCCACCGCGAGCGCGAGGCACGTGGTCTGATAGCCGTGCAGACCACCGGCCTCGATGACCGCCATCGCCTCCTCGGCGTGCCGCTCCGCCTCGGCGACCGAACCCGCGTCAAGTGCGATCACCGCGAGCTCGGACTCGGCGAGCAGCACCGAGTCGTAGTTGCCGAACGCGATCGCCTGGCGGGTGCACTCCTTGTAGGCGGCCACCGCGCCCGGCAGATCGCCGGAGAGCTGCCGCATCCAGCCGTGCAGATGCAGAGCCTGGTCCCGCCAGCTGCTGCTGGGCGATTCGCAGCTCACCGCGTAGGCGGCCGAACGCGCGGCAGATGCCACGCCGTTCCGGCACATGATCGCGCGCAGCATCGCCCGGCCGGACGCGTACGTGGGCAGCCCCCGTTCGGCGGGCGCGTCGTCCTCGGTCTGCTCGATGATGTTCGCCCAACGATCGGCCTCCGGGGCGTTGCCGTCCAGGACCGCGCGCAGCCCCGCCAGCACGAGCAGCGGGGGATAGGAGCGGATCGCCTTCTCTCCGAGAGCGGACATCCAGCGCTCCAGGGCCGCGATCTGGCCCGCCTGGTAGGCACTCTGCGCACGTTCCGCGACCATGCGCACCGAGCGCTCGCGCTCGCCGGCGGACAGAAGCTGGTCGATCGCCTCCGACGGCATGCCAGCGGACTCGTACCACTCGGCCGCCGCGAGATGCAGGCGCGCCTTCCGTTCCGGTTCGACCCGTGACAGCTCGTCGAGCAGGAACTCGCGGAACAGCTGGTGGTAGCGATAGGCGCCGCGGGGAGCATCGAGCGGTGTGAGGAAGAGGCCGTGGTCCTCCAGCGCACGGAGTGTGCCCTTCGAGCCCTGCGCGCCGAGGACGGCGTCGCAGCACTCGGGGAAGACCTCCGGAAGGATGGCCGTCCGGCGGAGGAACGCCTGGTCGTCCGGTCCCAGCCTGTCGAAGCACGCGCGGTGCAGGTACTCGGAGACCGGACGATCGTCGCCGAGGATGCTCAGCGGATCGCCGCCTTCCCGCGCAGCGATGGCCGCCAGAGCGATGGCGGTGGGCCACCCCTCGGTGCGCTCGAGGAGCACGGAGAGGGCGTCGTCGGTCAGTCCGTGGGAGGCGAGGGCGTCGAACACCGTGCGCGCGTCCTCACCATCCATCCGCAGGTGCGATGCCCCGATGTGCAGCACCTCGCCCGTCGGCTGGATCCGTGCCAGGAACGGCTGCGGACGCCGCCCGGCGAGCACGACCTGCGAGCCGGCGGGGATGCGCGAGAGCGCGACCTCGAGCACGTCCTGGCAGCTCGGCGTCGCCGCCTCGTGGAGGTCGTCGATCAGCAGGATGAAGGGTTCGGCGACCTCGGCGATCGTCGCGGCGAGTCGCGGCGCAAGGCGGCCGAGGACGGCAGGGCCCGAAGCCGGCTGCGTCGCCAGCGTCGCGAACGCCCCGACGCCGGGCATCCTCGCAGCGAATGCGGCGGCCAGGCTCGCCAGCAGGGCGAGCGGGTCGTTGTCGAACGGGCCGAGCGAGACGACGATGGGCCGGCGGGGATCGAGCTCTGCCCATTCCCGAAGCAGCGTGGACTTGCCGTAGCCGGCCGGAGCCGTCACGACGACGAAGGCCGCCGCGGACAGCGAACGCTCGATGATGCTCCTGCGGCTGACGGCTCCGCGCCTGCCGAGGATCTCCGCGTCGACGTCGTCGGCAGCACGAAGTGAAGAACCCCCATCCATACCCGCAGTCTAGGGGCATACGGGGGACGGCCAGGACCTGTGTCCGCCCGTCATCACACCTTGGCGTCCTGACGCGGCACGACGATCTCCCGGATGATCAGCAGGATCGTCGCCATGACCGGCAGGGCGATGAGAACACCGAGGATGCCGAGAAGAGTCCCGCCCACCATGGCTCCGATGAGCACGAGGGCGGCCGGAATCGCGATCGCCCTGTTCATGATCCTCGGGGTCACCACATAGGACTCGATCTGGATGTAGATCAGATAGAAGACCCCGAAGGCGATCGCCTGCGTCGGACTCGACAGCAGCGCGACCAGTGTGCCGAGGACGAGGAAGATCACCGAGCCGAACAGCGGCACGAGGGTGATGACGAAGGCGATCGTGGCCATCAGGACTGCGAACGGAAGACCGAGGAGCAGGTGCAGCGCCAGGACGACGGCCGCGTTGATCGCGGAGATCGTCACGGACCCGAGGAGCGAGCTGCCCACCGATGCGGTCACACGCTCGGTGATGTCGGAGAACCTCGGCCGATTGCGTGCCGGCGCGAGCGAGTACAGGGCCTGCTTCATGCCCGAGAGCGAGGACAGGAAGTAGAGCGTCAGTGCGACGACGATGAATCCTGCGGACACCGCGCTCGCGATGCCGACGCCCACCGCGAGGGCGCCCCCGCCGACCGCGGCGAGCGTGCTGGGCTGGGACAGCGCCTCGGATGCCTCATCGAGGGCCTGCGACAGCGCCGATTGCGCATCGGGTGGCAGTGACCGATACCACTCGTTCGATTCCAGGTTCTGCGCGGCGTCGCGCACCGAGACGACGAACTGTCCGATCTGCGCGATGATCGAGGGGAGCACGAAGACGAGGACCGCGGCGGCGAGCAGCGCGAACACACCGAAGACCAGTCCGATCCCGGCTCCGCGTCGCATGCCCCAGCGTTCGAGCATCTTCACCACGGGATCCAGACCGAGCGACACGAACAGCGCCAGCACGATGTACACCAGGACTGTCGTGATCGACCCGACGGCGGTGCCGAGGACCAGCCCGCCGAGCACTCCGATGGTCGCGATGAACGCGATGACCAGGGGACGCTCGAGTATCGCGCGCACGCTGCGCCCCTCGGACGATGGCGATGCGGCCGGCGTAACGGCCGGCGCGCTCGGGGTCCGGGACAGCAGTCGTGTGCGCTTCATGACCGCAAACTAGCCCGGCTCGGGCGAGACCGCGTCGCACAGTAAGGACGAAATCCGCCCAGCGGCGGGTGACTGCGCCCTTCGACAGGCTCAGGAACCCGGGCGGGTCGCTGAGCCTGTCGAAGCACGTCAGCTCACTCGGCGCCGACGCGCCGTCGCGATGAGCATCAGCCCGGCCAGCAGCAGGGCGATGCCTCCCGTGACGGCGATCGCCACGGTGCGGGTGTCGGCTCCGGTGGCGGGCAGCGGTGCGATGAACGTGTTCGTGAACGCGATCGACACGTGTCCCGAAGCGAGAGTCACGGTGCCGGATGCGCCGTTCTGCGTCTCACCGTCCACTGTCATCGTGGTGCGGTCGGCGTCCCCGGCATCCGTCTCGGTCACGGTGCACTCGCTGCCGGCCGGCAGGTCGGCGACCTCTGCGGTGAGCCGCGACGGACCGCCGATCTGGAAGGTCTCGTCACGGACCACCAGGCCAGGGGCCGGGTGCGACGGGTCGACGAGCACGCATGTCACCTGCACCGGGAAGGTGCGCGTGACGGCGGATGCTCCGGAGCCGTCCACGACCTTCGAGATGCTCAGAGCGCTGACCCCGAACGTGTTCGTGATCGCCACAGAGGTCTGGTCCGCGGCATCCGTGTTCGGCAGGGGAGCGAGCTCGGTCGTCGTCGCGTCCTGCGGCTCGCCTTCCGTGCCGCCCTGGGTGACCACCATCGTGGTGGACTCGGCGCCGGCGGCGTCGGACTCGGTGACCGTGCATTCGGCGTCCTGCGGCAGCTCGGTCCAGGTGACGGTCTCGCCGCCGGAGATCTGCTGGGTCATGGGCTCGGCGGCGGTCACCCGCTGTTCGTCCCACATGCACGTCAGCGTGACCTCGAACGGTCCGTACTCGACCGGCTCGCCGTTCGCGTCGACCGCGCCGCCATTGTCGACGGTCTTCGTCACGGACACCTGCGCGAGGTTGAACGTGTTCTCGACCGTGAGCGACGGCTGCGGCTGGTCGTCGACGCTGAGGATCGTCGGATCGGTCTCGACGGTGAAGTCGTAGCCCTCTCCGTCGCCCGCGACGACATCGCCGTTCTCGTCCAGGATCTGCGTGGAGCTCGCGCCGCCGTCATCGACCTCGGTCAGGCGGCAGTTCGCGCCGGTGGGCAGGTTCTCCCAGAGCGCGGTGGGGGAGTCGGCGCTGACGATGCGGATGGCGCCCTCGGGGATGTCCACGACCTCACCGTCGCGCACGCAGCGCAGGCTCAGCTCGTAGGCGGAGGTGCCGTACTTCTCGGCACCGTCACCGGCGAACGTCTTCGTGACCTGCAGCGAACCGGTGAGGTACCAGTTCGTCGCGGTGACGGTGACGACGCCTCCGCCCTCGGGGATGGTGACGACTCCGGTCGTGGTGTCCTCGCCGTCGTTCGGCGTGAACACGACGGCGTCAGCGCCGTTCAGGTCGTCCTCCGTGACGGTGCACACCGTGCCCTGCACGAGGTCGACGATGGCGCTGGTCCACCCGTTCTCGGCGTTCAGCTCGACCTGGCCGGCGAAGACGACCTCGCCCGCGTACTCGCACGAGTAGCTGAAGGTGAACGTCTGGTCGAGGCCGTACTGGTCGGCTCCGGCACCCTCGAACTCCTTGTTCAGCACCACCTGCGAGGTGCCGAACAGGTTCGTGTACGTCACCGTGTTCACGCCCGCGGTGTCACCGGGCTGCAGTTCGGGGATCACGACGGTGCGCGTCTCCTGATCGATCTGCGGTGCCAGATCGCCGTCCACGCCGGAGACATGTGCCCGGGTGACCGTGCCGGTCGCCTCGCGATCGTCGGTCTCGGTGACGGTGCACTCCGAGCGCGCCGGGATCTCGTCGATCGTCTCGGTCTCATTCGCGTTCAGCGTGAACGTCTCGTCGACGACGGTCTCGCCCTGGTAGGTGCAGACGACGTGGAACTCGAACTGGGTCGGGATCGCGGTCGAGTCCGAGACGACCTTCTTGCCGACCTCGAGGGACGCCCACTCGTAGGTGTTCTCGATCGTGAAGCCGAAGGTCTGATCCGCCTCGGTGACGGTGACCTGCTCCGGAGAGACCGTGGTGCCGGTCTGTCCGGCGTCGTCCTCGGCGACGGAGCAGACCGAGCCGACGGGCACGTCATCGATCACCACGGGGTCCTCGCCCGGCACGATCGTCACCTCGCCGTCGTTCGCCAGCGGCACCGCCGCACCCTGCCAGGTGCAGGTCACTGTCGCGGTGAAAGACTCCGGCACCGGATAGCCCTCGGGGGCGTCGATCGTCTTCTCGACCGACACCGAGCCGTTGTCGAACTCGTTGGTGACGGTGACGACCACGGGGGTGGTGCCGTCACCGATCTCCACCGGCTGGTCGGGACTGATGGTGTGCCCGGTCGCGTGACCGTCGTCCGTCTCGGAAACGATGCACTCGGCGCCGGTGGGCAGCCCCTCGTACAGGGCGGTGCCGGCACCGGTGATCGTCCGGGTGGCGCCGCCGGGGATCGTCACGGGGACGGTCTCGCCGTTGACCTCACGCGTGCAGGCCAGGCTGACCTGGTACTGGAACGTGGTCGCGGGGTCGAGCGCATTCGCGGGGGCGCCTTCGAGCTCCTTCTGCACCTGCAGCGACCCGACGGTGAACGTGTTCGTGATGTCGGCCTCGACCGGCGCGGCCGGGTCGGCGCCGACCGTCACCGTGACGCTGCCGCTCGAGCCGTTGGCCCCGCCGTTCTCGGTCTCGGTGATCACGCAGGTGGCACCGGTCGGGAGGTTCGGCACGGTCCAGGTCGGATCGTCACGACTGAGGGTGTGCGTGTCGTCGTACACCGGGTTCGGGGTCACGCCGTCCAGGGTGCAGACCATGCGGACGGTGAAGGTGCTGCCGCCCCAGGCGTCGCCGCCCGAGCCGGCGATGATCTTCGTCACCTCGACGGCGCCGACGGTGTACACGTTCTCGAACTCGACCACGGTGAGCGCCGTCGAGCCGTCCGCGTAGGGGAGGACAGGGAAGGATGCCTCGGCGGAGGCCTCGGAATCGCCGGCATCACCGTTCTCCGTGACGACGACGTTCGTGATCGGCGCTCCACCGGCATCCGTCTCCGTCACGGTGCAGTCCGCACCGGCGGCGATGTCGGAGAACGTCTTGCTCTCGCCGTCGTCGAGCGTGAACGTGCGGTCGGCCTCGGGGACGACCTCCTGATCCAGATAGGTGCAAGTGGCCTCGAACGCGTAAGTGCGGTCGTAGACGATCGCCTCGCCGTCCTGGTTCTCGGCGCCGCCGTCGTCCACGGCCTTCTCGACGGTGAAGCCGCCGGCACGGTAGACGTTGGAGACCTGGATGGACGCCTGTTCGACGTCGCCGGTGTACGGATC
The DNA here is from genome assembly GCF_003387575.1 of Microbacterium bovistercoris. Lineage (GTDB taxonomy): Bacteria > Actinomycetota > Actinomycetes > Actinomycetales > Microbacteriaceae > Microbacterium > Microbacterium bovistercoris. The sequence goes on along the minus strand of NZ_QUAB01000045.1, from coordinate 121,932 downwards.
CCACACCGCGTCGTCCTCGGCGAGATCGCGCTCCGCTGTCACGCCGTCCTCCGGGTCGACGGTCACGACCACGCCGGGGATCTCCGGGTCCTCCACGATGGTGCAGGTGGAGAACAGCGGCAGGTTGACCGGGCCCGTGGTGTTGTCGTAGACGAGGACGGTGCCGTCCGCGTCGAGGGTCGGCCTGCTGGCATCCGAACCGTCGGCGTGCAGCAGGGTGACGTCTTCGCCGCCCGAGGTGCACGTGACGAGCATCGGATAGCTGTCGGGCAGGGTCACGTCGGTGGAGAAGTCCGGGGCGTCCACCGCCTTCGACAGGAGGAGCTGACCGGTGGCGGTGGCCACGCCGACCTTCTGCGGCTCCACGACGAGCGAGGGGCGCTCCGGCTGGGTGACGGTCGAGTTGGAGCGTGATGCTGTGGCGAACGAGTTGTAGGCGACGGGCAGGCCGTTCGCGACCGCCGACTCGGCGGGCAGCTGGTACGGGGTCTGGGTGTCGAACTCGACTCGCAGCGTCTCACCCGGTCGCAGACCCGGCGCGGGTGAAGCGCCCGTCGGGTTCTGATACTCCAGCACCAGCATCACGCTGCGCGCGGCCCTGAGCACCTCCGGCGGAGTGCTGGCATCGGCCTTCACCCAATCGAACGCGCAGCCGGGGTCGGGCGTCGCACCCTCGGTGTACACCTTGATGGCGTTCGTGTTGCACGCCTGGCTCAGCTGCACGAGAGACAGGTAGATGCCGGTGTCCGAGTCCACGCTGTCGGCGAGCTCGTCGAAGTTCGCCTTCAGACTGCCGGTGAGGGTCACGCCGTACTGCGACCCGCGGTCTCCGGGGACGATCACGCCCTGGTCGTCGACCGAGGGCAGAGTGTCCACTGCTGCGACCACCTTGGCGGCGGTGTTGCCGGTGTTCGTGAAGTCGAGACGCCAGGTCTCGATACCACCCGGGCGGATCACCGGCGCGCAGGGGTAGGAGTAGAAGCCGTCGTTCGTGACGCCGCCCTGGCTCGCATCGCAGGCCGCGGCGTCGCCGGTCACGTTCAGGACGCCGAGGTCGTCGTCGCCGGCCACGGCCGGGTCACCGCCGTCGTTGCCCTTGACGTACTTCTTCGCCGCGATCGTCGCGTTGGCGAGGGGGGCGATCGACGTGTCGGCCGAGCAGTCGTCGACCCCTGGCGGGGTGTTCTCGACGGGCTTCGGCGTGAGGTCCTTGCCGTCCACGACGGTGGTGCCTTCGCAGGTCTCGAAGAGCCGGTCGGAGGTCACGGTGGCCTCGTTGGTCACGACGGTGTCAGGGGTGACGTCGTCGCGGAACTTCAGCGGCGCGTTCATCGTCAGGGTCCAGCCGTGCATGAACACGAAGTCGTCGGGCCCGTCGATGGTCAACTCACCGGTCTGCTCGTTCAGCGACGCGCTGAAACCGGGATCGCCGGAGGGCGCTCCGTCGCCGGTCAGCGTGAACGTGTACGCCGTCGGGTCGGGTTCGACCAACAGCGACCCCTCAGCGTCCGTCTGCACCTGGTCGACCAGGTGGAAGCCGGTCATGTCCCACTGCCCGGTGTTGGTGACCGTCACGACGTAGGGGATCGTGCCCGTCGGACTGATCAGGGTGGACGAGCCGCGGGTCTTGGTGATCTTCACCGCGTTCGGACGGTGCAGCACCACGGTGTCGTCGGCCGCCTCGCCGTCCTCGGTGAACTTCTGCTGGCCGAACTGCGCTTCGCTGTACGACTGCACGTCGTCGCTGATCACGCCGAGGTCGGTCTCGCCGGGGTTCGGCTCGAGGTCGGGCCGCGTGGTCGAGACCAGCGTGTCCGGGTCGCTGCGCAGCGTGTCGCGGCGCTCGGTCGTGACCGAGTACGTCAGCTGCGGGTTGTACGGGCGCTCCCACTGGAGCACGTTCCCGTCGCCGTCGACCTCCTGGGCGCGGAACCGCACGCCGACCACCGTGGTCGGGTCGCTGACACCGGCGGGCAGATCGAACACGACGGTGTCGCCGGCCGCGGCATCCACCCAGGCGCCCTGCACCCAGCAGGGTGAGGTGTCGGTCAGCGGCAGACCGTTGCACAGCGCCGTGAGGGTGCCCGCGACGTCGACGTAGGTCACGCCGGTGCTGAGCACATCCATCGCCACCTGGTTCACCGGGGCGGGCACGACGATCTGCGCACCGGTGAAGTCCATCGTGTTCCAGAACGTCGGCGTGGTGTCGGTCAGCGTGAACAGCGTGGTGCGGGCGGTGCCGTTCGGGCGCCCGCCGAGCTGCGTCGTGTAGTCCTTCGACTCGTCCTCGTACACGGATGCCGGGTCGATCGACTTCGTGGTGGTGATGTCGTAGCTCGCCGCGACGATGATGAACTCGTCACTGGCATCCGCGGCTCCCGTGCCGCACTGATCGTCGGCGCAGTCCTCGAGCACGGCGCTCTCGAGCTGGGCGTGGGCGTCGTTGACGATGGTGTCGCCGGCGGGGGTCACCGTCACCGGAGTGGCGGGATCCGAGCGCAGCGTCTCCCGCAGCTGCCAGGTGAACGTGACGCCGCCGGTGCCGTTGGTCGGGATCACGGCGCTGCCGTCATCGGAGCGGAACGCGATCTGAACGGCGGTGACGTCGGCCAGATCGCCGGGCGTCAGCGCGAGCGCGTCCGCATAGGAGTAGTCCGTCGCGGTTCCGCTCCGCGACAGGGTGACCGTGGTCTCCGCCTCGCTGATGCCGTTCGGCAACTGGATCGCGTCGATGTCGTACAGGTTCAGCGTGTCGAACACCGTGTCGGGCAGGGCTTCGCCGTCGGTGGGCTCGTCGATCACCATTCCCGACACGCGCGCTGCGGAGGTGTTCGTCGCGGTGATGGTGGCGCTGATCAGCGGGTAGTCGGACGGATCGATGTCGAGGGCGGGGTCGGGAAGTCCCAGCTGATCCTGGTCGAACGACTTCGTCATGTCGGCGTTGATCGGCTCGTCGACGATGAGGATGGTGTCGTTCGCGACATCCGTGCTGTCGACACCGGTCGACTCGTTGATGCCCCGCGCACTGGCGGTGTTGTCGACCAGACCCGGCTCGCCGGTGTTGTAGCCGTACGGGTGCAGGTCGCCCAGTACAGCCTGTGACGGGTCGCTGCGCAGGGTGTCGCGCACGCGGAAGTCGAGATCGAACGGCCGGCGGTCGTACGAGGAGCCGACGCCCGCGCCGGGCGTCCTCTCGGTCAGCACGACGCGCACGGCGAGCGCGTCGGCGCTCTGATCGTCCGTCAGCGTGTAGCCGCCGAACTGGCCGTCGCATCCGTTCGCGCAGGCCTGCGCGGTGATGTCCGTCCAGCCCTGTCCGTCGAGGTAGAGCGACACCTCGGTGATCACGTCGTTCACGATCAGCGGATCGGTGTCGGCGGTGATCGGATCGATACGCACCAGGTCGAACGCGTCGTAGACGCTGTCTGCCGTGGCGGTCGGGTCCTCGGTCTCGGAGATGTCGGTGAGCGTCATCTCGGTGATGTTCAGGCCGTCCGTCGACCACCACAGCCGCGCCGTGCGGGTCTCGCCGGAGAGCGCCGGAACGTCGTCGTCCGGGGTCCACTCCTTGTCGAGGAGGTCCGCTCCGTCGCCGTCGCCGTCGAGCGGCAACAGGTGGATGTCGTCGGTCGCGGTGTCGGTCTTCTCACCGCCGGCATCCGGATTGTCGACGAGCGACTGCGCGTCGTTCTCGTAAGTGACCTCGGTGTCCTGCGGCTGCGTCACCGACACGTCGATGTGCGTCACCACGGTGAATCCGGGCGGCAGAAGCGCCGGGCATCCGTCTCCGGCGGCAGGGAGGTACTCGAACTGGATGCCGCCGATGTCGTCCTGCAGATCGGCGGGGATCTGATAGGACCAGAGCTGCTCGGGCCCGGGCACCTCGGTCGCGCCCGGGAAGTCGGTCCAGGGGCCGTCGGTCGACTTCGGCCAGTACCGCACGGTCAGCGTCGTGCACTGGGGGATGTCCGTGTTGTCGATCTCGGTCGCGGTGAAGTTGTCCCAGAACTCGGAATCCTGGGTCGGATCGACCGGGTCGGAGATGACGAGCTTCTCAGAGCCGGCGGTCGACTCGGGAGTGACGTTGCCGGTGAGCGTCATGTTCGCGTCGGTGCCGGGCACGCCCCAGATGGTTTCGGGCGTGATCTCCTTGGTGACGCTGGTGTCGAGCGTCAGCGGCTCGATGGTGAACGGGGCCGATGCGTCGTCGACGCCGGTCTGGCCCTGAGTGTTCTCGACCTCGGTGTCGACCGCGTTCGTGCTGGAGACGGCCGCCTCGGTCGGCAGCGCGGTGACGTTCAGGGGGAGGGCGGCGTAGGCACCGGAGACGATGTCGTCACCCTCGGCGGAGAACACGACCGTGAAGCCCTCGACCGTGCAGCCGTCCTCGGCAGCGGGGAGGGTGTTCTTCGTCGTGGTGGACGCCGTGCTGTCCGGACAGTCGGAATAGGTGTAGGTGATCTCCGCTGCCGTGGCGGCCACCGGCCACTGGACGCCGTCGCCGAACCCGTCGAAGCTGAGCCCCTGTTCGGTGAACGTCGGAGTGCCGGCGGTGGGCTCGGTGATGGTCAGCGTCTGCACGTTCTGCTCGCCGACGGTGGCCTTGATGTTCGCGGTGGTGCTCTGCCCGCTGACCAGGGTGTTGTCGGCGAAGGTCTTCTCGATCGACACATCCGGCTTGCGCTGCGCGAGCACGATGCTCGCGTCGTCGGTGACGGGGTCACTGGTGTCGTCGCCCTTCGACACCGTGGTGGAGGCGTCGTTGGTGACCGTCTGCTGCGACTGATCGGGGATGCCGGTCACGGAGTCGTTCGTCTCCGTGTGCACGACGAGTGTGCCGGTCGCACCGGGGGCGAACGTTCCGGTGAACGTCACTCGGATGCCCTGGGCGTCCGAGATCGGATCGGGTTCGGTCGTCGTCCAGGACCCGTTGACCCAGTACTCGGTGGTGGTGCCGGTGGTGCCCTCGGGCGGGGTGATGTCGTAGCCGGTCACGTCGAGATAGCCGCCGAACGTGCCCGGCGGTGACACCGGGTCCTGCACGACGATCGTGTCGACGTTCTGGTTGGACCCGTTTCCGGGTGTCACGGTCCAGTCGATCGCCTGCCCTGGTACGGCCGGGAGCGTTCCGGTGGGGGAGACATCCTTCTTGATGCTCGGTGCGAGAGTGGTCTCGACGTCGAGGGTGACATCTGCGCTGGAGTTCGCGACCGGGGCGTTGCTGCCGTCGACGCCGGCGGTGTTCGTGACGGTCTGGCCGTCCCAGGTGCCGTCGGTGTCGGGCTTCACGATGGCGTTGACGGTCACCGTCATGCTGTTGCCGCCGGCCCAGACCTTGGGGGTCGCGTCCAGGTCGGTGGCGGGGGTGACGGTGAAGCTGTTGCCGTCGGTGTCGATGACGCGGTCGTACTCGCCGATCGGCTGGCCTGCCGGCGCATTGAGCTGCACCGTCACCGCCGGGGTGATCGCGGGGTTGAACATCAGCGGCTCGGGGAGGGAGTCGCTCAGCACCGTGTCGTCGCATCCGCCCTCGTTGGTCGACGAGCAGTTGACGACGATCTGATAGGTGATCGTGTCGCCCGGTCCGAACGGCCCGGGCTCGACCACCGACTTCTGGATGCCGTACTGCGCCGTGTCCGCTGCCGCAGCGGGGACCGCGGCGACGAAGACCGACGCGGCGGCGAAGAGCAGCGCGGTGAGACCTGCGAGTACTCGGTTCTGACGTTTCATCGGCCGGACCCCCTGGCGAATGGTGACGTTCGCCACCTTAGGGGCGATTCATAGGGTTTCGCCAGGGCATACTCCGTTACGGGTGAGGCGCGTGTGACTCCTGTGCGTCGGATTCGGCGGGCCGTCGCGACAGCTTCGACGGCCACCAGATCGCTCGTCCGATGTCGTAGCTCAGCGCCGGAACCAGCAGCGAGCGCACGACGAACGTGTCCAGCAGCACGCCGAACGCCACGATGAACGCGATCTGCACGAGGAACAGGATGGGGATGACGCCGAGCGCGGCGAAGGTCGCCGCCAGCACCAGCCCCGCCGACGTGATCACACCACCGGTGATCACGAGGCCCCGCAGGATGCCCGACCGTGTTCCGCGCTCGAGGGACTCCTCCCGCACCCGCGTCATGAGGAAGATGTTGTAGTCGATCCCCAGCGCGACGAGGAACACGAAGCTGTACAGCGGGACCGCCGGGTCCGCGCCGGGGAAGTCGAACACGTGGTTGAAGAACAACGCCGCGACGCCGAGGGCGGTGCCGAACGACAGCACCGTGGTGAGCACCAGCAGGATCGGCGCGACGACCGCGCGCAGCAGGATCATCAGGATCACGAGGATGACGACGAGCACGAGCGGGATGATCAGCGTGCGGTCGTGGATCGACGCGTCGTTCGTGTCGACCGCCGTGGCCGTCACCCCGCCGACGAGCGCGCCGGGCACCGTCTCATGCAGGGCGCTGCGGATGCTGCGGACGGTCTGCTCGGCGGCAGCCGAATCGGCGGCGTCCGACAGCGTGGCCTGCAGCAGCACGTCGCCGTCCGACACCGTCGGCTCCGGCGTCGGGGTGCCCGGAGGGCCGAACGCGGTGATCCCGTCGGAGGTCACCTCTGCGCTGCCGCTCGGGCTGTCGGCGGACACCACGCTCACGCCCTCCACGCCGTCCTCGGCGAGCAGCACATCGGCGGCGTCCTGCAGTTCGGCCTCGGGCACGATCACAGAGGCAGGGCTGCCCGAGCCGGCGGGGAAGTGCTCGCCGAGGATCTGCTGCCCCTCCCGTGCCTCCGAGGTGCCGAGCACCAGGTCGGACTGCGGCACCCCCGAGGCGTTGAGCTGCGTCGCACCGAGCACGCCGACGGCGAGGACGAGTGCCGTGATGATCCAGATCGGGCGGTGGCGGCGACGGATGCACCCGGCCAGCCACGCCCACGGGCCGCGGGAGGGCATGCCGTCCTCGGCCTCGACGACCTCCGGCTCGTAGACCGGACGACGCGGCCAGAACGAGGCGCGTCCGAACAGGAAGAGGATGGCGGGCAGCAGTGACAGCGACGCGAGCATCGCGAACACGATGCCGATGGAGGCGACCGGTCCGAGTGCGCTGTTCGATTTGAGATCGCTGAGCAGCAGGCAGAGGAGACCCGCGATCACCGTGCAGCCGGACGCCACGATCGGCTCCACCGACCCGCGGATGGCCCGCATCGCGGCGACCCAGGTGTCGGTGTTCACCCGCAGCTGCTCCCGGAATCGCGAGACGAAGAGCAGGGAGTAGTCCGTCGCCGCGCCGATCACGAGGATGAACAGGATGCCCTGGGTCTGACCGCTCAGCAGCAGGAGCCCCGCCTTCGCCAGCCACCACACCGTCAGCAGCGCCGCAGTGAGGGCGAAGACGCTCGTGGTGAGTACCGCGACCGGCAGGAGGAAGGACCGGTACACGACGATGAGGATGATGAACACCGCGAGCAGCGCGACGCCCAGCAGCAGACCGTCGATGCCCGTGAACCCGTTCACGAGATCCGCGGTGAAGCCGGCGGGCCCGGTGATGTGCACCTGGACGCCGTCGGGTGCCGCATCGCGCAGCGCCGTGTCGACGTCGGCGACGGCCGCCCGCAGCTCTCCGCTCTCGGCAGTGATGGGCACGAACGCCTGTGCGGCCTCGCCGTCCTCGGAGGGGATCAGCGGCGAGACGTCCGCGCCCACGCCGTCGACGTCGTCGGGGAGCGCGGCGACCGCGTCCGACATCCGCTCCAGATCGTCGTCGGACAGCACATCAGCGGCGGACACCACGACGACGGCCGGGATGGCGTCGGAGTCGCGGAACCCGCTCAGCATCGACTGCACCTCGGTCGCCTCCGCGGAGGACGGCAGATACGCGGACTGCTCGTTGGACGAGACCTCGCTCACGCGTCCGAAGTACGGGCCGCCGACACCGGCGGCGACGAGCCAGATCAGAATGAGCAGCGCGGGGATGACGATGCGCAACCACGCCGGCACCCTGCTGTGGGGGGCGCGCCTGCGGCGCTGATCCGATCCGGCATCCGGTGTCGTGCTGGGCATGAGGGGCTCCCTACAGAGGGGGACGGCCCTCGAGTCCATGAAACCACGCGGAGCGGCTCCCGCATGAGAATAGGGGCATGACCACCGCCCTCCGTTTCCTGAAGCGCTATCCGGTCGTCCCGCTCACCGTGCTGGTCGGAATCGGCGTGCTCGCTCTGCACACGGCCGGCTTCGCATTCGCAGCCCAGGTCATCGCCACGGTGTTCGTGGCGGCGTTCATGCTCTGGACGATCGTCGGCATGGTCCGTTCGCTGCTCAAGGGACAGTTCGGGCTCGACATCCTGGCAGTGGTCGCGATGGGGGCCACGCTCGCCGTGGGGGAGTACGTGGCCTCGCTCATCGTGGTGCTGATGCTCTCCGGTGGTGAGGCGCTCGAGGACTTCGCGTCGTACCGTGCGCGCCGGGACCTGAACGCGCTGCTGGAGCGCTCGCCGCAGCGCGCACACCTGCTTGACGCCGACGGCTCGCTGCGGGAAGTCCCGGTCGAACAGGTCGGTGAAGGCGACCTGCTGCTGGTCCGGCCGTCCGAGATCGTGCCGACGGATGCCGCTCTGCTGGACGATGTGGCGGAGTTCGATGAGTCCTCCTTGACCGGCGAGAGTCTTCCGGTGACGAAGAGCGCCGGCGACGAGGTGATGTCCGGGTCGGTGAACGGAGACGACGCGGTGCGGCTGCGCGTGCTGCGCCCGGCGGAGCAGAGCCAGTACCAGCAGATCGTGAAGCTCGTCGCCGCGGCGGAGGATGCCAAGGCGCCCATGGTGCGGCTCGCCGATCGTTACGCCGTTCCCTTCACGATCGTGTCGTTGGTGATCGCCGGGGCCGCCTGGGCGATCGCAGGGGATGCAGCCCGCTTCGCGGAGGTGCTCGTGCTGGCGACACCCTGCCCCCTGCTGATCGCGGCGCCGGTGGCGTTCCTCGGCGGGCTCTCGCAGACTTCGAGACGCGGGGTGATCGTCAAGGGAGGGGCGGTGCTGGAGCAGTTCGGCCGGATCCGGTCGGCGGCGTTCGACAAGACCGGCACGCTGACTCGCGGGCGCCCGGCATTGATCGACGTCCGCGCCGCGTCCGGCTTCGAGGAGGCCGACGTGCTGCGGGACGCCGCGTCCGCAGAGCAGTACTCGACCCATGCTCTCGCCGACGGCATCCGCGCGGCGGCGGAGGAGCGAGGCCTGACCCTGCTCCCCGCGTCGCATGCGGCGGAGGCCGCCACGAACGGCGTCACGGCCGTGATCGAAGGGCGCACCGTCGTCGTCGGCAAACCGGCGTACATCGACGCGCTCACGCCCGACTTCGTCCGGGAGGAGCTGCGTTCGGGCGAGGCCGCCGCGTACGTCGCGATCGACGGCCGGTATGCCGGGGCGCTGATCCTCGCCGACGAGCTGCGCTCCGAATCCGGCGCCGTCGTCGGCTGGATGAGGGAGCACGGTGTGGAGCGCATCGCGATGCTGACCGGCGACGCGCGCCCCACCGCCGAGTCGGTGGCGGCCGCGATCGGCGTGACGGAGGTGCATGCCGAGCTGCTTCCCGCCGACAAGGTGCGGCTGGCGAGTGAGATGGCGCCGCGCCCGATGCTGATGGTCGGCGACGGGGTCAACGACGCCCCTGTCCTCGCCGCCGCAGACATCGGCGTAGCGATGGGAGCGAAGGGCGCGACCGCGGCGGGCGAGGCAGCGGATGCGGTGATCGTCGCCGACTCGCTGTCCCGCCTCGTCGACGCCATCCGGATCGGCCGTCACACCCTTGCGGTCGCGACCACGGCCATCGTGATCGGGATCGTGCTGAGCATCGGCCTCATGCTGGTGGCGACGACCGGCGTGATCCCCGCCGTCGCCGGCGCGCTGATCCAAGAGGCTGTGGACCTCGCGACCATCCTCTACGCTCTGCGGGCACTGCGCCCGCCGAAGGGCAGCGAACTCGGCACGGTGCCCTCTGCGCAGGTCGCGTCAGTCATGCGGTCCGGCTGAGGCCAGCACGCCGACTCCCTCACGCAGCTCGAACACGAGCTGGGTCTCCGTCGCGCGCACCACGTCGTGCACGGTGATGTGCTCGAGGACGATGTCGCGCAGCGCCGCGGCATCCGTCACGGCGACGTGCACGAGGAAGTCGTCCGCCCCGGCGATGTGGAACACCTGCAGCACGCCCGGCGTGACCACCAGCGCGTCGAACAGCGCGTCGACGCCGGCCTTGCTGTGATTTCCCAGCCGCACCCGGATCACCGCCTGGACCGGAAGGCCGAGCGCGGTCGGGTCCACACGCAGTCGAGCGCCCAGCAGCACCCCACGTGCGCGCAGGGATCGCAGCCGGAACGCGCAGGTGGACGCCGGGATGCCCAGCGCCTGAGCGAGGTCGCGGACCGTCGTCTCGGGACGCTCGGCGAGTGCGCCGAGGATGCGCAGGTCGAGCGGGTCGACAGCGGAGGGCTGTGCGGTCGCCAATACGGACACCTTCTCTCCGAGCATTCTTGTCGAATCAACAACATGATGACGCCTTGCGGCACTTCCGGGCAACAGGGGTAGACCGATTCTGTTCCCTGGAGCATCCTGGCGGCATGTCCGATCTGCCGCTGCATCCCGAGACCATCGCCGTCCACGCCGGACGCACCGACTTCGCCGCGCTCGGCGTGCATGCCGCACCGATCGACCTGTCCACGACGAACCCGCTGCCGGACATCCTGCACGGCGGGGACTCCTACGAGGCGATGGCGACCGGCGGGCACCCGGTGCCGGAGGGCGGCAACGTCTACGCCCGGTTGTGGAACCCCACCGTCGCGAGGTTCGAGGAGGCGCTCGCGGAGCTCGAGCACGCCGAGGCCTCGGTCGCGTTCGCGTCGGGCATGGCAGCGATGACTGCAGCGATCCTCTCGCACACCCAGGCGACGGGACGGCGCCACGTCGTCGCGGTGCGTCCGCTCTACGGCGGAACCGATCACCTGCTCGACTCCGCCCTGCTCGGCACCACGGTGACCTTCTGCGACGCACACGAGGTGGCGGCGGCCGTGACCGCCGACACGGGCCTCATCGTGCTGGAGACGCCGGCCAATCCGACTCTCGATCTCGTCGACATCGCGGATGTCGTCGCACAGGCGGGTGAGGTGCCCGTGCTCGTCGACAACACCTTCGCAACGCCGCTCCTGCAGAATCCGCTCGACCTCGGCGCCTCGATGTCGCTGCACAGTGCGACGAAGTACATCGGCGGCCACGGCGACGTGATCGCCGGAGTGATCGCCTGCTCGGAGAGCACCGCCGTGGCGCTGCGTCAGGTGCGCGCCATCACCGGCGCCCTGCTGCACCCGCTCGGCGCCTATCTGCTGCACCGCGGACTCGCCACCCTGCCGGTGCGCCTGGCCGCGCAGGAGGCGGGCGCCGTCGAGCTCGCACGCTGGCTGGCCGATCAGCCGGCGGTCTCGGACGTCTTCTTCCCCGGCGCGAGGCCGGAGGATCGCGAACTGGTCGAGCGGCAGATGCGGGGCCCCGGTGCGATGATCGCCGTCCGTCTGCGCGGCGGGTACGCCGCGGCCGAAGCGCTGACCGGCGCGGTGCGCCTGTTCACGCACGCCGTCTCGCTCGGTGGTGTCGACTCGCTCATCCAGCACCCCGCGGCGCTGACGCACCGTCCGGTGGCGCCCGAGGCACGGCCCGGCGCCGACATCGTGCGGCTCTCGATCGGCCTGGAGAACGTCGAAGATCTTCGGGCGGACCTGGATCAGGCGCTGGCGAAGGCCGATGCCGCGTCGGCGCAGGTGACACGCTGACCCTTCCGCACCGTCTACGGTGGAGGCATGAGCGACAGCACCGACCCGACGCCGCAGCCCGGCTACACTCCGCAGCCCGGGTACGCCCCGCCGGCCTCGCCGGCCGCTGCCGCGCCGCAGGGCGGCTACCAGACGCCGCCGCAGGCAGGCTACCCGGCACCGTACGCGGGCTACGCCGCGGCGCCGGCAGCGCCGAAGACCAACGTCCTCGCGATCGTCACGTTCGTGCTGGGCCTGCTCGGCTTCGCGATCGTGCCGGTCATCCTCGGACACATCTCGCTCAGCCAGATCAAGCGCACCGGCGAGGGCGGCAAGGTTTTCGCGATCATCGGCCTGGTGCTCGGCTACCTGATGTGCGCCGTGTACCTGCTCCTGCTGATCCTCCTCATCGTGGGCAGCATGTTCTACGCGTCCTATTACGGCTGACGTCTCCCGGCGCCGCGTGGTGGGGTGATGTGTGACCGATCATGGAACGATGGAGCCATGAACTCTCCGAACGCCACCGCCAACCTCACGAGGGAAGAGACCGCCGAGCGGGCCGCGGGCATCACACTGAATCGCGTCCGCGTCGAACTCGATCTCTCCGGCGCACCTGAGCACAGCCGCACCGGATTCCCCACAGCGACGACGCTGGAGTTCGACGCCACGGCATCCGAGACCTGGGTCGACTTCATCGGCGAGAGCGTGGACCGCGTGGTCCTCAACGGCGCCGAGCAGGCCGTCGAATGGGACGGTGCGCGCATCCGCGTCACCGGACTCGACGCGCAGAACACGCTGACCGTCGAAGCGGTCGCCGCGTACAGTCGCTCCGGCGAGGGCATGCACCGCTTCCACGACCCCGTCGACGGCGAGACGTACCTGTACACCCAGTACGAGCCCGCAGACGCCCGCCGGGTCATGGCGAGTTTCGAGCAGCCCGACATGAAGGCCTCGTACACGTTCGTCGTCTCCGCTCCGGCGGGATGGCAGGTGCTCTCCAACCAGCGCGCGGAGCACACGACCCCGGGTATCGGCGTGCAGACGGTGCAGTTCGCCCCCACACTGCCGATCTCCAGCTACATCACCTCTGTCGCGGCCGGTCCCTACGCCCGCGTCGACGACGAGTGGCGACGTGGGGATCAGGTGGTCGAGCTCGGTCTGTTCTGCCGTGCATCGCTGCTGCAGTACCTCGAGTCCGAGGAGTTCCTCACCGTCACCAAACAGGGGCTGGACTTCTTCACCGACGCGTTCGCCTTCCCGTACCCGTGGGGCAAGTACGACCAGATCCTGGTGCCGGAGTACAACCTCGGCGCGATGGAGAACCCGGGATTGGTGACGTTCACCGAGGCGCACATCAGCCGCGGCGCAGCCACCGACGCGCAGCGAGCGGGGCGTGCGAACACGATCCTGCACGAGATGGCGCACATGTGGTTCGGCGACCTGGTCACCATGCGCTGGTGGGACGACCTGTGGCTGAAGGAGTCGTTCGCCGACTACATGGGAGCGCACGCCTCGGTGGCCGCGACGCGGTTCACGGATGCCTGGGTGTCGTTCGCGAACCGACGCAAGGCGTGGGCCTATCAGCAGGACCAGCTGCCGACCACGCATCCGATCGTCGCCGACATCCCCGACCTCGAGGCCGCGAAACTGAACTTCGACGGCATCACCTACGCGAAGGGCGCCTCGGTGCTCAAGCAGCTGGTCGCCTACGTCGGTGAGGAGGCGTTCTTCGAGGGTGCGCGCCGCTACTTCTCCGCGCACGCCTACGGCAACACCACGCTCGACGACCTGCTGGTGCAGCTCGAGGACGTCTCCGGACGCGACGTGCGCACCTGGTCGGCCGCCTGGCTGGAGACCTCCGGCGTCTCGACGCTGTCGCTCGAGACGGATGCGGAGGGGCGCGGGTTCGTCGCGCAGACGGATCCCCGTCCGCACCGCCTGCGCATCGGCCGGTATGACGTCGAGGACGGAAGGCTCACCCTCCGCGACCGCGTCGAACTGGATGTCGCCGACGACACCACACCTTTCGAGCGGGCGGACGCCGACCTCGTGCTGCTGAACGACGAGGATCTCACCTACGCGAAGGCGAGGCTCGACGAGCGGTCCCTGGCCACGGTGGAGGAGACCCTGTCGGGCATGGACGACGCGCTCGCGCGCGGCCTCATCTGGGCCTCGCTGTGGAACGCGACTCGCGACGGAGAACTGCCGGCGCAGCGGTACCTCGCGATCGTGCGCCGGCACGCGCAGGCCGAGGGCAACATCATGCTGCTGCCCGGCGTGCTGATGAACGCGCAGTTCGCCGTGCGCCACTACGTGCGCGACGACGCCAGGGACGCCGAGCAGCGCGCCTGGCTGGATCTCACGTGGCAGGCGCTGCGGGCGGCGGACGCCGGCAGCGACGCCCAGCTGGCATGGGCGCGCGCGTTCGCCGACGCCGCGGCGTTCGACGGCGCACGCGCCGACGACGTGCGGGGGATGCTGGACGGCGCGGCTCCCGAGGGCCTGACACTCGACCCCGACCTGCGCTGGCAGCTGCTGACGGCGCTCACCACGACCGGCGCCGCCGGCGCGGACGAGGTGGAGGCGGAGCTGGCCCGCGACGACACGGCGTCGGGCCGCACCGCGAGCAGGCGGGCGCTCGCGTCCCGGCCCGCAGCCGAGATCAGGGCCGCGGCCTGGAACGCCGCGTGGAACGACCTCACGCTCAGCAACGATCACCTCGACGCCACGATCGGCGGTTTCCGGGCCGGTGGCCGGCGCGACCTCATCGCCGGGTTCGACGAGGAGTACTTCGAGCGCATCGCCGACGTCTGGGCGGAGCGCAGCATCGAGCTGGCCAAGCGTCTGGTGGGCGGGATGTTCCCGGCATCCGACTCCCTGGAGCCGGTGGACGCGTGGCTCGCCGCGCACGAGGACGCGCCCGGTTCGCTGCGCCGGATCGTGATCGAGCAGCGCGACCACCTCGCCCGCGACCTGCGGGTGCGCGCGGCGCAACCGGACGCGCGCTGACGACGGACGGACGGCTGGCCCCTGCACCTCGAGGTGCAGGGGCCAGCAGCGTCTCAGAGGTCGAGCGAGTCGCCCGGCTCGAGCTCGAAGAACTCGCCGCCGTACTGCTCGATGAGTCGACGCAGGTGGTGGCGGTGCAGGGTGCGGCCGATCGTGGAGAGGGTCATGTCGTGCGTGCCGAATACGCGCTCGGCCCCGACCGCGACGGCGAAGTCGATCGCCTCGCCGATCTTGAGCCAGGGCGCGCCCAGGGGGGCTGCGAGCGTGCCGACCGCGACCCCCTCCGGGACGGCATAGGAGTCTCCGGGGTAGTACAGCTCGTCGTTCACGAGCACGCCGACGTTGTCGACGACGGGCAGGCTGGAGTGGATGACGGCGTGGGTCCCGCCGAAGAATCGCAGGGTGAAGGCGCCCGCCTGCACGGAGTCGCCGGGGGAGACCACCGTGATCTCGTAGTCGCCGCCGGTGGCGAGCGAGACGCCTTCCGGGGCGAACACCGGCGTGCCGGGTGCCGCACTGAGGATCTGGTCGAGGTGGGCCGGGGTCCAGTGATCGTTGTGCTCATGCGTGATCACCACGGCCACGACCTTCCTCAGATCGTCCAGCGGTGTGGTGAACGAACCCGGGTCGATGAGGAGGGTGTCGCCGGCCTCGTCGATGCGGAGGGCGGCATGTTCGAATTTCGTGACGCGCATGTGCCGAGTCAACTCCTGTGCGGCCGGAGGCGCAAACAGGCGCGACACGCCCGTGATCCGTGTTCGACCCGCCTCGATTTGGTCGCTCCGGAATCGGCATGCCATACTTGAACAGTTGTCGCGGAACGAAAAAAGTTCCGCAAGACGGCCCCATCGTATAGCGGCCTAGTACGCCGCCCTCTCACGGCGGTAACGCGGGTTCGAATCCCGCTGGGGTCACAGACAACACCAGAAGGCCCCCGGATATCCGGGGGCCTTCTGCGTGTCCGGATCAGTCGATCCTCGCCGCGGAAGGCTCATCCGGAGTCTCCTCCTGCTTCCGCAGTGACAGAGCCCGCAGTTGCGGATTGCGCAGCGGCACGATCATCAGCAGCGCCATCGCCCCGCCGTACACGGCGAAGGGCACCCAGAGCGGAAGGATGCCGGCCAGGGCGCCGAACGCCGCCATCGCCACGGGCATCAGGCAGTCGTCGCCGAGCCGCAGGATCGAGCCGAGGCGGCCGAGATAGTCGGGTGCGGCGGTCGCCGCGAAGGTCGAGCTGAGCAGAGTCGAGGCGAAACCGGCGGTCAGGCCGATCGTCAGGCAGCCGGCTCCCACGACGACCGGATCGCCGATGCCGAGCGCCACGATGCCCGCGCCCTGCACCATCAGCGCGGCGAAGCCGCCGATCGCCTCGTGCCGTGGGCGCCAGCGCACCACGACCAGCGCGCCGATCATGGCGCCACCGCCGACGAGAGCCTCGAACACACCGACCGCTCCGGCGCCCCAGTCGCGCGACGTCGCCTGCAGCGGCAGGCCGATCGCGATCGCCGGGCCCACGGCCAGATTGAGGCCGGACAGCGCGATGACGAGGGTCCGCGTCGCGCGTTCACGTCCGAGGTGCCGGAAGCCGTCGGCGACGCCGCGCAGCACGCTCTGCTCGGCGGAAGCGCGAGGGAGCGCGAACCGCGGACGCAGCCACAGCACGATGAACACGATGACGATCACGTAGGTCAGCGTGTTCAGTCCGGCGCTCCCCGTGATCCCGTACGCCGCAACCAGGAAGCCGCCGGCCGCCGCTCCGGCCATGGTCCCCAGGCGCGAGAGCGTCTGGCTCAGCGCGGCGTACGCAGGCAGGTCGGAGGGGGCGACGAGCTGGCGGGGCATGGTGCTGGCTGCAGGCTCGAAGAATGCGTCGCACAGTCCGAATGCGACGCTCGCGATCAGCAGCAGCGCCACGGTCGGCGGGGCAGCCAGGCACCAGACCGCCACCGTGACCAGTACGACGACGCGCAGCGCGTTGAAGACGATCATCAGGCGCCGGGCGTCCGCGCGGTCGGCGTATGCCCCGCCGACGAGCAGGACCACGGCGCGGGGGACGGTGCCGGCCGCCACGACGAGTCCGGCGACGGCGGGGGAGGCGATCTGCACGGCGGTCCACGCGAAGGCGATCGTGAAGACCGCGTCGCCGGCGTCGGACAGCGCCTTGATCAGGAGCCACGCCTGCACCATCCGGTCGCGCGCGAAGGGCGGCGGAGTGCGCAGCATGGTGGGTTCTGCAGCAGTGGTCATCTCACACCTCCGTCGGGAAGCCGTGGGCGAAGAAGTAGACCGGCGTCCGCTCCTGCCCGTCCTCACGGTCGATGCCCGAGCTCCACTCGTCGAGCATGCGGCCCACACGCGCCTGCAGATCGAGCAGTTCGTCCTGGGTGGCCCACGCGACGGTGTCGGTGTTGAATCCCTCCCACTCGCTCGCGGCCGACACCCGGTACCAGCGCTGCAGCCGATCCAGCTGGTTGCGCACGTTCGCGCGCTGCGCCTCTCGCGCCAGCAGCGCGTCGGACGGAGACTCGAAGTCCTCCGACGACCAGGTGAACGAGCGTCTGGTCAGCTGCCACCAGCTCGTCCGCCGGTCACCGGACGGGTCGTCGACCTGCTCGACGACGCCGGCCTTCTGCAGCATCCGCAGGTGGTGGCTGATGCTGCCGACCTGCGCGTCGAGCATGCGCGCGAACGTGCCGACCTGAGTGGGGCCGTGCAGCAGCAGGCGGTCGATGATGCGCCGTCGCAGCGGGTGCGAGATGGCGGTGATGACGGTGATATCTTCCACGCAGGTAAACGTAAGCGCGATCCGCGAATCCCACAAGGGTCCTTGTATACCCCGGAATCACGCCGATTCGAGGAGTCGCTGCCCGATCAACTGCAGTACGGGCGGCATCCGCGCTGCGCGACGGCATCGACCAGCACGGTGCTGATGTCGGTCGGCTTCAGCGCCTGGTAGGCCGCGCCCTCCGTGGCCGCGGCGATCTTCTCCAGGGCGTCCTGATCCGTGTCGGGGCCGTAGCCGATCGCGATCACCGGTACGGGCTTGGCGGGATCATGGATCTTCTCGAGCTCCGTCAGCAGTTCGTCGAGGGTCAGCCCCTCGTCGTCTTCGTTGTACCCGTCGGTGTTGAGGAGGACGAGGTTGACCTCGCCGGGGACATAGGTCTCGCGCATGTAGGACACCGCAGCCAGGACGCTGTCGTACAGGCCGGTGCCGCCGCCGACATAGGAGTGCAGGTTGTTCGCGGTGTCCAGGGAGAGCTTCTTGTGCGCCGGGTCGCCGAGCGGGCCGAATGGGACGACCTCCTGCCAGTCCTGCCCGCCGATCCGCCTGCTGGAGAACACCCAGACGGCCAGCGAGGACTCCGTCGAGAGGGAGTGGATGGCCCGCACCGCTGCCTGCTCGAACAGATCCATGCGCGTCATCTCGCCGGCCGCGGGCTTCGACATCGAGCCGGACACGTCGTTGAGCGCGAGCATGCGCGACGGCGCAGTCAGCACCCGCCAGGTACTGAGCACCTCGTACTGGTTGGTGCTGTCGGTCGGTGCGACCGGTGCGAGGTCGGCATCCTCCGAATGGCCCGCAGCATCGCGCAGCCCGAACTTCGCCAGACGCCCGTCGTCCTCGGACACGGCCTCCGCGATCGTGTCGACCGCCTCGAGCGTCGTCGGCGAGGAGTCGGCCACAGTCACCAGCGGCATGCCGAGGGATGCCTTGACATCGGTCGGGTAGATCGCCGAGAGGGGCGTGTGGTCGCCCTGAGCATCCGCGTAACGCGACATGGCCTGCTCTGTGGTGACTGCGACCGCCGAGGTCGATGAGCCGGCGACCTCGTTCAGTGCGTCCTCCGTCGAGGGAACGCTCCGAGCGAGGCTGAGGACGAGCCCGGTGAACGTCCGCGCATCGCCTCCGACCGCGGTCTGCAGCGCGAGCAGAGCGGCCGAACTGCTGGCGACGGTGGCGGGGTCCGGCAGCAACGCCGCGAACGACTGTTGTTTCGCCAGAGTCGCGAACGCCGCGTTCTCGCCGCTGAGGGAGGATGCCAGCGCTTCAGGCGCGACCAGCACGATCGGCGTACTGGCGATGGTGTCGCCGACGACCAGTTCGGGGGCCTCGGATCCCGTCGACTCGGCGACGCCGGCGACGTACGCCGGCCACATGCCGGAGTCGGGAACCCAGATGTCGAAGTCCGGTCTCTCGCCCTTCCCGAGGGCGACAGCGGTGGTGGCGCTCGGCTCCGCGGTCACTGTCACTCCGGCGCAGTCGCCGGATCCGCCTGCCGGCTTACGCAGAATCGACTCGAGCGCTTCGGCGACCGCAGGGTCGGCAGTGATCCGGAGGTCTGACGGCAGACATCCTGCCGCCGCCGCTGCATCGTCGGCGGCAGCTTCGGGACGATTCGTCACGATCGCTCCGACGACGAACACGATGGCGGTGACAAGAGCGACACTGATGATCGCGAGCAGCGCGGCGGGCATGTACTGCCGCACCGTGCGCACGTCCGAAGCGTCGCCTTCCGGCGCGTCTGTGTGATCGGGGGCCATACACATCTCCGTGAACGGCGGACAGAGCCCGCGCGACGAGCGCGAGATCGCGCACCAGGCGCGACATCGTGCAGGGGTGGGTGGTTCTGGAGTCTATGTGCCGACGACTTCGAGGGCAAAAGCCACCACCCGGCGGCGAATCGTCGGGCCGGGTGTCCGGTAGCATTGACTTCGCGAGAGGGAGTATCCCGTCAACGCGCGTCCGTCATCACGAGCATCGCCATCGCTGCTCCGGGCGCGCACCGCATGAGAATGCGGGGGAGAGACTTTCGGTACTCACCGAACCCTCTCGAAAGGCTTCCTGCCCGTGGATTACATCCCGCTCTGGTTCGAGATCACCTCCATGGTGGTTCTCGTCGCCATCCTCATCGCCGACCTCCTGCTGGTGCGACTGCGGCCGCACATCCCCAGCACGAAGGAGTCTTCGCTGTGGGTGGCCTTCTACGTCGGCCTCGCGCTGGTGTTCGCGGGAATCCTCTGGGCGGTCACGGACGGCGAGACAGCCGCCCACTTCGTCACAGGATGGGCCCTGGAGTACAGCCTCTCGATCGACAACCTGTTCGTGTTCGTGCTGATCATGGCCCAGTTCGCGGTGCCGCGGCGCCTGCAGCAGCAGGTGCTCATGGTGGGCATCATCATCGCCCTCGTGCTCCGTGGCCTCTTCATCCTGCTCGGCGTGGCGGTGATCGAGAACTTCGCCCCGGTGTTCTACATCTTCGGCGCCTACCTGATCTACACCGCCATCAAGCAGGCCATGCCCGAGGGTGATCATGAGGACGAGGTCAAGCGCGAGGGCTTCATGGTGCGCCTGGTGCGTCGCTTCGTCGACATCAGTGACCACTACGACGACAACAAGCTGCGCACGGTCGTCGACGGCAAGCGGATGTTCACCCCGATGGTCCTGGTCTTCGTCGTGATCGGCGTGACCGACCTCATGTTCGCGATCGACTCGATCCCCGCGATCTTCTCGATCACGTCGAACGGCTTCATCGTCTTCACCGCCAACATCTTCGCGCTGATGGGTCTGCGCCAGCTCTACTTCCTGCTCGGCGACCTGCTCGACAAGCTGCGCTACCTGCACTACGGCATCGCCGTGATCCTCGGCTTCATCGGAGTGAAGCTGATCCTGCACGCCATGCACGAGAACTCGCTGCCGTTCATCAACGGCGGTAAGCCCATCGAGTGGGCGCCCGACATCAGTACCTGGATGTCGCTGGGTGTCATCCTCGTGTCGATGACCGTGGCGACGGTGGCGAGCCTCATCGCCGCCGCCCGCGACAAGCGCAAGGCGGCCGTCACACAGTGACGGGTGCACCTGCGGGCCGATGTAGACTGGCCCGCATGCAGGCGGTGCAGCTTCTCCTTAGCAGCCGCGGCGAGACCTCGATCTAGGCCTCTCTCGCCGCGGTGTCTCGCGTGGGCCGCACCAAGACCCCAGGAGAAGTAGACGCATGACAGACGCATCCGCCCGCCCCCGCACCCTTGCCGAGAAGGTCTGGGACGACCACCTGGTCGTCAAGGGACAGAACGGCGAACCCGACCTCATCTACATCGACCTGCACCTGGTGCATGAGGTCACCAGCCCGCAGGCCTTCGACGGACTGCGCGCAGAGGGGCGCCCGCTGCGCCGGCTCGACCTGACCATCGCGACGGAGGACCACAACACCCCGACGCTCGC
This sequence comes from Microbacterium bovistercoris, assembly GCF_003387575.1. Classification (GTDB taxonomy): domain Bacteria; phylum Actinomycetota; class Actinomycetes; order Actinomycetales; family Microbacteriaceae; genus Microbacterium; species Microbacterium bovistercoris. Next base: position 100,920 of record NZ_QUAB01000045.1, on the reverse strand, counting down.
GATCGACAAGCCGATCGCCGACCTCACCAGCCGCACCCAGATCGAGACCCTGCGCCGCAACGCGGAGGAGTTCGGCGTGCGACTGCACTCGCTGGGCGACGCCGAGCAGGGCATCGTGCATGTCGTCGGTCCGCAGCTGGGCCTGACCATGCCGGGCATCACCGTGGTGTGCGGCGATTCGCACACCTCCACGCACGGGGCGTTCGGCGCCATGGCCTTCGGAATCGGCACCAGCGAGGTCGAGCATGTCATGGCCACGCAGACCCTGCCGCTGAAGCCGTTCAAGACGATGGCGATCAACGTCGAGGGGACGCTGCGCCCCGGCGTCACCGCGAAGGACATCATCCTCGCCGTGATCGCGAAGATCGGCACCGGTGGCGGACAGGGCTACGTGCTCGAGTACCGTGGCAGCGCCATCCGCGCGCTCTCCATGGAGGGCCGCATGACGATCTGCAACATGTCGATCGAGGCCGGCGCCCGCGCGGGAATGGTGGCACCGGACGAGACCACGTTCGAGTACGTGCAGGGCCGACCGCACGCTCCGCAGGGGCAGGACTGGGACGACGCCGTCGCCTACTGGCGCACCCTGCCCACCGACGAGGGCGCCGAGTTCGACGCCGAGGTGTTCATCGATGCGAACGAGCTCGAGCCGTTCGTCACCTGGGGCACCAACCCCGGCCAGGGCAGTTCGCTGTCGTCGGCGGTCCCGGATCCTGCGTCGATCGCAGATCCGAACGAGCGGGCGGCCGCAGAGCGGGCGCTGGAGTACATGGATCTCACGCCGGGCACGCCGCTGAAGGACGTGCAGGTGGATGCCGTGTTCATGGGCTCCTGCACGAACAGCCGCATCGAGGATCTGCGCGCGTTCGCGTCGGTCATCAAGGGCAAGAAGAAGGCGGACGGGGTGCGCGTGATGGTCGTGCCCGGCTCGGCACGTGTTCGCCTCGAGGCCGAGGCGGAGGGCATCGACCGGATCGTCGAGGACTTCGGAGCGGAATGGCGCTTCGCGGGCTGCTCGATGTGCCTCGGGATGAACCCCGATCAGCTCGCCCCCGGTGAGCGCTGCGCGTCGACGTCGAACCGCAACTTCGAGGGCAGGCAGGGCAAGGGCGGCCGCACCCACCTGGTGTCGCCCCTGGTGGCGGCCGCCACCGCCATCCGCGGCACGCTGTCGAGCCCGAGCGACCTGGAGGCCTGAATCATGGAGAAGTTCACCACGCACACCGGTGTCGCCGCGCCCCTGAAGCGCTCCAACGTCGACACCGATCAGATCATCCCGGCCGTGTTCCTGAAGCGGGTCACCAAGACCGGCTTCGACGACGCGCTGTTCCACGCCTGGCGCCAGGACCCCGGGTTCGTGCTCAACCAGGAGCCGTTCCAGAAGGCGTCCGTGCTGGTCGCGGGTCCTGACTTCGGCACCGGCTCGAGCCGGGAGCACGCCGTGTGGGCGCTGCGCGACTACGGCTTCAAGGTCGTGCTGAGCCCGCGTTTCGCCGACATCTTCCGCGGCAACTCGGGCAAGCAGGGATTGCTCGCGGCGACCGTCGACGAGGCCGACATCGAGCGCATCTGGGCGCTGATCGACGCGGACCCGGGTCGTGAGATCACCGTCGACCTCGAGGCGCGAACCGCCACGATCGGGGACTTCCAGACCGCCATCGGAATCGACGATTACACTAGATGGCGGCTCCTCGAAGGGCTCGATGACATCGGGCTCACGCTGCGCAACGAAGACAAGATCGCTCAGTTCGAGGCCCGCCGCGAATCGTGGCGGCCACGCACGCTCCCCGTCCGCTGAGGCCGGAAGCGCCGTGGGCCGGGGCCACGAGCCCCGCGTTCCGAACGAAGAAGGATGAGGCCCGAATGTCGACACCTGTGCGCGCAGCCGTTGGAGAGGGAACGAACGTGACCGTATCCGAACTCGCGATCCGCGGGGGGCGGCCTTTGCGGGGCCGGGTGGATGTCAAGGGCGCGAAGAACCTCGCCACGAAGGCGATGGTCGCCACCCTTCTCGGGGAGACGCCCAGCACGCTGCGTGACGTGCCGGACCTCAGCGACGTGGCGGTCGTCCGCTCGCTGCTCGAGGTGCACGGCGTCCAGGTCGCCGAGGGCGACGAACCCGGTTCGCTCACCTTCGACCCCAGTGGCGTCGAGTCGGCGCACATGGAGGAGATCGACGCGCACGCCGGTGCCTCCCGCATCCCGATCCTGTTCTGCGGTCCGCTGCTGCACCGGCTCGGCCAGGCGTTCATCCCCGATCTCGGCGGCTGCCGCATCGGTGATCGCCCGATCGACTTCCACCTCGACGCGCTGCGCAAGTTCGGTGCGGTCGTGGAGAAGCTGCCCAGCGGCATCCGCCTCTCGGCGCCTGACGGGCTGCGCGGCGCGAGCATCCACCTGCCGTACCCGAGCGTCGGCGCCACCGAGCAGGTGCTGCTGACCGCGGTGCGCGCGAAGGGCACGACCGAACTGCGCAACGCAGCGATCGAGCCCGAGATCATGGATCTCATCGCTGTGCTGCAGAAGATGGGTGCGATCATCTCGTACGAGCCCAACCGGGTCATCTTCATCGAGGGCGTGGAATCGCTGCGCGGCTACGACCACCGGTCGATCTTCGATCGCAACGAAGCGGCGTCGTGGGCGAGCGCGGCGCTCGCGACCGACGGCGAGATCTTCGTCGGCGGCGCCCGCCAGCAGGAGATGCTCACGTTCCTGAACGTCTTCCGCAAGGCCGGCGGCTGGTTCGACATCCAGGAGGACGGCATCCTCTTCCGCCGTGACGGCGAGCTCAAGCCCGTCGTGGTCGAGACCGACGTGCACCCCGGGTTCATGACCGACTGGCAGCAGCCGCTCGTCGTGGCCCTCACCCAGGCCACGGGCCGCTCGATCGTGCACGAGACCGTGTACGAGAACCGGATGGGCTTCACCGATGCGCTGGTGAAGATGGGCGCGGACATCGTCGTGCATCCGCACGGACTGCAGGACGGGCCGCGCCGGGTCGCACGTCGCGAGCTGGAGCAGGCCGCGGTCATCACGGGCCCGACGCCGCTGCACGGCGCCGACATCGTCGTCCCCGATCTGCGCGGCGGCTACAGCCATGTGATCGCCGCGCTCACCGCGCAGGGCGAGTCCCGCGTGTCCGGTGTCGACATCCTCAGCCGCGGCTACGAGAAGTTCCTCGACAAGCTCACCGCGCTGGGTGCGGACTTCGACGTCATCCGGTGAGCTGATGGCTGCCTCTGAGAAGGGCAGGCCGAGCCTGTTCTGGCCGCTCGCGGCCATCGTCGTGCCCATCGCGTCGTACCTGGCGAAGCTGAGCTTCATCGGGCGGGACAAACTGCCCCGTGAGGGTGCCTTCGTCCTGGCCCCGAACCACTACACCGAGTTCGACCCGATCATCGTCGCACTGGCCGTGTGGCGTATGCACCGTCTCCCGCGCTTCATGGCGAAGGAGAGCCTGTTCCGCGTGCCCGTCGTCGGCTGGGTGCTGCGCAACACCGGAATGGTGCCGGTGGCGCGCACGTCGTCGGCCTCGGCGGCGAAGCAGACGATGACGCAGTCGAGGGAGCTCGTCGAGCACGGCCGTGGGGTCATCGTGTACCCCGAGGGCACGCTGACCCGCGATCCCGAGCTGTGGCCGATGCGCGGCAAGACCGGTGCGGTGCGGCTGGCGCTGGCCGGCGACATCCCGCTCATCCCGATGGCGCACTGGGGCGTGCAGGAGATCATGCCGCGCTACGGCAAGAAGATCAGCTTCTGGCCGCCGCGCAAGCGCGTGCAGATCATCGTGGGCGATCCGATCGACCTGTCCGACCTGCGCGGGCGCGCGTCGGAACAGGCCGCACTCACCGAGGCGACCCGTCGCCTGATGGATGCGATCGCGGAGCTCCTCGAGCAGCTCCGCGGTGAGAAGGCGCCGGCAGAGCGCTGGAACCCGGCCGATCACGGTCAGAAGGAGACGGGACGCCTTGACTCCTAAGCGCACCCACGCCGGCACCGGCCCGCGTGTCGCCGTCATCGGCGCCGGCAGCTGGGGAACGACGTTCGGCAAGATCCTCGCCGACGGCGGCGCCCAGGTCACCATGTGGGCGCGGCGGCCCGAGCTCGCCCATGAGATCGCCGAGGCCAAGCGCAACTCCAAGTACCTGCCCGGCATCAATCTGCCGCGCACCATGGATGCCACCCACGAGCTCACCAGGGCTCTGGACGGCGCCCAGCAGGTCTATCTGTCGGTGCCGAGCCAAACGCTGCGCGAGAACCTCCGCGACCTCCGGCCGCTGCTCGAGGGCACCGACATGCCGCTGATCAGCCTGATGAAGGGTGTCGAGCGCTCCACGAGCCTGCGGATGAGCCAGGTCATCGAGCAGGAGCTGCGCTGCGATCCCGCGCGGATCGCTGTGGCATCCGGGCCCAACCTCGCACTCGAGATCGCTCGCGAGCAGCCCACGGCCGCCGTGATCGCCTCGCTCAGCGAGGAGACCGCTGACGCCGTCGCACGCACGGCGCGCAACAGCTACTTCCGCTCCTTCGTGAACACCGACGTGATCGGCACCGAGTTCGGCGGCGTGCTGAAGAACCTCATCGCCGTGGCGATCGGCATCGTGGACGGCGTCGGTTACGGCGAGAACACGAAGGCGTCGATCATCACGCGCGGACTGGTCGAGATGACCGACTTCGCGGTCGCGAACGGCGCTCAGCCCAGCACCCTGCAGGGACTCGCCGGACTCGGCGACCTGATCGCGACGTGCCAGTCGCCGCTGAGTCGCAACAACACCGCCGGACGGCTGCTCGGACAGGGCTACAAGTTCCAGGACGTGGTCAAGCAGATGAACCAGACCGCCGAGGGCCTGGCCTCGGTCGCCCCCGTGCTGCAGCTCGCCCACGAGGCGGATGTGCACATGCCCATCGTCGAGCAGGTGAAGATGGTGCTGGACGGGAAGATGGATCCCCGTGACATCGCACCCCACCTGACGACGGACGACGACACCCCGCAGGGGGAGAGGACCGAACATGGACAAGCAGACGGTGGCGGTGCTCTTCGGCGGGCGTTCCAGCGAGCATTCGATCAGTTCCGCCACGGCGGGCGGAGTGCTGGCGGCGATCGATCGTGACCGCTACCGGGTGATCCCGGTCGGCATCACCCGCGACGGCGCGTTCGTCCTCGAGGACGACGACCCCGCCAAGTTCCAGCTGGATGCGGCGAAGCTGCCCGAGGTCGTCGACAACGGCACCCGCGTGCGCTGGCCGGAGCCGGACGGAGTCCGCACGCTGCGGGTCGTGCGCGGCGACGGCATGGAGGACGACCTCGGTGAGATCGATGTCGTGCTCCCGCTGCTGCACGGCCTGCACGGCGAGGACGGCGCGATCCAGGGCTTCTTCGACGTGCTCGAGGTGCCCTATGCCGGATGCGGCATCCTCGATTCCGCGGTGAGCCTGGACAAGCACTACACGAAGCTGGCGCTGCGTGCGGCCGGCATCGCGGTCTCACCAGGGATCACCGTGCGCAGCGCGCAGTGGGACAGCGACCCGGAGAGCGTGCGCGCCGCCATCGCCGAACTGGGACCCGTGGTGTTCGTGAAGCCGGCGAGTGCGGGTTCCAGCGTGGGTGTCTCGCGCGTCGACGACGGCGAGGGCCTGGACGAGGCGCTGCGGATCGCTTTCGCCGAGGACGTCAAGGTGCTCGTCGAGTCGCGGGTCGAGGGCCGCGAGATCGAGGTCGGCGTGCTCGCAGGGCGCCAGGGCACCCGTGCACGTGCGTCGCTGCCCGGCGAGGTCGTGCTGACATCGCGCAGCTTCTACGACTTCGAGGGGAAGTACCTCGGCGGCGACGGCGTCGACATCGTCTGTCCCGCCGATGTCGACGCCGAGCTGATCGATCGCCTGCGTGACACCGCGGTGCGCGCCTTCGAGGCGGTGGACGGCAAGGGCCTCGCGCGTGTGGACTTCTTCGTCACCGCCGCCGGTGAGCTGGTCGTGAACGAGTTGAACACGATGCCCGGGTTCACCCCGATCTCGATGTTCCCGAAGTGCTGGATCGCCTCCGGCCTGTCGTACGGCGACCTGATCACGGAGCTGATCGAGAAGGGGCTCGAGCGCTGACACCGCTGCTTCGACGGGCTCAGCGACCCACCTGCTGGGACCCTGAGCCTGTCGAAGGGCTACTCGACGAAGCCCTTCGGCTCCGCATCCGGGGCGATGCACTCGCTGGTCTTCGGGATCGACTGCACGCCGCTGACGATGCCGGTGTTGGCAAGCACCGCGTCGGCGCTCACCTTGGTGGTGTCGACGAACACCTGTACGGCCGGGTCCCGGCCGTAGGTGGTCATGCGCATCCAGGGCTCCTGCTTCGGGTCGACCAGCCAGTCGATGCCCTCCAGCGTGACGCACTGCAGTTCGGCGGTGGGGCCGGGCACGGCGACGCCGCAGGACAGCAGCACGGTGGTCGGGTCGCCCCATGCACCGGTGGCCTGGGCGTCGGTCCAGCGGCGGTCCTGACCGGCGACGGCGTCGGGAAGCCTAACCGTCACCTCTGCGCAGAGCGGGTTGTTCGCATCCTTCGCGGGCTCCAGTGAGACGGTGGAGGAGCAGCCGCTGAGGACGAGGGCCGTGAGCACGCAGGCGGCAGCGGCGAGACGGCGGAAGGGCATGCTTCCAGGCTACCTTTGAGTTCATGCCCTCTCGCGCCGCCTCCGACGATCCTCGCCTGGGAGATGTCTCGGAGGGCACGATCCTCCGCAGCATCCTGTCCCGTACGAAGCCTGCGACGGCGACGATCATCGGCCCCGGCGACGATGCCGCACTGATCGCGGCGCCATCGGGTGCGGTGGTGGCCACGACCGACACGCTCGTGCACGGCCCCGACTTCCGCCTGGCGTGGTCCAGCGGCTTCGACCTGGGGTGGAAGGCCGCAGCGGTCAACCTGGCGGACGTCGCCGCGATGGGCGCGACGCCGACGGGCCTGCTCGTCGCTCTCGCCGTGCCTCGCGATCTGCGGCTCTCCTTCGTCGAGCAGCTCGCCGACGGCCTCCACGCCGCCTGCGACGCGCTCGCGCCCGGGTGCGCGGTCGTCGGCGGGGATCTCACGGTGTCGGATGTGCTGACCGTCGCGGTGACCGCCCTGGGCGACCTGGGGGGAGTGCGGGCGGTCACCCGATCCGGCGCACGGGCGGGGGAGGTCGTCGCAGTCGCAGGCGAGATGGGGCTGGCCGCGCAGGGACTCGGCGTGCTGTTCGGGCGGTTCCGCGACGGCGAGACGCCGATCCCCGTGGACGCCGCCGTGCTGACCTCGCAGGAGCGTGCAGCCGTCGATGCGCAGTTGCGCCCGGTGCCACCGATCGGCCTCGGTCCGGTGGCCGCCGTCGCCGGCGCCACGGCCATGATGGACGTCTCGGACGGACTCGCGCTCGACGCCGGCAGGATGGCGGATGCCTCGGACGTGACGATCTCACTGGATCGCGCCGCGCTCGGCATCCATCCGGATCGTGCGCTGGCCGGGGGAGAGGATCACGCGCTGCTCGCGACCTTCCCCTCGGACAGCCTGCCGCCCGGCTTCCGCGCGATCGGCCGGGTGATCGCGCGCACGGAGCATCCGGTGCTCTACGACGGTGAGCCGGTCGGCCCGCTCGGCTGGGATCCCTACCGCGACTGGGACGCCGCCGCGGGCTGAGCGCGCTCGGCGCCCGGCGTGCTCTGGCCGCGCTGCAGTTCTCAGCTGCCTCGTGTGTTCGCGCGCCAGTTTTCTGCTCGCGCTGCGCACAAACGCGCCGCGCGAGCAGAGGAGTGCCGCGCGAGCGGAGAAGTGCCGCGCGAGCAGAGGAGTGCCGCGCGAGCGGAGAAGTGCCGCGCGAGCAGGATCGTGTCGCGCGGGTCAGCCGACCTGAGCGGGCTCGGCCCACCACACGCGGGTGTCGCCATAGGTCTTCTCGCGCACGAGGCTCAGCCCGGCGGCATCCAGATCGGGCGGAGTCGAACGCTTCGCGCGCTCGATCACGACGATCGCGTCGGCGGAGAGCAAGGGCGCAAGCGCGGTGAGGTCGGCGGTCATCGCCGCATCGTCGAGGTCGTAGGGCGGGTCGGTGAACACCAGGTCGAAGGTGCCCGCACTGCGTTGCAGGAAGCCGTGCACCGCGCCCTCGTGCACCCGGGCAGCCGCAGGCCGCGCACCGAGCGCCTTCGCGACCGTCGCGATGTTGCGCCGCACGATCGCCGCGGCCGGGCGGGACTTCTCCACCAGATCGACGGATGCCGCGCCGCGGCTCCAGGCCTCCAGACCCAGCGCGCCGCTGCCGGCGTACAGGTCGAGCACGCGTGCGCCGTCGACGACGTCCATCGACTCCAGCGAACCGAACAGCGACTCGCGCACCCGGTCGCTCGTCGGCCTGGTCCCGGCGGAGGGGACGTCCAGTCGCAGTCCGCGTGCGGCCCCGGCGATGATCCTCGTCACCTGTTCACGATACGACACGTGACGTCGCGGGCCCGTCGTCGCGTGGTCGCTTTCGTATGCGTGCCGAGCATCCGGCCTGCGTTCTCGACCACATGGTCGAATGTGCAGGTTCGCGCGCAACCTGCACACTCGACCGCGTGGTCGTTTTCGCCTGCAGAGCAGGCTTGGCGGCAGCAGTTTCGACCGCGTGGTCGAAAGCGCATGGTCTCGCGCCGGCGGACGACACGTGACGTCGGCGGGCTTCAATAGACTCGGGTGCATGCCGTCAACGCTGGAAACGCCCCTCGACGTCGCTGTCGGCAGCGCGGCGGCGAAGGCGCTCGACAGGGCGTTCGGGCTGCAGTCCGTCGGCGACCTGGTGTCTCACTATCCGCGGCGGTACGCCGACCGCGGTGAGCTGACCCCGATCCTGGACCTGCCGATCGGCGAGACCGTCACGATCGTCGCTGAGGTGCTCTCGACCGGCATCCGCCGGATGCGCAACCGTCAGGGGGCCATGCTCGAGGTGACGATCGGCGACGGCATCGGGCGGATGTCGCTGACCTTCTTCGGCAAGGGGACCGGCCAGCTCGAGTGGCGGCAGAAGGAGCTCCGGGTCGGGCGACGCGGCGTGTTCTCCGGCAAGGTGGCCGAGTACCGCGACAGCCTGCAGTTCTCACATCCCGAGTACCAGCTGTTCGACGACGAGCTCGAGGCGCGTCAGCACGCGGACACCAGCGTCACCGTGCCGATCCCGATCTACCCGGCGACCGCCACTCTCGCGAGCATGAAGATCGCGGAGCTCGTGGGCCGCGTGCTCGACGATCTGGGGCCCGTCCCCGATCCGCTGACGGAGCGGTTGCGCGTTCAGGAAGGACTGCTCGACGCGCGCACGGCGCTCGAGAACGTGCACCGGCCGCCGACGCGCAACGACATCGATCCCGCGGTGCGCACGCTGCGGATGCATGAGGCGCTGATCCTGCAGACCGCGCTGCTGCAGCAGCGTGCCGCCGTGCGCGAGCTGCGGGCCACGGCGCGTCCGGCGCGACCCGGCGGACTGCTGGAGCGATTCGACGCCCACCTGCCGTTCACGCTCACTCCCGATCAGCAGGACGTCGGGGCGTCGATCCAGCAGGATCTTGTCGCGCAGTGGCCGATGAACCGGCTGGTGCAGGGCGAGGTCGGCTCGGGCAAGACGTTGGTCGCGCTGCGGGCGATGCTGCAGGTGGCGGAGTCGGGCGGACAGGCCGCGCTGATCGCGCCGACGGAGGTGCTCGCCGGTCAGCATCTGCGCTCGATCACGAAGATGCTCGGCCCCGAACTCGCGCCGCTGCTGATGCCGACACTGCTGACCGGGCAGATGTCCGCGCCGCTGCGGCGGAAGGCCGCGCTGCGCGTGGCATCCGGGCAGGCGCTCATCGTCGTCGGCACCCACGCACTGCTGTCCGAGAAGACCACCTTCGCCGACCTGGGGCTCGTCGTCGTCGACGAGCAGCACCGTTTCGGCGTCGAGCAGCGCGAGACGCTGCGCGCGAAGGGCTCCAGCCCGCACGCACTCGTCCTCACCGCCACGCCGATCCCGCGCACGGTCGCGATGACGGTGTTCGGCGACCTCGACACCTCTGTGATCCGCACCATGCCCTCCGGTCGCGCCGGCATCCAGACGTTCGTCGCTCCGCTCGCCGAGCACCCCTCCTGGTGGCAGCGCGTGTGGCAGCGCTCGGCCGAGGAGATCGCACAGGGGCGGCAGGTTTTCGCGGTCTGCGCGGCGATCGACACCACGAAGGACTCGGCAGAGGCGGACGCCGCCAGCACGCTGTTCGACGCGGCGGCCAAGGGGCCTCGGTGGGGCGTCGTGCAGCTCGAGGAGGCGCTGTCCACGCATCCCGAGCTGGGTGGGGTGCGCCGCGCCGTGCTGCACGGCAAGATGCCGTCGGAGGAGAAGGACGCCATCATGCAGGCGTTCGCGCGCGGAGACATCGATCTGCTGATCGCGACCACCGTCATCGAGGTCGGCGTCGACGTTCCGAACGCATCGACCATGGTCATCCTCGACGCCGACAGGTTCGGCGTCTCCCAGCTGCACCAGCTGCGCGGCCGCGTCGGCCGTGGCGGCGTTCCCGGCCTGTGTCTGCTGGTCACCGAGGCCGAGGAGGGATCGGTCGCGCGGGAGCGGGTGGATGCCGTGGCCGCGACCCTCGACGGGTTCGCCCTCGCCGAGGTCGATCTCGAGCTGCGCGGTGAGGGTGACGTGCTGGGCTCGTCGCAGTCGGGCGTGAAGTCGTCCCTGCGCCTGCTTCGCGTGGTCAAGGACTCCGGGCTCATCGGCCGGGCACGCGAGATCGCGGAGCAGATCCTGGCGGAGGATCCGGCGCTGGAGCAGCATCCGGGGCTGCGCGACACCATCGCCCGCCGGGTGACCGAAGAAGATCGAGCAGCTCTCAGCAAGAACTAGGCTGTGATCATGCGTCGTACTGAGCGAGCGGAGTGAGTCGAAGTGCCTGTACTGAGCGAGCGGAGCGAGTCGAAGTGAACAGCCGGATCGCCGTCGTCCCAGGTTCCTTCGACCCGCCGACACTCGGGCATCTCGACGTGATCCGGCGTGCGGCGCGGCTGTACGACGAGTTGCACGTGCTCGTGGTGCACAACCCCGGCAAGGAGGCGATGCTCCCCATCGCACAGCGCCTGACTCTGCTCGAGCAGTCCATCGCGGAGGCCGGCGTCGAAGGCAGCATCATCGTCGGCTCCTGGAGCATGGGGCTTCTGGTCGACTACGCTCGCGACGTGAACGCCGGGGTTCTGGTCAAGGGCATCCGCTCCCAGGTGGATGTGGCCTATGAGTCGCCGATGGCGATCGTCAACCGGCACCTGGCCGACATCGAGACCGTCTTCCTCCTGCCCGACCCCGCTCATGCGATGGTGTCGAGCTCGCTGGTACGCCAGGTCGCGTCTCTCGGCGGCGACGTGTCGCCGTTCGTGCCGCCCTCGGTGGCGGCGTTCCTCGACACGGGGGCGCGCGGCATCTGAGTCGTTCGGCCCGCGAAGTCCCGGCACCGGGTAGCATGGCTGGGTGAAATCCCGACTGAACGGTCCTTTCGTCCTGCCCGTGCGCGACATCTCACGTCGCCCGGGGGAGATGCGCGAGCACGCGTTCGAGGTGACCCTGGCAGAGCGCTGGGGCGAGGGCATCGTGTCGGTCGAGACCGGCGCGGTCGTCGACCTCGACGTGCGTCTGGAGTCCGTGCACGAGGGGATTCTGGTGTCCGGAACAGCGGATGCCGAGTACGTCGGCGTGTGCGGACGATGCCTCACTGACATCTCCGCGCCTGTCGAAGTCGAGTTCCAGGAGCTTTTCGCGTATCCTGGAGAGGAAGAAACTGACTTCGAGGTTCAAGACGACCACGTGGATCTTGAAACTCTGGTCAGGGATGCGGTCGTATTGTCGCTTCCCTTCCAGCCGGTGTGTCAGCCGGACTGCCCGGGTCTCGACCCGAACACGGGTGAGAGGCTGACCGCGAGCGCCGGCGCAGAGAGCACCGCTCCCATCGATCCTCGGTGGAGCGCGCTCCAGCAGATCACAGACCAGGACGGTGCGGCAGAGAGTCGCGCCGCCGAGAAAGAAGAGAGCTAGTCATGGCCGGTAACCCCCCGAAGCGCAAGGTCTCCCGTTCGAACACCCGCTCGCGCCGCGCGCAGTGGAAGGCGACGCCCACCGCTCTGGTGAAGACCGTCGAGAACGGCAAGACCGTCTACAGCCGCCCGCACCAGGCGAAGGTCGTCACCGACTCGCAGGGCACCGAGCTGTTCATGGAGTACAAGGGCCGCAAGGTCGCTGACATCTGATCGCGATCGGAAGATCGTGACCGGGGTGGCGCGGGGGACGGCGCCTCTGAGTGAGACGCTGGGGGTCGACATCGACCCCCAGCTCCTCACGCGTGCCCTCACACATCGCTCGTACGCGTACGAGCACGGCGGTTCCCCGCACAATGAGCGCCTCGAGTTCCTCGGTGACTCGGTGCTGGGGCTCGCCGTCACCGTGATGCTGTTCACCACGCATCCGGATCTCGACGAAGGAGAACTGGCGAAGCGTCGCGCGAGCGTCGTCTCGACCGTGGCTCTCGCCGAGGTTGCCCGTGGCATCGGTCTGGGCGAGCACCTGCTGCTCGGCCGTGGCGAGGAGCAGACCGGCGGGCGCGACAAGGACTCGATCCTCGCCGACACCATGGAGGCGGTGATCGGGGCGGCCTACATCTCCGCCGGCCCCGATGCGGCCACGGCTCTCGTGCTGCGGCTCACCGAGCCGCTCCTCGCCGACCCTGAGCGGTACGGCGCGGCGATGGATCCGAAGACGAGCCTGCAGGAGCTCGCGGCCCGCCTCGGCGCGACCCCGCCGAGCTACTCCGTGCAGGCGACGGGTCCGGATCACGACCGGCGGTTCACCGCGACCGTTCTCGTCGGAGACCTCGCCCAGACCGGCGAGGGCACCAGCAAGAAGACGGCCGAGATGGCTGCCGCGCTCAGCGCCTGGCGGCTGCTCAGCGATCGCGCCTGAGAACGTCGATGCCCGAACTGCCTGAGGTCGAGGTCGTCCGATCCGGCCTCGCGCCGGCGGTGGTCGGCGCGACCGTCATGTCGGTCTCGGTCTTCGATGAGCGCGCGCTGACGCGGCACGCCGCGGGGGCGACCGACTTCGTCGCCCAGCTCGAAGGCGCGGATGCCGTCGCCGCGGTCCGCCGCGGGAAGTTCCTTTGGCTTCCGCTCGCCGACCGTCGCAAGGCGCTCGTCGCGCATCTCGGCATGAGCGGGCAGATGCTGCTGCGCGAGCCCGATGCCGCGCCGGAGCGGCACGAGCGGATCCGGCTGCACATCGAGCATCCGGCGCACGGACGTCTCGCCGTCGTCTTCTCCGACCAGCGGACGTTCGGATCGCTCGCGGTCGACGATCTGCTCGGCACACCCGATTCGCGTGCCGGGGGTCTGGGCAGCGACCTCCCGCTGGTGCCGTCGCAGGTCGCACACATCGCCCGTGACGCCCTCGACCCGGCCTTCGACGACGCGAGCTTCATCGCCGCCGCCCGGCGGCGCTCGAGCGCGATCAAGCGCATCCTGCTCGATCAGAACCTGATCAGCGGCATCGGCAACATCTATGCCGACGAGGCGCTGTGGGCCGCGCGCATCCATCCTGAGACGGAGGGGCGAGCGCTCTCGGCACAGGCCCTGCGCCGACTTCTCGGCGAGGTGCGCCTCGTGCTGGAGAAGGCCCTCGCCGAGGGCGGGACGAGCTTCGACGCGCAGTACGTGAACGTGAACGGGCAGGCGGGCTATTTCGCGCACTCGCTGAACGCGTACGGACGGACCGGACAGCCGTGCCCTCGCTGCGGCAGCCCGATCCGTCGTGACGCGTTCATGAACCGTTCGAGCCACTACTGCCCGAGGTGCCAGCGCCGACGCTGAGTCGCGGGGCGGCTGGACGGGTGTGCGGCCCGGCGGACGGCTCACGCCGCGAGGGTGAACGCCTTCGCCAGCAGCGGCCGTGTCACCCGCGTCGCCGCCCACACCGTGAGGATGCCGGCGGCCAGCACACTCGCGATCGTGACCAGCGACAGCGGTGCGATGATCAGCGTGATCCCCAGGAGAGGGAAGATCATGATGGCCGCGCACAGGGCCGAGCCGATGGCGGTGACCATCAGCGGAGACATGATCGCCCGCGTGCGCGCGGCATCCACCGTCCCCATCGGCACGCCGAGACGGTGCAGACTGGCGTGCAGCTCGTGCTGGTCGACGATCGCGGATGCCTGGTTCACGCCGACGGATGCGGCCACCATGAGGAACGATCCGATCAGCGTGATGAGCAGACCGGTGCGCATGTCCGTGACGAGGGCGAGATCCTGGGGTCGTGCGTCATCGGTGCCCATCACGTCCATCATGGCGACGCCGGTGCCGGCGAACACGGCCATGAAGCTCGCCATCGAGATGCCGCTGACCTGCCGCCACGCGGCCTTCGGAGCATCCAGCACCATTCGGGCGGACAGCATCCGCTCGGGCGTCTCGGCCTTCCGGAGCTGTCGCCGGGCGCGGACGCTCACGACCCAGGGCCCGATGAGGTTCAGGACGGCGAGCACGAGACCGAACACCGCTGCGAGTCCCGCGATGAGGTACACCGCGCCGGCGATCATCGGCAGGAGTTTCACGGCGATGAAGCCGGCGATCACGACGAGCACGACCACCACGGCGCGCACTGCGCCGACGCGCGGTGCGTCGGCGCGCATGCGCACGCCGAGCGGGGAGATGTTCACTCGGCGCAGCCCGATCACGGCGCTGACCACTGCCAGCAGGATCACACCGCCGAACACGGCGATGATCTGCCAGGCAGGCAGGATGACCGAGAGCACTCCGAGCGGCGAGCCGCGGAACGGGATCAGCCCGATCAGGGGAGTGAGCGCGAAGTACAGCAGGACTCCGGCGATCGCGCCGATCGCGGCGATCAGCGCCGACTCGACGATGGTCGCGAACGAGACTCCGGCCGGTGTGACGCCGAGCAGGCGGAGCGTGGACAGACGCTCGTCCCGCCGGCGCGCCGACAACCGTGCCGCCGCGCCGCCGAGATTCATCATGGGGACCACCAGCAGCACGAGGGCGATGGCGGCGAGCCCCTGATAGATGAATCCGTACTCGTCGTCCCACGTCCAGAACGACTGAGCCCCGCCGAGCACGGTGAGCACGAGTCCCGTGACGATCCCGAACGCGACGGCGGGGATGGCGATGACGCCGAGCGAGCCCGGCGCCGGACGCAGGAGCATCCGCAGCACCCCGGCGTTCATGCGGTCACCTCCGCCGGCACGATCATCCCGTCGCGCATGGACACCGTGCGGGAGCAGCGAGCGGCCACCCCCGGGTCGTGCGTGACGACGACCAGCGTGCGCCCCTGCCCGGTGGTGGACCACAGCAGCGCGTCCATCACCTCGGATGAGGTGCGGGAGTCGAGTGCACCGGTGGGCTCGTCCGCGAAGATCAGCTCGGCGCCGGTCACCTGGGAACGGGCGATGGCGACGCGCTGCGCCTGACCACCGGAGAGCTCGCCGATGCGGCGGTCCTCCATCCCCGCGAGACCGAGCGACTGCAGCCAGGCGGCGGCGTGCGGCAGGGCATCGGAGCGCTTCATCCCGTTGATCATCAGCGCGAGCGCGACGTTCTCGATGGCGGTGAGTTCGGGGATCAGCAGACCCTGCTGGAAGACGAACCCGAACCGCTCGCGGCGCAGCTTCGAGCGTGCCGATTCTCCGAGGGCGGTCACTTCGATCGCCTCGCCGGAGGAAGGGGCGAATCGCACGGCGCCGCTGTCCGGCGTGATGATCCCGGCCAGCACGTGCAACAGCGTGGTCTTGCCGGATCCGGACGCACCCATGATCGCGACGGACTCGCCGCGCTGGACGGCGAGGTCGACACCGGCGAGGGCGCGTGTGGGGCCGTAGGACTTCTGAAGGGCAGTGGCGTGAAGGATCGGTGCGGTCATGATTCCAGCATCCGCGGATCGCGTGCGCGAATCGTCGGCCCAGCGGATGATCCGCGAAGCGGCGGATCATCCGCTGGGATGATCGGACTTCAGACCAGCTTCTTCTGCCAGGCTCCGGCATAGGAGACCGGCACGAACCCGATCGCCTCATTGATGTCGAGCATCGGCCGGTTCTCCTCGGCGTTGAAGGTCGTGATCCTCGGCGACAGCGGTGCGACATCCCGCCAGTGCAGGATGTTCGCGCACTTCACCAGCATGCCCAGGCGATGACCTCGGTGCTCCTTGAGCACGAGGGTGTTGTACTGGTGCGTGGGTTCGGTCTGGTCGGCGCCGATGACGAGCTCGTTGAACGCCGCCACCTGGCCGGTCGGCTCGTGCACGACGGCCGCGACCGACAGCGTCTGCTCGCCGTCGATGATCTTCTGCTCCCGTCGCGCGACGCGGGCGGCATCCCAGATCTCCTCGTCGACCTCCATGCCACCGGCCGGTGCGTCGGTGGACATCCGGGACAGCGCCCAGGCGTACCCGTCGCGCATCTCGGGCGGCGTGGGGATCGTCCACAGCACGAGACGGTAGTCCGCCCCTGCGGCCACCTGTGACTCGTCGAGCGCACGCTGGACGCCGTCCATCGGACCGGTCAAGTCGAAGGCGCTGTTGCGCTCCACCTGCTCGAGGACGAAGCCGTTCGCCAGGAACAGGTCGGTCTGCGGTGACTTCTCGATCGATCCCCACCCCGTCGCCGGAGTGAGCGTCTCGCCGGAAGGGGTGCCATGGTGCAGCGTCCATGCCTGCATGACGCTGCGGCCCAGCGCCCTGACCTCCGCCTCGGCGCGTGCGAGCAGGGCATCCTCGATGCCGCGCCCCCGGTCGGCGCGCAGCACCATCAGGTCGAAGTCGGCGCTGGTGGGCTCGGCGAGGGCGTGGTTGAGGATGCACGCTCCGACGATCCGTGATCCTTCCCTGACGATGAAGACCCGATGCACGGTGTCGGCGTCGTCGCGCAGGTCGGCGAGCAGTTCGACGGCGGTGTAGTCGAGATCCGTCGTCCCCGCGTCCTCACGGCAGATCGCATTGTTCAGTTCGGTCAGCGCGATGAGGTCCGCCGCGTCGGCTCCTTCTGCGGATGCCGGCAGGGCGAGCAGTTCGATGGTGAGCGTGGTGCTCATGAGAGTTCCTTCTTCCAGGCGCCCTCGTAAGTGAAGGCGGTGAACCCGAGAGCCTCGTTGATCGAGAGCATCGGGCGGTTCTGTTCGGAGTTGTAGGTGATGACACGCGGCGAATCCGGGTGGCGCTCGTGCCAGGCCAGCAGTCCCGCCGTCTTGACGAGCATCCCGAGGCGGTGTCCTCGGTGGTCTGCGAGGACGAGCGTGTCCCACTGGTGCGTCGCGCCGCTCTCAGCGGGGCCGATGGCGAGCTCGTTGAACGCGCACAGCTCGCCGGTGCCGACGTGCTGTGCCGCCGTGACCAGCTGGGTGAAGCCCTTGGCTGCCACGCGCTCGTCCTGCTGTGCGACTCGCGCGGCATCCCAGGCCTCCTCAGGCAACCCGAGGTCGCCTTCGGGAACATCTGTGGACATGCGCGACTTCATCCACGCGTAGCCGTCGACGTACTCGGCCGGCGTCGGCAGCATCCACTGCACGATCCGGTAGGCGGATGCGTGATCTGCGGCTTCGGCACGCCGGGACTCGAGATCCGTGACGGCACCATCGGTCCAGACGAACTCGCTCGCGCGTTCGACGGTCTCGAGCGTGTACCCGTTGCGGATCAGAAACCGGGCCGCGCGGTCTGCGGGTACCGACCCGAAACCGGTCGGCGAAGCGATGGGCGAGGCGCCGGCACCGTCATCACGGTGCTCTGCGAAGTGCACCAGCTTGCGCACGCCGCGCTCGCGGGCGATGGACTCGAGAAGGTCATACGCCGCGCGACCGATGCCCCGGCCTTGGACGTCCCTCAGCAGCGCGACGGTCACGAACGCAGTGCGTCCTCCGTCGTCCTGCAGGATGTCGAGCGGGCAGCATCCGACGATCCGCCCCTCCAGCTCGACGTACCACTGGTGGCGGACGCGGTCCGGGGTGCTGTACAGCACAGGCAGCAGCGACTCCGCGCTCAGCGCGTCGTCATCGCGACCCGTGCTCTCGAGGATGCTGCGGTTCCGCACCTCCGCGTACTCGCGGATCAGCGGGCTGGGCCCCGCGTCCGCCCGTTCGGGAAGAACGAGCGGACGCAGGGTCGCCCCGGCGGGGAGCGCGTGCACAGGAGGTGTGGCGGTCATGATGTTCTCGTTTCAGCGCAGCCGGAGCTGCAGATCGAAGATGGGCGCCTGGGCGGCCTCGATGGTGGGACGGTTGCGCTCGCGCGTGAGGCGCTCGCGCTGTTCCTGCTCGGTGACCCGTTCTTCATTGCGCAGGGTCCGCTCCACCAGCCAGAGGCCGATGGCCAGCCTCAGTCGTTCGGCGGGAGTCAGGTACTGACGCTGGTCGGCGTCGGGGAGGGTGAGGATCTGACGATCCTCGATATCCGGCGGGTGCCCCTGAAAGTCCAGGGTGCCGGGGGTGAGCAAAGAGGTGTTCACGGTGATTCCTTCAGGGTTGTTGAGTGATGCCGCGCCGGACGACGCAGCATCGATCGAGGAGACGATCTGGTGGATGTCGCGCCACGGCGGCGGACGGATCCACGGGAGACGGCAGTGAGCGGGCCGGAGGGCCCAGCGGATGCCGGAGGTGCGCTGCCGATGGTCGGCGAGATGCGCGGGAGGCGTCAGACCTGCGGTGTCAGTGCGACGACAGGGACGCGGCGATCGAAGACCGGCACAGAGGTGCCGGGAGGATCGAGGAGGGCGGGTGGCCTGCTAGCTCAGCCCGGAGACTCCGACGGGAGAAACCGAGTGCGCGAAGAACGCGAACGAGCGCGCGGCTGGGCCGCTGAGGCGGGCGTCAGTCTTGGTGATCATCATCGGTCTCTCCTTTCCTTCAAGCGATCGGTGAGTCACGCTAGCGGGAAGTTCCCAGCCGAGTCAAGCATTCGGGCGTGTCACCGGCGTGTCGCGTTCCGCGGATCGGATGCCGGTCGGCGCGGAATCCCCTGGAGAGCCGCAGGATTCCGGTAGCGTAGCGGCGTGATTCCCCTGACCCCGAAGGCCCCGGCATGCATCTGAAGAGCCTCACGCTCAAGGGCTTCAAGTCGTTCGCGCAGCCGACGACCTTCGTCTTCGAGCCGGGCGTCACCTGCATCGTCGGCCCGAACGGATCGGGCAAGTCCAACGTCGTCGACGCGCTGGCGTGGGTGATGGGGGAGCAGGGGGCGAAGACGCTGCGCGGCGGCAAGATGGAAGACGTCATCTTCGCCGGCACCTCGACGCGCGGGCCGCTCGGCCGTGCAGAGGTGCAGCTCACGATCGACAACTCCGACGGCGCCCTGCCGATCGAGTACGCCGAGGTCACGATCAGCCGCACGCTGTTCCGCAACGGCTCCAGCGAGTACGCGATCAACGGCACCGGATGCCGCCTGCTGGATGTGCAGGAACTGCTCAGCGACTCCGGGCTGGGCCGCGAGATGCACGTCATCGTCGGGCAGGGCCGCCTGGACACCGTGCTGCAGGCCTCGCCCGAGGACCGCCGCGGCTTCATCGAGGAGGCCGCCGGCATCCTGAAGCACCGGCGCCGCAAGGAGAAGACCCTCCGCAAGCTGGACGCGATGGAGACCAACCTGACGCGTCTCAGCGACCTGGCGGGGGAGATCCGCAGGCAGCTGAAGCCGCTCGGGAGGCAGGCGGAGATCGCGCGCGAGGCGCAGACGATCGCCGCGGTGGTGCGCGACGCGAAGGCCCGGCTGTTCGCGGACGACGTCGTCGCCCTGCGGACCACCCTCGCCGACCACACCCGCACGGAGCACGAGCGGCACACCGAGCGCCTGGTGCTCTCGGAGCAGGTCGACGCCGTGCACACCGGCATCATCCGCCTGGAGGCCGAGCAGAACTCCGCCGCCGTCGATGAGGCGCGCCGCGTGGCGTTCGGGCTGGAGCAGGTGCAGGAGCGCATGCGCGGGCTGTTCACCCTGGCGAACCAGCGTCTGGCGCTGCTCGGCAGTGAGGACGACGACGCGGTGACGGCGATCACGGTCACGCAGAACACGATCGACGAAGCCAAGGACGAGATCACGCGGATCTCCGAGGGACTCGGAGATGCGCAGGACGCCGCAGCCTCGGCGAGTCGGGAGGTCGTGCACGCCCGCGCCGAACTGGACACGCTGGACGTCGACATCGCGGAGCAGAGCGCGCTGGTCTCGGCCTACGACATGCGGCTGAACACGCTGCGCGGAAACGCGGATGCCGCGGCATCCGCCCTCGCCGCCGTGCGCGGCGCGGTGCTGCGGCAGGAGAATGCGCTGGAGGCGGCGCAGGCGCGTCGTCGTGAGGCGGCGGAGGCGCTCGAGTCGTTCGAGGAGAGCGAAGCACCGGAAGGATCCGCTGCGGAGCACGCGGCGGCGTACGAGACCGCACAGCAGGTGGCGACGGCCGCGGAGGCGGAGCGCGACGGACTGCGCGAGCGACTGCACGAGGCTGAACGCGAGGCCGATGCGCTGACGGCGAAAGCCGCGGCACTGACGAGCGCGCTGTCGTTCTCGGGCGGTGCCGCCGATCTCGTCGCAGAGGGAGCACCCGGCGTGCGGGGCCTGGTCGGTGATTCCGTGCAGGTCAAGGCCGGATTCGAGGCGGCCATCGCCGCGGTGCTCGGGCCCCTCGCCGAGGGTGTGCTGGTGGATGCTGCGGACGACGCGTTCGCCCTCGTGCCGCACGCGCAGGGGCGCGGCGCCATCGACATCGTGATCGGGTCTGCGGAGGTCTCGGGCGGCGCCCCGGAGGTGGAGGGCACGATCACCGCTTCCCAGGTCGCGACCGCTCCCGCCGGCGTCCTGGGGATCCTCGCCCACGTGCTCGTCGCCGACGATCTCGACGCCGCGCGGACCGCGCGTGCCGCCCTCGACGCGCTGGGCGACACCACGACGACCATCGTGACGCGCGACGGCGAGGTTCTGACCGCGCACACGATCCGGGCTGGATCGGGGGAGCGCTCCCGGCTCGAGCTCGCGGCCGAGCGGGATGCTGCGGCTGAGCGCCTCGAGCAGGTCCGCGGGATCGTCGACGAGCTGCGCGCCGAGCGCGCCGAGGCCACCGAGCAGGTCGAGACGACCAGGCGCGAGGCGAAGGAGGCCCTGCAGCGCCTTCGGGAGCACGACGCCGCGCTTGCGACGCATGCCGAACAGCTGAACCGCGTGACCGTGCGGCACGAGGCCGCTGTCGCGGAGTGCGACCGGCTCGAGTCCGGCTTCGGCCAGGCGCAGTCCGCCGTCGCGGATGCCGAGGCGGCGATGGCGAAGGCCAGGGCGGAGCTCGAGGAGGCCGAGGCGGAGCCGCGGCCGGTGCTCGACGCATCGGCGCGCGACGGATTGCTCGAGGCGCTGGAGACGGCCCGTGAGGGCGAGGTCAGGGCCCGGCTGGAGATCGAGACGCTGCGTGAGCGCGTGCGTGCGGCGCAGACCCGGGTGGCGACCCTGGAGCGACAGCGCGAAGCCGAGCGGGCCGCGGCGGAGGAAGCTGCGCGCCGCGCCGTCATCCGGCGTGCACAGCGCGAGGCCGCGAGCGGCGTCGCGGATGAGCTGCCGCGGGTGCTCGACTCGATCGACCGTTCCGTCACCGAGGCGCGGGTCGCGCTGGCAGAGGCCGAAGCGGAGCGCTCCGCGCAGAACGAGGAGCTCACGGCACTCCGCGCGCAGGAGACCTCGCTGCGCGAGCGTCTCGCAGGCCTCACGGAGAGCGTGCACGGCCTCGAGCTGCAGATCCATGAGAAGAAGCTGCACCTGGCCGGACTGCTCGAGCGGGTGTCGTCCGAACTCGCGCTCGACGAAGATATTCTCGTTGCGGAATATGGGCCCGACCAGCCGGTTCCCCGGGATCCGGGTGCGGAGGAGCAGGACGAGGACGCCGCGATCCCGTTCGACCGGCGCATCCAGGAGCGCCGGCTGAAGGACGCCGAGCGCAAGCTCGCGCAGCTCGGCCGGGTCAATCCGCTGGCGCTCGAGGAGTTCGCGGCGCTCGAGCAGCGGCACGCGTTCCTGACCGAACAGCTGTCTGACCTGACGAAGACTCGTCAGGACCTGCTGACGATCATCGCGGAGCTCGATGAGCGCATGCAGACGATCTTCGCGGCGGCCTTCGAAGACACCAGGCAGGCGTTCACCGAGGTGTTCCCGGTGCTCTTCCCCGGCGGCGCGGGCAGCATCTCTCTGACCAAGCCCGACGACATGCTCACCACCGGCATCGAAGTCGCCGTGCGGCCCGTCGGCAAGAAGATCGAGCGGCTTTCCCTGCTCTCCGGCGGCGAGCGTTCGCTGGCCGCCGTGGCGCTGCTCGTCGCAATCTTCAAGGCGCGCCCCAGCCCGTTCTACATCCTCGATGAGGTGGAGGCCGCACTCGACGACGCGAATCTCGGCCGGCTGCTCGCCGTCTTCGAGCAGCTGCGGGAGAACTCGCAGCTGCTCGTGATCACGCACCAGAAGCGCACCATGGAGATCGCCGACGCCCTGTACGGAGTCTCGATGCGCCAGGACGGCGTCTCGGCTGTGGTCGGTCAGCGCGTCGGCGACCGTGCCGCGGCATCCGCCTGAGCCGTCGGCGAACACGCCGGGTCCGGGTCGTCGTGCCCCGTAGGCTGGTGACATGGCGGAGAAGTCCTGGTCCCTCGGTCGCGCGCTGCGCGGCATGTTCGTCAAGCCCACGATCGATGAGACGACGTGGGACGACCTCGAGACCGCGCTGATCGGCGCCGACTTCGGCCCCGACATCACCGAGCGCATCATCGACGAGCTGCGTGAGAAGGTCGAGCGGTATCGCACGACCGACCCGAAGGACCTGCAGCGGATGCTGCGCGAGACGCTCGAGGAGCACTTCGCGAAGTTCGACACCACGCTCAAGCTCTCGGAGCGCCCGGCCGTCGTGCTGGTCGTCGGAGTGAACGGCGTCGGGAAGACGACGACCATCGGCAAGTTCACCAAGTTCCTGCGCGGCTATCAGCGCAGCGTGGTGGTCGGTGCCGCGGACACCTTCCGCGCCGCAGCGGTGGATCAGCTCGCGACCTGGGCGCAGCGCGCGGGAGCGGCGATCGTGCGGCCGGAGCAGCAGGGACAGGATCCCGCGTCCGTCGCATTCCAGACCGTGGACTACGCGAAGCGGAACGGCATCGAGATCGCGATCATCGACACCGCCGGACGCCTGCACACCAAGGGCGGGCTGATGGACGAGCTGGGCAAGATCAAGCGCGTCGTCGAGAAGCAGGCGCCCATCAGCGAGGTGCTGCTGGTGCTGGACGCGACCACCGGCCAGAACGGCGTGATGCAGGCCGAGTCGTTCCTGCAGCACGCCGGCGTCACCGGCCTCGTCATCACCAAGCTGGACGGCTCCGCGAAGGGCGGCTTCGTCCTCGCCGTGCAGGAGCGCACCGGCATCCCGGTGAAGCTCCTGGGCCAGGGCGAGGGCATCGACGACCTCACCGGCTTCACGCCGCACGTGTTCGTGCAGTCGCTGGTCGGCGCCTGATCCGAACTCGTCGGTAACGCTGGCGCGTCGGGCTGGCGCAACACGCACAAGGCTGGTTGCATAGCGATATGGCGATCGAACACGACTACTTCGGACTGCTCTCCTCGGGGCCGGACGGGTCGATCTTCTGGTCGGAGCGCGTCGACCTCGGTGACCAGTCGGTCACCGTCGACCTGACCGCACCGGACCAGGACGATGTGTCGATCGACGCGCTCGACATCGCCGCGGGGCTCATCAGCGGCCTGGAGGACGTAGACGCCACGGCTCGCCGCTCGATGCTCTCCGAGCTCGACGACCGCACCAGCGAGGTGACCGAGTACATCCTGCAGCAGCAGGAGGAGTTCGGGGATCAGCTCGCAGAGGTGCTCGTCGACGTCTCGGGCGACGATGCGGTGGATATCATCCGCTCGCTGACTCTGGTCAGCATGACGCTGCTCGTGGACGAGCACGGCGGCACCGACCCGTTCGCCGTGCTGGAGTACACGCTCGATGCCGGCGGCTCGGACGACGTGCTGCTGGTGAACCTGGCCTCCGACGGTTCGGTGCTGTCGGTGATGAGCGGCGACTGAGCCCCTTCGTCTCGTCGCTGCGCTCCTCGCTCAGGACCCGGAGGGCGA
Source organism: Microbacterium bovistercoris (assembly GCF_003387575.1). GTDB lineage: Bacteria > Actinomycetota > Actinomycetes > Actinomycetales > Microbacteriaceae > Microbacterium > Microbacterium bovistercoris. Next base: position 76,777 of record NZ_QUAB01000045.1, on the reverse strand, counting down.
ACTTCCCGGACCCTGAGCGAGCGAAGCGAGCGCCGTGCTGAGCGAGCGAAGCGAGACGAAGTGACGAAGGGCGTGAGCGTCAGACCGCCTGAGCGAAGCCGAGGTCGGCGCTCTCGGCGATGTGCGCGAGGTGCGACGGGATGGGGCGGCCCTTCGAGATCATCGACTGCGCCCACAGTCGTCCGGCGCGGTACGACGAGCGCACCAGAGGCCCGGCGAGCACGCCGAGGAAGCCGATGCGCTCCGCCTCCTCCTTGAACCCGACGAACTCGTCGGGCTTCACCCAGCGCGCGACCGGCAGGTGACGGGGGGAGGGGCGCAGGTACTGCGTGATCGTGATGATGTCGCATCCGGCGTCGTGCAGGTCCTGCAGCGCCTGGATGACCTCCTCCGGCTCCTCGCCCATGCCGAGGATGAGGTTCGACTTCGTGATCAGTCCGGCCTCGTGCCCCTGCGTGATGACGTTCAGCGAGCGCTCGTACTTGAACGCCGGCCGGATGCGCTTGAAGATGCGCGGTACGGTCTCGACGTTGTGGGCGAACACCTCGGGACGCGCATCGAAGATCTGGCCGAGGAAGGCCGGGTCGGCGTTGTGCTCATTCGCGAGCAGCTCGACGCCGGTGTTCGGGTTCATGGCGTGGATCTGCCGCACGGTCTCGGCGTTCAGCCAGGCGCCGGTGTCAGGCAGGTCGTCGCGGGCGACGCTCGTGACGGTGGCGTAGCGCAGGCCCATGCGCTGCACGCTCTCGGCGACGCGGCGGGGCTCGTCGGTGTCGTAGGCGTCGGGCTTGCCGGTGTCGATCTGGCAGAAGTCGCAGCGGCGGGTGCACTGCGAGCCGCCGATCAGGAAGGTGGCCTCGCGGTCCTCCCAGCACTCGAAGATGTTCGGGCAGCCGGCCTCCTGGCACACGGTGTGCAGGTCCTCGGTCTTCACCAGCGACTGCAGCGCCTGGTACTCCGGACCCATCTTCGCCTTCGTGCGGATCCACTCCGGCTTGCGCTCGATCGGCGTCTCGGCGTTGCGGACCTCGAGGCGGAGCAGCTTGCGTCCCTCGGGGGCGGCGCTCATGCGGCCACCTCCTCGGCGGGCGAGGTCGCATACTCGGCGGCGAAGGCGTCCGACACGGCCTGCACGAGATCGACGGGAGAGACGTCCCGGCCGGTGATCTCGCTGACGGTCGTGACCCCGGCGTCGGTGATGCCGCACGGGATGATCCCGCGGAAACCGGCGAGCGTGTTGTCGCAGTTGATCGCGAAGCCGTGCATGGTCACGCCCTGCTGCACGCGCACGCCGATCGCCGCCACCTTGTCCTCGCTGAGCGGGCGGCGCACCCACACGCCGCTGCGGCCGTCGACCTGGTAGCCGGCCACGCCGAGCGGGCGCAGCACGTCGATGAGCAGGCGCTCGAGGCGACGCACATGCGCGACGACGTCCATCGGCTCGGGCAGGCGCACGATCGGGTATCCGACCAGCTGACCCGGTCCGTGCCAGGTGATCTTGCCGCCGCGGTCGACGTCGACCACCGGGGTGCCGTCCTGCGGCCGCTCCTGGGGTTCGGTGCGCTTGCCGGCGGTGTAGACCGCCTCGTGCTCGAGCAGCAGCAGCGTGTCGGGCCGGTCGCCGGCGACGACGTCGCGGTGCACGCTGCGCTGCAGCTCCCATCCGTCGAGGTAGGGGACGAACTCGGGGTCGAGCCCGGCGATCTGGATGTCGAGCATGTGTGCGCTCCATCGGGTCACGGTTATTGGATCGCGTCCAAGAATACCCCTGTTCGGGTTTCGCGGCGCACCGATACGCTGTGGCACATGGAATCGGTGTCGCGAGCTGGCCGCCCACGGGCATCGTCGAGGGAGACCCTCGCGGAGGCCGCGTGCGAGCTCTTCCTCGAGCAGGGCTATGACGCGACGTCGGTCGCCGACATCACCCGGCGTGCCGGCGTGAGCCGCTCCAGCTTCTTCAACTACTTCTCGTCGAAGAGCGACGTGCTCTGGTCGGGCCTGGACGCGCGGATCGATGACGCGCTCGTCGCGCTGGCCGCGCTGGGCACGGATGCCACGGGGCCCGGTGTCCGTGCCGCGCTGACGCACGTGATCAAGGACTTCGAGCCCGACCCGCTCGCCCTCGCCATCCGCAACGAAGCGGCGATGGGGCTGGAGGCCGAACTGCAGCGTGACCGCGGGGTGCGGCACGGGCGACTCGCCTCCGCCGTGGCGTCGGCGGCGCGAGCGTCCGGCGTCGACGCGATCCCCGCCGACATCCTCGGTGCTGCGTGTGCCGCCGCAGTCCTGTCGTCGATCCGGGTCTGGGCCGAGAAGGGTGCCGGGCAGGCGTCGCTCGAGGCGCAGTTCGACGCCGCGCTGCGGTGCATCCACGATCTTCCCTGGGGCTGAGGACGTTTCGGCGTCGACCGGACAGGTCATGAGTAGAACCTGACGAAGGAGCGACTCATGTCCGAATCTCTCGACGACCTGCTCGATCGGTCGGCACCCGCAGTCAGCGATCGCGGCCCCGGCCGCGACGCGGCGTTGGCGCAGATGGTGCGGGATGCTCGGGACACGGAGCGTCCCCGCCGCGGCCGACGCCGGGTCGCCCTGCTCTCGGGCCTCGCGACCGTCCTGCTGGTCGGGACGGCCGGCATCGCCACAGCGGCCTCCGACTGGCTGTGGATCAGGGGGCTGGAGAATCCCGACCGCAGTTACACCTACGTCTCGCCGACCTGGGGGGAGTGCGAGATCCGTGTCAGCCACTTCGACATGACCAACCCAGTGGTCGAGGCCGAAGTGAACCGCATCGTCGACGAATGGTTCGCCGACACCGATGTCGAGGCGGCCGCCGCGCCCCATGTCGCGAAGTACCTGACGCAGCTGGAATCGGATCAGAAGTCAGCGAGCGACCCCATCACGGATCCGCGGCTTCCTGATCTCAACGCGTGGACCGCGCACGAGCAGGCGCTCGGAGAGGCCATCCATGACGAGCTCGAATCGCATGGTTTCGGGGGAGACGATGCTCGCTTCACCTGGTCGTCGAACTTCAGCCAGGTGCACTGCGAGAACGAGGACTGGGGAGCCGACGACTGATGGCTGCCGACCCGCACCCGGAGCCTCTGACCACGGCGCTGGAGTCATCCGCATCCGACCTGCTCGCCTACCTCGAGCGACGCGTCGGACCCGATGACGCCCCCGATCTGCTCGGCGAGACGATGGTCGTCGCCTGGCGGCGCGTCAAGGAGCTGCCCGCCGAACCAGAAGCAGCGCGGATGTGGCTGTTCGGCATCGCACGCGGCACTCTGCTGAATCATGCCCGCGGCCAGCGGCGGCGCTGGGCGCTGGCCGACCGCCTCCGCCTGCAGGTTCGCGAGAGCGCGACGGCGCCGCCCGCGGATGCCGGAACCGAGGTGCGCGACGCGATCGACCGCCTGGAGCCGGATCTGGCCGAACTGGTGCGCCTGATCCACTGGGAGCGTCTCAGCCTCGTCGACGCGGCGCAGCTTCTCGGCATCCCGGCATCCACCGCGCGCGGTCGTCACCAGCGTGCGAAGGAGCAATTGCGGGCCGCGCTGAGCATGGAGGTTCCGCTCCCGTAAACTTGACGGCATCATGGCTACCTTTGGCACGCTCTCCGATCGGCTGACCGAGACCTTCCGCAACCTGCGCACGAAGGGCAAGCTCAGCCCGGCCGACGTCGACGGCACCGTCCGCGAGATCCGTCGCGCCCTGCTCGACGCCGACGTCGCGCTCCCCGTCGTCAAGGACTTCACCGCCAAGGTGCGCGAGCGCGCCCTCGGCGATGAGGTGAACAGGGCGCTGAATCCGGCCCAGCAGGTGGTGCAGATCGTCAACGAGGAGCTCGTCGGAATCCTCGGCGGCGAGCAGCGTCGCCTGGAGTTCGCGAAGACCCCGCCGACGGTGATCATGCTCGCGGGCCTGCAGGGTTCGGGTAAGACGACCTTCGCGGGCAAGCTCGCCAAGCAGCTCGAGGGCGAGGGGCACACCCCGCTGCTCGTGGCCTGTGACCTGCAGCGCCCGAACGCGGTCACCCAGCTGACCGTCGTGGCCGAGCAGGCCGGTGCAGCGATCTACGCGCCCGAGCCGGGCAACGGCGTCGGCGACCCGGTCAAGGTCGCCAAGGACGGCGTGGAGCATGCCCGTCGCACCCAGCACGACGTGGTCATCATCGACACCGCCGGCCGCCTCGGCGTCGACGCCGAGCTGATGAAGCAGGCCGGTGACATCCGCAAGGCGACGAACCCCGACGAGGTGCTGTTCGTCATCGACGCGATGATCGGTCAGGACGCCGTCAACACCGCCAAGGCGTTCCAGGACGGTGTCGACTTCACCGGTGTCGTGCTCTCCAAGCTCGACGGCGACGCCCGTGGCGGTGCGGCACTGTCGGTCGCCTCGATCACGGGTCGCCCGATCATCTTCGCGTCGACCGGCGAGAACCTCGACGACCTCGAGCCCTTCCACCCCGATCGCATGGCCAGCCGCATCCTCGACCTCGGTGACATCCTCACCCTGATCGAGCAGGCGCAGTCGGCGTTCGACGAGGCCGAGGCGATGAAGGTCGCCGAGAAGCTCGCGAACGAAGCCTTCACGCTGGAGGACTTCCTCGAGCAGATGCAGCAGATGCGCAAGATGGGCTCGATGAAGAAGATGCTCGGCATGCTGCCGGGCATGGGCCAGATGAAGCAGCAGCTCGAGGACTTCGACGAGCGCGAGATCGACCGCACCGAGGCGATCATCCGCTCGATGACACCGGCCGAGCGCCGCAACACCAAGCTCCTGAACGGCTCGCGCCGCCTGCGCATCGCGCGTGGCTCCGGCATGACCGTGACCGACGTCAACCAGCTCGTACAGCGCTTCGAGCAGGCCGCGAAGATGATGAAGACCGTTGCCCGCGGCGGCACCCCGCAGATCCCTGGCATGGGCCCGATGGGCAAGCCGGGTGCCTCCGCCAAGCGCGGCAAGAAGGGCGCGAAGGGCAAGAGCGGTTCGCGTTCGGGCAACCCCGCGAAGCGCGCTGCCGAGAATGCGGGCATCGCGGCCGGTCCCGCGGAGCCGACCGGTTCAGGCTTCGGTCTCGGCGGTCAGAAGGCGCCCAGCGAGGCCGACATGGCCGAGATCCAGAAGCTCTTCGGCGGTCGCTGATCCTTCGTCTCGTCGCTGCGCTCCTCGCTCAGGAGTTGGTTCCTGAGCGAGCGGAGCGAGACGAAGGGCTCAGCGGCCTGCGGGCTCCGTCGCCAGATCCACACCGTGCCGCTCGCGCAGCGAGCGGACGGTCGACTCGACCTCGGCATCCGTCGTCGCGGCATCCCAGCCGAGTACCGGCGCCATGGCCTCCGCGACGGTTCGCACCGTCGCAGCATCCGCATCTCCGGTGAAGACGAGGTTCGTGCGCCGGAACAGGATGTCGGCGACGTGGCGCGCGTGCTCCTTCTCGATCATCCAGAGCAACTCGCGTGTGGACAGCTGATCGCCGAGCAGCGGCTCGTCTTCTCCCTCGCCGAGGTATGCGGCGACGTGCGCCGCGCGCGTGCCGTACCGCACGAAGAGCACGCGGCCGCGCGCGGAATCCCCGACGTTCTGGCGCAGCCACTCCACGGTGCGCCGCGGCGTGCGCGGGTAGCCGACGCCCCCGCCGATGCGCACGCCCTTCGTCGTGGTGACACGCGGACGACCGAGCTCGGCCAGCACGCGGTCGGCAAGGGACTCGCCGAGCGCGCGGAAGGTGGTCCACTTGCCGCCGACCAGGCTGAGCACCGGGGGCAACCCGGCATCCTTCCGCCGTTCGATCCGGTAGTCGCGCGAGACGAAGCCGGGTGCGATGTCGTCGTGGTGCGGCAGCGGGCGGATGCCGGAGAACCGGTACACGATCTGGGAGCGATCGACGGGGATGGAGGGGAAGACGTGACCGATGAGGTCGAAGAAGTAGTCGATCTCCTCTTCGGTGCACACCGCGGGCTCGCGGGGGTCCGCCTCGAGGTCGGTGGTGCCGACGAGCACCTTGCCCTTCAGCGGGTAGATCAGCACGATGCGTCCGTCCGAGTGCTCGAAGAAGATCTCCCGTCCCGCGGTCGCCGCCATCAGTTCCGGGTGGTCGAGAACGATGTGCGAGCCCTTCGTGCCTCCCATGAACGCGGTGCCGGTGCCGAGCGCCGCGTTGGTGAGATCCGTCCAGGGGCCGGAGGCATTCACGACCACATCGGTGACGATGCGGAACTCGTCTCCGGACTCGGCGTCGCGCAGCAGCACGCCGTCCGCGTCCATGCCGATCGCCTCGACGTGGTTCAGGGCGCGCCCGCCGGCGCGCTCGGCGTCGCGCAGCACATCCAGGGCGAGCCGCTCCGGGTCATGTGCTGAGGCGTCGTAGTAGGTCGCGGTGTACTTCACGCGGGGGTTCAGGCGGGGGAGGTCCTCGAGCGACTTCCGCCTCCCGCGGAACCGGTGCCGGGGCACGTTGCCGCCGTCGCGCGAGAACGTGTCGTAGATGGTCAGGCCGGTCTTGATCAGCAGCGCGCCGCGCTCCCGCGGCTTGCCGGAGCCGTGGAACAGGAAACGGAAGGGCGCCGTGAGGATGCCGGAGAACGTGGAGTAGATCGGGATGGTGGTCTCGAGCGGCTTGACGTAGTGCGGCGCCGTCTTGAGCAGGTCGTTGCGCTCCTGCACAGACTCCTTCACGAGCCGGAACTCGCCGTTCTCGAGATAGCGGATGCCGCCGTGGATCATGTGGCTCGATGCCGAGGACGCGCCGGAGGCGAAGTCGTCGCGCTCGACGAGCAGCACGTCGACGCCCTGCAGGGCGAGGTCTCGGAACGTGGCGATCCCGTTGATCCCGCCGCCGATGATCAGGACGCTCGCGCGCCCGGCCTCTCGTGCTGCTCGGACATCAGTGCGCTCGTTCGTGGCCACGGCGGCCCCCTCCCCGGGTTCGTCCCCTCCATCCTCGCATCCGGCGCCGGAACGGGGCGCGAACGCTCAGCGCACGTCGTCGTCGACCCAGTCCATCGACTTCTCGACCGCCTTGTGCCAGACGCGGATCCGTCGAGCACGTTCGGCCTCGTCCATCGTCGGCGTCCAGCGGTGCTGCTCCTCCCAGTTCGCGGTGAGGTCGTCGAGCCCACTCCAGAATCCGACGGCGAGGCCGGCGGCGTAAGCAGCGCCGAGCGCGGTCGTCTCGGCGATCACGGGCCGCACCACCGGCACGCCCAGGATGTCTGCCTGGAACTGCATCAGCGTGTCGTTGGCCACCATCCCGCCGTCCACTCTCAGCTCGCTCAGCGCGAAGCCGGCGTCGGTGTTCACCGCATCCAGGACGTCTCGGGTCTGGAACGCGACGGACTCGAGAGCGGCGCGCGCGAAGTGGTTCCGGTTCGAGTAGCGGGTGAGACCCACGATCGCCCCACGGGCGTCCGCGCGCCAGTACGGCGCGAACAGCCCGGAGAACGCCGGAACGATGTGCACGCCCCCGTTGTCCTCCACCTCTGCAGCAAGCTTCTCGACCTCAGCTGCGGACCCGATGATTCCGAGTTGATCGCGCAGCCACTGGATCAGTGACCCGGCTACCGCGATGGAGCCCTCCAGCGCGTAGTGGGCCGGCGCATCGCCGAGCTTGTAGCCCACCGTCGTCAGCAGGCCGTTCGACGAGTGCACGATCTCCTCACCGGTGTTGAAGATGACGAAGCAGCCGGTGCCGTAGGTGTTCTTGCTCTCGCCCTTCTCGAAGGCGGCCTGGCCGAAGGTCGCCGCCTGCTGGTCGCCGAGGATGCCGGCGATCGGCGTCTCGCGCAGCAGCGAGTGCGTCTCAGCGATGCCGTACACCTCGGAGGAGGAGCGGATCTCGGGGAGCATCGACCGGGGCACTCCGAACGCGGCGAGGATGTCGTCGCGCCACTCCAGAGTCTCGAGATCCATGAACAGTGTGCGGGACGCGTTCGTCACGTCGGTCGCGTGCACACCGCCGTGGACGCCCCCGGTCAGGTTCCACAGGATCCAGGTGTCGGTGGTGCCGAACAGCAGGTCCCCGGCGTCGGCCCGGGCGCGCGCCCCTTCGACGTTCTCCAGGATCCAGGTGACCTTCGTGCCGGAGAAGTACGTGCCCAGCGGCAGGCCCACGATCGGCTTGAACCGGTCGACGCCGTGGGTGCCTGCAAGGCGGTCGACGATGTCCTGGGTGCGCGTGTCCTGCCAGACGATCGCGTTGTAGACCGGCCTGCCCGTGGTGCGGTCCCAGACCACCGTGGTCTCGCGCTGGTTGGTGATGCCGACGCTCGCGATGTCGTGCCGCGTCAGATGCGCGCGGGAGAGTGCGAGGCCGATCACCTCCTGCACGTTCCTCCAGACCTCCATCGGGTCGTGTTCGACCCAGCCGGCCTGCGGCATGATCTGCTTGTGCTCCTTCTGGCCGGAGGAGACGATTCGCCCTGATCGGTCGAAGATGATGGCGCGGCTCGAGGTCGTGCCGTGGTCGATCGCGATCACGTGGTCCGGCATGAGGTGCTCCTTCAGCTCAGGTGGTGGTGCGGTCCGGTGCGGAACTCGTCGATGAGGTGCTGCACGACCATCCGCAGATCTCCGCCCGTGGCATCCGCGACGGCCAGCTGACGCTGGTAGCTCGCGCCCGTGTCGAGGATGGAGCCGACGCGCGCGAACTCTGCACCGCAGCGCAGATCCACCGCGACCGGGGCGAGAGTCTCCAGCAGCTCCAGCAGGTGATCCCGCACCGGGCGCTGTGCACCTGCGGAGTCCACGATGACCGTGGCATCCAGTCCGTAGCGCGCCGTGCGCCACTTGTTCTCGCGGTGGTACCACGGCTGCAGTACAGGGAGGGTCTCGCCCTCGTCCAGGCGGCGGGAGAGATGTTCGACGAGCACCTGCGTGAGAGCGGCGATCGCCGCGAGCTCGCGCAGCGTCGACATGCCGTCGCAGGCGCGGATCTCGATCGTGCCCCAGCGCGGGGCGGGACGGATGTCCCAGCGCACCTCGGTGGCGTCGGACATGACGCCCGTGCGGACCATGTCGTCGAGGTAGCCCTCGTACTCCGACCAGGTGCGCAGCGGCCAGGGGAGTCCTGCGGTCGGCAGCTGCTGGAAGACCAGCGCCCGGTTGGAGGCGTAGCCGGTGCGCTCACCCGCCCAGAACGGGCTCGATGCCGCGAGTGCCTGCAGATGGGGGAGATAGGCGGCCAGCGCGCCGACGATCGGGAGCACCTTCTCGCGGTCCTCGACCCCGATGTGCACGTGGATGCCCCAGATCATCATGTTCCGCCCCCACCACTGCGTCCGCTCGATGAGTGTGTGGTAGCGGGTCTTGTCGGTCACCTGCTGGTCGTACCACTGTGCGAACGGGTGGCTGCCGGCGGAGAGCAGTTCGATGCCGGCCGGGTCGGTGGCCGCGCGCACCTCGCGGATCGCGGCCGAGATGTCGCCGATCGCCTCGGCGACAGTCGCTCCGACGCCGCTGGTGACCTCGACCGTGTTCGTGAGCAGCTCGCCCGTCACGGTGTGCCTGCTGGCGGCGCTGGCGGCCTCGAGCGCCTCGAGCAGTTCGGGCGCACGGCCGACGAGGTCGCCGGTCTGCGGATCGGCGAGCATGACCTCCCACTCGACACCGACCGTCGAGCGTGCGGAATCGGCGAAGGCGATCGTCACGAGCACAGTCTGGCATGCACGGGTGCCACGACACGCGACTCTGTGACGGTTCGCGACGATGCCGGGGATCTGGCAGAATAGAGGGTCGGACGACGTGCTCGACCCTCTATCCAGCGCACCGTCCCCTTTATAGAGCTTCCACCGGGTGTGCACCCCACGCTCCAGGTGACCAGTTCATCTTCCTTCCACACAATTCAGGAGAATCGTGGCTGTCAAGATTCGTCTCAAGCGCTTCGGCAAGATCCGCGCGCCCTACTACCGCATCGTCGTCGCCGACTCGCGCACCAAGCGCGACGGTCGCGTGATCGAGGAGATCGGCAAGTACCACCCCACCGAGGAGCCCTCGTTCATCGAGGTCGACTCCGAGCGTGCGCAGTACTGGCTGTCCGTCGGCGCTCAGCCGACCGAGCAGGTCGCCGCCATCCTCAAGATCACCGGTGACTGGGGCAAGTTCAAGGGCGACAAGGACGCGAAGTCCACCCTCAAGGTCGCCGAGGAGAAGAAGGCCTTCGAGGCCGACTCGTCCAAGAAGTCGGTCATCAAGCCCAAGGCCGAGAAGAAGGCCGAGGAGCCCGCTGAGGCTCCCGCCGAGGACGCGGCCGAGGCCGCTGCCGACGCAGAGTAATCCGCTGTGCTCGCCGCCGCGCTCGAACACGTCGTCAAGGGGATCGTCGATCACCCGGACGATGTCCGCATCACCGCATCCGCGTCGTCTCGTGGCGACCTCCTCGAGGTGCACGTGCACCCGGATGACCGTGGTCGCGTGATCGGGCGCGGCGGCCGCACCGCCAAGGCGCTGCGCACGCTCATCGCCGCCCTCGCCGACGGCCGTCGTGTCCGCGTCGACGTCGCGGACGACTGACGTGGCGCAGGAACGCAACCAGCTCCGCGTCGGTCGCCTCCTGAAGGCCCACGGCCTCAAGGGCGGGCTGAAGCTCGAGCTCTACACCGACGACCCGGCGCGTCGCTTCGTGCCCGGCGCCGAGTTCACCCTTCAGGTGCCCGAGGCGTCCGTCTGGCACGGCAAGACCATCACCGTCCGCGAGTACCGGGTGATGAACGGCAGCTCCGTCGTCTTCTTCGACGACGTCGAGGACCGCACCGCCGCCGAGTCGCTCGTGCGCGCCATCCTCTGGATCGATCAGGACCTCGACGAGGCCGACGAGGACGCCTGGTACGACCAGCAGCTCGCGGGCCTCGACGTCGTCCGCGATGACGAGGTCATCGGCCGTGTCGTGCGCATCGAGCACATGCCCGCGCAGGACCTGCTGATCGTCAAGGCCGCCGGCCGCGAGGTCATGGTCCCGTTCGTGAAGGCGATCGTGCCGACCGTCGACGTCGCGGCAGGCCGCATCGTCGTCACTCCGCCGCCCGGGCTCTTCGAGGAGCTCCCGACGGCGGACGCTGCAGCCGAGAAGGACGCAGACGGCGGCTCCGCCGCGGAGTGACGCGATCATGCGCATCGACGTCGTCTCGATCTTCCCGTCGTACTTCGACGGGCTGACCCTCTCCCTGCTCGGCAAGGCTCAGGACGCCGGCATCCTCGACCTGCAGGTCCACGACCTGCGCGACTGGACCCACGACCGGCACCGCACCGTCGACGACACCCCGTACGGCGGGGGAGCGGGCATGGTCATGAAGCCGGAGCCGTGGGGTGCAGCACTCGATTCCTTGGCAGATGGCTCCCTGAGCCCGTCGAAGGGTCGGCCCACCATCATCTTCCCCTCGCCGGCAGGCGAGGTGTTCACACAGGCCACCGCGCGCGACCTCGCGGCCCGTGACCACCTGATCTTCGGCTGCGGCCGTTACGAGGGCATCGACGAGCGCGTCTTCGACTACGCCGCCTCGCTCGGCGAGGTGCGCCTCATCAGCCTCGGCGACTACGTGCTCAACGGCGGCGAGGTCGCCGTCATGGCGATGACCGAGGCGATCGGACGGCTCATCCCGGGTGTCGTCGGCAACCCGGAGAGCCTCGTCGAGGAGTCGCACGAGGACGGTCTGCTGGAGTATCCGTCGTACACCAAGCCTTCGGTGTGGCGCGATCGCGATGTTCCTCCGGTGCTGCTGAGCGGCAACCACGGAGCCATCGCCGCCTGGCGGCATGAGCAGCAGCTCGAGCGCACCCGCACCCGCCGCCCCGATCTTCTGGGCGAGTAGGCGCTGATAGCGTCGGATCATGGCAGATCAGACGCTTGCGAAGTCGTTTCTGAACGCGGGGGAGGACTACGACCGGTACCGGCCGGGATTCCCCGAGGCGGCTGCAGTTGCCGTCATCCCGGCGCATCTGGGCACCGCGCTCGACCTCGGTGCGGGAACCGGCAAGTTCACCGAACTCCTGATCAAACGCGCGACGCGTGTGGTCGCGGTCGAGCCGTCGGAGCAGATGCTGGACGTGCTGCGGGCGAAGCTTCCGGCGGTGGAGTCGTACATCGGCAGCGCCGAGCGGATCCCGGTCGCGGATGCCTCGGTCGACGTGGTCACCGTCGCGCAGGCCTTCCACTGGTTCGATCGCGATCCTGCGTGTGCAGAGATCCGGCGGGTGCTCGTGCCCGGTGGCACGCTCGGGCTGCTCTGGAACCACTCCGACTCGGCATGCGCGTGGGATCGTGCCTGCACGCGTGTCGCGCATCCCGGCCTGTCCGACGGGTTGACGGCGGATGACTCGGTCACTGCGACCCTGCCGGGCTTCGAGGAACCGCGGTTCGTGCAGGTGCCCTGGCAGGAGCGGATCTCCCGCGCCGACTACGTCGCGCGCTGGCTGACGGTGAGCTCGTTCCTCGCGGCATCCGTCGATGAGCGAGCGCGCATGGTGGCGGAGGTCGAGAGCATCCTCGATGCGGACCCCGAGACCGCGGGGCGCGACGAGTTCGACCTGCCGCAGATCACGGACGTGTACGTCTACCGAGCCTCATGAGGCTCTGGTCGCCGCATCCGCGCTACCTGGACCGGCAGGCGTTGGTCGCCTGCTGGCGGGAGGCGCTCCTGGCGCAGGCGGTGCTCGCCGGGAGGACCGTCGGATACCGGAACCATCCGCAGCTGGTTCGCTTCCGTACCCGACCCGACCCTCTCACGGCGGTGGGGATGTTCCTGACCGGGGTCGCGGATGAGGCGGATGCGCGCGGCTACCGCTTCGACCGCGCACGGATAGACGTGCCGGGGCGCCCGGACGGGAGCATCGATGTGACCTCGGGCCAGCTCGACGCCGAGTGGCGCCACCTCATGGCCAAGCTCGAAAAGCGCACTCCGGAGCAGCACGCGCGACTGGAAGACGTCCGGACACCCGATCCGCATCCGCTGTTCGTCGTGGTCCCCGGCGGCATCGTCGACTGGGAGCGCGCCCGCTGATGCCGGGCAGCGGCACGGCGGGCGTCACCTCATGGCCCCTTACCTCGTACGGCACGGACAGACCGAGTGGAACGCGGGCCGGCCGCCTGCAGGGACAGCTCGACTCGCCGGATGCTGCGCGCCGAGCTGCTCGGACTGACCGCGTCCGAGGCGCTCGCCCTTCGGCATCCGCACGGCGAGATCCTGCGTTTCGAATAGGGCTGAATCAGGAGGAGGGGTCTCCGATGTCCGGTGCAGTCGCGCACGAGCCGCAGGTGCCGATCAGCGTGTTCAAGGCGAACCCCGTGGCATACGCGGACACGGGGGTCGTGGTGATGGTGCACAACCGCCCCCGCATGCGAGTGGTGCCCATCGTGCGTGCCTCCGATCCGGAACTCGCGGCGGTCAAGGCGCGGCTTCGGCTGCTGAATGCGCTTGTCGATCCTGATGCTGTCAGGAGCGAGAGGAACTCGCCCGTGATCGGGATCGCGACAGGCAGGAGCCGGCACAGTGAGAGCGATGATCGACACGAGCGCACTGATCGGCGTGATCCCTGACGACGTGATCAGCAGTGTCGACGACTTCGCCGCGTCGTATGTCGTGCGCGCAGAACTACTGCGCGGACAGCGCCGGTGGGAGCGGGATCCGGCGATGCAGCAGCGTGCAGGCGTCCGTGCGCAGTTGGTGTCGGCATTTGATGATCTCGGCACCTTCTGGCGACCGTTCGGTGTCGCGGAGTCCGAGGCGTACTCGCGGCTCGCAGCCGCGAGCGAGGCAGCGGTCCGTTCCATGGACGCCTTCATCGCGGCACATGCGATCGCCGCGGGCGTGCCGCTGCTCACCGCCGATCGCGGCTTCACGCGCTTCGACGACCTCGACATCCGCTACGTCTGAACTGCGGCGGTCGCGTGCCGGTGTTGTCCCGCGCCGCCGCGCTGCTGATCTCCGCTCGCACGGCGCAGATGTGCGCAGCGGGAACCGAGAAGTGCAGCGCGAGCTGAGAAGCGTAGCGCGCTATCGGTCGCTACTGTCTTCTGCTCGCGCGGCGCAGATGTGCGCAGCGCGAGCCGGAAGGAGTAGCGCAAGGCGCTCCGGGCGACGAGAAGTGCAGCGCGAGTCGAGAGGCGCAGCGCGATCGGAGAGTGCGGCTCAGTCGACTCCGAGGAAGCCGCGGTCGGTGAGGACGATCGGGCCGTCAGCGGTGATCGCGACGGTGTGCTCGGAGTGCGCGCCGCGCGATCCGTCGGCGCTGCGCAGGGTCCACCCGTCCGGGTCGGTGATGAGCTCGTCGGTCGTCGCGAGGAACCACGGCTCGAGGGCCATGACCAGGCCGTCGCGCAGCGGGAAGCCGCGGCCGGCGCGGCCGTCGTTGGGGACGTGCGGGTCGCCGTGCATGACCCGGCCGACGCCGTGGCCGCCGAAGTCGGTGTTGATCGCGTAGCCCTCGCCGTGCGCGACCTCGGCGATGGAGGCGGAGATGTCGCCGATGCGGTTGCCGACCGTTGCGGCCGCGATCGCGGCATCCAGGGCCCGTTCCGTGGTGTCGATCAGCCGCAGGTCCTCATCGCGGGCGGTGCCGACGACGAAGGACACCGCGGAATCCGCGACCCATCCGTCGACGGACACGGCGAAGTCGAGAGAGACGAGATCGCCGTCGCGCAGCACGTAGTCGTGCGGGAGGCCGTGCAGCACGGCGTCGTTGATCGAGGTGCAGATGACCTTGCCGAACGGGCCGTTGCCGAACGAGGGTGCGTAGTCGATGTAGCAGGACTCCGCTCCGGCCTTGCGGATGAGGTCGTGCGCGCGGCGGTCGATCGCCAGCAGGTTGGTGCCGACCTTCGTCTCCTCGCGCAGCGTCGCGAGCGTCTCGGCCACGAAGCGGCCGGCGGCGCGCATCTCATCGATCTCGGCGGGGGTGCGCAGTTCGATCATCGGGGTGTCCCTCTCTCCGGGCATCGTGAGGATGCCCGGCATCCATTCTCTCCGATACGGATGCCGCGATGCTCACAGCGAACGAGGAACCCCGGAGTCCGTGAGGGTCGTACCATCGGTGTATGTGGCTGCGCAGCGCGTTCTTCCGGTGGCTCTTCCCGGCGGCGCTTGTGCTGCCACTGTGGCTGCTGATCGGCTGGGGAGTGTTCCAGGCCGGCGGCTGGGCCTTCCTCTGGGTGATCCTCATCGCGGTGCCCTCCGTGCTCCTCGGCGAACTCGTGCTGACGCTGCTCACCCGGGCTCGGCCGTCGGTGCGCGCCGAGCGTGCCGTCTCCTGGTGGGACGTGCTCGGGTTCGGCGTGTGGCACGGCCTCACGATCGCCGTCGGGTTCTTCCCCGAGAACGGATTCGCATGGCTGCTCACCGGAGCGATCGTCGCGTGGCTGGCGCTGTTCTGGCTGCAGCTGTGGCAGCTCTGGAGTGAGGCGCGGGGCAGTGGCTTCAGCATCCGTGAGACCGCGACCTGGTCGACGGTGACGCCAGGCGCCGCAAGCGCGAGCGAGCGCGACGTGATCATCGTGCAGGAGAACGAGCGCCGGGACTGACTCGTTTTTGCGGGCCTGCCGATCCATGGCAGAATAGATTCTCGTGCCGTGACCCGGCTCTGCCTCAGGGGAGCCCGCGGACGCCTTGCGCGCCGTTCGGCACACATCAACGTATTCCTTCCTAAATGCATCCGACCTGTGGCGAGTGCAGAGAGAGACGATCATGCAGATCCTCGACGCCGTCGACGCGGCTTCGCTCCGTAGCGACATTCCCGAGTTCTTTCCCGGTGACACCGTCAAGGTGCACGTCAACATCACCGAGGGCAACCGCTCCCGCATCCAGGTCTTCCAGGGCGTCGTCATCGGCCGCCAGGGCGACGGCGTGCGCGAGACCTTCACGGTCCGCAAGATCAGCTTCCAGGTGGGCGTCGAGCGCACCTTCCCGGTGCACTCGCCGGTGATCGACCACATCGAGGTCGTCACCCGCGGTGACGTGCGCCGCGCGAAGCTGTACTACCTGCGCAACCTGCGCGGCAAGAAGGCCAAGATCAAGGAGAAGCGCGACAACTGAGCGCAGCTCTTCTGACAGCACCCCGGGACACGTCGTCCCGGGGTGCTTCTGTTCTGCCAGGATGTGCGACCCTTGATAGTGCCGTCTGCGTACGGTGCACCCGACGCGAAGGATGGAAATGACGACCGAAGCCGCTCCCGCTGCCGCCCCGTCGAAGCGGCGCAATGGCTTCCTGATCTTCTTGCGCGACCTGCTCGTGATCATCGTCATCGCCGCGCTCGTCTCGTTCGTCGTCAAGTCGTTCGTGGTGCGCTCGTTCTACATCCCCTCGGGGTCGATGGAGCGCACGCTGCTGATCAACGACCGCATCCTGGTCGACGAGCTCACTCCCCGGTGGACGAGTTACGATCACGGCGACGTCGTCGTGTTCAAGGATCCCGGCGGCTGGCTGCCGCCGCTTCCCGCCGAGCAGCCGCAGCCGCCCCTGATCAAGGCGATCGACACCGTCCTGACTTTCATCGGTGTCTCGGCGTCGGACTCGCAGGACCATCTTGTCAAGAGGCTGATCGGGCTGCCCGGTGATCATGTCGTGTGCTGCAACGCGGTCGGCCAGATCACCATCAACGGCGCGCCGGTCGACGAGCTGTCGTACCTGAACCTTCCCGTCGGCGACACGAGCGCGTCGGACACGCCCTTCGATGTCACGGTGCCCGAGGACTCGCTCTGGGTGATGGGTGACAACCGGACGCGATCTCAGGACTCGCGCGCGCACCAGGACCTCCCCGGTGGGGGATTCGTTCCGCTCGAGAACGTCGTGGGACGTGCTTTCCTGCTCACCTGGCCGCTTGACCGCTTCGGTCTGATCGACACCCACGACGAGGTGTACGCCGGAGTACCGGAGCCGAAATGAGCGTCGTCGCGCCCCGCCTCACCCTGGAGAGGTCGCTCCTCAAGGAGTACGACCTCATCATCGCCCTCGACGAGGTCGGGAGGGGCGCTCTCGCAGGGCCCGTGGCGGTCGGCGCAGCGGTGATGGATGCCGCAGGGTCACGGCGCCGCGTTCCGGAGGGTCTGCGCGACTCGAAGCTCGTCACCGAGCGACGACGCCCGGAGGTCGCCTCTCGCGCGGCAGCCTGGGTGGTCGCTTCGGACGTCGGGTGGGCGAGCGCGGCCGAGATCGACGAGGTCGGGATCATGCGAGCCCTCGGTCTGGCCGCGTCGCGTGCGATCGGCGCCGTGATCGGGACGGACGTCATCGGCGAGAGCACGCTGGTGATCCTCGACGGAAACCACGACTACGTGTCGGCGGTGCATCCGTCACGGCTGCAGGTGCGGCCGGTGATCAAGGCCGACCGCGACTGCGCCTCGGTCTCAGCAGCATCCGTGATCGCCAAGGTCGCGCGCGATGCGCTGATGGTCGAGCTTCACGCGCAGCATCCCGCCTACCAGTGGGAGCGGAACAAGGGGTACGCCAGTCCGGAGCACCGCGCGGCCATCCGCGAGCAGGGCCTGTCGCCATGGCATCGTGCCTCCTGGACGATCGCGGATGCTCCGACGCTGTTCTGAGGGCGACGGGGACGGCAGCGCCCCTGTGCGCCTCATAGGATGGAGTCATCATGGATGACGAATCATTCGACGACTACGACCGTGAACTCGAGGTCGCGCTGTTCCGCGAGTACCGCGATGTGGTCTCGCAGTTCCAGTACGTCGTCGAGACCGAGCGCCGGTTCTACCTCGCCAATGAGGTCAGCGTGGTGCGCCGCGACACCGAGCACGACTTCTACTTCGAGATCTCCATGACGGATGTCTGGGTCTGGGACATCTACCGCGCCGACCGCTTCGTGAAGGCGGTGCGGGTGCTGACGTTCAAGGACGTCAACGTCGAGGAGCTGCAGCGCCGGGAGTTCGAGCTCCCCGAGGAGCTGTCGCTCGACGGCAAGTAGTACTCCCCACCTCCGCGCCGATGCGGAGTTGTTCGGAGCAGCCGTGGATCACGCGGAATCGCGCTGTGCGCCTGGCGTCGCATCTCGAGAATGCTGTCCTTCATGGCAGCGAAGGACGAGCTCGGCAGAGCGGGTGAGGAACGGGCGGCGGCGTATCTGCGCGCCGCCGGCTACGACGTGGTGGACCGCAACTGGCGGTGCGACCAGGGCGAGGTCGACATCGTGGCCGTGCGCCGCGATCGGCTGATCGTCGTAGAGGTGAAGACCAGACGCAGCGACCGGTACGGGCATCCCTTCGAGGCGATCGACGACCGCAAGCGTCGCAGACTGTGGCGCCTGGCGATCGCCTGGGCGCAGGCTCATCCCGAAGTCGCGCGGCGACGGACGGTGCAGCTCGATGCCATCGGTCTGATCGGCGAGGACGCGGCGACGGCGTCGCTCGAGCACCTGAAGGATCTGCTGTGAGCACCGCGCGCACCTGGGCCGTCGCGCTCACGGGTGTCGACGGGCATCTCGTCGAGGTCGAGGCCGACGTCTCGAACCAGACGCCCGAGTTCAAGATCATCGGACTGCCCGACAAGTCGCTGGCAGAGGCCGTGCAGCGCGTGCGCAACGCCTGCGCGAACGCCGGTCTGGACCTTCCTCGGCGTCGGATGACCGTGAACCTGTCCCCGGCGAGTCTGCCCAAGCACGGTGCGGGATTCGATCTGAGCATCGCCGTGGCCACGCTGGCCGCCAGCAGGGCGCTGCCGGGGCGGTCGATCCGTCAGGTCGTGCACATCGGCGAGCTCGGTCTCGACGGCCGGCTCCGCCCCGTCGCCGGAGTGCTTCCGGCCGTCTACTCGGCGAAGCAGGCGGGCTTCTCGCGCGTCGTCGTACCGATCGGGAATGTCGATGAGGCACGCCTGGTGCCCGGCATCGAGGTGCACGGTGCGGCGTCTCTGGCGGAGGTCGCGGTGATGCACGGCGCCGACATCGAGGTTCCCGACGTGGAGCCGGTCACGATCGACAGCACGGATGCCGCGCCGACCGAGGCGATGGATCTCGCCGACGTGATCGGACAGGACGAGGCCGTCGAGGCGCTGATCGTCGCGGCGGCGGGCGGACATCACCTGCTGCTGAGCGGTCCACCCGGAGCGGGCAAGACGATGCTCGCGAGGCGCCTTCCGGGCATCCTTCCCGAACTCTCCGACGGGGAGGCGCTCGAGGTCGCCGCCATCCGCTCGCTGTGCGGCGACCCCGTGCGCGCACTGGATCGCACGCCGCCTCTCGAGGCACCCCACCACTCCGCATCGATGGCGTCGCTCGTCGGCGGCGGCTCGCGTCAGGCGCGGCCGGGTGCGATCGTGCGGGCGCACCGCGGCGGTCTGTTCCTGGACGAGGCTCCCGAGTTCCAGAGGGCCGCGCTGGACGCACTCCGGCAGCCGCTGGAGTCCGGACGCATCGAGGTGCACCGGGCCGGGTTCATTGCGAGCTTCCCCGCACGGTTCCAGCTCGTCATGGCGATGAACCCCTGCCCCTGCGGAAACTACGGTGTGCGCGGCGCCGAGTGCGTCTGCCCGCCGATCGCGATCCGGCGCTATGCATCGAGGCTCTCCGGACCGCTGCGCGACCGTATCGACATCGAGCTCCAGGTGGCCAGGGTCGCAGCGTCGCGGGTCACGACCACGGAGCGGTCACCGATGACGACGTCGCAGGCGCGGGAACGTGTCGTGCAGGCGCGAGCCGCCGCTGCGTCGAGGTGGGCGAGCACACCGTGGCGGCGCAACGCCGAGGTGCCGGGGGAGCGCCTGCGACAGGGGTCGCTTCGTCTCGCCCCTGCGGTGCGCATGCCCCTGGATCGCGCGCTCGAGCGGGCGGACTGACACTCCGCGGCTACGACCGCACCCTGAGGCTCGCCTGGTCGATCGCCGATCTGTCCGGGCGAGTGACCCCGGACTCCGATGACGTCGGCCGGGCGCTGTTCCTGAAGAGAGGACTTCTCGCATGACGACGATCACCACCGCGAACCTGCTCGCCGACGGCCAGCTCCTGCGCGCGGCGGAGCGCCTGCGACCGGATGTCGATCCGGCGGAAGTGGCCGCGCGCGCCGCTTGGTCGGTGCTGACCGAGCCCGGTGACGGCGTCGCCGGGGCGCTCGTCGCGGCCTTCGGCGCGCAGGGAGCACTGGATCAATCGCTGTCGGATGCCACGCTGAGGGCCCCACTCGAGGCAGTCGGCGCGAAGGCGATGAGTGAGGCGGTGCAGAGGTGGCGGCCGCGGGCAGACTCGCGAGCAGTGGCGGGCGCTCTCCACGACGCCGAGGCTGTCGGTGCACGGATACTGCTCCCGGACGATCCGGAGTGGCCGACCGGGCTGGACGATCTGGGTCCTCATGCGCCGCTGATGCTGTGGGTGCGGGGCACGCGGGAGGCGTTGCTCGCCCAGGAGACGGTGTCGATCGTGGGTGCGCGTGCGTCGACCGGTTACGGCGAGGGCATCGCCGCCGAACTCGCCGGAGACCTGGCCACGACGGGCGTGTCGATCGTGTCCGGCGGCGCGTACGGAATCGACGGCGCAGCCCATCGCGCTGCGCTCGGGGTCGGAGGCACCACCGTGGCGTTCCTGGCGGGCGGGGTGGACCGCAGCTATCCCGCGGGCCACCAGCAGCTGTTCGAGCGGATCCGTGCCAGGGGAGCGGTGGTCAGCGAGGTGCCCTGCGGTGCCGCACCCACCAAGTGGAGGTTCCTGCAGCGGAACAGATTGATCGCCGGTGCGGGGCTCGCCACGGTCGTGGTCGAGGCGGGGCATCGCAGCGGGACGCTGAACACGGCCGGGCACGCCGCAGCGCTCGGGCGGCCGCTCGGCGCAGTGCCGGGGCCCGTGACCTCGGCGGCGTCCGCCGGCTGTCACCGCCTGCTTCGTGAGTTCGATGCGATCTGCGTCACCTCGGCTGCCGAGGTCCGCGAACTGTGGTCGGATGCGGCGCCGGTGCAGGGCCTGACGCCCGCCCCGGATCCGGACCTCGTGCGATTGATGGACGCTCTCAGCGCACGGAGCCCCCGACACGTTCCGGAACTGGCGAGACGCAGCGGGCTTTCCCTGGAGCGAGTGCGCAGCCTCCTCGGCATGCTGGACCTCGAAGGCGGGGTGGCGCGCCGCGAGACGGGATGGATTCGGCTGAACCGATCTGCTGAGGGCGAGAATCGGCGCCGCGTATGATGGCTCCATGCGTTCTTCCTCTTCGTGGTGGTGGCTGCTCTAGCAGCCGAACGCACTCACTCGCGCGCGCTGCACGGCAGCCCGCGCGATCGCGGACCGATCCATCCGTGCAGCCCTGACCCCAGGAGCTACTCATGGATTCCTTCTCCGCCACCGTCGCCCGCATGCCGGCACTGCAGGCCGACATCGCTGCGCACCCCGAACGACATCGCATCCTCACCGGCGAGCGGCCGACAGGGCCTCTGCACCTCGGTCACCTGCTCGGCACGATCCTCGAACGCGTCCGTCTCCAGCGCGCGGGCGTCGACACATTCGTCGTGGTCGCCGACTACCAGGTGATCACCGACCGCGACACGATGGGTGACATCGTTCCGAACGTGCACGGTGTCGTCAGGGACAACCTCGCCGCGGGTCTGGATCCGGATCGGGTGACCATCTTCACGCACTCCTCCGTCCCGGAGCTGAACCAGCTCATGCTGCCCTTCCTCAGCCTGGTGTCCGAGGCGGAGCTGC
Organism: Microbacterium bovistercoris; assembly: GCF_003387575.1. Taxonomy (GTDB): domain Bacteria; phylum Actinomycetota; class Actinomycetes; order Actinomycetales; family Microbacteriaceae; genus Microbacterium; species Microbacterium bovistercoris. Next base: position 55,161 of record NZ_QUAB01000045.1, on the reverse strand, counting down.
ACCGTAATCCCACGGTGAAGGCCGAGGCGGCCGCCGCCCGCCGATCGCTCAGCGGTCTGCTGCTGACCTATCCGGTGCATCAGGCGGCCGACATCCTGTTCTGCAAGGGAACCCTCGTGCCGGTGGGCAAGGACAATCTGCCCCACGTCGAGGTCGCGCGGCAGATCGCGCGCCGGTTCTCCGAGCGATACGGGGCGGTGTTCCCGGAGCCGGAAGGCCTGGTCACGGCCGCGCCCGATCTGCCCGGTCTGGACGGGCGGAAGATGTCGAAGAGCTACGGCAACGCGATCGCCCTCGGCATGAGCGCGGACGAGACGACCGCGGTGATCCGTCGGGCGCAGACCGACTCCGAACGCCTGATCAGCTACGACCCGGCACAGCGCCCGGGAGTGTCGGCTCTGCTGGACACCGCCGCCGTCTGCCTGCGGCGGAGCCCGGTCGAGATCGCGGAGGAGATCGGGGCGCGTGGAAGCGGCGCGCTCAAGAGCCTCACCGCCGAGGCCGTGAACGAGTTCCTCGCCCCGCATCGGGAGCGCCGCGCGGCGATCGACTCGGCGACGGTGGTCGAGGTGCTGCGGGCGGGCAACGCGCGGGCGCGGGAGATCGCCGCAGCGACGCTCGATGAGGTGCGGGCCGCGATGGGCATGGCGTACTGACCGGGGCAGCGCCCGGGGCCAGACTGAACACATGCGTTACGACGAGGCGGTGCAGGCGTTCACCGTGCACCTGGAGCAGGTGCGGCGGCTCTCGCCGGCGACCGTGCGCGCGTATCGATCGGACCTGGCCGACCTCGGCGCCGTCGCCGGAGACCGGGATCTGGACGAGATCGATCTCGAGCTGCTGCGGGAATGGCTGTGGCACGCCACGCAGCGCGGTGACGCGCGCACCACGCTGGCCAGGCGCGCCGCCGCCGCACGATCCTTCTTCCGCTGGGCCAAGGACGAGGAGCGCATCGCCGCGGACCCGAGCCTGCGGCTGGTGACGCCGAAGCTCGCCAGGACGCTTCCCGTCGTGGCCTCACAGGACGGCATGCGCGAACTGCTGGACGCCGAGAAGGATGCCGCCGCGCAGGGCGACCCCGTCGCGCTGCGCGATCACGCCATCCTCGAACTGCTGTACGGCTCCGGGATGCGGGTGTCAGAGCTGTGCGGTCTCGACGTGGACGACCTCGACCTGGATCGCGGGACCGCGCGGGTGCTCGGCAAAGGCGCGAGAGAGCGCGTCGTGCCGTACGGAGCACCGGCCAGGGATGCGGTCGCGGCATACCTGACACGAGGACGTCCCGCGCTGCTCGCTCGCACCGATTCCCCGACGCCGGCGCTCCTGCTCGGCAGCCGCGGTGGCAGGGTGGGCCCCCGCAGCGTGTACGCACTCGTCGCCCGTGTGCTGGCGCCGGTCGTCGGCGCCGAGACCGTCGGTCCGCACGCGCTCCGCCACACCGCGGCCACCCACCTGCTCGACGGCGGCGCCGACCTGCGGGCGGTGCAGGAGATCCTCGGCCATGCGAGTCTCGGCACCACCCAGATCTACACGCACGTCTCCGCCGAGCGACTCACCGCGGCGTACCGGCTGGCGCACCCGCGCGCCTGAACCTCATTCGCCGTCGCAGCACGGATAGAGGATCGCCCGCGGCATGTCGCCGAACAGCGGACGCGGATTCACGTACTCGCCCTCGAGGCGTACGCCCACGTGCACGGTCCCGGGAAGCGCGTGGCCTCCGGCGGATGCCTCGGCGATCACCTGTCCGGCCTCGACGACGTCTCCCGGGGTCAGGGCCGACGTGACCGGCTCCAGCGTGATGATGTAGCCGTCACCGTGGTCGATGGTGAGTACGCCACGGTCGACCACGGTGCCGCGGAAAGCCACGACGCCGGATGCGGGGGAGCGCAGCGGTCCGGAGGCAGTGATGTCCATACCGCGGTGCCCGGGTCCGTAGCGGTGCGCCGGTGCGCGGAACGGCGCCGTCATCGTGCGGGCACCTTCGACAGGCCAGATCCAGGGAGCGTCGGCAGGAAGTGCGGCGTCCGCAGCCTGCGTGTCGTCGCCGGCAGCGATCGGCGGCGGGAGCGGTGACCAGATCACGGAGAACGCGAGGAACACCGTCGCCAGGGCGAGGAGCGCTGCGCGTCGCGCGCCCGGCTCGCGGCGCTCGGCGACGACGTCCGAGTGGGTGCGTTCGATGTCCATGTCCCCAGCATGGTCGGGCGCGTCCGACCGCTGCCTCGGGAGACCCGGGACAGGGGAGAACCCGCTGCGGTTTGGCGCCTGGGGAGAGTGATCGCCGGGGGCCGCATCCTGTACACTGGAACCCGCATCCCTTCCCGGGGATGACTACGCGTGCCCAGAGCGACCACGGTCGCGGCATCCACTTCCCGCAGGTCCCGCCTCTCACGAGGCGGGTGGGGCGTGTGCCGGGCACCAGGCATCCGGCCGTCCGGCCGGTGGACAACCTCAACGACGCGAGAGCGTCAGAACCAGGAGACGACCATGGCTGTGGTCACCATCCGCCAGCTCCTCGACAGCGGCGTGCACTTCGGACACCAGACCCGTCGGTGGAACCCGAAGGTGAAGCGCTTCATCCTGACCGAGCGCAGCGGCATCCACATCATCGACCTGCAGCAGTCGCTGGGCTACATCGACAGCGCCTACGACTTCGTCAAGGAGACGGTCGCCCGTGGCGGCACCATCCTCTTCGTGGGCACCAAGAAGCAGGCGCAGGAGGTTCTCGCCGAGCAGGCGACCCGCGTCGGTCAGCCCTACGTCAACCAGCGCTGGCTGGGTGGTCTGCTGACCAACTTCCAGACCATCGCCAAGCGTCTGGCTCGTATGAAGGAGCTCGAGGAGCTCGACTACGAGAACCCTGCCGCCTCGGGCTTCACCAAGAAGGAGCTGCTGCTCAAGAAGCGCGAGCTGGACAAGCTGCACAAGTCGCTGGGCGGCATCCGCAACCTCACCAAGACCCCGTCGGCCCTGTGGGTCGTCGACGCCAAGCGCGAGCACCTCGCGATCGACGAGGCCAAGAAGCTGGGCATCCCGGTGATCGGCATCCTCGACACCAACGCCGACCCGGACGACTTCCAGTACCCGATCCCCGGCAACGACGACGCGATCCGTTCGGTCTCGCTGCTGACCCGCATCATCGCCGACGCCGCAGCCGAGGGCCTGCAGCAGAAGCACAACCCGGAGTCGGGCGACGCCGAGCCGCTGGCCGAGTGGGAGAAGGAGCTCCTCGAGGCGAACGCCACCGAGGCGGCTGCTGAGGCCGAGGTCGCCGTGGAGGTCGCCGCCGAGGCTGCCGAGGTCGCCGCTGAGGCTGCCGTCGAGGCTGAGGTCGCGGTCGAGGAGGCCATCGTCGCCGAGGTCGCAGCCCAGGTCGCCGAGGGCGACTCCAAGTAAGCATCCCCACGCACACATAACGAAGCAAGGAGCCACCACACATGGCCAACTTCACCATCGCCGACATCAAGGCGCTGCGTGAGCAGCTCGGCACCGGAATGGTCGACACCAAGAAGGCGCTCGAGGAGGCAGACGGCGACGTCGCGAAGGCGACCGAGATCCTGCGTCTCAAGGGCGCCAAGGGCAACGCCAAGCGCGCTGACCGCTCGACCAGCGAGGGCCTCGTCGTCGCTCGCGAGCAGGACGGCGCCGTGACGCTGATCGAGCTCACCTGCGAGACCGACTTCGTCGCGAAGAACGAGAAGTTCATCGCTCTCGCCGAGAAGGTCGCCGACGCCGCCGCTGCGGCATCGGCCGACTCTGTCGAGGCGGCGCTGGCCGCTGCGGCCGGCGACCAGACCGTCGAGCAGCTCATCTCGGACGAGGCCGCGATCCTCGGCGAGAAGGTCGAGCTCCGCCGCGTCCGCCGCATCCAGGGCGACGCCTTCGAGGTCTACCTGCACCGCACCAGCAAGGACCTGCCGCCGCAGATCGGTGTCGTCGTCGCCTACAGCGGCACCGACGCCGAGACCGCTCGCAGCATCGCGCAGCACATCTCGTTCGCCGACCCGATCTACCTCACCCGCGAGGACGTCCCCGCTGACGTGGTCGAGAAGGAGCGCGAGATCGTCACCGAGATCTCCCGCAACGAGGGCAAGCCCGAGGCCGCCCTGCCGAAGATCGTCGAGGGCCGCGTGTCCGCGTTCTTCAAGCAGGTCGCGCTGCTCGACCAGGACTACGCCAAGGACAACAAGCTGTCCGTCGGCCAGGTCGCGAAGGACGCCGGCATCACGGTGACCGACTTCGCGCGCTTCAAGGTCGGCGCGTAAGCCACGAGGAGGGGTTCGGATCCGCACAGGGTCCGAGCCCCTTCTTCATGCCCGCTGGGCAATGCCACTATCGTGATACCCGATGAGAGGACTCTCCACATGACCGAACGAACCGGACGCCGTCGCGTCCTCCTCAAGCTCTCCGGAGAGGCCTTCGGGGGCGGCCAGCTCGGCGTCAACCCCGACATCGTGAGCGGGATCGCCCGGGACATCGCGGCAGCCACCGATCGGGTCGAGGTCGCGGTCGTCGTCGGCGGCGGCAACTTCTTCCGAGGGGCCGAACTCAGCCAGCGCGGCATGGACCGCGGCCGCGCGGACTACATGGGCATGCTCGGCACCGTCATGAACGCCCTCGCTCTGCAGGACTTCCTCGAGCAGGCCGGAGCGCCCACCCGCGTCCAGTCCGCCATCTCGATGACCCAGGTCGCCGAGCCCTACATCCCGCTGCGCGCGGAGCGCCACATGGAGAAGGGACGCGTCGTGATCTTCGGCGCCGGCGCCGGCTTGCCGTACTTCTCCACCGACACTGTGGCGGCACAGCGCGCGCTCGAGATCGGAGCGCAGGAGGTGCTCGTCGCCAAGAACGGCGTCGACGCGATCTACACCGCCGATCCGAACAAGCACGCCGACGCCGAGCGCATCGAGCGCGTGACATACCGCGACGCCCTGCAGCGCGGTCTCAAGGTGGTCGACTCCACCGCCTTCAGCCTGTGCATGGACAACAACATGGACATGCGCGTGTTCGGCATGGAGCCCGCCGGCAACGTCACGAAGGCGCTGCTCGGCGACCCCATCGGCACGCTCGTCACCGCCTGACGCGGACGCCCGCGGCGCGGCGCGCAGCGCCTCGCCGGTAGAATTGCCTGAACCACTCGACGAATGGAGAACCCGTGATCGCGGATGTCCTCGCAGATACCACCTCTCGCATGACGCGGGCGGTCGAAGCCGCCAAGGAGGACTTCGCCACGGTCCGCACCGGTCGTGCGAACCCGCAGATGTTCCAGAAGGTGCTCGTCGACTACTACGGCTCGCCGACTCCGCTGGCCCAGCTCGCCTCGATGGCCAACCCCGAGGCGCGCACTCTCGTGATCACGCCGTACGACAAGTCTGCGCTGAAGGCGATCGAGCAGGCCATCCGCGACATGCCGAACCTCGGCGCGAACCCGACGAACGACGGCAACATCGTGCGTGTCACCATGCCCGAGCTGACGGCCGAGCGCCGCAAGGAGTACGTCAAGCTGGTCCGCTCCAAGGGCGAGGACGCGAAGGTCCAGATCCGCGGCATCCGCCGCAAGGCGAAGGACGGACTGGACGCGCTCAAGGCCGAGGTCGGCGAGGACGAGGTCGCTCGCGGCGAGAAGGAGCTCGACTCTCTCACACGCCAGCATGTCGACCTCATCGACGACGCCCTCAAGCGCAAAGAGGCCGAGCTTCTCGAGGTGTGACCGGGATGTCTGACGATTCTTCCTCGCAGGATCGTCCGCTCACCCGACGAGAGGCTCGGGCAGCGGCGGCGACACCGGCGCAGGGGACCCCGCAGGCGGATGCCGCAGACACGGTGACGCCCGTACGTGGTGTGCCCGTGGCCGGCGCGCCCGCGGAGAAGCTTGCCGCGCCCGCCGTCCCGACGAATCCGGCGCGTCCCGAGCCCGAAGCGGTGCCGCTCGACGATGCGGCCTTCCCCGGTTTCGACGCTGCGGCAGTTCCGCCGCGGCCCTCGGCACCGGAGGTTCCCGCCGCGCAGGACAGGCCGCAGGCGGATGCGGGGGACGGGTCGCCGCCCGCCGCGGAGGATTCGCGCCCGCCCGTCGCCGAGGGAGGGGCGTTCAGCACCGCCGACCACAGCGCCATCCGCGACCAGTGGCGTGCGGCGCGCGACGAACTGGGCACCCACGTCTCCCACGCGCGTGACCAGTTCGACCAGGCGAACGAGCGCATCAAGCAGCGCACAGGGCGCGACCTCATCGTCGCCATCCTGATCGGCGTCGCTTTCGGGGCGGTGCTGCTGGCATCGCTGCTGTTCGTGAAGTGGCTCTTCGTCCCGATCGCGCTTGCGGCCGGCTTGCTGGGCACCTACGAGGTGTCCCGCGCTCTGAAGGGCGGCGGACGCCGGATCGACATCGTCCCCCAGCTGATCGCCGCAGCGCTCCTGATCCCGACCGGATACTTCGACTCGTCCTGGCTGAGCTGGGTGATGCTCTTCGTCTCGGTGACCTTCGTCTGCGTCTGGCGCATGATCGCGCAGATGGCCGCCGGCGACGGCAGGACGTATGGCGACGTGCTCGCCGATGTCCTCGTCAGCGGCTTCGTGCAGGTCTACGTGCCGCTGCTCACCACTTTCGCGCTGATGCTTCTCCGCCAGGATCACGGTGAATGGTGGGTGCTCTCCTTCATCGTCGTGGCGGTGGTCGCCGACACGGCGGCCTATGCCGCGGGACTCAGCTTCGGCAAGCACCCGATGGCTCCGCGGATCAGCCCGAAGAAGACGTGGGAGGGCTTCGCCGGTGCTGTCGCCGGGTCCCTTCTCGCGGGGGCTCTGCTCGGGGTGTTCCTGCTTCAGATCCCCCTGTGGGGCGGTCTGGTCCTCGGTGCGGCGATCCTCGCCTCCGCCACCCTCGGCGATCTGGGGGAGTCCATGCTCAAGCGCGATCTCGGCATCAAGGACATGAGCTCCTGGCTGCCGGGTCACGGCGGGCTGCTGGACCGCCTCGACAGCATCCTGCCCTCGACGGTGCCGGCCTACGCCCTGTACGTGCTGCTCTCACCCTGGATGGTGTCCTGATGACCGCCGACTTCACCGCACAGTTCTCCGAGGAGGAGTCCGCGCCACCGGCCTTCACACTCACCACCGGACGGCGTCGCGGTTACCACCGCGTCGCGGTGGACACGTTCCTCGAGTCCGCCCGGCGCTCCTTCGAGAGCGGCGACGGCGACCTGACCTCGGAGGACGTGCGCGTGGCATCCTTCCCCCTCGTGAAGGAGGGGTACGACGTGGCCGAGGTGGATTCCGCGCTCGGCCGCATCGAGGACGCCCTGGCCGCTCGCGCCCGTGAACGCACGGTACGCGAGAAGGGAGTCGAGGTCTGGGTCGCCGAGGCCCGTGCCGACGCTCAGGTCATCCTGGACCACCTCGCGCGTGAGCCGAAGCACCGCTTCGCCCGCACCGGATTCCTCACGTTCGGCTACCGGATCGACGAGGTCGACCACGTCGCGGACCGGATCACCGGATTCCTCCGTGACGGCGCCGAGCTCAGCGCCGAGCAGGTGCGGAGCGCCGCCTTCCGGATGCAGCGGGGTGGCTATCGTGAGGAGCAGGTGGATGCTCTCCTGGACGCGACGATCGAGGTCATCCTTGCGGTCCGTTGACTCTTCGCCGCGCGTTCTCATGGATGTTTCAGGCCGGATCGCATAGACTGGCCGGCATCGTGACTCCCGATAACGAATCGATTACGCCTGAACTGCGCCCTACGAGCGCGGCAACCGCAGCTCCGCGCGGCCGTGCCGGCCGGGTTCGTCGACCGATCGCCGCCGTCGTGGCGAGCGTCGCCGTCGTCGGCTTCTCCGCCGCGCTGCTGGCGCCCACGGGCATGGCCGTCGCCGACCCCTCTGTCGCAGCGGACGCCGTCACCGCGTACTCCCTCGCGGAGCAGGAGGGGCAGAACCTCACCGTGACCGTCGCCGGCGAGGACGTCGCCCCGGCCGCACGGGGGACCTTCGAGGTCTACATCAAGCCGAAGCCCAAGCCCAAGCCCGTCGCGACGAGCACCGAGAAGTCGGGGAGCTCCGGCGGCGGGTCCGTCGGCACGCCGAAGTACACCGGCGGCGGCTCCAAGGAGGAGTGGATGACGGCGGCCGGGATCGCGAAGAGCGACTGGCCGTATGTGGACTACATCGTCTCCAAGGAGAGCGGCTGGAACCCGAACGCGACGAACAAGTCGTCGGGTGCGTGCGGCCTCGTGCAGGCGCTGCCCTGCAGCAAGGTCCCCGGGAACGGGTACAACCCGGTCGACAACCTCCGTTGGGGCAGCGGGTACGCCGCCGGTCGCTACGGCGGATGGGCAGGAGCCTACGCGTTCTGGACGCGCAACCACTGGTGGTGAGCGGCCGGAATGGCACGCTCCCGCAGACGGCGCCCGGATCCCCGCGCTGCCGATGACTCGCTCGACCGCCTGATCGCGGGCTGGAAGCGCTCCGAGACCCGGCGCGGGCGCGAGTGGACCGTGCAGCCGGTGAGCGCCGCTCAGGCGTTGAAGGACTACACCTGCCCCGGATGCCGCGGCACGATCGCTCCCGGCACCGCCCACGTGGTGGTCTGGCGCGCGGACGGCGTGCTCGGTGATGCTGCGGACCTGGCGGCCAGGCGGCACTGGCACACGCGATGCTGGAGCATCGCCTGAGCCGCAGCAGCTCTACCGCTCGTTCATCCGCGGAATGACGACCTGGCGGTAGATGATCAGGATGCTGGCGGCCACGGGGATCGCGATGAGAGCGCCCAGCAGGCCGAGCAGCGATCCGCCGGCGAGCGCCGCGATCACGACCACGGCACCGGGCACGGAGACGGCACGGCTCATGATGCGCGGCGAGATGAAGTACGCCTCGATCTGCATGTACACCAGGTACCAGACAGCCGCGGCGATCGCTGTCGCCGGTGATGCGAGCCCGGGGATCAGGCAGGTCAGCACGATGATGGTCGACCCGGTCAGCGTGCCGACCAGCGGGATCAGCGAGAAGAAGAATGCGATGACCGCGAGCACGGCGGGGAACGGCGCGTTGATGATCGACAGGAAGATCATGCTGAGGATGCCGTTGATCACGCCGAGGGACACCTGCCCCATGACGTAGTAGCCGACGGAGTCGGTGATCTGATCGGCGAGGTCGATGAAGCGCTCGCGCTTCGATGCGGGGACCAACTGGTAGACGGCGCGCTTCAGCGAGGGCGTCGAGGCGGTCAGGTAGATGGTCAGGACCAGCACGATGAACGTGCCGAAGAGCCCGGCGACCACGGCGCTGCCGAACACCAGCACGCCTTGACCGATCTGGCTGCCGATCTCGGTGACGTTCGTGTTCAGCCATTCCTCCACGTAGAGGAACACGTCGTCGACCTTCAGCATGGGGAAGGTCTGCTTCATCCAGTCCTTCAGGTCCTCGAAGGGCTCAGGCCGCTGCACGATGCCGGTGATCTGCTGCACCAGCTGCCCGATCTGCTGCACGAACACCGGCAGCACGATGAGCACGACGCCGGCGAGTACCGCGAGCACCGCGATGATCGTCGCCAGGACCGCGGCCCAGCGCGGCAACCAGCGTTCGAGGAACGTGACGGCCGGGTCGAGGCCCAGGCTGATGAACAGCGCCGTGCCGATGTAGAGCAGCACTGTGGAGAGTGTCTGGACGCTGCCGATGAGCATGATCCCCAGCCCCACGCCGAGCGTCGCGACCAGCGCGGTGCGGAACGGGCTGACGATCTTCATCGATTCTCCTGTCGGACGGTGAACGCCAGCTTATTCCGTCGATGCCGCGAAGCCTGGACGAGCCGGGGGAGTCGTCGCATCCGGCCGTGTCTCACGCCTCGTGTGGAAAACGCACAGGCGCTTCCCGCTACCCTGGAATGTCGAGCGGAGACCTCTGGCGGATGCCGGGGTCACGTAAGGAGTCTTCTCGTGCGATTCGTATGGGCCGTCGTGGCCTTCATCCTGGCCGCGGTCCTGATCGGTGCCGGCGTCGCCCAGCGTACCGTCTTCATGGGCCCCTCAGAGGTGCAGATGGAGCTGCCCGCAGGCGAACCGGAGCCGTACGTCCTCATCTCGGGTGACGTGCTGCGCGCCCACCCCGGTCAGCAGACCCTGCTGGTCCGTGGCGAGGGCGACCTCTTCGTCGCCTATGGCCGCACCGCCGACATGAAGGCGTGGCTTTCGGACGCCGAGTACGACAGCATCACGCTGAACAAGCAGGGTGAGCCGCGGACCAAGGTCGTGGAGGCCGAGGTGGAGTCCGCCAGCGGGAGCGGGCGCAATCCCTCCGGTTCCGATCTGTGGCTGGACTCCTTCACCGAGAAGGACTCGCTGATCGCGAACCTGCAGCTGCCCGAGGGCATGAGCGTGCTCGTGGCGCGTGACGGCGTCGAGGACGCACCTTCCGACATCCTCCTCACCTGGCCTCTGAAGACGACGACCCCGTGGGCGGGACCCCTGTTCGTCCTGGGCGCCCTGGCCCTCCTCGCCGGACTGGTGCTCTACATCCTCGGCATCCGGCACCAGCGCCGGGGTAAGGGACCGCGCCGCAAGGGACCTGGCCCGCTGCCGCCCACGCAGCCGATCGACCTCGCGGTGGACCCGCTGCCGGAGCGGGAACCGATCTCGACCGGATCCGTGCCGACCGGCGAGGGGGCTGACGAGCCCGCAGACAAGCCCGCCGAGGAGGGCCGTGCCCACCGCTCCGCGCACCGGATGCGGCGAAGGCTCGCTGTCGCCATCCCCGCGATCGGCCTCACCGCGGTGCTCGCGACCGGCTGCTCGGCGGAATCCTGGCCGCAGTTCGATGCGGAGACGAGCCCGACGCCGACGCCGACCGTCGTCGCCCCGGACAACCAGAAGCCGCCGGCGGTGACGGAGGCCCAGGCGGCCCGCATCCTGAAGGACATCTCGACGACGGTCGCGGCGGCCGACGAGGCGCGTGATGCCACGCAGGCCGCGACCCGTCTCGACGGCGCCGTGCTCGAGGCCCGCACGACGGACTACGCCCTCGGCGCGAAGAACGCGAAGCTCGGCATCCCGGCCCCGCTGCCCGCCGACAAGGTCGAGGTCGTGCTGCCGCAGGCCACGGACAGCTGGCCGCGCACGGTGCTGATGCTGACCAAGGCGACCGATGAGAAGGTTCCGCCCGTGATCTTCACGATGACGCAGGCCGACCCGTGGGCGAACTACCGGATCAGCACGATGTCCGACATGCAGGCGTCGGCGCAGCTGCCCAAGCTCGCACCCGCCTGGCTGGGTACCACCCTCGTCCCGCCGGACTCCACGTTCCTGATGACGCCTCCGAGCGAGGTCGCCGCGGCGTTCTCTTCGCTGGTCGATGACGGCGAGAAGAGCCCGTACTTCGGCGAGTTCGACGACGCTGCCAAGGAGCAGGCCGCGGCGATCACCGCCAGCCGTGCCGCTCTGGTGAAGGGCATCGCCGACAAGGGCGCCTCGAAGACGACGAAGATCACCTTCGACATGACGCCTTCGGCGTTCGAGCCGGTCTCGCTCGCCACCCTGGACAGCGGCGCGATCGTGTCGGTCTCGGTGGTCGACACGCAGACGGTGGCACCGACGACCCCGGACGCCGTCATCAAGTTCGACGGCAATCCCGAGGCCGAGGCATTGACCGGGGCGAAGGAGTCAAAGAAGGGCGTGCGCACCACCTACGGGATGCAGCTGTTCTTCGCCGTCCCCGCCCAGGGCGCGAGCGCGCAGATCCAGCTGCTCGCGTTCCATCAGAACATCCTCAAGGTGGAGATCATCAAATGAGTGACATCTCAGCCGCCGCGCTGCGCGGAGCCGTCGACCTGTCCACACTGCGCGATCGTCCGCAGGCTCCGGCATCATCCGGTGCATCTCCTGCCCAGCCGGGCGCCGCCGCCGATGTCGTCGTCGACGTCACCGATGCGACATTCGCCCAGATCCTCGAGCTCTCCAACACCGTGCCCGTGGTGGTCGACCTGTGGGCCGAGTGGTGCGGGCCGTGCAAGCAGCTCAGCCCTATCATCGAGAAGGTGACCCGCGAACAGGGCGGCCGTGTCGTGCTCGCCAAGGTCGACGTCGACGCGAACCCGCAGATCGCTCAAGGTTTCCGCGCCCAGTCGATCCCGATGGTCGTCGCGCTGATCGGCGGGCAGCCGGTGCCCATGTTCACCGGCGCGGTGCCGGAGGAGCAGGTGCGGGAGGTGTTCGGGCGGCTCCTCGAGCTGGCAGCGCAGCACGGTGTGAACGGTTCGGTGCCGGTCGGCGAGCCCGGCGAGGCGGCCGCGGAGCCGGAGGAGGCCCCGTTGCCCCCGCTGCACGCGGAGGCGTTCGAGGCGATCGAGACCGGTGACTACGAGCGCGCGATCACCGCCTACGAGAAGGCACTCGCGGAGAACCCGCGCGACGAGGACGCCAAGGCGGGTCTCGGACAAGTGCGGCTGCTCGCCCGCGTGCAGCACCTGGACCTGCAGGCTGTGCGGAACGCGGCGGCCGAGGCTCCGCTCGACCGCGATGCGCAGTTCGCCGTGGCCGACCTCGACATCGCCGGCGGCCACGTCGACGACGCATTCGGTCGCCTGCTCGATCTTTTCGCCGCGCTTCCCGCCGACGAGCGGGCGCCGGTCCGTGAGCGTCTCGTGGAGCTGTTCGACCTCATCGGCGCCGCCGACCCGCGCGTCGGCACCGCGCGCACGCGGCTCGCATCGCTGTTGTTCTGAGAGTTTCGGAGCGAGGGCCGGGGACGGATGTCCCCGGCCCTCGTCGCGTCAGCTGAACGTCGCCGACGGCACGTGGGGATCGGCCTGGTGGCGCAGCCAGATCGTCGACAGCGCGGGCAGCGTCATCGTGGCCACGGGCACGGCGCTCTCGCCGACGGGGTGGGCCGTGACCAGGCCGAGGTTGCCGCCGCCTGAGCCGCCGAACTCCGCGGCATCCGTGTTGAGCACCTCGCGCCAGACGCCCCTGAGCGGCAGGTCGAGCCGATGGCCGGTGCGCTGGATGCCGGCGAAATTGCTGATCACGACCATGTGGCCGCCGTGCGCGTCGCGGCGCTCGAAGGCGATCACACTCGGATCCCAGCTCGGCGCACCGAGCCGGGTGAACGACGACCCGTCGTCGTCCCTCTCCCACAGCGGCGCCTGTGCACGATACGTGCTGTTCAGAGCACCCACGAAACTCTGCAGCTGCTGGTGGGCCGGCTGATCGAGCAGCCACCAGTCCAGCTCCCGATCGGGCGACCATTCCCCGATCTGGCCGAACTCCTGGCCCATGAAGAGCAGTTTCTTGCCCGGATGGCCCCACATGTACGCCAGGTAGGCACGGACGTTGGCGAGCTTGTGCGCGTGATCGCCGGGCATCCGTGAGACCAGTGTGCCCTTGCCGTGCACGACCTCATCATGGCTGATGGGGAGGACGTAGTTCTCCCCGAACGCGTACACGAACGAGAAGGTCATCTCGCCCTCGTGGTGCGACCGGTGGATCGGGTCCCGCTTCATGTACTCCAGCGAGTCGTTCATCCAGCCCATGTTCCACTTGAACCCGAATCCGAGTCCGGCGGCGGTGGTGGGCGCGGTCACGCCGGGGAAGGCGGTGGATTCCTCGGCGATCATCACGATCCCCGGGAAGCTGCGATACGCGGTCGCGTTGACCTCCTGCAGGAAGCGGATCGCTTCGAGGTTCTCGCGGCCGCCGTGCACGTTCGGCTCCCACTCGCCGTCGCGCCGGGAGTAGTCCAGGTAGAGCATGGATGCCACGGCGTCGACCCGCAGGCCGTCGACGTGGAACTCGGACAGCCAGTACAGGGCATTGGCGACCAGGAACCCGCGCACCTCGTTCCGCCCGTAGTCGAAGATCAGCGTGCCCCAGTCCTGGTGCTCACCCCTGCGCGGATCCGGGTGCTCGTACAGCGGCCGGCCGTCGAAGCGGGCAAGAGCGAAGTCGTCCTTGGGGAAGTGCCCGGGCACCCAGTCCAGGATCACGCCGATACCCGCCTGGTGCAGCTGATCGATCAGGTACCGCAGATCGTCAGGGGTGCCGTACCTGCTGGTGGGGGCGTAGTACCCGGTGACCTGGTAGCCCCAGGACCCGCCGAACGGATGCTCCGCCACCGGCATCAGCTCGACATGCGTGAACCCCGTGGCGATGACGTGCTCGATCAGCGGCTGTGCGATGTCGCGATAGTTCATGCCGCCACGCCAGGAGCCGAGATGCACTTCGTAGACGGACATGGGCTGGGCGACGGCATGCGTCGCCGCACGACGGGTCATCCAGGCGCCGTCGGCCCAGGTGTAGGCGTCGAGCGTCACCACCGACGCCGTGGCGGGAGGGACCTCGGCGGCCTGCGCCATCGGGTCGGCCTTGAAGAGCCAACGGCCGTCCGGGGAGAGCAGCTGGAACTTGTAGGTGGCACCGACGGTCAGGTCGGGGATGAAGAGCTCCCACACGCCGCTCGCGCCCATCGAGCGCATCGCGTGACCTTCGCCGTTCCAGCCGTTGAAGTCGCCTGCCACCCGCACCGCCTGGGCGTTCGGCGCCCAGACGGCGAATCCGACTCCCTTCTCGCCGTCGAGAACGCGGGGGTGGGCTCCGAGCGCCTCCCAGAGGCGCTCATGACGTCCTTCGCCGATCAGGTGCAGATCGACCTCTCCGAGGGCGGGCAGGTGCCGGTACGGGTCGCCGCTGACGTCTTCGGCCTGACCCTCGTAGACGGTGGCGACCCGATAGGGGGCCGGCGGTCCGCCATGGGTTCCCTCCCAGATGCCGTGTGCGACGTGCGCGAGCGGCACGCGATCGCCATCGGCGAAGACGGCCGCGACGGACTGCGCCAGCGGACGGCGCACGCGGATGACGGTGCTGGTCCTGCCCGCGGCATCCGTGCTCGGGTGGGATCCGAGCACGGAATGCGGTTCGTGATGCGAACCGTGCGCGACCTTCTCCCAGTCGGCGGAGACGGAGACGTCCTCGATGTAGCTCATGATCGCTCCTTCACTCTCAGGATGTGCACCGGCTCGGTGAAGGCGTCGAGGCGCACGTAGTCGTGATCGGTCCAGGTCCAGACCGCGCCGGTCAGCAGATCCTCGACCTCGAACGGGGCACCGGGTTCGACGCCCCAGATCGTGGTGTCGAGGTGCACCGTGGTCTCGCGCACGGAGTGCGGATCGACGTTGGCGACGACGATGATCGTGTCGTCTCTCCCGGTGCCGGTGAAGGCCGCGTCGAGGTGCTTCGAATAGACCAGGACGGCGTCGTCATCGCTCCAGTGGAACGAGATGTTGCGCAGCTGACGAAGCGACGGATGCTCCTGCCGGATGCGGTTCAGGCGGCGCAGCAGCGGAGCCAGGGAGTCACCGCGCTCCTCGGCCCCCGCCCAGTCGCGCAGCTTGTACTCGTACTTCTCGTTGTCGATGTTCTCCTCGGAGCCCGGACGGGCCACGTTCTCGAAGAGTTCGTATCCGGCGTACACGCCGTACAGCGGTGCGGCCGTCGCGGCGATGCAGGCACGGATCCGGTAGGCCGCGCGGCCGCCGTACTGCAGGTACTCCGTGAGGATGTCGGGCGTGTTCACGAACAGGTTCGGACGCATGAAGTCCGCCGTCGTGGTCGACACGGACGTGAGGAACTCCTCGAGCTCGGCCTTCGTGTTCCGCCAGGTGAAGTACGAGTAGCTCTGCTGGAAGCCGGCGGCCGCGAGCCCGCGCATCGGCGCGGGGCGGGTGAACGCCTCGGCGAGGAAGACGACGTCGGGATGGGCGGCGTTCACGGTGCCGATCAGCCATTCCCAGAACCGCAGCGGCTTGGTGTGCGGATTGTCGACGCGGAAGATGCGGACGCCCTGCGCGACCCAGTGCTCCACGACACGCAGCACTTCGGCGTAGAGGCCCTCGGGGTCGTTGTCGAAGTTCAGCGGGTAGATGTCCTGGTACTTCTTGGGCGGGTTCTCGGCGTAGGCGATGGTGCCGTCGGGCAGCGTCGTGAACCACTCCGGGTGCGCGTCGACCCAGGGGTGGTCGGGGGAGGCCTGCAGCGCGAGGTCGAGCGCCACCTCGACGCCGGCCTTGTTCGCGGCGCGCACGAACGCGCGGAAGTCCGCGAGAGTGCCGAGGTCCGGATGCACGGTGTCGTGACCGCCCTCTGCGGCGCCGATCGCCCAGGGCGAGCCCGGGTCGGCGGGCCCCGCGACCAGCGTGTTGTTGGGACCCTTGCGATGCGTGCGGCCGATCGGGTGAATCGGCGGCAGGTAGAGCACGTCGAAGCCCATCTCGGCGACGGCAGGAAGGCGCTTCATCGCGGTGCGGAAGGTGCCGCTGACGACACTGCCGTCCTTGCGCCGTTTCACGCCCTCGGAGCGCGGGAAGAACTCGTACCAGGCGCCGACGCCGGCGGCGGTGCGCTCCACGAGGAGGGGGCGCCAGTCGGTGGTGGAGGTGAGCGTGGTGAGCGGGCGCACGGCGAAGAAGCCCGAGAGGTCTTCGTCGGTCGCGACGGCGCCGAGCACCTCGGCATCAGCATCCTTCAGCCGCTTGGCCGCCGCCTTGAGCGCGCGACGCTCGGCGGCCGGGCGGTCCTGCTCGCCGGCGGCGCGGGCGAGCAGCTGCGCGCCGGCGATGCCCATGACCTCGAGGTCGACACCGGCTGCGGCCTTCACCTCCGCCGCATGCGCCCAGGTCGCGAAGTCGTCGGAGAACCCCTCGAACCGGAACGACCACCTCCCGGGCTCGTCCAGGGCGATCGGCGTCCGCCAGCCGTCGGTGCCGTCGTTCTGCGGGCTGAGACGGTGCAGGCTCTCGTGTCCCGCAGGGGAGCGCAGCCGCACGTGCGCGCCGATGAGATCATGCCCCTCGCGGAAGGCGACGACCCGGAACGGCACCACCTCGCCCGCGAAGGCCTTGGGTGAGAAGCCCCCGGGTGCCGTGGGCGTCGGATCGGCGAGCGGTATGCGTCCGACCAGGGTGCCTGGCGCGGCATCCTCCTGCTCGGCGGCGGGCCGCACGGGGATCGGTGCGGGGCTTCGGAGCACCGCCGGATTCGAGACAGAACGAGCAGCCACACCTTGAATGTACCGCGCGTCATGGAAAGCGGAAAGCTTCCGGGACGCGCGTGACGAAGGGCGTCTGATCGCCCTCGATCACTCGATCCGGAAGAGGTGCATCGAGGTGCCGACGACGGGCAGCACATCGCCCGGAGCGAAGCGCCGAAGGCTGCCGTCGGGCCGCTCCTCCGCACTCGACCACAGCGACACGAAGGCGGTCGCACCCTCGATCGATTCGGGCAGGCGCACGTCGACCGGAGCCTCCGTCCCGTGCACGATCAGCAGGATGCGGTTGAACGCCTCCTTGTCGGGTGTCGACGCGGCGACGTACTGCAGGGTCCGATGACTCGGGTCGTTCCACTGATCGAGCGACATCGTCTCGCCGTCCTGGCCGTACCAGTTCATGACGGACGCATTGGGCACGTGCTCGCCGAGACGGGCGTAGCGCGAGGGGCGCAGGGCCGGGTTCTCGGCGCGGAGTCGCGTGAGCAGCGCGACGTGCTCGCGCAGATCCTGCTGCCAGGGCTCGTGATCCCAGTTGAGCCACGTCAGGGCGGAATCATGGCAGTACGCGTTGTTGTTGCCGCGCTGGGTGCGGCCGAACTCGTCACCGGCCGTGATCATCGGGATTCCGGCTGAGAGCAGCAGTGTGCCGAGCAGATTGCGCATCGCCTTGCGGCGTGAGGCGAGGATCGACGGAACGTCGGTCGGTCCCTCCGCGCCATGGTTGAACGAGCGGTTCATGTCCGCGCCGTCGTGATTGTTCTCGCCGTTCGCCTCGTTGTGCTTGACGTCGTAGGACACCAGGTCGTGCAGGGTGAAGCCGTCGTGCGCGGTGACGAAGTTGATGCTGGCGAGCGGACCGCGCTCCTCGCTGTAGGTGTTCGCGGAACCCGCGAGCCTGTTGGCGAAACCGCCGATGCCGACCGGGGCGGACGCGCGGCGGGCGTAGTCGACGTCGCTGAGCCAGAAGTTGCGGGCCCGGTCGCGATAGCGGTCGTTCCACTCGCTCCAGCCGGTCGGGAAGTTGCCGGTCTGCCACCCGCCCATGCCCACGTCCCAGGGCTCGGCGATGAGCTTCACGTCCTGCAGCGCCGGATCGGCGGCGATCGCCTGCAGCAGCGGGTGCTCGCGGGTGTACTCGTGGTTCACGTCGCGGCCGAGGGCGGCGGCGAGGTCGAAGCGGAAGCCGTCGATCTGCATCTCCTGCGCCCAGTAGCGCAGCGAGTCGAGCACCAGCCGTGCCGCGGCATCCGTCGCGGTGTTCACGGTGTTGCCGACGCCGGTCGTGTCGACGTACGCGCCGTCGGCCGTCTGGCGGTAGTACAGCGCGTTGTCGATGCCGCGGAGGCTCGAGCGCGGGCCGCCGAGGCCCTCCTCGCTCGTGTGGTTGTAGACCACGTCGAGGATGACCTCGAGGCCCGCCTCGTGCAGCAGGCGGACCATGCCCTTGAACTCGGAGAGCACGGCTTCCGGGCCGCCCTTGCGCGACTCCTCGGTCGCGTAGGCGGTGTGCGGGGTGAAGAAGCTCAGCGTGTTGTAGCCCCAGTAGTTCGTGAGACCCTTCTCGAGCAGACGGGGCTCCGGTACGAAGGCGTGCACGGGGAGCAGTTCGATCGCCGTGACCCCGAGCGAGGTGAAGTACTCGATCATCGCGGGGTGGGCGAGTCCCGCGTACGTGCCGTGCAGCGCCGGGGGGACGCCGGGATGCCGCTTGGTCATGCCCTTCAGATGACCCTCGTAGATCACGGTGCGATCCAGGGGCGTGTTCGGCTTCTGGACGCCGCCCCAGTCGAACCCGTCGGCGATGACGACCGAACGCCACTCCTCGTAGCCGTCGCCCTGCGCGAGCCCCCGTGAGTACGGGTCGAGCAGCAGCGTCTCGGCATTGAACGTGTTGCCGGGGCCGTGCGGCCCGTCGACCCGGATCGCGTATCGCACGCCGGGCTGCAGAAGCTCGGTGGTCACCTCCCAGACGCCGCCGGGGCGGCGCTCGAGCGGCAGCTGCGCGGTCTCCCAGTCGAGGTCGGTCGCGTCGAAGATCACGAGCTCGATGGAGGATGCGTTCTGCGACCAGATCCGGAGGGTGCCCACGCCGTCGTGGAGCCGGATGCCGAGGTCGTCGAGCGCTGCGCCGCCGAGCGGCGTGCGGGACGTCGGGAGCATGGGGACAGCCTAGATGCCCGAGGGGCCTCGGTATGAATCCGGATACCGCGGCGCCTGATCCTCGATCCCGCCCCGTGGGCGCTCTGCGGCTGGGAGGATGGATGCATGCGCTTCTATCTCGATCACGCCGCCACCGCGCCCCTGCGCGCGGAGGCGCGGGATGCGTGGCTCGAGGCGTCGTCGGTGCTCGGGAACGCGTCGTCCACCCATGGCGCGGGACAGGATGCGCGCCGGCTTCTGGAGGAGTCGCGGGAGCGGGCCGCCGTCGTGCTGGGCTGCGACCCGATCGAGGTGGTGTTCACCTCGGGCGGCACGGAGTCGATCAACACGGCGCTGCACGGGATGTGGGGCTCGCGGGAGCCGGGCGCGGGCACGATCGTGCTCCCGGACGGCGAGCACCACGCGACGATGGACACCGTCGCCGCGCTGGCTGCAGAAGGAGCGGTCGTGCAGGCGGTGCCGCTGGACTCCGTCGGACGGATCCGCGTCGACGCCTTCGCAGATGCCCTGACGGGTGCCGCACTGGCCACCGCACTTGCGGCGAACAACGAGGTCGGCACGATCAACGACAGCGCCGGGATGTCGGCGGCCGCAGCGGATGCCGGCGTGCCGCTGCACCTGGATGCCGTGGCCGCGTGGGGGCACGTTCCGCTCTCGTTCCGCGACCTGCGGGCAGACGCGGCCGGGGGAGTCGGGCTGGTCGCCATGTCGATCGCCGGGCACAAACTCGGTGGACCGGTGGGCGTCGGCGCGCTGGTCGTCGCGCGTACCGCGCGGATCGCGCCGCTGCTGCACGGGGGCGCTCAGCAGCGCGGACTTCGGGCGGGCACGCAGGATGTCGCGGGGGCTGCGGCGTTCGCGGTCGCGCTGGAGCTGGCCGAGGCGGAGCGCGCAACCGAGACGGTGCGCCTGACGGCGCTGCGCGATCGTCTCATCACCGGCATCCGCAGAGCCGTGCCGCAGGCCGAGCTTCTCGGCGACCCGGTGGAGCGGCTTCCCGGGAACGCGCATGTGCTGTTCCCCGGCGCGGTCGGGGAGAGCCTGCTCTTCCTGCTCGACATGGCCGGAGTCGCGGCATCCACCGGCTCAGCATGCCAGGCCGGCGTCGCGGAGCCCTCGCACGTGGTGATCGCACTCGGTCGCAGCGAGCAGGATGCGCGCAGCGTGCTGCGCCTCACGCTGGGTCGCACGTCGTCTGATGCGGAGGTGGACGCGGTGCTCGCGGCGATCGGCGACGCGTACACCCGGGCGTCCGGTGCCCGCTCAGCCACCCGCTCGTAGACTGGAACCCATGCGTATTCTGGCGGCGATGAGCGGAGGGGTCGACTCCGCGGTGGCGGCGGCCCGTGCGGTCGAGGCCGGCCACGACGTGGTCGGCGTGCACCTGGCGCTCTCCCGCGCCGGCGGCACCCTGCGCACCGGCAGTCGCGGATGCTGCACGATCGAGGACGCGATGGATGCTCGGCGCGCCGCCGACCTGCTCGGCATCCCGTTCTACGTGTGGGACTTCTCCGAGCGGTTCCGCGATGACGTGATCGAGGACTTCATCTCGGAGTACAAGGCGGGCCGTACTCCGAACCCCTGCCTGCGGTGCAACGAGAAGATCAAGTTCGCCGCCCTGCTGGAGCGTGCGATCGAGCTCGGCTTCGACGCGGTCTGCACCGGTCACTACGCGACGCTGGTCGACGGCTCCGAGGGTCTCGAACTGCACCGTGCCTCGGACAACGCGAAGGACCAGTCCTACGTCCTGGGTGTGCTCGACGCCGAGCAGCTCGCCCACACGTACTTCCCACTGGGGTCCACGCCGTCGAAGGCGCTGGTGCGTGCCGAGGCCGCCGAGCGCGGGCTGAGCGTCGCCCAGAAGCCGGACAGCCACGACATCTGCTTCATCCCCGACGGCGACACCCGTGGCTGGCTGGCCGAGAAGGTCGGCGCCGAGCAGGGCGAGATCCTCGACCGGGACGGCGAGGTCGTCGGCACGCACGACGGTGCGCACGCGTTCACGGTCGGGCAGCGCAAGGGGCTGCGCCTCGGTGTACCCGCGGCCGACGGCAAGCCGCGATTCGTGCTCGAGGTGAGACCGGTGACGAACACCGTCATCGTCGGGCCGAAGGAGGCCCTGGCGATCGCCGAGATCGCGGGGGAGCGGTTCTCCTGGGCGGGCGCCGCGCCCACGGCATCCGAGTTCGACTGCGAGGTGCAGATCCGCGCCCACGCCGATCCGGTGCCTGCGCGGGCATTCGTGACGGGCGAGGGGGTGCGCGTCGTGCCCGATCAGCCGCTCGACGGCGTCGCCCCCGGCCAGAGCGCGGTGCTCTACATCGGCACCCGCGTACTCGGTCAGTTCACGATCGACACGACCGTGTCGGCCGTGCCGGTCGGAGCCTGACGCTCCGCGGCTCCGCCTCGACTCATCCGGGGGCGATGGATACGGCGCCCGGGCGGTCCATGCGCACATTCCGGGTCTTCACGTCGAAGCGCCCCATGCGCTGCCAGTGGTCGACGACGATCCGGCCGGTCGGTGGCATGGGGAGCTTCGACAGATCAGCGTCGAGGGCGAACCAGTGCAGAGTGCCCTCCGTGCAGCGCGTCGGGGCGGCGACGCCGTCGGCGAGTCGCGCGGTGAAATAGTGCACGATCCTCGTCTCGGCACCGGTCTCCCTGGTCGCCGTGTATCGCAGAAGGAGGCCGTACAGGTCGTTGCGTCGCAGGCCGACCTCCTCGGCGAGCTCGCGCAGCGCGGCATCCTCGACGCTCTCGCCGGGCTCGACGTGTCCGCCGATGCCGACCCAGGAGTCCTCGATGACGCGGGAGCCTTCGCGATGCAGCAGGAGTACCCGCTCGCCGTCGTGCAGGAACACGGTCGTCATCACTCGGGCCACGGTGTCAGGTTAGCCGTCGCGACGCGCCCGGCGGATGTCGGCGGGCGCTCGTAGACTCGATCCGTGCCGGAGAACATCTCGCTGGAAGACGCCCGCAACGAGGCCGAAGAGCTGACGACCCGCATCCTCGATGCGAAGGACGCCTACTACGGTCGTGACACGTCGATCGTCGACGACGCCACCTACGACGGGTGGATGCGGCGACTCGAAGAGCTCGAGCGCCTGCATCCGGAGCTGCAGGGGCAGGATTCACCCACGCAGATGGTCGGCGCCGCAGAGGCGACCGGACTCGACACGATCGAGCATGCCGAGCGGATGCTGAGTCTCGACAACGTCTTCTCGCTCGACGAGCTGCGCGACTGGGAGGTCAAGACCAAGGCATCAGCCGGCCGTGACGTCGCCTGGCTCACCGAACTGAAGATCGACGGTCTCGCGATCAACCTGCGCTATGAGAACGGCGTACTGACCTCGGCGGCGACTCGTGGCGACGGGCGCGTGGGCGAGATCGTCACCGAGAACGCGCTCCGCCTCTCGGACATCCCGCCGCGCCTGAGCGGTACCGGGCATCCGTCGATCGTCGAGGTGCGCGGTGAGGTGTTCATCCCCGTCGCCGCGTTCGAGCGGCTCAACGCCGCGCAGGCGGCGTTCCGTGATCGCGCGTACGCCGACGCGCTCGCTCGGTGGGAGGCGCGCTCGGGCGCGAAGAAGCCGTTCGACGAGGAGAAGGCGCGGGCCGCCGCGGCCCGACGCTTCCCGTCGTTCGCGAACCCACGCAACGCCGCGAGCGGCGGTCTGCGCCAGCAGCTCGACAAGAAGGAGGGCCTGGAGCTCGAAGCGGGTCTGCTGCGCACCGAGTCCCTCGCCCTGTACGTGCACGGAATCGGAGCCTGGGAGAACCCGCCGGTCGCCGCGCAGAGCGAGGTCTACGAGCTCCTTGCCGGCTGGGGACTGCCGACCAGCCCGCATTACAAGGTCTGCCACTCTGTCGACGAGGTGGCCGACTTCGTCGCGTACTTCGGCGAGCACCGGCACGACATCGAGCACGAGCTGGACGGCATCGTCGTCAAGGTGGACGAGCTCGAACTGCACGCCGAGCTCGGGCAGACCAGCCGTGCTCCGCGCTGGGCGATCGCCTACAAGTACCCGCCGGAGGAGGTGCAGACCAAACTGCTCGACATCGTCGTCTCTGTGGGTCGCACCGGGCGGGCGACGCCGTTCGCCGTGATGGCGCCCGCGCATGTCGCGGGCTCCGTCGTGCGCCAGGCGACCCTGCACAACAAGGACGTCGTGAAGGCGAAAGGAGTGCTGATCGGCGACACCGTGGTCCTGCGAAAGGCCGGTGACGTGATTCCGGAGGTGCTGGGTCCGGTGGTCGAGAAGCGCGACGGCACCGAACGCGAGTTCGTCATGCCGGAGGGCTGCCCGGAGTGCGGGGCGATCCTCGCCCCGGCCAAGGAGGGCGACATCGACCTGCGCTGCCCGAACACCCGCTCGTGCCCTGCGCAGGTCCGCGGGCGCGTCGAGCACATCGGCTCGCGCGGCGCGCTCGACATCGAGGTGCTCGGTGAGGTCACAGCGGCTGCACTCACGCAGGCCGAGCCGCCCGCGGTCGCGCCGCTCGACACCGAGGCGGGGCTGTTCACGCTGGTGCTGGAGGACCTCGTGCCGATCTCCGTCGTCGTACGCGATTCCGAGACCGGTGAACCGAAGACCGATGACGCGACGGGCGAACTCGTCCGTCGCGCACCGTTCCAGAAGCTCGGTCCGGCGCAGTATCCGCCGGGTGCCGAGGGACTGGATGCCGCGGAGCGGCGACGGCGAGGTATCCGCAAGGACTACCGTGAGGTGCTGCCCTCCGAAGCGGCGATCAAGCTCATCGCCGAGCTCGAGAAGGCCAAGACCAAGGAGCTCTGGCGGCTGCTGGTCTCGCTGAACATCCGGCATGTGGGGCCGGTGGCCGCCCGTGCGCTCGCGCAGTGGTTCGGCTCGCTCGACGCGATCCGGGCAGCCAGTCGTGACGAGCTCGCCGCGGTCGAGGGAGTCGGCGGCATCATCGCCGACTCGCTGCTGAGCTGGTTCGAGGTCGACTGGCATCAGGACATCGTCCGGCAGTGGGCCGAGGCCGGAGTGCAGTGGTCGACTCCCGGTCATCCCGGTCCCGGTGCGGCGGTCGCCGAGGGCGGCGTGCTCGAGGGACTGACCGTGGTCGCGACGGGATCGCTCGACGGATACACCCGTGACGGCGCTCAGGAGGCGATCATCAGAGCGGGCGGCAAGGCCGCGTCGTCCGTCTCGAAGAAGACCGACTTCGTCGCCGCCGGACCCGGCGCGGGTTCCAAGCTCGCGAAGGCCGAGGAACTCGGCATCCGAGTCCTGGACGCCGCGCAGTTCCATCTTCTCGTCACCGAGGGCCCGGCGGCGCTGGATGCCTGACCGGCTCATCGTGCTGAACGGCATGGCGGGCGCGGGCAAGACGACGCTCGCGCGCCCGCTCGCCGCCGCGCTCGACGTGCCACTGGTGTCGAAGGATGCCATCAAGGAGGCGCTCGGCGACGCCGTCGATGCACCGCTGCCGACTCGTGCCGTCGGAGCGCTGGCAGCGGATGTCCTTTGGCGGATCGTCGGGATGCTGGAGGGCACGGTACTCGTCGAATCGGTGTGGCTCGCCCGACGAGACGAGGTCTGGTTCCATCGGGGATGGCAGGCCGCCGGATCGCCCGCCGGCCTCGAGGTCTGGTGCGAGGCGCCGCGTGAGGTGATGCGGGAGCGCTATCTGACCCGCCCGCGGCACGCCGTGCACGACGATCTGGCGCGCATCGGGGAGTGGGAGGCCGCGGCGGATGCTGCCCGCCCGATGACGGAGTTCCCCGTTCTCCGCGTCGACACGTCCGGCCCCGTCGACATCGCCGACCTCGCGAACCTGATACGACAGACCATGCTCCTCGAGGACGGATGACCCACGCGACCATCGTCGACCTGGAGCTCTGAGCCGGGGCGGGCCTCCCTCAGTCCGTGGGACGGATCTCGAAACCGGCCGACGGCGTGCCCGTCGCGTCCTCGCTCTCCACTGTGCGAACGTGTGCTCCCGCCGGTCCTCGTCGCAGCGCGGCGAGTACCGCGTCCACCGCGTCGGCGGTGCCGCACAGCTCGGCCTCGACACTCCCATCCGGTCGATTGCGCACCCACCCCGACACGTCGTGTTCCTGTGCCATGCTCCTGGCGAACCAGCGGAAGCCGACGCCCTGAACCCGACCTCGGACGATGACCCGCACGAATCTCATGCCGCCAGCCTGGCCGAAATCGGGCCGGCACGCGAGAGGCAGCAGGCCCTGTGGCCGGGCAGGCGACAGCGAGCGCAGCGTGCGGAGGGCGCGTCAGCCCTTGTGCCGCGGCTTGCGGGCAGGGCGGGAGTCGCGGTCGCTGCGCGAATCGCGGTCATACCGGTCGCCGCGGGAGTCGCGGTTGCCCTTGTACCCGCCGTCACGCGGAGCGCGCCGGTTCGGAACCCCGCGGTCGGGCTTGATCTCGATCAGCTGACCGGAGATCCGGGTGTCGCGCAGTCGCTCGAGAACCGACGGGTCGAGGTTCACGGGGAGCTCGACGATCGAGAAGTCCGGCTTGATCGAGATGGCACCGAAGTCGTCGCGTCCGAGACCGCCCTCGTTCGCCAGCGCACCGACGATCTGGCGCGGCTCGACGCGCTGACGACGGCCGACCTCGATGCGGTACGCGGCGTAGTCCCCGCGCCCACGACGCTCGCGCGGCGTGCGATCCCCGCGCTCAGCGCGCTCCCCACGCTCGCGCGGCGGACGGTTGTCGCGCTCGACGGCGCGCGAGAGCTCATCGTTCGCGGGGTCGAGCAGCAGGGGAGTGGCGCCCTGCGCGACCACGGCGAGGGCGGCGGCGACATCCGCCTCGGGAACGTCGTGATTGCGCACGTAGTGCGCGATGATGTCGCGGAATCCTTCGATGCGCGAGGTCTCCTCGAGCGCCGCGGTGATGGCGTCGTCGAACCGTGCGAGGCGGGTCGTGTTGACGTCCTCGAGGGTCGGCAGCTGCATCTGGGCGGGCTGCTGCCGCGTCGCCTTCTCGATGTGCTTGAGCAGGTAGCGCTCACGCGGGGTGATGAAGCTGATCGCATCGCCGGAGCGACCGGCGCGGCCGGTGCGGCCGATGCGGTGCACGTAGGACTCGGTGTCGGTCGGGATGTCGAAGTTGACGACGTGGCTGATCCGCTCGACGTCGAGACCGCGGGCGGCGACATCCGTCGCCACGAGGATGTCGAGCTTGCCGTCCTTCAGCTGGTTCACGGAGCGCTCGCGCTGCGCCTGCGGCACGTCGCCGTTGATGGCTGCGGCGGAGTAGCCGCGGGCGCGCAGCTTCTCGGCGAGAGTCTCGGTCTCGTTCTTCGTGCGGACGAAGACGATCATCCCGTCGAAGTTCTCCACCTCGAGGATGCGTGTGAGCGCGTCGACCTTCTGCGCGTAGGACACCACCAGGTACCGCTGGGTGATGTTCTGGTTGGTCGTGGTCTTGCCCTTGATCGCGACCTCTTCGGGGTCGCGCAGGTACTGCTGTGCCAGGCGGCGGATGGTCGCGGGCATGGTCGCCGAGAAGAGGGCGACCTGCTTCTCCTCGGGAGTCTGCGCCAGGATCTGCTCGACGTCCTCGGCGAAGCCCATCTTCAGCATTTCGTCCGCCTCGTCGAGCACGAGGTACTTCAGCTCGGAGAGATCGAGGGTGCCCTTGGCCTGGTGGTCCATGATGCGACCGGGCGTGCCGACGACGATGTGCACGCCGCGGCGCAGCGCGGACAGCTGCACGCCGTAGGCCTGTCCGCCGTAGACGGGAAGCACGCGGACGTCCTTCATCCGCGCCGAGTAGGACTCGAACGCCTCGCACACCTGCAGGGCGAGCTCGCGGGTCGGTGCGAGCACGAGCACCTGCGGCGACTTCTGCGACAGGTCGAGGTTCTCGAGCACGGGCAGCGCGAACGCCGCGGTCTTCCCCGTGCCGGTCTGCGCGGTGCCGAGCACGTCACGGCCCTGCAGCAGCAGCGGGATCGTTGCCGCCTGGATCGGCGACGGCGTCTCGTAGCCGAGGTCGTGGATGGCCTTCAGCACCGGCCCGGTGATGCCGATCTCGTCGAATCCGGGGGTGGCGGGCGTGGAGGCCTCGGCAGTCTCAGGGGAAGTCACTTCCCAACCGTACAGCGCGGAGGCCCTTCAGCGCTGGGAGAACGCCTCGTCAGTCGCCGGAGTTGAGCTCCAGAAGCCGCTCCTTCACCTGCCGGCGCAGCACCTTGCCGATGAGCGACTTAGGCAGTTCGTCGACGACGAACAGCCGACGAGGCACCTTGTACGGTGTCAGGATGCCGCGCGCGAAATCGCGCACGGCCTCCACGTCGATGTCAGCGCCGGCGTCGACGACGATCGCGGCGACGACCTCTTCGCCCGAGTGGCTGCTGGGAAGGCCGATGACAGCGGCGTCCAGGACGTCCGGATGCTGGCGCAGCACGCCCTCGACCTCGGTGGGCGCGACGTTGAAGCCGCCGGTGATGATGAGCTCCTTGATGCGGTCGACGATGCGGACGAACCCGCCATCGTCGATCGTGACGATGTCGCCGGTGCGGAACCAGCCGTCCGTGAAGACCGCCTCGGTCTCCTCGGGCTTGCCGTAGTAGCCCTGGAACACCTGCGGGCCGCGCACGATGAGCTCGCCGGGAGTGCCCGGCTCCACGTCGCGCGTAGGCTCGTCGGGGTCGACGACGCGGCACTCGGTGCCCGGCAGAGGCAGGCCGACCGTTCCGGGCACGCGATTGTCCGCCACCGGGTTCGCCATCAGTACGGGGGAGCACTCGCTGAGGCCGTAGCCCTCGACCAGGTAGCCACCGGTCGCCTCCTCGAACGGCACGACCAGCTCGTGCGGTAGGGCCATGGCACCCGAGATCGCGACCTCGGTACCGGCCAGCGACACGCCCTTCTCCTTCGCCGCGGCGAGCAGACGGTCGGCGATCGGCGGCACCAGCGGCAGGAAAGTCGCGGGATGCTTCTTCGCGACATCCAGCACGAGGTCGGGATCGAACTTCGGGAACAGCACGAGGCGCGCGCCCATCGACATCGCGAAGGTCAGGCAGAGGGTCAGTCCGTAGGCGTGGAACATCGGGAGCACCGCGTAGACGACACAGCCCTTGCCGCGCTGGATCTGCGGCACCCACGCCTGCGCCTGCGCGGCGTTGGCCAGCAGGTTGCGGTGCGTCAGTGCGGCACCCTTCGGGGTGCCGGTGGTGCCGGAGGTGTACTGGATGATCGCCAGATCGTCGGTCGCCGGCCGCGGGTGGGATGCCGGGATCGGCTCGGCCTTCAGCATCTGCTCCCACGGGATGGTGCCGCGGACCTTCTCGGTCAGTGCCTCGCGGGACTCGCGCGCCTTCTGGACCGGCAGCTTCAGCGCCAGGCGCATGCCGAACGGCATCCCGTTCACGACGTCCACCGAGATGAGGTTCTGCACGGCGAGGTCGGCGGGGAACTCCTGCACCGACTTCACGACCTTGTTCCACACGATCGCGTGCTTGGCGCCGTGATCCTCGAACTGCTTGCGCAGCTCCCGCGGCGTGTACAGCGGGTTGTGTTCGACGACGACCGCGCCCAGGCGCAGCACCGCGTAGAACGCGACGATGTGCTGCGGCGAGTTCGGCAGCACGATCGCCACCGGGTCGCCCGCCCCGACGCCGAGGTCGCGCAGGCCCGCCGCCGCGCGGTCGATCTGCTCCTGCAGCTGCCGATAGCTGGTCTCGCGCCCGAAGAACTGCAGCGCCGGGGCATCCGGGTAATCGCGGGCGGATGCCGCCACGATGTCGATCAGCGAGCCGGAGACGGGGGAGAGGTCCTCGGGAACACCGTCTGCATAGCTGGCGGTCCAGGGGCGCGGGGGTACGAACGTCGTCACCTGACCACCCTATTCCGATGCGCTTCATCCCGCCGTCGCCCGCTCAATGAGCCGGGAGCAGTCTCGTAGACTGAGGGGGTGTCTGAAATCACCCCTGATCTTGTGCGCCATCTCGGCGTGCTCGCGCGCATCCAGCTCTCCGATGACGAGGTGACGCAGCTGACAGGTCAGCTCGATGCCATCGTCGACAACATCGCGAAGGTGTCGGAGGTGGCGACCCCCGACGTCGTCGCCACCAGCCACCCGATCGCGATGAGCAACGTCTTCCGACCAGACGAGGTCGGGCAGACGCTGACGCACGAGCAGGTGCTGCAGAACGCCCCGGATGCCGCAGACGGCCGCTTCCGTGTGACCGCGATCCTGGGAGAAGAGCAGTGAGCGACATCATCCGTTTCTCCGCCGCGGAGCTGGGCGAGAAGCTCGCCGCCGGCGAGATCTCCAGCGTCGAGGCCACTCAGGCCCACCTGGACCGCATCGCCGCCGTGGACGGCGACGTGCACGCCTTCCTGCACGTCAACGAGAACGCCCTCGCGGCCGCCGCCGAGATCGATGCGCGTCGCGCGGCCGGTGAACAGCTCGGCCCGATCGCCGGCGTTCCGCTGGCGGTGAAGGACGTGCTGGTCACCACCGACATGCCCTCCACCAGCGGATCGAAGATCCTCGAGGGGTACATGTCGCCCTTCGACGCGACCGTCGTGGCGCGCTCGCGCGCGGCCGGCCTCGTGCCTCTCGGCAAGACCAACATGGACGAGTTCGCGATGGGCTCCTCCACGGAGCACTCGGCGTTCGGCCCCACCCGCAACCCCTGGGACCTCGACCGCATCCCCGGCGGCTCCGGAGGCGGGTCGGCCGCAGCGGTGGCGGCGTTCGAGGCGCCGCTGGCCCTGGGCTCCGACACCGGCGGCTCGATCCGCCAGCCCGCGCACGTCACCGGCACCGTCGGCACCAAGCCCACGTACGGCGGGGTCAGCCGCTACGGATCGATCGCGCTGGCCTCCAGCCTCGACCAGGTCGGCCCGGTCACCCGCACGGTGCTCGACGCGGGTCTGCTGCATGACGTGATCGGCGGACACGACCCGAAGGACTCCACCTCGCTGCCGCAGGAGTGGCCGTCCTTCGCAGCGGCCGCCCGCGAGGGTGCGACCGGCGACGTGCTCAAGGGCCTCAAGGTCGGTGTGATCAAAGAGCTTCCCGACTCGGGCTTCCAGGCCGGCGTCGCCGGCTCCTTCCGCGAGTCGCTGGCGCTGATGGAGGCGCAGGGTGCGGAGATCGTCGAGATCTCGGCTCCGCACTTCGAGTACGGCGTCGCCGCGTACTACCTGATCCTGCCCGCCGAGGCGTCCAGCAACCTGGCGAAGTTCGACTCGGTGCGCTTCGGCCTTCGGGTCACGCCGGAGGGCGGCGCGACCGTCGAGGACGTCATGTCCGCCACGCGGGAGGCCGGATTCGGTCCCGAGGTCAAGCGTCGCATCATCCTCGGCACCTACGCGCTCTCCGCGGGCTACTACGACGCCTACTACGGCAGCGCACAGAAGGTTCGCACGCTGATCCAGCGCGACTTCGACCAGGCTTTCTCGCAGGTCGACGTCATCGCGACGCCCTCGGCGCCGACGACGGCGTTCAAGCTCGGCGAGAAGATCGACGACCCGCTGCAGATGTACCTGAACGACCTGACGACCATTCCGGCGAACCTCGCCGGCGTGCCCGGCATCTCGATCCCGTCCGGCCTCGCCGCTGAAGACGGACTGCCTGTCGGCATCCAGTTCCTCGCACCCGCTCACGAGGACGCTCGTCTGTACCGTGTCGGCGCCGCCCTCGAGGCCGCGCTGCTTGATTCGTGGGGCGCCCCTCTCCTGGAGAAGGCACCCGTGCTGGGAGGAACCCGCTGATGGCCGCCGTCAAGCTCATGGACTACGACAAAGCTCTCGAGCTGTTCGAGCCGGTGCTCGGCTTCGAGGTGCACGTCGAGCTGAACACGCGCACGAAGATGTTCTCGGATGCGCCGAACCCGGCCAACGACGAGTTCCACGGCGCCGAACCGAACACGCTCATCGCCCCGGTCGATCTCGGTCTGCCGGGTTCGCTGCCGGTGGTCAACGCCACCGCAGTGCGCTCGTCGATCAGCCTCGGTCTGGCGCTGGGCTGCTCGATCGCCGAGTCCAGCCGATTCGCGCGCAAGAACTACTTCTACCCGGACCTGGGCAAGAACTACCAGATCTCGCAGTACGACGAGCCGATCGCCTTCGAAGGTTCGGTCGAAGTCGAGCTCGAAGACGGCACGCTTGTGACCATTCCCGTCGAGCGCGCGCACATGGAGGAGGACGCCGGCAAGCTCACGCACATGGGCTCCACCGGCCGCATCCAGGGCGCCGAGTACTCGCTCGTCGACTACAACCGGGCGGGTGTCCCGCTCGTCGAGATCGTCACCAAGCCGATCTTCGGCGCCGAGCACCGTGCGCCGGAATACGCCAAGGCGTACATCTCGGCGATCCGCGACATCGTCCGCGCCCTCGGCATCTCCGAGGCACGGCTGGAGCGCGGCAACCTGCGCTGCGACGCGAACGTCTCGCTTCGGCCGCGGGGCCAGGAGAAACTGGGCACCCGCACCGAGACGAAGAACGTGAACTCGATGCGGTCGGTCGAGCGCGCGGTGCGCTACGAGATCCAGCGTCAGGCGGCGATCCTCGCCGACGGCGGCACCATCATCCAGGAGACGCGCCACTGGCACGAGGACACCGGCACCACCTCGCCGGGTCGTCCGAAGTCGGATGCCGACGACTACCGGTACTTCCCGGAGCCGGACCTGCTGCCCGTGCAGCCCGCCGCCGAACTCGTGGAGGAGCTCCGTGCCGCGCTTCCCGAGCAGCCCGTCGCTCGCCGCCGCCGGCTGAAGGCCGAGTGGGGCTTCACCGACCTCGAGTTCCAGGACGTCCGCAACAGCGGCCTGGTCGAGGTCGTCGAGGCGACGATCTCCGCCGGCGCCACGCCGGCAGCGGCTCGCAAGTGGTGGACGGGGGAGATCACCCGCCTGGCGAACGCCGCCGAGCGCGAGGCGACCGACCTGATCGCTCCCGAGAACGTCGCGGCGCTGCAGCAGCTGGTCGATGCCGGCACGCTGACGGACAAGCTCGCCCGTCAGGTGCTCGAGGGCGTCATCGCCGGCGAGGGAACGCCGCAGGAAGTCGTGGATGCGCGCGGTCTGGCCGTCGTGTCGGATGACGGCGCGCTGATCGCCGCGATCGACGAGGCTCTGGCCGCACAGCCCGACGTGATGGCGAAGATCAAGGACGGCAAGGTGCAGGCCGCCGGCGCGATCATCGGCGCCGTGATGAAGGCGATGAAGGGCCAGGCGGACGCCGCCCGTGTGCGC
The DNA here is from genome assembly GCF_003387575.1 of Microbacterium bovistercoris. Lineage (GTDB taxonomy): Bacteria > Actinomycetota > Actinomycetes > Actinomycetales > Microbacteriaceae > Microbacterium > Microbacterium bovistercoris. The sequence continues at coordinate 22,783 of NZ_QUAB01000045.1, read as the reverse complement.
GAACTCATCCTGGAGCGCGCTGCGCAGTAGCCGTCGGAAGCCGATGTCCCATGCATCCGGAAGAATGGATGCATGGGACGCGGCGACGGATCGGGACGCATCGTGTCGCCCGCCGGGGCGGACGACAGCGGCACCGGCATCCTGCACGTCGACATGGATGCCTTCTACGCGTCCGTGGCCACGCTGGACGACCCCTCGCTGCGCGGACTGCCGCTGATCATCGGCGCGCCGGACGGGCGCTCCGTCGTCTCCAGCGCCTCCTATGAGGCGCGCCGGTTCGGTGTGCGCTCGGCCATGCCGGTGTCGCAGGCGCTGCGGCTGTGCCCGAGCGCACGGATCGTCGCGCCCGACTTCGCCCGCTACCAGGCGGTCTCGGGGCAGGTGATGTCGATCTTCGAGTCATTCACGCCCCTGGTGGAACCGCTGTCGATCGATGAGGCCTTCCTCGACGTGCGCGGAGTGCGGCGCCTGTGGGGGACGCCGGGGGAGATCGCCGTGCTGATCCGCCGCCGGGTCGCCGAGGAGGTCGGCATCAACTGCAGCGTCGGGGTCGCCGCGACCAAGCACGTGGCGAAGATGGCGTCCACGCTGTCCAAGCCGGACGGGCTGCTCATCGTGCCGGGTGCTCGCACCCAGGAGTTCCTCGACCCCCGGCCGGCAGGGGCGATGTGGGGCGTCGGGCCGAAGGCCGCCGCGGCGCTGCAGCGCCGCGGCATCCACACGATCCGCGATGTCCGCGAGGCGGCGCAGGGGATGCTGGAGCGGGCGCTCGGACCGGCCGCCGGAAGCAGGCTCCGGCAGCTCGCCAGGGGAGAGGATGCCCGGGAGGTCGAGACCGAGCGCGTGGAGAAGAGCATCGGTCACGAGGAGACGTTCGACGTCGACATCGTCGACGCCGATGTGCTTCGCGCCGAGCTGCTCCGGCTCGCCGATCGTGTCGGGGCTCGCCTGCGTGCGGCATCGTGGGAGGCGCGCACCGTCGCGATCAAGGTGCGCTTCTCGGACTTCTCGACGATCACGCGTGCCCAGTCGCTGCCCGAGCCGACAGACGTGGGCCAGCGGATCGGCGAGACCGCCGCGGCGCTCTTCGACGCCGTGGAGCGGCGAGATCCGATCCGTCTGCTAGGAGTCCGCGCCGAGAAGCTGCAGGGCAGGGGATCCGCGGGCTTCGCCCTCTGGGACGATGATGCCGATCGCCGGCGTCTGGAGGGCGCGCTGGACGACGCCCGCGCACGGTTCGGCAGCAGCATGATCACCCGGGCTCGGCACGTCGGCCGCGGTGACGGCCGTGACGGCCCCCATCCCCGCTCCTTCGGGCGGGAATGACCCGCGACAGCGGGCCGCCGTTCCAGTAGCGTGGACGACATGCCCAACATCGCACTGGAACTCGGTAAGCAGGCAGCCTCGTTCGGCGTCAAGAGCGCATACGGCGAACCCGTCGACGTCGAGGGCGTCAGCATCACGCCGGTCGCGCTGGCCATGACCGGTTTCGCCGGCGGCAGCGGCGAGGGCCTCGAGGGCGGTTCCGGCGGCGGCACGGCCATCCCGCTCGGTGTGTACGTGCGTCGTGAAGAGGGACTGCGCTTCGAGCCGAACCTCATCACCCTGCTCGCGGTCGGCATCCCGTTCGTGTGGGTGGCGGGCCGCGCACTGACCCGCATCATCCGTGCTCTCAAGAAGTAGCGATCCGTTCGGGGAATGCCTTGACGCGGCCGTGCACGACATCGTCGCGGCGGTGTGCGCGGTCGACTCGACGACACCCGTGGTGGTGATAGACGGACGCAGCGGGGCGGGGAAGTCCACGATCGCACGGCGGCTGGCCGAGAGCTGGCCGCAGGAGAATCCCGTGCAATTGGTCGCTCTGGATTCGATCTATCCCGGTTGGGACGGCCTCGCCGAAGGCGGACGGCTCGCGCTGCAGAACGTGCTCGCCCCGCATTCCCGGCGCGAGGTCGGCACCTGGCGCCGCTGGGACTGGGAGAGCGGCGTCGAGGCCGAGGCCCACGTGGTCGATCCGGCTTCCGGTCTCATCGTCGAGGGCTGCGGTGCGCTGACCCCGGCCTCGGCCGAGATCGCCGATGTATGCGTGTGGGTGGATGGGCCCGCCCAGAGCAGGAGGCGCCGGGCGCTGGAGCGCGACGGTGACGCGTTCCGGCCGCACTGGGAGCGGTGGGCCGCGCAGGAGGAGGCGCACATCCGCGCGCACGATCCGGTGTCCCTGGCGTCGGTCGTCGTGACGGTGCCCTGACGACGACTCAGAACCGGGCGTCGCGTTCGTCGGCTGCCTGGATCAGCCCCTCCAGGCGGTACCCCAGCCAGTCGTAGACCCCGAAGCGCTCGTCATCGGGATCGTGCGCGTCGGCGCTCGTGATGCCGATCCGTGTGGCCAGCACCAGCCGCAGCGCGGTGAGTGTTCGCAGCCAGGCGTCGAGGTGGTCGCCGGCGATCACGGCGTCGCGCGGGCGCATCGCGTCGCGCCGGGTGAGGCCGTCCTCACGCTCGAACACGGCGAGGTCGGCGCGGACGAGCGCGGCGTCCTGGCTGCGCCGATCCAGCAGATCGCCACGCGTGAGCATCGCATACTCCTGCGAAGCCTCGTCGTCGTCGGGGTAGGCGGTCGGGGTGAGGCGCTGCAGCGCGGCATCCTCATCCCGCTCCGGTGCATCCACGAGCAGCAGGAACTCGTCGAGAAGAGCGATCAGGTGCTGGCCCTCGATCTGCGCCAGTGGCAGCACGATCGTGCGGGCGCTCACGAGAAGGCCTTCCTGACCGTCGCCCACAGGCCGAAGTCGTGCATGGCCTGCGCGTGGATCTCCATGGTCTCGCGCGGTCCCGTCGCCACGACGGCATGACCCTCATGGTGCACGGCGAGCATCAGAGCCGTGGCACGCTCATCGGAGTAGCCGAAGTATCGCCGGAACACGCGGACGACATAGCTCATCAGGTTGACGGGGTCGTCCCACACCACGAGCTCCCACGGCTCGAGTGGAGCGGCCGCGAGCTCTTCCTCGATGTCGAGATCGGGCAGTGCGACGGGAGTGCTCATGCCCACCCCAGTTCGTGCAACTGCTCGTCGTCGATGCCGTAGAAGTGTGCGATCTCATGCACCAGCGTGGTGTGCACCTCGTCGCGCAGGTCCTCTTCCGTCTCGCATGCTGCCAGGTGCGCGGTGCGATAGACGATGATGCGGTCCGGGAGCTCGCCCAGGCCGTACTGGCCGCGCTCGGTGAGCGCGAGGCCGTCGTACAGGCCGAACAGATCCTCGCCGTCCTCGGGTGCGTCCTCGACGACGAAGACCACGTTGTCGAGACCCTCGACCATCTCATCGGGCAGCCGGTCGAGCTCGTCCACGACGAGTTCCTCGAAGGCAGTGGCATCCATCTCCATCACGACAAGCTTAGGAGAGGACTCCGGCGGCGGCAGGCGCCCGCCTGCCGGTCTCGAGGAGATGCAGCGTGGGCCGTGCCCTGTGAAGAGCCCGGCCCACTCCGCGTGCGGCTCAGTGTGCGTCAGGTGCCACGATCTCGGGGAGCACGGCCTCGAACTTCGCATCGAAGGCCAGGGCGCCGAGCTTGTGGCCCTGGTTGCTCGCAGCCTCGACCACGGAGGCACCGAACGTGGCGCTCTTCAGGCGCTGGTTCGGAGTGCCGTGGTGTCCGTCGTTCGTGAAGGCGCAGTCGCCCACGTTGTAGAACGACGCCTGCACGTCGAGCGTGCGGGCGGCGTTCAGGGCGCCGCCGCGCGCGTGGACGAGGTAATACGTGCCATAGGCGTCAGCCATCAGCTCGGTGCGGCGGGTCGCCTCGGGCCCGGTGAGCGGCGACTCGAACAGGTTGTTCGCGTACTGCACCTGGTGACCGTACTCGTGCGCGAGCACGCCCAGCGGAGCGGCCTTGTCCTGCAGGCCGATGCCGCGCAGACCGGCCATGACGCCGTCGCCCATGATGATGCGCTTGGTCAGGCCGGGGAACTGCTCGACGTCCTCGGGGGCCGGGTCGAAGGCGAAGGCGTTGAAGGTGAAGTACGGGTTGTCGCCCTGGCGCAGGCCGGGCTGGCTCAGGATCAGCGACTGGACGTACTCGGCGATCTCACGCGCCGTGCCGGCGTCGAGACCGTAGACGGCGGTGTAGACACGCACCATGCGGTCGATCGAGCGGTAGGTGTCACCGTGCATCGGGATCAACTGGATGTCGGAGCCGTCGAAGTCCCAGAACTTCTTCATGCCGTCCATCGTGCGGTTGAGGTCGTTCGTGTAGGAGCCGTCGTAGCCGAAGGTGTTCCGCTTGTCCTGCGCGCCGAAGATGAGCGCGTCGTAGGTCGCGAGGTCGAAGCCGGCCAGCTCGTCGATCGCCCGCATGGTGGGCCGGTCGACCCCCGCCAGCTGGGCGGTGAGCCAGGCGTTCACGGGCGTCGATGCGCACTGGTAGTCGCTGCCGTCGATGACGCTGCGTGTCTGGTCCGCCCAGGTCGTGGCATCCAGGCCGAAGCGCGCGCGGGCGTCGGCGACGCGTGCGGCCCAGTCCGCGGGCAGTTCGGCGCGAAGCGCGTCGAGCTGGGACGCGCCGGAGACGGCCGCAGGCGTCGGACCGGCGGCTGTATCCGCCATCGCCGCAGGCGCGAGGCTCAGACCGAGAGTGATGGCGATCCCTGCGGCGAGGGCGCAGGAGGTCGACTTCTTGAACATGCTGTGTTCTCCCATGTGAAGACGGCGCGACGCTGTTGTCGCGCGCACGAGTCCGAACCTATCGGCCGACACGTCGCAGGAGGCGGAGGCCCGGCGTGTCGATGCGGTCGACGTGTCGCAGGGGAGAGTGCGAACGAGAAAGGAGCGGGATGCTCTCGCATCCCGCTCCTGATTGGGGTGGCTAACGGGACTTGAACCCGCGACCCCCGCGACCACAACGCGGTGCTCTACCAACTGAGCTATAGCCACCATGTGCCGGCCGAAGCAGGCAACCGCTCAAGTGTATTACATGTTTGGGGTGAACTTTGACACGGTGCTCTCGGAGATGGCGCGCGCCTCGTCGGTGGAGGGTCCTGGCTCGTCCACGAACACGGCTTCGCGGTAGTACTGCAGCTCGCGGATGGACTCCAGGATGTCGGCCAGGGCGCGGTGTCCGCCGTCTTTCGCGGGGGCGTTGAAGAACACCCGGGGATACCAGCGGCGGGACAGTTCTTTGATGCTCGACACGTCGACGTTGCGGTAGTGCAGGTACTGGTCGAGCTCGGGCATGTACTTCGCCAGGAACATGCGGTCGGTGCCGATCGTGTTGCCGGCGAGAGGCGCCTTGCGCTCCTGGGGAACGAAGCGGCGGATGTAGGCGAGCGTCTGTGCCGTGGCCTCGGAGAGTGAGACCCCGTGCGGGATCTCCTCGATGAGGCCTGAGGCGCGGTGCATCTCGGTCACGAAGTCGCTCATGTGGTCGAGGGCGGCGTCGCTGGGCCTGATGACGATGCTGAAACCGGCATCGAGGGGATTCAAGGTGAAATCCGTGACGACGACGGCGATCTCGACGAGCTCGTCGACCGCGAGGTCGAGCCCGGTCATCTCGCAGTCGATCCAGACGAGCCGGTCGTTCTCAGACGCAGAAACCATGACTCGATCCTATCGACGGAGTCCGACACGGTAATCTGGAGGGATCGCGCCTCCTTAGCTCAGAGGAAGAGCATCGGCTTTCTAATCCGTTGGTCGCAGGTTCGAATCCTGCAGGGGGCACCACCACTCAGAAGCGCAGTGCGGCCACGGCGTCGTCCGCATCCCAGAACTCGCCGACCAGTAGGAACGAGCCGGTTCCGGCCCGCAGGCGCTCGGCGCGATAGCGGATGCCGAGCGGATCGGCGACGAGGCGGAGATGGCCGCGAATGGTGCCCTTCTCATCGATCACGCGCCAGAGCCGGTCTCCGGCCCGCTGAAGGGTCTCGCGCCCCGGGCTGATCGCAGGGGCCGTCCAGGGCAGCGCGAGTGCGGGGGTTCCGGTGTGTTCTGCGGTGATCATGATGTCGTCTCCTCTCGGATTCGAAGATAGAGACGGCCACCGACATCGCCTCCGGAGCCCCGCACCCGGCATCCGCTACTTGAGCTGGCCTCGCACCTCCCCACCCGGGTAGGTGCTGGTGTGGACGTTGACGTACCAGCCGCGCGGGCTGTCCTGGATGCCCTCCAGGATCGTCGGGTCGGACACCACGGTGCACGCGGCGACCTCGAACGAGGTGGTGCTCGGCACCCCCAGCGGGATGCGCACCGGACCCGCGACGCCCTGCTCTCCGATGTGAACGTGCGCGGCTGTCGCAGGCGCCGACAGGCCGGTCACGTCGAGCGAGTAGCAGAACCGGTCCCCGTCGATCACGTAGGTGAACTTGCCGTGGGCGCCGCCCTCCGCGCCGGTGACCTCCTGCCCGTTGTTGAGGGGGATCGCCGGTGCGGCATTGGCCACGGCTGCACCGCCGCCGATGCTGAGCAGCGCCAGACCGGCTGCTGCGACGGCTCGTGTGACGTTCTTCATGACTTCCTCACTTCGTCGTGGACGGACCGCGATGCACGGCGCAGCACGGCCTCTCTCGGAGCAACGATGCGGAGGACCCGAAGGTTCAGATCTCGTCGACGTGCGCGGGGCTCCGGCGGTCCATACACTGTGCTGGTGACGTGGACGACCTGGCTCTCGCTCCTGGTCGCCTGCGTCGTGATCAGCTTCACGCCGGGTGCCGGAGCGATCAACACCATGACCAACGCGCTGAACCAGGGCTGGCGCCGTTCACTCTGGGGCGTCGCCGGGCAGCAGGCTGCGCTGATCGTGCACGTCGTGATCGTCGCGGCCGGTGTCGGACTGCTGGTCGCGAAGTCGCCGCTGCTCTTCGAGACGATCCGCTATCTCGGTGCCGCCTATCTCGTGTTCCTCGGGGTCAGGCTGATGCTCACCAAGCCGCAGGCGGGGGAGGACGGCATCGTCGCGCCGGTGTCCCGCGAGGGCGGGTGGTCGATGTTCCGCCGCGGCTTCTGGGTGAACCTGCTGAATCCGAAGGCGATCGTGTTCTTCATCGCGTTCGTCCCGCAGTTCATCCGCCTCGATCAGGATCCGCTGCCTCAGTATCTGCTCCTGATCGCCACGGTCATCGTCGTCGACGTCCTCGTGATGTGGTTCTTCTTCGCCGCCGCGGCGAAATCCTTCCGGCGGTTCACCGCGAGTCTGCGGGGCCAGCGCGTGCTGAACCTCGTGTTCGGCGCGCTCTTCATCGGTGTCGCGGCACTGCTCCTGTTCGTGCACTGAAGGTCGGCTGCCACTCGTCCTGCACATCCGGCGGATCCGGCGGACTCTGCACAGTCACGGGTTTCCCGGCATCTGGCGCGGATCGCCGAGGTGCACGCTGGTGCGATCCGGGCATCGACCCGGGCTCACGAAGGAGAACGACATGTCCGACACAGTGACGATCCTGGGCAACGTGGCCAGCGATCCGCTGCGCAACACGACGGGCCGAGGCGACGCCGTGATCAGGTTCCGTCTCGCGTCCCCGCATCGATGGCTCGACAGGAGCACGGGCGCCTGGGTGGATGGGGAGACCAACTGGTACGACGTCTCGGCGTTCCGCCAGCTCGCCGAGAACGTGCGATCCTCGCTGCACAGCGGAGATCCTGTGATCGTCACCGGGCGGCTCAAAGTGCGCAAGTGGGAGGCCAACGGCAAGTCCGGCACGTCAGTCGAGATCGAGGCGGATGCGATCGGCCACAACCTGCGGCACGGAGCCAGCGCGTTCGTGAAGCCGCACCGTGCGCAGGCGCCCGATCCTGCAGAGCGCCTCGCGCCGCCGTCCGACGAGGACGCACCGGATCCCGGTGCTGCGGCGGACGCGTGGTCGGTGCCGGCCGAGGACCCGAGCGAGCAGCCGACCGAGGAGACGACGGCGTCGTACGCCGAACTCCTTCCGACGTGATCTGCGCCTTCACGCTCCCGTGGACGAGGCCGGGCGCCTCCGGGACCCGAACCCGGAGGCGCCCCCTCCTAGAATCGGAGGGTGCTCCGTGGACTGTCCGCCCTCCCGCGACGTGCTGTTCCCGTCATGGTGCTGCTGGCAGGGCTGCTCGTGATGACGGCCTGCACCCCGACGCCCTCGCCGGAGCCGAAGACGCCGCCGACCGCCCCGTCTCAGACCGTGCCGTCCCCGCAGCCGACGGCCACGTCTCCCGAACTGCACGTCGACGGCACGGCTGCCGACAATCTGCCGTTGTTCGGCGAGATCACCGCACGTGTCTGGTCCTCGTCGAAGCGGGCCGAAGGGCGCGCGTACATCGATGCGCTCGTCGCCGCGGGATTCCCCCGCGAGCGGATGCAGGTCACCGAGGACGAGACGACCGTCGGCAACCCCGTCGAGAGCCTGCAGTTCTCGGTGGCGTGGGGCGATGCGGAGTGCCTTGTCGGTCAGGTCGGGCCGTCCACGGGCGACCCCGTCACCGCAGTGCTGCCTCAGCTGGCCGAGGGACGCTGCCTGGTCGGCACGACGAGGCCCATCGACTGGTGAGCAGGCGCGGCCCCGTGGGCGAGCGTGCGCGGCGACGAAGGCCGGTAGGCTGGTGTGTCGGTGTGCGTCGGCACCGCAGACGCGCACCCCACATGCACACCCGCCGAAAGTAAGGGGCTCCTCCGTGGCCGAGTACATCTACTCCATGGTCCGCGCACGAAAGGCCGTGGGCGACAAGCTAATCCTCGATGACGTGACGATGGCGTTCCTGCCGGGCGCGAAGATCGGCATGGTCGGCCCGAACGGCGCCGGAAAGTCGACGATCCTGAAGATCATGGCCGGCCTGGACACGCCGTCCAACGGCGAGGCCAAGCTGACCCCGGGCTTCTCGGTCGGCATTCTCATGCAGGAGCCCGAGCTCGACGAGTCCAAGACCGTGCTGGAGAACATCCAGGACGGGATCGCCATCAAGGCGAAGGTCGACCGCTTCAACGAGATCTCCGCGCTGATGGCGGACCCCGATGCGGACTTCGACGCACTGCTCGCCGAGATGGGCACGCTGCAGGAGGAGATCGACGCCGCCGACGGCTGGGACCTCGACTCGCAGCTCGAGCAGGCGATGGACGCTCTCCGCACCCCTCCGGGAGACGCCGAGATCGCACCGCTCTCCGGTGGCGAGAAGCGTCGCGTCGCGCTGGCGAAGCTGCTGCTGCAGAAGCCCGACCTGCTGCTGCTCGACGAGCCCACCAACCACCTCGACGCGGAGAGCGTGCTCTGGCTGGAGCAGCACCTGCAGTCGTACAAGGGCGCCGTCATCGCGATCACCCACGACCGGTACTTCCTCGACCACGTCGCGGAATGGATCGCGGAGGTCGACCGCGGCCGGCTGATCGGCTACGAGGGCAACTACTCGACCTACCTGGAGAAGAAGGCCGAGCGCCTCGACATCCAGGGCAAGAAGGACGCCAAGCTCGCCAAGCGTCTGAAGGACGAGCTCGAGTGGGTGCGCTCCAGCGCCAAGGGTCGCCAGACCAAGTCGAAGGCCCGTCTGGCCCGGTACGAGGAGATGGCCGCGGAGGCGGAGCGCACGCGGAAGCTCGACTTCGAGGAGATCCAGATCCCGGCGGGTCCCCGCCTGGGCAACGTCGTGATCGAAGCGAAGAACCTGCAGAAGGGCTTCGGCGACCGCACGCTCATCGACGGACTGAGCTTCAGCCTGCCGCCGAACGGCATCGTCGGCGTGATCGGTCCGAACGGTGTCGGAAAGACCACCCTGTTCAAGACGATCGTCGGCCTCGAGCCCCTCGACGGCGGTGACCTGAAGATCGGCGAGACGGTCAAGATCAGCTACGTCGACCAGTCCCGTGCGAGCATCGACCCGAACAAGACCCTGTGGGAGGTCGTCTCGGACGGCCTCGACTACATCACGGTCGGCAAGATCGAGATCCCGTCGCGCGCCTATGTGTCGAAGTTCGGCTTCAAGGGCCCGGACCAGCAGAAGAAGGCCGGTGTGCTCTCCGGTGGTGAGCGCAACCGCCTGAACCTCGCCCTGACCCTGAAGGAGGGCGGCAACCTGCTGCTCCTCGACGAGCCGACCAACGACCTCGACGTCGAGACCCTGAGCTCGCTCGAGAACGCCCTGCTCGAGTTCCCCGGCTGCGCCGTGGTCATCACCCACGACCGCTGGTTCCTGGATCGCATCGCGACCCACATCCTCGCGTACGAGGGCACCGACGAGAACCCCGCCCAGTGGCACTGGTTCGAGGGCAACTTCGAGTCCTACGAGGCGAACAAGATCGAGCGCATGGGCCCGGAGGCGGCGCGCCCGCACCGCACCACGCACCGCAAGCTGCACCGCGACTAGGCGGCGGCGCGATGGCGGATCACCTGCACCTTCCCGTGCACCTGCGCTGGGGAGACCTGGACGCGTACAACCACGTCAACAACACCTCGATGCTGAAGCTGCTCGAGGAGGCGCGGGTGCGTGCGTTCTGGGTCCCCGGCGAGGGGGAGGAGGGGCCGCCGACCGCGATCCTCGATCCCGGCATCAGCCAGGGCATGCTCACGCTCGTCGCACGGCAGGAGATCGAGTACCTGGCGCCGGTGCCCTATCAGCGGCATCCACTGGACGTCGAGATGTGGTTCGGCAAGATCGGCGGCTCCAGCATGGAGGTCTGCTACGAGGTGTACAGCCCGATCGCGACGGACGGGCGCACCCTGTACGCACGCTCCACGGCGGTGATCGTGCTGGTGGATGCCGCGAGCGGCCGCCCCACCCGGATCACGCAGGAGATGCGCGAGGCGTGGGGCCCGTACATCGACGAGCCGATCCGCTACGCGCACCGCTGAGGCCGGCCCCGCGGCCAGAGGGCGTCAGTCGCCGGACGGCACGCGGATCATGATCTCCTGTGCGACGCTGGCGACGAGGACGCCGTCCCGGGTGTAGATCCTGCCGGCGGCGAGCCCGCGGCCGCCTCGGGCGTTCGGTGACTCCTGCACGTAGAGCAGCCACTCGTCGACACGTGCGTAGCGATGCCACCACATCGCGTGGTCCAGGCTCGCGACCTTGAGGCCGTGCTCGGCCCAGGACAAGCCGTGTGCGCGCAGGATCGATTCCTGGATGGACATGTCGCTGAGGTACGCGAGCGCGGCGCGATGCAGGCTCGGGGCATCCGGCAGTGGCGCGCGCATCCGCATCCAGACCGCCTGAGCGGCCACGCGCTCGGCCCCTGCCTCGACGTAGATCGGTCCTTCCACGTGGCGCATGTCCACGGGGCGATCGGTGAGCATCCGCTGCGACAGCGGGTGGATGCCGGGAGAGAGCGCCTCGTCGCCTGCCAGGGTGTCCGGATCGGGGATGCCCTCCGGCATCGGCGCGGCATGCTCGAGACCGGGCCCGTCGTCCTGGAACGAGGCGATCATCGAGAAGATCGGGACACCGTTCTGATAGGCCTGTGCACGTCTCGTCGAGAACGAGCGTCCGTCGTGGATGCGATCCACGGCGATCGTGATGCCCTTGGCCGCGTCTCCGGGCCGCAGGAAGTAGCCGTGCATCGAGTGCAGGATCCTGCCCTCGGCGACCGTGCGCTCCGCGCCGATCACCGACTGCGCGAGCACCTGTCCGCCGTAGATCCGGCCGGTCGGCATCGGGTGCGAGATGCCGGTGAAGATGTCCTCGGTCGTGCGCGCTCCCGACACGTCCAGAGTGAGCACCTGCAGCAGTCCGTCGACCGTCTCCTGCGCGTCCATCGCCCGCCTTTCACTCGATGACGCCGGCCGGGGCGGCACGGGGCACCGATGGATAGTCTAGATGTCGTGCCTCCTCGTCTCGTCCTCGCCGATGCTCACACCGCCCAGGACGTGCTGACGTTCCTCGGTCGCTCCCGCGCGATCTCGGATGACGGGGTGCGTCTCCAGGCCGCGAACGGCGTGCTCGCCCTCACCGCCGCGGCACTCGCGCCGCAGGGGCTGTTCGACCGCACGCCGACCGTGCTGGCCATGCGCATCGTGCACGCCGACCCCGAGCTGGAGTGCGATCTGGTCGTGGACGATCTCTCGGACACCGACGACGACCGGATGCTCCAGCTGCCGGACACCAGCCGGTCACCCGCATGGGCGGGGGTGGCACCGCCCCGCGGTGGCTGGCAGCCCGTCGGGTCGCTGGAGGCCGCGACGATCACGGAGCGCTCCCAGTGGGGCATGTCCGCGGTGGCGCGCGGCGCGGGGACGCAGTCCGGCGAGGAGGTCGTGCGCGGCATCCGGGCATCCGTCTGGGGCGAGCCGGATGATGACCTGCTCGGCCTGCCGCGGGGCGTCGCGTTCGCCGCGCAGGCGTTCGGATTCCTCGCCGGCGAGGAGCGGGTGCCGGTGACGGTCTCGGGTCGCTGGACGCGTCTGGCGTTCCGGCGCGGTCACGTGCTGAGCCGCGGTCCCGCCGTCACGGGGCTCACCGACGTGCGCGCGACCGGCGCCGTCGTCTAGCGCTGCTGCGCGGCTGCGCGCCCTGCCTGGCGTCCGGAGAACAGGCATCCGCCGAGGAACGTGCCCTCGAGTGCACGATAACCGTGCACTCCGCCGCCGCCGAACCCGCTGGCCTCGCCGGCCGCGTACAGGCCGCCGACCGGCTCGCCGGAGGCGTCGAGCGCACGGCCGTCGAGATCGGTCTGGATGCCGCCCAGCGACTTCCTGGTCAGCACGTGCAGCTTCACGGCGACCATCGGACCCGCGGCTGGATCCTGCAGCCGGTGCGGTGACGCGGTGCGGATCAGCTTGTCGCCGCGGTACGCGCGCATCGAGCGCAGCATCCCGATCTGGGCGTCCTTGGTGAAGTCGTTGTCGATCTCGCGATCGCGCGCGATCACTTCGCGGCGCACGCGGTCGAGGTCGAGCGCCTCACCGCCGGGCATCGCGGCCATGCGCACGAGCAGCGTATCCAGATCGTCCTCGACGATGAAGTCCGGCCCTTCGTCGAGGAAGGCCTGAACGGGGCCGGTCGGGCCCTTGGCGAGGCGGGACTTCACCAGCAGCTGGACGTCCTTGCCGGTGAGATCGGGGTTCTGCTCGCTGCCTGAGAGAGCGAACTCCTTCTCGACGATCTTCAGGGACGTGACGAACCAGGAGTGGTCGTGACCCGTCCTGCGCAGATGCGCCAGTGTGCCGAGTGTGTCGAAGCCGGGGAACAGGGGCACGGGCAGTCGCGCTCCGGTGGCGTCGAGCCACAGTGAGGAGGGGCCCGGGAGGATGCGGATGCCGTGTGAGGGCCACACCGGATCCCAGTTGGTGATGCCCTCCACGTAGTGCCACATCCGGTCCTCGTTGATCAGACGAGCACCGGCGGATCGTGCCACCTCGTGCATCGAGCCGTCGACGTAGGCGGGCACGCCGGTGAGCATGTGCTGCGGTGCGGTGCCGAGCCGTTCCGGCCAGACCTTTCGCACGAGGTCGTGATTTCCGCCGATGCCGCCGGAGGCCACGATCGTCGCCGCCGCGGTGATCTCGAAGCTTCCGACGACCTCGCGGCTGCTCATCTCGCCGCGATCTGCGGGGCTGTCGGCGAGCACGTCGCCGTGAGCGCCGGTGACGACGCCGTCGGTCGTCGTCAGCGCGGTGACTCTGTGCCGGGGGAGCACGGTCAGCCTGCCCGCCTTCTCAGCCTCGGACAGGGCGTCGACGAAGGGCGCGACGATGCCGGGACCGGTACCCCACGTGATGTGGAAGCGCGGCACCGAGTTGCCCGGCCCGATCGCGCCGTAGCCACCGCGCTCGGCCCAGCCGACCACAGGGAAGAAGCCGACTCCCCGTTCGCGCAGCCAGGAGCGCTTCTCGCCGGCGGCGAACTGCAGGTACGCCTCCGCCCAGCGCCTGGGCCACTCGTCCTCGGGGCGATCGAAGCCGGCATTGCCGAACCAGTCCTCCCTGGCCAGCTCGAGGGAGTCGCGGATGCCCATCCTGCGCTGCTCGGGCGAGTCGATGAGGAACAGGCCGCCGAAGGACCACCATGCCTGGCCGCCGAGGTTGGAGCGCGGCTCCTGGTCGATCACGGTGACGCGCCGGCCTGCGGTCACCGCCTCGGACGCGGCGACGAGGCCGGACAGACCCCAGCCGATGACGAGCACGTCGGTCTCGCGGGTACTGGTGGACATTGGCGACTCCTTCGTCGTCGATGCGAATGGCGGATGCTACGAGGTGAGACCGAGATCGGGGCGGATCTGCGCCTGCTGCACAGGTCCGACTCCGGAGGGTTCGAAGGTGTTCACGAGCGAATGCGCGGCGCGCTGCAGGTAGTCCCAGAACGTCGCGTCGTGCAGCGGAGAGAGCTGAGCCTCGTCGAGCGCCGTCCGCATGTGCGTGAGCCAGCGGTCCCGCGCATCCGGGTCGACGTGGAAGGGCACGTGCCGCATGCGGAGCCGGGGGTGGCCGCGCTGCTCGCCGTAGGTGGATGGCCCGCCCCAGTACTGCTCGAGGAACATCCGCAGGCGGTCCTCGGCGGGACCGAGGTCCTCCTCGGGGTACATCGGGCGCAGCACAGGATCGAGCGCGACCTCGCGGTAGAAGACGCTCGCGATCTTCTCGAACGTCTCGTGTCCGCCGATCTCGTCGTAGAACGTCACTTCTTGCCGCCTTCCGTGGTGCTGCCGTCGGGAGTCCCGCCGCTCTTCTTGCGCCGCCAGATGCCGCGCTCGACGGGCGGCACGCCCGTGATCGCATTGGGCCGGGTCTTCGGCGGGTTCGCGCCGCGCACGCGACGGGCGCCCTCGAGACCTGTCGGGCTGACCGCGGCCATGCTCGGGACGGCGATCTCCCTCTCGTCGAAGGCCTTCTTCAGCCGTGCGCGCAGTTCCTGCGCCACGTCGTCCTTGGCGTTCGCCCTGGTCTTGATCACCACGCGCACCACGAGGGCATCGCCCGCGATCGACTCCAGCCCCCAGATCTCCGGTTTCTCGATGATCCTGGTGCGCCACTTCGGATCCTTCGCCAGGGCCTGCGCGGTCTCCAGCATGGTCCGCTCGACGTCATCCAGGTCGCTGTCGACCGGCAGCCCGAGATCGACGATCGCGCGCGCCCACCCCTGGGACATGTTGCCGATGCGGGTGACTTCGCCGTTGCGGACGTACCAGAGCGTGCCGTTGACGTCACGCACCTGCGTGATGCGGACGCTGACGTATTCGACCACTCCGGTGGCGAGGCCGAGGTCGACGACATCGCCGATGCCGATCTGGTCCTCGGCGACGATGAACATGCCGTTCAACACGTCCTTGACGATGTTCTGCGCGCCGAAGCCGAGCCCGGCGCCGACGGCGGCCGTGAGCAGGGTGAGGGAGCCGAGAATGTCGGGGTTCACCGTGGTGACGATGAGGACCAGCGCCACGACCACGAGGGTGACGTTCACGATGTTCTGCAGGATGGTTCCGAGAGTGCGCGTGCGCTGCACCAGCCGCATATCCGCGAGCGGGGAGCGCTCCAGCGCGACGGTGTCGGCCACGTCCGCCTTGTTCTTGGCGTTGTCGACGATGCGGTGCACGACGCGTCGGATGACCAGGCGCAGCAGGAAGGCGATCGCGATGCAGACGGCGACGATGATCGCGATGTTCAGAAGCTTCGTGCCGACGACGCCGAGCACCTTCAGCACCGTCTCCCAGAAGGTGGGGTCGGTGGGATCGTCAGCGGCAGCGAAGGGGAGGAGCATCATCCCCTCGATCCTACCGATGAGGCCTCTCCGCACGCTGAGTGCGGAGAGGCCTCATCGGAGACGCTGGAGCTCAGTCCTCGGCGTCGCGGGCCTGAGCGGCGAGGGCGCGCTCGACGTCTGCGAGGTTCTCGTGCACGAGACGGCGCAGCGCGGGTGCGGCATCCTGGTTCGACGACAGCCAGGCCCGCGTCGCGTCCCGCAGCTCCACGCTCGCGAGCGAGCGCGGGTACAGGCCCACCACGAGGTAGTCGGCGATCTGGTACGTGCGCGACGCCCAGATCGGCAGCAGCATCTCGAAGTACTTCGGCACGAAGTCGCTGAGGACCTCGACGCCCGCGGGGTGCACGAATCCTGCTGCGGCAGCGCGCACGATCGTGTTCGGCAGGTCGGCGTTGTCGACCAGCGACGTCCACGCCGCCTGCTTGGCGTCAGCCGTGGGAAGCGCAGCACGTGCCTGTGCGGCGAACTCGGCGCCCTTCGAGGTGTTGTCGGCTGCGAGGGCGGCATCGATGGCGGCGGAATCCGTCGCGCCGACCGCGGCGAGCCCGACCAGCAGCTGCCAGGACAGGTCCGCGTCGATCTCGAGACCCGGCAGGGTCTCCTGACCGGACCGGAGGCGGCCGACGACGCCGGCGTGCTCCGGGGTGACGAGGATGTTCGCGAACGCGGTCACCAGCTGCAGCTGGCTGTCGCTGCCGGCGACGGCGCTCTGCGCGAGCGCCCACAGCCCGTCGGCCACCTTCTCGCGAGCGGCGGAACGCTGCGAAGGAGTGACGTAGCTCGAGGCGGCGAGGCCCAGCTGCGCCAGTGTCGTGCGGATGGTGGTCGACTCGGTCTCGCGGCCGATGTTGCCGAGCACCAGGTCGATGTAGTCGCTCGCGCTGCTCTCGGCGTCGCGGGTCTGGTCCCAGGCCGCGCCCCACACCAGGGAGCGGGCGAGCGGGTCGCTGATGTCGGAGAGGTGCTCGATGGCCGTGGCCAGCGACTTGTCGTCGAGGCGGATCTTCGCGTAGGCGAGGTCCTTGTCGTTCAGCAGCACCAGGGCAGGGCGCTTCAGCCCCTGCAGCTCAGGGATCTCGGTGCGGTCCCCGTCGACGTCGACCTCCACGTAGTGGGTGCGCACCAGAGCGCCGCCGTCGAGGTCGTAGAAGCCGATGCCCAGGCGGTGCGGGCGGATCGTCGGGTAGTCCGCCGGTGCGGTCTGAGTGACGGCGAACCGGGTGATCACTCCGCTGGAGTCCTCGGCGATCACCGGAGCGAGCGTGTTGACGCCGGCGGTCTCGAGCCACTTCTTCGACCAGGAGGTGAGGTCGCGGCCGCTGGTGCGCTCCAGCTCGACGAGCAGGTCGCTCAACTCGGTGTTGCCCCAGGAGTGCTTCTGGAAGTACGCCGAGACGCCCGCGAAGAACGCGTCGATGCCGACCCAGGCGGTCAGCTGCTTGAGCACCGATCCGCCCTTGGCGTAGGTGATTCCATCGAAGTTGACCAGCACGTCCTCGAGGTCGTTGATCTCGGCGACGACGGGGTGCGTGGAGGGCAGCTGGTCCTGGCGGTAGGCCCAGGTCTTCTCCATGGCGTTGAACGTGGTCCACGCCTCGGTCCACTCGGTGGCCTCGGCGGTGGCGATGGTCGACGCCCACTCGGCGAACGACTCGTTGAGCCAGAGGTCGTTCCACCATTTCATGGTGACCAGGTCGCCGAACCACATGTGCGCCAGCTCATGCAGGATCGTGACGACGCGGCGCTCCTTGACGGCGTCGGTCACCTTGCTGCGGAACACGTAGGTCTCGGTGAAGGTCACGGCGCCGGCGTTCTCCATGGCGCCCGCGTTGAACTCGGGGACGAAGAGCTGGTCGTACTTCGCGAACGGGTACGGAACGCCGAACTTCGACTCGAAGTACGCGAAGCCCTCCCGGGTCTTGTCGAAGATGTAATCGGCGTCCAGGTGCTGCCACAGGCTCTTGCGGCCGTAGACGCCGAGCGGGATGACCCGGCCCGAGGCGCTGGTCAGCTCCGAGAACGTCGCCTCGTAGGGACCCGCGACGAGGGCGGTGATGTACGACGAGATGCGCGGGGTGGGCTCGAAGCCCCAGGTGGCGATCTGACCGGTCCCTGAGCCCGACGAAGGGTCGTGAACGATCGGCTCGGGGGTCGGCGAGTTCGACACGACCTTCCACGCCGCAGGGGCGGTGACCGTGAACTGGAAGGTCGCCTTCAGATCGGGCTGCTCGAAGACCGCGAACACGCGCCGGGAGTCCGGCACCTCGAACTGGGAGTAGAGGTAGACCTCACCGTCGACGGGGTCCACGAAGCGGTGCAGGCCCTCACCGGTGTTCGTGTACAGGCAGTCGGCGTCCACGACCAGCACGTTCTCCGCCTGCAGGTCGGAAAGCGCGATGCGCGAGTCCGCGAACACCGCGCTGGGGTCGAGCTGCTCTCCGTTGAGCGAGATCTCGCGCACGTCGCGGGCGATGAGGTCGATGAAGGTGAAGGCCCCCGGCGTCGCCGTGAAGCGCACGACGCTGCGCGACCCGAACACCTCTTCGCCCTTGGTGAGGTCGAGGGTGACCTCATAGGACTGCGTGTCGATGACGTCGCGGCGCTCCTGCGCTTCGATGCGGGTGAGGTTCTCTCCAGGCACAGCTGTTCTCCCAGTGGTGAGGGGGTGTCGCCACGGTCCGGCGCTGCTGGCGCCGACGGCAACCATGACAGCCTACGCCAGGCATCCGCGCCGCCGAATTCCACGGCGCCGGAGATCGGGCCAGTCATAGGGAGCGGTGGAAGTATGGTCGGGTGACCGCCAACCCTGTCGATTCCGTTCCGTTCGCCTCCGCCGCAGCCGCCTCCGGCGCGCCCTACGTGGAGTCCCCCGTCGCCTACGACGCGATCCTGCTGGCCGGCTTCGGCGGCCCCGAAGGGCAGGACGATGTGATCCCGTTCCTGCGCAACGTCACCCGCGGGCGGGGGATCCCCGACGAGCGTCTTGAAGAGGTGGCGCATCACTATCGCCACTTCGGGGGCGTGAGCCCCATCAACGGTCAGAACAGGGCGCTGAAGGCGGCACTGGAGCAGGAGCTCGCCGCACGTTCGATCGATCTGCCCGTGTACTGGGGCAATCGCAACTGGGCCCCGTACCTGGAGGACGCCGTCGCAGAGGCGGCGGCGAACGGCCACACGACGCTGCTCGCGTTCGCGACGAGCGCCTACAGCTCGTTCTCGAGCTGCCGGCAGTACAGAGAGGACTTCGCGCGCGTCCTGGGGGGCACGCAGTACGAGGACGTCGTCACCATCGACAAGATCCGTCCGTTCTTCGATCACCCCGGCTTCGTCCAGGCGTTCGTGGACGGCGTGCACGACGCGATCTCCGGCTTCCTCGCGGACGGGATCGCACCGGATGCGGTGCAGGTGCTCTTCTCGACGCACAGCATTCCGTCCGCCGACGCGGTGCGCTCCGGCCCCCGTGACGTGGACTGGGGTGAGGGCGGTGCTTATGCCGCGCAGCACGAGGCCGTGGCCGCCTGGGTGATGGATCGCGTCGCCCAGCTGATGCCCTCGGCCGCCGACGTGCCGTGGGAGCTCGTGTACCAGTCGCGGTCGGGCCCCGCCTCGCAGCCGTGGCTCGAGCCCGACGTCTGCGACGTGATCGAGGAACTCTCGGAGCGGGGCCGGCAGGCCGTCGTGGTCGTACCCGTCGGATTCATGAGCGACCACATGGAAGTGCTGTGGGACCTCGACACCGAGGCGCGAGAGGCGGCGGAAGGTGCAGGCCTGCGTTTCGTCCGCACACCGACACCGGGTGTGTCGGCCGGGTTCGTCGCGGGGATCGTCGACCTCGTCCAGGAGCGGCTCGAGGGCCGTCCCCCCGCGGACCGCGCTCACGTGACAGATCTGGGCCCGTCGTTCGACATCTGCCGGCCTGGATGCTGCGAGAACGTTCGCGCCGGGTTCAAGCCCGCCGCGGCGGGCCTCGCTCCGTGACGCGATGAGAAGTCCGTCGGCGCCGGGGTGGCGGGTCCCGCGCCGAATAGGATGAAATCCATGCGCATCCACCTCGCCACCGATCACGCCGGACTCGACTTCTCCACTCGCCTGCAGGAGCACCTGCGCGCGGCCGGACACGAGGTGGTCGACCACGGGCCGCTGACTTACGACGCGCTGGACGACTACCCGGCGTTCTGCATCCGTGCGGCGCAGGCCGTCGTCGCCGACCAGTCGGCGGGCGTCGAGGCGCTCGGCGTCGTCTTCGGCGGCTCGGGCAACGGCGAGCAGATCGCCGCGAACAAGGTCGAGGGCATCCGGGCCGCACTGGTCTGGAACGCCTCCACGGCGGAGCTCGCCCGTGAGCACAACGACGCCAACGTGATCTCGATCGGTGCGCGTCAGCACACGTTCGACGAGGTGACCTCGTTCATCGACCTCTTCATCGCCACGCCGTTCTCCCAGGAGGAGCGTCACGTGCGGCGGATCGGTCAGATCGCCGACTTCGAGCGCGACGGATCTCTGCTTCCGGACCCGCGGGCCTGAGATGCCAGAGGGCCATTCCGTCCACCGCATCGCCCGTCAGTTCGACCGCAACTTCGTCGGCCGTGAGGTGCGCGCCTCCAGTCCGCAGGGACGTTTCTCCGAGGGCGCAGAGTTCCTGAGCGGGCGCGAACTGCTCGAGGCGAAGGCCGTCGGCAAGCAGATGTTCCTCGGCTTCGACGGCGACGCGTGGCTGCGCGTGCACCTCGGCCTCTACGGCGCGTGGGACTTCGCCGGCGAGATCCTCGTCGATCCGACGATCGCGTCGGCCAACGGGCGCATGGGACAGACGAACCAGCGCGGCACCGATCTCGACGCCCCGATCCTCGACGACGCGGGCGAGAACTCGCTCACCTCGATCGGGGCGCCGCGGCGCACACGCGTGCATGTCCGGATGTCGGAGCAGACCAAGGGCCTCGAGGACGAGGGCGACCAGTGGCCGCCGCCCGTGGTCGGGCAGGTCCGGGTGCGCCTGCTCACGGACGTGACGTGCGCCGACCTGCGCGGCCCGACCGCCTGCCACGTGCAGACGCCGGACGAGATGCTCGCCACGATCGCGAAACTGGGGCCGGATCCCCTCGTCGGGGACCCCGCGGAGGGCGAGGAGCGCTTCACCGCCGCCGTGCGGAAGAAGGGCACGCCCATCGCGCTGCTCCTGATGGATCAGGCGGTCGTCAGCGGGATCGGCAACGTCTACCGTGCCGAGATGCTGTTCCGGGCCCGGCTGAACCCGCACACTCCCGGCAAGCAGGTGCCCGAGGACGTCGTGCGCGAGCTCTGGCGGGACTGGGTGCGCCTGCTGGCCATCGGCGTCGAGACCGGGCAGATGATGACCATGGACGACCTGTCGCCGGACGAGTACCGCGCGGCGATGGCGAGTCGCGACGACCGGCACTGGGTGTACCACAGGGCCGGCCTGCCGTGCCGGGTGTGCGGCACGGAGATCGCACTGGAGGAGATCGGGGCGCGGAAGCTGTACTGGTGCCCTTCCTGCCAGCGCTGATCCTCGACTCACCGCACGGAGGATGCAAGCCTGAGAGCACGCTGTGAAAAGATGACGGGGTCCTCTGCAACGACGCGACAGGAGATCCCATGGACCTTTCCGGCCTGCAATCCGTTCTCGAGAAGATCAGTTCCTGGATCTGGGGACCGTGGATCCTCATCCCGCTGCTGCTCGGAACCGGCCTCTATCTGACCATCCGCCTGGGCGGCCTGCAGTTCCTCCGTCTCGGTGCGGCACTTCGCCTGGGCATCTTCACCCGTAAGGACCCGGGCGCGGACGACGGTGACATCTCGCAGTTCCAGGCGCTCACCACGGCGCTGGCCGCCACAGTCGGCACCGGAAACATCGTGGGCGTCGCGACCGCCATCGGCATCGGCGGCCCCGGCGCGCTGTTCTGGATGTGGGTGACCGGTCTGCTCGGCATGGCATCGAAGTACTCCGAGGCGTTCCTCGGCGTGCGCTTTCGCAAGACGGATGCCGCCGGCGAGAAGTCCGGCGGCCCGCAGTACTACCTGGAGCGGGGCATCCCGAACAGGTTCGGCAAGTTCCTCGCGCTGTTCTTCGCGATCGCGGCGGTGTTCGCCTGCTTCGGCATCGGCAACATGACCCAGGGCAACTCCATCGCCACGAACATGGAGAACAGCTTCAGCGTTCCGACGTGGGTGACGGGGCTCGTCCTCACCGCCTTCGCGATGCTGGTTCTCGTGGGCGGCATCAAGTCGATCGGACGCGTGACGGCCGGCCTGGTGCCGATCATGATCATCTTCTACGTGCTCGGCGCCCTCTACATCCTGATCGCCAACATCGCCGACGTCCCCGCCGCTTTCGCGCAGATCTTCACCGACGCGTTCACCGGCACGGCGCCGGTCGGCGGCTTCGCCGGGTCGGCGATCATCATCGCCGTGCAGTTCGGCGTCGCCCGAGGCATCTTCTCCAACGAGTCCGGCATGGGGTCGGCGGCGATCGCCGCGGCTGCGGCCAAGACGACGCACCCCGTTCGTCAGGGGCTGGTGTCGATGACCCAGACGTTCATCGACACGATCATCGTGGTGACCTGCACCGGGCTGGTGATCATCACGACCGGCGTGTGGGACATGACCGATCCCGAGACCGGCGCGCAGATCAGCCCGGCGCTCATGACCGGTGAGGCGTTCTCGCACGGTCTGCCCGGTGAGTGGGGACACTACATCGTCACGATCGGTCTGGTGATGTTCGCCGGGTCCACGATCCTGGGCTGGTCGTACTACGGCGAGCGCTGCATCGAGCGTCTGCTGGGGCGCCGCGCGGTGATGCCGTTCCGCGTGGTGTTCTCGCTCGTGGTGTTCATCGGCTGCACGGTGCAGCTGGGTGTGGTCTGGGCGTTCTCCGACGTGATGAACGGACTGATGGCGATCCCGAACCTGATCGGACTGCTCATCCTGTCGGGCCTGATCGCCCGCGAGACGAAGAGATACCTCGACAACGACCCGAAGCTTCTGGCCTCGAAGGATCAGATCGATGCCTTCATGGCCGGCGATCGGGACTTCGAGGAGTGGAAGACGCAGGCGATCCCGGTGGTCGGCACCGAGAAGTGATGCGCCACGGCGACGGCGCCCCGGGGAGCGTCCTCCGGGGCGCCG
>NZ_QUAB01000044.1 GCF_003387575.1 Microbacterium bovistercoris | reverse complement strand
GTGGAGTCCCCTCACGGGGACCGAGGGTTCAAATCCCTCCGTCTCCGCCAATGCGAAACGGCCCCAGGACGAAGTCCAGGGGCCGTTTCGCATTGGCGGAGAGGGGTGGCACTTCGAACAACGGGGCCCCACGCGGCCGGAGGCTCCGCGCGCCGCCCACCTGCGCGCAATGCAAGCCGACGCGCGATCGAGGCGGCGCGTGGAGTGGCCGCGAGGGACTCAAATCCCGTCGTGAGGTGCGCGCCGGACGGGATCGCGAAGGACTCGAGGTTCCCCGCCCCGCCGAGGGTTGCGCCGGCAACGCCGCGAGTGGTCGGATGGTCGGATGATCGACCTGGTGGCCTGGCTCGGAGTCTTCGCCGGTGGTGCTGTCTTCTACCAATCCGTGAAGGTGGTCACCGAAGCGAACGCCGGCCGGCGGCTCCCGTACTGGCGAAGGCCTGAGGTCACCCCTCGAGCAGCGATCGGCTTGCGAGTCGTGGGAATCGCGCTCGTGACAGCCTCCGCGGCTTTTCTCGTGCCGGCCTTGGGATATTCGGCGATCGCGGTTCTTGTCATGGCGTTGCTGCCGGGCCTTGTCGCGATTCCGCTGCACAACCGGCGCATCACCGCCGACGAGTAGCGCGCGGCTGAACGATCAGCTCGGCGTGGCCCGTCTTCCAGCCACACGCCCTGAGAAGGAGCCTCGATGACCCGACTCGACTACGACAAACCTGCGACGGACTGGCTGGAGTGCCTGCCGCTCGGCAATGGCTCCCTCGGAGCGATGATCGACGGCGGAGTCGACCGGCTCGTGGTGCGGCTCAACCACGAGGCGGGCTGGTCGGGCAGCCCTGAGTCCGAGGCGCGCGGCGTGGGAGTGACACCGGAGGACGCGGCTGCGGCGCTCGCCGCCTCGCGAGAGGCGCTTCGGCGGTCCGACGCGGTCGCCGCAGCAGAGGCGCTTCTGCCGATCCAGGCGAGGTACAGCCAGGCGTTCCTGCCGATCGGCCGTCTCATCGTGCGGCGCTCCGCGACCGCGGGGGAATACCGCCGAAGCCTCGACCTGGCGACCTCGATCCACGAGATGTCCACGACGGACCTCACCGAGCGCACCGTCGTGTCGGCGCCGCTCGGCGTGCTGGCCATCGAGACCTCGGTGCGCCCCACGATCGAGTTGGAGACGGAACTGGCCGAGATCGGTCGCTCATCAGCGCCGGACGGGATCGAGCTACTGGTGCGATTCCCGTCGGATGTCGCCCCCGCGCACGAGGCGGGCTTCGCCGCGGCCGAGTGGGACGAGACCGAGGGCGCGGCCCTGCGCGGCGTGATCCTCGCGAGGGCGCAACCCAGCGACGGCGGCTGGCTCATCCTGCTGGCAGCGGAGACCACCTTCGAAGGCTTCGGCGGGCCACTCGGTTCCCTGGCCGCGGCGAGGGAACGCGCTCGTCGACGGATCGATGCGGCGGTGAGCACCCCGGCTGAGGAGATCTTCCGCGCCGCGTCGGCGGAGCATGCGCGGCTCTTCGACCGCGCGCGTCTGCGCTTCGACGCACCCGTCGCCCCGGCCGCACTGATCCCCGATCGCCTGGCATCCGCGTTCGCCGATCCCGAGCATCCGCTCGCTGCGGACCCCGGACTCGGCGCCCTGCTCTTCGACGTCGGCCGGTATCTGCTGATCTGCTCGTCGCGCCCCGGCGGCGTGCCCGCGACGCTGCAGGGCATCTGGAACGACTCGATGCGACCACCGTGGAGCAGCAACTACACGATCAACATCAACACCCAGATGAACTACTGGTCAGCGCACTCGACCAACCTGTCCGAGGCGGCCGGCCCGCTCTTCGACTTCGTCGAAGGCCTCTCAGCGAAGGGGCAGGACACCGCCCGGCGCCTGTACGGCGCGGGCGGCTGGACCGCCCACCACAACTCGGACATCTGGCTGTTCTCGTCGCCGGTCGGTGCAGGCGCCGGCGATGCCCGCTGGGTGCACTGGCCGATGGCCGCACCCTGGTTGGTCCGTTCCCTCTGGGATGCCGTGGAGTTCGGTGCCGCGGATGCCGATGAGTTGCGGCGTCTCTGGCCCATCGCGCGCGGTGCGGCGGAGTTCGTGCTCGACTGGCAACACCGGGACGGCCAGGGGTGGTCCACCTCGCCGTCGACCTCGCCGGAGAACACCTATCTCGACGACGACGGACGCGAGGTGGCGCTGGACACCGTGACGGCGATGGACCTGCAGCTGATCCGCGATCTGCTCGGTATCGTGCGGAGACTGGCCGATCTCGTCGACGCGGGCGATGACGAGATCGTCCGGCGTGCGGGGGTGCGGCTCGAGGAACTGCCTGCTGACCCGGCCGCCACGGCCGACGGCATCATCCGGGAGTGGTCCGAGGATCGGCGCGAAGCCGATCCGCAGCACCGGCACGTGAGCTCGCTCTACGGCCTGTATCCGGGAGACGGCCGGTGGTCCGAGGATGCGCTCCAGGCTGCGGTCCGCGCCCTGGAGCGGCGCGGCGACGACTCCACCGGATGGTCGCTGGTCTGGAAGCTGTACCTCTGGGCGCGCCTGCGACGCGCGGACAAGGTGTCGGATCTGCTCGCTCTCGTCTTCCGCGAGGCAGGGGACCGCGGCGAGGCCGGCGGCCTGTACCCGAACATGTTCGCCGCGCATCCGCCGTTCCAGATCGACGCGAACCTCGGGTTCCCGGGTGCGCTCGTCGAATGCCTGCTGCAGAGTCACGACGGCATCGAGCTTCTGCCGGCCGTTCCGCGTCAACTGGCGTCCGGATCGGCAACCGGCCTGCGGGCGCGACCCGGGGTCGATGTCGATCTCACGTGGGACGGCGGCGAGCTTGTCGAGGCGACGTTGCGTTCCGCCGAACCGGTGACGGTCATGCTCCGCTACGGCGGAGAGGTGACTGAGGTCCGGATCGACGGCGAGGCGAGGATCCGTCCAGCGGACTTCCGGCGGAGCGCCTGACGACTGAGCCGCTCACCTAGATCGGATCTCCGAGCCCCCGCCGCGCCTCAGGTGGTCTCGCGGATCACGAGTTGGGCGTCCGTCTCCGGCCCCGCAGCCGGAGGCGCGGCGCCCGTCGCGGCGCTGAGCGCGAGAGCGGCGAGGTAGCGGCCGAGTCCGGCGCTGTCGATGCGCACGCTCGAGAGAGAAGGCACGACGAGCTGCGCGACCGGCGTGTCGTCATGCCCGATGATCGCGAGATCCTCCGGCACCTGGATGCCCGCGCGGAGAGCCGCGCCGAGCACGAGAGCCGCGATCTCGTCGTTGTACGCGATGACGCCGTCGACGCCCGCCGCGATCCACTCGGCGACGGTCGCGCCGGCGTTCGATGGGGAGACCGCGGCTTCGGCGAGCAGGCCGTCGCCGGTACGGTCCGCCAGCGTCTTCGCCGCGAGCGCTCGTCGTTGTGACACGAGATCGGCGATGCGGGGGTCGTCAGATCGCGCGAAGGCCAGCCGCGTTCGCCCGCGCTCGACGAGGTGCTCCACCTGAAGCCGGGGCCCGTCAGCGAACCCGAGGTCGCCGGCGGTTCCGTTCTCGCCTGCGGGCGTGGGCGGGATCACGTGCTGTACGCCGGTCGCGCGGATCTCCTCGATT
Organism: Microbacterium bovistercoris; assembly: GCF_003387575.1. Taxonomy (GTDB): domain Bacteria; phylum Actinomycetota; class Actinomycetes; order Actinomycetales; family Microbacteriaceae; genus Microbacterium; species Microbacterium bovistercoris. The sequence goes on along the minus strand of NZ_QUAB01000044.1, from coordinate 176,276 downwards.
CTCTGTGCGTCGAAAGGCATCATGCCGAGCACGACGTCCGGCCGCAGGGTCTCCCACAGGGGGCGCGCCTGCCCACCGGGGTGCGGGGTCATCGTGACGAGCGAATACCCGGCCTGATCGAGCACCAGCGACGCCTCGTCGAGGTGGCTGCGCATGCTGTACTCGAGCGGCCAGTCGGGGAGAACGAGCAGGATGATCCTGCTGCGACCACTCGCCAGCGCCTGCGCCGCCGAGTTCGCCCGGTAGCCCAGGCGCTTCGCCTCTGCGAGCACGCGTTCGCGGGTGGCCTCGGGGATCGTCTGCCCCGGTGTGTCGTTGAGGACGAAGCCGACGGTGGCTCGGGAGAGACCGAGCGAACGAGCGACATCGGCGGCGGTCACCCGCTTCACGGCGGTTCTCGGCATCCGATTCTCCTCTGGGGCTTGCGCGCGCTAGTGACAGCAACGTAGCATCCTGATCACCCGCTAGCGCGTGCTAGTTCTCTGACAATGGAGTCCACATGACGACCCCCAGCAATGACGATCCTCTCGTCACCCCGTTGCCCTCACCCCTCTCCGCTCCCGCTGCTGACTCTCTCGTCGTCGAAGAGCTCGCGGCGCCGCCCGCCGATCTGCCCGATGTGGGCGCCCGCTACATCTGGTTCATGGTGCTGGCGCAGTTCGGCGTGTTCATGGCATTCATCACACCGCTCGCCATTTCGCTCTCGATCCGGGTCGCCGATCTCGCTCCAGGGCACGATGAGGTGCTCGGTTACATCACCGGCGCCGGCGCCCTGTTCGTCATGCTGACGGCCCCGTTCATGGGCGTGTGGAGCGACCGCACGCGCACCCGGTTCGGGCGCCGCCGCCCGTTCATGGTGGGTGGGATGGTCATGGGGGTCGTGTCCCTGGTGGTGATGGCGCTCGCTCCGTCGCTTCTCGTTCTCGGTGCAGGGTGGGTGCTCGCGCAGTGGGGTTGGGGAACAGTCCTCAGCAACCTGCAGATCTCGACCGCAGACCGCCTTCCCGAGTCGCAGCGGGGAAAGGTGGCCGGCCTCACCGGCTTCGCCACCCAGGTCGCCCCCGTGTTCGGCGTGATCCTCACGGTCGGTGTGACCGGAGACCCGCTGCTCCTGTTCCTCATCCCCGGTGTGGTCGGTGTGGCCCTCGTCACGCTGTTCGTCACGCTCGTGCACGAGGATGACAGCCGCGCGCTCCCGCGCGAGCGCATTGGCCTGACCGGGCTGCTCAAGAAGTACTTCTACAACCCGGCGCAGTACCCGGACTTCTCGATCAACTGGCTCGGCCGCTTCCTGTTCTACTTCGGCCTCACCCTGAACACCACCTTCACGGCGTTCTTCTTCGCCAGCCGACTCGGCGTAGCCGTGACGGAGGTCGCCGGCATCATCGCGGCTCTGGGCGGCGTGGGGGTGCTCGCTGTGACGGCGGGCGCACTCGGCGGCGGATTCCTGTCCGACCGCCTGCGGCGCCGAAAGATCTTCGTCCTCCTCGGCGGCGCGCTGATGGCTGCGGGGATGCTGCTGATGGCGTTCACCGGTGATCTGGCCTCGCTCATCACCGGCTCGCTGATCGTGTCCGCAGGCATCGGGATGTTCTCCGCGGTCGACCAGGCCCTGCTGCTGGACGTCCTGCCCGAGAAGAGCACGGATGCCGGCCGCTTCATGGGCATCACCGGGTTCGCCACCTCGATCCCGCAGTCCGTCGCGCCGCTGGTGGCATCGGGGATCCTCCTTCTCGGTGCCGGCGGGGCTGAGAAGAACTACACGCTGCTCTATGTCATCGCCGCCGCACTCGTACTGCTCGGAGGGCTCGTCGTCCTCCGCATCCGTTCCGTTCGCTGATCCCCGGGAGAATCCGCATCATGAGCGCCTCACTCGTCGTCACCCCGCTCCGCTTCGAACATCACCGGGATGCACTCGGCATCGGTGAAGTCGCTCCACGACTGAGCTGGGTGGTCGAACGCGCGCCCGAGGGATGGCGCCAGACCCACTACGACATCGAGGACGCGGATGCCGGGACGCTCGGTGTGGACAGCGCCGAGTCTGTGCTCGTGGAGTGGCCGTTCGGGCCGCTCTCCTCGCGTGAACGACGGATGCTGCGCGTCCGCGTGACCGGCGAGGACGGGACGATGTCCGAGTGGAGCGACTGGGCTGTGGTCGAGGCGGGTCTCCTCGACGCGTCCGAGTGGCGCGCCGAGATGGTCGGCCCGGACGACGTCGCCGTCGCCGCTCCGCTCGTGCGCGGTACGTTCGAGACTCGGGATGCCGCGATCCGCTGCGCACGCGTCTATGCCACCGCACACGGTCTGTACGAGCTCGAGCTCAACGGCGTCCGGGTGGGTGACCAGGAACTCGCGCCGGGGTGGACGGCGTACGAGAGCCGTCTGCGGTATCAGACATACGAGGTCAGCGACCTGATCACGCCGGGCGCGAACGCCATCGGCGCCTGGCTGGGCGACGGCTGGTGGCGCGGCCACCTCGGATGGGACGGACGTCGCGAGCTGTACGGGGCGGAGCTCGGCGTCCTGGTGCAGCTGGAGATCGAGTACGAGGACGGCGAGCGACAGGTCGTGGCGTCCGGACCCGGCTGGACCACGGCGGCCGGGCCGATCGTCGCCGCTGACCTCTACGACGGGGAGGGCTTCGACGCCCGACGGCATGATCCCGCGTGGTCGGGAACGGACGAGTGCGGCGACTGGGCCCCGGTGGCGGTGCGGGAGTTCGATCGTACGACCCTCGTGGCACCCGACGGGCCGCCCGTCAGACACGTCGAGACCCTCGTGGCGCAGGACGTGCTGACCAGCCCGTCCGGCAGGACGATCCTCGACTTCGGGCAGAACCTGGTCGGTCGAGTGCGCATCCGGGTGAAGGGCGACGCGGGCGACACGGTCACGCTGCGTCACGCCGAGGTCCTGGAGCACGGCGAACGCGCCACGGCGCCCCTGCGCGCCGCGAAGGCGACCGACACCTACACGCTGCGTGGCGGTGACGCGGAGGAGTGGGCGCCACGGTTCACGTTCCACGGGTTCCGCTACGCGGAGATCACCGGATGGCCGGGTGACTTCGACCCCGCGGACGTGGTGGCCGAAGTGCTCCACTCCGATCTGCGCCGCACCGGGTGGTTCGAGTCCTCCGATCCGCTCGTCGATCGACTGCACGAGAACGCGGTCTGGGGCATGCGCGGCAACTTCGTCGACGTGCCGACGGACTGCCCGCAGCGGGACGAGCGGCTCGGCTGGACGGGCGACCTGCAGGTGTTCGCGCCCACGGCGGAGTTCCTCTACGACTCAGCGGGCTTCCTCACCTCGTGGTTGCGCGACCTCTCGGCCGAGCAGCGGCTGTACGGCGGCACGCCGATGGTCGTGCCGGCGATCACCACCGGCTATCAGGGGCCGATGGCGGCGTGGGCGGATGCCGCGACCGTCGTGCCGTGGACGCTGTACCGCGCCTACGGCGACCTCGGCATCCTGGAATCGCAGTTCGACAGCATGGCGGCGTGGGTCGACGAGATCACTGCCGCCGCCGGAGCGGACCGGATCTGGTCGCAGGGGTTCCAGTTCGGCGACTGGCTTGATCCAACCGCACCGGCGGGGCGGCCGGAGGCCGCGCAGACCTATCCCGAAATCGTCGCCACGGCCTACTTCGCCCGTTCGTCACGGATCGTCGCGGATGCCGCCGCTCTTCTCTCTCGTGACGAGGATGCACGGCGCTTCGGTGCGCTCGCCGAAGAGGTGCGTGCCGCGTTCCAGCGCGAGTACGTCTCGGCGGCGGGACGCCTGCTCTCGGACTCTGCAACGGCGTACGCACTCGCGCTGCAGTTCGATCTGATCGAGGGCGCCGACGCGCGGCAGCGTGCCGCCGATCGCCTCGCCGAGATCGTCCGCGGGAATGGCTTCAAGATCTCGACCGGCTTCGTCGGGACGCCTCTGATCTGCGACGCGCTCTCCGCAGGCGGACATGCGGATGTCGCCTATCGCTTGCTCCTGCAGACCGAGGCGCCGTCGTGGCTGTACACGGTGAAGCAGGGCGCGACGACGATCTGGGAGCGGTGGGACTCGCTTCTGCCCGACGGCACGGTGAACCCGAGTGGCATGACCTCGTTCAACCACTACGCGTTCGGGTCGGTCGCAGACTGGCTGCACCGCGTCGTCGCCGGGCTCGCGCCGGCCGAACCTGGTTATCGCCGGATCCGGATCGCTCCGCAACCGCCCCGCACCGGGTTGATGTCCGCCGCCGCACGACTCGAGACGCCCTACGGCGAGGCATCCGTCTCGTGGACGCTCGCTGACGGGGCCGTGACCGTCTCAGCGACCGTGCCAGTCGGCGCGACAGCCGATGTCATGCTGCCCTCGGGGCGGACGGCGGTCGTCGAACACGGCGCGCACCAGTGGAGTGAGCCGTTCGAGGTCGACTCCACGGAGCGGGCCGTGGTCACGGTGGACACATCGATGGGCGCACTCATCGACGATGCCGATGCGATGGCCGTGTTCATGGGTGTGGTCACCAAGTACGTCCCCGAAGCCGCTGCGCACATGAGCGGCGGACTGAACGGCCGTGACGACATCACACCTCGGCAGGTCGCAGGGATGATGCCGCATTCGGACGCGTTCCTTGCCGACCTCGAGCGGGGTTTCGCCGCGGTCTCGGCGGGCGACCCGGCACCCGACGACCTCTTCGCGCCCGCCGAGCCGGACGTCGACGATGGTCTCGTCGACGCTGCCGGTATGCTCTCCGGCCGCGACTTCTGGTCGACGCATGAAGGGGACGGCATCCGATCGCTCGTCCTGGTGGACGGGCCCCACGGCGTCCGGCGTCAGGGCGGAGAGGCCGACAACCTGGGCTTCAACGAGAGCCTCCCTGCCACCTGCTTCCCGCCCGGCGTCGCACTCGGCTCCACGTGGAATCCCGACCTCATCCGCGAGGTCGGCGAGGCGCTGGGCCGCGAGGCGCGCGCACTCGACGTCGACGTGCTGCTGGGACCAGCGATCAACATCAAGCGCTCGCCGCTGGGTGGGCGCACGTTCGAGTACTTCTCAGAGGACCCTCTGCTCACCGGCGTCCTCGCGACCGAGTACGTGCACGGCGTGCAGTCCACAGGCGTCGGCGCGTCGTTGAAGCACTTCGCCGTCAACAGTCAGGAGACGGAACGGATGCGCGTCAGCGCGGAGGTCGACGACCGCGCACTCCGCGAGATCTACCTGCCCGCCTTCGAGCGCGTCGTCACCGAGGCGCAGCCGGTCACCGTGATGAGCTCGTACAACGCGATCAACGGTGTCTTCTCGTCGGAGAACGAATGGCTGCTCACCGAACTGCTCCGCGGCGAATGGGGCTTCGATGGACTCGTCGTCTCGGACTGGGGCGCGATCAAGGACAGGGTGGATGCGCTGCGCGCGGGACTCGACCTCGAGATGCCCGGCACCGGCGATGAAGGGCGGAACGCGATCGTCGCCGCCGTCCGCGACGGGCGGGTCGATCGCGCTGTGGTCGACCGCGCGATCGATCGGCTTCGCCGGCTCGCGGAGCGCACGGCGGTCGTCGCGCCCGCCGACCTCACCGATATGGACGCACACCACGCGCTGGCGCGGCGGGCTGCGGGCGAGGCTGTCGTGCTTCTGCGCAACGAGCGCGACACCCTGCCACTGCGGCGAGGGCAGAGGATCGCGGTGCTCGGTGAGCTCGCTGTGAAGCCGCAGTACCAGGGCGGCGGCAGCTCGCACGTGAACGTGACTCGTCTCGACATCCCGCTCGACGAGCTGCGTGCGGCGCTCGGTGACCTGGTCTACGCGCCCGGGTACGCGACGGACCCCGCAGCCGACGCCGCCATGCTCCTCGAGCACGCGCGTGCCGCAGCGGAGGCGGCCGATGTCGCCGTCGTGTTCGTCGGGCTGCAGGAGAAGGACCAGTCGGAGGGCTTTGACCGGACACACCTCGACCTGCCCGCCGAGCACGTGGCGCTCATCCAGGCGGTTGCGGCCGTGGCAGAGCGGACTGTCGTCGTCCTCTCCAACGGCGGGGTCGTTTCGCTGGAGCCATGGCACGACTCAGTCGATGCGATCGTCGAGGGCTGGGTGCTCGGCCAGGCGGCGGGCGGCGCCCTCGCCGATGTGCTCACCGGTGTCGTGAACCCGTCGGGCAGGTTGGCGGAGTCGATCCCGTTCCGCCTGCAGGACACCCCGACGTACCTGAACTTCCCGGGTGAGAACGAGATCGTCCGCCACGGCGAAGGCGTGTTCGTCGGATACCGGTGGTACACGACCGCCGAGCAGCCGGTCAGGTACTCGTTCGGGCACGGGCTGAGCTACACGACCTTCGCGTACGAGGGGCTCGAGGTCTCCGCCTCCGGAACCGACACAGCCGCCGCGCGCGTCACGGTTCGCAACGAGGGAGCGGTCGCCGGCGCCGAGGTCGTCCAGCTCTACGTCGCCCCGGCTGCGTCGTCGGTGCGCCGGCCGGTGCGCGAACTGGCCGCGTTCACGAAGGTGCGTCTCGAACCCGGCGAGTCCGCCGTCGTCGAGTTCGCGCTCGACCGTCGCGCCTTCGCCTACTGGGACATCGTCAAAGAGCGCTGGTTCGTCGAACCGGGCACCCACCGCGTCGAACTCGGCCGCTCTTCCGCGGACATCGTCGCCTCCGCCGGAGTGCCCCTCGAAGGCGACATCGACAAGCCGGCACCGCTCACTCTCGAATCCACCGTCGGAGACTGGTTCGGACACCCCGTCGTGGGACCTGCGCTCATGCAGGAGATGACGGCCGGAGCGAGCGCGGAGCAGCTGGCCGCGGCTTCCGAGAACGAGAACATGCTGAAGATGGTCGAGTCCATGCCCATGGGCCAGTTCGCGAGGTTCCCGGGCGTGGAGATCCCGGATGCCGCTCTCGAGCAGCTCATGGCGCTGAGCGGCTGAGGGGCACAGATGTCACTGCGAGCACTGGTCCTTGATGGCGTCCTGAGGCGCGCGGTCGCGCACGGCCATGGCGCCGGCGTTCCGGTGGAGATCGAGCGGCGACGACGGGAGGGAGGGCCGGCGCCCGCGCCGATTCCGCAACGGGTCTCGTCAAGGTTCGCGGTCACCGAGACCGTCGTGCAGGGATCACGGGTCATGCGGCTCGGCAACTCCTCGCGCCGGAGGCCTCGGGCGATGGTGTTCCTCCCGGGCGGTGGCTACGCGCAGCCGATCTCGGCCTCGCACTGGAGAACCGTCGCCCGACTCGCGCGGGCCGCCGGAATCGACGCGATCGTCCCCCTCTACGAGGTCGCGCCCGCGGGCGACGCGGAACGCGCGCACCGCTTCGTCTCGGAGGTTCTCGGCCAGGCAGTCTCCGAGTACGGGCGCGGCGACGTGGTGCTTGCCGGCGATTCCGCCGGCGCCGGGCTCGCCCTCGCTGTGCTGCAGCGCCACCCCGATGAGGCGGCGGCCGCAGTGCTTCTCAACCCCTGGCTCGACGTCGAGATCAGCCACCCCGCAGCAGCAGTGCTCGAGGACTGGGACGTCATCCTCCGATCCGATGGACTGCGCAAGTGGGGCAAGGCATGGGCGGGTTCGCTGTCCACGTCGGATCCGGCCGTCAGCCCGATCCACGGGCGCTTCGACGATCTGCCTCCAGTCCACCTGATCACGGGCGCGCGTGACCTGCTGATGCCGGACGCTCTCGATGCTCACCGGCTCCTCAGAGCCGCAGGCAACAGAGGCACCCTGACCTACGCCCCCGATGCCAATCACGCCGTTGGACATCTGGGCTCCGCGACTCCCGAGGGTCGACGGGCACAGAACGCCATCGTCGCCGTGCTCGCGGGAGCTGCACCGATCGAAGGGAACCCTGCTCCATGAGGGCCATCCGCCTGAAGACCGAACACCTCCACGAACCGCTCGGACTCGGCATCCGCACGCCGCGCTTCTCGTGGAACTGCGCGGGCAGCGCTGTTCAGACCGCGTACCGGATCGTCGCTCGCCGCGACGGCGAGACGCTGTGGGACAGCGGAAAGGTCCGCTCCTCACGGATGATCCTCATCCCGTATGAGGGTTCGCCGCTGCGCAGCCGGGACCGCATCGACTGGGCGGTCACGCTCTGGGACGAGGACGACGTCGAGGGCGAACCCGCGCCGTCGTGGTTCGAACTCGGACTGCTGGACGCCGACGACTGGACGGCCCGCTGGATCACCGGCGACTACCGTCCCAGGAGGAACACCCGGTATCCGGTCGACTGCTTCCGCACGCGTTTCCGCGCTCGTGGCCCGGTCGCTCGCGCGCGCCTCTACGCGACGGCACTGGGCTTGTACGACGCGCATCTCAACGGGACCCGCGTCGGCGACTTCGAGCTCGCCCCCGGCAGCACCGACTATCGCACGCGAGTGCAGTACCAGGCATACGACGTCTCCGGCATGTTGGGCGAGGAGAACACCCTCGAACTGCGTCTCGCGGACGGCTGGTATCGCGGTGCGGTCGGCGCCTACGGCGTCACCCGGCTCTTCGGCGACACCACCGCGCTGCTGGCGCAGCTCGAACTCACCTACGCCGATGGCACGTCGGAGATCATCGGCACCGGAGACGGCTTCGCGTGGAGCAACGACGGTCCGTTGCAGTTCGCGGATCTCAAGGACGGTGAGCACTACGACGCGCGGCTCACGCCCACCTACCGCGGGCGCGCACGCATCGCGAGACCGGGGCCGGTTCCGACGGCATCCGACAACGTCGCACCGCGCACCCAGGAGGAGTTCGCCCCGACCGTGCTCACGACGCCGAGCGGCGCCACGGTGCTGGACTTCGGCCAGAACATCGCCGGCTTCATCCGGCTCAGCGTCGCAGGAAGGGCCGGGCAGCGGATCCGGCTGCGGCTGGGCGAGGTTCTCGACGAGCACGGCGAGTTCACCCAGAAGAACATCCAGTTGGACAAGCCTGCCCGGCACTTCGGCCGGATCACGGAGTTCCTGCTCATGACCGGTCAGCAGCGCCTCCTCCGCGGCGAGCTGGAGTCGACGCCGAAACAGGAGATCTTGATCACCTGCGCTGACGGGGTCACCGATTACCAGTGCTCGTTCACCGTCGCGGGATTCCGGTACGCGCTCGTCCAGGGCGATGTGGACATCGACCCGGCATCCATCCGCGCCGTCGCGGTGTACTCCGACCTCGAGCAGACCGGCACGTTCACGTCCTCGAACGCGATGCTGGATCGCTTCGTCGAGAACACCCGCTGGAGCATGAAGGGCAACTTCCTCGACGTACCCACGGACTGTCCGACCCGGGAGCGGCTCGGCTGGACCGGCGATGCGCAGGTCTTCTTCAACACCGCTGCGTACTTCATGGACGTCGCCGCGTTCTTCCGGAAGTGGATGCGCGATCTCGAGGATTCGCAGCTGCGCTCGGGCAAGCCCAGGGCTGTCGCCCCGTACAGTGGCGTGCCGATGATGTACGACACCTCCGGAGGGTCGGTGGGGTGGGCTGACGCGCTCGTGCTCGTGCCGTACCGCCTATGGAAGCGCTACGGCGACGAGGCGATCCTCCGCGAGTTCTATCCCGCCATGACCCGGTACGCGCGCTACATGATCTCTCACACGGGGCACAAGCGCCGCAAGGATGCCAGAACGAATCCCTTCAACGAGTACACGTACGAGAAGGGCTTCCACTACGGCGAGTGGCTGGAGCCGAAGGAGTTCCGCGACGAGGTCTCGGCACGTTCACGGCCGCTGTGCACGGAGGAAGCCACTGCGTATCTGCACTACACGATGTCCCACCTCGCGGAGATCGCCACGCAACTGGACGAGCCCGATGACGCCGCTCGATTCGCCGAGTATGCCGACGGCGCGAAGAAGGCCTACAACCACCTCTTCGTCCACCACGGCACCATCGACACCGATCGGCAGGCCAAGCTCGTGCGACCACTGGCGCTCGGTCTTCTCGACCCGGGCGCGGCCGAGCGCGTGGGCGGTCGGCTCGTGCGCGCCGTCGAGAACCGCGACGACACGATCGGCACCGGGTTCCTCTCGACCCCGTTCGTGCTTCCCATGCTCACCGAGGCCGGGCGATCCGATGTCGCGTACCGGATGCTGGAGAACGAGAGTGCCCCCAGCTGGCTCGCTCAGGTGAGGGCCGGCGCGACCACGGTGTGGGAGGACTGGGAAGGCGAAGCCAGCCAGAACCACTACGCACCGGGCGCCGTTTGCGAATGGCTGTTCGACACCGTCGCCGGCATCCGGATCGCGGGCGACAACCGCTTCGTGATCTCGCCGCTGCCGGGCGGAACTCTCACCCACGCGTCGGCCGGGTACGACAGCCCGTACGGGCTGGTGACGAGCGCATGGCGGACGGACAACGGCGTGACGACCTTCGACATCGAGATTCCCGCGAACACGACCGCCGAAGTTCACCTTCCCGATGGCCGCCTCCGCACCGTCGGCCCTGGCAGGCACCGATTTCGTACGGACGAGCCGACGAGGCCGGCACAGCGTTAGCGGATCCGCGATCCGGATAAGGTGGCGAGGTGACCGCCCCCGCCCCCGCCCCGCAGACCTCTGCCACAGTCCCCCGTCCGGGCGCCGTCTACTTCATCGGCCGGGCGATCCTGCGCCCGGTGTTCTGGATCATGTACCGCCCGCGCATCGTCGGCCGGGGGAACGTTCCCGAGCGCGGCGCGGTGCTGCTGGTGAGCAACCACCTCTCGTCGCTCGACACTCTCATCATCCCGACATCCGCGATCCGTCCCGTGCAGTTCCTCATCAAGGCGTCGTACTTCGCCGGTTCCAGACTGCTCGGCCGCTTCAAGCGCTGGTTCTTCAGCTCGATCGGCGGTGTCCCGGTGCGCCGGGCGACCGGCCGGGATGCTCGTGCCGCACTCGATGCGGGCAGCAGCATCCTGCGCGCCGGGAGCGTGTTCGCGGTGTTCCCGGAGGGCACCCGCTCCCGCGACGGGAAGCTGCACGACGGACACGGCGGTGCCGCCTGGATGGCGCGCGACACGCGCTCGGCGGTGGTGCCCGTCGGGCTGATCGGCACCGGCTCCGTGAAGCCCCTGAGCCATCTGCTGCCGGGAAGGCCGCGCGTCGAGGTCCGTTTCGGCGAGCCCCTCGATCTGACCGATCTCGAGAACGTGCCGGACGGCAGGGCCCGCCGCGAGATCACCGAGCGCATGATGGCCGCCATCGCGCTCCTGAGCGGGCAGGAGCGCTCCGGAAGCGTGAATGCGACGTCGCGGGACTGATTCCCAGCCGGCACCTGCTAGTGTGAGATGTTCACCGGGAACGGGAGTGTCACATCCTCCTCGCCCCAGCGTCGCCCCTTTCACGGGCCCTCCGCGCACATAACGCGCCCCACCGACTTCCTCCCGCGACTGCCCCAAAGATGGCGCGGATCGCGAATCACTGAAAGACTGTTACACATCTTCACCTCTGCAGCACCCGCTCCGGCGCTCTCGTGGCGCCAGGCCGATCATGACGTTCACGTCGCCACACGCGACGGTGAGTACGCCGGCCATGTCGTCATCGACTCCGACGACCACGTTCTCGTCTACGGGCCCATCGGCCAGCGCCTCGCGGCATCCGCTTCTCTGGATGCTGCGCGCAGTGCGCTCGAGGCCCACACGACCCCTGCGGCGGACCACCTGTCCGCGCAGCTCCATACCCCGCGCCGGCGTCGCCGACGCGGTTTCACGGATCACTCCCGTGGTCCCAGACAACGAAGGAATGACGTCATGGCCACTGGCACCGTCAAATGGTTCAACGCAGACAAGGGCTTCGGCTTCATCGCTCCGGACGACGGCTCCGCCGACCTTTTCGCGCACTTCAGCGCGATCCAGGGCAACGGATACCGCAGCCTGGACGAGAACCAGAAGGTGGAGTTCGACGCAGAGCAGGGCCCCAAGGGCATGCAGGCGGCGAACATCCGTCCCCTCTGATCTCCGATCACTGACGCGAACGGGCGGTCGGACCTCGGTCCGGCCGCCCGTTCCGCATGTCGGGATCCATGCAGGTTGCGGCATGTGCACCCGCGTACTGTGAGGGGAAGCGATCGGCAGCCGCCTTTGGCTTCGTCCCGATCGTTCCCGACGGTCGGCCACACCTAAGGCGCCGATCATCTCCATTGCACCCACCGTCGCACCCGCGACACTCGGACCCATCCGTCAGACCTACGCGCGTGTGGAGGACTTCCCGCCGATCACCCGTGCCTATTCGCACGTCTCGCAGGTCGTCCGCGAGACCGGTCTGCTGCGTCGAGCCCCCTGGTTCTACGCCGCCGTCGGTGCGGCCATCGCCCTCGCCTTCGGCGGTGCGATCACCGGCTTCATCCTGTTCGGCGACAGCTGGTTCCAGTTGCTTATCGCCGGAGCGCTGGGCGTGCTGTTCACCCAGGTCGCGTTCCTCGCGCACGAGGCCGCGCACCGGCAGATCCTGGCAACAGGTCCCGCGAACGACCGGCTGGCGCGCGTGCTCGCCTCGTTCGTCGGCATCAGCTACTCGTGGTGGGACTCCAAGCACAGCAGACACCACGCCAACCCGAACCGCGTCGGCAAGGACCCCGACATCGAGGTCGACACGATCTCGTTCCTCGACGAGGATGCCGCGCAGGCGAGGGGCCTTCGGCGCCTGATCACCCGCAAGCAGGGCTGGCTGTTCTTCCCGCTGCTCACGCTCGAGGGGGTCAACCTGCACGTGCTGAGCTTCCGGCACCTCGCCGCTCGGGGCGAGGTCAAGGGTCGCTGGCCCGAGATCGGCATGATCGCGGCGCGGTTCGCGCTGGTCCTGACGCCGATCTTCCTGCTGCTTCCGCTGGGCATGGCGTTCGCCTTCGTCGGAGTGATGCTCGCCGTCTTCGGCGTGTACATGGGGGCGTCCTTCGCCCCCAACCACAAGGGGATGCCGGTCATCGACCGCGACGCGAAGCTGGACTTCTTCTCGAAGCAGGTGCGCACGTCGCGCAACATCCGGGGCGGCTGGTGGGCGACCTGGCTGATGGGCGGCCTGAACCACCAGGTGGAGCACCACCTGTTCCCGAGCATGGCCAGGCCGCACCTCGCGCAGGCGAGGGAGATCGTCCGGGAGTACTGCCAGGTGAACGACGTGCCGTACACGGAGACGTCGCTCTGGCGCTCCTACGCCATCGTCGTCGACTACCTCAACCGCGTCGGGCTCGCCGCCCGCGACCCCTTCGACTGCCCGATGGTCTCGGAGTTCCGCCGGGCCTGATGCTTCCGGCCTCACTCCGGAAGATCCGTGACCTCACGGATGACGCACAGGCCTTCGGGGGAGGACACTTGTGCACATGGTCGTGGGGTCGGCCGCGGTCGCGGGGGTGAGGGACGGCATCGAGCGGATGTCGCGCTCGAGCCTGCCCGCCGGCGACTTCCTCATCGAATCCGCCGAGCTCCTGTCGCGCGCGGTGCCCTCCGTCGCCGCCTGCGTCGCGATGCTCGACCCGGCCACTGCGATCGTCACCGGGGTGACGAAACAGGGGGCGCTGGCCGGCCGCAATGAATCCGACCTGCACTGGGCGCGGATCGAGTACGGCGAGGACGACCCGACTGCGGTGCGCACGATGGTCGCCGGCGGGCGCACGGCGATCGGTGTGAGCCACGAGTTCGGCGGGGCCGCAGAGCGTTCGCTGCGGATGGCGGAACTGCTGACCCCGGTCTTCGGCTTCACCGACGAGGCGCGCGTCGTGTTCGCCGACCGGACGGGCGCGTGGGGCGCGATCTCCATGTTCCGCGGCTCCGACGATCGCGCGTTCGACGAGGAGGATCTCGCCTGCCTGGAAGCGGTGGTCCCGGCGGTCACCCGCGGCATCCGCGGCGGCCTGCTCACGCAGACACGGATGCCGCGGGACGCGGCTGAAGGGGCATCCGCCGTCGTGATCGTCGACGAGGAGGATCGCGTGGCGCGGATGACGCCGGGGGCCAGGACGAAGATCGATGCGCTGGCGCGGGGCGCGGCGACCGCCGATCCACTCACCGTCCTGCACTCGCTCGTGCAGCGTGCGCGGCGCGCGGAGCCGGACGCCTCGCCGGTCCGCATCCGGCTGCGCACCCCGGACGGATGCTGGCTGGTGCTGTCGGCGGAGAGGCTGGAGGGCGGGCGCGGGCGCGACATCATCGTCACGATCGACGACGCCCGCCCGCACGACATCGTCGACCTGGTCGCCGCCGCCTTCGGGCTCACCGCCCGCGAGCGCGACGTGGTCGCGCTCGTCCTGCGCGGACGGGACACCCGCGAGATCGCTTCGACGCTGTTCCTGTCGCCGTACACCGTGCAGGATCATCTGAAGGCGATCTTCGACAAGGCGGGCGTGACGAGCAGGCGTCAACTCGTCGCGCGGGTGTACTTCGACCACTACGCACCGCACTGAAGGGCCGGGATGACATCATCTTTTGCGGACCGCCGGGCGCGTGCTTCAATCCATAGCATGGGGCTGGGGCCAGGGGAGCTCGAATCAGTGCGCGTGACTCGCGTGCTGCGAGAGGACATCGTATTGGGAAGGCGCTTGCCGGGATCGCGCCTGGTGGAGCGGGATCTCGCGCGGGAGCTGAACGTCTCGAGACTGCCGGTGCGCGAGGCGATCCGGCGGCTGAGTCAGGAGGGGGTCGTCATCTCGCGCCCGCGCACCTGGGCGGTCGTGCGGGACTTCACCGCGCAGGACGTGGTCGACCTGAGTGTGCTGCGCATCGCCATCGAGAACGCCGCCCTGGGCATCGCCGCCGAACGGCACGATGAAGACGGGGTCGCCAAGGTCATCGCCGCGCTCGCCGACGAGCACGACGCCGCAGCGTCAGGTGACATCGTGCAGACGAACCTCGCGGCCGGGCGGTTCCACCGCACGCTGATCGCGCTGGCGGGCAACCAGACGATCGACGAGACCATGGGCGTGTTCGAGACCCGGTTCCGCCGCGCGTTCGGCCGCAACTCGGATCTGTACGCGCACGTGGATGCCCATCGGGCGATCGTCGACGCGTTCGTCGCGCGGGACGCTGAGCTCGTGTGCGAGCTGAACCGCGCGCACCTCGAAGCGGCGTGCGAGGAGGCCGTCGCGCTCTGGGGCGGGCTGGCAGAGCCCGTGGACTGACTTCCGGGCTGTCCCGACGTCGGACCCGGCGGGTACGCTCATGGCAGGAGGTGTCGTGGGACGTACAGCGGATGCCATTGCGGAAGGCGTCGCGATCGCCACAGCGGCGGCGCGCCTTGCTGTGAAGAACCACATCCTCGTCGGCACGATCGCCCAGGGCGGTGCCTTCGATCTCGATCGCTATGCGGGTGACGCTCAGAACGTGCTGCGGGCGATGGCGGCCGAGTCCGACGAGGCCGCCGAGCATCTCACCGCACTGCGCAGACGCGCGAAGGGCCGGCACTCCGACCCGGCCGGCACGCACGACTACCGTGATCGCGACGTGCGCAACCTCAAGCGGCGCGCACGGCAGTCGACCGCTGTCGCACAGCGGCTGCGCGAGCTGGCCGACGACCCGGACGAGGTGCGCGAACTGGTCGAGTCCGCGCGGGCGGCAGCTTGGGCCGATGTGCGCGGCAACCTCGATCGCCGGCTTCGGGTCGAGGGCATGCGGCCCGATCAGGATCCCGATTACGCCTCGATGCGCGAAGCGCGGATGCAGGCGCTGAAGCTCGTCGACCTGCAGGCGCTGTCGTCGCAGCAGCGCAGCAGACGCAAGCAGGCGGACAAGCTCGCGAAGGAGGCGGCGAAGGCCGAGGCCAAGGCCGAGAAGCCCTCGCGCTGGGGTCGGAAGACGGCCGCGAAGAGCTGAATCGGCCTCGATTCGTGTTCCGCGCGAACCTGTTGTAGGCTTTTCCTCGGCCCGCTGAGGGCCGTGCGCCTGTAGCTCAATGGATAGAGCATCTGACTACGGATCAGAAGGTTGGGGGTTCGAGTCCCTCCAGGCGCGCACTGTGTTGAGACAGTATAGGAAGCCCCGGACGGTGTCCGGGGCTTTCGTCTTTCCTGGAGAAGCTTCCCGATGACCGAAGTGCGTACCGCCGCCGAGCGCCTCGTGCGCCGGTTCGCCCGTGAGACGAATCTGCTGATCGCGGGCCGTGCGTTCTCTGTGCGCGGGGACGCCCCGGTCGCGGAGGAGCTGCGGCGGCTGATCCCGGCGCTGGGCGGGCATCTCACCGACGGCGGCGTGACGTTCGTCCCGGACGGGACGCCCGACATCCTGATCGACGACGCCCCGCTGCCGCTCCGCGCGACCGCGGAGGATCGCGTGGACAATGCCGGCGCGCACATGCCCGTCTCCACGCTCATCGCGCACCGACTGCGCGACGAGGGACTGGTGCACGGCATCCGGATCGGCATCGCCATGGTGCTCGAGCCCAAGACCGCACAGCTCGCTCTGCTGCTGCGCGACGCCGGGGCCGAGGTGGCCGTGTACGCACACCCCGATGAGATCGACGTCGAGGTGGCCGAGGTGCTTCGAGACCGGGGCATCCCGGTCGACGGCGATCCGGCGCTGTCCGGCGCCGAGGAGCGCTCCGCGGCGATCGCGTTCCTGCGCCGAGGCTTCGACCTGCTGCTCGACGACGGGTCGCACCTGATCCGCCTCGCACACGAGGAGGGGCTGGCGGCCGGGCTGCGCGGTGCGGCGGAGGAGACCACGAGCGGTCTGACCCCGCTGCGCGTCATGCAGCGGGAGGGCCTGCTGCGCGTCCCGGTGATCGCGGTGAACGACGCGGCGATGAAGACCTCCTTCGACAACCGTTACGGCACCGGGCAGTCCTGCGTGTTCGCGATCGGCGACGTGCTCGACGCCGCAGGCATCGGCGTGCGCGACCAGCCCGCTGTCGTCATCGGCTACGGGCCGGTCGGCGAGGGCGTCGCCGCGCACCTGCGCGCACTCGGCGCCGAGATCGCCGTCGCCGAGACCGACCCGGTGCGCGCGCTGAAGGCCGCGCATGACGGGTTCCGCATCGGGCCGCTGGCCGAGCTCGCGCCGGGCGCGCTGGTGATCTCCGCGACCGGCGCTCCGCACACCGTGGATGCCGGAACGCTGCGCGCCGCGAGGATCGTCGCGGTCGCCGGGGGAGTCCCCGGCGAGGTGGATGTGGATCCCGCGACGCTCGTCCCGGCAGGGGAGCACCTCGACCGCGCAGGCGACGGCGCTCTGCTCATCGCGCGCGGTGGCTGCGTGAACCTGGCCGCCGCCGAGGGCAACCCGATCGAGATCATGGATCTCTCCTTCGCCGTGCAGCTCGGCGCGGTCGAACAGCTGCTCACCGGCGGCCTCGCCCCCGGCCTGCACGCCTTCCCCGTCGAGGCGGATGCCGCGATCGCCCGCTCGGCGCTCGCGGCCCGCGGAGACGGCATCGACCGGCGCAGCACCGCGCAGGTGCAGGCGCAGGCCGACTGGCGCTCGCCGCGGTACACCACGTCCGGCAGCAGGAAGGCGCACGCGTGATCACCGTCTACTCGGCCGGGCTCGTCGTGCCCGTCACCGCGCCCCCGATCCCGGACGGCGCCGTCGCCGTGCGCGACGGCCGCATCGTGCACGTCGGGGAGCGCGCCTGGGTGCTTCGCTCGCTCGCCGAGCGCGGCGCCGCGTACGACGAGGTGCACTGGCCGGGCATCCTGACGCCAGGTCTGGTGAACGCGCACACGCATCTGCAGTACACCGGTATGGCCGTCGTCGGTCAGGGACAGTACGCCGGCTTCGACGACTGGGTCGCCGCGTTCGATCCCGTGTACGAGGGCGGCAGGGACTGGGCGGCGGATGCCGCGGCCGGTGCCGAGCTGGCCCTGCGCAGCGGAACGACGGCGGTGGCCGACGTGGTGACCGACCCCTCCGCGGCATCCGCTCTGCACGACGCCAGGCTGCACGGCATCACCTACTGGGAGGTGATGAGCTGGACCAACGCCGATTGGGCGCGCACCGGCCGCGCGCAGGTCGAGCGGGCGCTGGACGCGCTGCCCACCCCGCCGGGCTCGGGTCTGTCGCCGCATGCGCCCTACTCGCTCGACATCGAGCCGTTGCTGGAGATCCCCGACATCGTGCGCGAGCGCGGCGGGCGCATCCACATCCACCTCGGCGAGGCCGCCTTCGAGAACGAGTTCGCGCACGAGCATCCGCAGGCCTGGCACACCGCGGGCCTGGCCAGTTTCCAGGAGCTGCGGCAGGCGGGCTTCGGCACCAGCGCCACCGAGTTCGTCGACCAGCTCGGCGTGCTCGGGCCGGACTGCCACATCGCCCACGGCGTGTACATGAGCGCTCGCGACCGCGCCATCCTGCGCGAGCGGCGCACGACCGTGGCGCTGTGCCCACGGTCGAACGCCGTGATCGGCCTCGAGGAGCCGCCGATCGCCGCCTACCTGCGCGAGGGCAGCCCGATCGCGGTCGGCACGGACTCGCTCTCGTCCAGCCCGTCGCTCGATCTGATGGCGGATGTCGCGGAGCTGGCGCGCGTCGCCCGCTCGCAGGGCTACACCGATCGCGACCTGCATGCGCGGCTGCTGGGAGCCGCGACCATCGGCGGCGCGCACGCCATGGGCATCGATGTCGGTCCGGACCGCACCGGATACCTCGCGGTCGGCGCGCTCGCCGACCTGACGTTCTTCGACGTGCCCGCGGGGCCCGAGGCGATCGCCGAGCTCGTGGAGTCCGGCACCGGCCGCGCCGCCGCCACGATCGTCGCGGGCGAGGTGCGGTGGGCGGCATCCGGATTCCCGACTGCCCCGGACCCTGAGCGAGCGGAGCGAGACGAAGGGCGCCCTTCGTCTCGTCGCTTCGCTCCTCGCTCAGGAGCCGGAGGGGAGGAATGACCATGAGGCCCGCGACCGCCGAACGGCTCGACCTCGCCCCGCATCCCGAGGGAGGCTGGTTCCGGCGCACCTGGACCAGCCCGCTCGCCGTCGACACGCCGAACGGCGCCCGGCCAGCCGGCACCTGCATCCACTACCTGCTGCAGCCCGACGAGCGCAGCGCCTGGCACGTCGTCACCAGCGACGAACTGTGGCTCTGGCACGGCCCCGGCCGGCTCGAGCTGAGTCTCGGCGGCGACGGCGCGGAGCCGGGGGAGGCGACCCCGGTCGTACTCGGCCCCGGCGAGGCGGCGCAGGTGCTCGTGCCCGCCGGCGTCTGGCAGGCGGCCCGCCCGCTGGACGACGCAGAGGTGCTCGTCTCGTGCTTCGTGTCGCCAGGTTTCGACTTCGCAGACTGGCGACTCGCTGCCGACGTACCCTTGAACCCGAACCCGACCTCTCTTCAGGAGTGAACCGTGCCCATCTCCCGCACCCTCCGTCGTGCCGTCCTCGCCGCCATCGCGGCCGCGGCCGCCGTGTCCCTCGCCGCCTGTTCCGGCACCTCGTCCGCCGCACCGTCCGCTGACGCGGGCGACGGCGCGCTGCCGACCGTCACCGCGGGCAAGCTCACCATCGCCACCGGCGAGCCGAACTACGAGCCGTGGTTCGTCGATGACGACCCCGCCAACGGCGAGGGCTTCGAGGGCGCCGTCGCCAACGCCGTCGCGAAGGAGCTCGGCTTCGATGCGAAGGACATCGAGTGGGTGCGCACCGGCTTCGACGCCGCGATCGCCCCCGGCCCGAAGGACTGGGACGTCAACATCCAGCAGTTCTCGGTGACCGATCAGCGCAAGAAGGCGGTCGACTTCTCGTCGCCGTACTACACCACCACGCAGGCCGTCGTCGTGCTGAACGACTCGCCCGCGGCATCCGCCACCTCGATCGACGAGCTGAAGAAGGTCAAGGTCGGCGTCGCAGCCGGAACCACCAGCTACACCGTCGCCAAGGAGCAGCTCGGTGAGGCGAACCTGGGCGTCTTCAACACCGTCGACGACGTCGTGCTGGCGCTCAAGAGCGGCCAGATCGACGCCATGGTCACCGACCTGCCCGGCGCGTTCTACGTGACCGGTGCGCAGATCGAGAACGCCACCGTCTCGGGCCAGTTCGCCACCTCCGACGGCGGCGACGACTTCGCGTTCGTGCTGCCGAAGGGCTCCGAGCTGACCGATGACGTCTCCAAGGCTGTCGACACGCTGCGCGAGAACGGCACCCTCGACGAGCTGCAGCAGAAGTGGCTCAGCGACGCGGTCGACGTCCCCGTCCTGAAGTGAGCACCCCCACCGCCGACGCGACGTGGCAGCCGAGTGATCTCGAGCTGTCACGCCGCGCTCTGCGGCGCCGTGCCACCACGCGATCGGTCCTGATCGCCCTCGTCAGCAGCGTCGTGCTGATCGGCGTGATCGTCGTCGTCCTCGTGAACACCCCGGGCTGGACCGCGGTGCGCGAGATGTTCTTCGACCCGCAGATCGCACTGCAGAGCATCGGCCCCGTGTTCCAGGGCCTGCTCGTGAACATCATGGTGCTGCTGATCGCCGCCGTCGGCGTCGCGATCCTCGGTACCTTGCTCGCCGTGCTGCGCACGCTGCGCGGACCCGTGTTCTTCCCGCTGCGCGCCCTCGCTGCGGCCTACACCGACTTCTTCCGTGGCGTCCCGGTGCTGATCGTTCTCTACCTGGTCGGCTTCGGCATCCCGGCGCTGATGATCTTCCCGCGCATGCCCGCTGTTTTCTGGGGAACCATCGCGATCGTCATCAGCTACTCGGCCTACGTCGCCGAGGTGCTGCGGGCGGGCATGGAGGCGGTGCATCCGTCGCAGCGCGTCGCCGCGCGGTCGCTGGGACTCAGCCACGCGCAGACGCTGCGGATGGTCGTCATCCCGCAGGGCGTGCGCAAGGTCATCCCCGCACTGATGAACGACTTCGTCTCGATGCAGAAGGACGTCGGCCTGATCTCGATCCTCGGCGTGATCGACGCCGTGCGCGCCGCGCAGCTGCAGGTCGCCGACACCTACAACTACACCCCGTACGTCGTCGCCGCGCTGTTCTTCATCGCGCTCAGCTGGCCGATGATCCGGTTGACCGACGGGGTCACCGCGCGCCTCAACAAGCGCGAGCAGGCCGGAGGAGTCGTATGAGTGCCGTGCCCGTCATCGAGGCCCGCGGAGTGCGCAAGCGCTTCGACGACCACGACGTGCTGCGCGGACTCGACCTCGCGGTCGCCCCGCACGAGGTCGTCGTGCTGATCGGAGCGTCCGGATCCGGCAAGTCGACGCTGTTGAAGACGATGAACCTCATCGAGCGCGTCGACGACGGTCAGATCTTCCTGCAGGGCGACGACATCACCGACCCGCGGGTGGACGCCGACTCCGTGCGCGCACGGATCGGCGTGGTGTTCCAGCACTTCAACCTCTTCCCGCACATGACCGTGCTCGACAACGTCACCCTGGCCGCCCGCAAGGTGCACGGGATGCCGAAGGGCGAGGCGCGCACCCGTGGTCGCGAGCTGCTCGAGTCGCTCGGCCTCGGCGACAAGGCCGACGAGTACCCCGACCGGCTCTCGGGCGGTCAGCAGCAGCGCGTCGCGATCGTACGGGCCATCCTCACCGAGCCCGAGGTGCTGCTGCTCGACGAGATCACCAGCGCCCTCGACCCGCAGCTCGTCGGCGAGGTGCTCGATCTCGTGCGCGAGCTGAAGCGCCGCGGCTCGACGATCGTGATGGCCACCCACGAGATGTCCTTCGCGCGCGAGGTCGCAGACCGGGTGGTGTTCCTCAAGGAGGGCGTGCTGGTCGAGCAGGGGCCGCCGGAGCAGATCTTCGACGCTCCGCAGCATCCCGCGACCGCGGAGTTCCTTGCGCGCGTGCGGGGTCTGTAGCGGCTTTATCCGAGGCATAGGAACGCCAAAGGGTCCCTGACGCCGGGCTGCCGAGCATGGTCGCATGACCTCCTCGCAGACGCCCCTCGATCTCGACGTCGTCGTGCCCGTGTACAACGAGCAGGACACGCTCGCGCAGTGCATCGCGCTACTGCATGCACATCTCAGTGCTGACGACTCCGCGTCGTGGCGCATCACGATCGCCGACAACGCGAGCACGGATGCCACGGCGCGGATCGCCGATGACCTGGCCGCGACCCTCGACGGAGTCGTCGCCGTCCATCTGCCGCAGAAGGGACGTGGCCGGGCGCTGAAGGCGGTCTGGTCGGCATCGCCGGCCCGCGTGCTCGTCTACCTCGACGAGGACCTGTCCACGGACCTGCGTGCGCTGCGGCCGCTGGTCGCCCCGCTGCTGTCCGGCCACTCCGACCTCGCGATCGGGTCGCGCCTGGCCCGCACCTCGCGGATCGTGCGCGGCGGGAAGCGCGAGTTCGTCTCGCGGTCGTACAACGCGCTGCTGCGCGGCACGTTCGGGGTGCGGTTCAGCGACGCGCAGTGCGGGTTCAAGGCGATCCGGGCGGATGCCGCGCGCCGGCTGCTGCCCCACGTCGAGGACGACGGCTGGTTCTTCGACACCGAGCTGCTCATCCTCGCCGAGCGCGCCGGCCTGCGCATCCACGAGGTCCCGGTGGACTGGATCGACGACCCGCACAGCTCAGTCGACGTGGTGGCGACCGCGACCGCCGATCTGAAGGGCATGGCACGCGTGGGGATGAACATCGCCCGTGGTCGCATCCCCGTCGACGAGATCTACCGCGATATCGGGCGGCATCCGTTCCAGCAACCCGCGGTGCCGCTGCTCGCGCAGGTACTGCGCTTCGGCGTGATCGGTGTGCTCTCGACGCTGGCGTATGCGCTCGTGTATCTGCTGTTCCAGGCGTTCCTGTCCGCGCAGGCAGCCAACTTCCTCGCCCTGCTGACCACCGCGATCGCGAACACCGCGGCGAACCGGCGGTTCACTTTCGGCATCCGGGGCCGCACGCGGGTCGCGACGCATCACCTGCAGGGCCTCGTCGTGTTCGGCATGGCGTGGGCGCTGACCTCCGGTTCGCTGATGCTGCTGCACGCAGCCGACCCGGACCCGGGACCGCTGCTCGAGGTGGGCGTGCTCACCGTCGCCAACCTCGTCGCGACCGTGCTGCGCTTCGCACTGCTGCGGCTGTGGGTGTTCCGCGACCGCTCGGTGCCACCACCCGACCTTCGGCCCGAGACCCTGTCCACCAGACATCAGATGCTCGCTCAGGAGGCGAACCGATCATGACCACCGCATCACTGCCCGTGCCCCCGGGGTTCGCTCCGGCCCCTCCCGCCGCCGAGGCGGTGCCGACGACGCACGCCCGCGCCCGCTGGGAGACCCCGGCGTACGCCGGCGCGCTGCTGCTCACCGGCATCCTGTACGTCTGGAACCTCGCCGCGAGCGGCTGGGCGAACGCGTTCTACTCGGCGGCCGTGCAGGCCGGCACCCAGAACTGGGTCGCGTTCTTCTACGGCTCGTCGGATGCCGGGAACTCGATCACCGTCGACAAGCCGCCGGCCTCGCTGTGGGTCATGGAGCTGTCGGCTCGTGTTTTCGGTCTCAGTTCGTGGAGCATCCTGCTGCCGCAGGCGCTGATGGGCGTCGGGACGGCGGCGATCATCCTGTTCACGGTCAGGAAGCGTTTCGGCGCGGCCGCCGCGCTGCTGGCGACGGGGATCTTCGCGCTCACCCCGGTGGCCGCCCTGATGTTCCGGTTCAACAACCCCGACGCGCTGCTGCTCCTGCTGCTCACCGCATCGGTCGGATTGACGTTGCGCGCGATCGACGGCGGCAGGCTGCGCTGGCTGCTGCTGGCCGGTGTCGCGGTCGGCTTCGGGTTCCTCACCAAGCAGCTGCAGGCGTTCCTCGTGCTGCCGGTGCTCGCCGGCGTGTACTTCGCGTTCGCCGGAGCGCCGCTGCTGAAGCGGCTCTGGCAACTGCTGGCGGCGCTCGGCGCGGTGATCGTGTCGGCGGGCTGGTGGGTCGCGATCGTCGAGCTCGTGCCCGCATCCGCTCGGCCTTACATCGGCGGCTCGCAGAGCAACAGCTTCCTCGAGCTGACCTTCGGCTACAACGGGCTCGGACGGCTCACCGGCGACGAGACCGGCAGCGTCGGCGGCGGCAACGGCTGGGGCGAGACCGGCCCGCTGCGGCTGTTCCTGAACGAGATCGGCGGGCAGATCTCGTGGCTGATCCCGGCCGCATTGATCCTGTTCACCGGTGCGATGGTGCTGATCGGGCGCGCCCCGCGGCGCGACCCGCGACGCATCCTGCTGGTCGCCTTCGCGAGCTGGCTGACCGTGACGATGGTCGCCTTCAGCTTCATGGCCGGGATCTTCCACGCGTACTACACGGTCGCGCTGGCGGCTCCGCTGGCTGGGCTGCTCGGTGCGAGCGCCGTGGTCGTGTTCGCGCACAGGGACCGGCTGTGGATCCGCATCCTCCTCGCCGCGACCGCGTTGTTGATCACGGCCGGGTGGGCCTGGGTGCTGCTGGAGCGCTCCAGCAGCTGGCTGCCCTGGCTGAAGGTCGTGGTGGCCGTGGTGTCCGTGGTCGGCGCGGTGCTCGTGCTGCTGCCGCCGCGCTCGCGGGTGCTCACCGTGTCGGCTGCGGCCGCGCTGGTCGTCGGCGGCCTGCTCGCACCGGCGGCGTACACGCTGCAGACCGTCGGCACCGGGCACTCCGGGTCGATCGTGACCGCCGGACCGTCTGTTCAGGGCGGCATGGGCGGACCCGGTGGCGGGTTCGGCGGCGGGCCTGGTGGCGGCGGTGGCGGCTTCGGCGGTGGCCAAGGCGGTCCTGCGGGCCAGGGCGGAGCAGCGGGCGACGGCGCCGGGGCAGGCCAGGGCGGTTCCGGCGGCACGCAGGGTGGCATGCCCGGCGGAGGCGGATTCCCGGGCGGGAACGGCACGGGAACGAACGGCTCCGGTCAGAACAACGGAACGCCCCCGACCATGCCGGGCGGCTCCGAGGGCGGCATGCGCGGTGGCGCCGGTGGTCTGCTCGAGGCATCCACAGTCGACTCCGAGCTCCAGGCCCTGCTCGAGAAGGACGCCTCGCAGTACACCTGGGTCGCCGCGACCATCGGATCGCAGTCCGCAGCCGGCTACCAGCTCGCGACCGGTGACGCGGTGATGCCGATCGGCGGCTTCAACGGCAGCGATCCGTCGCCGACCCTGGAGCAGTTCCAGCAGTACGTCGACGAGGGCCGCATCCACTACTTCATCGCCAGTGGAGGTATGGGGATGGGCGGCGGGAACTCCGACATCCAGTCCTGGGTCGAGGCGAACTTCGCCGCGCAGACGGTGGGCGGCGTGACGGTCTACGACCTGACGGCCGGTTCCACCGATCGTTGAGCAGCCGGTGTCTGGGCGTTCCGGTCGCGATCGGGCACGGGGCGTTCCGGCTTGGGTGTTCCGGTCGCAATCCAGCACAGTGTTCGGGTTCGGAACTGTGCTGGATTGCGACGGGAGCGTGGCGCGCGGCTCGGTGCGACACGCGATGCGCACACGGATGGACGCGGGGAGCGCGCGCGAAGGGAGATGATCGTGCGCAAGGATCGGTTCATGACCATGGCAGGCGACTCGCTCGGCCTACCGCCGGTGCTCCGCGCCGACGGGACGCCGGCTCGGGTGCTCGTGGTCGACGACGAGGTCCCTCTGGCCGGAGCGGTGGCGAACTCCCTCCGCGTCGACGGTTGGGAGGTGCGCATCGAGAACCGTGGCCGCGACGCGCTGCTCGCGGTGCGCGAGTTCCAGCCCGACGTGGTCGTGCTCGACATCATGATGCCGGGCATCGACGGCCTCGAGACGCTGGATCGCATCCGCGCCGTCCGGCCGGAGGTCAGGGTGCTGTTCCTCACCGCGCTGGACGGGCACGACGACCGGATCGCCGGGCTCCGCGCCGGCGGCGACGACTACCTCACGAAGCCGTTCGCTGTGCCCGAGCTGCAGGCCAGGGTGCGGGTGCTGGCCCGCACCGCCGCGGCGATCGCCCGTCCCGCGGCATCCGTGCTGCACGTCGGCGATCTCGAGATCGACAGATCCGCGTCCACGGCGACGCTCGCCGATGCGACGCTCGATCTCACCGCGACCGAGTACGAGCTGCTGCTCCTGCTGGCGAACAATGTGGGCCGTGTGCTGCGCCGGCCCCAGATCCTCGAGGCGGTCTGGGGGTACGACTTCGGCACCGACTCCAATCTCGTCGAGGTGTACGTCTCGAGCCTGCGTCGCAAGCTCGCCGCGAGCGCCTCGGTGCGGCTGGAGACGGTGCGCACGGTCGGCTACGTGCTCAAGGCGGCGGCGGCATGAGCCGCACGCGCAGTCTGCGCCTGCAGGTGGTGCTGATCGCCTCGGCCCTGGTGGCGGGGGCGAGCTTGATCGTGGGCCTGGTGTCGGTGGTCTCGCTGAACGACTATCTGCTCGGTCAGCTCGACGAGCGTCTCAGCGGAGCCGCACAGCGCGGCGCAGACATGGTCGGCGGCCCGCGTCCGCCCGGCGCTCCGCAGCCGCCGGCCCGCGACGATCTGGTCGGAGCGCCCGGCCAGTCGCCGGGCACGGTCACCGCGGTGTTCCGCGACGACGAATTCGCGGTGGGCGGCTGGATCGACGCCGACGGCACCCGGCACGATCTCAGCGCCGCGCAGCAGCAGACCCTGGCATCCGTGCCCGTCGGTGCGGCTCCGCAGACGGTCGACCTCAGCGGTGATCTCGGCTCGTACCGGGTCGCCGCGCGCGTGGCGTCGGATGAGACGGTCGTCGTGACGGGCCTGCCGATGGAGCCCGTCACCGCGGCGACCGGCAGGCTGACCCTCGTCGTCGTGCTGGTCGGGCTCGCCAGCATCGTGCTCGCGATCCTCGCCGCGGCCCTCGCGATGGGCCGTGCCCTGCGGCCGCTGCGCCGGGTGGCGAGCACGGCATCCGAGGTCACCTCGGTGCCGCTCGGACGCGGCGAGGTGACCCTTGCGCAGCGCGTGAGCGAGGACGACATCGTCTCCACCGCCGAGGTCGGTCAGGTCGGTGCGGCCCTGAACGATCTGCTCGACCATGTCGAGAAGGCACTCGCCGAGCGCGAGGCCAGCGAGCAGGCGGTGCGCCGCTTCGTCGCGGACGCCAGCCATGAGCTGCGCACGCCGCTCACCAGCATCCGCGCCTACGCGCAGCTGTCCGAACGGGACGGAGCGGACGTCGAGGAGATGCGCGGCAACACCGCCGTGATCGACGCCGAGGGCACCCGGATGAGCACGCTGATCGACCAGATGCTCACACTCGCGCGGCTCGACGCACTGCCCGCGATGGCGCGGACCGAGGTCGACCTGCGGATGCTGGTCGCCGAGTGCGTCGTCGGCGCCCGGGTCGCCGCGCCCGATCATGTCTGGACGATGGAGCTCGGTGAGGAGCCGGCGATCGTCAGCGGCGATGCCGCAGACCTGCGCCGTGTCGTCGACAACCTGCTCGGCAACGCCCGCCAGCACACACCGCCCGGCACGACCGTGTCGGTGCGCATCGAGACGGATGCCGGAACGGTCAGGCTCACGGTCGCAGACGACGGTCCCGGACTGCCGGACGACCTGGCGGTGTTCGACCGGTTCGCCCGCGGCGACGCCTCACGCTCACGCGAGGACGGCGGCGGCACGGGTCTGGGCCTTGCGATCTCGCGCGCCGTGATCGAGGCGCACGGCGGCACGATCGAGACGGTCCCCGGAGTGGGCGCGACGTTCGTCGTCACCCTGCCGTCGGCGTGATCCGGCCTCTGCCGCCGGACACGCGTCCGGCGGCAGAGGCGTGAGATCAGGGGCGCACCCCGCCGTGCGACGACGGATGCGGCAGCACGACCTCGGTCTTCAGCGGCATGTGGTCGGAGGCGATCGTCGGGATGACCTCGGCTGCGACCGGCGTCACCTCGGATGAAGTGAGGGCGTAGTCGATGCGTCCGATCGGGTTGTCGCTGTCGAAGGTGTAGCCGGGGCCGTCGCCGACGACGGGCCAGACATCCGCCAGCACCCGGGTGAAGACGCCGTACTCCGCCGAGTCGGGCTTCGCGTTGAGATCGCCCACGAGCACCACGGGCATGGCCGCGGACTGCGCCTTCTCGTTGAACACCGCCGCCTGGTCGAGGCGGCCCTGCGCGCTCTGGTGGGTCAGGTGGGTGTTGTACACCCGCAGTTCGACGCCGCGTACGTGCACGTCGGCCTGGGCCAGACCGCGCTGTTCCTCGCCGGCCCGCAGCGGCAGCAGCGTGTTCTCGCAGTCGTCCATGGGGTACGCCGAGAGGATCGCGGTGCCGTACTGGCGACGGTCGGTCCGGCCCGCCTCGGGGTCGAGGTCGAGGTTGGCCGAGTAGCAGTAGGACATGCCCAGCCTCTGCGCCAGCCAGGCGGCCTGGTCGACGTACTCGGAGCGCGCGCCGAAATGGCGGTCGACTTCCTGCAGGCCGATGACGTCGGCGCCGGAGTCCTCGAGCACCTGCGCGATGCGCTCGAGGTCGAGCACGCCGTCGGCGCCCTGCGCATGGTGGATGTTGTACGACACGACGGTGACGGCGCGCTGGGCGGCGTCGGGGAGCGACGTCGTCGTGGCGGTCGCCGGGGCGGCACCGAGGACGGCGATGCCGGCGGCGACGCCGCAGGCGAGGAAGGAGGCGAAGCGTTTCATCTCTGGGGATCCTTTCGGCCGCGCCGAGGCGCGCGGGTGAACCCACTGAAGCGCTTTCCCGTGACCGGAGGGTGAAGAGCAGGTGCCGTGTCGTGTCTCCCGCTCACCGTTCCGCGTCGCGAGGGGTGAACTCTTCGTGACGCCTCACTCCGGGATGTTCTCCGTCGCCCGACCCATCCGGTACGGCGTCGTGACACCCTCGTAGGCGAGGTGCGTCATCAGCCCCTCCGCCGCGTGCGGCAGGTTGTGGCAGTGGTCCATCCAGATCCCGGGGTTGTCCGCGACGAACGCGATCTCGTAGGTCGAGCCGTGCTCGACGGTCAGCGAGTCGACCCACCACGGGCTGCCGGTCGCGGCGACGCCGTCGCGCGACAGCACCACGATGTGGTGGCCGTGCAGGTGCATCGGATGCAGCTCGCCGCTGCCGTTCGAGATGCGCATCACCACGACATCGCCCTCGGCCACCATGAACATCGGCACGTTCGGGACGATGCCGCCGTTGATCGTCCACCAGAATCCGGGACGGCCGTCGAGGAAGCCCGGCATCCGTCCGATGTCGTAGCGGAACTCACGATCCGCCGCTTCGGGGTCGAAGCCGAGCGGCGCCGGCGATCCGTAGGCGAGCATGTCCACGGCCTTCGCCGGCTGCGCGCCGGTGCGCGGCTCGCCGTCGCCGATCGTGAACGTCGCTCCGGGCAGCGCGACGGTCGCGCCCTCGGGCGGCACTCGGATGCCGAGGTCGGCGCGCCCGCCCGCGGTGATCGTGACCTTGCGGCCGGTGACCTCATCCGGTTCGTTGACGTCAGTGCCGTCGACAGCGAGCACCCGGAACGGAAGGCCGGGCACCCACACCGAGGTCGGACTGTTGTCGGTGTTCACGATCCGCACCCGCACCTCGCCCTCGCCAGCGGCTTCGGCGCGCACG
Source organism: Microbacterium bovistercoris (assembly GCF_003387575.1). Taxonomy (GTDB): domain Bacteria; phylum Actinomycetota; class Actinomycetes; order Actinomycetales; family Microbacteriaceae; genus Microbacterium; species Microbacterium bovistercoris. The sequence goes on along the minus strand of NZ_QUAB01000044.1, from coordinate 146,974 downwards.
TCGCTGACGGCGCCGTTCACGGTGCGGATGCTGCCGTTGTAGGTGTGCACGATCGCGACGGCATCCGGGGCCGGGGCATCCGCCTTCGGCGTGACCACGAGCGCGCCGAACAGGCCGCCCACCACCTGCGCGTGCGAGATCTGATGCGAGTGGTACCAGTACGTGCCGACCTGATCGGCGACGAAGCGGTAGGTGAAGGTCTCGCCGGGCATCACTGCGTCCTGAGTGACGCCGGCGACGCCGTCCATCGCGCTCGGCACGTCGACGCCGTGCCAGTGCAGTGTCACGCCGTCCGGCACGTCGTCGTTCCGCAGCACCACCTCGACCAACTGGCCCTGCACCGCCCGGATGACGGGACCCGGCGTCGATCCGTTCAGGGTGAATCCGTCGAACGGCTCGGCGCCGGGAATCCGCACCTTCTCTGCGCGCGCGGCGAGCTCGACGTGCACGTCGGCCGGGGCATCCGGATCGGCGATGAGATCACGGATGTCGGTGCCCGCCATGTCCATGCCGGGCATGTCCATGTCGTGTCCGGCATGCGCCGGAGCCGGCCCTCCGCCGTAGTCGGCCGCCCCCATCTGCATGGCCGAGTACGAATCGGGGAGCCGGCTCGCGGCCCATCCCCACACCGCCGCGGTGATCAGCCCCGCCGCGAGGACGGAGCCGATCACCGCAGCGACGCGCGCGCGTCGCGCCATCGTGGGTCAGACCATGGCCGGCTGCTGCGCTGCCGGGGCCTTCGCCGGGTGCGACACCCGCCAGCCCGCGAAGAACGCGAACGAGGCGAGCAGGATGGCGTTCGCTCCGTGCAGCAGGGCGAGGGAGCTCAACGAGTGCGCGAGGATCCCCAGCGTGACCTGCAGCGCCACCAGCCCCAGCACGATCGCGGCACGGCGGGTGCCGCCCGGGATCTTCGCGAAGAACGAGATGATCAGCAGCACGATCGCGACGATCGGGATCACGTACATGCCGTTCATGCCGTGCACGATGATGCCGAGGAACTCCGGCACCGCGGGCGGGGCGTCCGAGGTGAAGTCGATGGTCCCGCCTCCGGCGAGGAAGGCGACCAGCCCCGCCGAGGCCCAGGCATGCATCGCCGCCTGCACGGCGACCAGCACGAGGATCGTGTAGGCGAGGACTTTGTAGGTGGTTCTCATGGCGACACTCCTGTCATTCAGCGTGCGACGGACGCACTTCGCGCTGGGGAGAGTCACGCGGTGGAATCACCGCCGGTGGGCTCACCGGCGGATGCGGAAAGTCAACGCCCGCGGCATCCGCGGGTCAAGGGATCGGGACGAAACCCCCACATTCCCTGGGGGTGATGCGTCACACGGCACAGCGCGACGGCGTACCCTTGAGGGGTGACTGCGTACGTCTCGGCTTTCGACCTGTTCTCCATCGGTGTAGGACCCTCGAGCTCCCATACCGTGGGGCCGATGAGGGCCGGAGTCGACTTCGCGGCACGGCTGCGCGCCGCCGGGCTGCTCGAGAAGGTCGAGCGCGTCACCTGCGAGCTGTTCGGCTCGCTGGGAGCGACCGGCCTGGGCCACGGAACGCCGGACGCCGTGCTGGCCGGGCTGCAGGACCTGCACCCCGAGACCTGCGATCCCGATGACGTGCGCGCGCTCTGGAGCGACTGGCCCGAGGGGCGCGACCTGCTGCTCGCGGGCGAGCGCCGCATCCCGTTCACCAAGGACGATGTGTCGTTCGTGCCGCGCACCCGCCTGCCCGGCCACCCCAACGCGATGACCCTGCACGCGTTCGACGCCGAGGGTGCGCCCCTGCTCGAGCAGACCTACTACTCGATCGGTGGCGGCTTCATCCGTCGCGACGGCGAGGAGGCGAGGGTCTCGGCCGCCGTGCAGCCGTACCCGTACGACACCGCCGAGGAGCTGCTCGCCCTGTGCGATGAGAACCGTCTGACGATCGCCGAGATCGCCCGTGCCAACGAGATGGCGACGCGTAGCGAGGCGGAGGTCGCGGCCGGCCTGGACGCGATCTGGGACGCCATGTACTCGTGCGTCGACGCGGGCCTGCACAGCGGAGGCACCCTGCCCGGCATCCTCAAGGTCAAGCGGCGGGCATCCGACATCCGCGAGCAGCTCGAGGCCGTCGAGTCGGACGGGCATCCGCAGGTGCCGGGCGAGTGGCTGGGCGCGTTCGCGCTGGCCGTGAACGAGGAGAACGCTGCGGGCGGCCGCGTCGTCACCGCGCCGACCAACGGCGCCGCGGGCATCCTGCCGGCCGTCGCCATGTACTGGTGGCGGTTCCTGGCGGACTCCGGCCTGGGCGCGGGCAATGCCGTCACTCCCTACGGAGAGCTGGTCGGCAGTGCGCTGCTCGGGTTCGGTGCCGAGGCTTCGCTGGTCGCCGTCGGCGCGATCGAGGACCCCGACGAGGTCGCCGAGGCCAACCGCCGCCGCGGCATCCGCCGTTTCCTGCTCACGGCGACCGCGCTCGGATCGCTGTTCAAGGCGAACGCGTCGATCTCGGGCGCCGAGGGCGGCTGCCAGGCCGAGGTCGGCTCGGCGTGCGCCATGGCCGCCGGCGGCCTGACCGCCGTGATGGGCGGCACGGTCCGCCAGATCGAGAACGCCGCCGAGATCGCGATGGAACACCACCTGGGGCTCACCTGCGACCCGATCGGCGGGCTGGTGCAGATCCCCTGCATCGAGCGCAACGCGATCGCGGCATCCACCGCGGTGACCGCCGCGCGGCTCGCGCTGCGCGGCGACGGCCACCACTACGTGTCGCTCGACGCGGTGGTCGAGACCATGCGCCAGACGGGTCTGGACATGTCGACGAAGTACAAGGAGACCAGCGAGGGCGGCCTCGCTGTGAACGTCATCGAGTGCTGAGCGGAATGCTCCGGCGCGTCACTTCTTCGCGCGGCTGCGGTTCCAGGCGACCCAGATCGCGGTGACGATCACCGCGCCGGCCAGCGAGCCGATGATGCCGCTCGGGCGGAGTTCGAGGCCATCGCCGCTGAGCAGGCTGATCAGCAGGCCGCCGACGAACGAGCCGATGAGCCCTGCGGCGCAGGCCAGCGCCCAGTCGACCTTCTTGCCCTTGCTGGTGCCGAGCAGCCACTGGGCGGCGGCGCCGATGATCATGCCGAAGAGGATGAGGCCGATGATGAGCATGAGCGCCATCCTATTGTGTTCGCGGCGGTCGCCCCGACGTGTCGGGGCAGCCCCCGGCGGGGCGACGTGCGGCGGATGCGGCGCGCTCCATTGACCGACGCGTCCGCAGGGCGCACTATTCACCCATGACGGATGCTGCGGCGGTGACGGTCGACGCACTGACGGTGCGGCGCGGGCGCCGCACCGTGTTCGACGGCCTGGACCTCACCATCCCGCGCGGTGAGATCACGGGACTGCTCGGGCCGAGCGGATGCGGCAAGACCACGCTGCTGCGCGCGATCGTGGGCGTGCAGAAGGTGAAGGGCGGCACGGTCACCGTGCTCGGCGAGTCTGCCGGCTCGCGCGCGCTGCGGGACAGGGTGGCATACGGCACGCAGGGCGCCGCGGTGTACAGTGACCTGACCGTGCGGCAGAACCTGCAGTACTTCGCCTCCGTCCTGGGCGCACCGCACGGCGACGTCGACCGCGTGCTCGACGAGGTCGGTCTGCGCGACCACGAGAAGCGGCAGGTGGCTGACCTCAGCGGGGGTCAGGCGGGCCGGGTGTCACTGGGGGCGGCCCTGCTCGGCGGCCCCGAGCTGGTGGTGCTCGACGAGCCGACGGTCGGCCTCGACCCGGTGCTGCGCAGCGAGCTGTGGGGCATGTTCCGGCGGATCGCGGATGCCGGAACCACCGGGATCGTCTCGAGCCACGTGATGGACGAGGCGCGACGCTGCGATCGCCTGCTGCTGATGCGCGACGGCCGGCTGATCGCCGACACCACGCCGGCAGCGCTGCTGGAGGACACCGGCGAACCGGATGCCGAGGACGCGTTCCTCGCGCTGATCGCGCGGGACGAGAAGGAGCATCCGCCGACGAGGCGCTCGCAGCGGGGAGCAGCGTCGTGAACCCGCGGCGGATGTTCGCGACCGCCGGGCGCGTGCTGGGGCAACTGCGTCACGATCCGCGCTCGATCGCGCTGATGCTGGTCGCACCGAGCCTGCTGGTCGGCCTGTTCGCCTGGTTGTTCACCGACCAGGACGGAGTCTTCGACCAGTTCGGCGGCGCGATCCTGGCGCTGTTCCCGTTCATCGTGATGTTCCTGATCACCTCGATCACGACGCTGCGCGAGCGGCGGTCGGGCACCCTCGAGCGGCTGATGACGACGCCGCTCGGCAAGGCCGACTTCATCCTCGGGTACGCGCTGGCGTTCGGGCTGATGGCGGTGCTGCAGGCCGTGATAACCGTGACGTTCGCCGTGTACGTGTGCGGGCTGACCGTGGACGGGCCGCTCTGGCAGCTGGGCCTGGTCGCGGTGGTCGACGCCGTGCTCGGCACCGCGCTGGGGCTGCTGGCGAGCGCGTTCGCGCAGACCGAGTTCCAGGCGGTGCAGTTCATGCCCGTGCTGGTGTTCCCGCAGATCATCCTGGGCGGGCTGTTCATGCCCCGCGACGAGATGCCCGACGTGCTCTACGCGATCTCGGACTGGCTGCCGCTCAGCCATGCGATCGACGCCATCAATGCGGTGACGGCCGGTGACGAGGGCTGGGACGTCTGGCAGCCCGTGCTCATCGTCGTCGCGTTCGCCGTGGCGTTCCTGGTCCTCGCGCCCCTGACGCTGCGCCGCCGCACACCGTAGCGAGGCGACGCGCACACCGACGGTGCGTGGTCCGATTTCCGCCAGCATCCGGTGCGCTCCGCTGCTGGAATCGATCCATGTCCCGCAGAACGGCACTCCCGGCCGCGTTCACCCGCCTGTCGTCGGCGAGCGCGCTCACCCTCACCGCCGAGCAGCTCGCGCTCGCGGCGGCTCCCCTCGCGGCGGTGGTCGTCCTCGGCGCGGGAGCGACGGAGACGGCACTGCTGCAGGTGGCGCAGACGCTGCCGTTCCTGCTGCTGGCGATGCCCTTCGGGCTGCTGGTCGACCGGCACTCGCCGCGCCCCTTCCTCCTGGGCGCCGAGGCGCTGCGCACGGCCACCCTGCTGAGCGTCGTCGCGCTGCTGCTGCTCGACGCACTCACGTTCCCCGCGCTCCTCGCCCTCGGCCTGATCGGGGCGATCGGCACGGTCGCGTTCAGCGTGGCAGTCCCCGCGACGGTGCCGGCAGTGGTGGAAAGAGAGCGCCTGGTCGACGCGAACCGCTGGATCGAACTGGGGCGGAGCACCGCGTACATCGCGGGGCCCGCGCTGGGCGGGGCGCTGGTGTCGCTCGCCGGTGCGAGCACCGCATTCATCGTGGCGACGGTCGTGTGCGCTGCCGCGGTCGTTCTGCTCACAGGTGTCGCCCTTCCGGATCGTCCTGCGGCGACGCATCCTGAACCTGCGCTCCGCAGCCTGGGCGAAGGACTCCGGTTCGCACTCCAGCACGATCTGCTCCGGCCGATGATCCTCACCTCGATGATCTTCAACGTCGGCTGGTTCCTGGTGCAGGCGGTCTTCGTCGTGCATGCGATCGACAGGGTCGGAATGACTCCGGCGACCGTGGGCATCGCTCTCGGCGTCTCCGGCGCCGGAGGCCTGCTCAGCGCCTTCGCCGCGCGCTGGCTTTCGGATCGCCTCCCGCTCGGAGTCCTGATGATCGTCGGGCCGATCTGCGGTCTTCTCGCGGCGGTTGTCCTGGTGGCGACGCTCTGGATTCCTTCATCCGTGATCGTCTTCGCGTCGTTCTTCCTGTTCGGATTCGGGCCGGTGCTGTGGGCGATCTCGACGACGTCGCTGCGTCAGGCCGTCACACCGTTGCCGCTGCTCGGGCGGGTGTCCTCGCTGATGATCGTCTCGACGTATGGCGCCCGTCCGCTCGGGGCCGGACTGGCCGCGGTGATCTCGGCGCTCGCCGGACTCGACTGGTGCCTGGTGGCAGCGGCCGTGGTCTTCGCCGCCCAGCTCGTCGTCGCGCTCGCCTCACGACTGCCGCGGGTCAGGCGCCTGCCGGAGCAGGATCCCCGGCCGGCGAGCGCTGCCGAGGCCTCGCCCGCGCGGTGACGGCTCAGGGGGTCGGGCCCGTGCGCTCGACCACGACGTCTCGCTGCGGACCGTAGTGCAACGGCGAGACGACGAACGCCGCCACGGCCACGAGGGTGAACGCCGTCACCGTGATGCAGAGGCGCGACATGATGACAGGCGCGCGCGGGCCCGCGGCTCTGCGCACCACGACGTACACGCCCCAGCCGAGGAGGGCCCCGGCGGTGTTGACGATCAGGTCGGCGGTGTCGAAGCTGCCCGTCGAGATCGCGTGCTGGACGATCTCGAGCCCGAGGCTCGCGCCGAGCGCGGCAAGGCCGGTCCGCCACCAGGACCAGTTCGGCGCGAGGGCGCCGAGGAACAGCCCGAAGGGCACGAAGAGCACGAGATTGATCGTCATCTCGATGGGCGAGTTCGCGTCGGCGTCTCCGCTGGCCAGGAACGGGACGAGCTTGAGCCGTCTGTCGAGGCCCGCGGCGTCGCCGATCCACGGCACCTCGAGCTTCCACAGCACGACCCACGCGAGCAGCACGAGATAGATCGCGAACGCGCCGATCAGGATGCCGCGGCGGCGCGAGCGGTTCGGGGACGAGGAGGTCACAGTGCATCCTCTCGCGACATTCTCGGAGCCGCCTTCGAGTCAGCCCTCGCGGGCCGCGCGGTTCTTCGTGTGGCGGGTCGGCGCCGCGGCCCACGGATCCTCGGGCCACGGATGCTTCGGGTACCGGCCGCGCATCTCGGCGCGTACCTGTGCGTAGGGGCCCGACCAGAACGAGGCGAGGTCATCGGTGACGGCCAGCGGTCGCCCGGCGGGGGAGAGCAGGTGGAACAGCACGGGCTCCCGTCCGCCGGCCAGGCGCGGGGTCTCGGCCCAGCCGAAGCACTCCTGCAGCTTCACCGCGACCACCGGCCTGGCGGTGGGGTCGTCGTGCGGCGGGTAGGCGATGCGGATGCGGGACCCGCTGGGCACCTCGATCCGTTCCGGCACGAGCGCGTCGAACTCAGCGGCGGCGGGCCAGGGCAGCAGCCGGCGCAGAGCGGATGCCAGATCGATGCGTCCCACGGGAGTTCCGCCGGCGAGGGCGTCGACCTCCGGGCCGAGCCAGGTGTCGAGGGCCTCGGCGAGCGCGGCATCCGACATGTCCGGCCACGGCGATCCGATCGCGCGATGCAGCAGGGCGAGACGGCGGCGCAGCTCGTCTGCGGCATCCGACCAGGTGAACACGCCCAGGCCGTCTCGGTGCAGGGCGCGCTGCACGGCTGCGCGCCCCTCGTCGGCAGTGGCGCGCACCGGAACCGAGGCGCGCACGATCGCGCCGACCCTGCGCTCGCGGCGTGCGGCGACGCGGCCGTTCACGAACTCCGCCTCGACGCGGTCGGTGATCAGGTGGCTGGCGGCGCGCTCGACCTGCTGCTCGGTGACGACGGCGGCCGCGCGGATGAGCGCGCCGGAGCCGGCAGCGGCCCGGCCGGATGCGCGGGCGACGTCGGCGACCGCCAGCCACTCGGCGCCGGCGAGCGCGCCGCGCACTCCGGCGCGGGTGCCGGACGCCAGCAGGAACACGGCGCCGTCGGCGGTGTGCTCGACCCGTCGGGCGATGCGCCCCGGGAACGCGAGCCCGATCACGAGGCCCGCGTCGTCGACGCTTCCCCGCACCCATCCCCCTGATGTTCCGGTCTCACCCGTTGCGGGTGTTTCTGCGGCGGACCCGCATCCGTTGGGACCGGAGCTTCTGGCGGATGGTCCCCCTGATGCTCCGGTCTCACCTGTTGCGGGTGTTTCGGCGGCGGACCCGCAACCGTTGGGACCGGAACCGTGTGGAGACGACGGCGCGAAGCGGCGCAGGCGCTCGGCCTCCTTCGCCCAGCGGCGGGCATCCGGACCACGGCCGCCTCGCAGGGTGACGATCGCCGCGGCCACGTCGGCCTCGGGCACGCGGAAGTCGCCGCCGAGCAGCGCCACGACCTCCGATGCCAGACGCGCGCCGACGAGCTCGCTGCCCTCGACGAGTGCGCGCGCGAGTCGCGGATCGACGGGGATGCGGGCCAGCGCGCGCCCCTCCGACGTCACGCGACCGTCGTCGTCGATCGCGCCGAGATCGTGCAGCACGGTCTGCGCCTCGGCCAGCGCGTCTTCGGGCGGCGGATCGATCAGTCGCAGCCCCGCCCCGCCCGGCGCACCCCAGCAGGCCAGCAGCAGCGCAGCATCCGTGAGGTCCGCCGTGGCGATCTCGGGCGCGGGGCGTGCCGGAGCCGCCGCGTAGGTGCGCTCGTCCACGCACCGGATGACGGTGCCTGGCCCCTGTCGGGTGGCGCGTCCGGCGCGCTGCACGCAGGACGACCGTGCGGCGCCGGCGGTGACGAGCCCGCTCATCCCGCGGCCCGCATCGCGCTGCGGGAAACGCGACAGGCAGCTGTCGACGACCAGGCGCACACCGGGCACGGTGAGCGAGGACTCGGCCAGAGAGGTCGTCACGATGATGCGGGGCTCGTCGCTCCGCGCCCGGCCGCGGATCACGGCGTCCTGCTCGGCGGTGGGGATCTGCCCGTGCAGCTCGCGCACGTCGAACCCGCGGGCCTCGTCGCGCAGGCGCCGGGCGATCTCGGCGACCTCCCACGCGCCGGGTGCGAAGACCAGCGTGTCGCCGGTGGCGAGTTCGCGCGCGCCGGATGCCGCGGTGCGGGCGACATGGTCGAGGAAGCCACGGGTGACGCCGCGCTCGTCCAGCCGGGGCACCGGGCTCGGCGCCCAGCGCTCGGTGAGCGGATGCGCGGAGACGGTGTGCTCCACGACAGGGGCCGGGTCGCCGATCACCTCGGCGATGCGCGCCGCGTCGAGTGTGGCCGACATCGCGATCAGCACCAGATCTTCTCGGAGCTCGCGCACCTCGCCGAGCAGACCGATCAGCAGGTCGGTCTCCAGGGCGCGCTCGTGCACCTCGTCGATGACGACGGCGTTCACGCCGTCGAGGCCCGGGTCATCCAGCGTGCGGCGCAGCAACACGCCGGCCGTGACGAACTCGACCCGCGTGTCCCTGCTGACGGAGCGCTCCCCGCGGACGGTGAACCCGACCCGGGTGCCGAGCGGCGAGCCGTCGAGCTGCGCGAGCCGCCGCGCGGCGGCGCGGGCGGCGACCCGGCGGGGCTGCGTGACGATGATCCGCCCCGTCGTGCGGGAGGCGAGCAGGGGAGGGACGAGCGTGGTCTTGCCGGTGCCCGGCGGCGCGCTGACGACCACGGCCGAGTTCGCGTCGAGCGCAGAGCTCAGGTCGTCGAGTGCGCCGGCGAACGTGAGTCCGTCGCCGATCCTCGCCAGGTCGAAAGTCACCCGTCCAGTCTCTCGCGCGGCGGACCCGTTTGCCGAAGACAGGAGATCGCGTGAGGACAGGACGGATGCCGCGCGTGTGTCCTGTTCTCCGTTGTTGTCCTCTTCTGGACGATGCACGGCTCGCAGACGCACGGAGGGCGCGGATGCCGCAGCATCCGCGCCCTCCGTGCGTGTGAAGCTCAGTCCTCGACGACGGGCTCGACCTCGACCGCCGCCGTGCGGCGCGCGGGCGCCGCGGGCGCAACATCCTCAGACGCCTGGGCGACGCCGGCGCCGAAGCCGCGGCCGACGGCCTGACCCTGGATGATGGCGGCCAGGTCGAGACCGGTCGCGGCGTTGACGCTGTCGAAAACGGCGCGCATGGCCTTCGCGTTGTCGCCGCCGACGACGCTGGACGCGCCGTCCTCGCCGGAGCCGCCGATGATCGACACGTTGCCGATCGTCGCGTAGCCCTTGGCGAACTCGCCCATGATCGCGGGCAGCACCTCGAGCACGCGCTGCGACAGGAACGCCTCCTGGTTCGACGCGATGGCCTTCGCCTCGGCCTCGACGGCGGCCGCACGGGCCTCACCCTCGGCGCGGATGGCGGCGGCCTCGGCCTCGGCGCGGACGCGGCGGGCGGCGGCCTCTGCATCGGCCTGTGCGCGCAGCGCGTTGGCCTCACCGGCGGCCTTGGCCTCTGCGGCGGCTGCCTCACCGGCGGCACGGGCCTTGTCGGCCTGCGCCTGCTGCTCGGCGATCCGGGTGCGGGCCTCGGCCTGCTTGACCTGCTCGATCGCAGCGGCCTCGGCGGCCTTCTCGCGCGTGAACAGGTCGGCCTGAGCCCGGGTCTCGGCCTCGTAGCGCTGCGCGTCGGCGACGCGCTTGACGTCGGCATCCAGCTGGGCCTGCTTGTTCTCGGCCTGCTGCTGAAGAACGGCCTGCTCGGCCTGCGCGCGAGCGAGCTGCTCGGCCTGCTCGGCCTCGGCGCGGGCGCGGCCGATGCCGGCGTTCGCGTTGGCCGTGTTCGTGTCGAGCGCGGTCTGCTCGATCAGGTTGGCTTCCTGGTTGGCGATGTTCTTCTGGTTGATCGCACGGTCGGCGTTGGTCTGCGAGATCTCGGCGGACTGCCGCTTGGCCTGGATCTCGGGGGCGCCGAGCGACTGGATGTAGCCGACCTTGTCGGTGATGCCCTTGATCTGGAACGAGTCGAGGATCAGGCCCTGCTCGGCGAGCTCCTGGGAGACGTCGGACGCGATCTGGTCGGAGAACTTCTTGCGCTCGCGCATGAGCTCGACGACCGAGAGCGTGGCGACGATGCCGCGCAGCGCGCCTTCAAGCTGTTCGGTGGTGAACTGCTCGATGGCCTTGTCCTGCGAGGCGAAGCGCTCGGCGGCACGACGCACGTACAGCGGGTCGGAGCCGATCTTCACGATCGCGACGCCGTCGACGTTCAGCGTGACGCTGTCGAGCGACTGCGCCTCGGCGTTGAGCGACACCTGGCGGGAGCGCAGCGAGATGATCTCGTGGCGCTGGGTGATCGGGTTGACCACGGCCTTGCCGTTGACGATGACCGTGACCGGCGATTCGGCCATCTCCGAGCTGGTGCTGCCGTCGCTGTTGACGACGGCGCGCTGCACCTTCTGCTTGCGACCTGAGATGACGAGCGCCTCATCGGCGCGCGCGACCTTGATCCAGCTGCGCGCGAACAGGGCGACGATGCCGACAAGGACGACGACGAATGCGAGTGCGATTCCGACAGTGATCAGGATTCCGACGAGCGCGGCGATCTCCAAGGGGCCCTCCAGCCTGAACTCCCCAGTGGAGTTCCCTCGGGACCCACCCTGCCAGATACGACGGGATGCTGCAGTGGGGAGAAGTCCCCTGTGGATTACAGCCCGCGCAGCTTCTCCGTCAGCGCGAGCAGGGTTCGCTGCTCCTCGGCATCCAGTCTCGACATCTTCTCGGCGATCGAGCGGCCGTGCGAGGCGGCGAGCACGCGGAACGTGCGCGCGCCGTCTTCGGTGGCGGTGAGCAGCGAGCCGCGGCCGTCCTCGGGGTCGGCCGCCTTGGTGATGAGGCCGCGGCTGACCATCCGGTCGACCAGGCGCGAGACGCTGGGCTGGCTGATGAGCATGTTCGCGGTGACGTCGCGCAGGCGCGCGGTCATCTCGCAGGAGCGTACGACGGTGAGCAGCACGTCGTACTCGGCCTGGGTGATGTCGGCGCCGTCGAAGTCGGTGATCATCTCGGCGAACAGCTCGTGCTGGGCGCGGAAGAGGCTCTCCCACGCCTGCAGGGCGAGCTGGCGATCGGTCATCATCACAGATTAGCGCGGACATGATTGAGGGCCGGTCGGAGAGGCTCCCGACCGGCCCTTGTCCCTTGCACCAAGAGGTCCTGCAATCACATGCGGTGGATGCCACAGCAAACATTCACCGTGCGATCACTCTATAACGGCGAGGTAACGAAAAGCAACGGTTTGATCACGGAAATGTGCTGATGTTGCGGTACGCCGGGGTCAGCTCCGTCCAGCGCGAGTGCCAGATCGCCGCGGGCTCGCGCTCGGACCAGCCGTCCTCGTGTGCCGGCCCGTCCAGCTCAAGGGAGCGCTTCAAGTCCTCGAGGTGCGCCTGCCAGCCGCCGCCGTGGAAGGGGAGTTCACCGATCGGCAGGCCGCGCTCCTCGACGATGAGTCTGGTCCGCGCGCCCTCCGCCGTGAGCCATACCTCGATCTGCCCCTCCTCGTCCGTGCCGGGCTGCGCGGTGAGCAGCAGGTGATGCGGCTTCTCGCAGGCGTCGATTCTCAGTGCACCCGCCCAGGTGCTGGTGAATGTCGCCTGCACCGTCGCGCCGGGCTGCGGGTCGCCGGAGACCTGGGCGATCCAGCGCGCGAGGCGGTCCGGTGCTGTGCAGGCATCCCAGAGGTCGTCGACGTCCGTGTCGTAGAGATCCTCGACGCGGATCGCGCCTCGGGTCTCGTCGAGCGTCCTCATCGTCCCGATGATGTTCATCTCCGTGCCTTCTTTCCTCTACTGATCTCCGTGTGCAGGGCGTCCAGGCGGTTCTGCCACAGCCCCCGGTATCGATCCAGCCACTCGTCGATCTCGGCGAGCGCCTGCGGACGCAGGCTGTAGATCCTGCGCTGGGCCTCGGGGCGCACCTCGACCAGCCCCGCCTCGCGCAGCACGCGCAGGTGCCGGGAGACTCCGGGCCGGGCGATCGGGAGGGCCTGCGCCAGTTCGCCGGACGTCGCCGGATGGTCTCGCAGGATCTCGAGCACGGTGCGGCGATTCTCGTCGGCGAGCGCCAGCAGGATCTCGTTCATGCGGCTAGTGTAACTGATAGGGTACGTAACAACAAGGGTACATACAAGCGCGAAGCCGAAGCTGTCCGTCCATCCGAGCTCGGAGCGCGATCTCATTGACAAGCGATCTGACCGGGCGGAATCTCACTACATGGGCCTGCGCGCGTGGTACCGATCGACCGGAGCGGACCTCCCGTTCCAGAGCCCGCTGCCCGCGCACCCCGGCGTCGCGATGGAGGGCTACTTCTGGCGCATCACCGACTCCGCGCGCGGCCGTGTGATCATCGCCCTGAACGGCGTCAACCGTGGCCCGCACGGACCCTGGGCGACCCTCGGGTTCGCCGCGCACCCCGGCGGATTCCTGCGCGTGGCCGAGCATCCGACGGCATCCGCCGACCGGGGCGGTGTCGGCGCGTTCGCGGGTGATGCCTTCAGCGGCGATGATCGGCGCCTGCGCGTCGACCTCGGGCCGGATGCACGTCTCGACGTGACGATCGACGACCCGTTGCGGTGGCCGCATCGCGCCTTCGGCGGATCGAGCATCTTCCAGTCCGTGCCCGCGCTGAACCAGTACTGGCATCCGTGGCTGCTCGGCGGACGCGTCGACGGCACCGTGATCGTCGGCGACGAGACCTGGCAGCTGAGGGACGCGCAGATCTATGCCGAGAAGAACTGGGGTCGCGAGGGGTTCCCCGATTCCTGGTGGTGGGGGCAGGCCCAGGGCTTCGCCGAGCGGGATGCGTGCGTGGCGTTCGCCGGCGGGCAGGTGCATTCCGGGCCGATCCGCACCGAGGTCACCGGCCTGGTCGTGCGACTGCCGGGCGGAAAGGTCGTCCGGCTCGGCAACCCCGGCATCAGTCCTGTGCGCGCGATCGTCGAGGACGAGCGGTGGATGCTGCATGGCAGGGGCTTCGGGTGGACGATCGAGGTCACAGGGCTCGCGCCGCGCGGGGCGTCGTGCGTGCTGCCGGTTCCGCTGCCCTCGCAGGAGCGCAACACCGCCGGTGCGCTGGAGCACCTGGCGGGCACGCTGGAGGTGACCGTGCGGCGCAGGGGAGCGGTCGTATGGTCGGGCACCTCCTCGCTGGCCGGTCTGGAGCACGGCGGACTGGAGCGAGCCCGTGCGGAACTCGTGCGTCGCGGCGCGGACCCCTCGGCGACGCACGCAGCGCCGGCCGCCGCCTGACCCGGGCCGTCGCCGATACCGCTCACAGCGGAATCGCTGGACAGCGCAGGATGCGTCGTGGTCGCATCGTGGCATGGACATCCTGATCCTCGGCGGCACCGCCTTCCTCGGCCGTGCGATCGCGAACGAGGCTGTCGCGCGCGGGCATGGCGTCACCTGCCTCGCGCGCGGCACCGAACCCGCGCCCGCCGGCGTGACCTTCATCGCTGCCGACCGCGATGAAGAAGACGGACTCGTCGGCGTCGCCGGCCGACGCTGGGACGCCGTCATCGATGTGTCGCGTCAACCCGGCCAGGTGCGCCGCGCTGTTCGCGACCTCGACACCCGGCACTGGGTCTTCGTGTCGACTGGCAACGTCTACGCCGCATTCGACCGGCCGGAGCAGTCCGAGGACTCACCGCTCCTGGAGCCGCTCGAGTGTGACGTGATGGAGTCGATGGAGGATTACGGACCCGCGAAAGTCGCCTGCGAGCGTGCGGTCTCGGGAGCCACGGCTTCCGCGACGATCGTCCGCTCCGGCCTCATCGGCGGGCCGGGCGATGCGTCGGGCCGCACCGGCTATTGGCCATGGCGCTTCGCGTCTCCGACCGGTGATGACGTCATCGCGCCGGACGATCTCGGCTTCCCGGTCGCGCTGATCGACGTCCGCGATCTGGCGAGCTGGCTTGTCACGGCCGCAGAGCAGCGGATCGACGGAGTGTTCAACGCGACCGGTCCGAAGACGACGCTCGGCGAGGTGCTCGATGCCTCGAGGCAGGTCGCGCACAGCTCGGCGGCGTTGCGCCTGATCCCCCTCGATCGGATGACCGAGCTCGGCGTCGCGGAATGGATGGGGCCGAGGTCGATGCCGCTGTGGATCGCGGACCCGGAGTGGCGCTGGTTCGCGACCTTGGGCACCGACCGTGCGCGAGCCGCCGGGCTGGTGACGCGCCCGCTCGCCGACACCCTCGCCGACACGCTCGGCTACGAGCTCACGCGCGAGGTGCCGCGACAGGCGGGCCTCGCCGACGAGGAGGAACGCGAGGTGCGCCGAGCGCTCGACGCGGCGGGGTGAGGCCGCCCCTCAGCCGATCGGAACCGGATGCTGCTGCGGGGCAGCATCCATCATCCCGCGTAGCTCGTCGGCGCCGACATTCGCGCCGAACGCCGGATTGCCGGGCTGCAGTACCGCGCCTGAGGCGAGCGGGCCGGCGAGCACCGGATCGAACCCGAGGTCGTCGACGAAGGCGGCCACGTCGGCGACATCCGTCGCGTCATCGCCCGCGATCGCGATCGCCTTGCGCCCCGGCGCATCCGCAGACCGGGCCTCGGCGTCGAGGTCGTGATAACCCATGTGGTTCAGGGCCTTCACGACGCGAGCCCCGGCGAGGAACTCCTGCACGATCTCGCTCGTCGACGTGCGCGGGTCGCTGAGGTCGTCGCGGATGCCGTCGGTCTCCCACCAGTAGTTCATGGTGTCGATGACCAGCTTGCCCTCGAGCAGGTCCGCGGGCAGGTTCTGATGCTTGCCGAGCGGCAGCGCGAGCAGCACGACGTCGGCCTCGCGGATGGCGTCGTCGGCGTGCACGGCCGTCGCCCCGGGCGCGAGCACCTCGACGGTGAGCGCGATCCGCTCCGGGGCGCGGGACCCCGCGATCAGCACGCGGTAGCCGGCGGCGACGGCCAGCCGCGCGAGCACGGTGCCGACCTTGCCGACGCCGAGGATGCCGACCGTGCGGATGCTGCTCATCGTGACCCTTCTCGTCGCCGGGCGCTCCGGTCGACAGGGGATGCAACGTCGCGATGCGCGTGTCGATTCCCGCGCCTATCCTGAGGCGATGGCGACCATCGCTGATGTGCGCGCTCTGGGCTCGACCCTGGAGCGGTCGTATGAGGTGCTCGTGCGCGGGCGGATCAAGTTCCGGGTCGGTCAGCTGGTGTACGTCGCGTTCTCGGCCGACGAGCGGACCATGGAGTTCGGCTTCCCGAAGGAGATGAGGGAAGGGCTCGTCGGAGGTCAGCCCGACAAGTTCTCGATGCCGTCGCCTTCGGATATGCGGTTCCACTGGGTGCGCTCCGACCTCGCGGCACTCGACCCCGCCGAGGCGCGGGAGTTCGTCGTGGATGCGTGGCGCATGGTCGTGCCGCAGAAGCTGGCGCGCGCGTACGACCTGGCGCATCCGGACGGGCCGGGGTGATCGGCGCACGCGATCAGGACATGGCGGCGCAGGCGGAGCGCTTCAGCGAATGTGCGTGATCCGCGCTCCACGCGGCGGGGCGTCCTGCCCCGTAGGCGGAACGTTCGCCTTCGCGCTGCCGATGATCTGGTTTCAGACGTACTTCTCGATCTGGGAGCCGGCGCCCCTGCCGGCGTCCGAGCAGATCGGGCGTTACGAGTTCGCCGCGACCGGCGCTCTCCTGGTGGTCGCCGCATCCTTGGCGGTCGCTCTCGTGGCTCGGAGGCGCGGCCTCGCCTGGCTCACTGGCATCGCCCTGCTGTTCGCACTCGCCGCGGCCTTCGTCTTCCAGATCCCCGCAGGACGATTCGTGCCCGAGCGGGTGGCGCCGACGCCGTACAACACCACGGGCTGCTTCGGGACGAGTGGGGACTGCCCTGGACGACTATCGAAGAAATCTGCGAATGTGGGCGAAGGTTTTGTTACGGATCGCGTAGCAGAGTATCTGCGCTGATCGCTGTTCTGATTTGGTAACTCGAAAGGTCGCCGATGAGATTGATTCGAAGAAAAGTTCGACATTCGAATCGGATCGCGCTAAACTGTGATCATGACAGAGCACCTGGTCCCGCTGCACGACGCGATCGACCGCGTCGACGCGGCCTGGGCGGGCGCCGGTGACGCGACACATCTCGATCGGGGTCGGCTGCTGGCGGCGAACGACGCCCTCGGGGTCCTGCGCCGCCTCGTCGAGGCGCTGCAGTCAGAGGTCTCGGCGGAGATCGCGCATGAGTCGCGGGTCGAACTCGGCCCCGAATCGCTGGCCAGACAGCAGGGCTACCGTAACGCGGCGCAACTGATCGCGACGACGACCGGAACTTCCGCAGGGGATGCCTCTCGGCTGGTGAAGGTCGGTGAGGCGACGGCCGCACGCACCGACTTGATCGGCGATCGCCTTCCGGCGAAGTACCCGGCGCTGCAGGAGCGGCTGGCCTGCGGACAGCTGGGTGTGCAGGCCGCGGCCCTGCTGATCGGGCTGCTCGACCGACTGCGGCTGAAGGTGGACCGTGCCCGCATCGACGAGGCCGAGGCTCTCCTCGCGGACCAGTCGATCGGAATGTCGCTCGATGACGTGCGTCGCCTGATGACCCGCGTCGAAGCGCACCTCGATCCCGACGGCGTCGAGCCGAAGCAGGACGAAGTGCGGGCTCGGCGCTCGCTGACCATGTTCGAGCGCGACGGAGCATTGCACGTGAACGGCGTCTTCGACATCGAGGCCGGTGCCCCGATCCGCGCCGCGATCGGCGGATACGTCAACGCGGCCTTCGGTGCGCGGAAGGAGGCCGTCGATCCCGACGCCCCCGATGCCGACCATCGCACCGTCGCGCAGTTGCAGGCCGACGCGCTCAGCGAGTTCTGTGCGCACCTGCTCGGCTGCGAGAGCGAAAGGCCGGCCCTCGCCGGTGCGACCGTGGTCGTGCGTGTGGATCTCGGAGATCTCACCGAGGGCACCGGCTTCGGAACGGTGGACGGCTCGGATCAGCCGGTCAGCATCGCCGCAGTGCGGCGGATGGCGGCATCGGGCGGAGTCATCCCGTGCGTGCTCGACTCCGACGGGGAGATCCTCGATTGGGGCAGGGAGCGGCGCCTCTTCACACGTCCGCAGAAGCTCGCGCTCGTCGAACGGGATGGCGGCTGCGCGATGTGCGGGCTGCCGCCCGCGATAACCAAGGTCCATCACATCGCATGGTGGCAGCGTGATGCCGGTCCGACAGACCTCGACAACGGGATCCTGCTCTGCGAGACCTGTCATCACCGCATCCACGACAACGGCTGGGACATCCGCATCGACGGCACCGGCATCAGAGCGCGCGTCTGGTTCATTCCGCCGCCCTACGTGGATCCGGCGCGCACCCCACGTCTCGGCGGGCTCGCCCGCTACACGCTCGCGGCCTGAGCGGCGTCGTTGGCGCGCGCTCTTTCGCGCCGCGCTCCCGCTGGCATCGGTTCGGGTGTCGGCTCCGCGTCCGTCATCCGTGATCGATACGAGCTCGTCGCTCGTGATGTGGACTATGACGGTCCCGAGTCGTCGTCGCGGTCCATTCACTGCGATCATCCGCGGGCATGCGAGCACCCTACTCGCAGACGAAGGGTCCCGCGACCTCCGCCGCGGGACCCTTCGGCATCCGACCATCCGAGCCACCGTCACGGGCTGCTGACCGTTCCTCCGTTCGTGATGGTCACCTTCGACACCTCGTGGCAGCTGGCGGGGATGTCCCGCTGAGCCGCGTTCGTGCTGTCGTAGGTCACCCGCCAGGCGAAGTCACCGCTCGCGGTCTGCGCCGGGGCATTCCCCGTCGACACCGTCTGCGGCGAGGCTCCCGCGACCGCGACCGCCTGGCTCCACGCGGCCGTCCCGGTGCAGGTGGCGTTCGTGAAGAACTCGAACAGCACGCTTCCCGCGAGAGTGCCGCCGGCCGGAGCGCTCACCGTCGCAGAATCCTTCGGGATCCAGGTCTGCCCGGTGCTGATCGAGGATGCGACGGACTTGACGACCACGTTCTCCTTGACATCCGTGCAGTCGGTGTTGTGCGTCGCCGGCTTCGTGTTCACCGATCCCGGCGTGTACGCCGCGGCCCAGTGATACGTGCCCGCGGGCTTCGGGGCGAACTTCGCGCTGTCGTAGGTTCCGTCGCCGTTCACCGTCACGCTGGGCGACGTGAAGACACTCGCCCCGCACGCGGAGTCGCTCGGGCCGTACAGCGTGAACACGATGCCGCCGTTGTCCTTCGGACCTGCTGCGCCGGTGAGGTTGATCACCGGGTCGGCGGGCATCGTGGCCGTACCGGTCAAGGTCGCAGAGTCGAAGACCTCGCCACCCAGGAACACGTCGTCACTGGCATCCGTCGACAGTGTCGGAGTCACGGGCTTCACGGTGAAGCACTCGCCCGACGTCGAATCCGACGAGGACGGGATGCCGAGCGTCGGCGCTCCGCTGTACTCCGCCCGCCAGCAGTAGTCGCCGGCGGATGTCACGTACGCCACGGGCGACTGCACCGTCACCGGATACGACGCGCCGGTCACGTTCGTCGTGCCGACGGCTGTTCCGCCGGCGGTGCACAGCGCCCCGGCGGCGACCTTGCAGAGCCAGAACGACACGGTCCCGGTCGGTGTCGGCTCGCCGCCGCTGACATCGACCTTCGCCGAGTCGCGCACGCCCACGACGCCCTTGTCGATCGTGAACGTCGAGGGGATGTCGGCACCTTCTGCCGTCTTCGGCGTGGTGACCGTCGTCGACTCGCAGTTGCTCAGCTCGGGTGCCGGCGCGAGCACGGTGTCCTTGTAGTCGGCGGTGTCGGAGTTGCCGGTCACGGTGCTCGGGATCACGTTCGCGAGCACGAGGCACTGCGGCACGCCGTCCGACAGGATCGCGGTCAGATCGACAGCGGCCTCTCCGCGGAAGTTGAGGGCGCCGTACTTCGCGTCCGACTCCTCCTCGTTCAGCAGCTCGGGTGCGCCCAGCGTCAGGTGGTCGTCGTCGGGCCCGGTCCACGTGCGCAGGTACAGGTCCGTGCTGTTGCCCTGCTGATCCCACAGGATCATGAAGTCACCGGCGGTGCGGTTCGCCCACGGGTTGCAGCTCGCGATCAGGGAATCGTCGGACACCTCGCCGTAGGCGCAGGCATCCGGAGCCTTCTTGTGCATGAACTCGAAGGAGATGAAGCCGCTGCCGTTGTTCGAATCGCGCTCCCACGCGAAGTACAGCCAGTCGTGCTGCGTCTCCTCATCCTTGTCGGTGTCGATCCACGCGCGCCGCAGGTCGACCTGCGCGTTCGGGTTCGTCATGCCGAGAGTCGGCACCGCGTCGTCGTGGATGACGCCGATCTTCGTGGTGCTGGAGTTGAGCGGGCCCAGCTCCTTGACGTTTCCGGTCGGGTCCAGCAGCTCGGTCGCGCCGGCGTCGGGCACGTTCCCGTCGATCAGGAACGGTCCGTCCGCGGCGTTCGCCGCGACCGCTCCGCCCAGGGTGAGGGCTGCCACCAGACAGCCTGTGAAACCGGCGGCGAGAATGCGCCGTCGCATGCGTATGGACATGGGTCCATCCCCTTTCCCCAGTAAGGTGATGCGGCCTACACTAGAAACGTCGTGGGGGCGCGACCATCGGGCATGTGCGCATCAGGGGCTGGGGAAAACCCCTTAAGGTGATCGTCTCTCCACAGCCCGACGCGATGGGACCCTGGGGATGGACGATGCGTACGCGCTGCTGGTCGCGGGCGAACACGTGAGCCCCGGCTATGCGCGCCTGCTGGGCAGGCTCGGGCTGCCCGTACGCGCGTATCCCGATGCCGAGGGCGCCACGGCGGATCTGCCGTCGCACCCGCCTGTCGTCTCGATCCTCGAGGTCGAGGACGGCGGCTTCGGACTGCTGCGCGAGCTGCGCGACCGTTACGGTCCGGCCATGCCGGCCGTGCTCGTCTCCGCCGAGCGCACCACCCCCGCAGATGTCGTCGCGGGCCTGCTGATCGGCGCCGACGACTACGCCGCCGAAGCGATGGATGCGGAGGAGTTCCTCGCCCGCGTACGCAGGCTGATCGAGCGCACCAGACGCACGCCCAGCGCCACCACGGATCTGCGTCCGCTCTCGCTCCTGACGCAGCGCGAGCGCGAGGTGCTCACGCTCACGACCGAGGGTCTGTCGCAGAAGCAGGTCGCCGCCGCGCTCGGCATCAGCATCAAGACCGTCGGCGCGCACATGCAGAGCCTGCTGGTGAAGCTCGGCGTGCACTCCCGCATCGAGGCGGTCGCGCTGGCGATCAGGGCCTCGGCGGAGGCCTGAGCCTCACGCCTCCGCGACGGGCCTGCTCACCCCGATCAGCAGCGCCGGAAGGGTCTGCCGCACGAACGGCGACCCGGCGAACGACTTCTCGTCGCCGCCCGACATGATCCACGACTCGAAGGAGCGCTCGTAGGTCAGGATGACCACGCGCACGCCGAGGGCGGGCTGCCACTCGAACTCGCGCCCGATCTGCGAGAGCAGCAGCTCGAAGGCATCCAGCAGGGCCGGCAGGAACGCGCGCTCCGACTCGATGACGTCCTCGCTGCGCGCGCCGGTGGATGCCGCAAGCTGGCGCTCCCGCAGGCGGATCGTGAGCGAGCTCCAGTCCAGCGGCCGCGCCTCCGCGAGCGCGATCGACAGGGCGAGCACGAGGTCCTCACCGTCGTGCTCGCGGGGGTCGAACGTCTCCGCGGCAGAGCGCACACGCTGCGCGCATTCCTCGATCAGCTCGAGATCCACCGCATGCAGCAGGGCGCTGTCGGTGGGGAAGAGGGTCCGGAAGGCGCCGTCCGAGAGCCCCGCCTCCGTGCGCAGCTCAGTGGTCAGCGCGGCCAATGACCCGTCCCAGGTGGGCAGCAGGATCCGTGCGAGCGTGACCACGCGCGCACGGCTCGCGCGGCGCGTCGATTCGACTCGGGGGTTCACATCGGCAGGCATCCCGGCATCCGTCCTTCTCGGGTCGCGCAGACAGCGTCTTTCAGACTACCGCCGGGCGCGGGCCCAGCTCGATCTCCAGCGACGCCTGCACCGCGCCGAGGTCTCGCAGGCGTTCGACGATCGCGCGCTCGGCACGGCGATAGGGCAGGTCGCCGCCGTGCATGAGCGAGGTGCGGTTGGCCTGTGAGAGCAGCGCCTCGAGTTCGAAGCTCAACTGGGCGGCGTCCTCCAGCATCGGCAGGTCGCCGTCGTCCATCGCCTGCGCGATCGAGATCTCGAGGTACGAACGCCACAGATCCATCGCATCCGAGATCGCGTCGTGCACGGGGCCGGGGTGCGAGGCGAACTCGGCCGAGACCGCGAGGAAGAAGCAGCCGCCGGGGAACGTGCGGTCGGAGGAGTAGTCGATCCAGGCCCGCACCAGCGCTCGCAGCCGCACCAGGCCGCGGGGATGGATGCGGGCGGGATCGACGACGACCTCGGTGAAGACCCGCTTGGCGTCGGCGACGATCGCGAGCTGCAGCTGTTCCTTCGAACCGAACAGTGCGGCGACGCCGCTCTTACTGGCCCCGGCCTCGGCGGCGAGCCGGGCGATCGAGACGCCGTTGAGGCCGTCGGTCGAAGCGCTCCTGGTCGCGACCGCGAGTACGGCCTGGCGGGAGCGATCGCCTCTGGCCCGGCGACCGTCGACGGGGGTTGTCATGCCCTCAATGTATCAGTACGATCGTCCGCATAAGTAAGTGCACGATCGTCCGTATTGTTTGAAGGGTTGGGAAATGAACGCCATGATCCGCTCGATCGACAAGCTCGCCCCTGCGCTCGCGGCAGGTCTCACCTATCCCGCCTACCTCGGGCTCGGACGCCGACGCCCGGTGCACGAACGCGAGCGGGCGACCCACGAGGCCGCTCGCCGCGAGAGCATCGTCGTCGCCGGGCGGCGCGTCGTCGTCTACGAGTGGGGCGCAGGCGAGCGCACGGTGCTCGTGGTGCACGGCTGGCGAGGGCGGGCAGCGCAGTTCGCGGCGATCGTGCGGGAGCTGCGTGCCGAGGGCTATCGGGTGATCGGCTTCGACGCGCCGGCCAGCGGCGACTCGCCGGGCCGCCGTACGCACCTCGGCGAGTTCCGCGCGATCGTGGACGCGCTCGCCCGCCGCGAGGGCGGCTTCCACGCGATCGTCACGCACTCGGCGGGTACCCTCGCCGCGGCGGCCGCTGCGGCGGACGACGGGATCACCGACCGCATCGTCTCGATCGCGCCGATCGTGCGGGTCGGATACCTCACCGAGCAGTTCGCGAGGATGACGGGCCTCAGCGGTCGGGCGACAGGGCTGCAGGAGGCGTGGTTCGCCGCCGGGCTGCGCCGCCGCGGCTACGTCCTCGACGAGAGCTATGAGCTGCTCGCACGTGAACTGCCTGCCGATCTCTCGATCACGATCGTGCACGACCGTGGCGATCGGATGTCCGACATCGACGAGAGCCGCAGGCTCGCGCAGCGCCGTCCCGACCAGGTCACGCTGATCGAGACGGAGGGGTCAGGGCACAGCAGAGTGCTGGAGTCGGATGCCGCGCTCGACGCGGTGCTCGAGGTCGTGGGGGCCACTGAGATCCCGGTGACCTCCCGGGTTCTGCACGAGACCCGCGTGCCGAGCATGGGTTTCGCGCCGGTCTCGGGGTCTCGCGCGGAACTCAGCCACGCGCGCTGAGGTTGTCGCGGATCGGCTCGCGCTCGGACCCCGGCGCGCCTTAGTATCTGCGTATGAGTGCAGATAAGCAGGGATGCGGATACAGCCCGGACAGCTCCTTCGTCGAGCTGGCCGTCGAGGTGTTCGGGATGCTGGCTGATGCGACGCGTGTGCGCATCATCCTCGCCCTGCAGGACGCCGGTGAGCTGTCGGTGAACAATCTGGCCGAGATCGTCGACAAGTCGCCGGCCGCCGTCTCGCAGCACCTCGCCAAGCTGCGCCTGGCGCGGATCGTCGCCACCCGTCAGGACGGACAGCGCGTGTACTACCGGCTCGAGAACGAGCACGCCTCCGAACTCGTGGCGTCGGCGATCTTCCAGGCCGAGCACTCCCTCGGCGGCGTGCCGCGGCACCACCACCAGGATCGGGCAGGGGCATGACCGGCACGCACACCCACTCGCACGCGGATCACGATCATCCCCACGATCATTCCCACGGTCATTCCCACGGCGAGCACGGACACGAACATCCGACCGGGTTCAAAGGCTTCCTCTACGGCCTGTTCGTGCCGCACACACACGACGCGGCCGACTCGATCGACGACGCGATGGAGGCCAGCAGCGCCGGGATCCGGGCGCTCAAGGTCAGCCTCGTCCTGCTGCTGATCACCACGCTGCTGCAGGGCTGTGTCGTCGCATTCAGCGGCTCGGTGGCGCTGCTCGCCGACACCATCCACAACTTCTCGGACGCCCTCACGGCAGTGCCGCTCTGGATCGCGTTCGTGCTCGGCCGCCGGGCGGCATCCCGCCGCTACACCTACGGATTCGGGCGGGCCGAAGACCTCGCCGGGCTGTTCATCGTCTTCGTCGTCGCTCTCTCGGCCGTCGTCGCGGCCTGGCAGTCGATCGACCGCATCCTGCACCCGCAGCCGCTGGCAGGCCTCGGCTGGGTGATCGCCGCCGGTGTCATCGGCTTCCTCGGCAACGAGGCTGTCGCGATCTACCGCATCCGCGTCGGCCGTCGCATCGGCTCGGCCGCGCTCGTCGCCGACGGCGTGCACGCCCGTACCGACGGCTTCACCTCGCTGGCGGTGGTGATCGGCGGGATCGGGGTGCTGCTCGGCTTTCCGCTCGCCGACCCGATCGTCGGCCTGATCATCTCGGCTGCGATCTTCGTGCTGCTCATCGGCACGGTGCGCAGCGTCGGCCGGCGGCTGCTCGACGGGGTGGAGCCAGAGCTGGTCGACCGGGCCGAGCACGCCATCGGGAATGTCGACGGCGTGCTGAGCATTGAAAGGATCCGGTTGCGCTGGGTCGGTCATCGTCTGCAGGGCGACGCGATCGTGGTCGCCGCTGCCGGGCATCCGGACGTCGCAGCGGATGCCGAGCGCAGCGTGCGCGCGCACCTGCCGCACCTCGACGACTTCGTGGTCGGGGTGCGCACGCCGCGGCCCTGACTCAGCTTCCGTAGGGAGCGAGCACGAAGCGGCCCCAGGCCACGAAGATGAAGGCGAGCATGTAGGCGGTGTCGCCTGCCATGTAGGCCCATTCGCTGCGGCGGAATCGGGTGGTCGCCGCGCCCGACATCAGCAGCGCGAGACCGCAGGCGGCGACGGGCGAGAGCTCGGGCATGATGCCGACCAGCGGCGGCAGGACGAGACCGGCCACGCCGATCAGTTTGATCGTGCCGATGGCCTTGATCTTCCCGGCGCTGAAGTCGTCGACCCAGTGCTGGCTGGCGCCGAAGGCGCGGTAGCGTGCCTTGGTGAGCAGGATCTGGCTGGCGCCGCCGACGCCATAGGCGAGGGCGAGTGCTCCGGTGAGAATCCACAGTGCGATGTTCATCTGCTTGCCTTTCTCGTTACGTCGGCCCCTCGGGGCGCGTCACAGTGATGACGGATGACACCGACCGGAGGTAACCGAGATGGATGAGAACGAACTCGCCGCGGACTTCGAGGAGCACCGTGCACGGCTGGTGGCGGTGGCGACGAGAGTTCTCGGCTCTCGGGCCGACGCCGAGGACGCCGTGCAGGAGACCTGGCTGCGCCTGGCCGGCCACAGCGGCGACGAGATCGAGAACCTCGGCGGCTGGCTGACCCGGGTGACTGGCAGGATCTGCATCGACATGCTGCGCCGGCGCACCTCACGCGGCGAGGAGACGCTCGACGACTGGTCGCGGGTCGAACCGGTCGTCACCGAAGACGAGGAACGGCCGGAGGATGCCGCCGAGCTGGCCGACTCGGTCGGGCTGGCGCTGCTCGTGGTGCTGCAGTCGCTGCGTCCCGAGGAGCGGCTCGCGTTCGTGCTGCACGACCTGTTCGCGGTGCCGTTCGCCGAGGTCGCGACGATCGTCGGGACGACGACGGATGCCTCGAAGATGCTCGCCAGCCGCGCGCGGCGCAAGGTGCAGGGCACGCCGCATCCGACCGGCTCGCTCCGTGAGCGCCGTGAGGTCGTGGACGCGTTCCTGGCCGCGGCGCGCAGCGGGGACTTCGACGCTCTGCTCGCGCTCCTTGATCCGGATGTCACCTGGCATCGGCACACACCGAAGGGGCACACCGTGCGGATCGGCGCCAACGAGGTGCTCGCGGCCGTGCGCCGCGGCGACCCCGAGCGGCTCGAGGCGCGACGCGTGAGCGTGAACGGCGAGCCTGGCATCCTGGTCTGGGGTCCGAACGGCAAGCCGATGTCTCTGATGTCCTGCACGGTCGCCGACGGCAGGCTGGTCGACATCGTCTCGATCATCGACCCGGTGCGACTGGCGACGATGGACCTGCCGGCGCGCTGACAGGGAGGGAGGGCGCGTGAGCACATTCTGGGAGCCCGGCGGGCGACGACGGCAGCAGCCGGTGGTCGCGGTTCACCCGACCGACGACGCCCCGCAGCCCGACGGGCAGTGGCCCACCAGCATCCCGGCAGTCGCTCAGGTGCTGCGCGAGGGGATCGAACTCGACCCGGGCGTGACGTTCCTCGTCGGCGAGAACGGCAGCGGCAAGTCGACCATCGTCGAGGGCATCGCGATCGCCTACGGGCTGTCGCCGGAGGGCGGATCCCGGCAGGCCCAGCACAGCACCCGGCCCACCGAGTCGCCGCTGTCGGACTGGTTGCGCATCCAGCGCGGCGTCGGCGCCGACCGCTGGGGCTTTTTCTTGAGGGCCGAGACGATGCACTCGTTCTACACGTACCTCGAGGCGAATCCGTCGATGAGCGGACCCGACGTCCCGTTCCACGAGATGAGTCACGGCGAGTCGTTCCTGGCTCTGCTGGACGACCGATTCACGCGGCCGGGTTTCTACTGCCTCGACGAGCCCGAGGCGGCGCTGTCGTTCGGGTCGACGCTGAGCCTCATCTCCGTGCTGCAGCGCATCGTCGACGACGACGGGCAGGTTCTCTGCGCCACGCACTCGCCGGTGCTCGCCGCGCTCCCCGGCGCGCGCATACTCGAGGTCGGGGAGTGGGGCCTGCGAGATGCCGAGTGGGGCGACCTCGAACTGGTGCGTCACTGGCGCTCGTACCTCGACGAACCGGGGCGCTATCTGCGGCACCTGTTGGGCTGAGCGGATGTCGGACACCCCGGCTACTCTCGGCACATGACCTCGTTCGGCCTGCTCGAGAGCCCCGTCGGCGTGATCGGCATAGAGAGCGACGGCACCGCGATCACGCGCGTCACCTGGACGACGAGCATCCCGGCATCCGGTGCCGACACGGTGCTCAGCGCCGCCCTCGAGCAGCTCGGCGCCTACTTCTCCGGCGACCTGACCACGTTCGACGTGCCGATCGACCTCGGTCGGCAGACGCCGGTGACCAGGGCGGTGCTCGAGACGCTGTACGAGACCGTCGGGCACGGCGAGTCCATCACCTACGGGGAGCTCGCCGCACGCAGCGGCACCGAGGTGCCGGCACGCGCGATCGGCTCCATCATGGGCGCGAACCCGATCCCGCTGATCGTCCCGTGCCACCGCGTCGTCGCCGGCGACGGACTGGGCGGCTACTCCGGCGGAGCGCCCGGCGAAGGTCTCGCCACCAAGCGCTGGCTGCTCGAGCACGAGGGCGTGCTGCCGCGCTCTCTGTTCTGAGCGCCGCGGTCAGGCGCCGGCGGCCTTCCGCACCAGCACCGTCACCTCGGCCCACGCCTTCTCGGTCGGATCCTGCAGGGCGAACGCAGAAGGCCACAGCCCGTCCTCGTCGTCGAGCTCAGCCAGCGAGCTGAAGCCCAGCGTCGAGTAGCGGTCCTTGTCCATCTGGCCGCTGCGGAAGAACACCACGACCTTGCCGTCCTTCGCCCAGCCGGGCTGGCCGTAGTAGAGCCGCGGTGCGAGCTCCGGGGCGGTGTCGGTGACGATCTCGTACAGTCGCTGCGCCATCTCGCGGTCGCCGTCCGGCATCTCGGCGATCTTCGCCTCCAGATCGGCCTTCTCGGCCGCGGCCTTGCCGGCCTCCTTCTCGCGCTTCGCCTGCAGCTTCAGCTCCTGCGCGCGCTGCTTGACCGCCGCACGCTCCTGCGCGGACAGCCCGTCACTCGTCGTCTTCCCGGCCATGGAGTCCTCCGTTCTCTGGGAAGCACGTTTCGGGAACAGTGCGGCGGCGGCTTCTCGAATCCTGATCAAGGGTCACTCCGCCCGCGTCTCGACCAGCCCGTGCCGGTGCGCGAAGGCGGTCGCTTCCGCACGGCTGCGCACATCGAGCTTCCGGTAGATCGCGCTGGAGTGGTGCATCGTCGTCTTCGGCGTGATGAACAGCCGCTCCGCGATCTGCTTGTTGCTCAGCCCCTCGGCGAGCAGGACGAGCACCTCGCGCTCCCTCGCCGTGAGCCCGTCGCCCGACCCGGGAGCCGTCGGCGACTCCTCGGAGTGCTCCCGGAGCCACCGCAGCGCCTGGGCTGTGGCGTCCACGGCTGAGAGGATGCCGCCCTCCGCGGCGACGGCCGCGAACCCGGACTCGCCCAGCCGCGCGGTGAGAAGCGCTCGCACCTGTGCGAGTTCGAGTGCGGATGCCGGGGCCATCGACCGCAGCACTCGCTCGCGGTCGGCCTCGATCGCGCCGAGCATCCGCGCCGCGAACGCCCAGTCCTCCATCGCGACCGCGATGAACACCGTGTGCACGAGCGAGATCGCAGACAGGTAGGACCCCCACCAGGCCCTTCCGATGGACAACCGTTCGGCGCATCGGCGGGCGGCCCGCGCCGGAAGCTCCGCCGCGAGCTCCGCTCTGGTCATGACCGCGAGGATGAACCACTCCATGACCGCGTCGCGTTCGTCGCGGGCCAGGCGCAGCGCGTCGGCGAGCGTCGGCACAGCGGCATCCGCCGGAACGGTGTCCGGCGGGACGGTGCGCAGCAGGATGGTCGCGGTGAGGATCGAATACGGATCGCCGACTCGCTGCGCGTGCCGGAGCGCGTCCATGGCCAGGCGCACCGCGCCCGGCGCATCCCCGTCGGCGTGGATGCCCGCGGCCACCCACACGTCGAACCGTGCCCCCCAGGTGGCGCAGGCGTGCTCTCTGGCGAGGCGGCTGCCGGTTCGGGCGGCCCGCACGGTGGCGGGCATGTCGCCGGTGGTGATGCCCATGATCACGGCGACCATCAGCGCTTGCAGCGCCAGCAGCGGGGTCCGCTCGGCATCGATCAGCCGGAACCCGCGCCGCCATCGCTCGTCCACGAGGTCGGCCAGCGCCGCACCGTCCGCGGACATCGCGAGGCCGTACGCCGACCAGATCCACGTCTGCGCCTGCTGGGTGAGGGGGAGCGAGTCGAGGTCGGCGGTGGCGATCAGATGCTCGAGCTGGCCGGAGATCCGCGTCACCTCAGCGGTGCCCTCCAGCGCGGCCGCACAGTCCAGCACCCAGCTGTGAGCGCGCGGATCGTGCCGCTCGAGCAGCAGGTCACCCTCGTGCAGCAGGTCCTGGTGCAGCACGTGCGCGAACGCCCTGTGTGACGGCGGCTCCGCCTGCGCATGGGCATCGGCCGCCTCGCGGACGACCCGTGCCAGGCGACGGCGGTAGGCGTCCTCCGTAGGCGGGTCACCGGGCAGTTCGCGCAGCACACTGCGCAGGATCGGCAGCATCATGAACACCGGCTCGCCGAAGAGCGGGGGTGCGCTGTCGAGCAGCCGCAGGTCGAGCAGCCGCTCCAGCGCGTCGGCCGCGTCCCCGGGAGCCTGCCCGCTCACGTCCACGACGCCGGCGAACGAGAACGCGCGCTCGAAGTGCGCGAGGCTGCGCAGCATCCTCCGGTCGTCTTCGGAGAGCGCGCCGACCGTCGCGGCGAGGGCATGTCCGACCCCGACTTCCCGCCCGTCCCTCGTGGTGCGGAGCAGTTCGAGAGCCGGGCCGCCGTCGGCGAGGTCGTTCGCCACCCGCTCCGAGGAGAACACGCGGATGCGGGCCGCGGCCAGCTGCAGCGCCAGCGGAAGACCGCCCACCAGCCGGCAGATCCGGATGACGCTGTCGAGGTTCTCCCCATCGAGGGCGAAGCCCGCGTCGCTGCGTGCCGCAGCGTCCACGAAGAGCGCGATGCTCGCGCACCCGAGGGCCCGGTCGATCGGCATCCGCTCCTCGGGGATCCCGAGCGGGCGCACCGGCACTTCCGCATCCGCGCTCTCGAAGGTCCCACGAACGGTGATCACGATGCGCAGCCGCGGGCAGGCGTCCAGCAGCGCCCGCAACTCGGCGGGTGCCACGGTCAGCGAGTCGAGGTGGTCCAGGAGGAGCGTCACGGCGGATGCGCCGATCCGCTCCGCGATCCGCGCTCGGGACTCACCGGCGCGGGCGCCCAGCCCGAGTCGTGCGGCGACCTCCACCCACACCTCGGCAGAGGCGGGCACCCCGCCGAGGTCGACGGTCCAGATCTCGGAGTCGTCCGGGGGTGCCGTGACGATCGCGCGCAGCAGTGCGCTCTTGCCCACGCCGGCGGGCCCGGTCACGGCGACGAGGCGCCGCGACGACACCAGGAGTGCGCGCAGCAGCGCGACCTTGCGTTCCCGTCCCACGAGCCCCATGGCGTCCTCGCCCTCGAAGGTGTGGCGGCAGCGCAACGCGCTGCCGACGAATCCGGCTCCCCACCGGAGATGGGTCATCTGCCCGATGCGCCACATCTGGCTACGAGATTAGCGTTCGCAGAGGGGCGGCAGTAGGGGCTGTCGGAGGGACTTCTCGGGGGCGGAGCATGGCACGGGGCTGGGGAGGGATCGGCGCGGCGCTGGTCGCGGTTGCCGTCACCGCGGGACTGCTGTGCGCGCCGGCCTCGGCGGAGCAGATCGACTGGCGGCCGGGTCCTGTCACAGCGCGCGTGCTCTTCGACACGGCACCCGCGACGGAGGGAATCGCCGAGGGCGACGTCGACGGCGTGGACTACACCCGAGCGGTGTGCTTCACACCCGACCCGGTGTCTGGTGCCTGGGACGGCGAAGGCGTGACGGTGACCGTCGACGCAGCCGACACCGACATGCTGTCCTGCACGGTGCGTGCGACGGTGCGGTACTGCTCCTGGGAGCTCTGGCGACGCACCTGCGACGGCGTGCGCGCGGTCGAGCTGCGGGCCGAGGGGGAACCGCTGCACGTCGATTCGACGACACCGCGGGTGACCGGTGCGCACGTGGTCGGCTCGCCGTCCAATGCGGAGGGATGGTTCCGCGCCGCGGGCACCGTCGTGTGGTCGGGGCGCGACAGGGACTCGGGGATCGAGTCGTGCACGACGGCGCCGATGGCGGGCGCCGACACAGTGAGATCGACCGTGGTGGGACTCTGCCGCGACCGTTCGGGCAACGCCTCCGAGACCTTCACCTACACGTACAGACTCGACACGACGCCGCCGACTCTGCAGCCGACCGTCTCCGGCACCGCCGAGCTCGGCGCCCCGGCGGGCGCGCACCCCGGTGCCTCCGACGAGACATCGGGCGTCGCGGCGGCGGTCTGCAACGGGGGAGCGCCGCTCGACACCTCTTCGACCGGGCAGCACACGGTCGTCTGCTCGGCGGTGGATGTCGCAGGCAACTCGGCCTCGGCCGCGACGACCTACTCGGTGGGATACGGCTTCGCAGGGGCCTGGTTCCGCCAGGCCGACGACCCATCCCGGCGCGGGGTGCGGCATCCCGTGCGGGCCGGTTCCTCCACGGCGTTCACATTCCGCGCGACGACAGACAGCGCGGGCACGCCGGCCGAGCACCTCGATGCGGCGCGCGTCACGGTCCGCGTCGCCCCGATGCCGTGTGCCTTCGCGGCCGATTCCGGTGCGGTGCCCACGGGAGCGCTCGTGTCGAGCGGGCTCCGCGACCTCGGCGGCGGCCGGTACCTGGTGGTGTGGTCGAGCCCGCGGGCCTGGGCGGGCGCGTGCGGGCTGCTCACCCTCGACCTGGGTGATGGGCTGCCGCACCACGCCGCGGTGGCGTTCCTGCAGTGAGCGGCGCTGCGCTTCAGAGCACGAAGCGCAGCTTGTCGGGGTTGGACACCTGGCGGATGCCGCAGATGCGGCCGCCGGCATCGAATTCGAGCGTCAGCAGGTCGGTGCGGCCCGAGTGGGTGAGTGCGATCGCCGGCTCGCCGTTGGCGTCGAGCAGCCCCACCGTGAACGGATGCGCGGGATCGTGCGCCGCTGCCTTCTCGGCGACGCCGACGAAGAAGCGCCGCACCTTCTCCGCTCCGAAGATCGGGTTCAGGGCGGCGCGCACGCGGCCGCCGCCGTCGCTCCACAGGATCGCATCATCCGCGAGCAGGTCGAGCACTGCGGTGATGTCCCCTCCTTCGATCGCGCTCACCAGCGATGCGAGCGCGGCGGGATCGGCCGGCGGCGCCTTCGCGGCATCCGCCGAGATCCGCAGCCGGCGCTCCCCGCGGGAGATCAGCTGCCGCACGGCGGCGGGCGAGGTCTCGAGGATCTCGCCGATCTCGACCGCGGACATCCCGAACGCCCTGTGCAGCACGACGGCCGCGCGGGCGTCGGGCGACAGCTGTTCGGCCAGGTGCAGCAGCGCGAGCGACAGCAGCTCGCGGTCGGCGACCGCGTCCTCGGGCAGACGCGCGGTCGCGACGGGCTCCGGAAGCCAGTGCCCGGTGTACTCCTCGCGGGATGCGGCGAGCGAACGCACGCGATCGATCGTGCGGCGGACGCACACCGTGGTCAGCCAGGCCGGCCAGGAGCGCACCCGGCCGGAGCCGGTGCGCTCCTCGTTCAGCGCCTCGATGGCCACATCGGAGACGACATCCTCGGCGAGGCCGAAGTCGCCCAGCATCCGATAGGCGATGCCGATCAGCCGCCCCCGCTCCGCTTCCCAGGCGCGGGTCGCGGGGGTTGCGGTGAGGGTCATGACCTCCAACGTAGCCCTAGACGACCGGGTGCTTGTCGTCGATCGGCGGCGCCATCTCGGTCGCGATCGCGATGCGGTTCCAGACGTTGATGGTGCTGATGGCCATGACGATGCCGCCCAGTTCGCCCTCGTCGAAGTGCTCCGCAGCGGCACCCCAGATCTCATCGGTGACCGTGTCGGGCCCGAGCTTCGTGATCGCGTCGGTCAGCGCGAGCGCGGCCAGCTCGGCCTCCGAGAAGAAGCCTTTGGCGTGCTGCCAGGCGCCGACCGCGTGCAGCGTGCGCTGCGGGATGCCGCGCTTGGCGCCGTCGGTCGCGTGCATGTCGACGCAGAACCCGCATCCGTTCAGCAGCGAGGCGCGCAGCTTGATCAGCTCGTACAGCCGCGGTTCGACCGCCTTGCGCGAGTACGCCTCCATCCCGATCACGGCCGCGTAGCCGAGCTTGTTGGTCCTGGACATGTCGATCCTGGTCATCGTCGTTCCTTCCGGAGCCGTTCGTTGCGGCTCTCACTGAAGGTGTCGGATGGCGCGGGCGAAGTGTGACAGGGGGCGCCACGGCAAAGTCTCCGATGCGGGGTCGAAGTCTCCGTGCCGTACTCGGACGCACAGTCCGAACTAGTGTTGGTCTGCTCGTCGCCGGCAACCGGAGGGGGGCCGTCCGGCCCGGCGATGAGGACAGCGCGCCTGCCTCCCCAACAGGACGCTGTCCTTCGCTCCCGTTCCCCTCCCAGGGTCGGGAGCGGGCGGAACCCTCGCCATCCTCACCTTCTCTGGGGTCCGCGAGGGTTCCGCCGTTCCCACATCGTTCGCGGGAGTCTCGATCCTGGTGCTGTGAGTCTCCGATTCACCGACCTCGTCGTTCGAGGGCGGCGCGCCTCTCCTACCGTCGCACGGTACTGCTCCCGCAGTTGCGGGGGACCTGGGACGGTGGACAAGGGGATCTCGCGATGCTGAACGAGAACGAGAACGAGAAGGGCGCGCTGGCGGGCGCGACCACAAGACGCAGCCTGGTGCGCGCAGCGGCATGGTCGGTGCCGGTCATCGCGGTGGCCACGGCGGTGCCGAGGGTGGCGGCGTCGTGCGTCCCGGGGGTCGTCGAGAAGAAGGTCCTGGTGCCCGCCGTGAACACGACGAGCTTCACGTCCGGTCCGCGAACGGTCGAGCTCCTCACAGTGCCCGACGGCGTCACCTCGATCACCTTCGAGGTGCTCGGCGGGGGCGGGGGATGCGGTTCCTACGCCAAGGCCAGCGCCGGCGCCGGTGGCGGCGCTGGCGGTCTGGTCACGGGAGAACTCGCCGTGACCCCGGGCGCCACCCTCACGCTCATCGCCGGCAACGGCGGCATCGGGCCTTCGGCGCTCGACCAGGGATCGATGGCAGGTGGCGAAGGCTACGGCTACGGTGGCTGGACCCCGATCACCGAGGCCACGGGCCTGACTGGCGGCAGCGGCGGTGGCGGGTCGGCGATCCTTGTGAACGGAGTTCCCGCGGTCGTCGCGGGCGGCGGAGGTGGAGTCGGCTGTGTGCAGGCCCGTCCCGCGACGGGCTGGACGATCACGGGCGGCACCGGAGGCGCGGCCGGCCAGAACGGTGTCGATGGCCGGATCAGCCGGCAGCAGATACCGACCCCGGAGATCGCGCAAGGCGGCGGCGGCGCGAGCGGCGCAACCCCGGGGCAGCCGCGCGGGAGCAACGGAAGCGCGGGCAACGGGGACAACGGCTGGAAGCGCGACATCGGCATCGCGGGTACGGCTCCCAGCGGAACCGGGCCGGACAGCGGTGGTAAGGGCGGGAACGGAGTGAAGAGCGCGAAGTTCACCCTGACCGGTGCGGGCCCGCTGCAGACCGGATCCGGGGGTGGCGGCGGAGGATACGCCGGGGGCGCGAGCGGAACATCCGTCGCGCGCGTCTACGATTTCTCGCCGCAGTACCAGTACGCGTTCTCCGGCGGGGGTGGCGGCGGCTCCAGCTACATCTCATCCGCAGTCTCCGGCGGCGTCATCGCCCTGGGCGCCAATGGCTCGACGGATGGAGTGCGCCATCCCGGCCACGTGATCATCTCGTACACCGTCGTCTGCTGAGCGCCGGGGTCGTCCTGCGCCGCAGTGCGGCTATTCTGCTGTATGCCCCTCAATCGTCAAGATCGGATGACTGTGTCGTCGTCCGATCGGATCGGTCGGGAGAGACAGCAGAGATGCCATCGCCATCGTTGGAGCGGGTTCCGCCCCTCGAACCGCCCGAGGTGGAGAGTCTGACCAGGCGCTGGGCGCGCGCCGGAGTCGTCATCCTCACCGGCGAACGTGGCGCCGGTGAGGACGAACTCGCCCGCGCTCTCATCGAGCAGCGCAGCGAAGGCGTCGCCGTGCTCGACGCCGAGGTTCCGCACCGAGGCAGGGCGCCGAGCGGCTGGCTGGTCGAGGAGCTCGGTCTGTCCGACGCCGATTCCGCGACCGAGAGGACCACGGCATCCCTCGCGCGCGACATCGCCGGTGCCCTGACAGCGGCGACGATCGTCGTGCGCGGTGCCGGACAGGCCGATGCGCGCAGCCTGCGGATCCTGAACGCTCTGGCCGGCAGGGAGCGCGGCATCCGGCTCATCCTGATCGAGGCGGATGCCGCGATCGCCGACGCCGTCCTCGCGGAATTCCGCGGCGCGGTGCGCGTCGCACTGCCGCGGATGAGCGGAGCGATGCTGCGGGCGCAGGTGGAGCGGCTGATCGGTGCCGCTCCTGTGGAGGAGGACGTCCTCGCGCTCGAGGACGCGTCGGGCGGCTCCTTCCGGGCGCTGTGCTGGCTGCTCGACCTGGCCGCCGCGAACGACGGACTGGTGATCGATCGCGGCGCGGTGCGCCTGCGCTTCGACAACCCCGCCGCTGGTGTGCTTCCGCCGTGGTCGATCGAACGGCTCTCGGGTGATCCCGCCGCAGAGGCGCTCGCCGTCACCGGTTCGCTGCCCCTGCTCGCCGTCGAGCGACTCGGGCTGCTCTCCGAGACCGCGGCGCTCGAGACGGCCGGCCTCGCCGTCACGGTCGACGGCTGGGTGCGTCTCACGTCGCCGGCGCTCCGCTGGGATGTCGCGGGAAGGCTCGGCGCATCGTCGAGGCGGCTGCTGGTCGCCAGGATCGTCGAGGCGCTGGGCGAGGGCTCGGTGCTGGAGTCGATGCCCGGCTCCGATGCGGCGGAGCTCATGATGTGGGCTTGGTCGGTGCAGCTGCCGCTGCCCGTACACCTCGAGGAGAAGGTGATCGGGTTCCTCATCCGCAGCGGCCGGCATCGGCGGGCGGTGAACCTCGCAGGGCGGACCGAGCATCCACTGCATCCGTCCGTGCACGCGGATCTCGCATATGCGCACGCCGTGCTCGACGAGGACGACGCGGCGGCGGCCATCGCCCACGACGTGCTCGGCGGCTACCCGGCGGCCGCGACAGTGGAGACAGTGGGGCTGGCTCTCGTGCTCGGGCTCTTCCGCGACAGCAGCAGCGACGTCTACGACGACGCGCTCGCCGCGGTGATCGCGTGGGCGGCTGAACATGCCCCGGACAGCGCGCGGATGCTGCGCGGATGCCTCGCGCTGGTGCGGCCGTCAGCGGATGCTCCGTGGGCGGAGCTCGTGACGATGGTGGATGCCCCCGGGGGCGCGGCACTCACCCGGGCCAGGGCGGCGCGGGTGCTCGCCATGCGGGCGTGGAAGGACGGCAGGCCGATCAGCGCGACGGCGCTCGTCGAGCAGGCGGCGCAACTGCACGAGGGCTGTGCGATCGACGCCGCGATGGCCCTGTTCCTGCGCGCGGCGGGCGGCATCCTCACTCCGGACTTCGCCGCCGCCGGCCGGGCGCTGGCGGCCAGCGCCGTTCTGGGATCCCCGTCGCGGCTGGGTGGTCTGCTCTGGGCCGCCCAGGCCGTGTACCGCGGCGACGTGGCCGCCGCCCGGCTGATCGCCGAGCCCCTGCTCGACGAGCACGGCGAGATCGACGACCCGGTGCTCGCGCCCATGGCGGCATCCATCGTGTCGATCGCGAGCTCCATGCTGGGTGACCGCGAGCGGGCGCGCGAGATGCTCGAGGCCGCCTACGATCTCGAGTCGTCTTCGGAGATCATCAGCGCGGCGAACGCGCACCTGCGCGGTATCGCGGCGACACAGTTGCGGCCGGAGCCGCTCCACGACGAGGGCATCGCGGGCTACTCGGCGGCGAGGGAAGGCGGTCGAACACTGGACTTCCGGCTGCTGGAGCTGCTCGGCACCTACCGGCTGGCTGACGAGATCAACGCGAGCCCCCAGTCGGAACTGTGGGTGTGGATCGCCGATCAGCTCGCCGGGCCGGACCCGCTCGAGGGTGTTCCCGAGCTGTTCGCGGCGCTGGCGAGGGCCGTCGCTGCACGCGACGTCGGAGCGCTCCTGGCTCTGGTGCGCCGGATGTTCCAGGAGGAACTCCTTCAGGACGCGAAAGTGCTGGCGATACGCCTGGCCGGTCACGCCGCAGCCGACATCCCTGCCGCGGCGCGCCGCGGCATCCTGCGGCTGGCGAAGCACCGCTTCGACCGGGAGCGAAGGGATGCGGCATCCGATTCGATCCTCACCCCTCGTGAGCGCGAGGTCGCCGCGCAGATCGTGGCCGGGCTCAGCGATCGCGAGATCGCGGAGCGGCTGGGCCGCTCCCGGCGCACCGTGACCACGCATGTCGGCCGCATCCTGCGCAAGCTCGGTCTCGTGAGCCGGCGCGAACTGACCGCGGAGCTCGCCGAGCAGCACGGTGTCGAGACCGCTGGTCCCTGAGACGTGTACGTATACGTACGTATGTCTGCGGCGCGCCGCTCTCGGCACCCGGAGATGACGGTCGGAGCTCGGCGAGGACACAGTCCCCGTCACCCGAGGGCCCCGGCCATCGGCACAGGCCTCACCTCGTCGTGGGGCCGGATCAGCAGTTGGGGGCATCATGCTGACTCTGGAGAAGGAGACGACGCTGCACGGCGTTCCGGCGATCCGACGCCTGGACGGCTGGGGGTGGCGAACCGACGACGTGGCCGCGCGCGTCGCGGGTGATCGGCTGACGACGTCGCGGCTGACGGTCGGACGCTTTCGCACGACCGCACGGCACCTCGCCCTGGTTCCGCAGGACGAGGATGCGGTGACCATCGTGTTCATGATCTCGGGCGGCGTGCGGGTCGATCCGCTCGGCTCGCTGCTCGCGCCGGGGCAGGCGCTGATCGTGGATGCCGGGGTCGCGTGCCGGCTGCGGGCGGATGCGCCGTACTCGCTGATGCACGCGACGATCCCGAGCGGGTTCCGCGAGACCGTCACCGCCGGGGCGCCGGTCGTCGTCCAGGCACCGGACGACCTGCGTCAGCTCACGATGTCGTTCATGACGGCGCTGCTGAACGCATCGCGGCAGCTGGAGCTCGGACGTGCCGCCTTCGTCGTCGAAGCGGCACACAACCTGCTGGAGAACGTGCACCAGCTCGCGGCTTCGCAGCGGTTCGGACACCGCCCGGCGGTGCGCGACATCGACTCCGCGCAGAACGTGCTGGCGGAGCATGTCGACGACCCGACCCTGAACGTGGAGAGGATGGCGGAGCTGCTACGGGTCTCGCGTGCGCAGCTGTTCCGCATCTTCGAGGCGGCGGGCACGACTCCGATGCGCCAGCTCGCCGAAGTGCGGGCGCGCAAGGCGGCACTGCTCCTGGAGGAGGGGGTGCTCGCCGATCGCGACGTCGCCGAGCGCACCGGGTTCTCCAGCCCGCGCGCGATGCGCACAGCGCTGAACCGGGCCCGCGCCGCCTGACCCGGCGATCCTTCCCGATTCAGCAATCCGGAAGGTCGGACGCGCGAGAATGATTCTCATGCCAGGAAGCGTCGCCCTCGCGCACAAGCACGACACCCGGCGCCCCTCCCCGTGGATCGGCGTCGGCGTCGGCGTGGGCATCCTCGCGATCCTGCTGCTGATCGACCGTTTCGCGCCGGCGCTGTTCGCCGACGCTCTGCCGACTCGGATCCAGGACGGGCTGACCCTCACGCTCAGCGTGCTGATCGAGGCGCTGCCGTGGGTGTTCATCGGCGTCGTGCTGTCGATCGTCGTGCAGGTGTGGCTGCCGTCGGACGCACTGCAGCGCTGGCTGCCGCGCAACGCCTGGGCCCGCCGCGCCGTGCTATCGCTGCTGGGAATGGTGGTGCCGGTGTGCGAGTGCGGCAACGTGCCGTTCGCGCGCGGCCTGATGATGCGCGGCCTGGCGCCCGCCGAGGCGCTGACCTTCCTCATCGCCGCGCCGATCGTCAACCCGATCGTCATCCTGACCACGCACGCGGCGTTCGGCTGGGACGCCGGCATCCTCGTCGCCCGTCTGGTCGGCGGCTTCCTCATCGCCAACCTCATCGGCTGGATCTACAGCCTGCACGCCGATCAGGACGGCCTGCTCACCGAGCGGTTCATCGCCACCTGCGACCTCATCGAGCACGAGCCGGGCAGCCCCGTGCGCCGCAGCCTCGCGCAGTTCCTGGTCGAGCTGCGTGCGGTCATGCCGGCGCTGGTCATCGGTTCGGCGATCGCCGGCGCCGTGCAGGTGCTCGTCCCGCGTGAGGTGCTTGTGGCCGTCGGCTCCAACCCTGCGCTGTCGATCGTGGCGATGATGGCGCTGGCGATGACGGTCGCGATCTGCTCGAACGTCGACGCGTTCTTCGCGCTGTCGTTCGCATCCACCTTCTCACCGGGTGCGATCGTGGCGTTCCTGCTGGTCGGTCCGCTGGTCGACGTGAAGATGCTGGCCCTGTTGCGCACGACATTCCGCTGGCGGGTGCTCGGCGTCATCGTCGCCGTAGTGCTGCTGTCGGCCTTCACCATCGGGATGGCGGTGAACGTCCTTGTCTGATCTCGATCGCTCCGCTCGTCGGCGGGCGCTGGGCTCGCGCTGGCTCGGCGTCGGCCTCGCCGCGGTGATCGCCGTCGTCACGCTGGGCCTCGCGCTCACCGGGCGCCTCACGCTGTACATCAGCCCCGACACGGTGTGGTTCGCCGCGGCTGCCGCGGTACTGCTGCTGATCGGTGCGGTCTGGACCTGCTTCCTCCCGCTGGGAGCGGAGAGCGACCACGGTCATGACCATGGTCATGACCACGAGCATCCGGATGCCGGATCGGCGCGACGACTGCTGGCCGGCGCCGGCACCTGGATCGCGGGCGTCCTCGCATCCGTCGTCGTCCTGGCCGGGCTGTTCCTGCCACCGGCGTCGCTGTCCGCGGAGATCGCGATGCAGCGCGCGGGGGAGAGCACCGTGCTCTTCGCCGGCGCGGACGACGTCGATCTCGGCGTCGCGGACACCACGACGTTCGGGGTCGGCGACTGGGCGAACGTGTTCGCCAACGCCACCCGGCCGGAGAACTACGACGGCGCCACGGTCACGCTGACCGGCTTCGCGACGCCCGTCGAAGGGCAGAAGGGCGAACTCGGACTGACGCGGATGGTGATCACGCACTGCGTGATCGACGCGCGCCCGGCATCCGTGCCCGTCCAGGCCGAGGACGGCTCGTACGAGACCGGCGACTGGATCGAGGTCACCGGCACGGTCAAGGCGGATGCCGACGGCGCCCTGCGCATCGAGCCCACCTCGGTCAAGCGCGTCGACGAGCCGAAGGACCCGTATGAGTACTGACGGATCCGGGGCCGGTGATCAGCCGCTCACCCGTGCGCAGCTGCGCGCGATGCGCGAGGCGGCCGCCCGCGAGGCGGGTGTTTCCTCGTCGGCTGCCGACCGTCTTCCTGCTCCGGTCTCAACGGATGCGGGTGCCGGTGGTCCGCAACCCGCAACGGGTGAGACCGGAACAGGGGAGGCGCCGACCCCGGCGAGCGGACCGGGTTCTGGTGCCGCTGCTCCTGGGGTCGCGCGCGACGTGCACGTCGGCGGCGTGCCGGCTTCCTCGATTGCCGACCGCCTTTCGGCTCCGGTCTCAACGGATGCGGGTGCGGCCGGTCCGCAACCCGCAACGAGTGAGACCGGAACCGGGGGGAGATCCGGGACCGGGGAAGCGCCGACCCGGACGCGGCGGTTCGGGGTCGTGCTCGCCGCCGTTGTCGGCGTCCTGCTCCTCGTCGGGGCAGGCCTCACCGCGGCGAGTCTGCTGCAGGGGCCGCGCGTCGCCGCGGTCCAGGTCGATCCGCAGCAGGCCATCGAGACCTCCGGCAGCCGGGTGATCCTCACGGCCAACCAGCCGCTCGCCGAGATCGACGAGTCGCAGGTCACCGTCGAGCCGGCAGCGCCGTTCACGATCGACGCGGCCGGTCGCAGCGTCGGCATCCGCTTCACCGTCCCGCTCGACGACTCCACCGAGTACTCCGTGAAGGTGGCCGGCGCCGAACGGGCCGGCGGCGGACCCTCGTCCGATCTCGAGACCGCGTTCACGACCCCCGATTCGCAGATCCTGCTGCTGCAGCGCAGTGACGGGGACGACAAGATCTTCACCACCGACCTCACCGGCGAGAACGGCGTCGAGGTGTTCCGTGCTCCGCACATCCTCGACTTCCGCGCCACCTCGTCGCGGCTCGTCGTCGCCGTCGAGGAGGACGGCGGATCCCGGCTACTCGTGATGAACAGGGACGGCACGGGGCAGCGCGAACTCACGCTGCCGGGGACCGGGTTCGTCTCGACCCTGCAGGTCTCGGATCGCGGCGACCTCGTCGGCTACAGCTACTCCGACGCCGAACTCACCGAGACGTCGGGGAGGGAGAGCGTGCTGGTCACCGAGCCGCTGAGCGGTCACGGCGAGCCTCGAATCGTGCAGGTCGGCGGCAAGGACGCCAGCATCGGGGACTGGCAGTTCGTGCCCGACACCTCCTCCCTGCTGTTCCTCGATTTCGAAGGAGCACTCTCCGTCGAGGACCCGACCGGAGACGCGGGAGTCCAGCCGATGGGCACCGCCGCGCAGATCCTCGGCGTCACCCGAGGCACGTTCACCGCGATCGTGGAACGGGCGACGGGCGACATCGTCGAGCTGAACCTCACCGACGGATCGGAGCAGCCCATGCCGGCGACCGATCCCGACTACGGCCTCCCCACAGAGGTCGTCCCCTTCCCCGGCGGGGCTCTGCAGCATGTTGTCCAGCGCGATGAGCTCGGGATGCCGATCGGGCAGTCGGTCATCACGGTCGACCCGGACGGCGCGGCGAAGCCCGTCTTCGAGGTCGGCGACGACGATGCGATCCTTCAGGTCTGCGCCTCGCCGAGCGGTCAGTACGCCGCAGTGACGGTGACACCCGACCTCACCGACAACCCCTACGACGAGCTGCTCATGCCGCTGCCGAAGAAGATCCACACGAACCTGATCGATCTGCGGTCGGGTGAGACGCTCAACACCCTGAACGGGTTTGACGTCTCCTGGTGCCACAGCGGCCCTCAGGCCTGAGCACGACGCGCGCCCAGGCCTGAGGTGCGCGGTCAGCCCACCGGCACGAGGTCCTCCTCCGCGACCGCCGGGTCGTCATCGGCGTCATCGGCGGCGGGAGACTCGCGGCGCACCCGCCCCGGCCACCACATCCGGTCCCCGATGACCGAGAACAGCGCCGGCACGACGAGCGTCCTGACCACGAGGGTGTCCACGAGCACGCCGATGCCCACGATCAGGCCGATCTGCCCGAGGGTGACGAGCGGCAGCATCCCGAGGGCGGCGAACACCCCGGCGAGCACCACACCGGCGCTGGTGATCACGCCGCCGGTCGCGGCGAGCGCAGCCACCATCCCCTCGCGGGTGCCCGTGACGGCCGCCTCCGTGCGCGCGCGGTGCACCAGGAAGATCGTGTAGTCGACCCCGAGCGCCACCAGGAACAGGAACGCCAGCAGCGGAACCTGCAGATCGAGGGCATCCCAGCCGAACAGCACCCGGCTGAACCATGTGCCGGCGCCGATCGCCGCGACCGCTGTCGCCGCATTCACCAGCAGCAGCACGAGCGGGGCGACCAGGGCACGCAGCAGCAGCACGAGGACGACCAGCGAGACCAGCAGGACCAGCGGAGCGATCACGAGGAAGTCCCGCAGGTTCCCTGCGCGGGCGTCCAGCTCGGCCGCACCCTGCCCGCCGACGAGGGCATCGGCGCCGGGCACGCCGTGGGCGGCATCCCGCACGTCCTCGATCAGTGCCCGGTTCTCGGCGGTTCCCGGTGCGGCGTCGCCGGTGACGACGAGCCTCACGAGCTCGCCGTCGGTGCTCTCGCCCGCGGGGGTCACGCGTGCGACGCCGTCGACGTCGCCGATCGCCGCGGTCACCGCATCGGATGCCGCGGAGTCGGCGATCACGATCATGGGCTGCGCCAACCCCGGCGGGAAGTGCTCGCCGAGCACCTCCAGTCCGGCAGCGGACTCGGACGGCACCCGGAACTTCTCCACCTGGCTGAGTCCGACCGAGACCCCCAGCAGCCCCGATGTCATCACCGCGAGCAGCGTCACTCCGCCGACGAGCGGCAGCCATGGCCGGCGCACGACGGATCGGGCGAGGGCACGCCAGCCACGGCCCTGGTCGGTGGCCCGGCCGGGGCGGGGCACGAAGGGCCAGAACAGCCCGCGCCCGCACACCGCCAGCGCAGGCGGCAGGATCAGCAGCACGGCCGCGAGGGCGATCAGCAGGCCGACCGCTGAGGCGACGCCCAGCCCGCGGGTGCCGGGGATCACGGCCAGCACCAGCGTGAGCAGCGACAGCACGACGGTCGCATTCGACGCGAGGATGGCAGGCGCGGTCGCCCGGTAGGCGGTGGCGAGCGCGGATCGGTGGTCGTCATCGCGCTGCAGCTCCTCCCGGTAGCGGGAGACCAGCAGCAGGGCGTAGTTGGTGCCGGCGCCGAACACCAGGACGCTGACGATGCCGGCGTCGAACTGCAGTTCCATCGCGTTGCCGATCGCCGCGGTGACCTTTCCCGCCAGCTGGTCGGCGAAGGCAACGACCGCGAGCGGGACCAGCCACAGCACGGGGGACCGGTATGTGATGATCAGCAGCAGTGCGACGATGAGGATCGTCACGAGCAGCAGCGTGAAGTCGGCGCCGTCGAAAGCGGCGGCGACATCCACACCGAAGGCGGGACCGCCGGTGACCTGCATCGTCACCCTGTCGATCGGATGCTCCGCGACGACCGCGCGCACGCCGTCGACAGCCTTCTCGTCGTCGCCGATCTCGACGGTCGCCTGCAGCGCGGCGGCCGCGCCGTCGTCACTGGGGATCGGCCCGACGACG
The DNA here is from genome assembly GCF_003387575.1 of Microbacterium bovistercoris. GTDB lineage: Bacteria > Actinomycetota > Actinomycetes > Actinomycetales > Microbacteriaceae > Microbacterium > Microbacterium bovistercoris. Next base: position 103,262 of record NZ_QUAB01000044.1, on the reverse strand, counting down.
TCCTCGCCGGTCTCGGCCGAGATCGGATCGGCGAGTGCGGCGAGCGCCTGAAGGTCTGCCTCGGTCAGCTCGTCGCCGTCGTCGCGGCTCGCGACCACCAGGAGCGCCTGCTGATCGGCATCCGGAAATCGCTGCTCGAGCGCGGTGACCTGGGCCGACTCCGAGTCGGCCGGTGCGATGCCGCTGCGGGCGTCCAGCGTGACGTGGCCGAACGCGCCGATCAGGGCGACCAGCACCAGCACGCCGGTGATGAGGGAGATCCACGCGCCGCGGCGCGAGGTGAGGACGGAGGGGAGGGAACGGAGGAATCTCGGCACCGTTCCAGCACACCGGAGGGCAGCTGCGGGCGGATCGGGAATCCGATGGAGATCGTTCTCGATCGAAAGATGGAGGAGAGTCTAAAAAACAGAACTATTGACTTTAGAGCGATGGCGGGTCTTCAATGAGAGGAGGAACGAGGAGGTCGGTATGACGTTGTCGCTGGCATACGCCGAAGAAGAGGACGATGGCGTTGCGGACGAGGAGCGGGTGCGCATCCACGCGCTGCCCCGGGTGATAGATCTGGACGGGGCCGAGGCAGCGGCCCATGCGCTGCTGCGCGCGCTCGGCATCGACCCGGACGATCCGGATGCTCCCGACCTGGCACGCACCCCGGCGCGCTTCGCGGCCGCGTACGCCGAACTGCTCAGCCCGCAGCCTTTCGACTTCACCACCTTCGCGAACGCGGACGGCTACGACGAGCTGGTGCTTGTACGCGACATACCGGTGCACTCGATCTGCGAGCACCACCTGCTGCCGTTCAGCGGCGTGGCGCACGTCGCGTACCTCCCGTCCGATCGGGTGGTCGGGCTGTCGAAGATCCCGCGGATGGTCGACCACTTCTCCCGCCGTCCGCAGACCCAGGAGCGACTCACCGTGCAGGTCGCCGACGCGCTGACTCTGCACCTGCAGCCGCGCGGCGTCGGCGTCGTGGTCGAAGCGTCGCACAGCTGCATGACCCTGAGGGGTGCGCGCGCCGGAGGAGCCGTGACCAAGACGTCGGCGCTGCGGGGCGTGCTGCGCGAAGACGCGCGTTCTCGCGCGGAGTTCCTGGCGCTCGTCACTGAGAGGGGAGCACGATGACCATCGTGATCATCGGCGGCGGGCTCGCCGCCGGCACCGCGGTCACCGAACTGCGTGAGCACGGGTACGACGGCGAGCTGGTGGTGTTCGCCGCCGAGCAGCATTCGCCCTACGAGCGACCGCCGCTGTCGAAGGACGTGCTGCTCGGCAAGAAGGGCGTGGATGCTGCGCTGGTGCACGACGCCGCCTGGTATGCCGAGCACGATGTGCAACTGCGCAGCGGCACCCGCGTGACGGCGATCGATCCCGCCGCGCACTCCGTCACCGCGGGCGGCGAGGTCGTGCACTACGACAGGCTGCTCATCGCCACCGGCGCGCAGCCGCGGCACTTCGACGTGGCCGACCGCGTCGCCGCGCCGGTGTACCTGCGCACCATGGAGGACAGCGCCGGGCTCAAGGAGCGCCTGACGCCCGGCGCGAAGGTCGTGATCGTCGGCGCCGGCTGGATCGGACTCGAGGTCGCCGCCGCTGCGCGCCTCGCCGGGGCCGACGTCACCGTCTACGAGGTCGCCGAACTGCCGCTGGTGCGCGTGCTCGGCCCCGAGGTCGCGCAGGTGTTCGCCGACCTGCACCGCGCCCACGGCGTCGACCTGCGGCTGGGCACAGTGGTGACCGAGGCCGAGATGGCCGCCGCGGACGTGCTCGTGGTCGGGGTCGGTGCTGCGCCCGACACCTCCCTGGCCGAGGCCGCGGGCCTCGCCACCGACAACGGGATTCTCGTCGACGAGACCCTGCGCACCGACGATCCCGACATCTATGCGATCGGTGACGTCGCAAACCACGACCATCCGGTGCTGGGCCGTCGCATCCGCGTCGAGCACTGGGACACGGCGATCGAACAGGGCAAGGTCGCCGCGCGCAATCTGCTCGGCGCCGAGGAGCCGTACACGCACCTGCCGTACTTCTTCACCGACCAGTACGACCTCGGCATGGAGTACTTCGGCAGCGTCGGCCCGGAGGGGTACGACCGTGTCGACATCGAGGGCGACACGGATGTCGCGAACGGCGGCGCATTCCGCGCCTACTGGGTATCCGGAGGGACGGTCGTCGCCGCCATGCAGGCCAATGACTGGGACGCCTCGGATGCCGTGCGCGACAGCGTGGGGACGGCGCGGTGACGGCCGGCGTGCAGAGTGCCGTCCGCCGCATCGGCGGGCGCACCTTCGACTTCGACCGTCAGGTCGCCGTGATGGCGGTGGTGAACCGCACACCCGACTCGTTCTCGGATCACGGCGCGAACTTCGCCCTCGACGACGCGGTCGCCAGTGCGCTGCGCGCCGCCGAGCTGGGGGCGGACTGGGTCGACGTCGGCGGCGTGCCGTTCGGGCGCGGCCCTGCGGTGTCCGTGGCGGAGGAGATCGACCGGGTCGTGCCGGTGGTCGCTGCGATCGCGGGATCGGATGCCGGTGTGGTGATCTCGGTCGACACGAACTCCGCCGCCGTCGCCGAGGCGGCGATCGCCGCCGGTGCCGCGGTGATCAACGACACCAGTGGGCTCGGCGACCCTCTGATGGCCGGCGTGGTCGCCGGAAGCGACGCGCACGTCGTGATCACGCACAGCGTCGGCCCGCCGCGCGTGGAGAAGCCGGCGGCGCACTTCGACGACGTGGTCGGGGAGGTGCGTGCGTTCCTGCTCGAGCGCATCGCCAGGGCGGAGGAGGCCGGAGTGCCCCGCGAGCGGATCATCATCGATCCCGGTCACGACCTCGACAAGAACACGCTGCACTCGCTGGAGCTCACGCGGCGGCTGCCGGAGCTGGCTTCGCTCGAGTATCCGCTCCTGGTCGCGGTGTCGAACAAGGACTTCATCGGCGAGTCGATCGATCGGCCTCAGGGCGAGCGGCAGGCGGGCTCGCTCGCGGCGATGACCGCCTGCATCCTGGGCGGGGCGCGGATCGTGCGGATGCACGACATCGCTGAGACGGTCGACGCGGTGCGGATGACCGAGGCGATCCTGGGCTGGCGACCGCCGGTGCGGCTGGAGCACAACACGCATCCGACGCACAATGTCTGACACCGCGACTTCGGATCGTCCGGCCGATCGGAGCACAACTTCACTCCGACGCACAAGGAGACCGGAGCAGAGTGAAGGTGCCGCGTGAACGGATCGGAATCGCGGGGAAGGGGATGATGTGGACCTGCTCTGGCCGGATGCGGCTGTCGATCTCGACGACGAGGCGCTGCTCGCGCTGACCCGGATGCCCGAGGGCCGGCCCTGGCTGCGGATGAACTTCATCTCATCGATCGACGGCGCCGCGACCCGTGAGGGTCGGTCCGGCGGACTGGGGGATGCTGCGGACCGACGGCTGTTCGATCTGCTCCGGCGGCCGGCGGACGCCGTGCTGCTCGGCGCGGGCACCGCGCGGGACGAGGGCTACGGTGCGATGCGGCTCGACGCGGCATCCGTCGCCTGGCGTGAGGAACGGGGGATGCCCCCGCATCCGGTCTTCGTGCTGATCTCGCGCAGCCTGCGGCTCGACCCGGCGTCGCCGATCTTCGCGGATGCTCCGGTGCGGCCGATCGTCTGCACGGTCGCGGGGGCGCAGCCCGGGGAACTGGCGGATGTCGCCGACGTGATCGTGTGCGGGGAGGGCGATGTCGACCCGCTCCGGGTGCGCGCCGAGCTCGCCGCTCGTGGACTGCGTCGTGTGCACGGTGAGGGCGGTCCGCACGTGTTCGGCTCGTTCCTCTCCGCGGGCGCGGTGGACGCCCTCCACCTGACTCTCGCGCCGTCGCTCGAGGCCGGCGCCGCCGGCCGGATCACGGCGGGCGCTCCGGCATCCCCGACCGGAATGCGTCTGGCCTCCGTCCTCCGCGCCGCCGACGAGCTGTTCCTGCACTACGTCCGCGGCTGAGGGCCCCGGTGTCTGCCCCTTTCTTCTGCTCCGGTCTCATCCGTTGCGGGTGTCTCGGCCCCGCGACCCGCATCCGTTGGGACCGGAGCCGTGGGGGCCGCCCCGCCTTCTGCTCCGGTCTCACTCGTTGCGGGTGTTCAGGCCGGTCGACCCGCATCGGTTGAGACCGGAGCAGAACGTCACGCGGCCTCGGCGCGCCCGGGATCCTGAGAGAATGGGGGTTCCGCGACCCCGAGGAGTCCCCGTGCAGTTCATCTCCACCCGCGGCGGCATGACGCCGCTGCCGTACTCCGAGACGCTGCTCGAGGGCCTGGCCACCGACGGCGGACTCGCCGTCCCCGAGGAGCTGCCGCACGTGGATGCCGGCACGCTGGCCTCCTGGCGCCGGCTCTCGTACCCCGAACTCGCCACCGAGGTGCTCGGCCTGTTCGCCACCGACATCCCGCGGGAGGACCTGGCGCGCATGACCGCTGCCGCCTATGCGGACTTCCCCGCCGACGTCGTGCCGCTGCGCCCGATCGACGGCGGTCTCACGCTCGTCGGTCTCAGCGAAGGCCCGACCCTGGCGTTCAAGGACATGGCGATGCAGTTCCTCGGCCAGGTCATGGAGTACGTGCTGGAGCGCAAGGACGGCGTGCTGAACATCGTGGGCGCGACCTCCGGCGACACCGGCTCCGCAGCCGAGCACGCGTTGCGCGGCAAGGAGCGCGTCGCCGTGTTCATGCTCTCGCCGCAGGGCCGGATGAGTGCCTTTCAGCGCGCGCAGATGTACTCGCTCGCCGACGAGAACGTGCACAACATCGCCATCGAGGGCGTGTTCGACGACTGCCAGAACCTGGTGAAGGCGCTCGCCGGCGATGTGCCGTTCAAGCGCACCTGGAGCCTCGGCGCGGTCAACTCGATCAACCTCGCGCGCATCACTGCGCAGGTCGTCTACTACTTCTGGGCCTGGCTGCGCGCGACCGACGCGATGGGCCCGACCGAGGTCTCGTTCACGGTGCCCTCTGGCAACTTCGGCAACATCCTGTCCGGCTTCTGGGCGAAGCGGATGGGCCTGCCGGTGCGCCGACTCGTGCTCGCCGCCAACGAGAACAACGTGCTCGACGAGTTCTTCCGCACCGGTGTGTACCGGCCGCGGTCGGCCGCCGACACGCTCGCCACGTCGAGCCCGTCGATGGACATCTCGAAGGCGTCGAACCTGGAGCGGTTCATCTACGCCGTCGTCGGCCGCGACGCCTCACGTGTGGTCGATCTCTGGGCCGACCTCGACCGCCAGGGCTTCTTCGATCTCTCCGCCGAGCAGCCGCGTTTCGAGAGCGAGTTCGGCATCGTCAGCGGAACCTCCACCCACGCCGACCGGTTGGAGACCATCAAGGCCGTCCACGACGCGACCGGCGAGATCATCGATCCGCACACCGCCGACGGCGTGCGCATCGCTCGCGAGCACGTCGAGGACGGCGTGCCGATGCTCGTGCTCGAGACCGCGAAGCCGCAGAAGTTCGCTGAGACCATCGCCGAGGCGATCGGGGTCGAGCTGGACTACTCGCCCGAGCTGCAGGAGATGCTGCGCGCCCCGCAGCACGTCACCGAGCTCCCCGACGACGAGCAGGCGCTGCGCGCGTTCATCGAGGCCAACGCGCTGCGCTGACCGGCATCCGCCCCTCGGGCTCCTGAGCGAGGAGCGCCGGCGACGAGACGAAGGACGCCCTTCGTCTCGCTCCTTCGTCGCTCGCTCAGGGTCCGGATGCCCTTCACCAGGGGGGCGAGTCCCGGCTCCTGAACGCGGTGCGCCAGCGACGAGACGAAGGGCGTTCAGCATACCCCCAGGGGTATGACTGATACCCTCGGGGGTATGTGTAGAGCAGTGACGTGCAAGACATGCGGGAAGACGACGTGGGCCGGATGCGGCCAGCACGTCGACAGCGTGAAGAAGACCGTGCCCGCGGGCCAGTGGTGCCCGGGGCACGACGACGAGCCGGCCGCGCCCGGATTCTTCGGCAAGCTCTTCGGGTGGGGCTGACATGCGGGTGATCATCGTCGGCGGCGTCGCGGGCGGGATGTCGGCCGCGACTCGGCTGCGCCGGCTCGACGAGAGCGCCGAGATCGTCGTGATCGAGCAGGGCGACTACGTCAGCTTCGCGAACTGCGGGCTGCCGTACTACGTGGGCGGCGTCATCGCCGACCGGCAGTCGCTGCTGCTGCAGACGCCGGAGTCGCTGCGCGCGCGCTTCGACCTGGACGTGCGCACCGGGACCGAGGTCGTGTCGATCGACCGCGACGCCCAGACGGTCGAAGTGCGCGACGTGCGCACCGGCGCGGTCTCGAGCGAGGCCTACGACCACCTGATCATCGCCACCGGCGCCGCACCGGCGGGCGCCTTCGAGGCCGCCGCCTGCGGACCCGCGGTCGCGACGCTGCGCACGATCGACGACATCGACCGCATCGCTGCCGTGCTCGACGGGCTGCCCGGCGGAACCACCGGCTCGGCGGTCGTCGCCGGCGGCGGCTTCATCGGGCTCGAGGCCGTCGACAACCTCGTGCGCCGCGGACTCGAGGTCACGCTCGTGCAGCACGGCGCGCATCCGCTCAGCCCGCTCGACCCTGAGATGGCCGCGGTCGTCGTCGACGAGCTGCGCGCGCACGGCGTCGACCTGCGCACCCGCACCGCGGTGGAATCCATCGACGCCGACGGCGTCCATCTCGACGACGGAGGCACGATCGCCGCCGACATCGTCATCGACGCCAGGGGCGTCCGCCCCGCGGCGTCCCTGCTCACGGCTGCCGGACTCGAGCCGGGCGCGACCGGGGGGATCCCCGTCGACGGGCACCAGCGCACCGCCGACCCGCGGATCCTCGCCGTCGGCGACGCCGCCGAGAAGATCGACGCCGTCTCCGGCGAGCCCACGCTGGTCACGATGGCCGGCCTCGCCAACAGGCACGGCCGCATCGCGGCCGACGTGATCGCCGCGGAGGAGGGACTCTTCGATCGGATGCCGGACGAGAGCGAGCCCGCCGCGGGTGTCGCCATCATCGGCGTCTTCGACCTCGCCGTGGCAATGGTGGGCTGGAGCGAGCGCCGCCTGATCGCTGCGGGACGCCCGCACCGCGTCATCCACGCGCACCCGACCGACCACGCCGGGTACTACCCGGGTGCGGAGCGCCTGACGATGAAGCTGCTGGTGGATCCGTCCACCGACCGCATCCTCGGCGCGCAGGTGATCGGGCGCCGAGGCGCCGACCGCCGGATCGACGTGATCGCGACCGCCATGCAGGCGGGGCTCACGGCGTCGCAGCTCAGCCGCCTCGAGCTCGCCTACGCCCCGCAGTACGGTTCGGCGAAGGACCCGGTGAACATGCTCGGCTACATCGCCGACAACAACGCCACCGGACTGACCCACTCGATCCAGTGGCACGAGCTGTACGAGGCGCAGGCGGCGGGCGCGATCCTGATCGACGTGCGCTCGGCGGCGGAGTATGACGCGGGGTCGATCCCCGGCAGCGTGCACATCCCGGTCGACGACCTGCGCACCGCGGACCTGCCGGAGGGCGACCTGATCGTGCACTGCCAGGTCGGTCAGCGCGGTCACACCGCGGCTCGACTGCTCGCGCAGCGCGGCCGCCGGGTGCGCAATCTCGACGGCGGCTACCTCACCTGGAGCGCCGGAGTACGGATGACGACGAAGGAGTTCGCATGACTGTGACGGATCCGGCCGACGCCGACCTGAAGGCCGCGCTGAACCGGTTGAAGCGTGCGCGCGGCCAGCTGACCGGCGTGATCGACGCGATGGAGTCCGGTGCCGAGTGCCGCGACGTCGTCATCCAGCTCGCGGCGGTCGGCAAGGCGATCGACCGCGCCGGCTTCGCCGTCATCAGCACCGCGCTGCGCACCTGCGTGACGGATGCTGCCGACGCCGGCGAGGATGCCCCGGACCTCGCCGAGCTGGAGAAGCTCTTCCTCACCCTCGCGTGAAGCACGAGTGGGGCGGGACGTACGATGGCCAGATGCCCGAAGTCCTGCCCCGCCCCGGCATCGAGGACCGCCTCTCCCGGATGATCCAGCTGCCGACCGTGTCGGCCGAACTCGACCGCCGCGGCGTCGAGCCCTTCGAGGCCTTCGTCGCCCTGCTCGCCGAGTTGTACCCGCTCACGCACGAGCACCTCACGCTCGAGCGCCACACCGAGTTCGGGCTGCTCTTCCACTGGAAAGGCCGTGCCGAGGCGTCCGATGGACCGCTCGTGCTCATGGCGCACTACGACGTCGTGCCGGTCGACGAGACCGACCCGTGGACCTATCCGCCCTTCGAAGGGCGGATCGCCGGCGGTTCGGTCTACGGCCGGGGTGCCCTCGACGACAAGGGGCCGCTGATCGTGGTGATCGAGGCCGTCGAGAACCTGCTCGCCGCGGGCTTCACGCCCGCCCGGGATGTGTACCTGTCGTTCGGCGGCAATGAGGAGACCTACGGCACGGCGGCGCAGGCGATCGCCGCGGCCTTCCAGCAGCGCGGGATCGTGCCGTGGCTGGTGGTCGACGAGGGCGGCGCCGTCGTCGACGCCCCGCTGCCGTTCGTGCCGGGCAGCGCTGCGATGATCGGCGTCGGGGAGAAGGGCATCGCCACGATCGAACTGTCCGCCCGCGGCGACGGCGGACACGCCTCCACCCCGCCGCCGGTCACCGCCGTGCGCCGGGTCGCGCGTGCGGTCGACAGGCTGGGCCCGTCGACGTTCCGCGCGCGCACGCCGAAGGCGGTGAGCCGGATGCTGGGTCAGCTGGCCGGATCGGCCAAGGGCCCCGCCCGGCTGCTGCTGCGCGCCCTCGCCGCCACCCCGTGGCTCACCGCTCGTGTCTTCGCCGCTCTCGGCGGCGAGCCCGCCGCCCTCGTACGCACCACGGTCGCCGCGACCATGCAGTCCGGCGGCACCGCCGCGAACGTCATCCCCTCGCAGGCATCCGCGACGCTCAACTTGCGCATCGCGCTGGGCGAGACGACCGCGCAGGCCGCCGACCGGGTGCGCCGTCGGGTCGCCGACAAGCAGGTGACCGTGCGTCTCGTCGACGCGAGCGAGCCCTCACCGGAGTCCCGCACCGACACCCCCGCGTTCGGTCTGCTCGAGCAGGCACTCGCGGTCTCGCACCCCGGCATCCCGGCCGTGCCGTACGTGATGATGGCGGCGACCGACTCGCGGCACTTCCACCGGTTCTCGCCCTCGGTGTTCCGATTCGCGCCCCTGGAGATGTCGAGCGCGCAGCGCGCGGCGATCCACGGCGTCGACGAGAGCGTCGAGATCGAGGCCCTCGAGTGCGGGGAGCGATTCCACCGCGCGCTCATCGAGGGGTTACAGTAGAGCGCCCTACCCGAGGGCCACTTTCTTTCCCGAGGAGGCGCGATGTCGCGCACCAAGACTCTCGGCGCGCTCGCGACCGTGGTCGGCTTCCTGGCTTTCGTCGAGTTCACCAGCGGCGTCATCCAGGGGTACTACACGCCGATGCTGTCGGACATCGCCCGGAATCTGGGCATCCACGACGCCGACGTGAACTGGCTCGAGGGCGCGCAGTTGATGCTTTCGGCGCTCGTCGTTCCAGCGTTCGCGAAGCTCGGCGACATGGTCGGCCACAAGCGGATGCTGCTGATCTCGACCGCGCTGACGGCCGCTGCGGCGCTGGTGCTGCCCTTCACCGACTCGTTCCCCGTGTTCCTGGCGGCCTGGGCGCTGATGGGCTTCTACACGGTGTGGCTGCCGCTCGAGATCGCCCTGATCTGGTCGCGCTCGCGCCGGATGGATGCCCGCTCTGCGATCACCGCGCGTGCCGCAGGCCTGCTCGTCGCGGCGCTGGAGACCGGCGCGATCATCGGCGCCCTCGTCGGCGGCGCGCTCGTCGACGCCCTCCCTCTGACGGTGGTGCTGCTCGTTCCTGCACTGATGGTGGTGCTGTGCTTCTTCGTGATCCTGTTCGGGGTCAAGGAGTCGCCCGAGCCGACCGGCGGCATCTTCGACACCGTCGGCCTGGTGCTGATCTCCCTTGCACTGGTGGCGTTCACCGGCGGCCTCGGCCTGCTGCGCCTCGACGGTGGGCTGGTGAACCCGTGGTCGTGGGCCGTCGTGCTGCTGGGGCTCGTGCTGGTCGTGCCGTTCGTGCTCTGGGAGCTGCGGCACGAGGACCCGATCATCGACGTGCGGATGTTCCGTTCGCCGGCCCTCGGTCCGGTCTTCCTCACCGCCGGGCTGTTCGGTGTCAGCGTGCTCGGCGCGCAGGCGCCCCTGTCGACCTTCGCCCGCACCGACCCGACGGTGTACGGCTACGGCCTCGGCACGACCGGCTTCGCGACCTCGCTGCTGATCGGGGTCTACCTGATCGCGATGATCGTCGGTGCGCTGCTGTTCCCGATGATCGCCCGTCGCCTCACGCCGCGCGTCACCCTGATCGGGGCATCCGTGCTGGTCGGCGTCGGCTTCCTGCTGTTTCTGCCGCTGCATGCGACCTACGTCCAGGTCGTGACGAACATGGTCGTGGTGGGCCTCGGCTCCGGCGCCCTCGTCGCGGCGCTGCCCGCCGCTGCGGCTTCGGCCGCGCCGGCGAGCCAGACCGGCGTCGCCACCGGCCTGACCAACTCGGTGAAGACCGTCGGCGGTGCGATGGCCTCCTGCGTGTTCGGCATCGCGCTGCTGCACGGTGCCGTCGAAACCAGTGTGGTGGCCGGCGGCGCCGAGGGCACTGCCGGATCCTTCGCCGGCTACGTGACGGTGTGGGTGGTGTGCGGTGCGACGGCGCTCGCCGCGGCCGTGATCCTCTGCTTCGTGCCGAAGCAGGCGTTCACCGACCGCGCCGAGGCCGAGGCATCCGAGCCCGTCCTGAACTGACGGACCCGGATGCCGCTCAGTCGCCCTTCACGTTGACGAGCTGCCGCAGGGTGTGCCTGATGCGCACCAGGTCGGACGCGTCGGCCATCACCGTGTCGATCGGCTTGTAGGCCTGCGGGATCTCGTCGATGAAGGCGTCCGTGTCACGGAACTCGATGCCGGTCATCGCCTCCCGCAGCTGCTCGTGCGTGAACGTGCGCCGCGCCGCAGACCGGGAGTACTCCCGGCCCGCACCGTGCGGCGAGGAGTTCAGCGACTGCGGGTCGCCGAGTCCCTCCACCACGTACGAGGCGGTGCCCATGGAGCCGGGGATGAGCCCAGGACGCCGGCGTCGGCCTGGATCGCGCCCTTCCGCGACACCCAGACCTGCTTGCCGTAGTGCTTCTCCGACTCGGTGAAGTTGTGGTGGCAGTTGATCCGCTCCTGCTCGTCCACCGGGGTGCCGACGAACTCCGACACCTGCCGCACCACCCGGTCCATCATCTCCTCCCGGTTCAGCAGTGCGAACCGCTGCGCCCACCGCAGTTCCCGGATGTACCGGGTGAACTCCGGGGTGCCCTCGACCAGGTAGGCCAGGTCGGGGTCGGGCAGGTCGATCCACCACTGCTTCGCGAGCCGCTGCGCGACCGCGATGTGGTGCGTGGCGATCCTGTTTCCCACACCCCGCGAACCGGAATGCAGGAACAGCCAGATCCGGCCGAGCTCGTCGGTAGACACCTCGATGAAGTGGTTGCCGGAGCCGAGCGTGCCCAGCTGCAGCCGCCAGTTTCCCGCGTACGACTCGGGGTCGAACCCGTTCTTCTCGGCGAGGCTCTCCAGCTCCGCGATCCGCGGCTCGGCGGTGGCGACCACCTTGCGGTTGTACCGGCCGGCCGAGAGCGGGACGGCCCGCTCGATCGCCTCCCGCAGCGGGGCGAGGTCGCGCTGGGCGAACTCGTCCACGGTGAACTGCGTGCGGACGGCGATCATGCCGCAGCCGATGTCGACGCCGACGGCGGCGGGGATGATCGCGCCCAGGGTCGGGATCACCGATCCGACGGTCGCCCCCTTGCCGAGGTGCGCATCCGGCATCAGCGCCAGGTGCGGGTGGATGAACGGCATGCGCGCCGTGGTCTTCGCCTGCTCGAGCGTCTTCTCGTCGATCAGCGAAGCCCATGACAGCAGCCGTGCGGAGAGCCTCTCCATGATTCCTTTCCTTCTGTGAGGTGTTCAGCCACAGGTCAGGGGAAGGTCATGAAAAAAGCCCCGGACCTGACGGTGCGGGGCGGGCGATCAGCGGATGCTGTCACACGGCGCGCGCCGGAGGGTACGACTCGTCGCGGTCATTGCGCTTCTGCTCGTTCTGAGCAAAGGCAAGGACCGTGGGAAGGGCGCGCAGTGCGGTCATTCCGTCGTCTCCTCGGCTGGATGCTGCGCCGGTCGGCACAGCTTTGCCACAGTAGGGGCCGGAGGCCCCGGAGTCAAGACTCCCGCGGCGGGTTGTGCATGAATTCGATGCGGATGCCGCTGTCGTCCTCGATGAACGACGCGTAGTAGCGGTCGTTGAAACGGGTGTAGATCTTCGGCTCGCGCACGACGCTCCAGCCGGCGTCGACGGCGACCCGGTGCAGCCGGTCGACCTCTTCGCGGGAGTCCATGGCGAAGGCGAGGTGCTGCCATCCGACGCGGCCGTGCAGGTGCGGGTCGGCGTCGTCGGCGTTCCGCGGGGCGAACACGATGATCTCGGTCTCGTCGTCCTTGTACCAGGCGGCCGAGTCGTCCTTCTGGCCCTCGTATTCGAAGCCGAGTGCGGTGAGTACGGCGTCGAACTGGGCGATGCCGCGGGGGAGGTCGACGACGGTCACGCCGAGGTGATCGAGAACAGGCACGCGGGACAGTCTGCCCTACGCCGGCGACCCGTCCGATCAGCCGTTCGTCGTGTGGCGCGGCGGGTTGTGCATGAACTCGAAGCGGATGCCGTTGTCGTCCTCGACGAACGACGCGTAATACCGCTCGGTGAACCGCGGGTACTCCTTCGGCTCGCGCACCGCCGTCCACCCGGCATCCATTGCGACCCGGTGCAGCCGGTCGACCTCTTCACGGGAGCCGACCGCGAACGCCATGTGCTGCCAGCCGACACGGCCGTGCACGTGCTGACCCTCTTCCCGGGCGGGGTAGAGCAGGATCTCGGGCTCATCGCTCTGCCGCCAGTACGCGTGATCGGGTGCGTTGTACGCGCGCGTGTAGCCGAGCGCGGTCAGCACCGGATCGAGCTGGTCGGATGCTCGCGGCACGTCCGCGACGGACAGGCCGAGGTGATCGAAGGTCGCCATGCCGACAGTCTTGCGGATGCCGCCGACATCGGCGAACACGGCAGACTGGGAGCATGCTCGCCCACCTCGCGCTGCGCGCCGCGATCTTCGACCTCGACGGCACGCTCACCGATCAGCGCGGCGCGCAGGATGCCGCGGCCGTGGAGTTCGCGGCCGAACTCGGCATCACAGACGACGGCGTCGTCGACCGATGGGACGAGATCGCGGAGAGGCACTACCGCCGGTACCAGGCCAGGGAGCTCGGCTTCGAGGAGCAGCGCCAGGTCCGTGTGCGGGAGTTCCTCGGCCGTGAGCTGTCCGACGACGAGGCATCCGAGATCTTCCGCACCGGGTACGGCCGTCGGTACGCGGAGCTGCTGCGCCGCTTCGACGACGCCGTGCCCGCACTGCAGCGGGCGCGGGACGCCGGACTGATCGTGGCGCTGCTCACGAACGGCGACCGCGCGCAGCAGCACGGCAAGATCGACCGTCTGGGGCTGGCCCCTCACCTCGACGTGATCGTCTGCTCCTCCGAGCTTCCGGCAGGCAAGCCCGATCCCCGCGCCTACGCCGCAGCACTGGAACGGGTCGGCGTCGCAGCCTCCGAAGCGGTCATGATCGGCGACTCGCTCGAGGCCGACGTGCACGGCGCGCTCGCCGCGGGGCTGCACGCCGTGCACCTCGTGCGCACGGGTGAGCGGATGCCCGACGTCACCGGCATCCGCTCGCTCGACGAACTGGTGTTCGCGGGCTGATCACTCTCCGGCGGCGTTCTCCGTGATCATCCAGGAGACCCCGTAGCGGTCGGTGATCATCCCGAACCTTCCGCCCCACGGCGCGCCCTCGAAGGGGATGTCGACGGCGCCGCCGTCGGCGAGTCCGTCCCAGATCGCCTGGGCGCGGGTGCCGTCGTCAGTGCTCATCGAGACCGAGATGCCCTGCGGCTCCTGGTACGCCATGCCGGCCGGGGTGTCGGAGCCGGCGAGCACCATGCCGTCTTCGGTCTCGAGCCAGGCGTGCATGATCTTGTTCGCGTCAGCGGAGTCCTGCGGCATCTCCGGGAACGACGAGAACTCGACGAGATCGAGCTTGCCGCCGAGCACCGACTGGTAGAACGTCATCGCCTCGCGAGCGTTGTCGCGGAACGACAGATACGGATTGAGAACGGCCATGGGTTCGCCTTCCGGGTTGGATGCCGGATGCCCGGCGCCGACCAGTATTCGCCGCCGCCGGAGCATCCGCAAGAGGCATCGCTCACTGTTCATCGAGCGCGCGCCACAGCGCCGCCCACTGCTCCGGTGTGAGGTCGCGCGGCAGCGCGTCGGGGGCGATCCCGGCGCGGCGAACGGCGCCGCGGCGACCGCCCCTGGCCCGCACGATCCGGTCGATGCCGCGCCCGCGGCCGGTGAACACGTCTCGAACGAATCGCTCGTATCCGCTCCGCTCCGACAGCGGCAGCAGCGGCGACCCGCGGCGGGTGATCGAGAGGATGCCGCCGTCCACCGAGGGCACCGGACGGAATCGGTGAGCCGCCACTCTGCCGTGCAGTTCGAACGAGAACCACGGCGCCGACTGCGCCGTCATAATGGTCGCCCCGCCGACTCCGGCGCGCTTGCGCGCGACCTCCCACTGCGTGAGCAAGATCGCGTGCTGCCAGTCGCGCTGACCGAGCAGGCGGCGCAGCAGCGGCGTCGTGATGTGGAACGGGATGTTGCCCACCACGACCGGACGGTCGTAGCGCGCGTACAGTGCATCCCCGTGCCGAACGTCGAGACCAGGGTGCCTCTGACGCAGCCTGCGCACCCGATGCTCGTCGATCTCGATCGCGCGCAGGTCGCGGCCGAGCGGGATCAGCTCGGCGGTGAGGGCGCCGTCACCCGGTCCGAGTTCGAGGATCGGGCCGTGGGTCGTGGCGACGAGGTCGCGGATGCTGTGGATGGTGGGCGTGTGGACGAGGAAGTTCTGGCCGAGTTCGTGCCGGCCGCCGTGAACGGAACGCATGGGTTGCTCCTGAAGGATCGGAGCACCCGGAAGGGACGCCGATCGGTGACCGGCCCGCGGGATGCGAGAGACCGCGCTTCCGGGTGCGGGAAGGCATCCGGAGACGGCGCGCGATGTGTGAGCGTCAGCGCGCCGTCAGGCGCGGCGCTCGCGAATCATCTGCTGGGGCGCGCCGAACTGCGCGCTCACGATCAAAGCTCCCATGCGGACGAGTCTAGGGGATCTCCAGCAGACGAAGTACCTCGGGCCAGGCCGCGGTGCCGAGAGCGGCATCGGCCTCGGGCGTTCCTCCACGCGCCATACGGACGCCACCGGCGGCGGGCTCCTCACCCGGCAGCAGCAGCCGGTGCCCGGCATCCGGGTGCGTCACGACGGTCGTGCGCAATCCGGCATCCGCTCGATCCCGTTCGATGCTGCGGGTGAAGTCGACGGCAGGCCACACCTGGTCGTCTCCGCCGGCGATCAACAGCACATCGCCTGCGACGTCCTCGACGCGGATGCGGGCGGCAGCAGCATCCTCGGGGAACCGCCGCATGCTCGAGGCGTACAGCGAGCGGTACGAGGGGGGATCCGAGTCCGGCGTCCAGTCCGGGTCGAAGCCGACCGCGGGCAGCGGCCGCGCGTCATGCGTCCAGTGCGACGACCATGTGCCGTCGGCAGCGCCGGCCCAGACCACCGACGACGGCGCGACGGCGATCACACCGCTGACGGGAACCAGGCTCGCTGTCGTCAGCGCCGCCTCCGCGCCGAACGACGTTCCGAAGATGACGACACGACCCGCCTCGTCCCTCAGCAGGTCGAGCTGCTCGGCAAAGAGCTCGATCGGCACTTCATGCGGAGCCGGTCGCTGACCTTCGCCGCCGAACCAGCGGATCGCCCTCACCCGTGCGCCGTGCGCGGCGAGCAGTTCGGCGCGCTCGACCTCGACGCGTCCGCTCGAGCCCGCGACCAGCAGCACCGCGGTCCCGGTCGGGTCCGCCGGGATCGCATCATGTCTGTCCTGCGGGGCGATCGGATGCGGCACGGGTCCAGCCTAGGCAGGCGACGGCTCAGTGCGGAGCGTGGTACTCGGCCTCGCCGCGCTTCCAGTACCCCTTCACGATCGCCTGCGCGACCGGGATGTCCCAGCGCTCCAGCAGGGCACGGCCCGGCTTGACGATCGCCTGCTCGGCGGCGATGAACACGAACGCGTCAGCACCGGGCCGATCCGCGGCGCTCAGCGCGTCGAGGAAGGCGATCAGCGCGGAACCTGCGGGCGCGTCTTCGCGGTGCAGCCACTCGACCGCGACGGGTGCATCGATCCAGATCTCGTCGGCCGCCGACTTCACCTCGATCACGATGCGTGCGGGAGCATCCGAGGGCAGCGTTCTCGCGAACCGGCGGATCGCCGGAATCGCGGTCTCGTCGCCGACCAGCATCCAGGCATCCGGGGTGCCCTCGATCAGCTGCGAGCCGCGCGGGCCGCCGACGCCGATCGTCGCTCCGAGTGGTGCGGTCACGGCCCAGGGGGCCGCGACGCCCTCGTCACCGTGCACGGCGAACTCGACCTCGAGCCAGTCGTCGCCCCAGTTCAGCGGCGTGTATTCGCGGCTCGGAGCGGCGCGCATCTCCGAGGCGTCGGAGACCGGGCCGGAGGGGAAGAACAGCCGCATGTGGTCGTCGCAACCGGGGGAGTCGAACCCTTCGAGGTCGCTGCCGGAGAGGCGCACCCGCACGTAGTCGGGAGCGATCCGCTCGCGTGCGGTGAGGGCGACGGAGCGGAAACGCAGGTCGAGTCCGCGGCGCTCGAGACGGAATCCGGGCGATTTGACGATCGGGGAGGTCATGCTGCTACCTTAGCCGAGTCAGGTAAGGCTTACCTATCTTGATTTGCCGCCCGGCCCTCGCGTGACCCTACGACGGTCCGCACTCATCGCACCAGAACAGGAGTACCTCCATGCCCGTGCCCCGAATTCTCGCCGTCACCGGACTGACCGCTGCCGCCCTGCTCGCGGTCACCGGCTGCGCCTCCGAGAAGCCCGCCGCCGAACAGGAGACTCCCGCCGCACCGGCATCCGTCACGATCGAGGACAACACCGGCAGCCACGAGATCGCCACGCCGCCGGCCTCCGTCGTCGCGACCGACAACCGCACCTTCCAGACCCTCGACGAGTGGGGCATCGAGCTCTCCGCCGCCGCAGTGTCGCTGATGCCCGAGACCGTCTCGTACAAGACCCAGGAGGGCCTCGTCGACCTCGGCACGCATCGCGAGCCGAACCTCGAACTCGTCGTCGCGGCCGAGCCCGACCTGATCATCAACGGCCAGCGCTTCACCCAGCACGGCGAGGCGATGGCCGCGCTCGTGCCGGACGCCACGATCATCGACCTCGAGCCGCGCGAGGGTGAGGCCTTCGACGACGAGCTCAAGCGTCAGACCACGGCCCTCGGTGAGATCTTCGCGAAGCAGGCCGAGGCGAAGAAGCTGGGCGACAAGCTCGACGCGTCCATCGAGAAGGCCAAGGACGCCTACGAAGAGGGTGACACCGTCATGGCCGTCACCACCTCGGGCGGGCAGATCGGGTACGTGGCGCCGAAGGTCGGCCGCACCCTGGGCCCGGTGTTCGACATCCTGGACCTGACCCCCGCGCTCAAGGTCGAGGGCGCCACCGACGACCACCAGGGCGACGACATCTCGGTCGAGGCGATCGCGAAGGCGAACCCCGACTGGATCCTCGTGATGGACCGCGACGCCGTCTTCGCCGCCGAGGAGCCGGAGTACGTGCAGGCAGCCCAGATCATCGAGAACTCCGAGGCGCTGAAGGGCGTCACCGCCGTGAAGGACGCGCAGATCGTCTACATGCCCGTCGACACGTACCTGAACGAGGGCATCCAGACCTACACGACCTTCTTCAACGACTTCGCGAAGGCGCTGGAGAAGGCGAAGGCCTGATTCACCGACCGGTGCCGCGGCTCTTCGGATGCCGTGGCACCGCTCCTCCCGCACCATGACGACCCTCACCGCACCACCGCCCACCCGCACCACCCGCGGGCGGCTCTTCGACCCCGCCCTGCTGATCGGCATCCTCGTCGTCGCCGTGCTGCTGGCGCTCTCACTGTTCACCGGCGTCTACGACGTCGCAGGCGCCGAGGACGGCGCAGAGATGTTCGCGATCACGCGCATCCCGCGCACGATCGCCCTCGTGCTGGCCGGCGCCGCGATGGCGATGTGCGGTCTGGTGATGCAGCTGCTCACCCAGAACCGCTTCGTCGAACCGACCACCACCGGCACGACGGAGTGGGCGGGCCTCGGCCTGCTCGCGGTGATGATCCTCATGCCCGGCGCGCCGATCGCGCTGCGGATGGCCGGAGCCGTGCTCGCCGCCTTCATCGGGACCATGGTGTTCTTCCTGTTCCTGCGGCGGGTGTCGCTGCGATCCTCACTGATCGTGCCGATCGTCGGCATCATGCTCGGAGCCGTGGTCGGCGCGCTGTCGACGTACATCGCACTGCAGACCAACACCCTGCAGAACCTCGGAGTGTGGTTCGCGGGGAGCTTCACCTCGGTGCTGCGCGGGCAGTACGAACTGCTCTGGATCGTCGCTCTCGTCGGCGCCGCGGTGTTCGTCGCGGCCGACCGCTTCACGGTCGCCGGGCTCGGGCAGGAGGTCGCGACGTCCGTCGGTCTGAACCACGGTCGCATCGTGCTGCTCGGCACCGTGCTCATCGCGATCGCGACCGGCGTGGTCACCGTGGTCGTCGGCAACCTGCCGTTCCTCGGGCTCATCGTGCCGAACATCGTCTCGATGATCCGCGGCGACGACCTCCGCAGCAATCTGCCGTGGGTGTGCGTGCTGGGCATCGGCATCGTCACCCTCTGCGACCTCGTCGGCCGCACCGTCATCCGTCCGTTCGAGGTGCCGGTCTCGCTGATCCTCGGCGTGGTCGGCGCGGCGGTCTTCGTGGTTCTGCTCCTGAGGCAGCGTCGCCGTGCTTAGGCCGGTCCTCTCCGAGCGACGGATGCCCGGCACCCGGGCATCCGGCCCGCTGTCGGCCCCCGGCGCTCGGCGACGAATGGTCATCGTGCTCGCCGTGCTCGGCATCCTGTCCCTGCTGTTCTCCTTCGGGCTGCTCGCATACGGCAACCCGATGCCGGTCGGAACCGAGGGCTTCTGGCGCATCGCGCGCCTGCGCGTGATGACCGTGGTCGTGCTGGCGATCGTCGCCGTCGCCCAGGCCACCGCGACCGTCGCCTTCCAGACCGTGACCGCGAACCGCATCATCACGCCGTCGATCATGGGCTTCGACGCGCTCTACGTCGCGGTGCAGACCACGGCCGTCTACGTGCTCGGCGTCGCCGGTGTCACCGCCCTGCGCGGCTCGTGGCAGTTCGTGCTGCAGGTGTCGATCATGGTCGGTCTCGCCGTCGCGCTGTACGGCTGGCTGCTCACCGGACGCTACGCGAACCTCCAGATCATGCTGCTCATCGGCATCGTGATCGGGGGAGGACTCGGCGCCGTGTCGACCTTCATGCAGAGGCTGCTCACGCCGAGCGAGTTCGACGTGTTGAGCGCGCGCCTGTTCGGCAGTGTCGCGAACGCCGACCCGGATACCCTGCCGATCGCGATCCCCCTCGTGGCCGTCGCCGCCGCAGGGCTGTGGGCCTCGTCGCGCCGGCTCAACGTCATGGCGCTCGGCGCGGATGCCGCGACCGCGCTCGGGCTGAATCACCGGCGGATGCTGATGACGGTGCTCGCACTGGTCGCAGTGCTGATCGCGACGTCGACCGCGCTGATCGGGCCGATGGTGTTCCTCGGCTTCCTCGTGGCGACCCTCGCGTACCAGTTCGCCGACACCTACGACCACCGGTTCGTGTTCCCGGTCGCGGTGCTCACCGCGTTCGCCATCCTCACTGGTGCGTACTTCGTGATGCGCAACGTGTTCTCCGCGCAGGGCGTCGTGTCGATCATCATCGAGCTTGTCGGCGGCACCATCTTCCTGATCGTCGTCCTCAGAAAGGGGCGTCTGTGACCGCTCTCGCGATTGCCGGGGTCCGCAAGGACTACTCCGACTCGGTCGGCATCGGCCCGATCGACCTGCGCATCCCGACCGGCGGGATCACCGCGCTGATCGGTCCCAACGGCGCCGGCAAATCGACGCTGCTGACGATGGCCGGCCGACTGCTCGGGATGGATGCCGGCACGATCGAGGTCGCAGGGCTCGACGTGGCCCGCAGCAGGTCGAAGGACCTCGCCAAGGTGGTCTCGGTGCTGCGGCAGGAGAACCATTTCATCACTCGCCTCACCGTGCGGCAGCTGGTCGGGTTCGGGCGGTTCCCGCACTCCCGCGGACGCCTGACCGTCGCCGACGAGGAGGCGATCAGCCGGGCGATCGAGTTCCTCGAGCTCACCGAGCTCGAGACCCGCTACCTCGACGAGCTCTCCGGCGGGCAGCGGCAGCGCGCGTACGTCGCGATGGTGCTCGCACAGGACACCGACGTCGTGCTGCTGGACGAGCCGCTGAACAACCTCGACATGCGGCACGCCGTGCGGATGATGGCGCAGCTGCGTCGCGCCGCCGACGAGCTCGGACGCACCATCGTCATCGTGCTGCACGACATCAACTTCGCCGGGCACTACGCCGATCGCATCTGCGCGATGCGCGACGGGAACGTCGTCGAGTTCGGCACACCCGCCGAGATCATGACCGACGAGGTGCTCACCAGGGTCTTCGACACCCCGGTGCAGGTGATCGAAGGTCCGCACGGACCCCTCGCGGTCTACTACTAGACCTCCTGGCCGTGCGACTCGTCGTTGACGCCCTGGTTGCCGCCGCGCCGGGACTGGACGGCGATCAGCCAGATCAGCGACACGAATATGGCGATCGAGATGCCCAGCCAGACGTTCTGCAGGATGAGCCCGAAGATCACGCCGAGCACGAGCAGCACGACGGTGCCTCCGAGCCAGGTGAAGCGGGAGCGCTTGTTGTCCATGCGCGCAACCCTAGCGCCTGCGGTTGTCCTCGGGAGCGAGTCGAGGGCCGCGGCGGGCCTCGATGACGCCGCTTGCGAGGATGAGCCGCACGACACGCTGTCGCTGGCCCGCCCACGGGGCGAGCAGTTCGAGCATCCCGTCGTCGTCGGTGCGCGAACCGGTGAGCGCGAAGCCGACGTGATGGGCGAGGTGGTAGTCGCCGACGCTCACCGCATCCGGATCGCCGAGCGCCCGCTGGCGGGTCTCGGCCGAGGTCCACGGGCCGACGCCGGGCAGGCTGGTCAGCACCCGGTCGCGGGCAGGACCGTCGGATGCCCGGAGCGCGGCGCGCTCGATGCTGTCACCGCGCTCCGCCGCGCGGACCAGCGTGCGCGAGAGCGGCGGCTGCACACCGGCGCGGTGCCAGGCCCAGGACGGAATGCGCCGCCATCCGGCCGCAGTCGGCGGGACGAACAGCGGTCGCGGCGTGGGTCCGGGGGCGCGCTCGCCGAAGCGGGAGACGAGAAGCCGCCAGGCTCCGTAGGCCTGCAGTCCGGTGACCTTCTGCTCGAGGATCGAGCCCGCGAGCGCCTCGAACACGCGGTCGGTGCGCGTGAGCCGTAGCCCGGGATGACGTCTGGCGGTCGCTTCGATGAGCGGATGCTGCGATGCGTCGAATCCGGTGGAGTCGTCATCCGCCCCGCAGAGTCGGGGCACAGCATCCAGAGCCTCCGCGGCACCCGACCCCCAGGCGGAGGCGTGCACCTCTCCATGCGTCGCGCGCAGCGCGAGGGTGGCGAGCCCGGAATCCGTCCGCAGCGTTAGCCAGATGACGGGACCGTCGACGGCGATCGTCGGATCCTTTCCGCCCCGCCGCAGCACGCCGACCGTGCGCATCAGGTCGAGCGGATGCCCCGGCGAATACACGGTCTGCGACGGTGCGGCGTCGCGTGCAGCATCGGCATCCGCCATCAGGGTCATGCGCTCACTCTACGTCCGGTCCCTGACAGTCCCTGGGCCGGGCATCCGGCATCCGGGAGGTGGCCGCGAGTCCGGCATCCGGTTCGTTCGCGCGGCGCTGTTCTGCCCGCGCTGCGCGTATCTGCGCCGCGTGAGCGGGCAACTGCGGCGTGAGCGTCCGGGTGCGCAGAGAACTGCGGCGCGAGCGAAGTACTGCAGCTCGAGTGGCGGATGGGCTGTTGGTTCCGGTGGTCGGATGCCGGTGGGGCGGCGTCCGCTCGTCAATCCGGTTCGCGCGGCACTGTTCTGCTCGTGCTGCGCGTATGTGCGCCGCATGAGCAGGGAACTGCAGCGCGAGGACGCGGGTGCGCAGAGAACTGCAGTGCGCTCCGAGCGCGGCTCAGAAGCGGTCGGGCGAGGGGGTGCCGTGGCCGTAGCGGATCACGACGTCGGCGTGGCGGTCGAACCGGTAGCCGACTCCGCGCACCGTGCGCACGATGTCCTCGTAGCGGCCGAGCTTGGCGCGCAGCCGGCGCACGTGCACGTCGATGGTGCGCTCGCCGGGGGCGGCCTCCTCGTCGCTGGCCTGCCAGAGCGCGCCGACCAGCTCGGAGCGCTCGATGGTGCGGCCCTCGCGCAGCACCAGGTACTGCAGCAGCTCGAACTCCTTGTAGGTGAACGCGGCGGACTCGCCGTCGATCAGCACGCGCTTGCGCGAGATGTCGACGATGACGCCGAGCTCCTCGTCCTTCTCCTCCTCGACCGCGGCCTTGGAGCGGGCGATCGCACCGGGCTCCTGGAGCGCGAGGCGGACCACGTCGAGGTCGCGGCCGCCGGAACCGTGCGGGGCGAGGGCGACGGTGGCGTGGGTCTCTGCGCCGGGAGCGAGCTCGGCGAGCGTGCGGCGCAGGGCGTCGACGAGCACCGGAAGGCTCACGCCTGCCTCAGCGGCCTTGATCTCGTCGAGGCCGACGTAGAGGGCGAAGCCGCGTGGTGAACGGACGGAGGGCAGATCGGCAGCGGCATCCGCGGGGGAGACGATGCGGACGGGGGCGGTGACGGGACGCTCAAGAAGGGCGGTGTTCGACATGATGATGGATCCTCGGAGGGGATACGAGCCGATGGCTCTGATGCGTTGCAGAAAGACCGGGCGGAGCCGGAAAGACAGGCACACGGGTGGGTGCCCGGGCTCACGCTCCGCAGATCGCGGAAGAGGTGAGCGAAAGGGGGTGGTTGCGCCTTAGCAACACATTCGGCAACACATGCCAACGCGACCGGGCATCATCATCCCGGCAGTCCTGTTCGCCTCCTGGGCGGACAAAGGGCTTGCGTTGGTGGTCATGGGGGGATTATGTCTGATAGTGACCCGCCGTGTCAAAACGTGACATCGAGGCCCTCGAGCGTTGAAACTCAGGCGCAGGGTCGTCGTGGGCCGTGCTGACGGCCCCGGCACCTGATTTCCGACGTAGCGTGGAACCGTGACGATCGACGCGCAGACCCAGGGATTCCAGCTGACGGATGAGAAGGACGTCTCGCGCTACACGCTGATGCATGACGGCGCGCTCGTGAGCGTGCTGGACTATCGCGACGACGGTCGCACCGTGGCGCTGACCAGGGCGTACACGATCCCGACGTTCCGCGGTCATGGCTATGCCGCCGTTGTGACGGAGGGTGCTGTCGCGGACATCGAGTCCCGCGGTGATCGCGTGATCGATCCGGTCTGCTGGTACGTCGCGGACTGGTTCGACGCGCACCCCGAGAAGCAGGGTCTGTTGCGCCGGCGCTAGGCGTTCCGGGCGTGGGCGGCACGCCTCGAGCGCGATGTCGGAGGCCGTCCGTACCTTGGGAGTATGCGAATCCTGCACACCTCCGACTGGCACATCGGGCGCACCTTCCACGGACATGCCACGCTCGACGCGCTCGGTGCCGTGCTCGAGGCGCTGGTCGCCCAGGTGCGCGAGAACGACGTCGACGTCGTGATCGTCGCGGGCGACGTGTTCGATTCGGCCACACCGGCGGCGCCCGCGTACACACTGCTGGATGACGCGCTGGTGGCGCTGCACGAGACAGGTGCGACCGTCATCGTCACGAGCGGCAACCACGACTCCGCGGCCCGGCTCGGATTCCACTCCCGGCTGCTGCGCGACGGCATCCACGTGCTGACCGCCCCCACAGCGATCGCGTCACCCGTGACGGTCGCCGACGAGCACGGCCCGGTGCGGTTCTTCGGCATCCCGTACCTCGAGCCGGCGATCGTGCGGCAGCACTGGCCGGATGCTTCGTTGAAGACCCAGGCTCAGACGATGGCGCACGCGATGGACCTCGTGCGGGAGGGCATCGCGCAGAATCCCGGTCGATCGGTCGCGATCGCGCACTGCTTCGCCGCCGGCGTCGACGCGACCGCAGGGCTCGAGCGCGAGGTGCGCCAGGGCGGCCTCGACGTCGTTCCGCTGGCAGTGTTCGACGGCCCCGACTACGTAGCCCTCGGTCATATCCACGGGCGTCAGCGGCTCAGCGACCGGGTGCGGTACTCGGGCGCGCCGCTGCACTACAGCTTCGGCGAGCAGCACAAGGAGCGCGGCTCCTGGCTGATCGAGCTGGATGCTGAGGGGCTGGCGTCCATCGAGTGGCTGGCGCTGCCGGTGCCGCGGGCGCTGGTCACGCTGACCGGGCCGCTCGACGAGATCCTCTCCGACGAGAACGTCGCCGCGCACGCCGACGACTGGGTGTGCGCGGTCTACACCGATCCGGTGCCGCAGCACGAGCCGATGCGGCGGCTGCGCGAGCGATTCCCGTTCTGCGCACTGGTGCAGCACGCACCGGTCGGTGCCGAGGCCGCCGAGGAGCGATCGTATGCGCAGCGCCTGCACGGGGCGGTCACCGACACCGAGCGCATCGAGGCCTTCCTCGAGCACGTCCGCGCCGGTGAGGGAGCGAGCGAACGCGAGGCGGACCTGATCCGCGAGGTGCTCGATGACCGCGTGCGCGCGGAGGCCCTCGTTTGAGGCTGCATCGCCTGGAGGTCGAGGGTTTCGGCCCGTTCCGGGCACGACAGGTCGTCGACTTCGACGCGTTCGCAGACGACGGCATCTTCCTCATCGGCGGGCGCACGGGTGCCGGCAAGTCGTCGATCCTCGACGCGGTGTGCTTCGGCCTGTACGGCGGCGTGCCGCGGTACGACGGCGGCGAGAAGCGGCTGCGCAGCGACCACAGCGAGCCCGACGAGCCCACCGAGGTCGTCGTCGAGTTCAGCACGGTCGCCGGCCGGTTCCGGGTCACTCGCTCGCCCGAGTATCTCCGCCCGGCGAAGCGCGGCGGTGGGCTCACCAAGCAGACCGCCGCGGTCGCGCTCGAGGAGCGTACGGATGCCGGGTGGGTGGGCCGCGCCGCGCGCGCGGTCGACGTGGCGAACGAACTCTCCGACATCCTGCAGCTCACCCAGGAGCAGTTCCTGCAGGTGATCCTGCTCGCGCAGAACCGGTTCGCCGACTTCCTGCTCTCCGACAGTCGCGACCGGCAGAAGCTGCTGCGCCGGCTGTTCGGGACGGAGCGCTTCGAGGACTATCAGTCACGGTTCGATGAGCGTCGCCGGGCCGCCGAGCAGGCTCTCGTCGCGCGTCGCGCGACGGTGGGCGCGCGCCTGGAGCAGGCCGAGGGCCTCGTCGCCGACGCAGAGCTCGGCGGGGACGACGAGCAACCTGCGGCTGGTGCGGGCTTCGACGAGCGGATCGAGGCGCTGCGTCGCGCGCTCGCCCGCGGGGAATACCGCTCCGAGCGGATGGATGCCGAGCGCGACCAGGCCGAGGGGCGCCTCGTGGCGGCTGATGCCGGTCTCGCCGAACTCAAGGAGCTCCGCCAGGCGCAGACGGAGCGCGATCGGGCACGCGCAGCGCTCGACGCCCTGGAGGCGCAGGCGGCGGAGATCGCCGAGGCGAAGGAGCATCGCGATCGGGCGCGGGCCGCCGAAGGCCTGCGCAGCGTCATCCAGGCCGCGACCCGCGCCGAGAAGGCGCACGGGGTCGCCGCGGAGGCCGAGGCCGGCGCCCGTGCGACCTGGGAGGCCCACGGCATCGCCGTCGCGCCTTCGCCCGAGGGCCACGAGCTCATGAAGCGCGCCGTCGCCCAGGGCGCGTCGAGTGAGCGCGGCGAGACCGACGGGACCGGGGCGCCTGAGGTCGGCCGGGCGCCAGGCGCGTCGAGCGAGCGCGGTGCGACGGAACTCGCCGAGGCCGACCGCGACCCCGAAGCCGCGGCACTCCGCGCCTGGGCAGCAGCCCGCACCGGCGAGATCGGAGCATGGAAGCACGCCGCCGAGCTGGAGCGGCAGGCCGCCGAGCGCACCGCCGCCGTGGCATCCGCCCGTCAGGCCGTCGACGACGCCGCGGAGGCCCTGGCCGCTGTGGAGCGGGAACGGGACGAGCTCCCCGCTCAGCTCGCGGAGCTCACCGCACGCCGTGACACCGCCCGCCGGCAGGCGGATCGCGTCGACGATCTCACCCGGGCGAAGGCCGACGCCGAACGGCGCCGGACCGCGGCTGCCGACGTCGATCGACAGACCGCAGCGCAGGCCGAGGCCGAGCGCGCCGTCGTCAAGGCCAGCGCCGCGCACGCCGAGGCGCAGAGCGCGCTCGCGGCGCTCCGGCGGCGACGACTGGACGGCATCGCGGGCGAGCTGGCGACGGCGCTGGTCCCCGGCGAGGCCTGTGCGGTCTGCGGAGCGACCGAGCATCCCCGCCCCGCTGAGCACGCCGACCCGGTCTCGGCTGACGACATCGACGAAGCCGAGGCATCGCGCGACGCCGCGGCCGGTGCGGAGCGTACGGCGTCCGAGCACGAATCGGCTGTGCGGGCCGCTCTCGCCGCGGTGCGCGAACGTGCCGACGGCCGCACGCCCGAGCAGGCCGCGGCCGAGCTCGAGACCGCGACGAAAGAGCTGGCAGCCGCCCGCGCGGCGGCCGAGCAGGTCGTGCGACTCGATGCCGAGCTGCAGGCGGTCACAGTCCGCCGAGATCAGAACGAGCAGCGCCGTGCCGAGGCCGAACAGCGGCTCTCCGGGGCGCGTGAGCAACTGGCCCTCGCCGAGCAGTCCGCGTACCAGGCGGACGCGATCATCGCGGAGGCGAGGTCGGAGCATGCGTCGGTGGCGGCGCGCATCGCGCTGGTGACCGAACAGACCTCCGACGCGGGTGCTCTCGCCGAGGCGATCGACGTGCGCGCGGCGCGCGCGACCGCGGCATCCGAGGCGCTGGCGGATCGCAGCTCCGCCCTGCAGCACTCGCCGTTCGACGAGTACACCGCCGCCGAGTCGGCCCTGCTCGCGCCCGCCGAGCTCACCGCCCTCGACGACCGGATCACCGCGCACGCCGTCGCGCTCGGCAAGGAGCGTGCGATCCTGCTCGACCTCGAGCTGCGTACGCTGCCGGAGGAGCAGATCGACCTCGCCCCAGCCGAGCGGGCGGCCGCCGACGCCCGTGGCGCCTGGCTGACCGCGGTCGACGCCGCCAACCGCACGCGGGGTACGGTGACGCAGCTGCGCGGGCTGGCCGACACGGCGGCATCCGAGCACGCCGCGGGCGCCGAGCAGCAGGCCGAGTACGACGTGCTGCGCGGCCTCGCCGACACCCTCGCCGGACGCGGCGCGAACACGCACAAGATGAACCTCGAGACGTTCGTGCTCGCCGCCGAGCTCGAGGAGATCGTCGACGCCGCCAACCTTCGACTGCACGACATGTCCGCCGGGCGCTACCACCTGCGGCATTCCGACGCCCTGGCGGCTCGCGGCGCGGCATCCGGTCTGGGCATCGTCGTCTTCGACGCCTTCACCGGACAGACCAGACCTGCGCGCTCACTGTCGGGTGGCGAGACGTTCCTGTCTTCGCTCGCCCTCGCGCTCGGACTCGCCGAGGTCGTCACATCCAGGGCCGGCGGCATCCGCCTCGACACGCTTTTCATCGACGAGGGGTTCGGGTCACTCGACGCCGACTCCCTCGAGATCGCGATGCGCACCCTCGACGAGTTGCGTCAGGGCGGCCGGACCGTCGGCGTGATCAGTCACGTCGAGGCGATGCAGGAGCAGATACCCGCTCAGCTCACCGTGCGGACGCTGCCCGACGGGCCGAGCGTGATCGACGTGCCTGTCTAGAGCGCGTACTCGTCCTTCATGCGCGCCCAGAGCTGCGCGCTGCACGAGGCCACGACCTCGTCCCAGAGCTGCGTCGCGCCGTCCTGTGCACGGTCGGAGACCGCCCTCAGCACGCGGATCGGCACGTCGAACTGCTGCGCGACCCAGATGAACGAGAACGTCTCCATGTCGACGAGCACCCCGCCGAGGGAGCGGATGCGGGCCACGGCGTCGGCGTCGTCGACGAAGATGTCACCGGTTGCGATCGTGTGTCCGTTGCGGCCGGTCTCCACGTGCGAAGGCAGCGAGACGTGCTGCCCGACGACGCCGTCCAGGTCCTGCACGTCGTGCTGGATCGCGGCGCTGACCTCGTAGACGCCCGAGTCCAGGTCGTCGTCGACGGCGCCGGCGGTGCCGACCACGACGATCTCGTCGTACTTCGCGGCGTCGAGCGCGCGGGTCAGGCCGTAGGCCGCCTTGAGCTTGCCCGGGCCGGTGACGAGTCGGTCGAAACCGGGGAGTTCGGCGGGGAATGCCTGCAGCTCTGAGGCGAGGGCGGCGACGAGGAGTTTCACGCATCCATCCTCTCAGGTACAGACTGGGGTACATCGTCGAAGGAGGATGCCAGTGACCATGCAGCAGCAGATCGCCGAGGCGCTCGGAGTCAAGACCGAGATCGACCCGCGCGCCGAGATCGACGCGAGGATCGGCTTCCTCGCCGACTACCTGGCCGCCACCGGGGCCAAGGGGTTCGTGCTCGGCATCTCGGGTGGACAGGACTCGACCCTGGCAGGCCGGCTCGCGCAGCTCGCCGTCGAACGGGTACGCGCCGAGGGCGGCGATGCGTCGTTCCTCGCCGTGCGGCTGCCGTATCGGGTGCAGCACGATGCCGACGACGCCGTGGCGGCGCTCGAGTTCATCGCGGCCGACCGCGTCGTGGAGGTGAACATCCAGAACGGCGTCGACGGCGTCGAGAAGGACATCGAGAACGCGCTCGGCGCGGATATCACCGACTTCAACCGGGGCAACATCAAGGCCCGCATCCGCATGGTGACCCAGTTCGCCCTCGCCGGGCACGACCGGATGCTGGTGATCGGCACCGATCACGCCGCGGAGGCCGTGACCGGCTTCTACACGAAGTTCGGCGACGGAGCGGCCGACCTGCTGCCCTTGTCCGGCCTGAGCAAGAGACAGGGCCGCGCACTGCTGCGCGAGCTCGGCGCACCTGAGCGGCTGTACCTGAAGGTCCCCACAGCGGACCTGCTGGACGGGCAGCCCGGCCGCGCCGATGAGGACGAGCTCGGCCTGACGTACGAGCAGATCGACGACTACCTCGAGCAGCGCCCGGTCTCGGACGACGTCGCGACCCGCATCGAGGGGAAGTACCTGGCGACACGGCACAAGCGGCACCTGCCGGTGACTCCCGACGACACCTGGTGGCGCTGAGCCCGGATCCGGATGCGGTGCACCGAGCTCGTCGCAGTGTCCCACCCTGCCGATAGCCTCGGAACAGGCAGCAGAGAGGGGCATCCGTGCGGGTCATCAGGTCGGAGCAGAACGTCGCGACGAGGGTCGTCTGGAGCGCGAGCGACCTGAAGGCGGCGGCCGAGTGCGAGTTCGCCTGGGCCCGCGCCCTCGACGCCAAGCTCGGCCGGGTTCCCGCTGTCGAAGAGCTCGAAGACGCGACACTGGCCCGTGCCGCGCAGCTCGGAGACGTGCACGAGCGCCGCACGCTCGAACGGTACATCGACGACCTCGGTACCTCTGTGGACGCCGGGCGAGGCGTCGTCGAGCTGCCGAAGGTGTCGTCCACCGACGCCGACGCGCTCGCCACGGTCGTCGCCGAAACCGAGCGGGCACTGCGATCGGACGCATCCGTCGTGTTCCAGGCGGCGTTCGCGACGGACGAGTTCGTCGGCTTCGCCGACTTCCTGCGTCGCGACACAGACCGGCGTTGGCGGGTGCAGGACACCAAGCTCGCGCGCACCGCACGGGTAACCGCGCTCATGCAGCTCGCGGCATACGTCGATCAGCTCGACCGCCTCGGCATCCCGCGTGCCGACGAGGTCGACCTCCTGCTCGGCGACGGCACGACCAGCGTCCACCTCGTCGACGACCTGCTGCCGCTGTTCCATGTGCGGCGCGCGCGGCTGCGCGCGCTCATCGCCGATCGGCGCATCGACGACGGCGCCGCCGGGGCACCGCTCGCCTGGGGAGACGACCGCGGCGACCTGCAGATCACCGCCTGCGGACGCTGCGCGACCTGCGAAGAGCAGGTGCTCGAACATCGCGACCTGCTGATGGTCGCGCGGATGCGCCCCGTGCAGCGCCAACGGCTGCGTGCCGCCGGCATCCGCACGATCGACGATCTCGCGGGCGCATCTGATGCCCCGGACGGCATGAACACCGACACGTTCCAGTCGCTGCGCGCGCAGGCGCGCCTGCAGCTCGGCGTCGTGGACGACCCCACCGGTCCGCCACCGTTCGAGCTGGTGTCCTCGAACGCGATCGGCCTCATGCCGCGCCCCAGCAGGGGCGACATCTTCTTCGACTTCGAGGGCGACCCGCTGTACACCGAGGCGGTTCTCGACGCGGGGGAGAAG
Organism: Microbacterium bovistercoris; assembly: GCF_003387575.1. Classification (GTDB taxonomy): domain Bacteria; phylum Actinomycetota; class Actinomycetes; order Actinomycetales; family Microbacteriaceae; genus Microbacterium; species Microbacterium bovistercoris. Next base: position 72,503 of record NZ_QUAB01000044.1, on the reverse strand, counting down.
CCCGACTGGGGCATCGACTACCTGTTCGGCTGGATCGACAACGCCGAGCAGTACTCCGCGCTGTGGGCGCACACGTTCGCCGACGAGAAGCAGGCGCTGCTCGACTTCCTCGAGTTCGTGAAGCTGCGCCGGCAGACCCACCCCGACATGCACATCTACCACTACGCGCCCTACGAGACCTCGCACCTCTCGGCGATGGCGGCCCGATACGGCGTCGGCGAGGCCGACGTCGACCGGCTGCTGCGCGAGGGCGTGTTCGTCGACCTCTATCCGCTCGTGCTGCGATCGGTGCGCGTCGGGTCGCGCTCCTACTCGATCAAGAAGCTCGAACCGCTGTACATGGGCGCCGAGGTGCGCACCAGCGACGTGCAGAAGGGCGACGACTCGATCGTCAAGTACGTCCAGGCGCGCGAACTGCTCGCCGCCGGGCAGGATGCCGAGGCGCGCGGCATCCTCGACGACCTGGCCGACTACAACCGCTACGACTGCGTGTCGACCCGCCGCCTGCGCGACTGGCTGATCGGCCTCGCGAAGCAGGAAGGCGTGCTGCCCGCGCCGCCCGACGAGCCCGAGACGCGCGCATACGAGCCGTCACCGCTCTCGGTCGCGCTGATGGGCGACGCGGCGGATGCCGCGGAGGAGGCCGACGCCGAGGTCTACCGGGTCGCCGCCGCGGCCATCGACTACCACCCGCGCGAGACGAAGAGCTTCTGGCAGTCGCACTTCCAGCGCCTCCGCGAGCCGGTGTCCATGTGGGAGAGCACCCGCGACGTGCTGCGCATCGACATTGCGCGGAGCACGGTGCGGGAGGACTGGGGCATGGGCGAAAGTGGGCGCTCACTCACCCGACTCGTCGAGCTGCGCGGTGAGGTCGCACCGGGCAGCACTCTCGGCGTCGGCGGGCGGCCGTTCGCGCTGTACCCGATGCCGGCGCCGTTCTTCCTCGAAGCACCTTCACGCGTGATCCAGGTGCCGCACGAGGTCGAGGTCGCGGAGGTGCTCGACGACGGCTACGTGATCCGCGAGCGGGCCGTGCAGGGCGAGACCTGGTCCGCGCTGCCGATCGCGCTCGCTCCGGCGTCGCCCCCCAACGTCGGAAACCAGCAGAGGGCGATCGAGGAGTGGGCGGAGTCGGTGCACCGGACCGCCCCGGCGTTCCCGCACGACGCGGCCACCGACATCCTGCGCAGGGCCGTACCGCGCACGCGCTCCGGCGCCCCGCTGCCCGAGGTGACCGGCGAAGCCGACGACCGCACGATCGAGGCGATCGTCCGCGGCGTCCTCGACCTCGACCGCAGCTACATCGCCGTGCAGGGCCCGCCCGGTACCGGCAAGACCTTCACCGGTTCACAGGTCATCGCCCGCCTCGTGCGCGATCACGGCTTCAAGGTCGGCGTGGTCGCGCAGTCGCACGCGATCGTCGAGACGCTGCTCGAGCGCGTCGTCGCCGACGGAGTCCCGGCGAAGCAGGTGGCGAAGAGCCCGAAGGACGGCGAATCGGATCCCTCGTACACGGTGATCCCCAAGGACGGGATGGCGGCGTTCATCGCCGAGCACCCGGAGGGCTTCGTCGTCGGCGGCACCGCCTGGGACTTCGCCAACACCCGACGCGTCGACCGGGGAGCTCTCGACCTCCTCGTCATCGACGAGGCGGGCCAGTTCTCGCTCGCCTCGACCATCGCCGTCGCAGCAGGCGCGCAGCGTCTGCTGCTGCTCGGCGACCCGCAGCAGCTGCCGCAGGTCAGCCAGGGCACCCACCCCGAACCGGTCGACACCTCCGCACTGGGCTGGGTGATGGCGGGCAGGCAGGTCATCGACCCGGCGCACGGCTACTTCCTCGCGACGTCATGGCGGATGCATCCGGCTGTCGCAGAGCCCGTCTCCCGGCTGGCATACGCCGGTCAGCTCGCCTCGGCACCCGGCACCGAGGGCCGTGTGGTCGACGGTGTAGAGCCCGGCCTGCACGTCGTGCCGGTGAGGCATCGCGGCAACGCCACGCAGTCGTCCGAGGAGGCCCGCGAAGTGGTGCGCATCGTGCGAGATCTGCTCGGCCGCACATACACCGACGGAATGGCGGATGCCGCGCCGCGGCCGCTCCAGCAGGAGGACATCATCGTCGTCGCGCCGTACAACGCGCAGAAGCAGCTCATCCACGAGTCGCTCGTCGCCGCCGGGTTCGAGCGGGTGGCCGTCGGAACGGTCGACAACTTCCAGGGGAAGGAGGCGGTGGTCTCGATCACCTCCCTCGCCGCCTCGAGTGGGCGGGATGCTCCGCGTGGACCCGAGTTCCTGCTGTTGCAGAACCGGCTGAACGTCGCGATCTCGCGTGCGAAGAGCGTCGCCTACCTGGTGCATTCGCCGGCCCTGCTCGACGACCTGCCCTGGACTCCCGAGGGCGTCGCCCGGCTCAGTGCCTTCGCCCGCCTGGTCGGCGCCGATCGAGGTTGACGGGTCGGTGGCCGGAATGCACAGCGAAGACGAGATCCTCCGGGCATCGGCCGCGTGGGCGTGGTTCCCACGCGGGAGTGAGCAGGATGATGCCCACCTGCAGCTGGTCAGGTATCCGGAGCGCTTCGGCGGTGGGGTGCGCGCCTCGCAGGTGCGCTCCTCCGCCGATGCGGCGTCGGTCGTCGACCACGCGATCGAGCGCAGCCGCGAGTGGGGCGCGACCCGGCTGACGTTCTGGACGAACCCCTCCGACGGGCCGGATCTCGAGGACGAATTCATCCGTCGCGGCGCCGTCCATGAAGACACGGTCACGGTGTTCGCGCGGCCGATTCCCGGCGACCCGATCGATGTGCCGGCCGACGCGCAGACCGAGATCGTGCGCACGCTCGACCAGGTGCGCGACGTCGATCTGGTGAACGTTCCCGTGTGGGAGCAGCATCCGCTCGACGAGGCCGGGCTGCGGGAGGAACTCGCCGAGGTCGTCGCGGCGCTCGACGCGGGGGACGGGGGCCGCGTGCTCGCACGCCTCGACGGACGTCCGGTGAGCACTGGCGGATGCACCGTCGCAGGCGGCTTCGTCCGCCTCTGGGGCGCCGCCACTCTGCCCGAGTACCGAGGTCGCGGCGCCTACCGCGCAGTGCTCGCCGAGCGTCTGCGCGTCGGCGCCGATCTCGGTGCCACGACCGCCCTCGTGAAGGGCCGCGTGTCGACCTCGGCGCCGATCCTCGCCCGTGCGGGCTTCACGCAGTACGGCGACGAGCGCAGCTACGTTCTGGCAGTCTGATCCTCCGCACCGAGCAGGGGACATCCGGGCGGGAAAGGTCGGAGGCGTGTAGGCCGGGAACGGCGGTCAGCGGCCGGCGAGCACGGTCCGCAGAGGCGCCCACAGCGCGTCGAGCCGGGCCTCCCACGGCGGCGCCATCAGCCCGCCGCGCCATCGGGCCTCGACCTCGTCGACCGTCAGCCACTCCGCACTGGCGACCTCGACGGGATCCACCTCGACCTCGACATCCGACGCCGCCGGGGCGACGTAGAGGTCGATCAGCGCGTTCTCCTCGGCGAAGCGCCCGACGAACGCCATCGACTCCGCGGACACCGCGATGCCGGTCTCCTCGCGTAGCTCACGCGCCGCTCCCTCGATGCTCGTCTCACCGGCGAGCACGCTGCCGCCGGGGAACTCCCAATCCAGCGGGCAGTCCTTCGTCGCCGAGCGCTGCGTCAGCAGCAGCATCCCGTCGTCGCGGCGCACGCAGACGGTCGCGACGACATGGAATCCGCCAGTCGGCGGCCAGCCGGGCGCACCTCGTTCGAACGTCGCGCCGGTCGGCACGCCGTCCGCGTCGGTGACATCCCACCACTCGGCCGCAGCCATGCATCCTCCTCGCTCGCGAGACCTCGATTTCTGCACGGGACCCCCGTGCCGGACGTGGGTCTCATGCAGAAATCAGAGTCTCGCGCGGATCTCCCGCAGCGCCGGGCCCAGCCGCCGCCGAGTCGCGTCAGACCGTGCCGTACAGGCGGTCGCCCGCGTCGCCGAGGCCGGGCACGATGTAGCCCTTCTCGTTGAGTCGCTCGTCGAGGGCGCCCAGCACCAGGGTCACATCCCGGTCGCCGACGAGCTCCTCGATCGCCGCGACGCCCTCCGGAGTGCCGAGCAGGCAGATCGCGGTCACATCCTTCGCCCCGCGGTCGAACAGGAACTGGATCGCGGCGCCCAGCGAGCCTCCGGTGGCGAGCATCGGGTCGATCGCGAAGCACTGCCGGTCGCTGAGGTCGTCGGGCAGCCGCTCGGCGTAGGTGGTCGGCTCGAACGTCTCCTCGTCGCGCACCATGCCCAGGAAACCGACCTCGGCCGTCGGCAGCAGCTTGACCAGGCCCTCGAGCATGCCGAGACCCGCGCGCAGGATGGGCACCACGATCGGGCGCGGTTCCGAGATCTTCACGCCCATGGTCTTCGTCACCGGGGTCTGGATCTCGACCGGGCTCACGTGCACGTTCCGGGTCGCCTCGTAGGCGAGCAGCGTCACGAGCTCCTCGGTCAGCTGGCGGAACACCGGTGACGGCGTGCGCTCGTCGCGCAGCACCGTGAGCTTGTGGGTGATGAGGGGGTGGTCGGCCACGTGTACGCGCATGGATACAGATTACTTCGCGGATGCCACAGGAAGAATCCGCACTATGGTCGAGACCATGACCGCAGCCGACCAGTCCGCGATGGGCCGTGCTCTCGTGCTCGCCGCCGATGCCGGCGCCGCGGGCGACGTGCCGGTCGGCGCGGTCGTGCTCGACGCCGCGGGCGCGGTCATCGGAGAGGGCCGCAACCTCCGTGAGCAGACCCACGACCCGACGGCGCACGCCGAGGTCGTGGCGCTGCGCGCCGCCGCATCCGCCACCGGCGACTGGAACCTCGAGGACTGCACCCTCGTCGTCACGCTCGAGCCCTGCATCATGTGCGCCGGGGCGATCCTGCAGGCGCGCATCGGCCGTGTCGTGTTCGGAGCCTGGGACGACAAGGCGGGGGCATCCGGGTCGATGTACGACGTGCTGCGCGACCGACGACTGCCGTACCGTGCCGAGGTGATCGGCGGTGTGCAGGCGGATGCCGCCACCGCGCTGCTGCGGGACTTCTTCGAAGCCCGCCGCTGAAGCGGCGCGACCCGTCAGTCCGCCGACTTGAGCACGAAGGCGTCGGTGGAGGGCTCGGGGTCGAGGGCGGGGCGGTAGATGTCCGGCTCGATGTAGATGACGCGGGCGACGGGTACGGCAGCACGGATGCGCTTCTCGATCTCGTCGATGTCGGCGGCGGCCTCGCGCACCGCCTTGTCCTGGGGGAGGGCGATCTTGGCGGCCACCATCAGCTCGTCCGGCCCGAGGTACAGCGTCTTCATGTGGATGAGCTTGTACACCTCGGGGCCGTCGTTGATCGCGTCGACGATGCGGTCGTGGTCGGCGTCGGTGGCGCCCTCGCCGACCAGCAGGCTCTTCGTCTCGATACCCAGGATCAGCGCGATCAGCACGAGCAGCGTGCCGATCATCAGCGTGCCGATCGCGTCGAACACCGAGTTGCCGGTGATCACGGTGAGGCCGACGCCGAGCAGGGCGAAGGTCAGACCGGTCAGCGCGCCGATGTCCTCGAGCAGCACGACCGGCAGCTCAGGGGCCTTCGCACGACGGATGAACGAGAACCAGGACTGGCCCTTCTCGCGCACCTGGTTGCTCTCGCGCACCGCGGTGCGAAGCGAGAACGACTCCAGTCCGATCGAGACCACCAGCACGACGATCGGCAGCCACCACCACACCGGGTCCAGCGCGTGCGGGTGCGTGATCTTCTCGACGCCCTCGTAGATCGCGAACAGGCCGCCGAGCGAGAACAGGATGATCGACACGACGAAGGCGTAGACGTAGCGCTCGCGCCCGTAGCCGAACGGATGCGAGCGATCCGCCGACTTCTTCGCCTTGCGGCCACCGAGCAGGAGGAGCAGCTGGTTGCCGGAGTCGGCGATCGAGTGGATGCCCTCGGCGAGCATCGACGCCGAACCCGAGAGCGCCCAGGCGATGAGCTTCGCGGCGGCGATGCCCATGTTCGCCAGGAACGCCGCGATGATCGCCTTGCTGCCACCGGATGCACTCATGGCACGAGTCTACGGCGAGCAGATGCGGGAGGATGGAGGCATGGCTGAATCGCTCCCCTCCCTCGCATTCCTCGGCGCCGGCTCGATGGGCGGTGCGATCCTGCAGGGGGTCGTCGCCTCCGGCATCCGCACGGAGGGGATCACCGCGACCAACCGCACTGCCGAGAAGGCGGCCGCGCTCGCCGCGCTGCCGGGAGTCACGAGCATCGCGCTCGCGGATCGTCCCGAGGGCAACGCGGATGCCGCGGCATCCGCCCGTATCCTGCTGGTCGGCGTGAAGCCGGCGATGGTGCCGGACCTGCTGCGCGAGATCGCGCCCTCACTGCGGCCCGACGCCATCGTCGTGAGCCTCGCCGCCGGCGTGACCCTCGACACCTTCGCGAGTGTGCTCGGCGCCGAGGCTCACGTGATCCGCTCGATGCCGAACACCCCCGCCACCGTCGGCAAGGCCGTGACCGGGCTCGCCGCGGGCTCCGCGGCGACGGCCGAGGACATGGCGCTCGTGCGCCGCCTGTTCGAGACCGTCGGCGCGGTGATCGAGGTGCCGGAGTCGCAGATCGACGCTCTCTCGACGATCTCGGGTTCCGGCCCCGCCTACGTCTTCCTGCTCGTCGAGGAGCTCACGAAGGCCGCGATCGGCAAGGGCTTCTCCGAGGCGGACGCCCGCCTGATGGCCGAGCAGACCTTCATCGGCGCGACCGCTCTGCTGGACGCGTCCGGTGAGGATCCTGCCGAGCTCCGCCGACGGGTCACGAGCCCGAAGGGCACCACAGAGCGCGCGATCGCCGTGCTGCAGGACGCGCACCTCGACGAGGTGTTCGCGAGCGCGACGGATGCCGCGCTGGCCCGGGCCCGCGAACTCGCCGCCGGGGCCTGAGCGTCAGCGATCGAGGCCGGCGAAGCGCTCGATGTCGCTGTTGGTGCCCGAGACGATGATGAGGTCGTGGTTGGTGACGACGGTGTCGGCCTCCGCATAACGGAACGGCTTGCCGGGGCTCTTCACCCCCACCACGGTGACGCTGTACTTGGTGCGCACACCGGACTCGTTCAGGCGCACGCCGCGGATGAACTTCGGCGGGTACATCTTGGCCAGCACGAAATCGTCGTCGAAGCGGATGAAGTCGAGCATGCGTCCCGAGACCAGGTGCGCGACCCGCTCGCCGGCCTCGCGCTCGGGGTAGATCACGTGGTTCGCGCCGACGCGGGCGAGGATCTTGCCGTGCGACTGCGACACCGCCTTCGCCCAGATCTGCGGGATCTTCAGGTCGACGAGGTTCGCCGTGATCAGCACGGATGCCTCGATCAGCGAGCCGACGGCGACGACAGCCACCTGGAAGTCCTGCGCGCCGATCTGCCGGAGTGCGTCGAGGTTGCGGGCATCCGCCTGCACGGTGTGCGTGACCCGCTCCGACCACTTCTGCACGAGCTCGAGGTCGCCGTCGATCGCCAGCACCTCGCGGTCGAGCCGGTCCAGCTCGCCCGCGCAGGCCGCGCCGAAGCGTCCGAGTCCGATGACGAGCACCGGGGCGTCGCCCCGCACCATCTCAACCAACGATCGGCCTTTCGACGGGCAGCGAGTACAGCTGCGATCGGGATGTCGCGGCGACCGCCGCGGCGAGTGTCACTGTACCAACGCGCCCCATGAAGATGGTCGCCGCGAGGATGTAGGAGCCGGCGTCCGGCAGCGTTGCCGTGACTCCCGAGCTCAGGCCCACCGTGCCGAACGCCGAGATGACGTCGAAGAGCACGTCGATGACGTCGTCGCCGGTGATCTGCGTGATCGCGACGGTGGACACCGCCACGATCGTCGCGCCCCAGGCGACGACGCTGAGCGCCACGCGCTGCACGTCGCTGGGGATGCGGCGGCCGAACACCTGCACCGACTGACGCCCCTTCGCCTCGGACCACACCGCGATCGCGAGCACGGCGAGAGTGGTCACCTTGATGCCGCCCGCGGTCGACGCCGAGCCGCCGCCGACGAACATCAGCATGCAGCCGACCAGCATCGACGATCCGTACAGGTCGTTCATGTCGATGACGTTGAAGCCGCCGGATCTGGTCATGGCGGACAGGAAGAAGGCCTGCACCGTCGTGTCGACGGCATCCATCGACCCGAACGTCTTGGGATTGCTGTGTTCGAGAAGGAGGAAGACTGCGGCGCCGACGAAGAACAGCAGCACCGTGGTGACGATGGTGAGCTTCGCGTGCAGCGACCAGCGCTTGAAGTGCCAGTGGTGCTTGGCGAGCGAGTAGATCACAGGGAAGCCGATGCTGCCGAGGAACACGCCCGCCATCAGCAGGATCAGCACCAGGTAGTCGTCGGCGAACATGGCCACGCCGCCGTCGTTGGGCGCGAATCCGGTGTTCGTGAACGACATGGCCGCGAAGTACGGCGCCTCCCACAGGGCCGAGACGGGATCGACGCCGGCCATCACCAGCGCCGGGTAGAGCAGCACGGCGATGCCGATCTCGATGATGAGGGCCGAGATCGCGACCGTCGTGAGCAGCTGGCCGACCTCGCCCAAGCGCACGGTCTGGCTCTCGTTGACCGCTCCGCCGTGCGCGCGGAGCGGGTTGGTGTCGCCGGCGGCCATCAGCTTGGCGCTCAGACCCAACTTCTTCGAGATCACCATGCCCATGAGAGAGGCCAGGGTCAGCACGCCCAGACCGCCGATGTTCACGCCGACGAAGATCACGACGTGCCCGAAGGGTGACCAGTACGCGCTCATGTCGACGGTCGTGAGGCCGGTGACGCAGATCGTCGAGACGGCGGTGAACAGCGCGTCGCTGAGGGGCGGGATCTTCCCGTCCGCGGTTGCGATCGGCAACGACAGCAGGGCAGTCCAGAGCAGGATCAGCAGGGCGAAGACGACGATCGCGAAGCGCGACGGCGACGAAGTCACGAAGTGGCGCAGCTGGGAACCGAGCGCGCGCAGGGAGATGCGAGAAGCGGATGCCGGCACACTGCTCGACATCGGACCCCTCCTCTCCGTCTGCGACCCGGGCGGCGGCGCCCGCCGGACCTCCGTCATGGTACTCCGTGCGGCGGCGCGGCTCCGGCAGGCTAGGCGACGCACACGCCGCGGGCTACCCTGAACACATGACGGACATCTTCGACGTGATCGCGGACGGCACGAGGCGCGACATCCTCCAGCTCCTGCTGCGCCGTGAGAACGAGGATGACGGCGGCACCAGCGTCACCGAGATCGTCAGCGAACTCGGGGTCAGCCAGCCCACCGTCTCGAAGCACCTGAAGGTGCTGCGCGACGCCGACCTGGTGACGGTCCGCGAAGACGGGCAGCGCCGGTTCTACAGCATCTCAGTGGCCCCGCTCGAGCAGGTCGACGACTGGCTGGTGCCGTTCCTGGTCGACGCGTTCGGCGACCAGGCGCCCGACATCGACCTGATGCCGCTTCCCGACGGGGCCGCGCACGCGGCCGAGGTCGTCGGCCGCGCCGCGGCATCCGCCAAGTACGCGGTGACCAGCGCACTCAAGCGCTTCGGCGCGTAGCGCTCAGGCGCGGCGCCTGCCGAACAGCCAGGCGCCCCAGAGCACGGCGACGGCGGTGATCACGACGCACCAGCCGACCGCCCACACCGGCTGCGTGCCGAGCTCGGTGCCCATCAGCAGTCCGCGGATGGTCTCGATGATGGGCGTGACCGGCTGATATGTGGCGATCCACTGAAGCCAGGACGGCATGGTGTCGATCGGCACGAAGGCGCTGGACAGGTACGGCAGGAACAGCAGGATGAATCCGTACCCGCTGGCCGCCTCCGGGCTGCCGGCCGCGAGTCCGATCGCGGCATAGAGATAGGTGATCGCGAGGATGTAGAGCGCGATCACGGCTGCGGCCGCGACCCAGCCGGCGATGTTCGCCGTCGGCTGGAATCCGAGCAGCAGTGCCACGCCGATGACGACGGCCGTGGCGACGAGGTTGCGCACCAGGCTGGCGACGACGTGCCCGGTCAGCACGGCTCCCGCTCGCAGCGGCATCGTGCGGAACCGGTCAATGATGCCGCTGGTCATGTCGCGCGAGACGTACGTCGCGGTCGTGGCGGCGCCGAAGCCCGCGCAGAGCAGGATGATGCCCGGCACCACGTAGTCGACGTAGTTGCCGTCCGACTGCAGCGCACCGCCGAACACGAAGGTGAACAGCAGCATGAGCGTCACCGGCAGCATGATCGACATGCTCAGCGACTCGCCGTCGCGCAGCGACTGCGTGAGGCTGCGTCGCACGAAGACGCGCTCGGCGGCGAACCCGCGGATGCGGGGACGCGGGGCGGGCAGGGCGAGGGGAGCGGCGGTGGCGGTCATGCGATCTCCTGGGGGATGCGGGCGTCGTCGCGCGGCGCGCCGGTGAGGCTGAGGAAGACGTCGTCCAGGGTCGGCCGGCGCAGGGTGACGGATGCCGCGGCATCCGTGTCGTCGATCTGGTCGAGCACGCGCCGCAGCCCTGCGACGCTGCCGTCGGTGGGGATCTCGCGGAGCACGACGTCGTCGGGACCGTGCAGCACGACGGTGTCGCTGCCGACCAGGGCCTTCAGCTGCGCCGGCGTCCCGGTCTCGACGATCCGTCCGCCGTCCAGGATCGCGACGCGGTCGGCGAGCAGATCCGCCTCCTCGAGGTACTGCGTGGTGAGGAAGACGGTCGTGCCGGCATCCGCGAGCGTGCGGATCACCTCCCACAGGTCGAGCCGGCTGCGTGGATCGACGCCGGTGGTGGGCTCGTCGAGGAAGAGCACCTCGGGCACGACGACGAAGCTGAGGGCCAGGTCGAGGCGACGGCGCATGCCGCCCGAGAAGGTCTTCACGCGCTTGTCCGCGGCATCCGAGAGCGAGAAGCGAGCGAGCAGTTCCGCGGCGCGGTCGCGCGCTGCGCGCGGAGTCAGGCCGGAGAGGCGTCCCAGCATGACGAGGTTCTCGGTGGCCGTCAGCATGTCGTCGACGGCGGCGCTCTGCCCGGTGAGGGCGATGCGCCGGCGCACCTCCACGGGCGCGGATGACACGTCGTGGCCGGCCACGCGCACGGTGCCGGCCGTCGCGGCCAGCAGCGTGGTGAGCACGGAGATGGCGGTGGTCTTGCCGGCCCCGTTGGGGCCGAGGAGGGCGAACACCTCGCCGGGTGCGACCTCGAGGTCGAGGCCGTCGAGCACGGTGTGCGCGCCGAACGAGACCCGAAGGCCCCGCACGTCGATGGCAGGGGACATCTCGGCATCCTTTCTGTATACGGTTCAAACTGTTTATGACGGTAACACACTGTTTATGGCGTACACAAGAATAGGATTGCGGGTATGACGGACGTCGAACCCGAAGAGCTGCCCCGCGGGATCGCCCTCGCCTGGGGTGTCGCCGCGAACCCGCAGCGCGGGCCCAAGCGCGAGATGAGCGTCGAGCGGATCGTGGACGCGGCGGTCGAGCTCGCCGACGCCGAGGGGATCGGCGCGGTCTCGATGGCCGCAGTGGCGGCGAAGCTCGGCTTCACGCCGATGTCCTTGTACCGCTACGTCAGTGCCAAGGACGATCTGCTGCTGCTCATGGAGGAGCAGGCGATCGGACTCCCGCCGCAGGAGCTCCGCGAGTACGACGGCTGGCGCGCGCGACTGCGCGCACAGTTCGAGGCGGAGGTCCTGATCTACCTGCGCCATCCGTGGATCCTCTCGCTGCCCATCACCGGGTCGCCGATCACCCCGAACAGCTCCGCCTGGCTGGACTGCGCGCTGGACGCCCTCGGTGAGACGCCGCTGACAGCGACCGAGCGGCTGGCGGTGTCGCTCGCCGTCACGGGACAGGCGCGCTGGTACGGCACCGTGCTCGCCGGCTACACGGAGCAGGCGCGCACGAGCGGTCTGTCGCCGCAGGAGATCACTGTCCGCGAGGCCGCCCTCTTCGACCGGGTGATCACCGCCGCCGAGTTCCCCGCGCTCCGCGCCGCGATCGAAGCGGGCGTGTTCCTGGCCGAGGACGACCCGTTCCGGTTCTCGGTCGAGCGCTATCTCGAAGGCGTCGAGGTGTACATCGCGGGTCTCGACCGGGGTCACGCCCACGCTGATGCGGCCACCTGGCTGCAGGACGACAGCGCTGCGGTCGCAGGGGACAAGCGGGTCCGTGCTGCGGTCAAGAGCGTCCGAGAGGCGGAGAAGGCGCTGCGCGCCGCTCGCAAGGAGGAGCGCCAGGCGAGGCGTGATGCGGCGGCCAGGGAAGAGGCCCGCGCGGGGAGATGACGCCTCCGCAGCAGCGCAGGGGGGAGAAGGCCGCTGGCGGAGGCGCCCGGCGGACCCGGGTCCGCCTTCTGGGGGAGCGGCCGCCTGGGGGAAGCGGCCGTGCGACCAGCCTGCCGCACCGACCTATGCGCGTGATGCGCTGCGGATGCGAGCGCGCTGGGAGCAGCCTCGACAACCGATGTGAGCGCGCCCTGTCGTGCCGGTCACAGCGATCACACGGGTCACAGAGGTTTACATCCGTCGCAGCGCGGCTCTAAGGTTGGGCAACAGCAGAAAGGGGTATGTGGGATGCCCGAGGTTCCTGACGTCCGATTCCTCACGGTGGCCGAGGTGGCCGAGCTGATGAGGGTCTCGAAGATGACCGTGTACCGGCTGGTGCACTCCGGCGAACTGCCCGCGATCCGGTTCGGTCGCAGCTATCGCGTGCCCGAGTCGGCCGTGGCCGAGGCGCTGCAGCGCCCCATCGCGGACGCCGGCTGATCCGAGGAGGGCACGTGGACCTCAGCACGTTCTACGCCCTCTTCTCCACGACCTGCTTCACGCTCACGGGCCTGTGGTGGAACGTCGTGCGCGCGCACAGGGAGTGGGCGGCCGATCCTTCGATGCGCCGCACGATCGGCGGCATCTATCTCTCCTTCCTGCTGCCCGCGCTGATGGGTCTGTTCGCCCAGGTCGGTGGCACGGACAATCCGCTGATCTGGCGCCTCACCTTCGTGGTGATCGCCGTCGTCGGCGGGATCTCGATGCTGCGGCTGGTCTCTCAGGCACGAGCGGACCGCACGCCGACGACCGTGAGATGGCTCCAGGTCGGCACGGTGATCGTGTATGCGGGGATCGCGGTGATCGGCATCGCTCCGCAACTGGCTGCTCCGCTCGGTCTTTCCGGTGTCCAGGTCGAGGCCCTTCTCCTGATCGTGCTGGTGGCACTCGGGCACGCCCTGGTCTGGCGCTTCATGGTGACCGACGGCGGTGCGGAGTGAGCGCGTGCGAGGCTGCCGCCACGATTTGCTAGACTGACGCGGGGCATTTTTCCATGCCCGTTCCCGGGTGTCCGTGCAGTCGACGCCCAGCCCCTGACGTAAAGAGGTTCCCGTGGGTTCTGTCATCAAGAAGCGCCGCAAGCGCATGGCGAAGAAGAAGCACCGCAAGCTGCTTCGCAAGACTCGCCACCAGCGCCGCAACAAGAAGTAAGCGGCACGACACCGAGCGCTCCTCGACCTCTGGTCGGTGGGGCGCTTCGTGTCTGCGCCGCGGAAGGATGTCATGAAGTCGATCACCGTCGAACAGCTCGCCGCAGCCGCCGACATCCCGCTCATCGACGTGCGTGAGCGCGACGAGTTCGCCCGCGGTCATGTTCCCGGCGCGATCAACCTGCCGATGTCGGAACTGGGCGGCAGGCTCGACGAGCTGCCCGCCGAGGCGTTTCATGTGATCTGCGAGGTGGGCGGGCGCTCCGCCCGCGTCGTCGAGGCGCTCGAGGCACGCGGTTACGATGCCACGAACGTCGACGGCGGTACCGCGGAGTGGCGGGCCCAGGGCCGCGAGATCGACCTGCCGTGACAACGCTCACGCTGATCGGCAAGCCGGACTGCCACCTCTGCGATGTCGCGTCCGAGGTGGTGGACCAGGTCGTCGCGCAGCTGCCGGATGCTGCGGCCGAGAGCATCGAGATCGTCGAGGCCTCGATCGCGGACGACCCCGCCCTGTACGAGCTGTGGTGGGAGAAGATCCCCGTCGTGCTGATCGACGGCGAGTTCCACGCGCACTGGCGGGTATCGCCCGACCGGCTGCGCACCGCCCTGGAGGAGAAGATCAGTGCTTGTGCTGAGCGAACGGAGTGAGTCGAAGTGATCCGTCACGTCGTCATGTGGAAGCTCGCGAGCGAGGATGCCGCGGAGCGCGCAGAGCAGGCCGCCGAGGTTGCCCGCCGTCTGAACGCCCTGGACGGCGTCGTCCCGCAGCTGCGCGCGGTGCGCGCCGGCGCGAACGCCGTGCCGATCGACTCGAACTGGGACGTCGCGCTGGTCGCCGACGTCGATGACGTCGAAGCCCTCGACGCGTACCAGGTGCACCCGGCGCACGTGGAGGCCGCAGGCTACATCCGGTCGGTCGTCGAGTCCCGCGTCGCCGTCGACTTCGAGGTCTGACTGCAACGCAATCGTGACCGCTCGGTCAGCTGCGGGTGTCACCGATGCCCGTGCGTCGTGTAAGGATGTATGCACCCCAGACCTGGGAACCCGACCGATCCCTGGAGTGACAATGAACCGTCGCCGCCCCCTTCTCTTCGGCGCTGCAGTCGCTGCAGTCGCCGCGCTCGCTCTCACCGGCTGCGCCGGCAACCCCGGTTCCGGTGGCGACTCCGACAAGCCTGCGGCCGGCGCGGAGTACGACCTCGTGGCCGAGGGCACACTGACGGTGTGCTCCGACATCCCGTACGCCCCCTTCGAGTTCGAGGGCGGCGACAACGGCACCGGATACACCGGCTTCGATATCGATCTGCTCGACGCGATCGCCAAGAAGCTCGACCTGAAGCTCGCCGTGCAGGACACCGGGTTCGACGCGCTGCAGTCCGGCGCGACGCTGGCGGCCGGCACCTGCGACATCGGCGCCTCGGCCATGACGATCACCGACGAGCGCAAGGCGAACATCGACTTCGCTGACCCGTACTACGACTCGCTGCAGTCGCTGCTGGTGCGCACCGACTCGGGCATCGAGGGCATCGACGGCCTCGACGGCAAGAAGGTCGGCGTGCAGCAGGGCACCACCGGCGAGAGCTACGCCACCGAGAACGCGAAGGGCGCCGAGCTCGTGCAGTTCCCCTCCGACGGCGAGCTGTGGCCGGCGATCCAGGCCGGGCAGATCGACGCGATCCTGCAGGACCTGCCGGTGAACATCGAGCACGAGAAGGCGGACGAGACCTACAAGGTGGTCGAGACGTACAACACTGACGAGCAGTACGGCTGGGCCTTCGCCAAGGGCGAGAAGGTCGAGCTGCGCGAGGCCGTGAACAAGGCGCTCGGCGAGCTGCGCGACAGCGGCGAGTACGACAAGATCTACGACTCGTACTTCTCCGCCGAGTAAGGCGATCCCGATGGCGCTGCGCAAGAGGACGCGGAGCAGGCTCTATCAGGGCACGGTGTACGTCGTGCTCGGCGGTCTGCTGCTGTGGATGCTGATCGTCACGGACTGGTCGGCGGTGCAGAAGCAGTTCGCGAACCCCGAGATCGCGATGAAGATGCTCCCGGGCATCATCACGATCGGGCTGAAGAACACCATCGTGTTCACCGTGGTCTCGTTCCTCGGGGGCCTGCTGCTGGGGATCGTACTGGCGCTGATGAAGCTGTCCAGCGTCGGTCCGTTCCGGTGGATCGCCACGGTGTGGATCGAGCTGTTCCGCGGCCTCCCCGCGCTGATGACGATCTTCGCGTTCGCCTTCATGCTGCCCATCGCCCTGAAGGTGCAGTTCCCCGGTGGCTCGGTGGGCGCGGGTCTGCTGGGCCTGATCTGCGTCTCGTCGGCGTACATGGCCGAGACCATCCGCGCAGGCATCCAGGCGGTGCCGAAGGGGCAGACGGAGGCATCCCGCTCGCTGGGCATGTCGCCGATGAAGACGATGTTCTGGGTGGTGCTGCCGCAGGGCTTCCGCATCATCATCCCGCCGATGACCAACGAGTTCGTGCTGCTGCTGAAGGACACCTCGCTGATGTTCATCGCGGGCTCCACCCTGTACACCAAGGAACTCACCACCTTCGCGCGCGACGGCATCTCGCAGTTCGCGAACTCCACGCCGTTCGTCATGGCGGCGCTGCTGTACCTGGTGGTGACGATCCCGCTCACACGTTACGTGGCGTGGCTGGAACGACGGATGGCGAGGCAGCGATGACCACGGAAGCGATCGACACCCACGCACCCGCGATCGAGGTGCGCGGACTGGTGAAGACCTACGGCGACAACGAGGTGCTCAAGGGGATCGACCTCACCGTCACCGCCGGCGAGGTGGTGTGCATCATCGGGCCGTCCGGATCCGGCAAGTCCACCCTGCTGCGCTCGGTGAACGTGCTGGAGGATCCCACCAGCGGAACGATCCTCATCGAGGGCATCGACATCACGGATGAGGACACCGACATCGACCGGGTGCGCCAGCGCATCGGCATGGTGTTCCAGAGCTTCAACCTGTTCCCGCACATGAGCGTGCTCGGGAACCTGACGCTCGCCCAGAGGCGGGTCAAGAAGCGGTCGAAGGCCGATGCGGAGAAGCTCGCCCGCGAGATGCTCGACCGCGTCGGCCTGTCCGAGAAGGCGGATGCCTACCCGAGCCACCTCTCCGGCGGTCAGCAGCAGCGCGTCGCCATCGCGCGGGCGCTGTGCATGAACCCCGACATGATGCTCTTCGACGAGCCGACGTCGGCGCTCGATCCCGAGCTGGTCGGCGAGGTGCTGCAGGTGATGCGGCAGCTGGCCGACGAGGGCATGACCATGCTGGTGGTCACGCACGAGATGGGCTTCGCCCGCGAGGTCGGCTCCCGCCTGATCTTCATGGCCGATGGCAACATCGTCGAGCAGGGCGACCCGCGCGAGGTGCTGTCGAACCCGCAGGAGCAGCGCACGAAGGACTTCCTCTCCCGCGTGCTCTGAGCGGCGCTCCGGGCAGAATCTCGGCGCGGTCGCGTCATGTTCTGCGCAGAATCCGCTCTCTTGGAGTATGGGGACATCTGCGGATGAGGGGATGGCGCGACGTGCGTCGAAGCGCGTGCGGCGACGTGTGGCGGTGGTCGAGCCGCACGTGCTGCAGCGCAGGGGAGAGGTGCGTCTGCTGAGCGGGCCTGCGCGGCTCGACGTCGTGCATGAGAGCGACGACATCGACGACCTGATCAGATGGATGGGAGAACGCGATCAGACGCGGTGGCCGCACCTCGTGGTCGCCGAGCTCCTGCCGCTCGATCCGACCGGGCGCGACCTGCAGGCGGTCGCGAGGCTGCGCAGCGCCGGAGTGCGGGTGCTGCTCGTCTCATCGCTCGACATCCGTCACGAGTTCCATCGGATCCGGGCGGCCGGCGTCGACGGCGTGGTGTCGAAGCGGGACGACCTCGAGGTCTTCACCGACGCGGTCGCGCGGGTACTGGCCGGAGAGACCGTGATCACGGAGCGGGCGCAGGCCGCGGCTCGGGACGACTCGCGACTGCCGCAGTTGTCGCTGCAGGAGGCCCGTGTGCTCGAGCTGTACGTGGACGGGCATTCGATCACCGCGGCGGCCGAGGCGATCGGCGTCAAGCCGGATACCGCACGCCGATATCTCAAGCGCATCAAGCAGAAGTACATCGCGCTGGGGCATCCGGTGCGCACCAAGATCGACCTCGTCCGGCTCGCCTGGCGCCACGGCATCGCGGATCCGGATGCCCCGTGAGAAGGCGGTTCAGGCGCAGTTGTTGCTGGACGAGATCAGGCCGGACGTGACCTGCGCGGTCGGGACGACCACGGTGCAGTCCGCCTCGACCCAGCGGTACTCGATGGCCATGTGGAACGCACCGGCACTGCCCAGCTGGGTGCCGACCAGCCAGAGCGACGCCGTCTCCCCCGCAGCCACTGCGACGCTGATGTACCCACCGCATCTCGTCTCGGTGTATTCGGGTGAACAGTCGTTCTGCGTGCCGTTGTCCTCGAAGACACGGGCGGAGGACCAGCTCGTGGGCCTGGGCTTGCCCGCGATCCACGACTGCGATCCGAGCACCTGGAGGTAGAGGGTGTCGGTGGTGGTGTTGGTCACGGTGAAAGGGACCTGCGGAGTCTTGTTGCCCCCGGCGCAGCCCGTGCCGTTACCGGTGGTCGCGCACCCGTCACTGACATCGAACACCGGCGGCTGCGGCGTCGGATCGCTGGCTGCGGCGAGCGGCGCCGCCGTCGCGACGGCGAGTGCGGGAACAGCCCAGGCGGCTCCCTTGACGAGTGTGCGACGGCTGACCCCTGTTTCGGGCACGACAGTCATGAAGATCCCCAGTTCTCTCGACTCACGTCGCCGTGGCGTTCGGGCGCGCAGGACGGTCAGGCCTACGGAGCCGGACTCAGCCCGCGACCTGCGACGGCTCTGAGGGCACAGAGCCACGGCCGAATTCCGTCCCCAGAACGGATTTCGGCACTTCTCACCGTACCGGCTGGCCGTGCTGTGCCTGGCCGGTGGTCGAGTGGAGAGTGGATTTCAGACCCCTGACGGGGGTCAATTCCGATCCGCGGCGTAACGTCGCCGACACAGCGGAGGGCGGGATGCCGAAGCATCCCGCCCTCCTGGTACTGATCTCTCAGTCGTCGACTTCGACGACCTCTGCGTCAGCGGCGTTGCGCCTGACCGAGTCGATGCCGTTCAGGGCACTCGCCTTGGACGAGTAACCCTGACTCGTGGCGATGACCTCGCCATTGCCGGCCTTCAGACGGAAGCGCCAATCGCCGCCCTTGTCTGTGTAGAGCTCGAACTTTCCTGCCATAGGGCAACCCCTCTCGTTCGGGTCCGAGGGTGATCCCCTCTGGGATGAACGTAGCGCCGAAACCGTCAGGAGGGAAGCACCGGGTTCCGCTCAGCGCGGTACGCGGTATTTGAAGCCGACGTGCGAGCCGACGTAGCCGAGGCGCTCGTAGAAGCGGTGCGCGTCGGTGCGCGCGGCATCCGAGGTGAGCTGCACCAGCGCGGCACCGAGTGCCGGCGCGGCGGCATCCGACACCCAGCGCATCACCGCGGAGCCGATGCCGGAGGAGCGCAGCGCGCTGCTCACGCGGACCGCTTCGACCAGCAGGCGCTTCGCGCCCTGCCGAGCCATCCCCGGGATCAGCGTGAGCTGCAGCGTGCCGGCCACCGCACCGTCGAGTTCCACGACGAGCAGGTCGTTCGACGGGTCGGCGAGGATCTCGACGAGGGCCGCGGCGTAGGCGGGCCGGTCGTCGTCGGATGCCTGATCGCCGCGCGATGCACTGATCGGGTCATCCGCCAGCAGGGCGATCACCGCATCCGTGTCGGCAGGCGTCGCGCGGCGCAGCACCGCCTCCCCGGCACGGGAGTGGAATGGATGCGGCAGAGGGAGGGCATCGAGCATGGCTCCAGTCTCTCAGCCCCGCCGAGACCCCGCCGGAACGCCGAGACCCCGCCTGGTTCGCGTGAATCAGGCGGGGTCTCGGCGAAGCAGATCAGGCCTGGGCCGGAGCATCCTCCGACTCGTCCTCCGGGACGAAGTCGACGCCGGCCTCGGCACGCTGCTCGGGCGTGATGGTGCCCGGCGCCTCGGTGAGCGGGTCGAAGCCATTGCCCGACTTCGGGAACGCGATCACCTCGCGGATCGAGTCGGTCTTGGTCAGGTGCTGCAGCACGCGGTCCATGCCCAGCGCGATGCCGCCGTGCGGCGGGGCGCCGAACTTGAAGGCGTCGAGCAGGAAGCCGAACTTCTCCTGCGCCTGCTCCTCGCTGATGCCCATCACCTTGAAGACGCGCTTCTGGATGTCCTCGCGGTGGATGCGGATCGAACCGCCACCGAGCTCCGAGCCGTTGCACACGATGTCGTACGCGTAGGCCAGGGCGGAGCCCGGGTCGGTGTCGAAGGTGTCCTCGAACTCCGGCTTCGGGCCGGTGAACGCGTGGTGCACGGCGGTCCAGGCGCCGGCGCCCACGGCCACGTCCCCGGAAGCCACGGCATCGGCGGCGGGCTCGAACATCGGGGCGTCCATCACCCAGGTGAAGGCGAACACGTCGGGGTCGAGCAGACCGAGGCGGCGGCCGATCTCGACGCGGGCGGCGCCGAGCAGCGCGCGGCTGTCCTTCGTCGAGCCGGCGGCGAAGAACGCGCAGTCGCCGGGCTTCGCGCCCACGAGCTGGGCGAGGCCCTCCTGCTCCGACTCGGACAGGTTCTTGGCCACCGGACCGCCGAGCGTGCCGTCCTCGTTGAACAGGACGTACGCGAGGCCGCGGGCGCCGCGCTGCTTCGCCCAGTCCTGCCAGGCGTCCAGCTGCTTGCGGGGCTGCGAGGCGCCGCCGGGCATGAGCACCGCGCCGACGTACTCCGACTGGAACACGCGGAACGGCGTCTCGGCGAAGTACGAGGTCGCCTCGACGATCGGCAGACCGAAGCGCAGGTCGGGCTTGTCCGAGCCGTACAGGGCCATAGCGTCGGCGTAGGTCATCCGCGGCAGCGGGGTCTGCACCTCGACGCCGATGGTCGCCCACATCGCCGTGATGACGGACTCCATCATCTCGATGACGTCCTCCTGGTCGACGAAGCTCATCTCGATGTCGAGCTGCGTGAACTCCGGCTGGCGATCGGCGCGGAAGTCCTCATCGCGGTAGCAGCGCGCGATCTGGTAGTACTTCTCGATGCCGCCGACCATGAGCAGCTGCTTGAACAGCTGCGGCGACTGCGGCAGCGCGTACCAGCTGCCCGGGTGCAGGCGGGCGGGCACCAGGAAGTCGCGGGCGCCCTCCGGCGTGGAGCGGGTCAGCGTCGGGGTCTCGACCTCGATGAACTCGCGCTCGTGCAGCACGTCGCGGATCGCCTTGTACACCTGCGAACGCAGGCGCATCGCGTTCGCCGGCTCCGGGCGGCGCAGGTCGAGGTAACGGTGCTTCAGGCGCACCTCCTCGCCGACGGGGTCGCCGCCCTCGAGACCGGTGGAGACCTGGAACGGCAGAGGGGCCGACTCGTTCAGCACGACGACATCGGTCGCCACGACCTCGATCTCGCCCGACGGCAGGTTGGGGTTCGCGTTGCCCTCGGGGCGCAGCGACACCTCGCCGGTGACCTTCAGCACGAACTCGCTGCGCAGCGGGTGCGCGATCTCCTCGTCGCGGATGACGACCTGCGCGATGCCCGAGGCGTCTCGCAGATCGATGAACGCGACTCCTCCGTGATCACGACGACGATCGACCCAGCCCGTGAGGGTGACGGTCTGACCGATGTGCTCGGCTCGCAGCGAGCCTGCCGTGTGTGTGCGAAGCACGGAGAATTCCTCCTGATAGGGGATGGGATATCGGTCCAGTTTACGGGAGGGGGCGGATGCCGCAGAGCGGCCGATCAGTAGACTCGCGGGCATGCCGGCATCCCGACTGCACCTCGTCCGTCACGGCGAGGTGCACAACCCATACCACGTGCTCTACGGCAGGTTGCCGGACTTCCACCTCAGCGAGGCGGGTCGAGGGATGGCGCAGGCCGCCGCCGACCACGTCGCCGGTCTCGGACGATCCGTGACCGAGTTGCGGTGCTCGCCGCTGGAGCGCACACAGGAGTCGGCCGAGCCGTTCGCCGCGGCCTTCGATCTGACGCCGATGCTCGAGGAGCGCATCATCGAGCCCACGAACTTCTTCGAAGGCAGGCGGATGCGCAAGGCGCTGCGGAATCCCTTGAACTGGTGGCAGCTGCGCAACCCGAACATGCCCAGCTGGGGAGAGCCTTACGAGTCGATCGCCGATCGCATGATCGCGGCGATGGACGACGCCTGGGATGCCACGGACGAGGGCGATGTCGTCTTCGTCTCGCACCAGGCGCCGATCTGGATCACCCACCGCCGTGTCGCCGGTCTCAAGCTGAGACACGATCCGCGCACGCGGCGCTGCGCGCTGAGCAGCGTGACGTCATTCGAGCGCGTCGGCGACGTGTGGCGCGAAGTGGACTACGCCGAGCCTGCGGCGGCGGGCATCGACCTGGGCGCGGTCTGAGGGCCCGACGCGGCTGCGTGCGTCACCCCGCCAGCAGGGACTGCACGATGCCGACTGCGGCGAGCTGACCGGCCGCAGCCGCGGCGATCACCGAGGCCATGGGGCCGGGGAGCGCGGCGCGATGGGCCAGGTCGCCCGCCGCGAACACCCCGGCGACCGAGGTGCGGCCGAAGTCGTCGACCTCGATCGCGCCGGAGCCCAGCATCCGCAGGCCGAGGGCCTCGGCGAACGGGGCGCGCTGGCGCAGGGAACCGGAGGCCACGAAGACACCGGCGACCTGGGGTTCGCCGCTTTCGGTCGTCAGCGTCACGCCTTCCGGGGCGGACACGACCGAGCGGACCGGCAGCGCGCTCACCTCGGCGCCTGCGCCCTCGAGCATCCGCCGTTCCTCCTCGGTGTACCGCGCGTCGATCGGGAAGGCGGTCACCGATGAGGCGATGCGGCCGAGCAGGCCGATCAGGTGCTCGGCGCGCGCAGCGGCGCCCAGCACGGCGATCGGGCGGCCGGCGTGCTCGTGGCCGTCGCAGAACGGACAGCCGAACGCGCGCACGCCCCACAGACCGGCGAGGCCGGGCACATCGGGGAGCTCGTCGGCCACCCCTGTGGCGAGGATGATGCGGCGCGATCGGACCACGGCGCCGTCGGCCAGACGCACGTCGAACGCGTCCTCGGTGCCGGTGATCTCCTCGGCGGCGACGTTCCTGAGTTCGACGTCGCGGTACGCGGCGAGCTGCGCCTGCGCCGTGGCGCGGAAGTCCGACGGCGGCGTGCCGTCGTTCGCGATCACGTTGTGCATGTGCAGCACGGTGCCGTTGCGGTATTCGCCGGAATCGAGGAGCAGCACCGTGCGGTGCATGCGTCCGAGGGTGAGGGCTGCCTGCAGTCCGGCGGGGCCTCCGCCGATGATGATCGCGTCGTACATGTCCGGTCCTTCCGACGAATGGGTTGCGTTCGGCCTCAGTCTGTGACTTCATGTCAACATGAAGTCAAGCGCCGTGCATCCGTGGTCCGTGGGCGATGTCGCCGCCCGCTTCGATCTGCCCACCAACGTGCTGCGGCACTGGGAGACCGTGGGGCTGCTCCGGCCTGTACGGGACCCCGCCGGGCGGCGGAAGTACGGCGAGGACGAGGTCGTCCGCATCGCCGTGATCCAGCGCAGCAAGGCCGCGGGGATGAGCCTCGAGCAGATCGGTGTGCTGCTCGACGACGGAAGCGCCGGGCGTCATCAGGTGCTTCAGGCGCATCTGGACGACCTCGATCGTCGGATGGACGAGATGCGGCGATCGCGCGAGATGACCGAGCATGCGATGGGATGTCGCTCGCACGACATCGCCACCTGTCCGCGGTTCCGGGCAGGCGTGGCGGACGTGCTGGCCCGATTCGAGGGCCCGCACCTTACAGAGCGTGCATAGGGTTCCCGCGTACGATTCCCAGCGTGTCCCGCCGTGTACGTCCCGTGATCGCTGCCGCGCTCGCCGCGGTGTTCGCCATCGGATTGAGCGCCTGCACGGCCAATGACCCCGCCGCAGACGAGTTCGGCAAGGGCGACACCGTCTACAGTTCCAACGACGTGCGGGTCTCCGAGATCAAGCCCGCCGACCGGGGTGCGCCGATCGAGTTCGCGGGCACCACGGAGAACGGCACCGAGTTCGACAGCGCCGACTCGCTCGGCGACGTCACCGTGGTCAACTTCTGGTACTCGTCCTGCGGCCCGTGCCGCCTCGAGGCGAAGGACCTCGAGAAGGTCTGGCAGAAGCACCAGGACGACGGCGTCGCATTCGTGGGCATCAACATCTACGACGCGGCCGACACCGCGAAGGCGTTCGCCGACAAGTTCGGCGTCACCTACCCGAGCATCATGGACGCCGAGAGCGGCAAGGCCAAGCTGGCCTTCGCCAAGGTCACGCCGATCCAGGCGCCGCCGGTGACCCTCGTCCTCGATCGGCAGGGTCGGGTCGCCGCGCGCATCATCGGTCCCATCGACGGACCGTCCGTGCTCTCCACGCTGATCCAGGACACCCTCGCGGAGAAGGCGTGAGTCCGGTCGACATCATCGGGTCCGGCGCGCTCTGGCTCGCCGTCCCGCTCGCGATGCTGGCGGGCCTCGTGTCGTTCCTGTCGCCGTGCGTGCTGCCTCTCGTGCCGGGGTACCTCGGGTTCATCGGGGGAGCTGTGGGGGCGGATGCCGGCGGCGTTTCGTCTCGCTCCGCGGACCCTGAGCGCCCTTCGTCTCGCTCCGCTCGCTCAGGACCCGCGAAGGGGAGCGGAACCGGCAAGGGCCGCCTGCTGCTCGGCGTGCTGCTGTTCATCGCCGGCTTCACCGTCGTCTTCGTCTGCATGACCGTGCTGTTCGGCACCGCCGGCATGTTCCTGCTCGAGTGGATGCCGCTGATCACCCGCATCCTCGGTGTGGTGATCATCGCGATGGGACTCGTCTTCCTCGGCTTCTTCGGCTTCGCGCAGCGCGAGCGCCGCCTGCATGTGAACTCGGCCACCGGCCTGATCGGCGCGCCGCTCCTGGGGGTCGCCCTCGGTCTCGGCTGGGCGCCCTGCCTCGGCCCGACGCTCGCCGCGATCTCGGCTCTGGCGGTCAACGTCGGCACCCCCGGACGGGCGGCCCTGCTCGGCGTGGCCTACTCGCTGGGCCTCGGCATCCCGTTCCTGCTCATCGCGCTCGGTTTCGGCTGGGCGACTCGGACGGTGGGCTTCCTGCGCCGTCACATCCGCGTCATCAACATCATCGGAGGCGTTCTCCTCATCGTGCTCGGCGTTCTCATGGTGACCGGTGTCTGGACCCAGATCATGTCTCGGGTCGGGGCGGTGATGGGCAATGTCGTCCTCCCGCTCTGACGTGAAGGCTCCGAAGGAGGGCACCTCCGCCGCGAGCGACCCGCTGCGTCCCGCCGACCACATCGACTCCGCGGCATCCGCCGAAGACGGCGACATCAACCAGCCGAAGCTCGGCTTCACCGGCTGGCTGCGCTGGGGCTGGCGCCAGGTCACCTCGATGCGCGTGGCGATCATCCTGCTGCTCGTGCTCGCCATCGCGGCGATCCCCGGCTCGATCTTCCCGCAGCGCTCCGCCGACCCGAACGGCGTGATCAAGTGGCAGACCGACAATCCCGACCTGTTCCCCGTGCTCGACAGGCTGAGCCTGTTCGACGTGTACTCGTCACCCTGGTTCTCGGCGATCTACCTGCTGCTGTTCCTGTCGCTCATCGGCTGCATCATCCCGCGTATCAAGCACCACCTGAAGGCGCTGCGCGCGCTGCCGCCGCGCACGCCGGCTCGGTTGTCGCGGTTGGACGACCACGTCGAGCGCATCTGGGTCCCTGAGCCCGTCGAAGGGTCGGATGCCGAGGCCGGCCGCGCGATCGACGTCGCGCAGAAGCAGTTGAAGGCACTCGGCTACCGGGTGGCGCGCTACGACCGCGGGTCGGTGCGCTCGGTCTCGGCGGAGCGCGGCTACCTGCGCGAGACCGGCAACCTGCTCTTCCACATCTCGCTGGTCGGCGTGCTGGTCGCCGTCGGCGTGGGCGGCGGACTCGCCTACACGGGGCAGAAGGTCGTGATCGAGGGGCGCAACTTCGTCAACATCCTCACCGACTACGACTCGATCAACCGCGGCCGCTTCGTTGGCGACGACGCCCTGCAGCCGTACCGGATGACGCTGGACTCCTTCGACGTGACCTACCAGCCGCCGGGCGCCGCCGGCGCCGGGCAGGCCGGCGACTTCGCCGCGAACGTCACCGTCACCGAGGCCGACGACTCCCAGCACGAGGGCGTGGTCAAGGTGAACCATCCGCTGAGCATCGGCGCCGACAAGGTCTACCTGCTCGGCAACGGCTACGCTCCCAGCATCACGGTGCGCAACGCCGACGGCGAGGTCGTCACCAGCGGCCCCGTCGCCTTCCTGCCGCAGGACAACAACATGACCTCGCTCGGCGTGCTGAAGGTGCCGGACGGGATGCCGGAGCAGATGGCGCTCACCGGCTTCTTCTACCCGACGGCCGGAAAGCTCTCGACCGGGGCCTTCACCTCGGCCTATCCCGACCTCTTCGGTCCGATGCTCACGCTCGACGTCTACGTCGGAGACCTCGGCATCGACGACGGCACCCCGCAGTCGGTGTACGTGCTCGACACCAACCCGATGACCAAGCTCACCGGCCGCGGCACAGACGTGACCTCGATCCAGCTCGAGCCGGGCAAGACCGCGGAGCTGCCGAACGGCATGGGCACCGTGACGTTCGAGGACGAGTCGCCGGAAGGCGCCAAGGACTTCACTCAATCCGTGAAGCGCTACGTCTCGCTGCAGATCCACCACGACGAGTCCGCGGTGTGGGTGCTGGTGTTCGCCGTGCTCGCACTGGTCAGCCTCTCGCTGGCACTCTTCGTGCCGCGGCGGCGGATGTGGGTGAAGGCGACCCCCGGTGACGCCGGCGTGACCCTGGAGTACGCTGGCCTCGCCCGAGGCGAGGACCCCACTCTGGCCGCCGCCGTCGACGACCTCGCCCGCGGACACGAGCGGCTGCTCGACGGCTCCGCACCCCGGAAGTCCCCCACCGCTCCGAAGGAGAGCTGACATGGCCGACCTGGAATCCCTCTCCGTCGTCCTCATGTGGACGGCCATCGCGATCTACGCGCTCGCGTTCGTCGCCTACGCGTTCGACCTCGCCAGCCGCTCCGCGAAGACGGCGGATGCGAAGCTCGAGACCGCGAAGGCGAAGCAGCTCGTCGCCGCGGGTTCCGGCGGGGCGACGGCGGATGCCGGAGACGCCGCGTCCGCGGCATCCGGCGAAGGCGGGGCGAAGCCGCGCTACGTCATGGCCCGGATCGGCACATCG
Organism: Microbacterium bovistercoris; assembly: GCF_003387575.1. Lineage (GTDB taxonomy): Bacteria > Actinomycetota > Actinomycetes > Actinomycetales > Microbacteriaceae > Microbacterium > Microbacterium bovistercoris. The sequence goes on along the minus strand of NZ_QUAB01000044.1, from coordinate 45,675 downwards.
CTGACGGTGCTCGCCTGGCTGTTCCACCTCGGCGCGACGGTGACCCGCGGCATCGCCGACGGACACGTGCCCTGGTCGAACCTCTACGAGTTCGCCATGATCGGCACGCTGCTGATCATCGCCGTGTACCTCATCGTGCTCACCCGCGTGGACGTGAGGTACCTGGGCTCGTTCATCGTCGGGCTGGTGGTCGTGCTGCTCGGCCTCGCGTCGACGAACTTCTACGTCGTCGTCACGCCGCTCGCCGAGCCGTTGAAGAGCGTCTGGCTGATCATCCACGTGTTCGTCGCCTCGCTGTCGACGGCACTGTTCGCCCTGGCCTTCGCGCTCTCGGTGATGCAGCTGATGCAGATGCGCCGCGAGCGGCTGGTCGTCGAGGGCGCCGCGAAGACGGGGCCCGGCTTCCTGCGCACCATCCCCGACTCGACGCGTCTGGAGAGCCTGGCCTACCGGTTCACCGTCGTCGGCTTCATCGCCTGGACCTTCACGCTGATGGCCGGCGCGATCTGGGCGCAGGACGCCTGGGGCCGGTTCTGGGGCTTCGACGTCAAGGAGACCTGGACGTTCATCATCTGGGTTCTCTACGCCGGGTACATCCACGCGCGGGCGACCCGCGGCTGGCGCGGTTCGCGGTCGGCCTGGCTGTCGATCGTCGGCTTCGCCGCGGTGATCTTCAACTTCACGATCGTGAACGTGTTCTTCAAGGGCCTGCACTCGTACTCCGGACTGAGCTGAGCTGCCGCACTCCGGATCATGGCGCCACTATGCTGGCGCCATGATCCGTCTGCTGCTCCGCGCCGCCATCTCCCTGGTCACCGTCGCGGTCGCCCTGCTCATCTGCCTGTGGGTGCTGCCGGGCTTCTCGATCGGCTTCGCGGGTTTCCTCGTCGCCGTCCTCGTGTTCACGATCGCGCAGGCGATCCTGGCGCCGCTGATCCTGAAGATCGTCACGCGGCACGCCGAGGCGCTGCTGGGCGGCATCGGCCTGATCTCGACCTTCGTCGCGCTGCTGATCGCCTCGCTGTTCCCCAGTGGCGTGCATCTGTCCGGGATCGTCACCTGGGTGCTCGCGACGCTGATCATCTGGGTGGTCACCGCGCTCGGCGGCTGGCTGCTGGCGGCCCTGATCTTCAAGAAGAAGACGAAGGAGCGCCGCGGCTGAACCGGGCCGGAACCGCGAGCGAGATCGAGGGAGATCACGCAGATCGGCTGACCGGAATTCTCAGATCGAAGGAGAGATGATGACTCGCAGTCCGAACAAGCTCATCCCGGCCGACTTCGCGACCGTGCCGGGGCTGGACGCCCTGGACGGGGCTGAAGTGCGGGTCGGTTCCGTCGGTGACCGTGCCGGAGCGATCGGCTTCGGAGTGCACAGCGACGGTGACGTCCCGGGTGGCCTCGGGTTCAGCCGTGACGCGCTCGAGGAGGCCGGGTTCGACGGGAAGGTCGGCGCGACGCTCGTGCTGCCGCAGGCGGAGGGGCCCGATCTCGTGGCGGTCGGCCTCGGCGCGGCATCCGACAGCTCTCCGGCGACACTGCGCGACGCGGCGGCGGCGTTCGTGCGCGCGGCCGCACGCCACGGCCGGCTGGCGCTGAAGGTCGACCTGGGAGGCGCGGACCGGGCATCCGCGCTGACCGCGCTCGCCGAGGGCGCGCTGCTCGCGCGGTACCGGTACACGGTGCTGATCGCCGAGTCGAAGCACGTGCCGCTGGCCGCTCTGACGCTCGACGTCGGCGAAGGCGACGCAGCGGCGGATGCCGCCGCGGTCGCCGCGGCATCCGTCACCGCCCGCGCCGCGATCGTGGCGCGCGACCTGGCGAACACGCCTCCGGGGCACCTGACCGCGACCGACATGGCCGACATCGCCGAGGCGCTGGGCGGGCGGTTCGGGTTCGACGTGACCGCATACGACAAGGCCGCGCTCATCGAGCTCGGCTGCGGAGGGCTGCTCGGCGTGAACCAGGGCTCCGTCGAGGAGCCGCGCATGATCGTGCTGCACTACAAGCCCTCGGGCGCCGCCACCGGGAAGCTCGGGCTGATCGGCAAGGGCATCATGTACGACTCGGGCGGCATCAGCCTGAAGCCCAGCGACCCGATGCATCTGCTGATGAAGATGGACATGGGCGGTGCCGCCGCGGTGCTCGGCGCGTTCAGCGCGCTGCGTGATGCGGGTACGACGGCGGAGGTGTTCGGATGGCTGATGTGCACCGACAACATGCCGTCGGCAACCGCGTACAAGCTCGGCGACGTGCTCACCGCACGCGGCGGGACGACCATCGAGGTGAAGAACACCGATGCGGAGGGGCGTATCGCGATGAGCGACGCCTTCGCTCTCGCGAACGAGCAGGGCGTCGACGCGATCGTCGACATCGCGACGCTGACCGGGGCGGCGCTGGTCTCGCTCGGCGGGCACGTGGCGGCGCTGCTCGGCAACGACGACCGGATGATCGATCTGCTGCGCGGGGCGTCGGCGGCCACCGATGAGAAGATCTGGCAGATGCCGTTGGAGCGCAAGTACCGGGCGCAGCTCGACAGCAACATCGCCGACATCTCGAATCTCGGCGGCCCGTACGGCGGCGCGATCACGGCGGCGCTGTTCCTCGATCACTTCACCGGCGGCACTCCGTGGGCGCACCTCGACATCGCAGGGACCATGCAGGTCGAGAAGGACGACTCCTGGCGCACGCAGGGCGCCACCGGCTTCGGCGGCCGACTGCTGCTCGACCTGGCGAAGGGCTTCAGTGCGCCCGCCTGATCTGACCTTCTCGTTGCTCCGGTCGGCTGACGCCGAGCGAGAAGACCTCGCGATGCTCGGCGGCATCGGAATAGGTGACGAACTCGACCTCGGTGACGGTCTCAGCCGGTGGGGCGCCGTAGTCGTGGCGGGTGTCGTCCGCGAGCGCGGTCCATGCCTCGTCGGTGAGCGTCTTGGCGTACACCGTCGAGAGGTGGAAGGTCCAGTCGTCGAGAGGCAGCTCGCCGATCCGACGCAGGTCGGTGCGGTCGAGCGCCTCGGTGAGCGACGCGTAGGCGTGCAGCAGGCCGGGCGTGCGCCCGAGCCTGGCGATCACGATCTGCCACGGTGCGGGGAACGCGTCCACGGCCTCGAAGACGAGGTCGATCGGATGCTGCTGCGCGGCCCACTCGCGCACCACGTCGCGAACGGCATCGACACGATCCGGCTCGTAGAGTCCGCGCAGGGTGACGTGTGCGGCGCCGGGATAGCGCACGGTGTCGCCGAGGCGCTGCCGGGCGGCATCCTGCACCGCGTCGAACTCGCGCATCACCGCACCGAGGGGCCGCAGCACGATGTACTGCTGACCGTCCAGATCGCGGAGCTGCCCGGGGTCGGTCATGAAGTCGCGCGCCATCCGTCGACGCTACCGCCCCGGCGGTGCTGCTCCGGTGTCCGTGACATCCGTCTGCTCCGGTCTCAACGGATGCGGGTCCTCAGCCGGTGCGCGGCCGGTGACACCCGCAACGGTTGAGACCGGAGCTGTTTGGGGTGTGACGTTCCCCAGCTCCGGTCTCATCGGATGCGGGTGTCGGGGGGAAACACCCGCATCCAGTGAGACCGGAGCTGGGGGACAGTCAGGCCGTGGCGGTGGCGAGCACGGCCTTCGCGGAGGTCGTGCGGCGCAGCGTGACCGCGAGCGTCGTCGCGAGCAGCGACAGCACGGCCCAGGCGATGAGACCCGCGGCGGCGGCGCCGCTCGCGTCGATCAAGCCGCTCAGCGCGGGTGCGGTCGGCATCGCCGCACCGACGGATGCCAGCCAGCCGGGCACCGTGGAGACCAGTCCGGTCGCCACGGCGAGCACCCCGACGAGCACGCCGACCCAGCGGCCGATCCCGCCGAAGACCGCGACCAGCGCCTGGTTCACCGCAGCGAACGAGATGCCCGCGAGCACGGCGACGCCGGCGAACGACCACCAGGTGGCGGCGTCGTAGTCGGCCACGATCTGCACGATGAGCGAGACCAGCAGGCCCTGCGCCGCGCCGATGAGCGCCGCAGGCCAGAACCCGCGCAGCGCCAGCGCGATCGAGGAGCGCCGCGAAGTGAGTACGCGCTCGGGCATCGCCCGCATCACGACGTACGAGGCGAGCGAGCCGAACCACAGCACGATCGCGACGAGCAGCGGAATGGCGGTCGCACCGAACAGGCTCGAGGTCGCGACATCCGCCTTCACCGGGTTCGCGACGACGGATGCGAGCGAGGTCGACTCCTTCTCGCTGAACGACGGCAGCGAGGAGGCCGCGGTGTGCAGGCCGTCGGCGAGGTCGCTCGTGCCGCCGGCGAGCTGGTCCAGTCCGGTGCCGAGCTGGGTCGCGCCGTCGGCGAGCTGCGTCGCACCGTCGCCGAGCGCGGTGGCGCCGGTGGCGATGCCCTGGTTGCCGGTGGCGATCTTGACCGCACCGGTGGAGAGCCCGCGCGCGCCGTCGGCGGACTGGTCGATGCCCGCCGCGATCTGGGTGAGACCGGATGCGAGGGCGGTCGCGCCGGAGCCGGCTTCGCGCAGCTGCTCGGCGAGTGCGGACTGCGTCTTCGCCAGTCCCTTCGCAACCTCAGTAGCGTAGCCCGCGGCGGTGCCGGCGTCGACGGCCGCGGTCTTCGCCGAACCCGCTGCAGTTCCCGCGGCAGTTGCCGCGGCGGTGAGCTGCTCGCAGAAGTCCTTTCCGGAGATCGCGGGATCACACTGCGCGACGAGACCGCCGAGCGTCTGCGCCACACCGCCGATGTCCTTGGCGGCCGTTGCACTCGACTGCGCTGCCGCGCCGGCCTTCTGCACAACCGTGTTGGCCGCTCCCACGAGGTTGCTCATGTCGCCCTTCGGGTCCGACAGAGCTGCCGCCCCGCTGGTCAGTCCGGCCCCGAGCTGACTCGTTCCGGCCTGGACCTTGCGGGTACTGGCGGCGATCGTGTCCAGCCCGCTCCCGAGCTGGCTGGCGCCGGCGGCGAGCTCGCCCGCGCCGTCGCCGAGCTGGGATGCCCCAGAGCTCAGCTGGTTCGCGCCGTCGGCGAGCTTCGCAGCTCCATCGGGCAGCGCGGCAGCGCCGTCCGCGGCATCCTGCGCGCCGTCGGCGAGCTTGTCGGCGCCGTCCGCCGCCTCGCCGATCTTCGAGCCGAGCGTGTCGAAGCTGATCAGCACGTTGCTCAGCGTCGCCTCGGAGAGCATCGAGCTCATCGACGACGCCGCGACCGACGAGATCTGGCTGGTGATGAGGTCATCCGCGACGCGGGCGTCCTGCGGGGTGGTCACCTGGATCTGCGCCTGCTCTGCAGCACCGCCGCCGTCGGCGATCGCCTGGCCGCCCGAGGTGGCGTTCTTCGAGAAGTCCTCAGGGATGGTCACGACCGCCTGATAGGTGCCGCCGCTGAGTCCCTCGGCGGCGTCGCCCTCGTTCGAGATCACCCATGTCAGGTTGGAGTCGACCTCGTCGGATCCCTCGACCAGTCCGGATGCCAGCTCGCGGCCGAGCGGGGTGTACTGGTCGTTGATGGTGACCGGCTCGTCGAGGTTGACGATCGCCGCCGTCATGCGTTCGAGGTTCTGCGTCGGGTTCTGCAGCGCGGCGACGAGAAGGCCCCCGATGACGACGGGCAGCAGCAGCACGCCGACGACGGTCAGCCAGGTGATCGGGCGGCGGGAGCGGGCGCGTTCGATGAGGGTCATGCGGTCACCTCGGTGTTCGTGGCGGTGGAGTCGGAGGTCTCGACGTACGGCGCCGGTTCGCGCAGGTCGACGACGGATGCCGCGTCGCGGCCCGCGTCGGCGAGCAGCGCCTTCGCCACGTAGGTGTCGGCGGCGGTGGCGAACACGGCAGCGCCGGCGTCGCGCAGGGCGGCGGCGACCTGATCGCGGGCGGCGCCGGAGAGCCGGTCGATGCCGTCGATGACGACGAGGTCCGGTCTGCCGCGCAGGGCGGTGGCCAGCTCTCGAGGGGCGGATGCCGCGTCATCGACGATCACGCAGCCGACGTTGCGGCGCACCCACGCGGCGCGGCCGGGCAGCAGATGTCCGGTCACCCGCAGGCGTCCGGTGTCGGGCTTGACGCGGCCGGCGACGGCGAGCGCCAGCGCGCGCAGCTCCCGGGCATCCGCCCCGGTCGCGACGAGCGCGCCACCGGGCGCGAGGCGCAGGGTGACGTCCGCGACAGCGGGGGTCCCGACGCCGAGTCCGTCCGCGGCGACGACGCTGTCATCTCCGGGCCAGCCGGCCAGGTCACGCTCGCGCTCGACGGCCTCGCCCTCGATGTCGACGTGGGGCAGCACGCGCTCCATCCAGGGCGGGATGCGCCAGGCGCGGTCGCCGAGGATCGCCATCAGCGCGGGGATCAGGGTCATGCGCACCAGGAAGGCGTCGATCGCGATGCCGGCGGCGAGGCCGAGGGCGATCGGCTTGAGCGACGAATCGCCCTCGGGAACGAACGCGACGAAGACGGCGAACATGATCAGTGCGGCGGCGGTGACGACCTTCGCCGAGCCGGTGAAGCCGGTGCGGACGGCCCGGATCGCGGCGTCGCGCCGCGTGGCCGGATCCTTCCTCGCCGGGTCGTGCACGTAGTCCTCCCGCATGCGCGAGACGAGGAACACCTGGTAGTCCATCGCCAGGCCGAACAGCACACCCATCAGCACGATCGGCATGAACGAGATGATCGGTCCCGTGCGGGCGACGTGCAGCAGGTCGGCGAACCAGCCCCATTCGAACACCGCGGCGACCACGCCGAAGGCGGCGACGATCGAGAGCAGGTAGCCGAGCGCGGCAGTGATCGGCACCCAGATCGAGCGGAACACGATCGCCAGCAGGATCAGCGACAGGCCGATCACGAAGATGCCGAACGGCAGCAGCGCGGCGCCGAGCTGGTCGGAGATGTCGATCGCGACCGCCGTGAAGCCGGTGACCTTCAGGTCGATGCCGTACTCATCGAGCCACTCGTCGTGGTGTGACCGTAGCTCGCGCACCAGATCGGCCGTCTTCGGGTCATCCGGTGCGGTGGTCGGAACGACCTGCACGATGCCGGTGTCGGCCGTGGCGTTCGGGGTGGCCAGCGGCACCTCCGCGACACCGGGCAGACCGGCGACCTCGTCGCCGAGGTCCTGCATGAGGTTCAGCGGGTCCTTCGAGGTGACGATGGTGCCGGTGAGGATCAGCGGGCCGTTGAATCCGGGGCCGAAGTGCTCGGCGGTGAGGTCGTAGTTCACGCGCGCCTCGGAGCCCTGCGGCAGCTGGCCGGCGTTCGGCAGCGCGAGGTTCAGGCTCAGTGCGGGAACGGCGACGATACCCAGGCCGAGGACGACGGCGATCGACACGACCACCGGATGCTTGGTCACGCCGCCCACCCAGCGCTGCGAGAACGAGCGCCGTCCTTCGTCTCGCTTCGCTCGCTCAGGAGCCGGAGTGTCGGCCCCTGCGCGAGCGGAGCGACGAGACGAAGGGGTGCGCTTCGGGCGCCCCGCGACCCGCCCCTTGAGGAAGCCGAGGAACGCGGGGGTGAGCGTGACGGCGATCGCCACCGAGATCGCGACGGCGACGGATGCCGCGATGCCCATGGTCGTCAGGAACGGGATGCCGGCGAAGCCGAGTCCGATCAGGGCGATCAGCACGGTGACGCCGGCGAAGACGACGGCGGAGCCGGCGGTGCCGACCGAGCGGGCAGCCGATTCCTCGGGATCGATGCCGGCTCTGACCTGATCCTGATGCCGCGCGACGATGAACAGCGAGTAGTCGATGCCGACTGCGAGGCCGAGCATGAGCGCGAGCAGCGGGGTGGTGGACGAGACGGTGGCGAAGGCGGTCGCGGCGAAGATGCCGACCATCGAGATGCCGACGCCCAGGATCGCGGTGATCAGCGGGAGTCCGGCGACCACGAACGACCGGAACGTGACGATGAGCACGAGCAGCGCGATGATCAGGCCGACCGCCTCGGTGATGGTCACAGTCGGGATCGACATCGCGAACAGGTCGCCACCGAGCGCGGTCTCGGAGCCTGTCGGCAGTTCGTCGCCGAGATCGGACACGATGCCTTCGAGTTCGGCCTTGGCCTCGGGCGTCACATCCGTCGCCTGGCCCTCGAACTGCAGGCGGACGATCGCGGCGGTGTCGTCGTCGCTGATCATGCCGTCGATGTTCTCGTCGTACGGCGAGGTGACGGCGAGCACGCCGTCGACCTTCTCGAGTTCGGCGACCGTCTGCTCGATGTCGCTCCGGTACGGATCGTCGGTGACCTCGTCGCCGTCCGCTGCGACCACGATGAACTGCGCGTTCGTGCCGCTCACCTGGGGGAAGGTGCGCGAGAGCTGCTCGAGGCCGGCCTGCGACTCGGTGCCGGGGATCGAGAACGTGTTGTCGGTGCCTGCGCCGAGCACGAGTGCGCCGCCGCCGGCGATGCCGAGCACGAGCAGCCACGAGACGAGCACGCGCCAGGGATGGCGGAACGACCAGCGTCCGAGCGAGGACAGCAGAGTGGACACGGGGCCTCCCCAGGCGTTGGATGCAGTCGTGTACTCGATACAGACGTGTATTGAGTACGTCAATGCATCGTATTCCCAGCGGGTCGTGAGAGTCTGTGTGCCGGGTGTGAATCCTTCGACAGGCTCAGGAACCAGTGAGGTGAGGATGCAGTGACGACGATCGCTACGCGGAGCCGCGAGAACACGCGGGCCCGCCTGCTGGACGCGGCGGCGCAGGTGTTCGCAGAGGTCGGCCTGGAAGGCGCGACCGTCGAGGCAGTGTGCGAGCGCGCCGGATTCACCCGCGGAGCGTTCTACTCGAACTTCGCCTCGATGGATGAGCTGTTCCTCACGCTGGCCGGCTCGGTGGGTGAGGCGCGCGTGAACGCGGTGCGCGAGCGTGTGCAGCAGATGACCGAGTCGGGGGCGCTGGCGCTCGACGATCCGGTGGCGCTCGTGCAGCAGGTCATGGACTCCGCCGCCGACGATCGGCTCGGCGTCATGCTGATGAGCGAGATCCGCATCCGCGCCCTGCGTGACACGGAGTTCGGTGCGGCCTACCTCGCCGGCGAGCGGGAGATGGTCGCCGGGATCGCCCGGATCATCACCGACATCGTCGACAAGGAGTGCCTCGTGCTGCGCACGGATGCCGAGGAGACGGCGCGACTGCTGATGATCGTGTGGGAGGGCATGACCGTGCGGGGTGCGATGGCCGGCGCGGACGATGATCAGCTCCGTCAGACCGGCAGTGCCGAGCTCGGCCGGATGGTCTCGCTGCTTCTCGAGCCGGTCAAGCCGGCGTCCGGGTCCTGAGCGAGGAGCGCAGCGACGAGACGAAGGGCGCCCTTCGTCACGACTCGCTTCGCTCGCTCAGTACGGCGCCCGCTTCGCGCGCTCAGGACCCGGGGTGCGCCAGAACCTCGTGGCACCGCTCGAGCCGCGCGAGCCACCAGTCGCGTCGATCCGCCGGGGCGGCCAGCCGGTCCAGCGCCGCAGCATCCGGCACGACCCGGGACGCGCTCACCGAGCCCGCCACGGGCCGGGCATCCGCGACATCGTCGGCGAACAGCGATGCCGTGCCGAGTCCGCAGTCGTACTCCAGCGAGGGGAGGGCCGCGGCCAGAGCCGCGCCCTGGGCCAGCCCGACGGCGGTGTCGAGGGCGCTCGAGACGACCGCCGGCAATCCGGCATCCGCCACGATCTGCAGTGCGCGACGGGTGCCGCCGAGCGGCTGCGCCTTGATGACGATCAGGTCCGCCGCCTTCGCCTGTGCGACGGCGAGCGGGTCGTTCGCCTTGCGCACGCTCTCATCGGCCGCGATCGGAATGCCCATGTACTTCACGCGTCGTCGCAGCTCGGCGAGCTCGTCGACCGTGGAGCAGGGCTGCTCGGCGTACTCGAGGTCGTGCTCGGCGAGGGCGTGCAGTGCATGCTCCGCCTCGTCGATGTTCCAGGCGGCGTTCGCGTCGATGCGGATGCGGCCCTCGGGGCCCATCGTGTCGCGCACCGCCCGCACGCGGGCGACGTCGTCGGCGAGGGTCTGGCCGCGTTCTGCGACCTTGACCTTGGCGGTGCGGCATCCGTCGAAGCGTGCGAGCACCTCGGGCACGCGCGCGGCGTCGATCGCGGGAACCGTGGCGTTCACGGGGATTCGCTCGCGCAGCGGCGCAGGCTGCTCGTGCCAGGCGAAGTCGATCGCCGCGGCGAGCCAGGTCGCGGCCTCGACGTCGTCGTACTCGAGGAACGGCGAGAACTCCGCCCACCCCTGCGGGCCTTCGAAGAGCACGGCCTCGCGCACGTCGACCCCGCGGAACCGGGTGTGCATCGGCAGGGCGACGACGCGGGCGGTGGTGAGGATGTCGGCGAGCGGCGGCTGCATGGGTCCATCATGCCGCGCGATCCTCGATCCGCCTCCCGTTCCGGTCGCAACGGATGCGGGTGGGCGGCTGAAGCACCCGCAATGATTGCGACCGGAGCGTGGGGGCGGTCAGGGCTTCAGAGCTTCTTCTGAAGCTCGGCGAGGCGCGCGGTCGGGATGAACCCGAGGCGCGTGTTCACGGCCAGCATGTGCTCGTTCGACTCGGCGTTGAACGTGTAGATGCGCGGGGTGCGCGGCGACTCGCGCTGCAGCATCCTCAGATTCGCGAGCTTGACCCGCATACCCAGCCGGTGCCCGCGGTCCTCGCGGCGCACCAGCGTGCCCCACTGGTAGGCGTTGCCGTCGTCTCCCGAGACGACGATCTGCGTGTACGCCGCGACGGCGCCGTCGGGGGAGATCGCCACGGTTCCGAACGAGGTGCGATTCTGCCGGGCCAGCAGGGCCTCATCGTCGCGGAGGTCGCCGACGTCGGCGGATGCCGCCTCGATGTCGAGGTCACCGGTCGGCGCCTCGGTGTCGAGCACCGCGTCTAGCGCCGCCCACTCGGCGACGAACGCCTCGGGCACCGGGCCGCGCCAGGAATGCAGGTCGTAGCCGTCGGATGCCGGGGTCTTTGCGAGCAGCGAGTCGATCACGCCGTCCGCGACGGGCAGCTCCAGCCGGTTCTGCAGGTCGCCGATCGCGATCTCGTAGCCGTGCCGGCGTGCGAACTCTCGATTCGGCTGGCCGGTGCCGTCGGCGGGAGCGGATGCCGGCCACAGGATGTCCACCCGCATCGTGGTGCGTCCCGCAGCGATCGCCTCGGCCTCCACGTGTGCGAGCAGTGCGGTGCCGACGCCTTGGCGGCGATGCTGCGGCGGGACGTTCACACCGATGCCGGCGGAGTGCAGGTTGTCCTTGAGGGAGAGGGTGAGCGAGGCGGAGCCGACCACGGCCCCGTCCTGCAGCGCCGCGTAGGCGCGCTCTTCGGTCGTCGCCGAGGGCTGCTGCAGCTGTGCCCGCCGTTCCTCTCTCGTCCACACCAGGGCGTGCTCGCCCATGTCGGCACGGCGGGCTTCCGCGTAGGCGTTCCACCAGCCGTCCGCGGCCGCGTCATCGAAGGGGTCGACGGTCACGATCTCGAGCATCCCTCCATCCTGCCTTTATCGCGCCGCACGATATGGGGGTGTTGACAATAGTGTGTGAGACACAATATGGTGATGGATATGGAAGACAACGAGTTCGACACCCATCTGCAGGAGCTGCGGCGCGGCACCATCGTGCTCGCCAGCCTGCAGCTGCTGCGGCAGCCGGGGTACGGGTACGGCCTGCTCGAGCAGCTCGCCGCGGCCGGCTTCCCGACGGACGCGAACACGCTCTACCCGCTGCTTCGCCGGCTCGAGAAGCAGGGGTACCTCGGCAGCGAGTGGAACACGGACGAGGCCCGCCCGCGCAAGTTCTACCGCACCTCGGCAGACGGCATCCGCCTCGCCGACACCCTCACTCAGGAGGTCGCCGTCATCGCTGCGGCGACGGCCGCACTCATCGAAGGGGAGGACTGACATGTCCGCCACACTCACCGACCGCTACGTCTCCGAAACCATCCGCCATCTGCCGCAGCCGCTGCAGCAGGACGTGCGGGCAGAGCTGGAGACGTCCATCTCCGACGCCGTCGACGACCGGATCGAGCAGGGCGAGGCACGCGACGACGCCGAGCGCCGCGTGCTCACCGACCTCGGTGACCCGGCCGTGCTCGCAGCCGGCTACGCCGACCGGCCCCTGCAGCTGATCGGCCCGAAGTACTACCTCGTCTGGTGGCGGCTGCTGAAGCTGCTCTGGGCGATCGTGCCGGCGGTCGCGTTCGGCGGCGTCGCGATCGGGCAGGCGCTCGACGGCGCGGGCGTGGGGCAGATCATCGGGCAGGGCATCGCGGTCGCGCTCTCGGTCGTGGTGCACATCGGGTTCTGGACCACCCTGGTCTTCGCCGTGCTCGAGCGCACCGGTGCCGACACCGGCGTGCAGTGGAGCATCGACCAGCTGCCGGAAGAGCGGCCGTCGGGCGCCGCGCGCACCGACCTCATCGGGTCGCTCGTGATGCTCGCCTTCTTCGCCGGCGCGCTGCTCTGGGACCACTTCCGCGGGTTCGTACCCGGAGACCGCGTGCTCTCGATCATCAACCCCGAGCTGTGGCCGTGGTGGATGGGCCTGCTGTTCCTGCTGATGCTCGCCGAGGCCGCGCTCGCGATCGCCGTCTACGTGCGGGGGCGCTGGACGATGGCGCTCGCGTGGGTGAACTTCGCGATCGCCGTGAGCGTGATGAGCCTCGGGCTCACAGCACTGGGGCGCGGGGTGCTCTACAACCCCGAGTTCGTCACCGACGTGTTCACGATGAACGGAGTCGACTCCGACGCGACCACCGTGCTCGCTGTGCTCACCGGCCTCGGGATCGCGGGCGTCTGCATCGGCGACATGGTCGACGGCTGGCTCAAGGCTCGTCGCGCAGAGAAGCGCTGAGGCCCGGGAAGGCGAGGGCGGTAGCGTGGGGCCATGAGCACCGCTGCCGCCCTCATCGCCGACCTGCGCGGCGCGGCGGATCCTGCGGTGCACCCGAACCGGCACTATCGCGGCGACGGCGGCATCCTCGGTGTGCGGATGGGCACGCTGTTCGACATCGCCAGGAGACATGCCGGAATGCCGCTCGACGAGGTCGACGCGCTGCTCGACGAGAGCGAGTACGAGCCGCGGATGGCCGCGTTCTGCGTGCTCGACTTCCAGGTGCGCCGTCCGCGGATCACGGATGCCGGGCGCGCCGAGCGCTATGAGCTTTACCTGCGCCGGCATGACCGGATCGACGCCTGGGACATGGTCGATCGGGCGGCGCCGCGCGTCGTCGGCGTCTTCCTGCGGAGCAGATCACGGCAGCCGCTGTTCGATCTCGCCGCGGCATCCGATCCGCTGCGTCGCCGCACGGCGATGACCGCGCCGCTGGCTTACACCCGCCCGCCGGATGCCGGCGGCATCGCCGATCTGCTGCGGATCGCCGAGACGCTGGCCGACGACCGCGACCCGCTGGTCGCGAAGCCGGTCGGCATCGCCCTCAAGCACGCAGGCTCTGTCGCGCCCGATGAGGTGCGGGCGTTCCTGGATCGGATGGGCGACCGGCTGGCCGCATCCGTCCGCCGCGAGGCGCGCGCCAAGCTGCCCGACTGAACGGCTCCTATCGCCCAGATGGCCAGTGCGCGTGACGCGGCACTGGCCATCCGAGCGACCGGAACGGGGATGTCAGTTCTGGGTGACTCCGAGCAGCGTCACCGGGGTCTTCGGGGCGCTGCCGTTGGGGTCGTCCGTCACGGTGCCATCCTTCGCGATGCCCGCGACGATCGCGGTGCTCGCCTCGTCGAGGTGACCGAAGACGGTGTAGTTCGGCGGCAGCTGGCTGTCGGCGTAGACGATGAAGAACTGCGAGCCGTTGGTGTTCGGGCCGGCGTTGGCCATCGCAAGGGTGCCCGCCTCATAGGTCTCGTCGCCGCTCAGCTCGTCGGCGAACGAGTAGCCGGGGCCACCGGTTCCTGTGCCGGTCGGGTCGCCGCACTGCAGCACGAAGATGCCGTCGGTGGTGAGGCGGTGGCACTGGGTCTCGTCGAAGTAGGACTGGCCGGCGAGCGAGAGGAAGCTGTTCACCGTGCACGGAGTCTTGTCGGCGTCGAGGGTGACGGCGAGGTCGCCCGCGCTGGTCTTGATTGTCGCCGAGACCTCACCGGTGACGGTCGGCTCGGCGGCCGGAGCATCCGCCTGCTTGGCGGCCTGGCCGTCGGACGGGTATTGGCAGGTGCCGTCGGCCGCCGGCTCGGAGGCCGAGGACGAGGGCGCGGATGCCGGATCGGAGCCGGGGTTCGACGCGCAGCCGGCCAGCGTCAGCGCTGCGGCCGCGGTCAGGGCGAGAAGGGAACGACGGAGAAGAGTGGAAGTCACAGGCACGACGACGATCGTACGTGACGTGTTTGAGCGCCCGCGGAACAGGAACGCCGGCGCGGCAGCGGAATAGGCTGGACGGCGTGACCGACGACTTCGTCTCAGACATCTTCGACCCGGCCGAGTGGGCGCTCGCCCCCGGCGCCGAGGGATACACCGACATCACCGCGCACGTGTCGCGCGACGGCCGCATCGCGCGGATCGCGTTCGATCGGCCCGAGGTTCGCAACGCCTTCCGGCCCCACACCGTGGACGAGCTGTATCGCGCGCTCGACATCGCCCGGCAGGATCCCCGCATCGGCGTGGTGCTGCTCACCGGCAACGGCCCGAGCCCGAAGGACGGCGGCTGGTCGTTCTGCTCGGGCGGCGATCAGCGCATCCGCGGACGTGACGGATACAAGTATGCTTCGACAGGCTCAGCAACCCAGTCTCCGACCAGCGCGAACGCTTCCACCGGCCGGCTGCACATCCTCGAGGTGCAGCGTCTGATCCGCTTCATGCCGAAGGTCGTCATCGCGGTGGTGCCGGGCTGGGCCGCTGGCGGCGGGCACTCGCTGCACGTGGTCTGCGACCTGACGATCGCGTCGCGCGAGCACGGGCGCTTCAAGCAGACGGATGCCGACGTGGGCAGCTTCGACGCCGGCTACGGGTCGGCGTACATGGCGCGGCAGGTCGGGCAGAAGTTCGCCCGCGAGGTGTTCTTCCTCGCCGAGGAGTATTCCGCCGACCGCGCCTACGAGATGGGCGCGGTGAACCGGGTGGTGCCGCACGCCGACCTCGAGAGGGAGGCGATCGCGATGGCGCGGACGATCCTGACGAAGAGCCCCACCGCGATCCGCATGCTGAAGTTCGCGTTCAACGCGGTCGACGACGGCATGGTCGGTCAGCAGGTGTTCGCCGGCGAGGCCACGAGGCTGGCGTACGGCACCGACGAGGCGGTCGAGGGTCGAGACTCGTTCCTCGAGAAGCGCGACCCCGACTGGTCGGCGTTCCCGTACCACTTCTGAGTACTTGTGGGGGAGCGCGCATGAGGCTGACGGCGATCGACGGTGCCGACGCACGCGCCGTGCAGGCGGCGCTGCCGGCGGCGCTCGACGGCTCGCGGCCGCTCGCCCTCGGCTTCGCCCCGGATGCCAGTGACACGGTGCCCGACGGCACGGCGGTCGTCATCGCGACATCCGGTTCCTCCGGCATCCCGAAGCGCGTGATCCTGAGCGCGGATGCTCTGCGGGCGAGCGCCGAGGCGACCGCCGCGCGCATCGGCGAAGGGCAGTGGATGCTGGCGCTGCCGGCCGGCTACGTCGCGGGGCTGCAGGTGCTGGCACGCTCGCTGTCGGCGGGGGAGACGCCCGTGCTGCTCGACGGCCGGTTCACGGCGGAGGCGTTCGTCGAGGCGACTTCCGCTCTGACCGCCGAGCGGAAGTACACCTCGCTCGTCCCGGCGCAGCTGCGCACCCTGCTGGACGCCGCAGGAGATCGCCGGGTGAAGGAGGCGCTCGCCGCCTACGACGCGATCCTCATCGGCGGGCAGTGGCTCGAGCACCATCAGCGCGATCGCGCCGAGGAACTCGGCGCGCGCATCGTGAGCACGTACGGCTCCAGTGAGACCAGCGGCGGCTGCGTGTACGACGGGGTGCCGCTCGACGGTGTGAGCGTGGTGGCGGTCGACGGCGAGCTGCGGATCGCCGGCCCGACCCTCGCGAGCGGATACCTGGGCGACGGCGAGCTCACCGATCGCGTCTTCCGCACCGACCCCGACGGGGTGCGCTGGTACCGCACGGGGGATGCCGGAGACGTGACGGACGGCGTCGTGGCGGTCCGAGGCCGGATCGACAACGTGATCGTGAGCGGTGGCATCAACATCTCCCTCGACCAGGTCGAGCGGATCGTGCGCACCGTCCCCGGACTGGAGGGGGCCGTCGTGATGGCGATCCCGGATGAGCGCTGGGGCGAGGCATCCGTGATCTTCGCGGCAACCGGCGCCTTCGACGCGGAGCAGGCCTACCACGAGGCGAGGGCGAGGGTCGCCGCCGAGCTCGGCAAGCACGCCCGCCCGGCACAGTTGGAGACATCGCCCGAACTGCCGATGCTGCCATCCGGGAAACCGGACCGCGAGATGCTGCGCCGGATGATCCTGGACTGAAGGCGCGTAACGGCGGGCACTCGCACTGCCAGACTGTCCCCATGTCGACCTACACCCACGGGCATCACGAATCCGTCCTCCGTTCGCACAGCAGCCGAACGATCGCGAACTCGGCCGCGTACCTCGCGAACCACCTCACTGCCGACGCCACGCTCCTCGACGTCGGCGCGGGGCCGGGGACGATCACCGTGGAGTTCGCCGAGCGCGTCGCGCAGGTGACGGCGACGGAGATCGACGAGGGCGCGCTTGCGCTGTCGCAGAAGCTCGCCGCGGAGCGCGGCATCCGCAACATCGACTTCTCGGTGGAGGACGTGCACACGCTGTCCTTCGCCGACGACTCCTTCGACGTCGTGCACGCCCATCAGGTTCTGCAGCACGTCGCCGATCCGGTGCAGGCACTGCGCGAGATGCGCCGGGTCGCGAAGCCCGGCGGCATCGTCGCGGCGCGCGACTCGGACTACGCCGGCTTCATCTGGTTCCCCCTGCTGCCCGAGCTCGACGAGTGGCTGCGCCTCTACCAGGTCGCCGCCCGCGCCAACGGGGGAGAGCCGGATGCCGGCCGCCGCCTGCTGTCCTGGGCCCGCGCCGCGGGTTTCACCGAGGTCACGGCCACCGCGTCCACCTGGTGCTACGCCGAACCGGAGCAGCGCGCGTGGTGGGGCGGGATGTGGGCCGACCGCATCCTGGAGTCCGCGCTGACGCGCCAGCTGCTGACAGACGGCTTCGCGACGCAGGACGAGCTGCAGCGCATCAGCGACGCGTGGCGCGCGTGGGCAGCATCCGACGACGGCTGGTACCTGATCCCGCACGGCGAGATCCTCTGCCGGGCGTAGCCCGGATACATCTCCGGGCGGATGCCCGACGTCAGACCCTCGCGTAGCGTGGTGACGTGATCAGATCCGTTCCGCGCCGATGGCTGGTGCTCGACATCGTCGGCTCCGTGTTCGGCTTCCTGGTCACCGCGCCGCTCGCGTTCATCATGGGTGCCGGTTCTCTGAGCGCCTGGCTGACCCCGGACTGGCTCGCGATCGCGGTGTCCGTCGTCGTCAGCGCCGCGCTGTGGGGTGCCGCCGCGATCAGCCGCCTGACGCCGGCGATCGCGCTCGCCATCTCTTGGGGCGCGTGCCTGCTGCAGATGCTGACCGGGCTGCCGCCGATGGCGAGCAACGTCGCGGTGTTCGTGGTGCTGTTCGCCACGGCCGCCTGGGGCTCGCGCCGGCTGCTCTGGACAGGTGGCGCCTCGGCAGTCGCCGGCGGCGTCGTGGCCGGACTGTACATCGGCGTGCAGCAGTTCGGGATGACGGGGAGCCTGCTCTCCGAGGGCGTCCGCGTGCTGCTCGTCGCGGCGCTGATGGGCTCGGTGGCCGGGCTGTCGCTCGCCCTGTCGTGGGGTGCCGGTCTGCTCTGGCGTCAGGTCGTGCGCGGACGCGAGATCCGCGACGCCCAGCTGCGCGCCGAGGCCACGGCGGCCGAGGAAGCCGAGCGGGTGCGCATCGCCCGCGACATGCACGACGTCGTCGCCCATTCGCTCGCCGTGGTGATCGCCCAGGCCGACGGGGCGCGCTACGCGGCAGCATCCGATCCGAAGGTCGCTCAGGAAGCGCTGGGCACGATCGCGCAGACCGCGCGAGGCGCGCTTTCGGACGTGCGGATGCTGCTCACGCAGCTGCGCCATCGGCAGGGCGACGGCCCGCAGCCGACGCTCGCCGATCTGGAGACCCTGTTCGCCCAGGTGCGGCGGGCCGGGGTCGAGCCGCGCGTCACCGTCGATCCGACCCCGCCGGGCGAGCCGCCCGCGGCCATCCAGCTGGCGGTCTACCGCATCCTGCAGGAGGCGCTGACCAATGCGCTGCGGCACGGGACCGGAGGCGTCGACGTGCGGTTGAGCTGGTGGGCGGATGCCGTGGACGTGACGGTCTCGAACGCGGTGTCCGGGGATGACCGCCCGTCGATCGGCGGGCACGGTGTCATCGGCATGCGTGAGCGCGCGCAGCTCGTGGGCGGTACGCTTCAGGCCGGGCGCGACGGCGACCAGTTCACCGTGAGCGCGCGACTGCCTGTCGGCCCTTCGTCTAGCTCAGGAACCGGACTCTCCTCATGATCAACGTCGTACTCGTCGACGACCAGGCGCTGTTCCGCGCCGGCATCCGCATGCTCGTCTCGTCGCAGGCCGACATGACGGTCGTGGGCGAGGCCGGCGACGGGCAGGAGGCGCTCGGCGTCGTCGCCCGGACGCGACCCGACGTCGTGCTGATGGACATCCGGATGCCGGTGATGGACGGCCTGACCGCGACCGCCGAGATCCTGAAGAACCCCGACGCCCCGCGCGTCGTCATGCTCACCACCTTCGACCTCGACGAGGCCGCGGCCCGTGCCATCCGTCAGGGCGCGAGCGGCTTCCTGCTCAAGGATGCGGATCCGGAGTTCCTGCTCGCCGCGATCCGCACGGTGGAGTCGGGGTCGAGCGTGATCGCGGCATCCGCGACCCGCGACCTCTTCGCGCACTTCACGCCCGAGACCAAGCCGGTGCCGGCGTCCTACAGCGACCTCACCGAACGCGAGCGCGAGATCTTCGCGCTCGCAGCGCGAGGGCTCTCGAACTCCGAGATCGCCGCGCGCGAGTTCCTCAGCGAGGCCACGGTGAAGACGCACATCAGCCGCATCCTCACCAAGCTCGCACTGCGCGATCGCGTGCAGCTGGTGGTCTTCGCGTTCGAGCACGGCCTGGCCTGACGCGTCCGGCGCTCGTCTTATCGCTTGCAGGCGGCGGACCGATCTGCAGGCGGCGGACGATTCCGCGGCGTGTCCGCCGCCACCCGTCGGATGCTCCGCCAGGTGCGAGCCCGCGGATCATCCTGCAGATGTACGCGGATGCATCCGCAGGGCGATGACCAGGGATGCGCCGCAGAAATAGCGTCGAAGGCATGGAGATCACGACTTCGGACCTCGGCCTCGCCGCCCGCGTCCAGCACCTCACCAAGACCTACGGCGCCGGAGTCGCCGGCGTCCGCGCCCTCGACGACGTCAGCGTCGGCATCCGCCGCGGCCAGTTCACCGCGATCATGGGCCCCTCCGGCTCGGGCAAGTCCACGCTGATGCACATCATGGCCGGACTGGACGCCCCCACCGAGGGGCGCGTGTGGATCGGTGACACCGAGATCACCGAGCTCGGCGACCTCGAGATGACGATTCTGCGGCGCCGCCGCGTGGGCTTCATCTTCCAGGCGTTCAACCTGATCCCCACGCTCGACGCCATGGGCAACATCCTGCTGCCCTTCGAGCTCGACGGGCGCCGGCCGTCAGCGATCGAGCGGGCCCGCATCGACGGTCTCGTCGAGACGCTCGGCCTCGGTGCACGTCTGAAGCACCGGCCTCACGAACTCTCCGGCGGGCAGCAGCAGCGCGTGGCGATCGCCCGCGCGCTCGCCACCGCGCCCGACCTCGTCTTCGCCGACGAGCCGACCGGCAATCTCGACTCGGCCACCGGTCGCGAGGTGCTGCAGCTGCTCGCCACCGCGAGCCGCGAGCACGGGCAGTCGATCGCAATGGTCACGCACGACGCGATCGCCGCCAGCCACGCCGACCGGGTGCTGTTCCTCGGCGACGGCCGCATCGTCGCCGACCACCCGCAGCTGTCCGCCGAGCAGATCGCGGCACACATGCTGGCGGCGGAGTCGGGCAGCGGGGTGGCGGCATGACCGCCGTCGCCGAACTCGGCCGCGAGAGCGGGGAGCGCTCGGCACGAGCGCCGCGACTGGCCTGGCTGAGCGAACGCGGCATGGGCGCCAGCATCCTGGTGTCGGCGCTCGCCGCGGGATTCGGCGTGGTCCTCGTCGAGGTGACCGCCTACATCGGCGCCGTGCTGCAGGCCGACCCGTACATCGGCGACAGCGAGACGCTCGCGCTCGTCGTGACCATCCTGTCCGTGCTGCTGACGGCCGTCGCCATGTACGTCGCCGCCATCGTGACCGCCAACACCTTCACGACGATCATCGCCGGGCGCACGCGCCGCATCGCGCTGATGCGGCTGATCGGGGCATCCGCTCGTTCGCAGCGCGAGGAGGTCGCGCGGCAGGGGCTCGGCGTCGGCGTGCTGGGCGCGCTGTTCGGCCTCGCCGCCGGCCTGACTCTTGCGAACATCGGCGTGATCGTCGGGGCGCAGCTGCTGCCGAACCCGCCGGCGACGTTCAGCACACTGCAGCCGATGATCGTGCTGCCCGCCGTCGGCGTGGCGCTGACCACGTGGGTCGCCGCCTGGGCGGGGTCGAGGAGGGTGCTGGACGTGACCCCGCTCCAGGCGATCGGCGGAGCGGTCGAGCGCGGACACGACGCCGTCGCCGCACGGCCGGGCCGCCACGTCGGCGCCCTGGTGCTGCTGATCATCGGGGCGGCGCTGCTCGCCGCCGGAGTGGCCTTCGGGCTGATGTCGCCGCTGGGGGTCGTCATCGCGTTCTTCGGGGGTGTGCTGTCGTTCACCGGCCTCGCGATCGGCGCGGTGCTGGTGATGCCGCCCGTGCTGCGGATGGTCGGGCGGATGTTCGGCAGCAGCGCGACGGCTCGGCTGGCGGCCGAGAACGCGCTGCGGCACCCGGAGCGGTCCAGCCGCATGGCGATCGGCGTCGTGATGGGGGTCACGCTGGTCACGATGTTCGCCGTCGCGCTGGAGTCGACCAAGGTGCTGATGACGCGGCAGAGCGAGGGGGAGTTCGTCGACGGGTTCTTCGCCCCGATGGACGCGTTCGCGAACATCATGATGCTGCTGGTCGCCATCTCGGCGGTGATCGCGGCAGTGGGCCTGGTGAACCTGCTCACCATCGGGGTCGTGCAGCGCAAGCGCGAGCTGGGGCTGCTGCGGGCGATCGGGCTGACCGGTCGCCAGGTGCGCAGGATGGTGCTGCTCGAGGCCGCGCACATCACGATCGCCGCGACGCTGCTCGGCCTGGTGCTCGGAGTGCTGTACGGGTGGATCGCCGCGCAGTCGCTGCTCGGCTCGGTGCCGGTGCTGCCCGACTTCGAACCGGCCGGGTTCGTGTGGCCGGTGGTGCCGTGGGCGCCGATCGCGATCATCGCGGCGTCGACCGCGGTGCTGACGCTGATCGCCGCCGTCGCCCCGACCCGCCTGGCCACGAGGGTGCAGCCGGTGGAGGCGCTCGCCGCGGAGTGAGCGGCTCCCCACGCCGGTGAAGGCATCCCTCTACGCTGGAGGGATGCCTTCACCGTTCGACCAGTCCTCGTATCAGGTGCGCCTCGAGTGGGGTGCGGAGGGCCTCGCCCGGCTCGCGCCGGCGGATGTCGTGATCGCGGTCGACGTGCTGCGGTTCTCCACCACGGTGGCCGAGCTGGTCGAGGCGGGGACCTCGGTGGATCTCCAGGGTGCCCGCGCCTGGTCCAGCAACGGCGCGGATGTCGCCGAGGCGGCGGCGACGACGGGGGCGGAGGTGCTGCTCGGCGGCATCCGGAACGCCTCGGCCGTGGCATCCGCCGTCATGACGCTGCAGGAGCGACGAGGCGAGCGCACGTCGGTCACGATCATCGCCGCGGGGGAGCGCGCGGGCGACGGATCTCTGCGGTTCGCGGTCGAGGACCTTCTCGGCGCCGGCGCGGTGGTCTGCGCCCTGATCGACCTGGGCGTCGACCACACCTCGCCCGAGGCTGTCGCCGCCGCGGAGTCGTTCCGCGCGCTGCGGCGCGGCCTGCGGCACCTGCTCTCCGCGAGCGGCTCGGGGCGTGAACTCGCGATCGGTGTGGCTTCAACCGCACGGATGGCGGATGCCGGCATCCGCCCCGCGACCCCGGAGGAAGCCGCCGAGCACGATGCGAGCAGCGCCGTGCCGCATCTGAGGGAGGGCGTGATCACGGCGTTCGCCTGACGTCGGAGTCTCGTGCGTTCGCCGGAGTCTGGTGTGTTCCAGGAGCGCGGCGCGCGGGGAAGACGCGCGACCGACGCGTAGGGTCATCCCATGAGGTTCCTCCCCGCCTTCGTTCTCGACGCCCTGCTCGTGCTCGTCTTCGCGGCGATCGGCCGCGCCTCGCACTCCGAGGATCCGGCGGGATTCCTCATCACGGCCTGGCCGTTCCTGGTCGCACTCGTCGTCGGTCACCTGCTCGCGTTCCTGCTGCCCGGGAGACCGCGCAGACCGTGGGGCCTGCTCTGGGGTCTCGTTGTCTGGATCGTGACGGTCGCCGGCGGGATGCTCGTGCGCGTGCTCTCCGGTGACACCGCGGCGGTGCCGTTCATCATCGTCGCGACGATCACGCTCGGGGTGTTCCTGCTCGGCTGGCGAGGGATCGCGGCACTGGTTCGCCGCCGCAAGCCGGCATCCACGCAATGACGGCGAGCGCGGCTGCGGACCGAGCGGGTCGCGGGCTTCAGCGCGGCGTCTGCGCGGCCAGCCGGGCCGCCGGCGTGATCTCGCGATGCGTCCAGGCGAACGCGTATCGCGGGTCGTAGGTGCGCGAGCACTTCGCGCAGGAGATCGGCCGGCCGGGACGGCGGTGCCGGTAGACGAGGTGCCCGGACGGGCAGCTGCCCACCCACGGCGCCAGCTCGGTGGCGGTCTCGCCGTGGTGCGTCGTGCCGCCGACGTAGCCCAGATCTTCGGCGATGCGCTTCCAGTCGCTGCCGTGCCCGGCGTGGGGGCCCGCGAGTGCGTGCGCGACCTCGTGCAGCAGCACCTGATGGATCTCGTCGTCGTCGAAACGGGCGGCCAGGTAGCGCGAGACCGTGATGCGGCTGGTCGTGTAATGGCAGGCACCCGCCCGACGCTTGGCGTGATCGAAGTCGAAGGACCACGACGGATCGAGGTGCAGCCGGATGAGCGCCTCAGCCCAGACGCGCACCCGCTTCAGATCTGCCATGTCGCAACAGTAGATCAGCCGACCGACATCGTCGGGGAGGACGTGTTCAGATCGCGACGGGTTCGACGGCGCCGCGCCGCTCGGCCGCCTCGATCGCGAGGAGCGCGGTCTCGAGGCCGCGGTCGTCCGCGCCGGCCTCGCGGCGCAGGAACAGCGACCGCTTGAAGCTCTCGCGGGCCTGCTCGTAGTCGCCGGCGTCGTAGGCGTTCTTGCCGTGATGCTGGTGGGCGAAGGCGGCGACCTGCGCCCAGCCCTGGCCTTCGGCCTCGGATGCCACGTGGGCGAGCTCCTGCTCGGCGGCGGCGTACTTGCCCAGGCACTGCATGATCGTGGCGTGCAGCACGCGGGCGCGCAGGAGGTCCTTGCGGGTTCCCGCCATGCGGGCCTGACGCACGGCCTCCTCCGAGAGCGGCAGCGCGTCGTCCAGCCGATCGAGCACCTTCAGCAGCCAGACGCGCTCCATCAGCGCGGGCAGGCTGCGCTGCCCTTCGATCTCGTCCAGGCGCATCTCGCACTCGCGCGGGTTCACTCGTTCGCGAAGGGTGTCCGGGTCATATCCCTGGATCAGACTCATTGCTCGACTCTCCCTCCGCGACGGCTCCTGACAGTCTGCCTCCTCCCGCCGGGAACGTTCTGAGGCGCGCCCTGCTCGCCCCACAAGACGCCGGATGTACGTGTTGTCCACATTCCTGGGGTGAACCGCTGGCGGGATGCCGCGGGCTGCGGCATCCTGACCCGGAGCGCGCACACCCGACGCGCCCGAACGAAGGAGTTCTCATGCCCCCCGCATCCGATGCCGCCGTACGCCGCAGGCGGCTGGCTCCGGCCGTGATCCTCGGCTCGCTCGCTCTCGCGGCGACGGCTCTGCCCGTGACGGCGGCCGCCGCCGACGACGCACCCGAGGTGTCGGTCACGAGCGACACGGTGCCGGGCACGACGACCATCAACGGCTACCGCAACGTCGGGTACTACGGGCAGTGGATGGCGAACGATGCCGCCACCTCTCTGAAGACACTCTTCACCGAGGGCGCGCACAGCGGCACGCTGACGCACCTGAACTACTCGTTCGGCAACGTCGCGGGCAGCCAGGAGGCCCTCGACACGGCGCGCGCCGCCGGAGTGCAGGGCCTCGACGGCGTGAAGCCGTACACCTGTTTCATCTCCGACGGCGTGGCCGCCGGCGCAGGGCAGACCGAGACAGCAGGTGAGGCGAAGACCGACTTCGTGCGGGCCTACACGGCGGAGGAGTCGGTGCTCGGCATCGCCGACACGAAGCAGCAGAAGCTCGCCGGCGCGATGAACCAGGTCGCGCAGCTGAAGCGGATCAACCCCGACCTGCGGGTGCTGGTGTCCCTCGGCGGGTGGTCGTGGTCGAAGTCGTTCTCGAAGGCCGTCGCGACCCCCGAGAGCCGCACGGCGCTGGTGCAGTCGTGCATCGACATCTACCTGGACGGCAATCTGCCGGTGATCGACGGCCGCGGCGGTCCCGGTGCCGCGGCGGGGCTCTTCGACGGCTTCGATCTGGACTGGGAATGGCCCGGTGCCCCGGACTGGGCGCAGGAGGTCGGCAACGCCGTCGACCCGGTGAACGACCGCGCGAACTTCCTCGCGTTCGTACAGGAGCTGCGTGCCGCGCTGGATGCCCGTGAGGCCGACACCGGACGGGAGTACGAGATCTCCGCGTTCCTGCCCGCCAGTCCCGGCGTGATCACCGCGGGCGGCTGGAACGACCCCGAGCTGTGGGAGAACCTCGACTTCGGCAACCTGCAGGGCTACGACCTGTGGGGCACCTGGGATCCGCGCACCGGGCACCAGGGCAACGTCTACGGCGACCCCGAGCACAACTGGGGTCTCGGGCTGGACACCATCGTCGCGACCTACAAGAACGCCGGCATCCCCGCGGCGAAGCTGAATCTCGGTCTGGCCGCCTACGGCCAGGGGTGGAGGGACGCCGACCCGCAGCCGTGGCAGCAGTCCGGCGGCGGCATCACCGGCGGCACGCGCACGTGGGACCAGCTGCAGAGCGCGGGCCTGAGCTACACCCACGAGCGCACCGCCGACGGCGCGTTCAACGCCACCTACGGCTACAACGCCGAGACTCGGGAGTGGTTCTCGCTCGACGACCCCACGGCCGTCACCGAGAAGACGAAGTGGGCGATCGCGCAGGGCCTGGGCGGCGTGGACTACTGGCAGATCGCCGGCGACGCCAAGGGCGAGCTCTCGCAGACGGGTGCCGACGCGCTGCGCGCCGCGACCCCCGGCCCGGTGGCAGGTGCCGAGAAGACGGTCTGCGCCGCGACGCCGATCTGGAACGCCCGCACCACCTACGGCGCCGGCGACCGGGTCACGCTGGACGGCAAGGTGTTCGAGGCGCTCTGGTACGCGAAGGGCACGATGCCGGGAGCGATGAAGAACAGTCCCTGGCAGACGGAAGTGGACTGCGCGGTGGACCCTGCCGCCGGGCAGCCCTGGTTCGCCGACCACGTGTACGAAGCAGGAGACGTCGTCGTGTACGACGGCGTGCGCTACACGGCTCGCTGGTGGACCCGCGGCGACGCGCCGGGCGGGAAGCACTCGCCCTGGGCCGCCGGCTGACGCCGCCGCCTGGCGTCAGCGCAGGAAGAGGCTCGCGTCGGGACGGGGGGATGCCACGGCATCCGCATCCGTCACGACGCGGGCCTTCTGCGCGAAGGCCGAGACCTCGGCGCCCTGCGCGATCTTCGCCGGATGCGGCCCCGCCGCCAGCATCCTCGGCAGCCAGTCGGTCGGCAGGGGAGCAGCGGATGCCGCGATGACGAGGTTTCCGAAGCGGCGCCCCTTGAGCACCTGGGTGTCGGCCAGCACCGCGACATCCGCGAACACCGTCTGCACCGTCGCGACCTGCCGGCGCGCGAACGCGAGTCCCGGGCCGTCGGCGACGTTCACCAGCAGCACACCGGTCGGGGCGAGCAGTGTCGACAGCTCGCGGTAGAACTCCACACTGGTGAGGTGCGCGGGGGTCTGCGCACCGGAGAACACATCCGAGACGACGAGGTCGCAGGCGCCGTGCAGAGCGGCGGGCAGGCGCGAGACGCCCTCGCGCGCGTCGCCGATGCGCACCCGGATCGACGCGCCCTTCGGGAGCGGGAGCTGTTCGCGCACCAGCTGCACCAGCGGTGCCTCCAACTCGATCACCTGCTGCCGCGAGCCCGGGCGCGTCGCGTCGATGTACCGCGGAATCGTGAGCGCCCCGGCGCCGAGGTGCACCGCCGTGAGCGGCCCCGAGGGCAGCTGGTCGATGACCGCGCCCATGCGCACGATGTACTCGAAGTGCAGGTGCGTCGGGTCGTCCAGGTCGACGTGCGACTGCGGAGTCCCGTCCACGATCAGCTCGTGTCCGCTGGTGAACTCGGATGCCGCGATCTCGGCGACACCGCCGTGATCCAGGCGTACCCGGGGGTTCTCCTCGTCCTTCGCGCGCGACCTGCCCATGGGTCGAGCGTACTAATACCCCACTCCCAGCAAATCGTCAAGAACCGCGCTTGCCATGTCGCGGAATCGCGCCTATAGTAGGTAGTTGCGCTCGCTTCTCCCTGCCCTCATATGGTGGTCGGCATGTTGAGACCTGCGCGCGCACTCCACCGACGACGAGGAATCAACGAGCCCCGCACAGGCTCACGGAGGTTATTCCCTTGGCTGCTGCTCGCAACGCATCCACTTCCACCACCACACCCAAGAACGGACGCGGAGCATCCCGCCTCTCGTTCGCCAAGATCTCCGACACGCTGACGGTCCCCGACCTGCTCGCCCTCCAGACCGAGTCCTTCGGCTGGCTGGTCGGCAACGACGCCTGGAAGGCGCGCGTCGCCGAGGCGAAGAAGGCCGGCCGCACCGACGTGTCCGAGATCTCGGGTCTCGGTGAGATCTTCGAGGAGATCTCCCCCATCGAGGACCTCGGCGAGACGATGCAGCTGAGCTTCACGAACCCGTACCTGGAGCCGGAGAAGTACTCCATCGACGAGTGCAAGGAGCGCGGCAAGACCTACGCCGCCCCGCTGTACGTCGAGGCCGAGTTCATGAACCACCAGACCGGTGAGATCAAGACCCAGACGGTCTTCATGGGCGACTTCCCGCTGCAGACCGACAAGGGCACGTTCATCATCAACGGCTCCGAGCGCGTGGTCGTCTCGCAGCTGGTGCGCTCGCCCGGTGTCTACTTCGACAAGACTCCCGACAAGACGTCCGACAAGGACATCGTCTCCGCTCGCGTCATCCCCTCGCGCGGTGCCTGGCTCGAGTTCGAGATCGACAAGCGCGATCAGGTCGGCGTCCGCATCGACCGCAAGCGCAAGCAGTCCGTCACCGTCTTCCTGAAGGCGCTGGGCCTGACCAGCGAGGAGATCCTCGCCGAGTTCGCAGGCTTCACCTCGATCGAGGAGACCCTCGCGAAGGACACCATCCTCACGCAGGAGGACGCGCTCCGCGACATCTACCGCAAGCTGCGTCCGGGCGAGCAGGTGGCCGCCGAGGCCGCGCGTTCGCTGCTGGACAACTTCTACTTCAATCCGAAGCGCTACGACCTGGCCAAGGTCGGTCGCTACAAGATCAACCAGAAGCTCGGCCTCGCGAACCCGCTGACCGACTCGGTGCTGACCCGCGACGACATCGTCGCGACCATCAAGTACATGGTGCGCCTGCACCGCGGCGACGAGACCTTCTCTGGGCTCCGCGGCGGCAAGCAGACCGAGATCCGCCTCGCCACCGACGACATCGACAACTTCGGCAACCGCCGTATCCGCGCTGTCGGCGAGCTGATCCAGAACCAGGTCCGCACCGGTCTGTCCCGCATGGAGCGCGTCGTCCGCGAGCGCATGACCACGCAGGACATCGAGGCGATCACCCCGCAGACCCTGATCAACGTGCGCCCCGTCGTGGCCGCGATCAAGGAGTTCTTCGGCACCTCGCAGCTGTCGCAGTTCATGGACCAGAACAACCCGCTCGCGGGTCTGACCAACAAGCGCCGCCTGTCGGCTCTGGGCCCCGGTGGTCTGAGCCGCGACCGCGCGGGTGTCGAGGTCCGTGACGTCCACCCCTCGCACTACGGCCGCATGTGCCCGATCGAGACTCCTGAAGGCCCGAACATCGGTCTGATCGGTGCGCTCGCGACCTTCGCGCGCATCAACTCGTTCGGCTTCATCGAGACGCCGTACCGCAAGGTCGAGAACGGCACGGTCACCGAGCACATCGACTACCTGACCGCCGCCGAGGAGACCGACTTCAACATCGCGCAGGCCAACGCGCCGCTCGATGCGAAGGGTCGCTTCACCGAGAGCCACGTGCTCGCGCGCCCCAAGGGCGGCTCGGGCGAGGTGGACCTCTTCCTGCCCGAGGAGATCGGCTACATCGACGTCTCGCCGCGCCAGATGGTGTCGGTCGCGACCTCGCTCGTGCCCTTCCTCGAGCACGACGACGCGCAGCGCGCGCTCATGGGCGCGAACATGCAGCGTCAGGCCGTGCCGCTGCTCCGCTCCGACTCGCCGCTGGTCGGCACCGGTATGGAGGGCTACACCGCGATCGACGCCGGTGACGTGGTCACGGCGGCGAAGGCCGGTGTCGTCTCCGAGGTCTCCGCCGACAAGGTCACCGTGCAGCTCGACGAGGGCGGCATCCAGGAGTACCACCTGCGCAAGTTCGACCGCTCCAACCAGGGCACGTCGTACAACCAGCGCGTGATCGTCTCCGCCGGTGAGCGCGTCGAGGCCGGCGAGGTCATCGCCGACGGCCCCGCGACCGAGAACGGCGAGCTGGCGCTCGGAAAGAACCTGCTCGTGGCGTTCATGCCGTGGGAGGGTCACAACTTCGAGGACGCCATCATCCTGAGCCAGGAGCTGGTGAAGGACGACACCCTCTCGTCGATCCACATCGAGGAGTACGAGGTCGACGCCCGCGACACCAAGCTGGGCAAGGAGGAGATCACCCGTGACCTCCCCAACGTCAGCCCCGAGCTGCTGAAGGACCTCGACGAGCGCGGCATCATCCGCATCGGCGCCGAGGTCCGCCCCGGCGACATCCTGGTCGGAAAGGTCACGCCGAAGGGCGAGACCGAGCTCTCGGCCGAGGAGCGCCTGCTCCGCGCGATCTTCAACGAGAAGAGCCGCGAGGTCCGTGACACCTCCCTGAAGGTGCCCCACGGCGAGCAGGGCACGATCATCGCCGTCAAGGAGTTCAACGCCGAGGAGGGCGACGACGAGCTGGGCTCGGGCGTCAACCGCCGCGTCGTGGTCTACATCGCCCAGAAGCGCAAGATCACCGAGGGCGACAAGCTCGCCGGCCGCCACGGCAACAAGGGCGTCATCGCGAAGATCCTGCCGGTCGAGGACATGCCGTTCCTCGCCGACGGCACCCCGGTCGACGTGGTCCTGAACCCGCTCGGCATCCCGGGCCGCATGAACTTCGGTCAGGTGCTGGAGACTCACCTCGGGTGGATCGCCAAGACCGGCTGGAAGGTCGAGGGCAACCCGGAGTGGGCGGCCAAGCTCGCCGACGACGCCCGCGACGTGGCCCCGAACACCAAGGTCGCGACCCCGGTGTTCGACGGCGCCAGCGAGGAGGAGATCTCGGGTCTGCTCGACTCGACGCTCCCCACCCGCGACGGCGACCGCCTGATCGACGCATCCGGCAAGACCCAGCTGTTCGACGGCCGCTCCGGCGAGCCGTTCCCGGCGCCGGTCTCGGTGGGCTACATGTACATCCTGAAGCTGCACCACCTCGTCGACGACAAGATCCACGCACGCTCGACGGGCCCCTACTCGATGATCACCCAGCAGCCGCTCGGCGGTAAGGCCCAGTTCGGTGGCCAGCGCTTCGGTGAGATGGAGGTGTGGGCGCTCGAGGCCTACGGCGCCGCCTACGCGCTGCAGGAGCTGCTGACGATCAAGTCCGACGACATCCTCGGCCGCGTCAAGGTGTACGAGGCGATCGTCAAGGGCGAGAACATCCAGGAGCCCGGCATCCCGGAGTCCTTCAAGGTGCTCATGAAGGAGATGCAGTCCCTCTGCCTGAACGTCGAGGTGCTCTCGGCCGACGGCACGGCTGTGAACCTGCGCGACACGGATGACGAGGCCTTCCGCGCTGCGGAAGAGCTCGGCATCAACATCTCCAGCCGCTTCGAGGCCGCGTCGATCGACGAGATCTGACACCGGCTTCCGGCATCCAACTTTTCTTCAGAAGAATTTCGACACAGGAGAACTAGTGCTCGACGCAACAACTTTCGATGAGCTTCGGATCGGACTGGCGACCGCTGACGACATCCGCGGATGGTCGTACGGCGAGGTCAAGAAGCCCGAGACGATCAACTACCGCACGCTCAAGCCCGAGAAGGACGGCCTCTTCGGCGAGCAGATCTTCGGACCCAGCCGCGACTGGGAGTGCGCCTGCGGCAAGTACAAGCGCGTCCGCTTCAAGGGCATCGTCTGCGAGCGCTGCGGCGTGGAGGTCACCAAGAGCTCCGTCCGCCGTGAGCGCATGGGCCACATCGAGCTCGCCGCGCCCGTGACGCACATCTGGTACTTCAAGGGCGTGCCCTCGCGCCTCGGGTACCTGCTCGACATGGCGCCGAAGGACCTCGAGAAGGTCATCTACTTCGCCGCCTACATGGTGATCTCGGTCGACGAGGATGCTCGTCACCGCGACCTCGCCACGCAGGAGAACAACATCCGCCTCGAGCTGAAGACGCTCGGCGACCGCCGCGACGCCAAGATCGCGGAGCGCCTGGCCAAGCTGGAGGAGGAGCTCGCCGCTCTCGAGGCGGAGGGTGCCAAGGCCGACCAGAAGAAGAAGGTCAAGGACGCCGCCGAGAAGGAGATGACTCTCATCCGGAAGGGTGCGGACGAGGCCATCGCCAAGCTCGAGCGCGTGTGGGAGGACTTCCGCACGCTCGAGGTGGGCTCGCTTCGTCCCGAGGACGACGTCTTCCACGAGCTGCAGGACCGCTTCGGTCAGTACTTCGAGGCCTACATGGGCGCCGAGTCGATCCAGCGTCGCCTGGCGGCGTTCGACCTGGCCGCCGAGGCCGAGTCGCTGCGCCTGCAGATCGCCGAGGGCAAGGGCCAGCGCAAGATCCGTGCGATCAAGCGCCTGAAGGTCGTCAACTCGTTCCTCGAGACCGGCATGAGCCCGGCCGCGATGGTGCTCGACGTCGTTCCGGTGATCCCGCCGGAGCTGCGCCCGATGGTGCAGCTGGACGGTGGCCGCTTCGCGACCTCCGACCTGAACGACCTGTACCGCCGCGTGATCAACCGCAACAACCGTCTTCGTCGTCTGATCGACCTCGGCGCCCCCGAGATCATCGTCAACAACGAGAAGCGGATGCTGCAGGAGGCCGTCGACGCCCTGTTCGACAACGGCCGCCGCGGTCGCCCCGTCACCGGCACCGGCAACCGCGCCCTGAAGTCCCTCAGCGACATGCTGAAGGGTAAGCAGGGTCGCTTCCGCCAGAACCTGCTCGGCAAGCGCGTCGACTACTCGGGCCGTTCGGTCATCGTCGTCGGTCCGCAGCTGAAGCTGCACCAGTGCGGTCTGCCCAAGCAGATGGCTCTGGAGCTGTTCAAGCCGTTCGTGATCAAGCGCCTGATCGACCTCGGTCACTCGCAGAACATCAAGGCCGCCAAGCGCGCCGTCGAGCGCACCCGTCCCGAGGTCTGGGACGTGCTCGAGGAGATCATCCGCGAGCGTCCGGTGCTGCTGAACCGCGCCCCCACCCTGCACCGCCTCGGTATCCAGGCCTTCGAGCCGCAGCTCGTCGAGGGCAAGGCCATCCAGCTGCACCCGCTCGTCTGCGCCGCCTTCAACGCGGACTTCGACGGTGACCAGATGGCCGTGCACCTGCCGCTGTCGGTCGAGGCTCAGGCCGAGGCCCGCGTGCTGATGCTCGCGTCGAACAACATCCTCAAGCCGTCCGACGGCCGTCCGGTCACCCTGCCCTCGCAGGACATGATCATCGGTCTGCACCACCTCACCACCGTCACCCCGGGTGCCGCCGGTGAGGGCCGTGCGTTCGGTTCGGTCGGCGAGGCCATGCTGGCCCGCGACGAGGGCACGCTCGACCTGCAGGCGAAGGTCCGCATCCGGATCCCGGGTCTGACCTTCCTCGAGGGCGAGGCTCCCGAGGGCTACGAGCGCCACGGCCTCGTGGACGCCTCGCTGGGCCAGGCGATCTTCAACGACGCGATGCCGAAGGGCTACCCGTTCGTGCGTGAGGTCGCCGACAAGGGCAAGCTGTCGCAGATCGTCAACAAGCTGGCCGAGGAGTACCCCAAGGTCGAGACGGCGGCGACGCTGGACCGCATCAAGGACGCCGGCTTCTACTGGGCCACCCGTTCGGGTGTCACGGTGGCGCTGAGCGACATCCTCACCCCGCCGAACAAGGCGGAGATCGTGGCCGGCTACGAGAAGCAGGCCGCGAAGGTCCAGTCGCAGTACGAGAAGGGTCTCACCACCGACGCCGAGCGTCGTCAGGAGCTCATCAAGATCTGGACCGAGGCGACCGACGAGGTCCAGGCCGCGATGAAGGCCAACTTCCCGATCGACAACACCATCAACCGCATGGTGTCGTCGGGTGCTCGTGGTAACTGGCTGCAGATCCGCAACATCGCGGGTATGCGTGGTCTGGTGAACAACCCCAAGGGTGAGATCATCCCGCGTCCGATCATCTCCTCGTACCGCGAGGGTCTGTCGGTGGCGGAGTACTTCATCGCGACGCACGGTACCCGTAAGGGTCTGGCCGACACCGCTCTGCGCACCGCCGACTCGGGTTACCTGACCCGTCGTCTGGTGGACGTCTCGCAGGATGTCATCATCCGTGAGCAGGACTGCGGCACGACCAAGGGTCTCGAGCTGCCGATCGCGGCTCCGAACTCGCAGGGCGAGCTGGTCCGCGACGCGAACGTCGAGAACTCGGTGTTCGCCCGCACGCTGGCATCCGATGTCGTGAACGAGTCGGGCGAGGTCCTCGCCTCGGCCGGTGACGACGTGGGCGACGTGCTGATCGACAAGCTGGTCGAGGCCGGTGTCGAGACCATCAAGGTCCGCTCCGTGCTGACCTGCGACTCGGCTGTCGGTGTCTGCGCGCAGTGCTACGGCCGTTCGCTCGCGACCGGCAAGACCGTCGACATCGGCGAGGCCGTCGGCATCATCGCGGCCCAGTCGATCGGTGAGCCCGGTACCCAGCTGACGATGCGTACCTTCCACACCGGTGGTTCGGCCTCGGCCGATGACATCACCCAGGGTCTGCCCCGTGTGCAGGAGCTCTTCGAGGCTCGTACGCCGAAGGGTGCCTCCCCGATCGCCGAGGCCGACGGCCGCATCACGATCGAGGAGAACGACAAGGGCAAGAAGGTCATCCTCACGCCCGACAGCGGTGACGAAGAGGTGGTCTACCCGGTGCTGAAGCGTGCGACGCTTCTCGTCGAGGACGGCCAGCACGTCACCGTCGGTCAGCCCCTGCAGGTCGGCACGCTCGACCCCAAGGAGGTCATGCGCGTCATGGGCGCCCGCGAGGTGCAGCGTTACCTCGTCAACGGCGTGCAGGGCGTGTACCGCTCGCAGGGTGTGCCGATCCACGACAAGCACATCGAGGTCATCGTGCGCCAGATGCTGCGCAAGGTCACCGTCGTCGACCACGGCGACACGACCCTGCTGCCCGGTGAGATGGTGGACCTCAAGCGCTACCAGTCGATCAACCGCGAGTCGGTGTCCGAGGGCAAGCGCCCGGCGTCGGGCCGTCCGGAGCTGATGGGTATCACCAAGGCTTCGCTGGCGACCGAGTCCTGGCTGTCGGCGGCTTCCTTCCAGGAGACGACCCGCGTGCTCACGCAGGCCGCCATGGAGGGCAAGCGCGACCCGCTGGTCGGCCTCAAGGAGAACGTCATCATCGGTAAGCTCATCCCGGCCGGCACCGGTCTCGCCAAGTACCGTGACATCACGGTCGAGGCGACCGAGGAGGCCAAGAGCGAGCGCTACCCGAACCGGATCTTCGCATCCGACGGCGCGTACGCCGAGGGCGACTTCGGCTACGTCGACTTCGACGCGTTCTCGACCGACGACATCACGCCCGGCACTTACAACTGATTGAGGCGAGAGCCGGCGAGCTTGCTCGTCCGGCCGAGCCGATTGAAGTTGTAGAGCGACGAAGTCGCGATATAACTGAGTGCTGAGCTGATGAGGCCCCGGCCCCTCTTCGGAGGGGTCGGGGCCTTCGTCGTTCCCGGGACTCAGCCCCAGATGCTCGCGATGATCGCGTCGGTGTACCCCTTGGGGGCGAGGTTCGAGTACTGCGTGTCGATGAGCACGCCCTGGCGGTAGAACAGCGTGCGCCCGTCGGTGACGGGGTAGGTCTCGTTCTTCCAGATCTTCTCGCAGCGAGTGCCCTCGTCGGGCGTGTAGCAGGTGAACCCGTCGGCCATGAGGGCGTTGAGCTGATCGAGGGCGGCTCCGCTGCGCTTGTGCTGGATCGTGGTCGTCAGGCCCGTCGTGTCGGCCTGCGGGTCTCCCCAGATGCACTTGAGTGATCCGTCGTCGAGCGTGCCGGAGGGTCCGAAGGCCTTGTCGTTCAGCGGTACGTCCTTCAGCTGGGCGAGCACGTCATCGTTGAGGACCTTGCGGCAGTCCTTCGGGATCGCCGCAGGCTTCACCGTCGGCGTCGGCGTCGCCGACGGCGAGGGCGTCTTGTCGCCGGCATCCGTGCTCTTCGTCGTCGAGGAGGTCGTCTTGCCGGCTCCGCCGGGATCGGATGCCGCGGGCGCGCAGCCCGCGAGAAGGACGGATGCCGCGACGGCGGCGGCGATCGCGAACACGCGCGCGGCTCTCATGGCCACAGGCTAGCGCCGGGTCGGTGCTCTCTCCGCGCGCGAAACGCGCTGTCCGCGTCGGCGGGCGCGATAGTCTCGCCGCATGATGCAGGAGCAGGGATCGGCACGCGGCGCGGTCGTCATCGGAGACGCGCTGATCGACGAGATCCACGATGCCGGCGGAGTGCGGGAGCTCGTCGGCGGCGCGGCACTGAACGTCGCGGTCGGGCTGCGCCGGCTCGGTGTCCCGGTCACGCTCATCGCGATGGTCGGGGCGGACGAGGCAGGGGATCACATCCGCGAGTATCTGGCCGACCACGGCGTCGCCCTGATCGAGAGCCCCGCTCCGCTCGGATCCTCGCGCGCCGTCGTCCGGCGTGCGCAGAACGGTGAGCCGGAGTATGTGTTCAACGACGCCGCGCAGCGGCGCAGCATCCGTTATGGCGACGAGGCGCGTGCGGCGATCGCGGATGCGGGGATCGCGGTGGTCAGCTGCTTCCCGTTCGACGTCCCCGCCGAGACGGAAGCCCTGGTCGAGGCACTCGGTGACGCGACCCTCGTGATCGATCCGAACCCGCGCGCCGGAATGCTGACGGACCGGTCCGAGTTCGTGCACGGCTTCGAGCGCCTCGCGGCGCGGGCCGGGCTCGTCAAGGTCGGTGCCGATGATGCCGCGCTGCTCTACGACGGCGACCTCGATGCCCTGCGCACCAGGCTGCGCTCCGCCGGAGCGCACGCGGTGCTCGCGACCGCCGGCGCGGCCGGCGCGGTGCTCGACACGGATTCCGGGATCGTCGAGGCTCCGATCGCCACGCTGCCGGGACGGATCGTCGACACGGTCGGGGCCGGTGATGCGACGCTGGCCGCGGTGGCCGCCGGGCTGGTCGACGGACGCCCTTCGGGACAGGCCGACTGGCGGACGCTGCTTGAGCGCGCGATGCTGATCGCGGCCGCGACCTGCCGCTCCGAGGGTGGTCTGCTCCGCACGCCCGAGTCGCTGGCCGAGTCGGAGCGCGGAGTGCAGGGCAGCTGACGGGTCAACGAAATGAGACCCCCGCACAGCGGAGGTCTCATTTCTTGGGTGGCGAGTGAGGGATTCGAACCCCCGAAGCATTCCGCGGCTGATTTACAGTCAGCTCCCTTTGGCCGCTCGGGCAACTCGCCATGCACACCCGTCCGACTTGAACAGCCAACCGGGGGCGCGAGAAATCATATTACCCGCCGTTGCGCCGCGCAGGAAATCGAGTCGGATGCGGGCTTCAGAGGCGCTGCAGTCGGCGCTCCGGACCCTCGATCCTGGCGATGGCGATCTTCACCTCGACGAGCTCGTTCTCCACGCGGCCGAGGCGTGTGTCGAGGCCGTCGATGCGGTTGTCCACGCGGTCGAATCGGGCATCGACCTGCGCGAAGCGGGCATCGACCTGATCGAAGCGCGCGTCCATTCTCTTCGTCTGGTTGCCGAGCAGCCAGGCGACTCCGCCGAGCATCGCCACGGCGAAGGCGAAGAGCGAGATGATCATTCCGATCACGTCCGGTGACACGAACATGCCTCCATTCTGCTCCGGCGTCGTGCGGTTCGCCATTGACAGTACGGACTACGGCCGACAGCGGACGGCGGGTCTCTCACGATTGTGGAGAACCCGCGGGATCGCGCGCCGGTGCGGGAGGACTCAGCCCGCGTTGCGCACCAGGACGCGCCAGCACTCCGGACCCTCGTCGAGATAGCGCGTGTGGAACTGCGCGCCGTGCTTGGCATCGAGCTGAGTCAGCAGCGGCACCGGGTCGTGCGTGGCCGAGATCACCATCGCAGCTCCCGGCCGGAGCGATTCGATCGCTCCGAAGACGGCCGCGTGCCGGATCGCGTGCGGGATGGTCTGCACGTCGAGCTCGGGCAGCTCCTCGTCATGCTCGCCGCAGGTGCAGCCGGCCATCGGGCTCTGATCCACGGCCTCGGACCGTGAGCGATGGATCTCGATGTTCGCCATGGGTTTTCTCCGTCCTCACCCGGATGCGGGTTCGCGGCCGAGTTTATTACAATAGATCCCGTGGAAAATAGGCTGAGTGCCGGAGAAGACCGCCGCAGGACCTCAGGGGACAGGCGGCATTCGTCGAGCCGTGAGCGCATCCTGCGCGAGATCGAGGCGCGCCCGGCATCCACGGCTGACCTCGTCGCCGCGACGGGCCTGCACGAGAACACCGTGCGCGGTCACCTCGAGCGTCTGCTCGCCGACGGTCACATCGCGCGTGAGAAGGAGGCGCCGTCCGGCCGTGGGCGTCCGTCGCTGCGCTGGCGCGCGGTTCGCGACGATGCCGCCGCGCCCTACGCGGGGCTCGCCGTCGCCCTCGCCGAGGGGCTCGCGAACACCAGCGCGCATCCGGCGCGTGAGGCCAAGGACGTGGGACGCACCTGGGGTGCTCGGCTCGCCGAGGACCGCGCCGAAGGCGATGCGCGCACCCTCGTGCTCGACGTCATGCGCGAGCAGGGGTTCGCCCCGGATCCGGCGGAGTCGGATGCCGAGGAGCGAACTCTCCTGCGCAACTGCCCGCTGCTCGCCGCGGCATCCCGGCGGTCCGACGTGGTGTGCGCGGTGCACGAGGGGCTCATCGAGGGACTCGCCCGCAGCCGTGCGGCCGTAGCGACGGCGAAGCTTCTGCCCTTCGCCGCCGACGGCGCCTGCATCCTGCACCTGCAGGTCGCGTCGTGATGCCCGGCCCGCGCGGGGGCGACGGGCGCTCAACGACCGGTGGCATCAGCCCCGCGGGTCCTGAGCGCGCGAAGCGAGACGACGGGCGCTCGACCGGGAGCAGGAACCGCGGGTTCCAGCCGATGCGCGACATCCCGACTGCCGTGTGGCTGCTGCTGACGATCGTCGCCGCCGTCGCGCACCGCGCACTGCCTGCGCCGGGCTGGCTGATGATCCACCTGCTGCTGGTCGGTGCGGTCACGCACGCGATCCTCACCTGGAGCCAGTACTTCTCGTGGGCGCTGCTGCGCGGGCGCCCGACACCGACGGATGCTCGCACGCAGACCATCCGGCTGATCCTGTCCAACGCGGGCGCGGCACTCGTGATCGCCGGGGTGCTCAGCAGCATCTGGCCGATCACCCTCGTCGGCGCGACATCCCTCATCGTCGCCGTCGGCTGGCACGGTGCGAGCCTGATCCGCCGTGCACGGCGCAGCATGCCGGGCCGGTTCGGCCGCACCGTGCGGTACTACATCGTCTCGGCCGCGCTGCTCATGGTCGGCGCGGCCATCGGCGCCGTCCTGGCTCGCGGCGGCGACCTGCCGAACCTCGTGCTCGCGCATGCCCTGATCAACGTGCTCGGCTGGATCGGGCTCACCGTCGCGGGCACCGTCGTCACCCTGTGGCCGACGGTCCTGCGCACCCGCGCCGACGCGCACGCCGCCGACGGCGCGGCGCGTGCGCTGCCGTGGCTCGCCGCCGGAGTCTCGGTCGCCGCCCTCGGCGCGGCGCTGGCCTGGCTGCCGGTGCTGGCGCTGGGCCTGGCGGCTTACCTCGGCGGGTTGGTCGTGATCGGCATCTCCCTGTGGAGGGTGGCCAGGAGCAAGCCGCCGCGCAGCTTCGCGGCGATGTCGGTCGGGATGGCGCTGATCTGGTGGGCAGGCGCCGTCGCGATGCTCATCGCCGGCACGGTCATCGCCTTCGCCGACGGATCGGGGTTCGCCGCGGTCTCGGCACTGCTCGACGGCATCGTGCCGTACCTCGCCGCCGGCTTCGCCGCGCAGGTGCTGCTCGGCGCCCTCAGTTATCTCGTGCCCGTGGTGCTGGGCGGCGGACCGACCCCGGTGCGGATCGGCACGGCTGCCTTCGACCGCGGAGCTGCGTGGCGGGTGACGGTCGCGAATGCCGCGCTCGCGGTGTGCGCGCTGCCCGTGTCGAGCCTGTCGCGGGTGGTGGCATCCGTGCTCTATCTGATCGCGATGGCGTCGTTCCTGCCGATCATGTTCCTCGCGATGCGCGCGCAGCGCCGGGCTAAGGCCGTAGGGATGACCTTGAGCGGAACGCACACCGGCCCGATCGTGCCCGAGGGCGAGCGTCCGCGTGGCCGTCGCGCCGGACAGGCCGTCACCGGCCTGCTGGCCGTGGTGCTGGCCGTCGCCGTGCCCGCCGCGGCGGATCCGGCCGGCTTCGGCTGGTCGGCGGCACCGACCGGCGATGCGGATGCCCCGGTCAAGACCGTGCAGGTCGAGGCGGCCGACATGCGCTTCACGCCCAGCCGCATAGAGGTTCCGGCGGGCACGCGGCTGGTGATCGAGTTGACCAACACCGACGAGGAGCAGGTGCACGACCTGGTCTTCGCGAACGGCGTCGCAGGGGGTCGGCTCGCACCCGGCGAGTCGCAGACCATCGACGTCGGCGTGATCGCGAAGGATCTCGACGGCTGGTGCTCGATCATCGGGCACAGGCAGATGGGCATGACCATGTCGATCGTCGCGACCGGTGCGTCCGGCTCGTCTTCGGATGCTGGCACCTCGGATGCCGGCGGGCATGGCGAGCACGCGGCATCCGCGCCCATCGACCTGATGGCGGACCCGGGTGAGGACTTCACGCCTTTCGATGCCGGACTGCCGGCTCTGCCGGCATCCGCCGGACCGGCGCATCGCCGACTCACGCTGACCGCACGGGACGTCGAGACCGAGGTCGCGCCCGGTGTGACGCAGACGCTGTGGGCCTACGACGGCACCGCGCCGGGGCCCGTGCTGCACGGCCGGGTCGGCGACACGTTCGAGATCACGCTCGTGAACGACGGCACGATGGGGCATTCGATCGACTTCCACGCGGGTTCGCTGGCGCCCGATCGGCCGATGCGCACGATCGTGCCGGGCGAGAGCCTGACGTACACGTTCACCGCGACGCGCGCCGGCATCTGGATGTATCACTGCTCGACCATGCCGATGACGGCGCAC
Source organism: Microbacterium bovistercoris (assembly GCF_003387575.1). GTDB lineage: Bacteria > Actinomycetota > Actinomycetes > Actinomycetales > Microbacteriaceae > Microbacterium > Microbacterium bovistercoris. The sequence continues at coordinate 5,638 of NZ_QUAB01000044.1, read as the reverse complement.
ATCGCCAACGGCATGTACGGCGCGGTCGTGATCGAGCCCGACGATCGGCCGGCGGTGGACCGCAGCTATGTGCTGGTGCAGGGCGAGTACTACCTCGGCGACCACGACGGCGGTGAGGTCGACCTGGACAGGATCGCCACGCGCAACCCCGATCTCGTCGTCTTCAACGGCTACGCGAACCAGTACGACCACGCGCCGCTGCCGGCGACGGTCGGCGAGCGGGTGCGCGTGTGGGTGCTGGATGCCGGGATAGAGAGGTCATCGAGCTTCCATGTGATCGGCGGGCAGTTCGACACCGTCTGGGCCGAGGGCCGGTACTTGTTGAACAGGTCTGCCGACACGGGTTCACAGGCTCTCGGCCTGATGCCCGCGCAGGGCGGGTTCGTCGAGCTGACCTTCCCCGAGGCCGGGCACTACCCGTTCGTGTCGCACTTCATGATCGATGCCGAGCGCGGCGCGCACGGAGTGTTCGACGTGACGGGGTGACTCACCGACGGCGCGGGAGGGCGTGCATAGACTGAGTCGATGCATCCGCTGACCGAGGCCGACGTCCGGGCATCCTTCGTCAACGCCACAGGCGACGAGCTGGGACTGATCGAACTGCCGCACGACTTCCTCCTCACGGATTGGGACTACCTCGACTTCTTCGCCTGGCGCGATCCGTCGTCCACGCGTCGCGGATACGTGCTGATCGAGCACGAGGGTGCGACCGTCGGGATCGTGCTGCAGTCCGGCGGCGCCGGTCGCACCCGCTCGGGCATGTGCAACATCTGCCACACCATGCAGCCCGGCAACCAGGTCGCGCTGTGGGCCGCACGTCGGGCAGGGGATCGCGGGCGCCGCGGCGACACGGTCGGCACCTACGTATGCGCCGACCTGTCGTGCCACGAGAACGTGCGGCTCGCGCATCCGCTGGCTCCGAACGAAGTGCTCGCGCCCGGCCAGGTCGACATGCGGCTGGACGGCACCCGCCGCCGGATGCACGACCTCGTCGTCCGGGTACTTGCGGACTGAGTGTCATGGATGCGGCGACTCAGTCCCGCGGATACGCTGGAGGCTCACCTACGCATCGAAGGAGACGCCAATGGGCGAGCCCATCCTGTTCACTGTCGACGAGGGCCTCGCACGGCTCACCCTGAACCGCCCGGCCCGGCTGAACGCCTTCAACGGCGATCTCGCCTACGCCTGGCGGGATGCCACGGCCGAGGCCGTCGCCCGTGACGACGTGCGCGCCATCCTCATCGATGCCGCAGGTCCGGCGTTCTGCGCCGGCGGCGACGTGCTCGACATGGCGACCGAGATGGGTTCCGGCGAGGACATCACCGCGTTCGCCCGCGTGATCAACGAGGGCATCCGCTCGCTCACCGATTCGGCCAAGCCGGTCGTGGCCGCTGCGCACGGCACGACCGCGGGCGGCGGCCTCGGCATCCTGCTCTGCAGTGACTACGCCGTGGTCGGCGCGCACTCGAAGCTCGGCAGCCTCTACGCGAACATCGGCCTCACGCCCGACCTGTCGGTGTCGGCGCAGCTCGCCCGCGCGGTCGGTCAGCGCCGTGCGCTGCAGCTCGTGCTGCAGGACCGCATGCTCAGCGCGGCCGAGGCCGTCGAGTGGGGCCTCGTCGCCGAGGCGGTCGCCGCCGCGGAGGGGACGGATGCTGCAGCCGAGGCCGCCGCCGTGCAGGCTCGTGCCGAGGAGATCGCCCGGTTCTGGCTGGCCGGCGCCGCCGGGGCCTACGGGCACGCGAAGCGCCTGGTGCGCTCGCAGCCGGAGCGCACGTTCCACGAACAGCTCGAGGAGGAGGCGCTCTCGATCGGCGCATCCTTCGAGACGCCGGAGGCGCAGGCGCGCGTCGCGGCCTTCGCGGCGCGCTCCGCCCGCTGAGGCGCTCCGCCCGCTGGTTGCTGGTCACGGATGCAGGCGGGATGCCCGGGTGTCGGCGGGTCCGGTCGGGTTCGTGCCTGCATCGGTGACAGGGGTGCGGGAGACTGGAGGTCCGGCCGACCAGGAGGAACGCATGACCGACATCGAACTCGGTACGCTCGCCGCGGAGATCGCCCGCGAAGCGGGGGAGCTCGCGGAACGCCGGCGTCGCGAGGGAGTGCGCCTCGCCGCCACGAAGTCGACGCTCGCCGACATCGTGACCGAGGCCGACCGCGAGGTCGAGACGCTGATCAGGGAGCGGCTCGCGGCGGAGCGCCCCGATGACGGATTCCTCGGCGAGGAGTCCGGCGCGGCCGGCGGGGCGAGCGGCTACACCTGGGTCGTGGATCCGATCGACGGTACGGTCAACTACAGCTACGGGATTCCGGCGTACTCGGTGAGCATCGCTGTCGTGGAGGGTGCTCCCGACCCCGAGGCCTGGACGGGTATCGCCGGCGCGGTCTGCGCGCCCGGGCTGGGCGAGCTGTTCACGGCCGTCCGCGGCGAAGGTGCGTGGCACGACGGCGTGCGACTGGCGGTGACCGCCGAGACTCCTGCGGGGGCGCTGCTGGCGACGGGGTTCGGCTACGACCCGTCCACGCACGACGGCGATCTGGCGACAGTGCGGCGGGTGATGACCATGGCCCGCGACCTGCGCAGGATGGGTTCCGCGGCGATCGACCTCTCCTACGTCGCGGCCGGGCGTCTGGACGGGTTCTTCGAGCGCGGGCTCAACGCGTGGGACTTCGCGGCCGGGGCGATCCTCGTCGCCGAGGCCGGGGGAGCGGTGACGCGCATCGACCTGGATGCCCGGCGGCCGCTGTTGTATGCCGGCGGCAGCGATGTGCACGCCAGGCTCGGAGCACTGCTCGCCGACGGCTGATTCGTAAGGGAGCTCCACATTTCTGGCCGGCGCTCATGGTGTTCCCAGCCGGAACCGGGTATCGTTTACCCGATCGTTACTTTCGTTTACCCGAGCGAGAGTCCCCCCCCGTCTGACGCGCGACCCGAGAGATTACCTTTGCCCTTCGATGCCCCTGAGACCGGCTCTGCCCCCGAGCGTCGGTCGGACCGACGCCGCGCGGTGCCTGCAGAGTCTGCGCCCGAGGTGACGTCGCCGGCTACTCCGATCTCCCGTCGCGCTGCGCGCGAACGCCAGACCGGCGAGGTTCCCGTCGTGCAGTCGCCGACTGCCGAGCAGCCGTTCCTCGGCCGCCGGGCACGTCGCGCGGGAACCCTGCCGACCCCGGCATCGGATGCCGCGCCCTGGCGGGCGGCGATGTCGGATGCCGGTGGCCGTGGATCTTCCGTTCCCGCTGAGCCTGTCGTCGATGCCGAGCAGGGCGTGGAGGCCGAGCCGATCGTGGAGGCCGAGCCGATCGCGCCGGTCGCCGCAGCCGAGCTGAAGACCGAGCGGCTGGTCATCGAGGAGCCCTCTGCGGCGGAGCAGCTCGCGGCCGAGCAGGCCCGGGCTGAGCAGGCTGCCGCGGAGCAGGCATACGCCGAGCGAGTCGCGGCCGAGCGGGCTGCTGCCGAGCAGGCTCGGGCCGCACAGGTTCGTGCCGAGCAGATCGCCGCTGAGCAGGCTCGCGCGGCGCAGGCGGCCGAGCAGGCCCGTGTCGAGCGCATTGCTGCTGAGCGTGCTGCCGCTGAGCGGTCTGCAGCGGAGGCTGCGCGCGTGGCTGCAGAGCTGGCCGCCGCTGAGCAGGCAGCCGCCGAGGCGCACACACAGCGCCTCGCCTCCGAGCAGGCTCGCGCCGAGCAGGCTCGCGCTGAGCAGGCTCGCGCGGCTGAGCAGGCTCGTGCCGAGCGCGCCGCAGCTGAGCAGGCAGCCTCCGCAGACTCGCGCCGGGAGCAGGTTTCCGCGTCGCCGGCATCCGGATACGCCTTCGCGACCGGGCCGAACGCGAGCGACTTCCGCGCGGACTCCTCCGTCGACGCGTTCACTGCGGCGGCAGAGGCCTTCGGATTCAGCGGGGACGACCTCGCAGAGGCCGCCGAGCCGGCTCCGGAGGCATCCGTCGCTGAAGAATCCGACGACGAGCCGAGTGCAGAGCATGTCGCACCGCGCCGTGGTCGCCGCTTCGGTCGCAAGATCGTCGCAGCCGGCGCCTCCCTCGGCGTGATGAGCCTCGCCGGGCTGATGCTCGTCTCGATGACGCTGCCCTCCGAGGCGGTCGCCGCGGCACAGGGGTACGGTGCACAGTCCGTGACCTCGCTCACCGCTGTGGAGACGCCGCAGAGCAAGGCTGCCGAGGAAGACATCCAGGCGTTCGTCGCGCCGTCTGACGTCGAGAGCGAGCCCGTCGCCCGTTCCGGCGAGTTCTCGTCGATGTCGATGGTCGACCTCGCTGCCCAAGAGGGCATCAAGTACTCGAACAGCCTGTACACGAACGACACCACAGCGGCGATCCAGTGGCCGTTCGCCGTCGGTGTCGCGATGACCTGGCCGTACGGTATGCGCCGCGGCAAGATGCACGAGGGTGTCGACCTGGTGCCCGGCAACGGCGCACCGATCCAGTCGATCGCCGACGGCGTGGTGCGCAAGGCGACCGAGAACGGCGGCGGCTACGGCGTCACGGTCTACATCGACCACATGATCGACGGCAAAGTCATCACGAGCCACTACTCGCACATGCAGCACGGCTCGATCCGCGTGAAGACCGGCCAGCAGGTCAAGGTCGGCGACATCGTCGGCCTGGTCGGCAACACCGGTCACTCCTTCGGCGCACACCTTCACTTCGAGCTTCTCCGCAACGGATCGACCTTCGACCCGCTGCCCTGGCTGAAGTCGAACGCAGGACGACACGAAGGGGTCGGTCCGATTTCCTGATCAGGCCTCCGGGATGTTAGGCTTTCCTGGTTGCCCGGAGACGGGAAACATGCCCCGATAGCTCAGTGGCAGAGCACTTCCATGGTAAGGAAGGGGTCGTCAGTTCAATCCTGACTCGGGGCTCGCAGCACTCGGAATCCGAGTGCCCGTGGCAGGGTAGCTCAGTTGGTGAGAGCGCACGACTCATAATCGTGAGGTCGCGGGTTCAAGCCCCGCTCCTGCTACGAAAGCCCCCGGCTCCACCCGGGGGCTTTTTTCTTTTTCGCCGACCGGTGTTATCGGCGTGGCGCCTCAGGCGGGTCGTTCGTTCGCCCGTCGCGTAGCCGTGGCGGCGTGGTCGAGGAAGTCTGCGATGATGCGGAGCGCGTCCTCGTCAAGCCCGGTGAAAGCCGTGCTCAGGTCCTCGCCGAGAGGAGAGAGCAGGCCGAACAGCCGCGGAAGGTGATCGGGAAGCGCGCGAACGTACACCGTCCGCCGATCGGCGTCGGAGCGTTCCCGTGTCACCCAGCCCTGCTCCGCCAGGCGATCGACGATGCCGGTCGTGGTCGCCGGCCGAAGGGCGAGCATTCGTGACAGGTCGCCGATCGTGACTGGGCCGTGACGGTGCACCAGGTTGAAGCACTGCAGGTCGACCGGTCGTAGCCCGACCTGGGCACTGAGATGATGCCCGAGGATCGCCAGCTGCAGCTCCAGCTCGCGGTAGCGGTCGAGGACGCGCCAGGTCGCGGAGTCGCCGTTGTTGATGTCGGGCACGGAATCGGGCACGGTCTCATCTTCCCAGCATGTCGGGTCTGCTGCACGGATAGGTGACACCTGATCTGTGGTGCCGACTGGTGCCGCTGGGAGGATGTCATCATGCCCAAGCCCTATCCCCGTGAGTTCCG
>NZ_QUAB01000043.1 GCF_003387575.1 Microbacterium bovistercoris | reverse complement strand
CGGATGCCGCACCTGCGGCATCCGCCCCCTGGTTTCACCTGCCCCGCGGGGCCACCTACGAGGCGCAGGTGAGCTTGGCGTCCGCCCAGTCGGCGTGATCGCGGTAGTTGACTCCGTTGGTGCCGACGGAGAGCTCGAGCTTCTCGACACCCGTCACGTCCACAGTGATGGGCGTGGCCGGGTCGTCCCAGGTGACGGAGCCGGTGTCGTGCAGCACCTTTCCGTCACCGATCACCTGGAAGATCACGTCGCCCTCGCCCTTCTCGTCCTTCGAGTCATCCAGGCCGACCTTCGCGGTGAAGGTCGTGCACTGACCGCCGAGGAACAGCTCCACCGAGGAGTCGGCGTGCGTGCCGAGGCCCTTGTCGAAGGTCACTCCGCCGATGGTGAGGGGCGAGCCGTCGCCGGCCGCGTCCTCGCCGTTCGACATGTCGCGCTCCACCGGACCCCAGCCGTTCTCCTCGCTGAGGAAGGGCAGGTCGCTGACGTAGACGGTGCCCTTCGGCGCGGTCGCGCCGCCGCCTTCGCCGCCACCGGGGTTGGTGTCCTCGCCACAGGTGAAGGTCGCGTCGGCCCAGTCGGCGTGGTCGTTGCCGTTGCCGTCTCCGCCGTCGCCGACGACCAGTTCGACGTACTGGCCTCCGGTCACGTCGGCGGTCAGGTCGAAGGTCGTACTGGTCGGCTTCATCAGCGGCGAGGTGACGACGGTCTTCCCGTCGACCTTCACCGAGAACACGATCGATCCGCGGGTGGGCTGCGCGTCGTCGACGCCGACCTTCGCGGTGAACGACGTGCAGTAACCGCCGAGGAAGTACTTCACGTTGCTCGGCGCGTGCGCACCCAGCCCCTTCTCGAAGACCACCCCGTTCAGGGTCAGCGGCGTGCCGTCGCCGGCGCCCTGCGGGCCGTTGGCGAGGTCGCGCTCCACCGGGCCCCAGCCGTTCGTCGCGCTGACCCAGTCGTGGTCGCTCGCGTAGACGGTGCTGGTGGGCGGCTTGGGCAGTGTCTTCACCTGGGTGGTGTTCTGCACGGTCCTGGTGCCGATCGGGTCGACGGTCGTCGTGTACGTCGCGGTCGCGGCGATGTCGTACGTGCCGTCGGCGGATGCCGGTGCGGTGATGCGCCATTGGGTGACGAGCGTGCCCTTGGGCGCGATCGTCGCGGCGGTCGCCGGGGTCACAGCCTCTGCGGTCCACCCCTCGGGCACGTCCAGCTTCACCGAGACATCCGAGATCGCGGCCGACTCGTCGGACGTGAACGTGGTCGTGTACGTGCTCGGCGTGCCCTGCTGGATCACGTCGCCGGTGAGCTTCCCGCTCAGCTGCGCGCATGCGGGGATGGCGTCGGACTCACCCAGATCCTCGACGAGGAAGTCGTCCAGGATGAGGTCGGCGTCACCACCCGCGATGCGCTCCAGGCCGACGAAGGTGTCGCCGCAGGTGCTGGCGTCGACGATCTGCTCGAACCGTGTGGTCTCGTGCACGGCGCCGAACGGCGTGCGCTGGGTGACGCGCGGACCGGTCGCGGAGTCGTAGCCGGTGACCCAGGCGTACTGCCCGGCCTCGGTCGACTGGTGGTCGAACGAGACGCGGTAGCGGTGCCCGGCCTGGAACGGCACGGTGTACTCGCTGGTGCGGTACACCAGGCCGGAGTTCTCCTGGTGCGCCATCAGCGACCACTCGCCGTTCAGGATGTTGTCGATCTTGCGGCCGTTCCACCCCTTCTGCGTGTAGTCGTTGCGCTTCGCGATGTGGGTGCGCGGGTCGTTGGCGCCTCCCGCGGCGCCCTTCAGGAACGGACCCCATCCGGCATCCACGTCCTCGAAGTCCTCGCTGGCGATCACGTCGCCGCCGACCTCGGGCGCTGCGGCCTTCACGATGCGCACGTTGTCGACGCGCACAGCCGCATCGCCGTCAGCGGCGGTGATCTTCAGCGTCGGGCGGGTGCCGTCGGCGGGAACGGTGAACGGCACCTTCAGTCGCTGCAGCGTCGTGCCGTGCCATTCATCGGCCCCGACGTAGTTCTGTGCGTTCGACGAGTCGATCGTGATGGCGGCATCCGCACCGCCCGGCACCTGCACGCCGAGCTTCACCTCGCGGATCTTGCCCTTGTCGATGCCGACCCAGGCGCTGGCGGTGTACTCACCGGCGGGCAGCTCGCCGAGTCGCTGCTGGATGGATGCCTCGCCGGCGCCGATCAGCGCCGCGCGGCGGCCCAGGCCGTCACGCTCGATCGTGACCTCGCCGACCGGGTTCCAGGCATCCGGCGTCGTCTCGTTGAAGCCGGGGTCGACGACCGGTGTGCTCTGCCCGAAGCGGGTCTTCTTCGGCAGGCTGCTGCCGGCATCCGCCTTCGTGCCGGCGGCGAGCACGTACGGCTGGCCGGCCGTCGCTTCGATCGTGACCTTTCCGTCCACGACCGGCACGTCGGCGACCTTGGTGCGGCCTCCGTCGCCGAGCGAGAACAGCTGCAGGGTGGCGTTGCCCGCGAACTCCTTCGTGAGCGTCCACGTGGTGCTGCCGCCTGCGGGGTTGTAGTGGTAGAGCTTGTCGGTCTTGCCGCCGTCCTTCGACGCCCAAGGCAGCAGGTAGGTGCCGCCGTGCAGCACCTCGGCGCCGCCGACCGTGATCGACCGGCTCGCGGCATCCGTGCCCGTGACCCGCACGTCGCCCTCGAGGTCGATCGCCTCGTCGGTCCAGCGCGTGATCTCGTGGTGCTGCAGGAACTTGGCGGGGACGTTCGCCGTCCACACGTTCTTCAGAAAGCCGTTGAAGTCGTTCTGGCCGGTCCAGCCCTCGAACTCGACGATGTGGCTGGTGCCGAGCCGGGGGTCGGGGTTCCAGACATCCGCCTCGGTGTTGTTCACGAACCGCAGGATCTGCGAGTTCACGCCCTTGTTGGTCGAGCCGCCGTACTTCTCGTCGTTGGCCCAGTGCGACCAGGTGTTGTTCGCCGGCAGCTTGTCGGCCCACTCCGAGCCGACGCGGAAGCCGTGGTCGATCAGCGACTCCTGGATCTTCTTCGCCAGCCATCCGTACTGGTAGTAGACGTCGACGTAGACGAAGTCGAGGTTGTCGTTCGTGGCGTCGGCGAGCTGGCCGATGCGCTTGTCGAGCCGACCCGAGTTCGTGTCGAAGCGCTGGTCGATGTAGTACGACTGGTCGAGCCAGTTCCAGCCCTTCGCCTTCGGGTCCATGATGTCGTCGCTGAACGAGTTGGCTTCGGGGTAGATCTCGGTGGCGTTGATGTGCACGCCGAACGAGGCGTTCCACTTCTTGCCTGCCTCGAGTGCCTCGTTGAGCTCGTCCAGTCCGCCGGCGCGCTCGTTGAAGTTGTCGCCGTAGTCGGTGTTGGCCGAGTCGTGGCCCTCGCTGGTGTAGCCCTTCAGCATGGCGACCTGGCCGAGTCCGTCGGTGTTCAGCGCGATGCGCTTCACGTCGTCGAGCGTGCGCAGGAACGGGTGCGTGGCCTGCGAGGCGAAGTTGAACGGGATGTGGGTGATGACGTTGTCGGGGGTCTGGTCGCCCTTGAACGGGGCGACGCGCAGGTCCCGCAGGGCGATCGCGCCGTCCTGCCAGTCGACCGTGCCGTCGGCGTTGGCGTCGGGGGTGATGGCGACCTTGACCCAGGGCAGCTCCTCGGGCTCGGGCGCCTCCGCGGCGCGGTACAGCCACTGGCCGCTGGAGATGCCGACCTCGACGTCGTCGCCGTCCTTCACGGCCTGGCGCCAGAAGTTGCCGGAGTCCTTGTTCGCCGGGCCGCTCGAGCCGTCGTACATCGCGTTGGTGGTGAACGCCGCAGCGAGCTGACCGGTGTTCGCGATGACAGCGTTCGACGACACCGGTGCGGCATCGACGGGCGTCTGCGCCGTCACCGGGATGAAGACGTCGCCCGACTTCGCGCGGTCGACCGAGATGTTCGCCGCCGAGACCGCCGAGCCGGCGTCGGCCGACGACACCGTCACGAGGTTCTGGCCGGGGATGCGCAGGGTCGCGACCTTCTTGCCGGGATCCTGGATGCCGGTGAACTTCAGCGTGACGACGTTCTTCTTCACGCCCAGTCGCGCGGTCAGCGTCACGCCGTCGAGCGCGGTCGGGGTCAGGACGTACTCGACGGTGCTGTCGTCGATCTGCGTCGAGGTCACCGTCACCGGCTGCGCGGTGCCGTTGATCTCGATCGAGGTGAGCGCGGTGTCGTTGCCGCGCATGACCGCACCGCTGGCGCGATCGACGTACTGGACGACCTGCGGGAAGGCGCCGGAGGCGTGCACCTCGAGCGCGCCGGTGCGCAGCACCAGCTCCGAGTCATCCGCCGCCCATGCGGGGGCCGTGCTGAAGGCCGAGAGCCCGGCCGCCACCACCACGCAGGTGAGGCCCACCCCCGCCCAGCGTCGCTGCGTTGTCTTCACCCTGGTTCTCCTTCGAATCGGCGTTCGGTCACGATGATCGCAGATGATGTTTGCGGAAACAAGACCTATTTCATGATCAGTCCGCCGGGCGATCATGATCATGGCACCGGGAATGTCAAGCGCTAACACAACGGCGCACGGGCAGCCGGCGCCCTGCGAGTACCGTGGTCGGCATGCGCATCACCGCCGCGATCCGCTCTGCGAAGCGCGCTCCCCTGCTGCAGGTGGTCAAGTCCGCCATCGCGACGATCGCGGCATGGCTGCTCGCAGGGTGGGTGGTCCCCGGACAGCTGCCCGTGTTCGCCGCGATCGCGGCGCTGCTGGTCGTGCAGCCGAGCGTGAACCAGTCGCTGACCAAAGGACTCGAACGCAGCATCGGCGTGGTGGCCGGAGTCACGATCGCGATGCTGCTCGGCATGCTGTTCGGATCGTCCGGGTGGATCATGCTGCTCGCCGTGCTCGTCTCGCTGCTCGTGGCCTGGGCGTTCCGCGCGTCCTCCGGCACCGGGAACCAGGTCGCGATCTCGGCGATGCTGGTGATGGCGATCGGATCGATCAGTGCGCAGTACGCGTTCGCCCGCATCGTCGAGACGCTGATCGGCGCGGCGATCGGCATCATCGTGAACGCCCTGATCGTGCCGCCGACTCTGGTGGCCCCGGCCCGACGCGATCTGGGTCTGCTCGGCGCAGAGCTGGCGGCCTCGCTGGATCGGCTCGCCGCTGCGCTGCCTTCCGTGCAGACGCCGGCGCAGCTGCACGATCTGATCCTGCAGGCGCGCCTGCTCCGCCCGATGAGGGATGCCGCGGAGGCATCCATCTCTGCCGGCGAGGAGTCGCTCACGCTCAACCCGCGCCGCTCCGCCCATCGCTCGGAGCTGCGGGAGATGCGCACCATGCTCGACCGGATCTCACCCGTCGTCACGCAGGTGATCGGGATGACCCGCGCCTATTTCGATCACTACGACGACACGATCGCCGCCGAGCCCGCCGCTGCCGCGATCGCGGAGCAGCTGCGCCGCGCGGGGCACGATGTGCGCCTCGCCGCGCAGGTCGCCGAGGTCGCACCGGAGTCGTTGGCGCTGACCACCGCCATCCCCGCGCTCACCACGCCGCTCGTGCTGCGCGCCCCGGCATCCGATCACTGGATCCTGATCGGGTCGCTGATGGAGGACCTGCGCCGCATCCACGGCGAACTCGCCGGGGAGGCGTGAACGGAGCTCAGCCCTTCACGGATCCCTGCGTCAGCCCGCCGACGATGTACTTCTGCAGCGAGAAGAACAGCGCCAGCACGGGGATCGCCGCGACCACGACTCCGGCCGCGAACAGCCCCCAGCGCGAGGTCAGCTGATTCGACACCCACTGGTACATGCCGACGGCCAGCGTCCAGTTGTCCTCGCTGGTCAGGATGATCTTCGACAGGATGAAGTCGCCGAACGCGGTGAGGAACGACAGCAGCGCCACCACGGCGAGGATCGGCACGACCAGGGGCATGATCAGCCGCCAGAAGATCTGCGCGTGCGTGGCACCGTCGATCTTCGCCGACTCGTCGATCTCGATCGGGATCGTGTTGAAGAAGCCGTACATCAGGAAGGTGTTCGCACCCAGCGCTCCGCCGAGATAGACGCAGATCAGGGCGATCTTCGAGTTGATTCCGAGCGCCGGCACGACCTCACCCAGCGTCAGCAGCATCAGGAAGATCGCGATGAACGCGAGCGCCTGCGGGAACATCTGCAGCACGAGCAGAGTGGTCAGGCTCGCGCGACGACCGGAGAACCGGAATCGCGAGAACGCATAGGCGGCTGCGGCGCCCATCAGCACCGAGCCGATCGCCGTCGCGATACCGATGAAGAGCGTGTTGCCGAACCACAGCCAGTACTTCGACCGGCCCAGCGCCGCATAGTTCTCGACGTCGATGACGCCGAACAACGCGCCGGATGCCGCCAGGCTGCCGTTCGGGTTCAGCGACGACGACAGCACGTACACGAGCGGGAACGCGGCGAAGAACAGTACGCCGACGGCGAGGATGTACTTCCAGCCGACGTCGCCCCACCAGCGGCGCCGGCGGGCGCCGGCTCGGGATGCCGCGGCGTCGGCCGACCCGGTGACGACTGCTCTGGTCTGCGTGGACATCACTGGTACTCCTCGAGCTTGCGGGTCTGGCGGAAGCTCAGCGCCGAGATCACGCCGACGACGATGAAGGCGATGATCGAGAGCGCGCTGGCCAGGCCGTAGTCACTGGCGCCGCCCGAGACTCCGGACACGTCGTAGATGGCCGACACCAGGATGTCGGTCGAGCCGAGCGCGTACGGGGCGCCGGGGATCGCAGGTCCGCCGTTGTTGAAGGTGTAGATGACGGTGAAGTTGTTGAAGGCCACCGCGAACGAGGCGATCAGCAGCGGCGCGGTCGAGACCAGCAGCAGCGGCAGCACGATCGTGCGGAAGCGCTGCCACTTGTTCGCGCCGTCGATCTCGGCTGCCTCGAGCGTGTCACCGGGCAGCGACTGCAGCGCGCCCGTGCACACCAGGAACCAGTACGGGTAGCTGAGCCACACGTTCACGAAGATGACAGCGGCTCGAGACAGCCAGGGATCACCGAGCCAGTTGATCTGCTGCCCGAAGAAGAACATGTCGTTGATCACGCCGAACTCGGCGTTGAACATGCCCCGGAACAGCAGCGCCGCCATGAACGCGGGGAAGGCGTAGGGCAGGATGAACAGGGCTCGCAGCCAGCGCCGGCCACGCACGCGAGGATCGTTGTAGACGACGGCGAGGCCGAGTCCCAGCCCGAAGCTCAGCACCACGGACAGGATCGCGAACGCGAACGTCCACACCGTGACGGAGCCCAGCGCCTTCGCCAGCCCCGGGTCGGTGAACAGCCGGATGAAGTTGTCGAAGCCGACGTTGACGTACCATCCGGTCGGCAGCGCCGTGCCGTCGTCGGAGACGAACGAGCCGCGGTCGGTGGCGGTGTACACCGTGCCGGTGGTGGTGTCGGTGATGGTCTGCGCCTCGGCATCCCACACCAGGGTCGACTGGTACACAGCACCCGATGATCCGTCGCGGGTGCGCACGGATCCGTCGTTCGGGTCGTCCGAGACGGGGACCCGCAGTGCGGCGATCTGTCCCTGCAGGGCGGTGTCGCTGAGCACGGTGGCACGGGGGATGACGGTCCACCCCGGAACCGCCGTGGGAGCCCCGGAGGTGCCGATCTCGGCATCCGGCGCAGCGGAGAGCGGGGTGGTCTCGGAACCGACCTGCACTTCTCCGTCCTCGTCGACGATCGCGAAGCCGAGGCCGGCGGGGTTCTCGACGACGGCCAGCGGATACGTCGGCGATCCCTCCACGCGACGCTCACCCTGGATCAGCGTCGCCTCCACGGCCTGCTCCTGGCTGCCGATGTGTCCTGAGCCGTAGTTGGTGAAGGCGATGTAGGCGGTGTATCCGAAGATGAACACCTGGAAGACCAGCAGGAACACGAGCCCGGGAAGGATGTACTTCAGAGGCAGCGCCCGCCTGGTGAAGTACACCCAGTCGGCGATGCCGACGAGCACCACGATCGCGCCGAGCACGATCCACGACTCCACCCGCCATGCGGCGATGGCGGTCATCACCCCGAAGGCGTTGATGAGCGCCATCAGCACGAGCTTGGTCAGGAATCCCCAGCCCGGCCCGCGAAAGCTGCGGGCATGCGATTCCTGCCTGGGCGGCGCCTGCGGTGTCGCTGCCTGCGTGGGCGGTGCCTGCGTCGGCATCCTGTCCTCCTGTCTGCGGGATGCGGGCCGGAGGGCGCATCACCCTCCGGCCCGCTGTCGGTCAACCGGCGGTCGCGGCCTCGACGTCGGCGACCATCTTGTTCCAGGTCGCCACCGGGTCGGCGCCGTTGATGATCTGCACCTGCGCGGCGTTCCACAGGTCCCACACCGAGCCCATCTCGGGGATCGAGGGCATCGGGACGCCGTTCTGAGCGGATGCCACGAAACCGGCGATGATCGGATCGGAGGAGACCTCCTCGGCCAATGTCTTCCACGCCGGGATGCGCGGGTCGGCCTCGTACAGGGCGCGCTGCGCGCCCTCGGTGCCGAGGTAGTTCACCAGGAACTCCTGCGCGAGCAGGGCGTTCTTGCTCTTGCTGGACAGGTAGAACCCCTGCACGCCCACGAAAGGCGCGGCGGTCTCGCCACCGGCGGTCGGCACCGGGTTCACGGCCAGATTCATGTTCTCGTACACCGGGATTGCCCACGGGCCTTGGATCGTGTACGGCGCCTTGCCCGACATGAACAGCTCGTTGTTGATGTCGTAGTCGACCGTGGTCGAGATGTAGCCGGTGCCGCTCTTGCCGTTCGCACCGAGCCACTGCGCGAACGCCTCACCGGCGTCGCCGCCCATGCCGACCTCGCTGGTGTACGAGCCCGCGTCGTCCTGCACGAAGACGGGTGCGCCGAACGAGGTCTGGAACGGGTACATCGTGTAACCGTCGCCGGTCTCGCCCTCGGTGTTGATGACGAACGGGCGCTCAGAGCCTGCGGCCTTGCCCTTCGCGATCATGTCGTCCCAGGTCTTGGGGGCGTCCTCGCCGACGAGGTCGACGTTCTGCACGAGCGCGATGGACTCCAGCGAGTATGGGAGTGCGTACAGCTGTCCGTCGTAGGTCATCGCATCGATGGCGACCTGCTCGAAGCTCTCGGCCTTGTCGCCGAGGTCCAGGGTGTCGACGACGCCGGCCGCGACGAGTGCCCCGAGCCAGTCGTGCGCCCCGACGGTGATGTCGGGACCCTCGCCGGTCGGCACCTGCGCGATGAAGTCGTCGCGGAGGTCCTCGAAGTTCTTCTGCACCAGGGTGACCTTGGCGCCGGTCTCGTCCTCGAAGTCCTTCGCGGCTGCCGTGATCGCGTCCGCGCGCTCGGCGTCGGTCCAGATGACGAGTTCGGCGCCTTCGCCGGACGGCTTCTCGTCCTGCTGCGGTGCGGACGAGCTGCTGCATCCGGTCAGGACGAAGGCAGCGGTCAGCGCGAGCGCGCCGACGGCCATGTACTTGCGCATGCGGTGTTCCTCTCGGTTGTGGCCGGCGATGAGCCTCGCTGCGCGAGCCGCATCGTCACGACCGGGGGTGGGGTGGTGCGGGTGTCAGTCGGTACTGCGGATGACGGCGACGCCGCCGGGCGGCACAGTGGCCGTGCCGGCGATCTCCGCCCCGGTGAGCAGATCCGTTCCGTTCGCGACGAAGGATGCGTCGTCGTCGCCGTGGTTCACCGCGATCAGGTAGATCGCGTCGTCGCCGCGACGGGTCATGAGTTCCAGACCCTCGGGGCGGGATGCCGGGACGATGCCGGCATCCGCGTAGACGTCGCTGAACAACGCGGCCATGCCTGCGGCGTCCAGCCGGGTGCTGACGTACCAGCCGACGCCTTCGCCGTGGGTGTTGCGGGTGACGGCAGGCTCGCCCTCGCCGGGACCGCCGCCGTGGCTGGCGACGGTGACGGCGCCGCGCAGCACCAGGTCCTCCTGCCAGATGTCGGCGGTGAAGGTGCCCTGCCCCGGCCAGTCCACGGTGTGGCGGGCACCCTCGCGCAGCGGCAGGAACTCCTCGACCGACAGCCCGAGTGCATCACGCAGACCGGGGGCGAATCCGCCGACGTGGACCGCGTCGTTCTCGTCGACGATGCCCGAGAAGAACGACACCAGCAGCGTGCCGCCGCCTGCGACGTAGCGCTCGAGGTTCTCGGCATCCGCTGTGCTCAGCATGTACTGCGCGGGCGCGACGACGAGGCGATAGCCCGAGAGGTCCTGGCCGGGGAGGGCGAAGTCGACGGTGATGCCGTCGCGCCAGAGCTGCTCGTAGAAGTGCCGCACCTGCGCGGCGTGGGCGACGTCCTCGGACGGACGCCACTCCAGGTCCTGCGCCCAGAACGACTCGAAATCCCACAGCACGGCGACATCCGCCTGCACGACCGAGCCCTGCAGCTCGCCGATGCGCTGCAGGTCGGCGCCGAGGGCCACGACCTCGCGGAACACCCGCGACTCCCGTCCCGCGTGCGGCAGCATCGCGGAGTGGAACTTCTCGGCGCCCGAGCGGCCGGCGCGCCACTGGAAGAACAGGATGCCGTCGGCGCCGCGTCCCACATGGGTGAGTGAGTTGCGCTTCATCTCGCCCGGACGCTTGGCGATGTTGCGTGGCTGCCAGTTGACGGCCGAGGTGGAGTGCTCCATGAGGATCCACGGCTTGCCGCCGCCGACCGATCGGGTCAGGTCGGCTGCTATCGCCAGTCCGATGTGCGCGTCCTCGTCGGCTGCCCACAGGTAGTGGTCGTCCGATACGACATCGACCTCGCGCGCCCACGCCCACAGGTCTGTGGTCCAGCTCTGGTTCGCCATGAAGTTCGTGGTGATCGGCTGGTCGGCGTGCACGCGGATCGCATCGCGCTCCAACACGAAGCAGGCGCGAAGCTGGTGGTCGGTGAAGCGCGCGAAGTCGAGGCGCTGCGCGGGGTTCACCACGCTCGGCGCGATGGCGGGCGAGTCGATGTGCTCCCAGTCGGTGTAGTGCTGACCCCAGAAGGCGGTGCCCCAGGCACTGTTGAGCGCGTCGAGCGTTCCGTACCTGTCCTGCAGCCAGAGCCGGAATGCGGCGACGGATGCCGGCGAGTGGTCCTCGCCGACGGGCACGCCGTATTCGTTGTGCACGTGCCAGAGCACGACCGCCGGATGCGTCGCGTAGCGCGCCGCGAGGGTGTCGGCATAGCGCACGATCGCCTCGCGGTAGGCGGGCGAGGAATGCGAGGCCATGCCGCGCGAGCCGAAGCCCATCACGCGACCTTCACGATCGATGACGCGCGCCTCCGGGTGGTTCGCGAAGAACCAGGCCGGGGGTGACGCGGTGGGCGTGCCGAGGTCGACCGCGATGCCGTTCTCGTGCATCAGGTCGAGGAGTTCATCGAGCCAGGAGAAGTCGAACTCGCCCTCGGCGACCTCGATCAGCCCCCACGAGAAGATGCCGACGCTGACCAGGTTCACGCCCGCCTCGCGCATGAGGGCGGCGTCTTCGCGCCAGACCTCGCGAGGCCACTGTTCGGGGTTGTAGTCGCCTCCGTAGGCGATTCCCTGAAGTCTGGGCCAGGCGTGGGGCGAGGTCATGGGCGCTCCGTCGGGTCGGATGAACAATTGCTGGGACCGGTCTCAGCCTGCGGTTCGAACCGGCACTGGGACCGGTCTCAGTTGTAGCCGATCGGTTACCCGGACGCCACATCGATCCGAAGAACCGTTATCGAACTGTGACCGGTCCCAGCCTGCGCTTCGTGCACCCCCGCGGAAGTGAGTAGAGTCGGCCCGTGAGCGATCCGACGGCACGGCGAAAGCCGACGATCCGTGACATCGCCGAGCGTGCTGGAGTATCGCGCAGCACGGTCTCGCGCGTGATCAACGGCGGGCACTGGGTGTCCCCGGACGCCCGGGTCGCAGTGGAGAAGGCCATCGTCGACAGCGGGTACACGGCGAATCACCACGCCCGCAGTCTCGCCACCGGCCGCGCCGGCTCGATGGCGTTCCTGCTCACCGAGCCGCAGCAGCTGCTCTTCGACGACCCGACCTTCGCGCTGCTGCTGCGCGGCGCTGCGGAGGCCCTGGCGCAGCGCTCGATGACACTCGTGCTGCTGGTGGCAGGAACCACCGCCGAGCGCGAGAGCGTGGCGCACTTCATCCGCGCCGGCCATGTCGACGGCGTGATGCTCATCTCGTCGCACGAGTCGGAGCCGCTGCTGGACGAGCTCATCGACATCGGCATCCCGACCGTGTGCTGCGGGCTGCCACTCGGACACGAGAAGGACGTCTCAACGATCTCGGTCGACGAGGTGGGTTCTGCGCGCACCATGGCCGCGCATCTGCGGGATGCCGGGCACCGGCGCATCGGGATGATCACCGGACCCGACGACACCCCGGGCGGACGCTACCGCCTGGTCGGGTTCCGCGAGGAGCTCGGCGACGCGTTCGATCCTTCACTCGTCGAGGCGGGCGACTACTCCTTCGAATCAGGGCAGACCGCGATGGCCCGCCTGCTCGAGCGGGGGGTCGACGCCGTGTTCGCCGCGAACGACCGGATGGCCGCCGGAGCCGTCGCGGCAGCTCGACACGCGGGCGTTCGCGTACCCGAGGATGTCGCGGTCGCCGGCTTCGACGATTCGGGCCTCGCCGCGACGCACGAGCCGCCGCTGACGACCATCCGGCAGCCGTGGGATCAGATCAGCGCCCGGATGGTGAGCGCACTGCTCGACGTGATCGCCGGCGCACCGCCGCGGTCGGTCGTCCTCGACACCGAGCTCGTCGTGCGCGCGAGCGCGTAGTCCGGCGCTCGGTCAGGCCCCGGCGCGGGCGACGTGGCTGCGGGCGTGCGCGGCGGCTGCGCCGAGATCGTCGAAGAGGTGGTTCTGGTGCCGCAGAGATGACAGCACGCCGACCCGCTCCGCCACCCGCAGGTGCTGCGGCTGGATGCCCTTGACCAGCACCGTGATGCCGCGCCGTTCCAGCGACATGATCATGTCGGTGATGACCTGCGCTCCGGTGGCGTCGAGGATCTGCAATTGCGACATCCTGATCACGACGACCTCGATGTCGCGCAGGGTGCTGACCCTCTCGAGCATCCGTTCGGCGGCGCCGAAGAACAGTGCGCCCTCGAGCCGGAACACGGCGATGCGCTCGTCGCCGGGCTGCGCGGCACCGGGCAGCTCCTCGCGGTGCACACCGCTGGCCTTCGCGAGCTGGCGCAGCGCGAAGAAGCCGGCGGCGAGCAGCCCGATCAGCACGGCGTAGATGAGGTCGACGCTCACGGTCACGATCGCCGTGATGACGAAGACCACGGCATCCGACCGGGTCGAGCCCATCACGGCGCGCACCGTCGACGGCGCGATCATGCGGCACGAGGTGACCATCAGCACGCCGGCGAGCGCCGCGAGCGGGATGTGCGAGACGACGGATGCTCCGACGAGCACGATCAGGAGCAGCAGCAGCCCGTGCACGATGGCGGCCACGCGGGTACGAGCGCCGGCGCGGATGCTGACCGCGGTGCGAGCGATGGCGCCGGTTGCCGGCATGCCGCCGAAGAGCCCGGAAGCGATGGATGCCAGGCCCTGGCCGACCAGCTCGCGGTCGGCGTCGTACGCACCGGTGTCGGAGATGCTCGCCGCGACGCGTGCGGCGAGGAGTGACTCGATCGCGGCGAGCGCGGCGACGGCCAGCGCGGGGCCGAGCAGGGATCCCGCGTGCGAGAAGTCGGGCAGCGTCGGCGCCGGAAGCCCCGACGGCAGCTCGCCGATCGTGTCGACGGGCAGCCCGAGCAGGGCGGCGAGGAATCCGGTGACGACGATCGCCACCAGCGAGCCGGGGAACCTCGGTGCGACCCTCACGCCGATCAGCATGATCACGACGACGATCGCCACCAGCAGCAGCGACCAGCCGACCTTCGGCCAGCTCGCCGTCAGCAGCGACTGCACCGCCGCGACGGCGGCGTTCGTGCTCTCCCCGGGCTTCGTGCCGGTGGCGGTCGGCACCTGCTGCAGGAAGATGATCACCGCGATCCCGAGGGTGAACCCCTCGATCACCGGCCACGGGATGTAGCTGATCGTGCGGCCGAGGCGCAGCACCCCCGCGAGCAGCACCATGAGCCCCGCGAGCAGGCAGATGAGTGCGAGGGCGCCGGTTCCCTGCGACGCCATGATCGGCGCGAGCACCACCACCATCGCACCGGTGGGCCCCGAGACCTGCACGTTCGAGCCGCCGAAGATCGCGGCGACGATGCCCGCGATGATCGCCGTGACCAGTCCGCTCTCGGCTCCGGCGCCGGAACTGACGCCGAACGCGAGAGCGAGGGGAAGCGCGACGATGCCGACAGTGAGGCCTGCGAGCAGATCGCCGCGCCAGGTGCGCGGAACCGCGCGGTAGTCGGCCCTCGAGGGCAGCAGGCTCTTCGCGTTCATACCCGCGGGGTTCCGAGCACGGATGCCTGCACCGCCGCATCCGGGATCTCGGGCAGCTCCTCGGCGCCGGCGAACTCCTGCTGCGCGGTCTGCACGATCTCGCCGAGCAGCGCGCGGGCCACCCGCAGCAGGTCGGCGACCTGCGGATACGCGAGGCGGTAGTACACCAGGCTGCCGCGGCGCTCCGAGACGACGAGGCGGTTGCGGCGCAGCACGGCGAGGTGCTGCGAGACGTGCGAGGCCTCGAGGCCGGTGTCGTCGAGCAGTTCCGAGACGGACACCTCGGGGGCGGCCGAGAGCACCTCGAGGATGCGGATGCGGATCGGGTGGGCGAGGCCCTTGAACAGGCCGGCCTTCACCTCATAGAGCGGGCGAGTCGGATCGCTCAGCATCGGGCTTCCTTCCTGCGAAATGATGGATTCATCATATCGCTACACTGGAGGGATGGCCGATCAGCTCCCCCTGTGCCCCGAGTGCTCCAGCGACCTCGCCTACGAGATGGGCGCACTGCTCGTGTGCCCGATGTGCGGCCACGAGTGGTCGCCGTCCGAGGCGGCATCCGATGATGCGGCGCCCGCCGAGCGCGTCGTGAAGGACGCCGTCGGCAACGTGCTCGCCGACGGCGACACCGTCGTGGTGACCACGACCATCAAGGTGAAGGGCTCGCCTCAGGGCATCAAGGCCGGCACGAAGGTGCGCGGCATCCGCCTGATCGACCCTGTTAACGGCCACGACATCGACTGCAAGGTCGACGGCTTCGGCGCGATGCTGCTGAAGTCGAGCCTCGTGAAGAAGGCCTGACCCGCCGGCATCCGCGTGCGCCTCGTCAGCGCACCGCGACCTCGAAGGTCAGAGTCTGCTGATCGACCGGGTCCTCGGGGACCTCGCCGCGGAAGCGGTACTCGTAGGTCAGCGTGGTCTCACCTTTGCCCACGGCCGGGAACGTGACCTTCATGATCGAGCTCGACCCGGGCGACGTCTTCCCCGACGCCGGCTCGAACTCCTCGGTCGGCTCGCCGAGCACCTTCGGATCCGGCGCCTCGACGAGGAGCCAGCCGTCGCCGACGCCCGACCTCACCTCGCCGAGATCGACGACGAGTTCGCCGCCTACCGGCACGGTCGCGGTCGGATCGTCCGCATCCACCGTCACCTGCTGCGCGCCTGAGCACGCCGTCAGGCCGATCATCGCCACCACGAGCATCGTCGCGCCCGCGGCCCGCTGCCACTTCCGCATCATCGCCCCCTCGCCGCTCACACTACGGGAACCGACGCGTGAAAGGATCGAAGGGTGACTCTCGATCCGAAGACCGTGCGCGGCGCCGACCCGGATGCCGTGTACATGGCCTTCGTCGAATGGGCCGAAGGCACCGGTATCAGCCTCTACCCCGCCCAGGACGAGGCGGTCATCGAGATCGTCTCGGGCAACAACCTGATCCTCAGCACCCCGACCGGCACCGGCAAGTCGCTCGTCGCGATCGGCGCGCACTTCGCGGCCATGGCCGACGGCCGCCGCACCTACTACACGGCGCCGATCAAGGCCCTGGTCAGCGAGAAGTTCTTCGCCCTGGTCGACGTGTTCGGCGCCGAGAACGTCGGCATGGTCACCGGCGACTCGGCGGTGAACGCGGATGCTCCGATCGTGTGCTGCACCGCCGAGATCCTCGCCAACCTCGCGCTGCGCGAGGGGCCGGATGCCGACGTCGGCCAGGTCGTGATGGACGAGTTCCACTTCTACGGCGACCCCGACCGCGGCTGGGCCTGGCAGGTGCCGCTGCTCACGCTGCCGCAGGCCCAGTTCATCCTGATGTCGGCCACCCTCGGCGACGTGACGGCGCTCGCCGCAGACCTGACCCGCCGCACCGGTCGTGAGACCGCCGTCGTCACCGGTGTGGAGCGCCCGGTGCCGCTGCACTACTTCTACGAGGTCACGCCGATCCACGAGACGATCGACGACCTGCTGCACACCGACCGCTCGCCGATCTACATCGTGCACTTCTCGCAGGCTGCGGCCATGGAGCGGGCGCAGGCGCTCGCCAGCGCGAAGGTCGCCAGTCGCGAGCAGCGCGACGAGATCGCCGCCCTGATCGGCGACTTCCGTTTCACGACCGCGTTCGGCAAGACCCTGTCGCGGCTGCTGCGGATGGGTATCGGCGTGCACCACGCCGGGATGCTGCCGAAGTACCGGCGCCTCGTCGAGCAGCTCGCACAGCGCGGGATGCTGCGGGTCATCTGCGGCACCGACACCCTGGGCGTCGGCATCAACGTGCCGATCCGCACGGTGCTGCTCACCGCGCTGACGAAGTTCGACGGCACCCGGATGCGGCAGCTGAACGCCCGAGAGTTCCACCAGATCGCGGGGCGCGCGGGTCGTGCCGGGTTCGACACCGCCGGCACGGTCGTCGCACAGGCTCCCGAGCACGAGTCCGAGAACATCGCCGCGATCCGCAAGGCCGGGGACGACCCGAAGAAGAAGCGCAAGATCATCCGCAAGAAGGCGCCGGACGGCTTCGTGTCGTGGGGCGAGCCGTCCTTCAACAAGCTGATCGAGGCCGAGCCCGAGACGCTGACCTCGCACATGCAGATCACGAGCGCGATGATGCTGAACGTGATCGGCCGCGGCGGCGACGTCTTCGCGAATATGCGCGCGCTGGTATACGACAATCACGAGCCGCGGGCGAAGCAGCGGATGCTGGCCCTGCGGGCCCTCGGGATCTACCGGACGCTGCTGGAATCGAGGGTCGTCGAAAGGGTGCCGTCCACGGATGCTGAGCGAGGAGCGCAGCGACGAGACGAAGTGCGCCTGACCGTCGACCTGCAGCCGAACTTCGCACTGAACCAGCCGCTGTCGCCGTTCGCCCTGGCCGCGTTCGAGCTGCTGGATCCCGACCCTTCACTTCGTCTCGCTGACGCTCGCTCAGTACAAGCGGCAGGCTCAGGGACCGGCCAATTCGCGCTCGACATGATCTCGATCGTGGAATCCACGCTCGACGATCCCCGCGCGATCCTGTCCCAGCAGGAGTTCATCGCCCGCGGCGAGGCGGTCGCCGCGATGAAGGCCGAGGGCATCGAGTACGACGAGCGGATGGAGCTGCTCGAGCAGATCACGTATCCGAAGCCGCTCGAGGAGCTGCTGTCCGCCGCGTTCGACACGTTCAGCGCCGCGCAGCCCTGGATCAGGGACTTCGCGCTGCATCCGAAGTCCGTCGTGCGGGACATGTACGAGCGGGCCATGTCGTTCGGGGAATACGTCGCCTTCTACAAGGTCGCGCGCTCCGAGGGCGTCGTGCTGCGGTACCTCTCCGACGCGTATCGCGCCGCCTCGCAGACCATTCCCGAGCACCTCAAGACCGAAGAGCTGCGTGACCTCATCGAATGGCTCGGCGAACTGGTGCGCCAGGTCGACTCCAGCCTGCTCGACGAGTGGGAGGAGCTCGTCTCCGGGCATCCGGTCGACCACGAGGACGGGCCGGTCGTGCCGCCGGCGCCGAAGCGTCTCACCACCAACAAGCGGGCGTTCCGCATCCTGGTGCGCAACGAGCTGTTCCGCCGGGTGCAGCTCGCCGCCCGCGAGGATCTCGAGACCCTCGCCGAGCTCGACCCCTCGTTCGACGGGTGGGAGGCGGCGCTGGACGGCTACTTCGCCGAGCACGACGAGATCCTCACCGGCGCGGATGCCCGCAGCTCAGCGCTGTTGATGATCGAAGAGGGTGCGACGTCGTGGAGCATCCGTCAGATCCTCGACGACCCCGAGGGCGATCACGACTGGGGCATCTCCGCCACCGTCGACCTCGCCGAGTCCGACGAGGCCGGCGAGGCGGTCATCACCGTCACCGCGGTGAACCGGCTCTGACCGGATGTCCGGCCCCGCGCGTATCGTCGGGGGCAGGCGAGGTGATGAGACGATGATGAAGATGACGAAGACGTTCCACGGGCCGGTCCACCAGGGCATCGTGCCCGCCTACCTGCTGGCCAAGCTGGCGCAGTCCGAGCGGTACACCACGGCGGCGGATGCCGCGCGGCAGACCCTGATCGCGGGACGGCCGCCGTTCCGCTCGCGGCTGGAGTTCTCGGTCGACGAGTCAGGCGAACTGGTCGCCGAGGTGACCGCCGCTCCCGATCGCACGATCTCGGACGCGCAGGGCACCGAGAACCTGCCCGGCACGGTGGTGCGGCGCGAAGACGACCCGCCCGTGGCCGATGAGACGGTGAACCAGGCCTTCGACGGCCTCGGTGCCACGTTCGACATGCTGCTCGAGGCATTCGAGCGCAACTCGCTCGACGGTGCCGGCGCTGGCCTGAACGCCACCGTGCACTACGGCCAGATGTATGACAACGCCTTCTGGGACGGCGCCCGCATGGTGTTCGGCGACGGCGACGGCGAGGTGTTCCGGGGGTTCACCGGTTCGATCTCGGTGATCGGCCACGAGCTGGGGCACGGCGTCATCCAGAGCGCCTCCGGTTTGGAGTACCAGGGCCAGCCCGGCGCCCTGAATGAATCGCTCGCCGACGTGTTCGGCGCTCTCACCGAGCAGCACCTGCTCGGACAGACCGCTGATCAGGCGAGCTGGCTGGTCGGCGAGGGCATCTTCACCGACGCGGTCCAGGGGCGAGCGCTGCGCGACATGCTGAACCCTGGAACGGCGTATGACGATGACGAGCTCGGCAAGGACCCGCAGCCCGCGCACATGCGCGACTTCGTCACCACCGTCGAGGACAACGGCGGCGTGCACATCAACTCCGGCATCCCGAACCGCGCGTTCGCCCTCACGGCGACCGCGCTCGGCGGCCACGCGTGGGAAGAGGCGGGCACCGTCTGGTACCGCGCGCTCACCGGCGGCTTGTCCACGACGGCCACGTTCACGCAGTTCGCCGACGCGACACTGGTTGCGGCGCGCGAACTCGGCGATAACGTGGAAGAGGCGGTCCGCAACGGATGGATCGCCGTCGGAGTGATCGAGGATGCCACGAGTCGAACCACCGGATGACGCGTCAGCCGGCGTGCTCGCGGTGCTCGTCGTGCGCACCGGCGGCATCGCCGGCATCCGTCGCCGGTGGCGGGTCGACCCCGCCCCCGAGGAGGAGCAGCACTGGGTCGAACTGATCGAGAGCTGCCCGTGGGACGAGCCCGAGCCGGAGTCCCCGCTCGGCGCCGACCGGTTCACCTGGCTGATCCAGGCGACGACCCGGCATGACGAGCGACACCGCGAGATCCCCGAGTCGGGGCTTGTCGGCGCCTGGCGCGACCTGGTCGACGCGGTGCGGGATGCTCCGCATGAGACGCCCGGCGACGACGATCCGACGGGCCGGCCCGACCACCCGACGAGCGAGGGACAATAGCCGCATGGGTCTTTTCCAGCAGCGCCCCGACGACGAGCAGAAGCAGTGGGCAGGGCTGCCGTCCGAACCGCTCGACACGCAGAGCGCGGCCGAGCAGCTCGACACCCCGCCCACGGCGTCCGACCTCTTCGGCGTCGCCGGCGGCCCCCTCTACACGACGGTCGTGTTCCCCGTCGCCCCGCCCGCCCCCGAGGCGGCGGACGTCGCCGCGAACGGCGACGGGAACGGCGAAGGCGACGGCGACGGCGACGAATAAGGGGACGCGCCATTAGGCCCGATAAGCGGCGGTCCGGTGCCAACGCTCTGGTTTCGGCGATCGCCGGTCAGAAGCCGCCTCGTGATGACTGGCCGTCGGGAAGATGGAAGCAGGGCGAGTAGGAGTCGAGGTCGATCGCGGAGCGCTCTGCGTCGCCGGTGGTCAAGTATCCGTCGCCGCCTGGGCCGTCGATGATCGCCTGCGGATCGCCATGCGCTGATTCTTCGCGTTGAGCTGTCCAGCCCTCCCGCTCGGCGTAAGCATTGTAGATACCGTCGATGACTTCCGTGACGTCGACGTTCGGCTTCAGAGTGACGACCGTGCCCCCGGCCCACGTATAGTTGCGATCGCCCTCGCAGCTGAGCAGTGAGCCGGTTGCCTGCTGATCTACCGACACGACGAGTTCGACCGGAATGTGCCCGACGATCTCCAGCTCACCTGCCTGGGCCACGGCCTTGGCTTCTTCAACGGTCAAGGTATCCTCCGGTGGTGTCTGAGTGCAGCCCGCCAGCCCAAAAACCATGAGTGTTGCCAGCAACGTTGCACGGACACTTTGCGCTGTCATCGAAGCTCCTTCAGAACACTTTCGCGGGCGCGACGGTTCTCGGGTTTGTTGGTGGCGATGAGGTTGTGGTTGTCCATGGCTGTGGTTGACGCGGGGATGGTGGGAGCGGGGTTCATGGTGGGCATTCCCGTGTACGGATTTGTCCCGGAGTAGAGGGGGAGGTCGAAGTCGCCGTCGCGCTTGTAGATCGTGGAGTCGAACGCGGGACTGGTGTCGGGGTTGCGTCCGCCCCAGACGAGGCCGAGGTCTTGGCCCATGCCGAGGACGTCGGTGTACGAGGCGGCAGGCCCGCGAGTCCACCGAGTAGCATCGGGCCCGCGACGATCAGCGCGTGCTGTTGGTCACGGGTCAGTGAAGCCCATATCTGTGCGACCAGGTTCGGGTCATCCACCGCGGCGAGGGCTTCCGCGGTCACCGATGACGTGTCGCCTGCCCAGGCATCGACCATCGCGGACACTCCTCGCGGGCTCACATGCCAGTCGTCTGAGAGCGTCGCGAACAGTTGCACCTGGCGCAGCCGGGCCTCGGTCGCGGCGTCCAGGTTCTCCCGTTCCTGCGCAAGCCGGCGGTAGGCGTCACGGGCCGCCGTGAACTCATCGATCGCGCCCTGCCACGCGCCGGTGTCGATCCATGTCGGCTCGGTGGTCCCACCGCTCGGGACCGACAGTCCAACGGCGCGAACCTCGTCCCAGCCCAGCGACCAGCTCAGCAGCGCCTCCTGCACCGGGCCGAGAGCCTCCGCACGCCGAGTCCAGATCGCCGCCCACGCGTTATCGCAGTCATCGCGCACGAGCCTTGCCCGCCGCGTCAGATCCTCCACCCCGTTCGCGTAGTCCGCCACGATCTGCGCGACCTGGTCATCCGCGTCACTCAACTCGGTGAACTTGCCGTGGAGAGACACGATCCCTGGACGCACGGCATCCACGCTGACCGCGATCGTGCCCGTCAAAGCGTTCGACGCGGCATGCATGTCTGCGGTGTCGTCACGTGCCGTCTGCGCGCGAACGCGGAACAGGTTCGCGATGTCGCGGATCGCGTCCGCGCTTCCTGCCCCCGGATCTTCGAACCGATCGACGCCAGACGGGTCGCGACCGAAGATGACGCATGCCCCAACGACGACGCCACCTCCGACGCCATCCCATCCAGTAGCCCGAGCACCGCATCAACGGGGGATGAGCCGGTCACCGCGACGCTCACACAGCCGCCCACTGCGCCACGATCCCCCGGCGCCCGCAGGTGAACCAGCGCGGACTGCACCGCGGCATCGCTCAACAGCACCTGGTCAGACATCCGCCCAGCCTACAAGCGCAAATTGCGCGGCAGTTGCCCTGCTCAGCTGCGACTCGAAGGATTTAGTGGCGCGTCCCGTAACCGCGCTGCCGCCGCAGGATCGCGGCGGGTGCCGCGCCGACGATGCCGATCGCGGCGGCGACGACCACCGGCAGCCACCCGATGGCGAGCGCGGCGGGGAACACCTGCATGCCGGCGGCGGCCATCTCGCTGAGATCGCCCGCCAGCACCCGTGATCCCAGCGCGTACTGGACGGCGGTGAACGCGGCGGGCACGATCCACAGCGCGCTCAGGCCGAGCAGCCAGACGACGAGGCGGGTCGCCGGCATCACTCCGCACCAGGCGAGGGCGAGACCGACGACGACGGCGGGCAGCCAGCGCAGCGACAGCAGCACGCCCTGCGGAATACCCATCGGCCCCGAGAGCAGCTGTGCCCACATCCCGATCCATGCCGCGAACGGCACCGCGGCGAGCGCGATACCCAGTGCGGCCGGTCCGCTCGACGCACGGGAGATGAGCCAGTAGCCGACCTGCGCGAAGCCGACGGCGATGATCGCTCCGGCGAGCAGCCCGCCCAGATACCACCAGGCCCGCGTGTCGTCGAGGTCGAGACCGCGCGCGTCGGCGATGAAGCTCTGCGTCACGACGACGACGTGCCCGATCAGCACGCCGAGCGCGATCGGCCAGGCGGCCCAGGTGCGGGCGAGGACGTGGCGCGCGATTCCCGCGAAGACGCCGCCCATGACGATCAGCACGAACATGCTCGTCGCGTAGTACTGACTCACCGGCAGCAGTGAGAACGGCATCTGGAACCGCTGCACGTCGGTGCGCCACAGGTTCTGCACCGGAAGGATGCCGCCCCCGGCGATCCAGGGCGCGATGCCCCCGGCGACCGCCACCACGCCGAGCGCCGTGCCCGCGAGCGCGTTGCTCTGCTGCGGGGCGTGCGCCGGGGCATGGACACTCATGCTGTCAAAGGTGTCATGCCTGGCTGGGACGGTGCTGGGTCGCACCTCCCTGACCCAGGCGTTCGGGTAGCAGTCGGTCCCGCTCTCCGCGGCTCAGAGCGTGATCGACTGCGACCTGAGCGGATGGTGCGGGCTCAGCGCGGATCCCCCGGTGCGGGCCACCGCCCGGTGCGCTCCTTGAACCGGATCGCCGCGAGCGTCCGCGACATGTCGTACACCGCGGGGTTCACGCGCAGCCGCGTGCCGTCGGCGGTGCGCACCAGCAGCCGCGAACGCCATCCGTTCTCCGCCACCTCGTACGCACTGATGTCGCGGTACGCGATCGTCCCCTCGCGGCCCAGGAAGGTGCGGAAGCGTACGCGATCGGCATCCGGTTGCACGTACCGGTTGCGATGCATGAGCAGCACGAGCAGTCCCAGCACGAGGGCGACGACCGAGCCGATACGCATCGGCACCGGGTCGGTGCCCGGCCGAGCCGAGAACCCGGCGAGGCCCATGCCCAGCCCTGCGATCAGCAGCAGCCATCCGATGAGGGGCACGACCAGCGGCATCCGCTGCTGCTTCGGGCCGGTGGGCTGCGGTGCGGGCTTGCGGAACAGCCGCACGACCATGCCGATCACCAGCGCCACGACGAGCGCGATCAGCAGAAACTTGACGACGATGCCCACGTGCCGACGCTACCAGCGCGGGACCTGCGTACCGTTCCCGCGGAAGTGGGCGCCTGCCGCGGACGGAGGTCGTGAATCCTCCCGCGGGAAGCGCACATGCCCGCGCCAAGCGCACGGCCCGCGCCGCGCCGGTGTCAGCGTCCGGCGGTGAGGAACTCGGTGGCGGCATCGCGGAACCCGCGGGATGCCGGGGTGTTGAAGTGGTGCCGCCCCGGAACCTCGACCAGCCGGCCCTGCGGCGTCACGTCGGCGAGACGCCGCGAGCCGTCCAGGATGGTGTCCTCGGTGCCGGTGACGAACAGCACCGGCACCTGCGGCGCGTTCTCGGGGTGCGCGATGATCGCGTCGTTGCGCATGCCGCGGGCCAGGGCGAGCAGGGCGCGCAGGTCGTTGCCCGGCACGCGCTCGGTCAGCTGGATGTAGCTCTGCGTGACCGGGTCGCTGATCGGGGCGCCCTCGTCGAGGTGCGCCTGCACCTCTTCCAGCACGATGCGGTCGAGGGCGGTGCCATCGGGCACGCCGCCGAGCACGGCCCGTTCGATGCGATCTTCGAGGTCGATCATGACCTGCCATCCGACGCGGCCGCCCAGCGAGTACCCGAGGTACGACGCGGTGTCGACGAGGTAGGTGTCGAGCACGGTCTCGACGTCGGTCGCGAGGGTGCTCAGGCTGTACGCGCTCGCCTCATGGGGCTTCTCGCTGCGGCCGTGCCCGCGCTGGTCGACGCCGATCACGCGCAGGCCGGATGCCGCCAGCCGGCGCTCCAGCCCGGTGAGCACCCAGTTGTCGTGCGTGTTGGATGCGAACCCGTGGACCATGACCACCACCGGTGCGTCGAGGTCGCCCCAGGTGTACGTCGCCAGGCTGGTGCCGTCTGCCGCGTACACGCGCTGGGGATCGGGCATCTGCAGTTGGGAGAGCGGAAGGGCCATGACATCATTCTGCTCCCGTCCCGGATCGACCAGGACGGGAGCAGAAGAAGGACGGATGCTACGGCACGAGCACCGCGCGCTCGAGGCGCTCGTACGACGACTCCATGCCGTCGACCATGCCCGTCGCGAGCACCATGTCGCGCGTCTCCTTGTCGGGATACTCGATCAGCATCGTGATGAGCGTGGCCCCGTCCTCCTCGTAGAGGTTGAGGTCGTTGACGGTGTCGGGGCCGTCGGTGCCGACCATCCGCTCGGTGGTGACCGCGCGACGCGGGGCGTCGATGAGCAGCACCTCCCCCTCGAAGCCGAACGGCTCGCCCTCGGTGTCTCCGACCGGCGCCCACGAGGTGAGGTGGCGCTGGCCGACGGTGTCGGCGGGGATCGCCTCGGTCATCTCCCACCCGTCGGGTCCGAGCATCCACTGCTTGGTGAGCTCGGGCTCCATGTGCGCGCGCCAGACGAGTTCGCGCGGTCCGTTCACCAGTCGGGTGATGCGGATGTGGGTGTCGTCGAGCATCTCCAGGCGGGTGCCCTTGCCCTGGGCGTACTCGCGCAGATCCTGCAGCACGGCGTCGAGCTGGCCCATGGCCTGGCGGGTGCCCTCGATGACGCCCATCTCGACGACCTGCTGCAGCGCCTCGACCGAGTCGAAGTGGCTGACGCAGACCATGCGGGTGCCGCCGTCGGTCTCGCTGAAGTCGTAGGTCATGCGCATCGCGGGGAAGCCTTCGAGCGGTTCGCCGGAGTCATCG
Source organism: Microbacterium bovistercoris (assembly GCF_003387575.1). Lineage (GTDB taxonomy): Bacteria > Actinomycetota > Actinomycetes > Actinomycetales > Microbacteriaceae > Microbacterium > Microbacterium bovistercoris. The sequence goes on along the minus strand of NZ_QUAB01000043.1, from coordinate 144,693 downwards.
ACGAACGAGTCGAGCGCCTCGAAGCGGTGCGGCGCCTCGATCTTCAGGAACTCCCAGCGACCCGACGACTTCTCTCCGTGGGGGCTGGTCATGTGGTACTGCGCGAAGCCGCCCGGCCGGTGGTCGAAGCTGGTGAACGTGGCCGGCCAGCCCGGAGGGCCCCAGAAGCGCTCGAGCTGGCGGGGGTTCGAGTACGCGTCCCAGACGCGATCGACGGATGCCGCGAACTCCGCGGTCACGGTGAGGGTGAGGGCCTCGGGGTCGTTGGTGATGTCGATGACGGGCATTGTCCTTCTCCTTGTTCCGGTCGTGCGTTCTGAGGTCGTGCGGGGTCGGATGCCGGCTCTGCCAGCAGGTCGTCGAGACGGGCGATGCGCGAGCGCCAGAGTTCCTCGTAGCGGGCGAGCAGCGCCTTGGCGCGGGCGATCATGTCGGGGTTCGCGCGGACCAGGCGCTCGCGTCCCTCGGCGCGCTTGACGACCAGCCGTGCCTCTTCGAGGACGGCGACGTGCTTCTGGACCGCGGCGAACGACATGTCGTAGTCGCGGGCCAACTCGGAGACGGACTGCTCGCGATCGATCGTCCGGCGCAGGATGTCGCGCCGGGTCGACGTCGCCAGTGCGTGGAACACACGGTCGATCTCCGTCTCGCTCAGTTCAGTTTGTGCAACCATTTGGTTGTACGTTATGACGAGCGGATGCCGGTGTCAAGACCCTTCTTGTCGAGAACGCGTTGCGGTGACACAAACTGCCTTTGGGTGACACAGGGCTGGGATGGAGTGACACCGTGTGTCACGAAACGCCGTTGCCTTGCAGAAGTTGCGCCTCTCGCGGGAGGAACATCAGCGGCAGATACAGGAGCGATGGGGCTCCGTTCGCCCCCTCGTCTTCGCATCATCCGAACGCGGATACACGTGCGAGAGGGGCTGCGATGCGGCCAGTAGACGAGGCAAAGCCGATCAACGCCCGACGGCGCACGGCATCCACTGAAGTTCACTGGATCCCTCGCACGGACAGCGGTCGCACGACGGCTGGACACCACGAGTGGGCAGTCGTCGATCGGGCGCTCGGCGACAGGGACTGGGCAGAGATCGACCCAATGAGGGTTCGCAAGTCGAGGGGCGTCCGCCATCGGTTCACCCCTGCCATGTACTACTGGCAGCGCACTGGGTCCCACGTGTGGTGCGAGTCTCAGTTGGAGCGCTGGGAAGTCCTATGGCTGGACTACAGCGGGCAAGTGGAGCGGTTGTGGTCGCAGCCGCTGGCTCTCACCTTCAGGCACGGAACGAGACTTTCCGGGGACTCGCACATCCCTGACCTCCTGGCCATATTCACTGACGGAAGCTTCGGGCTTTTCGATGTGCGTCCCGCAGAGCGCATTGATGAACATGCACGAGTCCAGTTCGATGAAACGGCGACGATCTGCGGCGCACTCGGCTGGCGATACAAGGTGCTCACGGGCCACGACAACCGCGCGACAGCCAACCTCGACTGTCTGTCGGCGTCGCGCCATGATCGTTGCCGACCCGCACCGGCGACAGAGTCCCGGATCCTCGAACTCGCCGCCGGCGGCCGTCCCCGCGGGGAGCTATGCCGAATCATCGCGCCAGACTGCCCACCTCTCGCGTGCGCATGGGTCGACAACATGGCGTGGCGACGCTTGCTCAATCTGGACCTGGCTGCGGTCTTCAGGTCAAGTCCCTGGGCGTGGTGTAGCGGTCGGTGATCCTTCTGGTTGTTAGGCGCTGAGTTCGAGGACGGTGTCGGTGTTCACCTCCGATCCGGTGTCTGTGACGAGGGTGAGTCGGCTTTTGGCGAGGATGTCGAGTCCGAGGTAGCGGCGTCCTTCGGCCCATTCATCGGTCTGCTCTGCGAGGACGGCACCGACGAGGCGGATGATCGCGTCGCGGTTGGGGAAGATGCCGACGGAGTCGGTGCGGCGTCGGATTTCGCGGTTCAATCGCTCGTTGGGGTTGTTGGACCAGATCTGCTGCCAGAGCCCTTCGGGGAACCCGGTGAACGCGAGGATGTCTGCCCGGGCTGCGTCGAGGTGGTCGTGCGCGTCGGGGAGCTTTCCGTCGACGTAGTCCAGGAGCCGGTCGAACTGGGCGTTTACTGCCTTCGCGTCGGGCTGGTCATAGACCGAGTGCAGCATCGCTTTGACCGCAGGCCACATGCTCTTCGGTGTCACAGACATCAGGTTCGCGGCGTAGTGGGTGCGGCAACGCTGCCAGACCGCGCCGGGCAGGTTCGCCGTGATCGCCTCGACCAGCCCCTGGTGGGCGTCGGAGGTGACCAGGCGGACGCCGCTAAGCCCGCGGGCGACGAGGTCGGCGAAGAAGCTGTTCCACGCAGCCCCGGTCTCACTCGTCGCGACACGAAGTCCGAGCACTTCCCGGCGGCCGTCGGCGTTGACGCCGGTCGCGACCAGCACCACGGCGTTGATGACCCTGCCACCTTCGCGGACCTTCATCGTGAGAGCGTCGGCGGCGACGAACGTGAACGGGCCCGCATCGCCCAGCGGGCGGTGGCGGAACTGGTCGACGTGCTCGTCGAGCTCGGCGGCCATCCGCGACACTTGAGATTTGGACAGCGAGTGGATCCCGAGCTGCTTGACGAGCTTGTCCATCCGGCGGGTCGAGACCCCGGCGAGATAGCAGTCTGCGATCACCGTGATCAGCGCCGTCTCGGCGCGCTTGCGGCGCTCCATCAGCCAATCGGGGAAGTACGTTCCCTGACGCAGCTTCGGGATCGCGACGTCGATGGTCCCCACCCGGGTATCGAGGTCGCGATGGCGGTAGCCGTTGCGCTGCGCGATGCGGTCAGGGCTCGGCTTGCCCCATTCCGCGCCCGCGACGGCGTCCGCGTCGGCGGACAGGAGCGCGTTGATCGTAGTTTGCAGCAGGCTGCGCATCAGATCCGGCGACGCGTCGGTCAGGGCTTCGCCGAGCAGGCCGGCAGGGTCGACAATATGAAGTGCGGTCATCGTGATGATGCCTTTCGAGTGGAGGTAAGAGACTTCTCGAAGGATCACACGGTGACCGCGCTTACGTCGGGAGCGACGAGCCGGCCACCGCGGGCTACACCACGTTACGGGGCACTACTCTCACCTGAGCACGATCGCACCGGAGTACGTCCTACAGCAGTGCAAGTCGAAGTTCGGTTCGCTTTCGTTTTACGCCGCACCGTCGGACGACGTCAGCGAGTACAACGAAGAATTCAACGAGGCGATCCGCGCTGCCGAATGGGAGAGCATCGAGACCTGCGAAGTGTGTGGCTCAGCTGGCGCTCAGTACGTGATCAACTTGTGGGTGTCGACCCTCTGCGACCGGCATCACGATGCCAGGACCACCGAGAAGTATCGAGACGCTGAGTCCGCGTGAGAAGCGTGGCACATCCCCGCGGTCTCGCCGTATCGTGGCGTATCCGACTTCGCGGCTTTTCCAGGCTTCACAAGGAGTATTCGACGGGCGAGATCACGAGATGGGCGCGGCCCAGAACGTCGGACCCTAGGACACCGGTGCGCCAGTTGCGGCTCCCCGATGTCGACGACTCGAACAGGTTCGGATCCGCTCCCCAGCCGAAAAGCCACCTTGATTCTTCATCACTCCACGGGAACAGGACATCGCCGTCAGGGCCAGACGAGTCTCGAACAAGAGGTCCCTGCGTCACTTCAACGGCCAGACGGGAACCGGAACAGTCCGCCCGTAAGCCGATCCATCTCCTCGTCGATCTTCTTTACGATGGAATTCGGGTCCCTCGCCCCTGCTTCGAAGGCAACGTCAAGGGCGCCCGCTATCGCCAAACTCCGTACGGCGCATACGACGAACGCGAAGAGCAGAGATCGGGTCGGAGTCAGCACTCTGAGGTACGGCAGCGCCTCCGGGTCGATCTCCACCTCGACGCCATCCGCCTTGTACTGCTCCAGCTGGCGCGCGACCTTGAGTTGTTCATCCGCAATCCTGTAGATCGCCGTGCGCGTGGAGTCATCGGTGAGGCCCACCATCGTCTTCACCTGGTCCACCTCGATGCTGAAAAGTAGTTCGTGCGCACTCTTGTTTCGCAGCCGGTTGAAGCTCTTCAATGCGCGAGCGAGCGAGACGTCGGCGGCGCCGGTCGCCTCGGCCAACGCGAGTTTGTGTTCGAACCGCGCGTTCGCCCAGTCAATTGCGTCGGGGCGTTCCAGTTTGGATCGCGCTGCGTACTCAAGGACGGCCTCGACCCACAAGTGCCCCCGGAGCAACACCCCCATGTCGTCGGCGTCCCGGAGCGCGTCCACCAGATCAGCGAAATGAACGTTCTTCAGGTCAGCGTTCCTAATACCCATGTGTCGAACATAGAGTGCAACGAACGTCGACCACGCCACCCAAAGAAGTGGCTATCTTCCGAGTACTGCCGGGGCTGGCGGCACTGCTTCTCGGACGAAGTCGAGTTCAAGGATGTACTCATGGACGGCCGCGACGCCTTTCGTGGTCTCGCGATCGTACCTTTCCGCGAAGGGGACGAGGAAGCTCGCATTGCGCGCAATTCCCTCACACCAGTAGTACCAAGCGAAGCCCAGCACGTGGGGTTTCGCTCCGACGGCACTGAGGTATAGGTGGTCGAGTTCGCCCAGTGAGTCCACTTTGGAGGAGAGCTCGTGGGCGGTGGCGAACGGATCGTTCGCCGGCGCAAAGATGTGTGAGCCCGGCCGATAGGAGCGGATGGAGTTGCTGGAATTGGCCAGCATGAGCATGCTCTCCTGATACATGTGCGGCTGAAGCCCGGGGAGACCGAGCAGAATCACATGCTCGGCATTCGGCTTGTCTTCGAGCACGGCCGTGACAAGGCTATGGTCGTATCCCGCTCCTACGATCAGCGCGTCGCGAGGGCTCGGCTGGTTCGAATGAGCGCCCTCCATGCCGGGGACCAGACCCACCCTTTCCACCGGGCCTCGCGTGAAGGTGGTCCGTTCACCCAGCTTGTACGAATCAGGGTCCGAGTAGAAGACCGTGACCTTCGAGACCCCCGCCGTCTTCAACGCGAAAGGCAACATGACGATGTGGAGACGCATCATGCCGGTGATGTCAATGGCGATGGACTTGTCCTGGAGCGAACCAGACGCTTTCAGTTCGTGGAGCACCTGCGCCCACGACTCTGCCGGGCTTGAACTGCGGGAGGCGTGAACGATCTCCCCGTCAGGAAGTTCATCAGCGACGTAACCGTACTCGTCGTGAACCAGCCACACCTTTCTCGATGCCTGCACCGCATCCGCCAAGGCGTGGACTCGCGCAGAGTCGTTCAAAGCCGCGAGGTACAGGTCGTAGTGACGGGTGCGGACCTCTTCGTGATCAAGACGGTTTCGCTTGAAAGCTGCGTATTCGATGTCCATCAGAACAGCAGGTCCTTGGTGTCCGTAATGATCCGGAAGGGAGCATTCAACGAGACTTCGAGGGCCTCCCGTACCTGCTGGAAGGCAAGATCCTCGACCTTCGGGTTGAAGATCGCTTCGAAAGTCGCCCTATCCAGGGTCGCGTCACCGCGGCGTCCCGGCCTCAGCCCCCACATAGGTGTGAGCATCGGATGGAGTTGAAACTTCCGATGCCGCGCGCCATGATTTCTGGCCGATCGCCCGCCGCGCACCTCGATAAGCAGCCCGTGGCTCACACAACGCTCGAGAACGGCGAGGGCGCCCGGTGAAACCTTGGTCATACTCGTGGAGAACGTTGCGACGTCTATCTCGCTCGGCTTGTTCGCGTATCGGATTGAGCGCAGGTACTGTCCGAGCCGCCGGATGGCGATCTCGCACTCTTCGCCCTCCGAGCCGAGCGGCTTCGCATCCGACAGGTACCAACTGGAGGCTTCAAGAACGCCCTCGCTGAGCGCACGCTCGGATATCGGTCCCGAGCCGCGAAACACATTCTCTCCATGGAACTGCGCCCAGTGAGAGACGTACTTCAGGGTCATGAGAAGGTTGCGAGGAAGGAAGCCGGACAGACTGACGAGCTCTGTGAAGCCGGCGTACGCTGTCTGCCTGCCTGCTTCGGAGTAGATCTGGGCGATGGCGTCGCTCTTGCGCTGCTTGAAGAAGTTGGTCAGTTCGCGGTCCTCAGATCCGTCAAGCAACGGCGTTACGAACTTGCGCGCTGCCGACGCGGTTTCGGCTGACGGTTCCTGCCCCCCGGCCCAGAGCTGGTAGAAACGCAAGAGAGCAAGCTTCTCAATGAGGGGATAGTCGGGAATACTCAGGGCGTTAACGACATCGGACGCCACACCAGAGTCCTTCGCCCTCCTAACGGCATTGCGCAGACTAACCAGGTACGGCCGCTCAAGTGCGGCGTAGCGAATCAGTAGCTGATGAAGCCGCTTGGTGTGAAAGCGGTCATCGGCTTCAAACGACAGCCTGGAGATCCAGCTCGCGGATTCCTGTTCGTCGAGATCGAACGCCGTGAGTCTCCTCATGATGAGCTCTCGACAGAAATTCTGGTACTCACTCGGGTCGCTGGCGTATGCGGAGTCAATCGGGTAGAGCTCGTACTCGCTTCCCTTCTTGTTAACCTCTCCGGCGCTGAGCGTCCTGTGCGTCCGTATTCCCCAGCTCCGACCGCCCACGAGGAACGTTGAGGGTGCCTCCTTCTCTCGGATGAGGGTATTGAAGTAGACCTGCTGGTCCTCGGTTAGGTTCTCGTACTCATCGGCGAGGAACGTGATGGTCACGTTCTCGAACCCGGGTAGCGTGGAAACCGACTTCGCGGCCGAAAAGATGAGTTCTCCAGGATTCGATCTCACCTGTACATCGAGACGCCCCGTGTGCGCGGCGTTGTTTACGGCCCAATCGATCTCGCGCCGAAGCTGCGTGAGGTACTCCAAGATCGCGGTCAACGGCCTGGCGACCTCACCGATGCCGGATACGGGAGTCTGCAGTGCTTGGGCGACAGCGATGTATACCTTCGACACGTCCTCGTCGTGCCAGTGCTCGGACTCGTTCACGTCGGCGATAGTCGCAATGAGCAACTCTGTGATCCAGATATCCATGTAGTACGCGAACGTCGTCGCCCACCGCTCCTCAGACTGCCCCTTCCCCCGGAAGCGACTCCCGTTGAGTCCCCCGCACCGGAAGTAGATCCCGATGTATCCGTCGGCCTGCACCTGACTTAGAGGACGTTCGTGCCGCGTCTTCTGCAACGGGTACGAGTAGTGACGCAGGAGGTGTGTGCGCCCGCCGCCCTTAAGCCCCGTCAAGAATTGAGGCATCGCGCTGGCAGGGTCGACAATGGATCGGTCCCGGCCACCGAAGGTGACGTAGGTCCGCTCGATCTGGGGGTCGTTCAGGTCCACGGCCTTCGTGACGTCGAATGGGCTCCGCACTAGCTGTTCGGCTCCTTCGGGTAACGGCGAAACATCGGGGTCCATGGAACGAACGCCTCCTGCACCCAGAAGATCGGCAAGGTGTGATCAGGGACGTTGTGATGTAGGCCCAGCATCAGCCCCCCGTCGCCGTAGCCCATCGAGTTGCCGGGGGCGAGATCGCCCCCGTAACGTCTTGCGACGGCTTCAGCGACTTCGCGGCTGATTCCCTCAGGCGGCGCAGCGTATGCGTGCGATTCTTCGCTGAACGCAACCTGGGACGCGTTGAGTTCGTGGACTGCGGCGGCATGGTCAAAGCCGAGCTGTCGGACTTTTGCCATCCCTCTGGGATCCGCGAATAGGGTGAGGTACCAGACCTCAATAACCTGCGCACTGAGTTGGGCAGCATCACGGAGGTGGTTGATGAAGGCCACGTTGTGTTCCGCCGCTTGCCTCCCAGTACCAACAACGTCGTCGATGAAGACGAGCCGCTGTACATCAGGGTCAGCAATGCGGAATCCTCCATCCTCACGCGACGTGGTGAGCAACTCGTAAGGGTTCGGGAAGAGTTCTTTCCGGAGGCGGTTCTCTTGTCGGAAATAGTAGAGAAGGTGGGTGCCGCTCTCGGCGGGATTCCCAACTCCGAGAAATCGCGTCCGGGAAAGGGCATCGTCGAAGGCGCCTTGCAGTAGAGAGGGATCAGCGCTTCCGCCTGCCTTGTCCCGGAGTTCCTGGATCACCTCGTAGCGGAACAAGTCCCGGTAGAGGGCTTTCAGAAGCTCCCGCAACTCTCGAAGACCGAAGTACGTGAAGTGTGAGAGCAGGTGTACCGCGTGCAGACGCTCAACCTCTTCGGGAATACCGTCTGTCTTCCCCGTGAAGTTCTCAAGCCAGCGGTTCACATCCTCCTGTCCACCGTTCCCCTCCCAGATGCTGTCGGACAGCAATTTGATCCGCTTCCGGATCGACGCTTCGTCCTCGTCCTTCCCACCGAGCTCAATCATGCGGGGTCATCTCAAAGATCTCGATGTACTCGGCGGGAGCCGGGGCCCCGTTTTTCCGGGACGTCAGAAGCGACCGTCCACGAATGGGGTCACGCAGGGACACAACACGTCGATATCCCAAGGACTGAACGATGTCCGCGAGATGCTGACTTGTCCTCAGCGCACCCCCTGCGACGTGGTTGTCACCGGACACGAGCGCGATCCTCCTCATACCCACGCTCCGCGCGTTCATGAAGATCCGTTGCATGTCCGCAAAGTAAGCCACGTAGATGGCGCCTCTCCGCGCATCTCTCTCCGCGATGCTTGTCAATGCCTGTCTGAGCCGCGAGCTCGACACACTCGACACGCTCAACTCCAGGTCCTGGGGCGAGAGATGCTCTCGTCCGATGCTGTTGTGCTCGAGGTGGACCGTCCTCCCTTTCGGGGCGTGGCCCAACCATGCCGCCTCCAAGCTGGTGCTACGCACATACTTCTGAGCCGCCCCGTACGGAGGGCTCGTGAGGAGTAGCGTTCTAGATGCCTGCTCAGCGCTCGGCCACAATGTCAGGTCCCGGGCGTCTCCGGCACGGACGTCGGCAACAGGTCTCCGGGGCGGCAGAGTTCCCAGCTTCGCGACGATAGACGCGCTCTCCTGGGACCACTGGCTCCAGACGTCAGTGGAGGACGCTGTCGCGTTACGGGCACTCTTCACGGGCACAGGGATACGAGGGTCCGTAGTAGCCATGCGCCTTGCTGTGAGCGCGAGACAAAGCTGCACGAGATCCCGGTCCTGCTCGTCTCTTTCTGCCGCGACAGCAGCCAACCGCCCGAGAGCTGACATAGCTCCCTCCGAGTACCAGCGACGAAGCAGAGGCGACGGGTCGACAGGACGTCGGCTGCGTTTGGCAGCGACCAATGCCCCCTCCAGAACATCTGCCGCATGCTCATATGCACCTTGAGCCACCTTCACTCGGCTTACCAGCGCTGCGACGGGGTTCTGTTCGACACCAATAGAGGTGAATCCACGAAGTTGCGCTTCCAGCAGCACCGTTCCGGAACCAACGAACGGGTCAAACACTGCGTCGACGTCGGCAACGACGGCCTCCGTGGACAGCAGGAAGCGGGGAATGTGCCGCAGCAGCCTCGCGGGGTAGGGGTACAACCCATGCGTGTACTCGCTGGCAGGAAGGGGGCCGACCAGCTCACGAAAGCTGATGTCGACGGGCTCGCCCATGTACCTGCGCACAAGCGCTGCGTACGCCCGCGAGTAGTGCTTCGACGTCGGAGGCCTCGTAGGGTGGTGCGCATCGTCAGGAACCACGTGGACCGAAATCGGCTCTGTCGCGCTGACCATCGTTCGCCCTCCCTTCGACCCAGTCTCCGCTCACGGTACACTGCGAGTCGTGCCTCGCCTCGCCGCGCCGCGCCGCGCCGCCCCGAAGGCTGACATTGGGGGGCACCTTAGGGTATGGTTCGGGGCTCACAAACGTTAGACTGATAGTCGACGCCACGTCTGGAGGGATTCTGATGACCATCGCATCACCGACCGTAGAATCACGCGCACAGCAGCTCCGGAACCTCATTCAGGAGCTCGTTGAGGTCGTCAGAGACAATGGCGGAAAGATGCCCCTCAGCGACGCCGTCCCGTCTGTCGCGAACCGTACAGGGCTGCCTCTCTCAGAGGTTCCCTACATCGTGAACTCCGCTGTCGCCGACTGCCGAATCACCGCTGACCTTCGTTCTGGAGTTCTTGAACTAGTACGCTGAGCCGGTGACCGCAGTCCGTCCCGCCTCGCCCCTGCAACCGCTCGCTGATGGTTCAGTGGTCGTTCCTGCGCGCGAGCAGCAACGACACAATCGGGGCGAAGAGTCACCGCACGGGGAGATGGACTACCGTACTCCGGCGGAACGCGATCGTGGACGCCTCGGGTACTCGGAGTATCTGCGGCGCCTCGCCGGGGTCACGCAAGTTGTGTCTCCGGAACTCGCCTCGGCGCAAATGCACAGTCGTTCCTCGCACACGCACAAGGTGGCGATGATCGCGCGCGAGATCGCGGATCACATCGTGCGGTCGCTCCCGCACAACGAGAAGTGGAACGACGTCGTTATCACGAACGGCGGCCTCGACATCGCGGCGTGCGAGGCCGCTGGTCTCGCGCACGACATCGGTCACCCGCCGTTCGGTCACGCCGGCGAGGATGCACTCGACAATTACCTGACCGGCCACAAAGTGCCGGACGGGTTCGAAGGCAATGCTCAGACGTTCCGAACGGTGACGCGGCTGGATCGCATCAAAGGAACAACGGAGTTCGGCCTCAATCTCACCGATGTCACCTTAGCCGCCATTTTGAAGTACCCATATGCGAAGAAGCATCCGTACGACAACGAGGACAATCGGAAGTTCGGCGCCTATCTAGATGATGCGGAGCGGCTCGCGCAGGTTCGGGCGAGTGTGCTCGGCCTACGGGAAGGCGAAGAAGATCCCGGTCGTCAGACCCTCGAAGCATCAATCATGGATCTCGCCGACGACGTCGCCTATGCGATTCACGACCTCGAAGACTTCCTGGCCGCCGGCCTCATCGATGTAGGGCTCGTGAAGCAGGACATCAACGCTTCACTCGGACACGCGGGAATCACTCCCCAGCAGCGCATCAGCAAAGACTTCTCCGGTGCGAAGTTCACGGCGAAAGGCAACGCCTTCGCCCCTCCGCCGGTCTTTGTGAAGTCGACCACGAAGCACCGTGACCGCTACGAGCCTTACTTCAACGACAGGGACTATGCCGCCGCGCTGCACGACGTCGACAACTTCCTCAACCGGTTGAAGGACCCCGACACACAGGACTACGGGATGAACCTTCGTCTCTTGCTCCGCGTGTTCGTCAGCGACTTCTTCAAGGCCATCGAGCTCGACGCGCATCCGCCATACAAGGACGGTCCGTCGGTCTTCCTGACTTCGGAGGCATGGCATCAGATGCAGGTGCTGAAGTCAATCACCCGCCACTACCTGGTCTCTCGCCCGCGGATGGGTTCCATGCAACGCGCTCAGACGCGCACCATTGAGATCCTTATGGATGGCCTCGCTGATTGGATCTGCTCAGACCCGAAGGAGCATTCGCTCCCGCCAACACTTCTCGTCATCTTCGCTCTGAATCAGGTCGAGCTTCCGACGAACCCTGACAAGCTCCCGCACGACGAGGTACTCCGCCCGGAGCACTACCGCGCCCTGGCCGACTACGTCTGCACCATGTCCGATTCGGAGGCGCTGATGCGTTCGCAGTGGCTGGCTGGCACGGAGGTTCCCGGCTCTTTCCGCCTCGCTTTGTCGTAAGCACCCGCCGCCATCACATCGAAGCGAACGGCGGCGGCCGCAGCCGACGGTCTGGAGCGTGTCACGGCAAGGACCGCTCGAGGGCGCCAGCCGGTCTCCGAAGAGTCATCTTTGACATTGCATCGACCGCAATGAACGCCGCAGTCGCCAGCAATCCCAGCTCAGCGCCGGGATCCGCCCCCGGGCTTAGCGCTGACGCCAAACTGTTGCCTCGCTGACCAGATTCTTCTGCGCAGGAGTCACCTGAGGATGTTCAGGCATCCCCGGGTTATCGGGGCGTTCCGCGCCGCGCACGCGCCTTGACGGCGTTGGTGCCGAAGCGTGGATTGTTGCGGCGCCGGGCGACTGTTGTCGACTTCCAGAGGTTCTTTCCGTTGTACTCGTTGTTGGAGATCGCGTGGATGAGGTCGTGGCACGACGGACAGACTGGAACCAGATCCATGAGTCGCTCATTGCCGAGATTTTTGTACGTGCGGTGATGCAGATGCATGCCCTTCGTTCGCGGGGAATCGCAGACCCAGCATTCCTGGGGGAGCCTACTGTTCCAGTAGCGTTCGCGGGTTGCACGCCACTGCGGCGACTGAATGTACGCGCGGTATCCCAAACGTGTGACCGTCGCCTTGCCGGGAGAGGACATGCAGCAAGAGTATCTAGACCGTCCGACATCACCCTGCCCGGCGGCTCGGTTGCCACCTGAACGTGGACATCCTCCTGCTGCACCCGATCCAGACTCGTACGGCGATCGCGAGCACGCCACATCTGGGTGCCCAGAAGCCTACGACTGAATGTACCGGCGCCTCACCAGGCCCGGGACCGCAGCGCTGTGGCTGTGGGTGTGGGCGCGCATCTGACATTACGACCTGGTCAACAACTGCCGTCGCGCCCGCAGGGAACGATGCTGGTCGCTCGCGCATCCGTACCGTGTAGCGCAAGATTGTCCAATGCGATTCATAAGTCTTCTGACCGATCGTTCAGACCTGCCTGGGATGCTGCGCGACTTTGACGAAGAGCTCACGCAGATAGAAAATATGCACCGATACGTTGTCCAGGCCTCCGAACGTGATTTTGAAGCGGCGTGCGAAAAGTTGTCCGAGGGAGTCGACCCCGAGACTTTCGACATGGGTGACATCGTCAGCCTTGCCGAGGAGCAGGTGGGCATCGCGCCATGGGACGTGGCGTCCCATTCGGGCCTCATGGCGATCTCGCGGGCGGCGTCGCTTGCCGAGGTGATGCTCGCACGGATGCCAGCGCAATACCTCATCGAGCCCGAACGCTGGGTCTTCCCGCGCAACGGGCTATGGCCCCGCCAATGGGAGGCGACCTTCTACAGGACGGTACTCAAGACCCCGTACAGGACAGATTCCGAGCTGTTCGCAGCGATACGGGCGCTCCGCGATCTATACGCGCATGGATACGGAGTTCCAGCCACGGAGCAGCGTCGAACTCGCATCGCAGAGGTGCTCCATCGTCACGTCGACGCGGGCCCCGCCACCGATGGAGAGACTCGACTCGGATACGGTGGCGGGGTCTACTTCTTTGGGTGGGATTCGTCGTATTCGACGATGCAGCGCAAAGTGACGAGCGGCTGGTCAATGAGCCGGCGCGCAGACATCAGCCCACTCGCGACCTACCGCCTTCTGATAGCGACCAAAGAACACGTCCATGCCGCATACGCGGCTCTCATGGGTGGATTCCACGACGACCTCGATGAGGCGAACTGCAAGTTCATCAAGATCGTGCTGGCGGACGAATCCCGCCGCCGCACCTCCCAGCCCCTTTCCCGCACGTAGGAATGCCATCGGCCGGGAGGAGGAGGGAAAGTGTCACGACATCCTCACCTCACACCCCCGACTGTTCCTCGACTTCAGGTGACATCTAGTGTCATCCGACCGCGTTCCCGACACTTCTTGTCGGGAACGGTTAGTCGCTGCATCGACGCTCTTTACGTTGCACACAAGAGCATGCGGTCGCCCTCAGATTCACGCCCCGGAGTGCGGCAGCAGGAGGGCCGCAAGACTCACGACGAACTTGCCCTGCTCCTCGAACATGCACAGATGAGCGGAGTTCTCGAACCACACGACATCCTTCGACGGCGCAGTCACGCTCTCGATCCATCGCGCAACCGGAGCTGTGGGCGTCGTGTAGTCGTGACGGCCGAGGAACTGCACGATGGGCACGTCGAACGAGGTCATCTCGCGCCCGTCGAAACCGAGCAACTGCGGAACGACCTGGGGCATGGTCACCTGCTGCCCCGTGGCGATCAGCTGCAGCTCGTCAGCCGTGTAATAGGGAGAGAGTTCCTGCGATTCGGTGAAGTACGCGAAGTCGGAGCGGTGCGCAGACAGCCCGCCGTAATACTGCGCCCACCTTCGGCAGGTCACGATCCGGTCGATGGTGAGCGGGTTCGGACCCGGGTAGTCGCCGAGCGCGCGCAGCTGCGCGATGGCCTCCTCGTTCTCGTCGGCCAAGGCGCTGCGCAGCGCGAACTGAAAGCTCTCGACCTCGTTCTCCGGCCCGCAGATCACCTGACTCGCGGCGGCATAGGCCCAGAGCAGGTCCGGGCGGCGGTGCGCCAGCGTCACCCCGATGATCGTCCCCCAGCTGTGGCCGAGCACGCCGACCTTCGCCACGCCGAGCTCTTTCTGCAGCCACTCGATCAGCTCGACGAGGTCGTCGACGTAGCGGTCGATCGTGAGGTCGAGATCGTCGGATGCTGTGCGCGCCGACTTTCCGCTCGCACGCTGGTCGTAGTTGACGACAGTGAAATAGTCTTCGACGCCTCGCTGCCAGATCCACGATGAGGGCAGGGAGGGGAGCGCAGGGCCTCCGTGGCAGACGATGAGGATCGGATTGTCCGCGTTCCGCCCGCGAATCGAGACGAACTGCTCCACGCCGCCCAACTCGACGAACGCCGTGCGATCGATCGCTTCGGGATTGGGGATGCGGCAGAGGTCTGCGATCACTGCACGGCCGGTCTCGTCAGTCATATCCTCACCTTCACATTCGGAACTTGGCGACGCGCGTCGACACCACGGCACCCACCCGAATCGAAGCCGGATGCGCGAGCGCAGAAGGGTCGCGAGGGGAGTCGCTCATCGAGCCTGCGCAAGCTCCACCGCAGCATAGCCGAACTGCTTGCGGGTCAGCGCGTCGAAAGCGCGATCGGGAAGGAGCGTGGCCAGGGCCACGGCGACGTTCGCACCGGGGCCGATGCGATACCGCGTCCTGGGCTTACGCGTCAGCGCCGCCTTGACGATCTGAGCGGCCACAGCATCCACAGACGCCATCTGTCGCGCCAGCGCGGGACTGGCGAAGTATGCACGCATGGCGGCGGCCATCCCCGAGTACGGTCCTGTGGCCGACGACGCCTCCAGGTGTCCCACCGCCGTCTCGTGCCAGTCCGTAGCCACGTAAGTGGGCTGGACGAGCGTCACGTCGATGCCGAACTGCCCGACCTCGCCGCGCAGCGAGTCCGAGATCGCCTCGAGCGCGAACTTCGAGGCGTGATACCAGCCACCCAGCGGCGACGCGAACTCGCCAGCCAAGGATGACACGTTCACGATGCGCCCGGATCGCGCTTCGCGCATGCCGGGGAGCACGGCTTGGATGAGCCCGACGGCGCCCAGCACGTTGACCTCCAGCTGCTGTCGCGCCTCGGCGAGCGTCGTCTCCTCGACGCTGCCGAATTCGCCGTAGCCGGCGCAGTTGACGAGCACATCGATCGTTCCCGCCTGCGCGGTCGACGCAGTACTGCGCGGCATCCGCTGAACTCATCAGCCTTCAGAAGCCCTGGGGTCGGCGCCGGGTCCACGTGACCAGCTGTCGCATCATGCCGCATGTTTCGTCCCCGACCGAAACGTTCCGCCTTTAGCCTGGCTGCATGACCGTTCACCAGTACAGCACCGCTCTCTCGTGGGAGGGCAGCACAGGCGCGGGGTACCGCGCATATGGGCGAGCGCACGACATGCAGGTCTCCGACGAGATCTTGACGCTCAGCGCCGACCCAGCGTTCCGCGGCGACGCATCACTGCCCAACCCCGAGCAGCTGCTGCTCGCTGCGGCGAGCTCGTGTCTGCTGCTCTCGTTCCTCGCGGTCGCAGCCCAGGCCGGCGTCGACGTGGTTCGCTACGACGACGCCGCAACCGCGTTCATGCCGATGGACGAGCAGCCCGCGCGCATCACGCGCGTCGAGCTGGCACCGAAGATCACGGTGCGCGGTGCCGAAGCGACGCGCGTGGTCAAGCTGCTCCATGAGGCGCACGCCGGGTGCTACATCGCCAACTCGCTGACAGCGGAGGCGACCATCGCGCCGACCGTGGAGGTGCTGTCGTGAACGATCTCGCCATCACCGTCAGCGATGTCGCCGGCGACGTCAGCCGGATCGGCGCTGTTCTGGGAGCGGCCGGCGTGGGCCTCGAAGGTGGGGGCGTCTGGGCCGGTCAGGCTCACTATCTTGTCGCCGAGGGCGCCGTCGCGGTCGCCGCACTGGAGGCCGCAGGCATCAATGCGACAACGGCACCCGCGCTCGTGGTGCCGCTGCGCGCGGACGTACCGGGAGAGATGGGACGCATGATGTCGGCGCTGCAGGCTGCCGGCATCCACGTCGAGGCGCAGTACAGCGATCACGACAATCGCAAGGTGTTCGTGGTCGACGACATCGAGCGGGCGCGGACTGTGCTGCGATGAGCGCCCCGTCGCTCGAGCAGCTGGCGCAGGCGCTCGCAGAACCCCGCCGGTTGCAGATCCTGCAGGAGCTGCTCGGCGGCGTCCCGCTCCCCGTCGGCGCTCTCGCTGCTCGCCTCGGGATCGCCCCGTCGACGACGACCGCACACGTGGCCAGGCTGCTCGAGGCGGAACTGCTTGCGGTCGAGCAGCAGGGGCGCACGCGCCTGGTCCGCATCGCCGACCCGGCGGTGGCAGAGGCGGTGGAGGCCATTCTGCGTCTGACCGGCGAACCGCCGGTGTCGTCGTGGGCGGCGAGTGATCGCCGCGCGGCGATGCGCCGCGCCCGCTCCTGTTACGACCACCTGGCAGGCGACCTCGGCATCGCCGTCGCCGACCGGCTGGTGGAGCAGGGACTGCTCGATGAGGGCCTCGGCTCGGCACGCGGCACGGTCGATGACATCGCGGCGGGCATCGGCCTGCCCCTCGCTGTCGCGGATTCGTCGCGCCCGCTTGTTCGCGGGTGCCTGGACTGGACGGCCCGCCGACCGCATGTCGCGGGTCGCCTGGGTGCGGCGCTGCTCGAGTCGATGCTGACCGCAGGCTGGGTGACGCGCCGATCCGAGGACCGGTCGCTACGGATCACCCCCGTCGGGGCAGAGTGCCTGGAGAAGCTTCAGCTCTGATCCTCTGCGGACGGCCGACGATGCGGTCGGTTCACGGCGAGATCCCGAACCCCGACGATTGCAGCGCCGCGAGAGCGGTCTGCACTCGCTCCTCGGGGACGAGAACCAGGTCGGCGAGGTAGGTCGAGGCGACGAAGACGGGTACGCCCGCTCGCGCCAGTGGAGCCAGCGCGGCGACGAGCAGTCCCGGCTCGTCCAGGCCGTGATCCGGGTCTGCGTCGTACAGTGCGATCCACCGCTCCTTCGACCCGGAGTCCGGTGCCGGGAGAATGGCAGTGAGTCCATCTGGTGCACGGACGAGCGCGACCCAATCCCCGCCGGGAACGTCGGCGTCGGCGTGCTGCTCCAGCACCAGTGCGCCGTCGAGCACCCGCAACTGCCGCGCTCCTCGCACGCGGGCTGCGGTCGTCGTCGCGCTGAACGCCACCCGCGCAAGGCCCGGGCCGTCGTAGTCGTGAATGACCTCGCTCGCGGAGAATCCGAGACGCTGATGGAACGCCTGCGACCCGGTGTTCTCGGGGCTGGTCACGCTGCGCACGACGTGTCGCCCGTTCGCCGTGGCCACGTCGAGGAATGCACGGTAGAGCGCACGCCCCACACCCTGCCCCTGCCGGACGGGGTCGACGCCGACGAAGTGGATGTACGCGGCATGCGGATCGGTCTGCGACAGGAATCCCACGAGGAAGGCGGCGAGTTCCCCCTTCCCGTCCTCGACCACGAAACTGGTGGTCGTGAAGTGCTGGAAGTAGAGCCGTGGGAGGAGCAGCGCGCGCTCCCGCGCTCCGTCGTCGCCCTTGAGGTTCGCCCACCACTTGTCCAGAACTGCCAGCACCCGCGGGTGATCCTCCGGCACGGGGTGGCGGGCGGTCAGGGCCGGGGGAAGGCCTGCGATCACGACCTCATTGTGCCATCGATGATCTGCGCTCTGGACAGGCATCAGCTGCGAGTGCGATGCGCGTGCACGCGGGCTCGTGTGGAGCACGTCGTCGAGCAGTACCTGCGAGGGCGGCCGGGACTGCTAACCGGATACACGTTCGCGCAGCCCGGGGCGCGGCAGACGCCCAGGGGCGGCTGCTGCGCGTCGGAGACGGTGATGGCCAACGCCATCGCCGACGAGGCGAGGAACCATTCACCCCAGTCGGCGTCGTCGTCGGCATCGATGTGCAGGTGCCACGGGCTGCCGTCGTGGGCGGTGAGCCGTGGAGGGCGGCATGTCGCGAGGATGTCGTTCAGCGCGTCGCACACCCGGTCGAGCGATTCTTCCGCTGCGATGGCGCGCAGCCGTTGCGCAGCCTGGCTCAGCGCCGCGACCTGATCTTCCGAGAGTTCCTCGGTCCGTTCTCCGTACTGGGCGAGCGTGGCACGGATCGCCGACGGGCCGCCGTCGACCGCATTGAGCACGGCCGCGCAACGCCGCACCGCATGCGCTGCTCCCGCCTTGAATCCCTGCACAGCCACCATCCTAAGTAACGTATTAGACATGCTATACCGTTACTCCGCCATCCTGGTTCCCGTGGGGGCACTCGTGTCGCGCGTGGGCGACGACATGGCAGGCACTGCGATCCTGCTCTTCGCTTACGCCGGCTCGGCCCAGGGCGACAGTGCGACCGTGTTCGGCTTGCTTTCCGTCGCCGCCGCTGTGGGCGGTCCCGTGTTCGGCGTCTGGATGGACCGGGCCCACTCGCCGGCGCCCCTGACGCTGTCGCTGATCGCATTCACCGGCGGCCTGGTGGCGATCGGCTTCTGTCTGCTCCATGGGCGCGGCCCACTGGCCATGGTGATCGCGGTGCTCGCCGGTTTGTTCGCTCCTGCCGTGGCGGGCGGATGGTCCGCATCGCTGACCACGGATGACCCGACGCGCCGACGAAGGCTGGCGCTGTTCGACGCGAGCTCGTACAGCATCGCTGGACTCCTAGGTCCGCTCCTGGCAGGACTGGCCTACGTTGCAGGCGGGCCGGCCGCCCCCCTGATCGTCACGGTCGGCCTGCTTCTGGTCGGCAGTGCGTGCGCACCCTGGACTCGCGGCCCGGCACCGGCACGCACCCCGCGTCGTGGCGGCGTAAGCATCCGCGTCAGTCCGCTGGCTGACCTTCGGAGTGGGTTCGGCGCGATCACGCAGCGACCCCGCCTGCGCTGGGCCACCGCGTCGTCGTGCATCGCCTTCTTCGGCTTCGGGATGTTCCTCGTCCTGGTCCCCGCGATCAGCACCGCCCGGTTCGGCACACCCGCGGCGGCCGGTGCGATCCTCGCGGTGCTTGCGGGATTCGCGCTCATCGCGAACGCGGTGCTGGCTCGCGGCCGGGGCCTCGAGCGCCCCGGCACCGCGCTGACGCGCGCCACCGCGACGGTCGGCACAGGCATCCTCCTGATCCTCATCCCGTCCCCGGTGGCAGCTCTGCTCGCGGCGGCGGTCATCGGAGCGGGGGACGGACCGCAGCTCGCGGCTCTGCTGCACATCCGCCACCTCGAAGCGCCCGCCGGGCTGCGCACGCAGATCTTCACCACCGGGGCCAGCCTGAAGATCACCGCATCCGGACTCGGCGCGCTGGCCGCGGGCCCGCTCTCGCACGACGGACTGACCGCGCCTCTGGTCGTGGCGGCCGCTGCGCACCTGGTCTCCGCCGGGGTCGCGCGCCTCGCGGGTCGAGCGCTGACTATTCGCCAGAGTCCAGCGGGAGCACGGGCGCGTCCACGATCTCACGCAGCGCCGCGATGTAGGCGTCGAACGCTGCCCGTCCCTCCTCCGTGAGCGAGTACCAGGTGCGGGGGCGACGTCCGGCATACCCCTTCGTCACCTCCACATACCCGGCCGCCTCCAACGCGGCGAGGTGTTTGGACAGGAGGGAATCGCTAACCTCCACGGTGTCGCGCAGCAGCCCGAAGTGGACGGCATCCGCGTGGCGCAGCGCCGACATGACCGAGAGGCGCACCGGCGAGTGGATCAGGTCGTCGAGGCGGTGACGCGGATGCGTCATGCGCGGGCCACCCGCCACGCGAGGTACAGGAAGGGCAGCGCCGGCAGGAGCCCGGTGAGCACGACCCAGCCAGAGAATCCCGCGGGAAGCAGGCGGTTCAGCAACAGAGTCACGACCATGAGTGCGGCGCTGATGAACACCACGCGGTTCGACACCGCGACAGCCGCCGTCGGGATGGTGCGCCCGCTCCACGCAAGGAGGGCGAGGATCGCGCCCACAACTAGGAGGCCCGGGATGATCAGGTCGGCGAGGCGGTCTGGCCACGAAGCCAGGGCGATGCTGAATGCGGCCAGCGCCACCGCCATCACGAGCGTGCCGGCGATGTACCACCCGCGACGCGAGCGGATGCGACGGGCGGCCGCATCCGCTGAACTGAGGGCCTCGGCCGCAGCCGATGGCGAGGGCCCGGTGTTGTCTTCGGATGTCGACATGTTGCCTCCTAATCGGGAACGGTGTCTGCGGACGATGTTGTTGCTTGCAAGCAAAGCATGTACTTGACGAACATTCAAGTACTTTCCGCATCCGCGACAACGCGTCGATGCCCCGATCAGCTCGGGGCACCGGCGCGGGTGTGTCGCGTCACCGCCGGTCGAGAACCTCTCCGTCGAGCACAGAGTGATCCGCGGTCAGGCTCAGGGTTGCTCCGACCAGAGGGATGCTTGCTGCGACCTGCGAGGCGCGCTGCATGTCTTCCGCCGATTCCCAACGCCAGATGTCGAGGTAGGAGCCGTCGTCCAGCTTGATCAGCGTCGCCTCAGCGAAGGTGGGATTCGCGGACCGGATGCCGTCGATCAGGTTCGTGCGGTGTTCGAGCATCGTGGCCAGGCTGCCCGTCTCGACGGTGTATCGGTGAGTTCGTACAGTTGCCATGGTCGTGCCTTTCATTTCCAGGAGCGGCCGGCCAGCTGGCGCGTGGTCGCGTTGAGGCGGTTGAAGAGGTTGGTCGTCGCGATGTACAGGATCAATGCGGCCAGCTGACGCTCGTCGAAGAAACTCGCTGCATCGTTCCAGACCTCGTCGGACACGGCATCCGGTCGATCGGCCAACCGGGTGGCGCTCTCGGCCAGTGCCAGTGCGGCGCGCTCCTCGTCGGTGAAGTACGGTGTCTCGCGCCAGGCGACCACCGCATGCAGGCGCTCGTCGGTCTCGCCTGCCTGCTTGGCCGACTTCACGCCGGAGTCGACGCAGGGGCTGCAGCCGTTGATCTGGCTCACCCGCAGGTGTACCAGCTCGAGCGTCGAGTGCGCCAGGTCCGTCTGCCGTGAGGCCTTCATGAGCGCGAAGATCGCACCTGAGGCGCCGTCGAGGAGGGCGACCGGATTGGTCATCCGCGGGCTCGTCGGGAGTGTCGTCGTGGTCATTTCTTCTCTCCTTGCGGTGGGGTTGTTCTCCATGTGCCTAGCCTCGCGATTCGCCCGAACGCGAACAATGTCCAGGCGCGAAACGCCCCTTGCGCCCGGAGTTAACGATCGGAAGGATGCTGTGGATGGAGCTGCGCGACATCGAGATCTTTCTGACCCTCGCCGAGGAGCTGCATTTCGGTCGCACAGCGGAGAGGCTGTTCATCTCGCCGCCGCGGGTCAGCCAGTCGATCGCGAAGCAGGAGAAGCGGATCGGTGCTCCGCTGTTCGAACGCACCAGCCGCAAGGTGGCCCTGACCCCACTCGGTGTGCAGCTGCGGGACGACCTCGAAGCCGGCTATCGACGCATTCTCGACGGTGTTGAAGCGGCGAAGAGCTCCGCGCTCGGCGGGCCAGATGCGCTCACGTTCGGGGTGATGGGGCCGATGTGGCAGGATCTGGCACCGATCACCGCCCTCTTCCGAAGTCGCTTCCCACACGTCGACATACGCCTCCGTGAGATCCGGATCGACGATCCGTTCACACCGATACGGAACGGCGATGTGGACATCGCACTCCTGTGGCTTCCGGTCCACGAGCCCGACCTCGAGGTCGCCGTGGAGGCGTTCATCGAACCCGTCGTCGCGATGGTCGCGCCGGCGCACGAGCTCGCCGCCCGAGCGTCTGTGTCTCTGGCTGAGCTGTCGGCGTACGACGTTCTGCCCTCCGGTCTGCCCGTGCCGGACTATTGGGAGGCTGCCGTGTCTCCGGGCGGTCATGCGTCGTCGCAGACGAAGCGCCGAGTGCGCACTCGTGAGGAGGTTCTCTGGTCCATCGCCGAGGACGACGGCGCCGTGGCTTTTGCTTGCGGTCAGGGACTCAAGTACTACGACCGCGGCGCGGCCGTCTACATCCCGATCGAAGAGCGCCCCGTGCTGAGATGGGGAATGGTGCAACGTGTCGGACCGGCTGGCCGCTGGACCCGCGAGCTCGTCGACATCGCGCGCGAGATCGGCCCCATCCAGCTCTCGCTCGAGCTCGAGCTCGACGCGTGGTGGTTGCGCCGTCTCGAGCTCATGAGCTGAATCAACGTCGTTCTCGCCCCTCGAGGGTGGGCCCAAGATCTGCGACAGTCCGGGCGAAAGCGCGGATCAGGCTGTTCTCGGCGGCTGTGCGCCAGACGAGCGCGTAGGTGAGCCGGGGCAGGTCCGGGATCGGCACCCATCGGATCTGGGGCAGGGACCAGTAGTGGGCGACGTGAGCCGGGAACGGATGGATGATCTCGCCCGTGCTGACGAGTTGCAGCAGCTCGTCAGCGTTGGTGACGGACTCGACGCGTTCTATCGCTCTTCCGCTCGGCGTGTGGAAGGGCAGGTAGCCGTTCTCCCACGCCTCCGGCATGCCGGGCACCTTGATATGGGCGAAGTCCGCCAGCTCCTCGACGGAAACCGACGGCCTGCCGGCAAGCTCGTGGTCGACGGACACCGCGAGAACCCGGGAGTCGGTGAACAGGGCGGGACCGATCGTCAGATCGGCCTCTTCGACGGGGAGCCAGGTGACCAGCACGTCGATCTCGCCTCTGCGAAGGCTGCCGAACGGGTCGTTGAACGACGCGTGACGCACCTGCAGGTCGTATCGCGGGTGGCGCCGGGCGAACTCGTCCCAGTAGCCGTGCAGGGCGGGAATGTTGTACGGCATCAGCCCGACTCGCAGTCGGGCGTCGATGCCGCGAGCAGACAGCTTCGCGCGTTCCAGGCTGTTCTGCAGCGCGTCATGAACAGGGATGAGGTCGTCACGCAGCCGGGCGCCGACGGGCGTGAGGCGGACATCTCGGCGGTTCGAGCGATCGAACAGGCTTCCGCCGATCTGCATCTCGAGCTGGGCGATCACCTGACTGACCCGCGCCTGCGAGACGTGCAGTCGCTCCGCGGTGCGGCCGAAGTGCAATTCCTCGGCGAGGGTGAGGAAGATCTCGATGTCTCGAAGCTCCACTGCGTTGCCTCCGTGCTGGTCGTCCGATCCTATCCCTCCTGTCATAAGCATGACTGATGGATCGGTCGGGACATCTCCCGTTGATGAGGCGCCGCGGCTCTCGCATGCTGGAATCGATCACCTCACACAAACAGGGAGTACAGCATGAAAGCACACGTCAGCTCGATTCTTCTCGGCGTCCAGGACATGGATCGGGCCAAGAAGTTCTACACCGAAGGACTCGGCTGGAAGATCCAGAGCGACTTCGGCATCTCGGTGTTCTTCGAATCCGACGGCGCCTCACCGGTCGGCTTCTACGGACGCGACGGACTCGCCGCACAGGTGGGCACGAGCCCGGAAGGCAGCGGATTCAGCGGCGTCGTACTGACCTACGTCGTCCGCAGCCAGAACCGCGTCGATGAGATCCTGGCAGAGGCGCAGGCGGCAGGCGCGACCGTTCTGACACCCGCCGGCGCCCTGCCGTGGGGCGGATACGGCGCCACATTCGCCGATCCGGACGGCTACATCTGGAGCCTGGGTTACAGCGACCACGCGCCGGACCAGCCATACGCCGAGTGACAGCGCACCGGCATCCGAGACCGTGCCAGCGGCATCGCCCCGGATGCCGGTCGCGAGCAGGGAGAGATCATGAAGTTCCTGGCCGTGGTCGAGCCGCCCGAGCCCATGCGCGGACTGGAGGTGCCGCCCGGTGTGGTCGAAGCGCTCGGCGGGGGAGCTCGCCCCGCCGTGACGATCAGGATCAACGATCATTCGTGGCGGAGCCGGGTCGCGATCATGCGCGGCCGCCATCTGATCGGGCTCAGCAACGCCAACCGCCGGGCCGTCGGCGTGGCGATAGGCGACCAGGTCGAGGTCGAACTGACGCTCGACACCGAACCGCGCATCGTCGTTGAACCGGACGATCTCGCAGCCGCCCTCGATGTCGATCAGGATGCCCGCGCGGCCTACGACGCTCTCACGTCCAGCCGCAGGCGCGAGGTCGTGCGCTCCGTCGAGAGCGCGAAGAGACCAGAGACTCGGCAGCGACGCATCGAGCACGCCATCGCCGCGCTACGCGGCTGATGCTGCATACTCCGATCCGCGCCGTCGTGCCCGGACGCAGGCTGCGCCTGCGACCGGGCACGACGCCGGTCTCAGACCAGCTCCATTACCGGTCCTTCATGAACCGCGCGGTAGATCGCATTGCGGATGCCGTTCGCCTGGTCGGACGTGAGGGTGCGATCGATCGGCCGCAGAACGATCCGCAGCAGCAGATTGACCTGGCCCTCCTGTGTTCCGAGCCTCGCCCTGGCGGCATCGGGAAGGTCCTCGTGAGCGGTGCGGATGCGGTCGCCCAGAGTCTCCTCGTCTTCGGCGGCGTCGAGCACGACGGAGATGTCGCGTCGGGTGGCCGGCAGAGGAGAGACGTGCTGCCACGGATCCAGGGTGAGCATCTGCGAGGCGATGCGCGGATCCTCGGCGCGGAGGTAGCGGATGTCGGGGATGCCCTTGCGCAGCATCAGCGCGCGTTCCAGACCCATGCCGATCGTCAAGGCGTCGGCGGCGACGAACGTGAACGGGCCGGCGTCACCGAGCGGACGGTGCCGGAACTGGTCGACGTGCTCGTCGAGGTCCGCCGCCATCCGCGACACCTGGGACTTGGACAACGAATGGATCCCGAGGGTCTTGACGAGCTTGTCCATGCGCCGGGTTGAGACGCCGGCGAGGTAGCAGTCCGCGACCACAGTGATCAGCGCGGACTCGGCCCGTTTGCGGCGCTCGAGCAGCCATTCCGGGAAGTAGGTCCCCTGGCGGAGCTTCGGGATCGCGACATCGATGGTGCCGACCCGGGTGTCGAGGTCGCGGTGCCGGTAGCCGTTGCGCTGGGCGACACGGTCGCTGGAGCGTTTGGCCCCATTCGGCGCCGACCACCGCGTCCGCGTCAGCGGACAACAGCGCGTTGATCATCGTCTGCAGCAGGCTGCGCATCAGATCCGGCGACGCATCCGCGGGGGCTTCGCTGAGCAGGCCGGCAGGGTCGACAATATGAGGTGCGGTCATCGTGAAGATGCCTTTCGAGTGGGATGTGAGAGTTTCCTCGAAGGGACTACACGGTGACCGCGCCCACGTCTACGACGAGGGCGGTGCGGTCACCGCGAACTACACCACGTTGAGGGGCACTGCTGACCGGCACGAGCCGACGCCCGATGAAGGTACCTCTAGAGAAACAGCGCTCGTCGATTCCCGATCGCGATAGCTGCTGCCTGCTCGCTCGAGCGCAACGTGGACAAAGAGTCCGACAGGCCTCGGGAAAGTGTCACGACAAAGTTGCGCCGTTCCCGCGAGATTTGGCGAACCTCGCGACATTCAGTGTCATCTGACCGCGTTCCCGACATTCCCGGCCGGTTCGGTCATGAGACACTTCCGGGCCACACGTATCGGCATTGCATGCAAAACTAGATATTGCATGCAATACTTGCGGGGTGACGGTCTACGAATCGCTGCGCACGCTGGTGATGACGGGTGGCATCCGCGAGGACGAGCGGGTGGCCGAGTCCCAGCTGGCCGAGCGCCTGGGTGTCAGCCGCACGCCGGTGCGCGAGGCGCTTCAGCGCCTCGAAGGCGATGGGCTCGTGCGGGCTCAGGGGCGTGGCATTCGCCTCCGTCTGCTCAGCGACGTCGAACTCGCCCAACTGCACGAGGCGCGCGCCGGCCTCGAGGGTTCGGCCGCGTTCCAGGCAGCGCAGCGAGTGGCTCGCGGAGAAGTCGCTCCTGTTCGTCTGGAGGCGCTGACGTCGCTGGCCGCCGAGACGAACGGCCACACCCTCTCCGGCGATCTCGCCCGTGCGATCGAGGCGAACCGCGCGTTTCATGAGGCGGTTGCCGCACTGGCGGACAATCCCGTCATCAGCAGCACGCTGAGCGGCTGGTGGGACCAGATCACGATCAGCACGAGGCGCAGTCTGGGGACCCCCGAGCGCGCTCAGGCGGTGCATGCGGAGCACGAAATCATCCTGCGGGCGCTCCACAACGGCGATACTGAGGCAGCACG
This sequence comes from Microbacterium bovistercoris, assembly GCF_003387575.1. GTDB lineage: Bacteria > Actinomycetota > Actinomycetes > Actinomycetales > Microbacteriaceae > Microbacterium > Microbacterium bovistercoris. Next base: position 118,371 of record NZ_QUAB01000043.1, on the reverse strand, counting down.
AGCCGCCGTGGAACACCATGCGTTCGCAACCCGAGAGGCGCTGCGCCAGCGCCCGATCCCGACAAGGAGCGCGTCATGACGACACACGACTACGAGATCCAGCTGACCTGGACCGGCAACAGCGGCGCGGGCACGGCCTCCCCTCGCGCGTACTCGCGTGACCACGAGGTGGCGGCTTCCGGTCCGCCGGCACTGCTCGGCTCCTCGGATCCCGCCTTCCGCGGGGATCCCACCCGCTGGAACCCCGAACAGCTCTACCTCGCCTCGGTCGCACAATGCCACATGCTCTGGTACCTCGGCCTCGCCGCCCAGGCCGGCGTGGTCGTGACCGCCTACGAGGATCACCCTGCTGGGATCATGGTCGAGGAAGCCACGGGCGCCGGCCAGTTCGAGAGCGTCACCCTGCGCCCCACCGTGACGATCACCGCGGCCAGCGACCCTGCAGCAGCCGCAGAACTGCATGAGCGGGTCGGCGACTACTGCTTCATCGCACGCTCGATCAAGACGCCGATCCACCACGAGGTCGTAGTGCACGTTGAGACGCCCGAGAGCTGAGGCGCACACCGGCATGCAGGCCGGCCCCGCTCAGCGCACCAGCGACCGCAGCCTGCGCACCGCGACCGACAGCGTCGCCAGGCCGTCGCCGTCCTCCGCCACTGCCGCGGCGAGCGCCTCGTCGAGCACGCGCCGCGCCGACGGGCCGCCCTGATCCAGCCACGCCTCGATCCGGGCATCCGGGTCGGCCGTCTCGGTCTGCTGCGCGATGGTCGAGGTGAGCTCGATCATCACGGCATACAGGTCGTCGCGCATGGTCGCGCGCGCCATCGAGCCCCAGCGGTCGCCCTGCGGCAGTGCCGTCGCCTTGGTCAGCATCGGCTCGAAGCCCAGGCGCGCCGACAGCGCGAAGTACAGCGCCGCCAGCTCACCGGTGTCCCAGCCGTTCGCGCGTGCTCTCTCGGCGACGTCCAGCAGCGGGAACGCGTCCAGGATGCCGGATGCGTGCCGTGCCAGCTCGGCCGGCACCCCGGCATCCTCCAGCTCCTGCACGCGGCCCTCGTAGCGCTCCAGGTCGGCGCCGCGCTGCAGCTCGCCGAGCTGCGCCCACAGCGACGTCACCGGCTCGCGGAAGTCGTCGATCTGCCGCCCGATGTCGAACGGGTCGGGGCGATGCTGCATGAACCACCGGGATGCCCGGTCGAGCAGCCTGCGGAACGTCAGGTACATGTCGGTCTGCACCGCCGTGGGCACGAGGTTGTCGGTGGCCTCCACGGCGACGACGAAGCTGCGCAGGTCGAAGATCTCGCGCACCGCGACGTAGGCCCGCGCGATGTGCACGGTGGATGCCCCGGTCTCCTCCGCCGCCCGCGAGGCGAACGTGATGCCGCCGCGGTTCACCATCGAGTTCACGACCGTGTTCACGACGATCTCGGCGCGCAGGGGATGCGCGTCGAGGTCCGCCCCGTACGTCTGCCGCACCTGTTCGGGGAAGTACTCCGCCAGCGTCTGGGCGAACCACGGGTCGTCGGCGAGGTCGCTCGTGCTCAGATCGGCCTTGAGCGCGAGCTTCGCGTAGGCGACGAGCACCGCGAACTCCGGCCGGGTGAGCCCTCGGCCCTCGCCGGCACGCACCTGCACCTCGGCGGCCGTCGGCAGGAACTCCAGTTCGCGGTCGAGTTCCTCGCGCTGCTCCAGCCATTCCATCAGGCGCTCGTGCACCGGCAGCATGACGGCGGCGTTGGCGCGCGAGTTGCCGAGCAGCACGTTCTGCTCGTAGTTGTCGCGCAGCACCTGGCGGGCGACCTCGTCGGTCATCGACTGCAGCAGCGTGTTGCGCGCTTCCCGGTCGAGACGACCGGCGCGCTCGATCGCGCCGAGCAGGATCTTGATGTTGACCTCGCGGTCGGAGGTGCCCACGCCCGCCGAGTTGTCGATGGCGTCGGTGTTGATGCTGACGCCCGCGAGCGCCGCCTCGATGCGGCCGCGCTGGCTCACGCCGAGGTTGCCGCCCTCGCCGACCACCTTCAGGCGCAGGTCCCGCCCGTTCACACGGATCGCGTCGTTGCCGCGGTCACCGATCTCGGCATCCGTCTCATCGCTCGCTTTGATGTAGGTGCCGATGCCGCCGTTCCAGAACAGGTCGACCGGGGCGAGCAGCACGGCGCGCTTGAGCTCGAGCGGCGTCACCGTCTTGACCGCCGGGTCGATCCCCAGTGCCGCGGCCATCTGCGGGGTCACGGCGATCGACTTCAGCGACAGCGGGAACACGCCGCCGCCGGCGGAGATCAGCGAACGGTCGTAGTCGTCCCACGACGACCCCGGCAGTTCGAACAGGCGGCGACGCTCGGCGAAGGATGCCGCGGCATCCGGTTCGGGGTCGACGAACACGTGCCGGTGATCGAAGGCGGCGACGAGCCGGATGTGCTCGGAGCGCAGCATCCCGTTGCCGAACACGTCGCCGGACATGTCGCCGACGCCGACGACGGTGAAGTCCTCGGTCTGCGTGTCGAGACCCAGCTCGCGGAAGTGCCGCTTGACCGACTCCCAGGCGCCGCGCGCGGTGATGCCCATGGCCTTGTGGTCGTAGCCCGCCGAGCCGCCCGAGGCGAAGGCGTCGTCGAGCCAGAATCCGTACTCCGCCGAGATGCCGTTCGCGATGTCCGAGAACGTCGCGGTGCCCTTGTCAGCGGCGACGACGAGGTAGGAGTCGTCCCCGTCGCGGCGCACCACCTCGGCGGGCGGCACGATGTCGGTGCCGACGCGGTTGTCGGTGAGGTCGAGCAGACCACGGATGAACGTGCGGTACGCGGCCTTGCCGGCCTCCAGCCACGCGGCGCGATCGCTCGGCGCGGGAAGGCGCTTGGCGAAGAAGCCGCCCTTCGAGCCGGTCGGCACGATGACGGCGTTCTTCACCATCTGCGCCTTCACGAGCCCGAGCACCTCGGTGCGGAAGTCCTCACGGCGGTCGCTCCAGCGCAGACCGCCCCGCGCCACCTTGCCGAACCGCAGATGCACGCCCTCGACCTCGGGCGAGTACACCCAGATCTCGGCCATCGGATGCGGCTTCGGCAGACCCGGCACCCGCCGGCAGTCGAGCTTCATCGACACCCACGGCTTCGGCGAGCCGTCGGATGCCGGCTGGTAGAAGTTCGTGCGCCAGGTCGCCGCGATCACGCCGATGAAGGTGCGCAGGATGCGGTCGTCGTCGAGACTGGAGACGCCGTCGAGCGCCTCCAGCAGCGCCGCCTCCGCGGCATCCGCCTGCGCGTCCCTGTCGCCGGTCACCGCGGGATCGAAGCGCAGCTCGAACAGCCGCACCAGGTCGCGGCTGAGACCGGCGTTGGCGACGAGCGCCTGCTCGATGTACTCGACCGAGAACGCCGACCCGATCTGCCGCAGGTACATCGCGATGGAGCGCAGCACGACGATGCGGCGCCAGTCGAGTCCGCCGAGCAGCACGAGCGAGTTGAGCCGGTCGCTCTCGGCCGCGCCCGTCCAGGAAGCCGAGAACGCCGCCTCGAAGTCGGCGCCCCAGGCCGGGTCGTGCCAGCGCTCGGAACCGGCGTCGTCGAGGCCGGGTGCGACGAGGCCGAAGTCGGAGATGTAGCGCACCTCGCCGTTCGGCAGGGTGATCGTGTACGGGCGCTCCTCGACGACGTCGACGCCGAGGTCGGTGAGGATCGGCAGCACCTGCGTCAGCGGGTACTCCCGGTGCGACAGCAGGGTGAGCACGCGCTTGTCGGCGTCGCCCCGTTCGGGAACGTTGAGGTGCACGGCGAACTCCTGCTCGTCGAGCATCTCGAGCAGGGCGATGTCGTCGAGCGCCTCGTCCGGGCGGACCGACTCCTTGTACGCCAGCGGGAACGCGTCGCCGTACTGGGCGAGCAGTCGCGCGGTCTCGTCCTCGCCGTGGGTGTGGTCCAGAGCGTCGACGAGGCCCTCGTCCCAGCCGCGGACGGCCTCGACCAGTTTCGCCTGCAGGTCGGCCTCATCCACCTCGGGCAGGGACGAGCCGCGGGGCACGCGCACGACGAAGTGCAGCTGTGCGAGCGGGCCGTCGCCGACGCGCGTCGCGTGATCGATGCTCTCGGCGGCGAACTCCGTGCGCAGCAGGTTCTCGACGCGCAGGCGCAGCGCGGTGTTGTACCGGTCCTTCGGCAGATAGACGAGCACCGACACGAACCGGCCGAACTCATCACGGCGCAGGAAGCTGCGGGCGCGGCGACGCTCGCGCAGACGGCTGACCTCCGAGGCGACCTTCAGCAGGTGCTCCGGGGTGTCCTGGAAGAGCTCGTCGCGCGGGTAGTCCTCCAGAACCTGCAGCAGATCCTTGCCCGAGTGCGACGCGGGCGAGAATCCGGATGCCTCCAGCACGGCGCGCACCTTGGGGGACACGATCGGCAGCGTCAGCACCGACGCGGCGTACGCGGCCGACGTGAACATGCCGAGGAACCGGCGCTCGCCGATGACGTTGCCCTCGTCGTCGAACATGCGCGCCCCGATGTAGTCGAGGTACACGTCGCGGTGCACGGTGGCCCGCGAGTTGGCCTTCGTGATCGTGAGGAGACGCGGGTCGCGCGCGGTGCGCTGCGCCTCGGGGCGCAGATGCGCGACGGCGGTGGTGGGCTTGCGCAGGATGCCGAGGCCGCTGTGCGGCACGGGCACGAGCACGTCCTCGCCGTTCTCCTCGGTCTTCAGGTCGTACTCGCGGTAGCCCAGGAACGTGAAGTTGTCGTCGGCGAGCCAGCTGAGGAAGTCGATCGCCGGACGGATCGTCGCGGGATCGGCCGTGGCCGGGGGCGAGGTGCGCAGGTCGGTGACGATGTCGAGGCAGGCGCGGCGCATCGGCTGCCAGTCGTCGATCGCCGCGTGCACGTCGGCGATGACCTCCGTCAGCCGCTGCTCGAGGTCCGCTCGGCCCTCGGCGGTGGGGATGCGGTCGACCTCGAGGTGGATCCACGATTCGAGTTCGCCGCCGCGGGCGCCGATCTCGAGCAGCGTTCCGTCGTCTTCGCGACGCACCTCGACGATCGGGTGCACGAGCAGGTTCACCGAGAGGCCCTGGCGTGCGACGGCCGCGGTCACGGAGTCGACCAGGAACGGCGCGTCATCGGTGCAGATGTTCACGATGGTGCGCCGTGAGCTCCAGCCGTGCTCGCTGAGCGTCGGGGTGAACACGGCGACGTGGGTCTGGCCGCGGTCACGCCGAGCGGCGAGCTCGCGCATCGACAGAGCGGCGCCGACGATGTCGCGCGGGTCGCGTTCCGCGATGTCTTCGGGATCGAGTCCGGCGACGAGGCGTTCCATCCCGGCCCGCAACGCGGGGTCCAGTGCCTCGAAAGCCTCGTCGAGTGCTGCGGATGCCGCCTGCTCGCCCATGAACGTCGTCGTCCCCTCTCGCGCCCCCTTCGCACCCCTGCGCCGGGCTGCATGCGCGTCGCTTGAAGTCTATTCGGGGGCAGGTCGTCCGCGGGACGCAGGATGCTCGGATGCCACGGCGCTGGGCGCTCAGGGCTCCGCGTAGACGACCTCGGGCTCGACCCCGAGGTGCGCGGCGTACCGCCGGGCAGCCTGCTGGATCTCGCGCTTCTCGCGGGTGGTGAGCAGGCGGTGCGGCACGATGTCGAAGACGACCCTCCTGGCGTCGACGCTCCGCTTCATCCCTGCGACGAGCTGGCCGTCGCAGAGCACCATGCCGATGGTGGCGAGGGCTCGGTCCCCGGAGCGTGCCAGTAGGTGCGCCCGTCGTGCTCGAGGGACTCCAGCCGATCGGCCACGGCGGCGATCCCGCGGCGGGCATCGGTCAACGTGAGCGTCGCCCAGTAGGCGAGGTCGCGGTCGGTGGCCGGGCCGTGCGATGCCAGGTAGCGCAGCGCCAACCTGGCGAGTGCCTCATCACGGTCGAGTGGCTCGGATGCGGGCACACGTTCGTCCATGAGCGCGTAGGTGTGCTGTCCGTCGCGCGGGGCGCCGCTGCTGAGCAGGAGGTGCATCTCGAGCCGCCCGAGCAGCAGCGTCAGTTGGGACGAGGGGATGTCGAGTCCGGCATCCCCGAGCGCCTTCGCGATCTCGGCGCGGGTGAGACCGCGGCCTCCCGCGACGGCGTCCGCGATCGCGTCGGTGAGCGCCGTCATGCGGTCCGCCGAGGGTCCCAGCTGCTGGTCGAAGACCGGCAGCACGCGCGGCGCGGTGAGCTCGATCAGCCAGCGAGCATCATCCCGGTGCACGTAGTGCCAGGTCGGACGCAGCACATGGGTGCGCACGACCGTGCCGTCCGCCAGCGTCTGGGCGAGGTCAGCCCTGTCGGGCGAGACCGTGCGGGTCGCGACCGCCCAGGCGGACTGCGCCGGATTCTCTGCCTGCACGGCGAGCATCGCCCGGACCACGCTCTCGGCATCGGATGCCGGCGCATCGAGCAGCTGCGTGCGAAGCCGCCGGCGCGCGATGTCGCGCAGAGTCGTCGCCTCGTTGTCGCGGGATGCAGGGGTCAGTGCCACGGGGCCATCCTGCCAGCGCTCGGCGGCCGTGTCCCGATATCTCCTTCACCCCCGCGACAGGCATCCGTAGTCTCGGATGATGACGGAACTCACCCAGCCCACCGGCCGCGAGCCCGCACTCCGCGCGATCCCGCGGGGCGAAGGCACCGCGCGTGCACTGGTGCTGGGCGCCACGGGCTACATCGGCGGGCGCCTCACGCCGCGGCTACTGAACGCCGGCTATCGGGTGCGCGTGCTGGCCAGAGATGCGGCCCGCGCCGCCTCCCTGCCGTGGGGATCGGACGTCGAGATCGTCGAAGGTTCGGCGGAGGACGCGGATGCCGTCGCCAGGGCGATGACCGACGTCGACGTCGTGTACTACCTGGTGCACGCGATGACTGCGGGCAAGGGCTTCGAGGACGCGGACGAGAGTGCTGCCCAGACCGTGGCCTCCGCCGCGGCGGCCGCCGGTGTGCGGCGGATCGTCTACCTCGGCGGCCTGCACCCCGAAGGCATCCGCCTCTCGCCGCATCTGCGCTCGCGCGTGCGGGTCGGGGAGATCTTCCTCGACTCGGGCGTGCCGACCCTGGTGCTGCAGGCCGGCGTGGTCATCGGGTCAGGCTCGGCCTCGTTCGAGATGATCCGCCACCTCACCGACGTGCTGCCGTACATGCCCGCCCCGAAATGGGTGCGCAATCGCATCCAGCCGATCGCGATCCGCGACGTGTTGCACTACCTGCTCGGCGCCGCCCGCGTGGAGCCGACGGTGAACCGCGCGGTCGACATCGGCGGCCCCGATGTGCTGCGCTACGGGCAGATGATGAACGGCTACGCGGTGGAGGCCGGACTCCCTCAGCGTGCGATCGCGGCGCTGCCGGTGCTGACTCCGGGACTCGCCTCGCACTGGGTGAACCTGGTGACGCCGGTGCCGCGGGCGATCGCCCGCCCGCTGGTCGCCTCCTTGCAGAACGAGTGCATCGTGAAGGACCACGCCGTCGACGAGATCATCCCGCCACCCGAGGGCGGCCTGACCCCGTACCGGCGCGCGGTCGCCCTCGCGCTCGGCCGCGCGGCCGCCGATTCCGTCGAGACGAGCTGGAAGGATGCCGAGGTCAGCGGCGCCCCGAGCGACCCGCTGCCCAGCGATCCGGACTGGGCCGGCCGCACGGTCTTCACCGACGAGCGATCGCTGGAGACCAGCGCGCCGGTGCCGAACCTCTGGGCGGTGATCCTCGGCATCGGCGGAGAGAACGGCTGGTACTCCTCGGGCTTCCTCTGGGCGGTGCGGGGCTGGATGGACCGTCTCGTGGGCGGAGTCGGCCTGGCCCGGGGCCGGCGCAGCCGCAGCACTCTGACGGTGGGCGATGCCCTGGACTTCTGGCGCGTGGAGGCCGTACAGCCCCCGGATGTCGGCGGCGAGGGCCTGCTGCGGCTACGCGCCGAGATGAAGGTGCCCGGTGCGGCCTGGCTCGAACTGCGAGCGCGTCCGTCCGCCATCGGATCGACGTACGAGCAGCGGGCCGTCTTCTTCCCCCGTGGTCTGACCGGGCGGCTCTACTGGTTCGCCGTGCTGCCGTTCCACGGCCTGATCTTCTCCGGGATGGCGGCGCGCATCACGGCGGCGGCGGAGGGGCGGGAGACAGCGGAGTCGGCCCCTCCGGCATCCGCCGGATCGCCGTGACTGCGGATGCGGGAGAATGCAGTCATGCCGCGTACCACCGCCGAGAAGCTGCAGATCAAGCCGGGCACCGAGGTGCTCATCGCGGGGACGCCCGAGCAGAGCGCACTGCTCGACCCGCTGCCCCAGGGCGTCACCGCTGTGGCCGGGATCGACCGCGACACTGCGGATGTCGCCGTGATGTTCGCCCCCGACGCCGCCGCACTCGACGGCCTGCTGCGCGACACGGCGCCCGTGCTGGTCTCGCCGAGAGCCGTGTGGATCGGCTATCCGAAGGGCAACCGGACCGACATCAATCGCGACAGCATCTGGAAGCGGGTGGCGGACTTCGGCTGGACCCTCAACGCGAACATCTCGCTGTCGGACACCTGGTCGGCGGTGCGGATGAAACGGCAGGCGTGAACGCCGATCCCGCGGTGCATGGTGTCTACCCTTGAGATGTGGCGGATTCTCGAGGTCGGGTGTGGACGGGCGTGATCCGGGTCGCCCCGTCGCGAGGTGACCACCGCGTCGCACTGCGGGCCGCCGTCAGCGTCGGCGTTCCGCTGCTGATGCTGTGGGCGATCGGACGGCTCGACCTGAGCATCTACGCGAGCTTCGGCGCCTTCGCGGCACTCTACGGACGCACCGACGGCTTCGGCGATCGCCTGCGCATGCAGGCGGGTGCCGGCGGCATCCTGGTGCTGGCGATGCTCGCCGGCACCGGGCTGTCGGTCGTCGGGGCACCGCCGCTGGTGTCCGTGGTCTCGGTCGCCGTGGTCGCATCGCTGGTCACCCTGCTCGCCTACGCGATGCGGTGGCACCCGCCGGGAGGGCTGTTCGCGGTGTTCGCGATCGGGGCGACGGCGAGCATCCCGGCATCCACCGCATCGTTCGCGAACGTGCTCGCCGTCGGCGTCGGGAGCGTGATCTTCTCGCTGCTGGTGACCACCGTGCTCGCGGCGGCCGGCGCTCGACGCCTTCCCGGTATCGAGATCACCAGGGTCCGCCAGCCGATCGGCGATGTCGCCTGGGAGATGGCGGTCACGGTCGGGGTCGCCACACTGCTCGGCGGCGCGATCGGGCTGCTGCTGGTGGGAACCCACTGGTACTGGGCGATGGTGGGAGCGGCCGCCGCCGTCAGCGGCGCACACCTCACCGCACGGGTGATCCGCGGGCTGCAGCGCCTGGTCGGCACGCTGGCGGGGATCCTGGTCGCCGCCGGCATCCTCGCCCTGCACCTGCCGCCGCTCGCCGTCATCCTGATCGCGATCGCCTTCCAGGCCTGCGCGGAGATGTTCGTGGGGCGCAACTACGGCATCGCGATGATCTTCATCACGCCGCTGGCGCTGATGATGGTGGAGCTCGCGGCGCCGAGTCCTGTCGACGTGCTGCTTCGGGATCGGATGCTCGAGACGGTGATCGGCGTGGCCGCGGGAACCCTGATCGCCGTGATCTCCGCGGCGGTCCGCCGCAACAACACGACGTCTCGAGGTTGAGGATGGATGCCACGCTCGCCGCGCTCCCCGCGGATGCCGACCACCGCGCCGCCGAGCGCGCCTTCACGGATGCCGGATGGACGCGGGCCGGTGCCGGCGACTGGGCCATCGCGCTGCGCGCACCGGACGGTTCGGCAGCGGTGCGGATCAGCCCGTTCGATCCGACCGGACCGTACACCGCCGAGCTGTACCGCGCGGCCGCGCACACCCGGCTGGTACCCGACCTGTTCGCGCATCGACGGCTGACCGGCGGCGGCGACCTGCAGCTGATGGAGTGGCTCACCCCCGTGGACGAGTCTGATGCCCGGGCGTTCCACGGGTTGATCGCCGACCGCGACGAGGCCGTCGCGGAGCTGGTCGACATCATCGACGGCATCCACACCAGGGCGCTGCGGGAACTGCCCTGGTGCGGTCCGCTCGACACGAATCCGTCGAACGTGATGCGAGGCGCCGACGGTCGGATGGTCGTCACCGACCTGTTCTACGCCGACGGACCGGCGCTGTACTCGACGGCCGGTTCGGATCCCGACCTGCTCGTCGCCCGCATTCCCGAACCGGAGCGCCGATTCCTCACGGAGATCCCGCTCGCGGCTTCCGGGCCCTGGCCTGCGGAGTCGCGCGAGGAGATGCGCCGCGGCATCGCGGAGGCGGATGCCCGGACTGTGCAGTCCGGATCCTGAGCGCCCTTGGTCACTTCGTCTCGCTGCGCTCCTCGCTCAGGATCCGCGAAGCGAAACGAAGAGTGCCCACGTCCCCGGGATGCGTCGCGCATACTGGTGACGTGACGCTCGAGGTGCCCGTACTCGCGGCGAGGCCGTGACGCTCCGTCCGTTCCGGTCGGTGACGAACGCCGCGACATGTACTCGCGCGGGCGGACTCGGACGGACGGGATGTCGGCGGCGGAGTGTAGCCTCGGCCGGGCGCCAGGAGATGAGCTGCGCTGCGTCGGCCCCGGGTCGTGATGATGTGCGGGCCGGGCGGCGCCGGCAAGACCACCTATGCCAAGTGCCCGGAGCGGGAGCGCAATGGTGTGGCCGCGCCCCGGAGGGCGCAGCCACACCTCATCGCACTCCGGTCATCACCGCCACGAGTCGTTCAGCGTGACCGCGCCGTTCGACCCGACGGTCGCCGTGCGGTTACTGCCGCCCTCCCAGACGGTGTTGCCGTTCGCGTCGCGCTTGACGTACTTGTACTCGAACGACGTTCCTGCGGGGAGGTCGATGGTCGCCTTCCACACGGGGTATGTCGCCGCGGACAGTCTCACTCCGCTGGCCGGCGCCCAGTTGCCGAGCGCGGGGATGCTGCCGACGACGTAGACCGACTGCCCCCAGACGGTTGAGGCGTTCACGGAGAAGGCCGCGTCGTCCTGCGTCTCGGCGGGCGGGGTGCTGCCGTCGTCGCACGGATCACCCGCGGTGACCTTGCCGTCCGAAACGGCGACGGCTGCGCCGGTGAGCACATAGTTCTTGCCGCCATTGTTGTCCCAGGTGCCGGCACCGTTGTTGAATGCCGCGGTGATCGTGGCATCCGCGTCGATCTTCTTCGACACCCAGCCCGTGCATGCGGGCATCATCGAAGCGCCGGGCACCGACGTCCATGCGCCCGAGCCGACCTGGTAGTGCACGTTATACGCGTTCCATTGCTTGCCGGTCGAATAGAAGACAGTGGTGCTGTCCGGGTCCGCCGGATCGGTCGGGTCAGTGGGCACGCCGCCACCACTGAGGTGCTTGACATCCAGCGCGAGCGCGCCGTACGCCGGCACTGTCGCCTGGAAGGAACCCGCCGCCGAGACCGTGTAGGTCTTGCTGCAGTCCTTCGACGCGACGACGTCGCAATACGTTCCCGCCGGAAGTGAGGTCTGATAGGTACGCGTCACGGCCGACGCCGAGTTGTTGATGGTGACGTATCCCCTGTCGCCCCGCCCGTATGCGATGTGGTTGTTCCCGTCGTCCCACCAGTTGGTCACCGAGGTGCCGGCGACAGCGTTGTGGAAGCCCACCATGCCGGTGATCTCGGTCCACCGCTGGGTGCAGACCCACGCAGTGTCGGCGCAATTCGCATCGGGAACGGATGCCGCGGATGCTCCGGGCGCCCCAGCATCCTTGTTGTCCCACGTGTACCCCGAGTACACACTCGGCGAGCCGTACGGCCAGGAGAGCATGAAGGCGTTCGCGAGCTTGTACTTGGCTCCCCACTTGTAGTTCATGGTCTCGCCGTTGCGCTCGGTGTCATGGTTGTCGACGAACACGCCTGCCTTGTCGGAGGGCAGCTTATTGTCGCCGATGGAGCGCAGATCCTTGATCTGCCCGTCGAAGCGCGACTTCAGCTCGCGGCCGTAGTTGAACTCGTGCACGTCGCCGCTGCCGACATACTCCGACGGCTGGATCGGCTCACCGCCGGCGCCGATGACCTCTTGCACCCAATAAACGTCGGGATTCGAGAGTTTCGCCTTGATCGCGGCGAGATCGGATGCCGGAATGTGCTTGGCGGCATCGATGCGGAAACCCGCCACGCCCATGCTCAGCAGATCGTTCATGTACCCGGCGATCTTGCCGCGCACGTAGTCAGAGCTGGTGCGCAGGTCCTGCAGAGAGCTCAAGCGGCAGTTCTGCACGTTGTACCGGTCGCCGTAGTTCGAGATGTTCGCCCGGCAGTCATTGAAGTCGTTGTATCCGTACGGAACGCCGGGGAAGCTGTCGACCGAGTAGTTCGTGCCGCCTGTTCCCGCACCCGAGCCCGTGTCAGCGCCGGCCATGTGATTGATCACCGTGTCGGCGATGACGCCGACACCGGCGTCCTTGCACGCGCTCACCATGTTCTGGAAATCGGCCCGGCTGCCCAGCTTCGACTCGATCTTGTAGCTCACCGGCTGGTACGAGGTCCACCAGGCAGTGCCCTGAATGCTCTCCTGCGGCGGAGACACCTGCACGTAGCCGAAGCCAGCCGGGCCGATGGTGCGCTTGCACTCCGCCGCCACCGAGTTCCAGGTCCACTGGAACAGGTTGAGAACGGCGTCCCCTCGCCCGTTCGGCGAGGCGACCGCCGGCGACGGTGTGCCCGGCGAAGCCTCGGCGGGCACACTTGCGGATGCCAGTGCTGCGACCAGCATGCCGGCAGCGAAGGTCGCGGATGCCGCGAGCGCGCCGAGGCGTTTCAGGCGGGATCGAGGGGCGGACGTGATGTCGGACTCATGACTGAGCGCCATTGGGTCTCCTTTGACGAGTGGCCGTGCGATGGTCCAGGCCCGCCGGTCCCGACGCCACGGCCAGGCGCGTCGGCGGGCGCTGGTTGGTCGCCTCACGGTAACAACGACACCACCAAATCTGCAAGCGTTTGCTTCTGCTTCATCCGCTTAATCCCCAGAGAAATGTGATGACAACGAACACGAGTCTCGCCTATATTGGAAGCGTTTGCAGAATGTATACGCGGAAGCGTTTGCAGAGCGGGCGTCGCCGCGACACGGCTGATCTGCAGCTAGATCGGCCGATCGCCATCGCGCACGACCAGGAGGAACAATCGTGGAAGAACCGCGAGAAGACAACGCGAAGCCGTTGCTGGACGCGAAGCTCACTCGGCGCAGTGCCCTGATCGCCGGCGCCTGGTCAGCGCCGGTGGTGGGACTGGCGGTCGCCGCTCCGCTTGCGGCCGCGAGCGAGCCGCCGTTCGACCCGACGACTGACCTGGAGGTGCTGGCGCTCGGCGGCGCAGAGGGCCGGTACCGCTTCGGGAACGACTACACCAGCGGGACGAACACCGACCCCAGCAACCGTGACTTCCGCCGCGCATTCTCGATTCGGAACACCGGGACGGCAACCTTCGCCGGCTCGCTGACTGTCATGTTCGAGTTCCCCCGCATGTGGAACCAGGGCATCAGCGCCAACGCGGATGCCTACAGCCCATACACGACCGTCGATCTCGGCGGACGGAACGGCGGCTCGATCGGCAGCGCTTCGCCCTGGGTCACGTCCGCCGCCGCGGAATACACACAGAACGTCCAGTCAAACGGCACTCTTCCTGCATGGGACGAGGTCTGGCTGCGCATGGACCCCGCCTCTGTCACCTTGAACAACGTAGCGCTTCCCCCAGGAGGCGTGGTGTGGTTCGCGCTCGACGGAGAAGTCCCCGCCCCGTGGATCGGGCAGAACAACCAGTATCTGCCGAACGGCGTGATCTACTGGCGCACCGACATCTTCATCCAGGCCACCGACACTTCGGATAACGACCTGGGAACCTTCGGCCCCGTGCCCGACCCCGATACCACCAGCAACTGGCGCAACGGCATCTGGTACTGGAACGGTGGCGGCCCTTTCGCCTACGACGGCGGCGAAAGCCTCTACCCCGCCTACGGCAACGGGTGAGCTGACCGATCAGGCCCGCTCCGCGAGCATCTCCTGCAGTCGCGCGACCTCGTCAGCCGGCATCCCGTACGTGTGCTCGGCGGCGGGGTACGCCCCCGAGCGCACCTCGTCGGCATACGCCCGCACACCGTCGATCGCCGCACCGCGCAGGTCGGCGTAGCGCTTCACGAACTTCGCCTGCGGTCCGTCCAGCAGTCCGAGCAGATCGTGGAACACGAGCACCTGCCCATCAGCATCCGCTCCGGCGCCGATCCCGATCGTCGGCACGCGCAGCAGCGGCTTCAGCACCCGCGTGATCTCGGACGGCACCGCCTCGAGCACGATCAGCGAGCATCCGGCGTCCTGCAGCGCGAGCGCGTCGTCGATCACGGCGAGCGCGCCCTCGGCGGTGCGGCCCTGCGCGCGGTAGCCGCCGAGCGCAGTCGCGGTCTGCGGCGTGAGTCCGACGTGCCCGACGACGGGGATGCCTGCCGCGACGATCGCCCGCGCGCGATCGACGGTGGTGCCGCCGCGCTCGATCTTGACCAGGTCGCAGCCGGCCTCCTTGACGAAGCGCTGCGCGGTCTCGATCGCGAGGGCGTCGGATGCCTCATACGAGCCGAACGGCAGGTCGCCGACCAGCAGCGGGCGGGTGAGCCCGCGCCTGACCGCGCGGGTGAGCATGAGCATCTCGTCGACGCTGACCGGCACGGTGCTGTCGTAGCCGAGCACGGTCATCGCGCCGGAGTCGCCGACCAGCACCATGTCGACGCCGGCCTCCTCGGCGATCTGCGCGCCGGGGTGGTCGTAGGCGGTGACCATGACGATCGGGTCACCGGCATCCTTCTTCGTGGCGAGATCGCCGAGCGTCAGGCGGCGGCTCGGAGCGGGAGCGGCGCTCATACAGTCACCAGCTCGCCGACCAGGTCGTCCACCCGGATGATGCGGTTGCCGCGGTCGACGTGCACGACGGTCGGCTCGTACGAGGCGAGGTCCTTGCGGGAGTACTCCGCGTAGGAGATCACGATGATCGTGTCACCCGCGTGCACCAGCCGCGCGGCGGCGCCGTTGACCTGCATCGCCCCCGATCCGCGCTCCCCCTCGATCGTGTACGTGACGAAGCGCGATCCGTTGTCGACGTCGACGACGTGCACCTGCTCGTGCGGCAGGATGTCGGCGGCTTCGAGCAGGTCGGGGTCGATCGTGATCGATCCGACGTAGTTCAGGTCGCTGCCGGTGACGGTCGCGCGGTGGATCTTGGACTTCAGCATGGTGCGTCGCATCATGCGCCGCCTTTCAGGACGTGGTTGTCGATGAGGCGCGCGGCACCGACCCGGGCGGCGACGGCCAGCAGGGCCTCGCCGTCGAGCCGGGTGACCTCGCTCAGGTCGTCGTTGTCGCGCAGTTCCAGATAGTCGGGGCGGATGCCGGCCTCGTCGAGCACCCGGCGCGCGGCGGCGACGAGGGTCGCGCCGTCGCGCTCCCCCGATTCGGCGAGGGCGGATGCCGCATCGAGACCCCTGTTCAGCGCGGTGGCCTGCGCGCGGGCATCCGCGTCGAGGTAGACGTTGCGCGAGCTCATCGCCAGCCCGTCGGCCTCGCGCACGATCGGGCACGCCTCGATGCGCACGTCGAGGTTCAGGTCGCGCACCAGCCGGCGCACGACGAGCACCTGCTGGGCGTCCTTCTGGCCGAAGTACGCGACGTCGGGCTGCACGATGCCGAACAGTTTCGTGACGACCGTGGCGACGCCATCGAAGTGGTGCGCCCCGCGGCTGGCGCCGTCGAGCACGTCGGTGACGCCGGCGACGTGGATGCTGGTCGCGAACCCGTCGGGGTAGATCTCGGACGCGTCCGGGGCGAAGACGATGTCGACGCCCTCGGCCTCGGCCATCGCAGCATCGCGCTGCTCGTCGCGCGGGTAGGAGCCGAGGTCCTCGTTGGCGCCGAACTGGGTCGGGTTCACGAACAGCGAGACGACGACGAGGCCGTTGCTCTTGCGCGCTTCGCGCATGAGCGTGAGGTGTCCCTCGTGGAAGGCGCCCATGGTCGGCACGAGACCGACGGATGCTCCGGTCGTGCGCGCCTCGGCGACGGCCGCGCGCAGTTCGGGGATGGTGCGGATGATCCTCATGCGGTGTCTCCGCCTTCCGGTCGTTGAGCGAGGGAGCGCAGCGACTGAGACGAAACGCGCTCGGCTCCTGAGCGTCCTTCGTCTCGTCGCTGCGCTCCCCGCTCAGGGCCCGCGGAGCGAGACGAAGGACGCTGGCTCTCAGGCCCTTCGTCTCGCTCCGCTCGCTCAGGGCGCGGGGTAAGGGTCGCCCGCTCAGGGCGCGGGGTAAGGGTCGCTCGCTCAGGGCGCGGGGTGAGGGTCGCTCGCTCAGGGTGCGGGGTAAGGTTCGCCCGCTCGCGACGCGGGGTGGCGGCGAGCACGCGGGTCGTGGCGGCGAGTTCGTCGAACAGGGCGACGAGCTGGGGATGGGCAGCGTCGACAGCGGCGCGCTGGCGGGCGACTGTCTGCTCGTCGCCGCGGGCGATCGGCCCGGTCAGCGCGGAAGCCGCGCCCTGCGACACCCAGTTGTCGACGGTGCGGCGCACCAGCGGGGCGAGCATCTCGCGGGCGTCGTCGACTCCCGCATCGCGGGCGAGCTGCTCCGCGGCGTCGAGCACGGTGAGCACGAAGTTCGACGCGAAGGATGCGGCCGCGTGGTAGCCCGCGCGATCGTCGACCGTGAACGGATGCGCCCCTAGTCGCTCGGCCAGTGACGTCGCGACGGCGAGCACCTCGGGCGTCCGCCCCGCGACGGCCGCGCCGATCCCGCGGAAGGCCTCGGGCCCCTCGGCTCCCGTGAACGTCTGCAGCGGATGCAGGCTGAAGTCGACGTCGTCGAGTCCGGTCGCGCCCGACATGTGGCCGATCAGCGTCGCGCGACCTCGCGCTGCCGCCGCGGCATCCGCGATCCCGGAATCCGGAACGCACAACAGCACGACGTCGCTCGCGGGGACTTTCTCGCCGCGCCGCAGCGGCCCGTGCACGGTCAGCCCCGCCGCGCGCAGCGCGCGGGCGAGCACGCCACCGAGGCGGCCGGCGCCGATGACGGCGACGGCCGGAGGGCTCGCGAAAGTGGAGAAGGATGAGGGGCACATGCGGGATGAGTATCGCGCCGCAGTGCGGCCTCCTCAAAATCTCAGATCAATCAGGCAACCGAAAAGTGCCTGTTCATTGGCAATACATTCTATTGTTGTGGATTTTGCATGTCAGATTGCTCCGGCCGTCTGATCGCGCGACACGTGGAACGATGAAGGTATGACGCCCACGGTCGTTGCGGTCCATTCCAGCACCTCGCACAGCTTCAGCAAGCCGACGCGCGAGTCGATCACGCTCCTCGAAGGGCTCGGCGTCGAAGGAGACGCGCACTGCGGCGCGACGGTGCAGCACCGTTCGCGAGTCGCCGCCGACCCGTCTCAGCCCAACGTGCGGCAGGTGCATCTGATGCACGCGGAGCTCTTCGACGCGCTGCGCGAGAAGGGCCACGCGGTCGACCCCGGCGACCTCGGCGAGAACATCACCACCCGGGGCGTCGATCTGCTCGCGCTCCCCGTCGGCGCCCGGCTGCGCTTCGGCGATGCCGTGGTCACGATCACGGGGCTGCGCAATCCTTGCCAGCAGATCAACGATTTCCAGTCCGGACTGCTGAAGCAGGTCGTCGGCACCGATGGCGAGGGCAACGTGGTGCGGCTGGCCGGGGTCATGGGCATCGTCTCCCGCGGTGGAGAAGTGGCCCCGGGAGACGCGATCGGCATCGAGCTGCCGCCGACCCCGCACTTCCCGCTGACGCGCGTCTAGACTCGAGGGCCGAACAGCCCGGCGGCGAGCGCGTAGAGCAGCGGCACCGCCGAGAGGCCCATCAGCACCCCGCCCCAGGCGGGGCTGGCGGGCAGCAGCAGGATGCCGCCGATCAGCAGGCCTGCGAACAGCACGGCCCCGACGGCGCGACGCACGAGCAGTTCGAGGCGCGCCATCCGCCGCTCCAGACGGGCGGTGTCGAATGACAGGCTGCCCTGCTCCATGCGCGTGATGACCGAGTCGATGCGTCCCGGCATCCGCCACAGCACGGCCGCGTTCTCGAGCGTCTGCTTGGCGAAGTCCTGCACGACGTTGCCGCTCTCTTCGCGCAGCAGCCGCTTGGCGTAGGGCTCGACGGCGTCCCAGACGTTGAAGGCCGGGTCGAGGCCGCTGCACATGCCCGAGGTGAGCGACACCGCGCGGAACAGCATGAGCAGCCCCTCGGGCAGCTGGAACGGCATGGTGCGCACGACCTCACCGAACTCCATCGCGAAGTCCTGCAGCTCGTGCGGGTCGACGTCGCGCAGTTCGGCGAAGCCCATACCTCCGAAGCGCGCGAACAGGGTGCTGAGGGCGCGCTCGAGCTCGGCGTTCTGCGCCGAGGGCAGCAGCACCCCCATGTCCTGCGCCGCGGCGACGAGCTTCTTGCCGTCGCGCGCGGCGACGGCGATCAGCAGTGCGCGCAGACCGTCGCGGATGCCGGCCGGCACCTCGCCCATCATCCCGAAGTCCACGAACGTGAGCCGCCACCCCGACCCTTCGACAGGCTCAGGGACCCATGCATCTGATCCCGAGACCTGGGTCGCTGAGCTTGTCGAAGCGTCGCCCGCCTGAGGCCCCGCCCCTTCGACAGGCTCAGGGCCCCACGTTTCCCCCAGCGGCGTCACGAAGATGTTGCCGGGGTGCGGGTCGGCGTGGAAGAAGCCGTGTGTGAAGACCTGCTCGAACATCACATCGGCGAACACCCGCGCGACCTCGGCGGGGTCGATGCCGGCGGCGCGCAGCGCATCCGTGTCGTTGATCTTGATCGCTGTGACGTCGGCGAGGGTCAGCACCCGCCGCGTGGTCCGCTCCCATGCGACCGCGGGCGCTGCGACCCGGGCATCCCGTTCGAAGTCGGCGGCGAACCGCTCGCCGCTGGCCGCCTCGTGCAGGTAGTCGACCTCTTCGAGGCTGGTGCGCGCGAACTCCTCCACGAGCGCCGGCGCATCGACCCGCTCGCGCACGATCCGGATGCGGCGCAGCCAGCCGCCGACGCGACGCAGCGCCGCGAGATCGGTGTCGATGATGGCGTCGATGCCGGGGCGCTGCACCTTGACGACGACGTCGGCGAATCCGGCATCCGCCGCTGCCGCGGCAGAGAGCCGGGCGCGGTGCACCTGGCCGAGGGAGGCCGCGGCCACCGGCGTCTCGTCGAAGCGGTCGTAGGCCGCGGCGAGTGAGGTGCCCAGTTCGGCCTCGGCGAGCGCGCGGATGTCGGCGAACGGCACCGCCGGCACTTCGTCCTGCAGCCCGGCGAGCTCCTGCGTGATCTCGGGCGGCAGCACGTCGAGGCGCGACGACAGGAACTGCCCGACCTTGATCATCAGGCCGCCGAGGTCGACGGCGAGGTCGTGGAAGCGCCGGGCGACGCGCAGCATCCGGGCATCGCGCGTGCGGTCCGCGAGACCTGCGAATCCGATGCGCGGCAGCACGAGCTCGAACCACCACACCTGCACGAGCACGCGGGAGGCGAAGGCCAGGATGCGTCGGTAGCGACGGCGATGCGCCGACTGCTCCATGCGGGCTCCGATCAGTCGGCGGCGAGAATCGCGTACAGCTTACGTCGGGCATCCTCCAGCACGGCGACGGCCTGCTGCACCTGCTCGGGCGAGCCGGTGCGGCCGACCTGCGCGGCAGCGGCGGCGAGCTCCATACCCGCCTTGGGAAGGGCGGTGAGGTGCGCGCCGGGGCGGGAGGCGGATGTCTCCCAAGGTGCCTGCGCCTTGTCGTCGGCGGTCACCTCGCGACCGGCATCCGTCAGCGAGTAGGTCTTGCGGCCGTTGTCTTCGACGGCCTCGATGAGGCCCTCGTCGGCGAGCAGCTGCAGTGTGGGGTAGACCGAGCCGGCGCTCGGCTTCCAGGTGCCGCCGCTGCGCTCGGAGATCTCGTTGATGATCTGGTAGCCGTGCATGGGCTGCTCGGCGAGCAGGGCGAGCACGGCCGTGCGCACGTCGCCGCGCCCCATGCGCGGGGTGGGGATGCGCTGCTCGAAGGCGGAGCGCAGCTGGTCCATGGCCTCCCAGAAGGAGCCGGGGCCGCGGCCGCCGGATCCGAAGTCGAAGGGGGTTCCGAACCCGTTGGAAGAGAACGAACCGTTCATGATGGCCTCCTCGGTTCTGGCTGAACGATGGTTAACGATATATCGTTCATACCGGTTCGGGAAGAGGCGTCAGCGAAGCTGCTCGTCGCGGACCATCTCCGCGAGCTGCGGAAAACTCACCGACACCGTGTTCCAGAGCGCCGCCTCGTCGATGCGGTCGTAGTGATGCACGACGAAGTCGCGCGTGCGCGCGGCGGCGCGCCAGATCGGATGCGGGAATCGCCCCGCGTCCGCGGCGACGAGACGCTTCGAGAGGTCGCCGACCCGATTCACCAGTGCCTCGAAGGCGAGCGGCAGGGCCGGGTCTTCCGCATAGGCACGCTCGCCACGGTCGACCAGCGATGCCGCCTGCTCCAGCGTCGAAGCGAGGTCGGCGAGGCACCTCTCGATCCGATCCGCATCCCTCACAGCGGAACCGCTTCTGCGAGGATCGCCGCGTCGTGCTTCTCGTCCAGAGCCCGCCTCGACATCGCGGACACGGGAACGTCCAGCAGCGCCTCCATGTCCATCTCGAACTGAGCGAGATCGAACAGCGTGACATCGCGACCCGGCGTCACGAGCAGATCGACGTCGCTGTCGGGGCTCGCCTCCCCGCGGGCGACCGACCCGTACACGCGGACATCCTCAAGGCCGGCCGCGCCGGCCAGGCGATCGATCACCGGCTTCAACTTCCGGAGCCGGTCGAGCGTGACCAGATTCTGCGGCTGGGCGTCGAGCAATTCGCGGTACCTGAGGATCGGCACCAGCGCGGCCTCAGGTTTGCGATGCGCGCCGATGATGACGACGGGGGCATCCGGAGCAGTACGGAAGTCGACGAGAAGTCGCGTCAGCCCCGCACGAGCCTCAGAGACGGGCAGAACGTCCATGACAACCTCCTGTACAGATTATTGTACAGATCCGGATGTCTGGCGCACTCAGACCGCGACGAGTTCCTGCAGCCGGTTCAGGGTGCGGCGCTGGTCGTCGAGGTCGTCGATGCGCTGCTGCACGACGTCGAGGTGCTCGCGCAGGGCGTCGGCGACGCAGGCGTGCAGGTGGACGCCATCGTCCACGAAGCACTCCACGACCCGGGCGACGACGGCCAGCGGCATCCCGGCGTCGAGGAAGAGGCGGATGCGGCGCACGTCCTCGACCGCGGTGGGCGCGAAGCGCCGGTGTCCTGCGGTGGTGCGCACGGCGGCGATGAGGCCGTTCTGCTCGTAGTGGCGCAGCGCGCGCACGCTCACGCCGGTGCGTGCGGACAGCTCGCCGATCGTGATCGCGTCGTATGACATCAATTCCTCCGCGGGACTTGCATCTGACACTGGTGTCAGCTCTTACCGTCGTGGGCATGAGCACTGAAACCATCACAACGCGCACCGCCGATGACTTCTTCCTGTTGGGCGGCGATCTGCCGGTGCGGCGGATCGGCCTGGGCACGATGCGCCTCACGGATGCCACCGGCGACCACTCCCGCACCGGCGCGCACATCTGGCGTGGCGCGGCGGATCCGGCCGAGCAGATCGCTCTGCTGCGCGGAGCCGTCGAGGCGGGCGTGCAGCTCATCGACACGGCGGATGCCTACGCGCTGGGCGACAGCGAGGAGCTGGTGGCGCGAGCGCTGCATCCGTACGCCGACGATGTGCTGATCGCGACGAAGGTCGGCAACGTACGGCCGTCGCCGACGGTGTGGGTGCCGCTCGGGCATCCGGCGTATCTGCAGCAGCAGGTCGAGCTGAGCCTGCGGCGCCTGCGGCTGGAGCGGATCGACCTGCTGCAGCTGCACCGGCTCGACCCGAACTTCCCGATCGCCGATCAGGTGGGGGCGCTGGCCGAGCTGCGCGATCAGGGCAAGATCCGGCACATCGGGCTGTCGGAGGTGACCGTCGATCAGCTGGACGAGGCGCGGCGCACCGCGCCGATCGCCTCGGTGCAGAACCTGTACAACCTCTCGGCACGCGGGCACGACGCGGTGATCGACCATGCGGATGCCGCAGGCATCGCGTTCCTGCCGTTCTTCCCACTCGCGATCGGGTCGCTGGCTTCGCCGGACGGGGCCGTCGCCGGAGTGGGTCGTGAGATCGGAGCGGAGCCATCGCAGGTCGCGCTGACTTGGCTGCTGCGGCGCTCGCCGAACGTGCTGCCCATCCCGGGGACTGGGTCGCTCGCGCACCTCGTGGAGAACCTGGGTGCGCTGCAGGTGGAGCTCAGCGAGGAGCAGTTCCGGCGGATCTCGGAGGGATGAGCCGCGCGGCCTCGGTGCGTGCCAGACTGGCGGCGTGTGGATCGGGTGGATCGAGTTCGACATCCTGCTCGGCGACGTGCAGTCGCTGAAGGAGAAGCGCAGCGTGATCCGCCCGATCATCGCCGAGCTGAGCCGGCGCACCGAGGCCTCCTGCGCCGAGGTCGGCGCGCAGGATCTGCACCGCCGCACCGAGATCGGCGTCTCGGTGGTCGCCGCGCACGCGACGCACGTCCGCGACGTGCTGGATCAGGCCGAGCGGATGCTGGTGGAGAGGCATCCGGAGGTGACGGTGCTGTCGGCGCGGAGGGGGTTGCACTCGAGCGGGGACTGAGCCGGCCTCCACAAGTCGCGGCTCCGGCCGAGATCTCCCCATGCCCGGGTTCTCCGCGGAGCCGGCTGTCGGCACCCCACCACAGTTGTCGCATGGGAATCAGATACTTCGCCGGATTCGGCATCCACTACCGGATCGGATGAGGTGCATGCATACTGTAAGCATGCCTAACGTGCTGATCAGAGACCTCGACCCGGCGGTGCACTCCGTGCTGTCGGCGCGGGCCGAGGCGCGCGGGCAGTCGCTCCAGCAGTATCTGACTGCCGAGCTGACGGAGTTGGCGGCGAAGCCGACGCTGGAGGAGCTCCTTCTGGAGTTCTCTCACCGCCCGCCGCAGCACATCCCGCGCGAAGAGATCATCAAAGCTCTCCATGCCGGTAGACGCGACTGATGATCGTCATCGACGCATCCGCAGTCGTCGAGCTGGTTGGCGAACTTGGCTCCTCCACTCGGCTCCACGCTCGCGTGTTGGGCGAGACACTGATCGCGCCGGACGTACTTCCGCTTGAGACCGCACATGCACTGCGGGGCTTGAATCTGGGCGGCCATCTCAGCGATCCAGGACTCGACGCGGCTGCCGGCGATCTCGCTCGGCTGCCGATCGGGCTGCATCCGTCGCTCCCGCTGATCCCGCGTGTCATGGCTCTGCGCCAGAACTTCTCGGCCTACGACGCGAGCTACGTCGCGCTGGCCGAGCTGTTCGGATGCCCACTGCTGACTCTCGATGAGCGCCTCGCGAAAGCGGCGAAGAAGCACACCGCGGTCGAGATCGCGATGGCCTGATCCCGCCCTACTCCAGCAGGGCATTGATGTCGTCTGCGGTGAGCGATCCGGCGCCGATCACGCCCTCGCCGTCGAAGACGCGGGCGAACAGTTCGGCCTTCGCCTCGCGCAGTGCGATCACCTTCTGCTCGATGGTGTCGGCCGATACCAGGCGGTACACAATCACCGGGCGGGTCTGCCCGATCCGGTGCGCCCGGTCGATCGCCTGCTCTTCGACAGCCGGGTTCCACCACGGATCGAGCAGAACCACGTAATCGGCTTCGACCAGGTTGAGCCCGACGCCGCCCGCCTTGAGCGAGACGAAGAACACTGAGGTGTCTCCGCCGCGGAATCCGTCGATCACCGCGGGACGGTTGGTGGTCGAGCCGTCGAGGTAGGCGTACGAGAGACCGGCTGCCGCTGCCCGATCGCGCGCCGCGCCGAGGAAGCGCGTGAACTGGCTGAGCACCAGCACCCGGTGTCCCTCTTCCGCGGCCTCGGTGAGCAGTTCGATCAGTGCGTCGAGCTTCGCCGACGGTGCGGCTCCGGCATCCACCAGCTCCGGATCCAGCGCGAGCTGGCGCAGCAGCGTGAGCGAGCGGAAGATCTGGATGCGGTTCGCGTTCACGTCGTCGACCAGCCCGAGCAGCTTCTGCCGCTCACGCTGGAAGCGCACGTCGTACAGCTTGCGGTGCTTCGGATGCAACGTGACCTCGAGCACCTGCTCTTGCTTGGGCGGCAGCTCCGCTGCCACCAGCTCCTTCGTGCGCCGCAGCAGGAACGGCCGCAGCCGGCGCTGCAGACGGGCCAGCCGCTCGGCATCCCGCTCCTTCTCGATCGGCTTGCGGTAGGTCTCGCCGAACTGCTTGCGCGAGCCGAGCAGCCCGGGCGCGGCGAGCGAGGCCAGTGCCCATAGCTCGTCGAGGTTGTTCTCCATCGGCGTGCCGGTGATCACCAGCGTGAACGGTGCGCCGAGTGTGCGTGCGGCCTTATAGCCCGCAGATGCCGGGTTCTTGATCTGCTGGGCCTCATCGAGGACCAACCCGGACCACTCCAGGTCACGGTAGGCCTCGTCCTCGAGCCGGAACAGCGCGTAACTGGTGACGACCACGTGCGCGCCGCGCACAGCGTCAGCCAATGCCTCGCCTCGGCGTGACTCCATCGCGGTGATGGTGGCCACGCGCAGCTGCGGTGCGAAGCGCGCGACCTCGCTCGCCCAGTTGCCCACGACGCTGGTCGGCGCCACCACCAGGAACGGAGGGCGATCGGGCTGCTCCTCACGTGCGAGCTCCATCATGGCGATCGTCTGCAGGGTCTTTCCGAGACCCATGTCGTCGGCGAGCAGCCCACCGAGCCCGTTGGTTCGAAGGAAGTGCAGCCAGCTCAACCCCGCCGCCTGGTAATCACGCAGTTCGGCGTGCAGGCCCGCGGGCGGATCGACGCGCTCGACCGCGGCATCCGATCTCAGCGACTGCACCGCCAACCACCATGCCGACTCCTGCGCGGTGATGATGCCGAGCTCGGTGAGCTCCTCCCAGAGGTCGACCTGGTAGCGGCTGACGCGCAGATCGGAACCGGGCTTGTCGGTGAGCGCTCTGGCCTCTTCGATGATCGCTCGCAAGCTCGCGAACTCGGGTCCGTCGAGCGGGAAGTACGTGCCGCTGGGCAGCACGAAGATCGGCTCATCGAGCGTGAGGGCGGTGAACAGCTCGGCGAAGTCGACGTCTTCACCGTCGACGCTCACCGTGACGTGCAAGTCGAGCCAGTCCCCGTCGTCGGCGCTGCGCACGCCGACCAACGGCAGGCCGCCGGCAGCGCGGTACTCGGGTGTCTGCTCGTTCTCCTCGATGCGCAGGCCCGGCACTGCGCGCAGCAGTGGCTGCACTTCGGATACGAAGGCGACGGCGCTCGCCTGCCCGAAGGTGCGGTCCGCCGGAGGCCCGGAAGGCCCTCGCTCAAGGAGCCCCGGATGCTCGGCGAAGGCCTGTATCACGGCATCCGCGATCTGCTGCTCCCGCGCACCGTCGCGGATGCCGGCGGGCCGATCCCACGACCAGGCGAGGTGAACCTGCCTGGCGACGTAGGTGATCTGAAGCGCCAGCGTCGGCGCGGGTGGCGGCGGGATGTCGATGCTGCTGTCGGGCGAGATCACTTCGAGGTCGGCCTGCAGGCGGGGCAGATAGTCGCGCAGGAAGCTGTCGCGTGAGGCCGAGGGGATGCGCATGGCGGAGCCGCGCGCGAGCAGTTGCTGGGCTACCCGGGGCATCGGAGCGTCGGAGCGATACAGGATGGCACGCTGAGCATCGGGAGTTCCGGTGACGTCAGCGAGGATCGTCGTCGGATCGCCGATCCACCAGCCGTCCTCGATGCGATGCTCCTCATCCGCGACCTGCAGGACGGCCCGCAGTTCGGCGCCGCTGCCGTGCCCGCTCACCTCTATGCGCGCGGAGACCGGTTCATCACGCAGCTCGACCGGATGCTGCGCCTTGTCGTCGAAGATGAGGGCCACCCCGGCATCCTGAATCCGGCGGAGGATGAACCAGACCTCTTCGCCGGGCAGATCGCGCAGGGGTAGCCACTCGGGCGTGGAGTAGTAGTAGCCGCCGGAGGTGCCCGCGGCGATCTGGTAAGCGTGCACCAGCCGCATCAGCGCGGCGGATGCCCGGCTGTGTCGGCGCTCCTCGTCGATGCGGTTCCAGCTGGAACGGCTCTTGACCCACCCGCCGCGGCTGCCGCGGGCGCCGGCGCGCACGGCGATGTGCGGCACATCGGGCTCGCTGTAGGAGTACGGCTTCGGCTGGCGGATGCCGAGGAACAGGCAGCGCTCCTCCTCATCGGGCAGCGTGCTGTCGAAACCGAGTGCGTCATCGAGCTCGCGCTGCCAGTTCGGTCGAGCCTGCTCGTCATGCGCGGTGAGAGCGAGCAGCGTCGCCGCGACGACATGGACGCACAGGTCGCGGGTGCCGCACGTGCAGTCGGTCTCGATGCACCCGTCATTGCGCAGCAGCACCATGGGCACCGACGGGCGCTTCGGGTCGTCGACGATGTAGCGCATCTCGACCCCTGCGGACACGGTCCGGTCCGACCCGTGCAGCAGCGCACCGCTCTGGATCAGCCGCAGGGCGGCGCCGATCATGGCGTCGCTCGCATTCCGGCGGACGACTTCGAGAGCGTGGGCGGAGATCTGCACGTATTCAATCCTGGAGGATGCCGCCGACATCCGCCTGTTGGCTACGGTCCGAGCACGCCGATCGGTACGAGGTGGATTCCGTCCGGCCGCGTGAAGGCGTATCGCCCACCAGTGACGATCACCATCGCGACGGGTGGCTGCGTGCGCGCCGTGTCCAGGTTCGCAGCGAACCGCTTCAGGCTCGCCGCTGCCTCCTCCTCTCGCGACTCGGCCAGCTTGATCTCGACAGCCATCCACGATCCATCCCGCCGCTCGATGATCGCGTCGACCTCACGACCGGCGCTGTCGCGGTAGTGGCGAACGATACCGCCGAGCGGTTCGGCATACACCCTCAGATCGCGGATGACCATCGACTCGAAGACCAGGCCGAAGTACTCGAGGTCGTTCAGCAGCCGGTCGGCATCGGCGCCCATCGCCGCAGTGGCGAGCGAGGGATCAGCGAAGTGACGGCGCGGTGCTTTGCGGACGCGGTCCCGCGACCGCAGTTGCGGGCCCCAGCTGGGCTGGTCCTCGATGACGAAGACACGTGCGAGCGCGGAGAGATAGTTCTGGACGGTCGCGTTGGACATCGGAGTGTCACCAGCGGATGCATCACGAGCGATGGCGCTGTTCGATACCTCGGTCGCCGTACTCCGAGCGAGCGCCCGCAGCACTCGGGATACTCCCTCCGGATCACGCCGCGGTTCGTCGGCGAGCAGAGGGATGTCCACCCGTGCCGTGTCTTCGAGGTATGACTGCAGCCGGTCGATGACTTGGCCTGTCGGAAGCTCACGCAATCCTGGCCAGCCGCCGCGCACGACCGTCTCGGCGAGCTCGGGGACCGAGAGCGATGCGGACCCTGTAACCGTGGTGGGTTCGGCGAAGATCGCCGCGAGACTCACCTCGCTGGTGGATCTCCCCGTCTCGGCGAGCGACATCGGCCTCATCCGGAAACGCAGGATCCTGCCCGCGCCGGAGTGACGAGTTGTGTCGTCCGCAGGCACTGCAGAACCCGCGAGGATGAACCGCCCATCGTCGTCGACGTCCACTGCCGCTCGCACGTGATTCCACAGTTCGGGCGCAAGTTGCCACTCGTCGATGAACCGCGGACGCGCACCTGCCAGGACTCGACTCGGATCGAGGCCGACCAGACGCAGCGCGTTCTGATCGACATCCAACTGGACGGAGCTCCCCGAGTGATGACGCCCCGTTGCTGACTTCCCACAAGCACGCGGCCCCTCGAGCAGCACGGCTACAGGGTGATCGAGCGCAGCGGAGACTGCTTCATCGACGACTCGCGCCATGTACTCTGACATGCTCCGAGATTACCGCTGAAGTATCAAAACGTTACAGTTTTAAGTGCATAAAAGTGGAACATGCAGGTATCAAAATGTGGAGGTCCTCCGTCAGTTCGGGATGACCACGCACCGGTACCGGGCCCGGGTCAGCCCGACGTAGAGCAGGTCGAACCAGTCCAGCCCCTCGCCGCGCACGAAGGCGAGGCCGTCGTCGCCGATGTCGGTGAGGATGACCGCTTCGGCATCCAGCCCCTTGTACTTGAAGATCGACCCCCAGCGCACGCGGCTCGGCGGAGCCTTCGGCAGCGGCTGATCGTCGACTTCGACGACGGTGCCCGTCGACGCCGCGTCCACGGGCCCGAGCGTCCCCGGCGTCGAAACCCGCAGGCGTTCGCGCAGCCAGCGCTCCTCCTTGGTGAAGCTGTCGGCGGCGAGCAGCCGCCCGACCAGCGAGTTGCGGGCGCCGAACGGGCTGAGGATGACGATGTCGTGCGCGGCGTGATGCTCGAGAAGCTCTTTCAGAGCCGTGAACAGCACATGCGTGGCATCCGCCGGCGTCGCCGGCTTGACGACCAGCGGGGCGTCCACCGTGGAGGTGACGCGGTGACTGCGGTAGCCGAACTGGCGTGAGAGCAGCTCCTGCGCGGACGAGGTGAGGATGCCGGTCTGCCGCAGGCTGCGGCGCAGGGCGACGTGCACCAGGTCGGGGACGCGCTCGCGAGCGGCCGCGTACGGGTCGACGTGGGCGGCTGACGGACGCAGGATCTGCTGGCGTGCATCGCCGGCGAAGGCGAGCTTGACGGGCCCGGCATCCGAGCGGGCGAGGGCGAAGACGACGTCGAGCACGGCGGGGAACCCGGCGATGTCCTGGAACTCGTCGACGCAGATCGCGTCGTAGTGTCCGCGCGACGGGTCTTCGCGCAGCGCCGCGAGCGCGAGCGCAGGCAGCTCTTCGGTGTACCACTGCTGCGTGGCATCCGCCGGGTTCTCGTCGAGCCGCGCGAGACGCAGCATGAGGGTGTTCAGGTCGTCGACGACGATCTCGCGCTGGGCGCGCAGGGCGTCGCGCAGGTCGTCGGCCATGAGCAGGTTCCAGCAGGTCACCAGGGTGCGGTGGCCGGGCCGCCAGCGCTTCGCGAGCTGGGTGAGCAGGTAGCTCTTGCCGGTGCCGGCCGGGCCGTCGAAGTAGATGTGATCGTTGCCCTCGACCATGTCGAGCACAGTGCGCTGCTCCTTGAGCAGGCGGTGCTCCTCGTCGAGGCGCTCGAGCTTGCGGTCGGCCGCGGTGCGCCCGCCGACGAAGTCGCCGAGCAGGGTGGCGGCGATCTCCTCGACGTGCTCGGGCGTCATGACGGACGGGTCGTGCTCGACGTCGTCGACGGCCGAGTACCAGGCGTCGTGCTCGTCGAGCACGTGCCGGATCGCGGATGTCGGATGCTGCAGATCGCGGCGCCAGGCCAGCTCCCACTCGAAGAACTGCATGTCACCGGGAGTCGCGTTGTTGAACTGATGGCGGTCGAGCGAGGTGAACCAGACCAGCCGCGCGATCGGCTCGGCGCCGGTGAGAATGCCGCGCCGCTTCAGGTAGCCGCGCAGGCTGCGGATGCTGCCGTCGAGCTGCGCGAACGGGCTCTTGCCCGGGCTGGGCACGCGGTCGAGCCGCCACTCGCCGTCGCGGTACTCGACGTACTCGGGACTCTTCGCCTCGATCACGACGATGCCGCGCCCGGGGATGAGCACGATGAAGTCGGCCTCACCCTGGAACTGCGCCGCGTGCCTGCGGATCTCCAGGCTGTGCAGCACGATCCAGTCGTCCGCGTCGTGCGCTCCGGCGAAGGCGTCGAAGATGCGCTGCTCGGAGAAGTTCGCTCCGGTGCGCGGCCGCGGCGGGATCATGCGGGTCATGGCAGCTTCTCGAACACCATCGTCGCCTGGATGCGGTCGCCGCCGCCGAATCCGCTGGTGCCGGATGCTGCGGTCGTGATGGTGTGCAGTCGGTAGCCCAGCGCCGCCTGCTTGTTGATCACCTTCTCGAGCTCGGTGAGGTTGCCGGAGCCGCTGCCCCAGAACTTCTCCTTGAGCACCACCTGCAGCACGACGTAGCTCATGCCCTGCGGCGCGGGCCGCGGCTGCGCGCCGGCCTCGGCATCCGCCTTGGCCCTGTTGGCGAACCCGTCGAAGCCGGGTTCCTTCGGCGGCGGAGGCTGGACCTGATCGGTCCACTGCCTGCCGTCCCACCAGCGCATCGCCCCGGATCCGTCGTCGTACCAGCCCGCCTGTGCGTCGGTCATCTGTGTCCCTTCCCCCAGCACTCCCTTGTCGGATGCTATCGGGGGTTGGGCTCCGGAGCTTGTCGAAGGGCGACGGCGTCCGACGGATGGTGCTGTCGTAATTCCTCGGGTTCTTCGGTGTGGACCGCACGGGCCTGGCGAAGCTGTTCACCTTCGGTGGGTCCCTGGCCAGACGCGGACGCCTTCAGGCCTGTGACAACCCGAGTGGCCGCACCCCAGACGGCGACATGCGAGCGCCCAGGGTCCCGGCCCGAGCTTGATGATCTCGCGACGAAGCCGGGCTTCGTGCTTGAGGAACGTCTCGACCTGATCCTGTGGTCGAAGATCCTGCTTGGCGCCGATCCACACCGAACGAATCCCGTGCTCGCGATACGCACGGAGCTCTGCAGGCCGTGTCCGGATGCGCCGGTCACGCGTGATGACGATGAATCCGAGCCGTCCGATGACCGGCATCCATTCGAGGTCCAGGCTGCCGAGTGGCACCTCAGCGAGCTCCGGATGCCCGGGAAACAGAACGTCCTCGCGCCCTGATCGACGCAGGAGTTTGCCCATGCCCAGCGCGTTCTCATCGGTGAAGTACACCGGGGAGAACGCCGCGGACATCATGCGGCCCGGTCGCTGCCCGCGATCAGTTCGAACCGGATGGCCTCGTCGACCTGCGCGGCCGTCAGGTCGTACAGCTCTGCAATCTCGTCGCGCGTGGAGCCGGCAAGTCCGCGGTCGGCCCTACCGGCTTCAGCAGTAGTCGCAGACTCCGCTCGGGGGCAGCACCATCCCGCATCCGGGTGTCGGGCACAGCGTCGTGGCCTCTTCGCGCTGCCGCCGACGACCAGCCCCGCCTCTACGCCCGCCGTTGTACGGCAGAGAGATCCTGTCGATCGTGCGGTCGGCGTTACGGATGTGGATGTAGCCGACGTGAATCCACGCATTCGGGCTGGTCTCGCCCGGCGGAACCAGGGCGATGTAGCTCTTCCGCGGCGGAATGTAGAACTCACCGACGTCGCGCCCGGAGACGAACTCGCGCACCATGGTGAGGTTCTCGACGGGCACGCGGAACTCGTTGAGTGCCGCTTCCAGCGACTCGAATGTCTGCCGCCGGGCATCCGGGTCGAGCCCCTCGATCGAGTACCCGAGCTGTGCGAGGCGTGCCGCCGCGCCGGTCTTCCCGCCGGTGAACTCGTCGTTGCCGAGCGGGGTGCCGTGTTGGTTGCCGTAGGCGACGCCGAAGATCGCTTTGGAGTCGTACAGGCCGTCGTCTGTGACGAGGAAGTACTCGGTCGCCTCGCCGAAGCCGTACTTCTCGAGGAAAGCGAACCGGCCGATCCGATCGAACTCGGCGATGGCTTCATCGACCGCGTTCGGGTCGGTCAGGGACGAGTAGGAGACCATGTCGGAATGCTATCGGCGGCTACAGACTTCCCTAGGGTTGGTCATGAGATCGCGAGAGGAACTCGGACCCATGCCAGTTGAGATGAGAATGTGGCGGATCGACGGCCAGAACCCGAAGCCGCTCACGCCGGCGGCGCTTCCGACCGAGAACGAGCTGCATCAGTTCCTGCGGCAAGACCCGTCGCTCCTCGGCACGGCTTTGCTGGTCATCGGCAGCGAAGTCATCACGCCGTACGGCAAGCGCCTCGACCTGTTGGCGATCGACGCTGACGGGAATCTGCACGTGCTGGAACTCAAGCGAGACCGCACACCGCGAGAGGTGGTCGCCCAGGTACTCGACTACGGCTCTTGGGTATCAACGCTTTCACGTGACGATGTCATCGACATCGCTGAGAAGTATCTCGGGCAACCTTTCGAAGCGTCCTTCGAGGATGTGTTCGGCGTCGCTCCGCCAGACGAACTCAACGGCGAGCTTCAACTGACCGTAGTCGCCTCGGCGCTGGATCCTAGTTCTGAGCGAATCGTCACTTACCTACGTGGCTTCGGCGTCCCGATCAACGCCGTCTTCTTCACCTACATCGAAGATGATGATCGGCGCTATCTGGCGCGTTCGTGGCTCGCGACTTCGGACGAGCGCTCTGCGAGCGGCAGCGCGAAGTCCGCGGCGAAGCGCGCTGCGTGGAATGGACTCGACTGGTACGTGTCATTCGGCGGTGACCGTTCATGGGACGATGCCGGCCGACTGGGCTTCGTCTCCGCAGGAGGTGGCAAGTTCTACTCGCAGACCATCCGCGCGCTCCCGGAAGGTGCGCGCGTGTGGGTCAACGTCCCGCAGGTCGGCTACGTCGGCGTCGGGATAGTCACCGGCCCGGCCGTCCGTTTCGAGAACGCCCGAGTCACGGTCGACGGCGCGTCGGTTCCTCTTGCCACGCAGCCCTTGACCGGGTCGTACACCCACCAAGGAGCCGAGACGGATGATGACGCCGAATGGGTCGTGCCCGTGACGTGGCTCCGCAAGGTTCCTGAGAAGGACGCCTACTGGGAGAAGGGGCTGTTCGCGAATCAGAACAGCGCCTGCAAGCTCCGCCAGGAGTTCACGCTCGACCGTCTCGCCCAACACTTCGACGTGCAGGGCGACAGTCAGTGATCGGTCTTACTCACCTCAAGAGGTGTCTGCTCGCAGACTAGCGGGGACGTGGACGGCGAGTTGCCACAGCGCCAGACCTGTTGAACGGAAGGAATACTAGTCAGGAACCGGGATGTCCAGCTCATGTGCATGGAAGGTCTCTGGATATACAGCAACCCATGCTTCGCCACTGATATCGAAACCCATCCTCCGCGCCAGTTCACGCTCGGCGGGCCACGTACCGACGAGCGCGACGAGTCCGTACTTCTCTCGCAAGGGAACTTTCGCCTCGCGAGCGCGGCGCAGCGGGTCGTGGAGCCCGGCGCCGACTACAGCGATAGAACCACGCGGAATGACCGTCTCCGGAAGAGAAGCGAACAACTCGACCAGCCGGCCCTTCAAACCGCCGGGCCCAAAAACTCGGGCGACTTGCTCGTCGTCAAGCATCCGAAGAGGTTCCGGCGGTAGCGGCGTCGGCGGAGCCACAACTAGTGAGTACCGATGGACGGCATCGACACGGGGCGAGCGCTTCAGATCTCGGTTACCCTTCTTCCCGGTAAGCCATGCGCGATGGGCTCGCATAAGTCGCGCTTCAAACTCATGGCGCCTTGTGTCGATTCGGATCATGAGCGTTATCTCGCACTGCCCCTCCCGCGGGATCATCCAGGTCTTTCGAACTGTTCCTTTGATCTCCACCGGCCGATCAGCGATCGTGGTGTCTAGAGGTGGCTCCTTCTTGAGGCCAAGGCCTTCAATGACGTGATACTGCAGCTTCGTACCAACCGAAGAGCGCTCATCGGAATCCACGGATGGATCATTGAGGTCGAATCGCCAGGTTCGCGCACCGTCCAGTACGTACTTGACCGCGCTATCGACCGCGTCCCTCAGGAGCGTATCTATCGGGCGAGCTCTCAACCATGCGAGCACTTCCTGTAGCTCAGTGTCATTTACCGGGTCCAGGATCTCGTGCGGATCTGGAATCCCAAGCTTCCTCGCATCTGGCTGACAGATTTCACCCGGTACGGGCAGGTAACCACGCGACCCCACGATCAGCTCACGCGATTGCGAAATCGTTGGACCATCTCGTGCCGCCAATGATCCGTTTGGCCAGTGAATCCCTTGAACTCGCCGAGCAGATACCGTTCAACCCCGTCAGCTTCGAATGTCTGAAGCACAAAGTCCCGGCGAATGGCAGCTAGCCTCTGCTGAACCGCTGCTTCACTACCGTCGTTGTATGCAGCGATAAGCTCCTCCAGGCTCAGCGGCCGGGTGCTGCGCGCGAGGGCACGATAGACCGGATCCTGCAGCCTGACGGTCCCGGGCTGATCGATGCGCTCGACACCCTCATGTGCCAGCGCGAGCCGGATGCTCCGTCCCACAGCTTCAGCAACAGGCGGAGGGAATGCGTTTCCGATCTGCCGGTATTGCGACGTCTTTCGCCCGGAGAACTCATAGGCGTCATCCGCCGTCCACCCCTGTACGCGGGCCGCCATTTCGATCGTCAAGCGCGGTGGAGTAGTGCGAAAAGACAGCGACTTCCGGTCGGGACCTCGATCGGCAATACCTCGCCCGTCAACGTGCAGCTTGGCCCACCCAGCTTTCGCTCGGGTCGGCCCCAGATCTGCACCGCCATGCTTCTTGCTTCCGCCGACCAGCGTCGGGCCAACGTCGTTGGCCGCCTCACGCCACTTATCTGCATACTTCCAGCCGTCGGCAGCCATTAGGTCGTACAAGGCCTCTCCCACTGTCACGCGGGCGCCCGGCGAGGGCTCGGGCCAGTGGAAGTAGCGCATCTCTTCGGCCGGCATAGCGACGAGCACAAAACGCGGCCTCAGCTGCGGAACACCGAAGTCAGCCGCATGAAGCAGCTTCCATTCCCCGACGTATCCGATCTCTTCTAGGCGATCAAGGATCCGCTGCCGGTATGCCGCGAATCGCGGAGCAGACAGTCCGCGCACGTTCTCAAGCATGATGGCCCGCGGACGCATAATCGCGGCCTGCTCGATCGCCCATGCGAAGAGGTCACGCTCGTCGGATGTACCGAGTTGCTTACCTGCTGCCGAGAACGGCGGGCACGGCACCCCGCCTGCGAAGAGGTCTACATCGGCGTAGTCCGCAGCGCTCCACAGAGAGGGATCAGCGACGTCTCCAACGAGCACTGGCGCGCCGAGGTTGGCACGGAGGGTGTCCGCGGCTGTCTCATCGATCTCAACCGCGAGCTTGTGCGTGAAGCCGGCCTTATGCAGCCCCAACGATTGTCCGCCTGCACCGGAACATACCTCTACTACGCTCAGCCCCTGATCACTCACGATGCCATCGTACGGTGGCCCCACCGACATCCTGTTGTTCGCCTCGCAGACGTACCGTTGTCATATGACTTCCGGTGAAGTCCGTGACGCAGTTCAGCTTCCGCCAACGGCTGGACGCCGTCGGAACATGCAGGCAAATCGACGTCGGGATACCGGCCCTGAACTCGCTCTGCGTTCCGCACTGCACGCCGCTGGGTACCGTTACCGCTGCGACTTCCGCATTGATCTCCCTGGGGGTCGTGTCCGCCCCGACATTGTGTTCACCCGCCGGAAGCTCGCTGTCTTCGTCGACGGATGCTTCTGGCACAGCTGTCCTCTACACGGCTCGCAGCCTCGCGTGAATCAGTCCTACTGGTCTCCGAAACTCGCGCGGAACGCCGAGCGCGACCGAACCAATACAAGACTCCTCGAGGAGTCTGGCTGGACCGTCATCCGGATCTGGGAACATGTTCCCGTCGGCGAAGCACTTGCTTCCGTTCGCACTGCGCTCGAACTCGACAGTTGAGCGTCCCTGCTACCCTCCCTCCCATGCCGTCGAAGCAGACCATAGAGACCCTCCGCGCGTTCACCGCCGAACGCGACTGGGCGCAGTTCCACTCCCCAGAGAACCTCGCGAAGAGCATCGTCATCGAGGCTGCCGAACTGCTCGAGTGTTTCCAGTGGGGCCCGGAGTTCAACCAGCGCAAGGTCGAGGACGAGCTCGCCGACGTCGTCACGTACTGCATCCACCTCGCCGGGGTCCTCGGCGTCGATCTCGACGAGATCGTGCTGCGCAAGCTCGAGCAGACCCGCACGAAGTATCCGGTCGAGAAGGCTCGCGGACGCACCACCAAGTACACGGAGCTCGATTCGTGACCAGCATCCGTCATGTCGCGTTCAACCGCGTCGACGTCGATGACTGGGCGAAGACCGATCAGCAGCACACGAACTGGCCCGTGGTCTACCTGCTCGATGGCAAGCGCAAGCTCTACGTCGGCGAGACCGTCAGCGCGCACAACCGCATCCGGCAGCACCTTGACGGACCCAAGAAGGATGCGGGGCTCGAAAGCATCCGCGTCGTCGTCGACGACAAGTTCAACAAGTCAGTCTGCCTCGATCTCGAGTCGCACCTGATCCGCTGGTTCCACGGCGACGGTCAGTACGAGCTGCTCAACGGCAATGACGGGCTCACCGACGCGCAGTATTACGACCGCGAGCTGTACCGGGAGTCGTTCCGCGACGTCTTCGAAGCGCTCCGCTCCGAGGGTCTCTTCTCGCGCAGCATCCCGCAGATCGAGAACTCCGATCTGTTCAAGCTGTCGCCCTTCAAGGCGCTCAACAGCGATCAGGCCATCGCCGTCACCGACATTGTCGAGGGGCTGCTCGAGGATCTGCAGCATCCCGACATCCGATCGACGCTCGTCGTGCAGGGCGACCCCGGCACGGGCAAGACGATCATCGCGATCTTCCTGATGAAGCTGCTCGCCGACATCCGCGACCATCGCGCACACGACGACCTCGAACCCGACTCGATGTTCACCGAGTTCTTCGTGCCCGAGAACAGCGAGCTGCTGCGCGACCTGCGCATGGCCCTCGTGATCCCGCAGCAGGCACTGCGGAAGTCGGTCAAAGAGGTGTTCAAGAAAACCCCGAAGCTCGACCCGAAGATGGTCATGACACCGTTCCAGCTCGGCGAATCGGATGTCGAGTACGACCTGGTGCTCGTCGACGAGACTCACCGCATCGGGCAGCGCGCAAACCAGGCATCCGGCGTACAGAACAAGAAGTTCACCGAGATCAACCGCGCACTGTTCGGGGACGATGATGCGAAACACACTCAGCTCGACTGGATCAAGGCGCGCAGCCGGCACCAGCTGCTGCTCGTCGACGGCGCGCAGAGCGTGCGCCCGCACGACTTGTCGCCGGCGACCTTGGATGCCGAATTGCGAGGCGCCCGGGATGCCGGCCGGTACTACCGACTCAGCACGCAGATGCGCGTGCGCGCCGGCGCCGACTACGTCGAGTTCGTCCGAGGGATGCTGCGGGGCGAGGACCCGTCTCGGCCAGATCTTGGCGAGTACGACCTGCGGCTGTTCGACGACGTCGGCGAGATGCGTGCCGCGATCCGCGCGCGGGACGCCGAGGTCGGACTGTCGCGGATGGTCGCGGGGTACGCCTGGGACTGGGTGTCGAAGAACGACTCATCGGCACACGACATCGAGATCGACGGCGAGCGGATGCGGTGGAACAGCACCGACAAGGACTGGATCAACTCTCCCGGCTCGCTCGAAGAGGTCGGATCGATCCACACGGTGCAGGGCTACGACCTGAACTACGCCGGCGTCATCATCGGGCCGGATCTGCGCGTCTCAGGAGACGAGATCGTCGCGGACTGGGACGCATACCGCGACAAGAAGGGCAAGGAGAATACCGGGCATCTGAAGGGTGCATTCGGGGATGACGAGCTGCTCGTGTTCATCCGGAACATCTACGGGGTGCTGCTGACGCGGGGGATTCGGGGGACGTATGTGTATGTGTGTGATCGCGGTCTGAGGGAGCGGGTGCGGAGCCTCTTCTCACCGCTGCCGCGCTGAACTCGGCCTACAGAACGTCACCGTCGTCCGCTGCGAGAACTTCAGCCAACGACTCCGGCGGAATCATGGCTGAGTACACCAGCTGACCAACATCAGGTTTGATACCGAGAACTTCGCTGGGCTCGATCGCCCAGTCGTCGGCCGTCATTCCAGGCACTGCGTCCAGGATGATCGCGAGTTCCTTCGGATCGAAGAATCCCTCTGCCGAGATCGCCAGGTATGTGTCAGCGTCACCCGACTTGACCCAGATGATCAGACGCTGGCGGCCGGCGACCCCT
This sequence comes from Microbacterium bovistercoris, assembly GCF_003387575.1. Classification (GTDB taxonomy): domain Bacteria; phylum Actinomycetota; class Actinomycetes; order Actinomycetales; family Microbacteriaceae; genus Microbacterium; species Microbacterium bovistercoris. The sequence goes on along the minus strand of NZ_QUAB01000043.1, from coordinate 80,446 downwards.
TCTACTGGATGGCCGCTGTTTGCCGACCTGGAAATACCCTCGCGCACTGCCCGCTGCAGCGCAATGACGCCGAGCGCTGCTTGCTCAGCTTCGAAACGTCGTTTGTCGATGTCCTGCGGGAGCAGGTGATCGCTGTTGACTGATGCTGAGGTGCCCGCTCCCGCGCGCCGACACTCGACTTCGAGGCGGGCGTAGAAGTCCTGCTCCTTCGAGTCCGCCCGGCGAAGACCTCCAGCCACGAGCCACCACCGTTGAGGAACATCGCAGTCGCCCGCCTCGATCTGGCCGCCTGCCCCTCGGGACTCGCCGACCTTCACCTTGAACCACAGTCGATCGCTGATCGCGAGGATTCTCTCGGCACCCCCGGACGCATGTTCATCGGGCAGACGTTGGGCCTTGGCGATCAGCTCATGCTTGATCTCGTGAAGCGGAGTATCGAGCGGTGGAAAGCCGAGACCGAGATCGTCCAGGCTCCGCTTGGTCGGTCGCACGCTGCTCATGAATCGAGGCTAGCCACGACGTCAGACATGCGATCAGCTGCTGAAGCCGCCCAGCTCGTCGAGCTCCTCAGCGCTCGCGCCGGTGATGAGCTGAACGGCGCTCTTGGTCGAACCGTCAAGTGTGCGGAGCGCATCGAGCGCCGCCCTTTGGATCTCGTCGCGATGGTTCTGGATGTACTCGCGCACAGCGACATCGACGACGTCTTTCTTGGACGAGCGCAGGAAGTGGGCAGCGTGGGAGATCAGCTCGTCGGTCTCGCTGTCCACCTTGATCGGCGCAAGCGTCGCAGCCATGTCGCATCCTCCCCCAGGTTGAAGTACCAAAGTACCTCAGGTTCCTGAGCTTCGACAGGGTGTGACGCGATCGTTATCGGCGCCGATTCACGACCCGATCCCCGCAGGATCCCATCGACCATCCCGTCGACCCTCCTCGCATCCATCGGCCCGCCCACCAGCGCCGAGTACGTGCCGATCGCGATCAACTGATCGGCCACCACCCCAGCATCCACGTCCGCGCGCACATCCCCGGCAACCACCGCCCGCGCCAGCCGCAGAGCAGTCCACTCCCGGAGCGGCGCCGCCAGGCGCGCGTTGAGCTTCAGACCGAGCTCGGCATCCGTCGCGGTCACTTCATGCGTGCCGTCATCCCCGTCATGGAGGCCGCCGGTCGCGGAGCCATCCTCAACGTCTCGAGCGAGGCCGGCCTGCGCGGCAACGCCTCGGGCAACGCCTACACCGCCAGCAAGCACGGCATCATCGGCGTCACCAAGTCGGCCGCGTTCATGTACGGGCCCAAGGGCATCCGGGTGAACTCCGTCGCACCGGGCGGCGTGGCCACCGGCATTCCGATGCCGCCGAACATGTCGGAGTACGGATCCGCACGCCTCGCGCCGTTCCAGCAGGCGATCCCGACCGTCGCGACGGCCGAGCACCTCGCCGCGTCGATCACGTTCCTGCTCTCGGACGACGCCGTCAACATCAACGGCGCGATCCTCGCGTCGGACGGTGGATGGTCGGTGCAGTAAGACATCGGATGCTGCGAGACGCGACGCCCCTGGGGAACCGGGGGCGTTTCGTCTGCCACCGGACCCTGAGCGCCCTTCGTCTCGTCGCTTCGCTCCTCGCTCAGGATCCGCGGAGCGAGCGCCGTACTGAGCGAGCCAAGCGAGACGAAGTGACGGAGGACGCCCTTCGTCTCGTCGCTGGCGCTCCTCGCTCAGGGTGCGGAGCGTACGGAGCGAGCGCCCTTCGTCTCGTCGCTGGCGCTCCTCGCTCAGGGTGCGGGGAGCGTGGCCTCGGCGAGCTCCCACAACCGTCGCCCCGCGGCCGGGTCGCGCAGCGCGCGGAACAGCGGACGCTCCCGCGGGGTACCGGCCAGCCCGAACCATCCGCCGGGAGCGAAGAAGCATCCGGGTGCTGCATGCCGCTCCAGCGCCATCAGCGCGGGCTGAGCGCCCTGCGCCGGGCTGTTCCCCGGAATCCAGCGCAGCCAGCGCTCCTCGCCGCCGGGCAGCCGGCTGCGCAGCGCCGGCGCGATGTGCGTCGCCGGCGCCACACCCGGATGGCACAGGTTCACGCTGATGCCGCCGCTTCGTCGAGCGAGCTCCAGCGCCCACAGCCCCAGCGCCCGCTTCGACCCGGCATACGCGCGCCACGCGCTGTACCGCCGCTCGCCCTCGAGATCGTCGAGCCGTCCACGCGTGGCCGCGATGCTCACCTGCACCGCGACGCGGGCGCGAGCAGCGACCAACAGTGGCATCAGCTCGCGCGTCAGCACCGCGTGCCCGAGGAGGTTCGTCTGCAGATGCAGCTCGTGACCGTCGGCCGTCACGTGCCGCTCGCGGTCGCCGAGCAGCACGATCCCGGCGTTCATCACGAAGCGGTCGATCGGGGTTCCCTCGCTCCGCAGGCGCTCGCCGAGCGCGGTCACAGTGCCGAAGTCCGCCAGATCGAGATCGCAGATCTCGAGTGCGGCATCCGGAACCGACTCGAGGATGCTGCGCACCGTCGCCTCTCCGCGGGCGCGATCGCGCACGGGGAGGAGCACGTGCGCGCCGTCCGCGGCGAGCGCTCGTGCGATCTCGCGCCCGATGCCGCTCGACGCCCCGGTGACGAGAGCGCGGCGGGTGGGCATGGGAACAGCGTCCCACCATCTTGAGCACCTCGGGAAGCTGAAGGCGTCCTTCGTCACTTCGTCTCGCTCCGCACGCTCGGTACGGCGCTCGCTTCGCGGATCCTGAGCGAGGAGCGAAGCGACGAGACGAAGGGCGCTCAACGACCGGCACGGGCACAATGGCACCATGACCCAGCGCACCGTGATCCTGCACGTCTCCGACCGTCCGGAGGACATCGTGCGCGCCGTCGGCATCGCGAACACACTGCACGCGGCGCGGCCCGAGACCGACATCCGGATCATCGTGAACGGTCCCGCGATCCCGGGCGTCGCCGCCGGTGCAGCTCCGCTGCCGACCCCGGATGCCGCCACGATCGAGGCCTGCGAAGGCGGACTGCGCGGGCACGGCATCCCGGTAGACGCGCTGCAGCCCGGCATCCTCACCGTGCCCGCCGCCGTGGTCGCGCTCAGCGACGCGCAGTTCGACGGGGCGGCGTACATCCGCATCTGAGTTCACCCGCCGGGCGCTGCCTCCCCACGCGACGGCCCCGCGCCGGTACTCTGGCCCCGAACCGAGAGGGGCAGACATGACCGACCAGAGCATCGAGATCCGCGAGTTGCGCGCCCGAGTCGACGTGCTGGAGCGCATGCTCGTCGGCACCTACGCCCTCATCGTGGGCGTCGTGCTGGTGCTCGGCCTGACGCTGCCGCTGGCCACCACCCATGCCGGCGGTGAGGATCAGCAGTACTGGAGCGTGATCACCACCACCCTCGCACCGCTGAACGGCGCCGATTCGCCATGGGGCGGCATCGCCTGGCTGCTGATGACGCTCCTCATCCTGATGATCATCATCACGGTGCTCCTGCTCGCGCTGACTCTGATCCCCGCGGCCCGCCGGAGCCTGTCCGACGGACTGCGGGTGTTCGGCATCGTGCTCACCGCCGTCGGCACGGTCGGCGCCGTCGCGATCATGGCCATCATCGGTGCCTCGCTGCGCACTGAGACCGACGACTTCGGCTGGGGCGGCCCGGTGCTGCTGCTCGGCATGATCGCCGTGCTGCCGCTGCTCAGCGGAGCGCTGCGGTCACTCGTCGGCGCCCGCCGCTGAGGCTCACGCAGCCCTCGCATCCGTCCCGCCGGGACTGATTTCGCGACGCGAGTCCCGGATCCGAGGCATCCGCGGACACCTCGGGGCGACTCCGAGGCCAGGCGGCCGGGCCGTCCTAAACTCACCCCATGCTGTACGCCGACGTCACGACTCCGAGCGAGGCTGAAGCTCTCGCAACCCGCATCCTCACCGTCAGGCAGCGGCCGCTCGTGCTCGTCTCGGCCACGGCGGAGGGCGAGTTCGCGTTCGACGACGACCGGCTGCGGCATGAGCTCGGCGGCATCGCCGACGTCGTCACCATCGCGACCGGCAAAGCCACACACGCCCTCGAGGAACTGCTCCCGCCCAAGACGCACGCCTTCGGCGGCGCGGCCCGCTCATACCCGGTCGACTTCGGCGACGACCCGGACTGGAGCCGCTCCCGACTCCCGTTCCCCGGCCACGCCGACACCGACGATCTCATCGGCGACGCGAAGGCGCAGTCGGTGCAGCAGGTGCGGCGCACCGTCGAGTCCTCGGCGCCGAACGCCGTGCGCCGGGCCAGCGGCGTCGTGAAGGGATTCCTCGCCGGCGACACCCGCGCGCTCGTCGAACTCGACGACGGCACCACCGTCACCGCGACCGGCGACCTGCTGCCCGCCACGCTTCCGCTCGCCGTCGCACTCGTCCCGGGGGCACCGGTCAGCGGCATCCTCGAGGGACAGGAACTGCATCCCGAACCGTTCCCCGCCGACCTCTCCGCCCTGCCAGACGGCGCGCACACGCTCGCGCTCGTCGTGAAGGTCACCGATCTGCGCGCCACGGTGCACCTACACCCCGACCATGCGTTCGTGCTGCGCCGACGCGACGTCAGTGCCGACGAACGCCCGGTCGGCGACGTGCTCGCCGTCGGCGACGTCATCCGCGTGCGCGTCGCGCGCGGCCCGCACGGCGAGCTGCTGCTCAGCCACTCCGCCCGCGACGACAGCGCGCCGCTCACGCCCGCCTTCCCGCTCGTCACCGACGGGCCGGCCTGGCTGAGCGGGGACCGCCGCGTCACGCGAACGGATGCTGCGAAGCCGGATGCCGCAGCACCGGCATCCGCGGGTCCCCTGCTGCCCGACGACTACGCGACCCGCACCGACGTGCGGATGCTGGCGCAGGCGATCACCGCCCTGCGCGGTGACGTGCTCGCGCTGACCAACCTGGTCGGACGGAGCGGCGGCGACCCGGGCCCCGCGTCTTCTGCCGAGCTGGAGCGGCTGCGGGAGGAGAACCAGCGCCTGCGCGCCGAGATCGCAGACGAACGCGCGGAGCGCGCCCGGGCCGAGGCACGGCTCAGCGAGACCTCCCAGGACCAGCGCGACTCGGCCCGTGCGCTGCGCGACGCACGACGTGCCGCCGAACGTGCGCACGTCGATCCGACCGAGGACGGCATCCGGTTCGAGATCGAGCGCACCTGGGGCAACCGCACCGCCCCCGGTGAGCGCGGCCGCTGGCCGCTGCGGGAGTTCCGCTTCGGGCCGGACTTCATCCGCTCGCTGGCGAAGCTCGACGAGAACCAGCTGAGCAAGGCCGTACGCGCCTGCGTCGACGCGATCACCGGGCGCGACCGCGAGATCCCCGCCCGCGACCTGCACCGGCTGCGCACCGGCGAGGGCGGCGATGACGCGTACGTCGTGCGGGCCGACGGCGCGAAGTGCTGGCGCGCCGCGATCGAGCAGAACACTCCCGGAGCGCGGCGGCTGCACTACTGGGAACTGCCCGGCGACCTGATCGAACTCAGCCGCATCGTCACCCACGACGACACGAGACCCTAGAGCGCGCATTATCCTTCTCCGCCGAGACCCCGCCTGAATGACCGGCATTCAGGCGGGGTCTCGACGGCGGGGCGGCCGACGTCACCGTCAGTCCCGCGCCACGTCGAGATCGAGGCCGCTGCCCCGCGCGACATCCTTCCAGGCGACGAACTTGAAGTTCGTGCTCGACTCGTCCGATCCCTCCGGTGTGTTGTCGCCGTCCTGCACGACCAGCAGACCGCCGGGGAATCCGGGCAGGCTCACGCTCACGGCATCCGCGCCGTCGCTGTGCTGGGTGCTGTCGACCCGGCCGTCGTCCACCGTGAACGAACCGACGTACTCGTTGCCGTCCTCGAGCCCGTACACGGCGAAGCTGTCGTCGCCCTGGCTCGACGCCAGCAGGTATCCCTCGCCGTCGCCGGTCGAGTAGATCGTCAGGCCCTCGATGTCGGTGTGCAGCACGTCGCCGCCGAAGCCGGGGTTCTCGCCGTACACGCATTCGTCCTGCTCTGCGTCATAGGTGCCGGGCAGGCCGTACTCGATCGCCTTGTCGATCAGCTGCGGCTCACCGGTCAGATCGGCGTCGACCTTCCAGATGCCGACGAGCTCCTGCCCCAGATACGCCGTGCCGGTCGCCTCGTCGACCACCATGCCCTCGACCTGCGCGTACTCGCCCGGGTCATCGCAGGTAGTCCAGGTCGTGCCGTCCGGCATGGCGAACTCGGCCGGCAGCGACAGGGTGCGCACGAGATCCCATCCGACCGTGCCGTCCTCGCGCGCGGACAGCTCGAGCAGCGCCACATCCGTCTCGGAGTTGCGGCTCACCAGCGCGTACGCACCGTCGTCGTCCTGCCACGTGGTGAGCCCGTACGCGGTGTGCTCGCTGTTGACGTCGTCCTGCGACGCGCTGAAGATCCGGCCGGCCGACGGGTCGGTCACCTCGGTCAGCCGGCCGTCTTCGACCGCGAAGATGCCGATGTTGTCGAGACCCTTGTCCGACACGACCGCCAGGTCGACCTCGTCGCCATCCAGTTCGAAGTCGTGGATGAGGTCGACGTTGTTGTAGCGACCGGGGGCGTCGTCCTCGCCCGGCGCGGGCTTCGGATCGATGTGCTGCACGAGGCGGCCACGCAGGTCGTAGACATTGATCCCCGCCTCCTTGGCCGTCGTGATCACGACGCTGCGGCGGGCGTCGTCGTCATCGACCCAGATGGCCGGATCATCGGCATCCGCATCGTCGGCATCCCACAGCGCGGGGGTCTCCAGCTTCGCCGTGACGCCCTTCGACGCAGCACGGGCGGATGCGTGGCCTTGCGACTGCGCAGACGGCGCCGCGTGAGCGGCGGATGCGCCGAGCACGACGGCGACGACGATTGCGCCGGCGGGGAACAAGCGATGCTTCACAGGAACTCCTCAGATCGGTGGAACGACGACGCTCGATCCTTCTGGGCGCATATGAACCCCGGTTGAACACCGGATGACGTGCGGCATCCGCAGCGCTGCGGAGATCTGCACGATCCCGGAGGCGCTCACGCCTCGGCGTCCGGGATTCGGCAGAACTCCGCGGTGCTGCTGCGGAAGGATGCCGGGGAGACGGATGTCGGTGCCCGGTGCGAGACTGAGCAGATGAAGCTCGCGGAGCTCACCGAAACCGCCGACGAGGTCACGGCGACGTCGTCGCGGCTGTCGAAGATCGCCGCCCTCGCCCGCCTGCTCGAGCGCGCCGCACCCGAAGAACTTCCGGCGCTCACAGGGTTGCTGCTCGCCTCGCCGAGGCAGGGCCGACTCGGCGTCGGCTGGCGCGGCCTTTCCGCACTGAAGGTCGAACATGCCGACGAGCAGACCCTCACGATCACCGACGTCGACGACGCCCTCGACGCGCTCGCGCACGCCTCCGGCACCGGATCCGCCGCCCAGCGCACCGGGCTGCTCCACGACCTCGCCTCGCGCGCGACGCCGGACGAGTGGGACTTCCTCGCCCGCGCCATGCTGGGCGAGTTGCGCACCGGAGCACTCGGCGGCGTGCTGCTCGACGCGATCGCGAAGGCGTCCGGCCGCGCCGCGGCATCCGTCCGTCGCGCGGCCATGCTCTCCGGCGATCTCGGCGAGACGGCCGTGATCGCGCTGACCGGCACGGAGGACGACCTCGACGCCGTCGGCCTGCGGGTCGGCCGCCCCGTGCTGCCCATGCTCGCCGCCACCGCGGCGACGCCCACCGCGGCGCTCGAGATCACCGGCCGCGCCTCGGTCGAGTACAAGCTCGACGGCGCCCGCATCCAGGTGCACCGGCACGGCGACGAGGTCGGCGTCTACACGCGCAGCCTCGCCGACATCACCCACCGCGTGCCCGAGATCGTCGAGGTCGTGCGCGGCCTGCCCGGCCACGACCTCATCCTCGACGGCGAGACGCTCTCGCTCGATGAGGACGGCGGGCCGCGCCCGTTCCAGCAGACCATGTCGCGGTTCGGCGCAGACGTCTCGCGCGCGCTCGTCCTCAGGCCCTGGTTCTTCGACCTGCTGCACGTCGACGGCCGCGACCTCATCGACGAGCCGCTGTCGACCCGGCTCGAAGAGCTCGAGCGGGTCGCCGGCGAATGGCGGATGCCCGGCATCGTCACCGACGATGCGGATGCCGCGGAGCAGCTCTCCCGCGAGGCGCTGGCGGCCGGCCACGAGGGTGTGCTGGTCAAGGCGATCGACTCGCCCTATGCTGCCGGGCGGCGCGGCAAGTCGTGGGTCAAGGTCAAGCCGGTGCTCACCTACGATCTTGTCGTACTCGCCGCGGAGTGGGGCTCCGGCCGGCGCCGCGGCTGGCTCTCGAACCTGCACCTCGGCGCCCTCGATCCCACCGGCGAATTCGGCGAGCCGGGCGGCTTCGTGATGGTCGGCAAGACCTTCAAGGGTCTCACCGACGAGCTGCTGCGCTGGCAGACCGAGACCTTCCCCGCGTACGAGACCGAGCGCACACCGTACGCCGTCCACCTGCGGCCGGCGCTGGTCGTCGAGATCGCCATCGACGGGGTGCAGAACTCGCCGCGCTACCCCGGCGGCATCGCCCTGCGCTTCGCCCGGGTGAAGGGCTATCGCCCCGACAAGACCCCCGCCGAGGCCGACACGATCCAGACGCTGCGAGCACTGCTGCGCGGCTGACGAGATCCCATGGTGCGCGGGGCGACGGCGGCGTACCATCAGCGCCATGGGGCAGGGGCGCGTGGGGACCGCGCCACTACGAGCGTGGGCACTCGTGGTCGGCTACGTCGGCGTGGCCTCGGCACTCGCCCTGCTGCTGTTCTTCGCCCTCGCCGACCCGTTCGGCGCGAACCTGCGCACCTGGTCTTGGCTCGGCCCCGCGAACGACGTGCTGTCGATGGTCATGGTGCCGGCACAGACGATCGCCATGGTGCTGCTCTGGCACGCCCTCCGCCCGGCGCCGGTCGTGGCAGTGCTCACCGGGCTCACGATCGTCGCCCTCGTCGCGGGCGCGGTCGTCACCGGCAGGATGCTGGCGGGCGAGGCCACCCTCGACACCCAGTTCCTGTTCGCGATCCCCATGATCGTGCTGATGTTCGCGACGTTGCTCGCCGCGGGTCTGCGCGTGCTACGCGACCGCCGGCATCCGACCGTCATCGGACGGCGCACCGCGCGCTGGGCGATGATCACCGGCGGCGCCGGCATCGCGGCGATGCTGCTCTTCGCCCTCGCCTACGCCTTTCCGGCCGGCTCCGCCGGGCAGCTCGCGTTCTTCATCGTCGGTGGCGTCCCCGGGGCGGTCGCGTACGTCGGCTACCCGGTGTGGTGGCTGGTGCTCGGGCTGCGTCAGGATGCCGTGACCTACCTCCGCACGTACGAGGAGGAGGACGCCGGCCGACACCGGTGATCACCGCCGCCCGGCCACGCCCCGCGCGGCTGCCGCGAGCGCGGCCACCCGGGCCGTCGCGTGACCACGGCGCCAGCACAGCACCCAGCTCACCGGCGGGGAGCCCTCCTCGAACGGCACCATGGCCAGGCTCGGCCGCGCGAAGTAGTCCGCCGCGTGCGCGGCGAGCGGCACCACGCCCTCGCCGGCCGCGATCAGCGTCAGCAGGTCGAGGAACGTCGGCGCCGTGCGGTCGGGCTCGGGCCGGTAGGGCGCCGCACGGCGCCCGGCCCGGAACACGGTCTCGCCGGCCAGATCCCCGACCGACACCGTCACGCGTGCAGCCAGCGGATGCTCCCGCCCCACCGCCAGCACCACCTGTTCGGAGTACACCAGCGGCCCCTCCTGGAACCCCTCCTCGTCGACCGGCCCGTTCGTCACCGTGACGTCGACCTCGCCCGCACGCAGCAGGTCGAGCGGATCGACGAAGCCCGCCTCGCGGAACACCAGCTCCACCCCGGGGTTCTCCGCCCGGAACCGATCGAACACCGGCGCGGCCAACTCGGCGATCGCGGGCGCCTCCAGTCCGATCCGCAGCGTCCCCACCACTCCCCGCCCGGCGGCGATCGCCGCCGTGATCCCGCGCTGGATGCGATCGTGCCCCGCACGCACGTCGGCGTACAGCGCCGCACCCACCGGCGACAGCTCCACCCGCCGGCTGGTGCGGTCGAACAGGGTCACGCCGAACCGGCGCTCGAGGTTCGCGATCGTCTGGCTCACCCGCGACGGCGAGATCAGCAGACGGTCGGCCGTCCGCCCGAAATGCAGCTCCTCGGCGAGCGTGAGGAAGACCTCGATCTCACGACGTTCCATGCGCTCTACATTAACGATCCATCCGCCATCCGTCCTTGTTCGGTCTTTCTGTGCCGCTGACGATGGAGACATGACCGATTACCTCACCGAAACGGATGCCGCCTACGACTCCGCGCGCAGCGGCTACAACCTCGCCGTCCCGCACCGCCCCGCGGCCATCGCCGTCGCCCGGACCGCGGACGACGTCGTGCACGCCGTGCGGGAGGCCCGCCGCCGTGGGCTCGGCGTCGCCGTGCTCGCCACCGGCCACGGCCCCTCGCGCCCGGCCGACGGGCAGCTGCTCATCAACACCTCCGCGATGAAGGGCGTCACGGTCGACCCGGCCGCCCGCTGGGCGCGCGTCGAAGCCGGCGTGCGCGGCGGCGAGCTCGTGCAGGCCGCCGCGATCAACGACCTCGCCCCGCTCTCGGGCTCGTCGCCCGAGGTCGGCGTCGTCTCGTACCACCTCGGCGGCGGTCTGGGCCTGCTCGGTCGCAGCCTCGGCTGGGCCGTGGACCACGTGCGGGCGATCGAGGTCGTCACCGCCGACGGCGTGTTGCGACGCACCACCCCCGACAGCGAGCCCGACCTGTTCTGGGCTCTCCGCGGCGGCGGCAAGGGAACGCTCGGCGTCGTGACCGCGATCGAGATCGACCTGCATCCGATCGCCCGCCTGTACGGCGGCGGCCTGCACTTCGCGGCCGACCGCGTCGAAGAGGCGCTCACGCTCTGGGCGGAGTGGACGCGCACCCCGCCGGAGACGATGGCCTCCTCCGTCCTGTTGATCCGGATGCCCGACATCCCGGTGCTCCCCGAGCCGCTGCGCGGCCAGTACGTCATGCACCTCCGCATCCTGTTCACCGGCTCGGCCGCAGAGGGCGAGCGGCTCATCGCCCCGTTCCGCGCGCTCGGTCCGATCACCGACACCGTGACCGAGATGCCGTACTCCGCCGTCGGCTCGATCCACGCCGAGCCCACGATCCCGGTCGCCTTCCACGCCCGCAATCGGATGCTGCGGACGCTCGACGCCGACGCGGTGCAGGCGGTGCTCCGGCACGCCGGACCGGATGCCGCAGCACCTTTCCTGCTGGAACTCCGTCACGCCGGCGGGGCGCTGGCGCGACCGGCCGAACGGCCCAGTGCACTCGGACGTCGCGACGGCGAGTTCGTGCTCTACGTCGGCGGCGCCGCCGGGCCCGACGAGGCTCCTGCGCTGCAGGCGCGGTTCGCGGAGCTGTTCGCCGCGGTCGAGCCGTGGGCCACGGGCGGGGTGTGCGTGAACTTCCTCTCCGGGCCGGACGTCACGGCCGAGGAGCTCGCGAGCGGGTACCTGCCGGACGACGTCGAGCGGCTCGCGCGGATCAAGCACGCGTACGACCCGGAGAACCTGTTCCGCACGCACCACGGGCTGGCGTGACGATGGGGCACTGACGCATTTCGTCTCGCTCCGCTCGCTCAACGACCCGGGAAGCTCAACACCCCGGGAAGACCAACGCCCGCGGAACCTCAACGCCCCAGGAAGGCCAACGCCGCAAGTAGGCCAACGCCCGGGGGCAGGTCAACGCCCGGGCAGGCCGACGCCCGGGGGTAGCCCCAGGACCCAGGGCATGCCAACACCCGGAAAGCTCAACACCCCGGGAAGGGTGCCCGGACACCGCGTGGCCGGCGGACCTCATCCGCGGGAGAGCAGGATCCGCTCCACCTCCTCCGCGGTCGTCGGGCGTCCGAACGGGGCCAGTTCGAACGTCTCCGCGAACCGCACATCCTTCGCGGCATCCCCGTAGGCGCGCTCAAGTGCCGGCCGCGCGGCGTCCTGCGTCTCGAGGAACTCGCTCCAGTGCTTCACGATGAACTCGTCCACGGCGGCCGTGTCCGCAGCATCCGGAACCAGGTGCAGCAGGTCGCGCTGCGCCGGGGCGAACTCGAGGAACTGCGAGGCGTGCGCCGCGCACGCGCGCAGCTTGCGGTCGATCACCGCGTCGACGGCGACGGCCACATCCGCACGGTGCTGCTCGATCGAGCCGTAGTCGATCATCCGGAGCACGATCGGCTGCTCCTCGAGCGGCGGGATGTCGCGGCACGGGTTCGGCAGGGTGGTCAGCCCCATGACGTTGCGCACCAGGCGCCCCGCCAGCCGGTTGTCGTTGTGCCCGTCGCCCTCGTCGGTGAACGTGATGATCAGGTCGGTGCGCCACTGGCGGATCGCCCGCAGCATCCGCTGCCGCAGCGCCTGCGTGTCGACCATGTCGCCGTCGTGCTCGTCCCAGACCTCGTAGTCGGCCAGGCCGATGATCTCGGCGGCGGCGTGCGCCTCGCTCACGCGCCGGCGCACCAGGTCTTCGGGGCCGAGCTCCATGTGCCCGGCGTCGCCGTTGGTGGTCGAGAGCACCTTCACGTGGTGCCCGGCATCGGCCAGCAGCGCCAGCGTGCCCGACGCGTACTCCTCGGCCTCGTCGGGGTGCGCGACGACGACCAGAACCTTCAGATGCTTCTTCATGGGTGCCTTTCGACAGGGATGCCGGATGCCGGCATCCGGATGATGGATGCGGAGAGCGGGATGCCTCAGCGAGCCGAGACCGGCAGGACGACGTCGGCAAGGCTGCCGGCGCCCACCAACCGGGCCCGGGCGCTGCGCTGCGACAGGCACACTGCGCCGCGGACCTGCGCCCGCGCGCCCAGCTCGCCGCACCGCACATCCGGGCGGTCGTGCGGCAGGAAGCCCAGACGCTCCTGAACCGCGTCGGCGAGCGCCGTGCCGTACGCGTCCGACAGCGAGCCGGCGATCACGACCCGCTCTGGGTCGAGCAGCGCCGCCGCCGAGGAGACCGCGACCGCGAGCCGGTCGGCGATCGCGGGCAGCTCCAGGGCCTGCAGCGCGGACGGCTGCAGCAGCTGCTCCAGCAGCACGCCGCCACCGGGCACCGCCCTGCTCCGCTCGCTGGACCGGTCGGGCACGACGTCGAACGCCGGCACGATCACGCTGCCGATCTCGCCGGCCGAGCCGTGCGGGCCGAGCATCAGCTCGCCGTCGCGCAGGAACGCGGCCTTGATGCCCGAGCCCACCCACACCAGCACGACGGATGCCGCATCGCGCGCGGCGCCGAACTCGGCCTCGGCGATCAGCACCAGGCCGACGTCGTTCGCGGTGTACACGGTGGTCCCCGGCAGTTCCGCGGCGACGAGGCCGATCACGTCGACGCCCACCCATGCGGGCAGTCGTCCGCTGTGCCGCAGCACACCGGGGATCGGGTCGATCACACCGGGAACGCCGATCGTGACGTCGCGCACCTGCGCGACATCCGCACCGCAGTCGGTCAGCGCCGCCTCGAGCAGCGCCCGCAGCGCGGGCGCGATCTGCGCGGCATCCGTCACCGTGTTGTCTGCAGAGGCCTCACCCAGGGGTGAGCCGTCGAGATCGCACACCTCGGCGGCGATCCGCTCGGCGGTCACCGTGATGCCCGCGACCAGCGCCGCCCGCGGGTTCGCCCGCCACACCTGGGCCGGCGGGCCCGACCTGCTGGCCCGCTCGCCGTCGCGCACCACCACGCCCGCCTCCTCGACGCGCAGCAGCAGCCGCGCGGCGGCGGGCTTGGACAGCCCCGTGAGCTGTTCGATCTCGGGCCTGGTCAGCGGGCCGTGCCGGAACAGCGCATCGAGGACCGCGCCCTCGTTGAGGGTGCGGAGCGTGCGCGGGGTGCCCGATGTCATCCGGTCTCGATTCGATTAGGTAACCTCGGAGACAGTATCGGACAGCGACCCGGGCGTCAATCACCCTGCACAGCCGGCGGAGAGCGTGCGCTGTCCACATTCGCGGCATCCGCCCGCTGCGGCGTCGGTGGGTCCCGACAGCCTGGTGACATGACGAACCTCAGGGCGTATCGTGTGACTGCAATGCCAGCATTGCAGTCAGGAGGCGACGCCATGGCCACCATCACAGTGCGCGGGCTCGACGAGGGCACCGTGACGGCGTTGAAGGTGCGCGCGGCGCGTGAAGGCCGCTCCATGGAAGCAGAAGCACGGAGCATCCTGACCTCCGCGGTAGCAGTGGACGACGATGAACGGGGCTTCGGCACGTTCCTCGTCGAGACCTTCGGTGGCGTCGGGGCCCCACCCATTCCGCCACGGGACGAGTTCCCCGAACCCATGGATCTGCCGTGATCGTGCTCGACACGAACGTCGTGTCGGAGTTCATGCAACCCGACCCGGACGGCCGAGTTCACGCGTGGCTCGATGAGCTTCGAACCCAGGAGGTGTGGACCGCAGCCCCCGTCGTTGCGGAGCTGTCGCTCGGAATCGCTCTCCTGCCCGTCGGCGCGAAGCGCAGACTGCTGACGGAGAACTTCGCACGCGTGCTCGACGGGTTCCGCGAACGCATCCTGCCTTTCGCCACCCCGGATGCGATCGAGTACGGCCGAATCGTCGCCGGACGACGCGCAGCCGGACGTCCGATCAGCATCGGCGATGCACAGATCGCCGCGATCGCCGTCCGCGCCGATGCCGTCATCGCGACCCGGAACGTGCGCGACTTCGAGGGCACCGGCGCCCGAGTGGTGAATCCCTGGCTTCCGGAAGAGGAACGATGACCCGATACCGCCTGCGCGCGACTCTCGTCGGCAGCGCCCCCGAGATCTGGCGCGAGCTCGAGATCGACGGCTCGCTGCGCCTCGCCGACCTGCACGACGCCCTGCAGCTGCTGTTCGGCTGGCGCGAGATGCACCTGCACCAGTTCACGGATGCCGATCCGGATGTCCCCGGCGGCGCGGGACGCCGCTGGGAGTCGCCCTACGCCCCGGACGCCGAGGACGATGCCCTCTCCGAGATCGAATACCGCGTCGAGGACGTCCTCAGAACGATGGACGCGCTCTGGTACGAATACGACTTCGGTGACGGCTGGACGGTGCGCACCGACGTGACCGGTCGGCACCAGAGCGATCCGGTGTTCGCGCCGGTCGTGCTACTCGACGGTGCCCGACGGGGCCCTTTCGAGGACTCCGGCGGCCTCCGCGGGTACACCGAGAAGCTCGAGATCGCCGCCGATCCGCGGCATCCGGAGCACGATGAGATCGTCAGCTGGATGCGTGCGACTGTCGGCCCATGGGCCGGAACCGGACCCGGAGCGTTCGACCTGGTCGGCATGCAGTCCGAACTGAACCTGCGGTTCACTGCGGAGTCGTCCGGCTATGCGGCGGACGACATGTCGGGGATCGTCAAGGCCGATCGGCATCGCCGGGCAGGCGACTTCAATGATGCGTCGCCGCTCGCGGTCTTCCTGTCTCAGCTGCCTCCGCCGATCCGCTCCGAGCTGCGCCGGCACCTGCACGCCACCGGCATCCTCGACCCCGTCGACATCGCGCCGGAGGATGCCGCGCGCATCATCCGCCCGTTCGGGTGGCTGATGGACGCCGTCGGCACAGGCGGGCTCGCGCTGACCGCAGCCGGGTGGATGCCCCCTGCCACCGTGCTCGACGGCATGACGCAGCTCGGCTGGATGAAGGAGTGGAAAGGGATGGGCAAGGGCAACCGCGAAGACGTCACGCCGCCGATCCTCGTGTTGCGAGAGACCGCTCAGCGCATCGGACTGGTCCGCGTCGCCAAGGGTCGGCTGCTGCTGAGCGCCGCGGCGAAGAAGGCGCTCGGCGACCCTCTCCAGCAGTTGCGCCTGGTCGCCGGCGGGCTGTATCGCAAGCTCGGCGAGGCGGAGACGGATGCTGCCGTGCTGCAACTCCTCTCCATCGCCGATGGCACGCCGAAGACCCGGAGCTGGGAGACGGTGGCGTTCGGCATGGAGATGAGCGGCTGGGCGTCATCGACCGGATGCGCGTTCACCGAGCGCGACATCCGTCACGCCACCTTCCACGCGGACCAGGTGCTGATGTATGTCGCCGACGAGTACTGGAAGCGGCAGTCCGATCGCGGCACGAGCGATGACGTGCGGCTGTTCGCGCGGGCGGCGCTGCGGTAGACCACGGCGGTGCGCCGCGCCACCGACGACACCTCGACGCCAGGGCTGTCGTTCCGCCGATGAAGGGCGTAGTCTCGCCGATGGTGCGCCGGGAAGTCTGGTCGGCAGTTCGTTCGAACGAGCCAGGAGCAGACCATGCGCGCACTCATCTCCACCTTCGGCACCCGCGGCGACGTCGAGCCCTATCTGGCGCTTGCCGAGCGCCTGCGGGCCGAGGGCCACGATCCGGTGCTGTGCGCCCCCGAGCCCTACCGCGCCGACGCCGAGGCCGCGGGCGTCGGCTTCGAGCCGGGCGCCACGCGGATGCACGAACTTGTCCGCGAGCAGATGACCACGGTGATCAAGCCGACGGATGCCGTGCGCACCATGCGCCGCATGACCGACGCGATGCGCGAGTCCCTGGACGACCAGTGGCGCGCCGCTCAGCGCACCGAACCGGAGGTGGTCATCTCGCACCCGAAGGCGCTGGCCGGACCGCACATCGCGGAACGCCTCGGAGTGCCGTTCGTGGCATCCCTGCCGCTGCCGTTCCTCACCCCGACCCGCGCCTTCCCGATCCCGTTCCTCACCGCGGACCTCCCCGGCCCCCTGAACCGCGCGACCTACCAGTTCAACAGGTTCACGGCGATCGCCTACGGCGGCATGATCAACCGGTTCCGCCGCACCGAGCTCGGCATCCGTCGCGCGAGCCGTCTCAGCGACTACCTGCACCGCGACGGTGAGCAGGTGCCGGTGCTCTACCCGTTCAGCCGGCACATCGTGCCGCGCCCGGCCGACTACCCGGACTCGGCGCACATCACGGGACCGTGGTTCCGCCCGGAGCCGCCCGTCGCGTGGACCCCGCCGCCCGCGCTGCGCGCGTTCCTCGACGACGGGGAACCGCCGGTGTACCTCGGCTTCGGGAGCATGGGATTCCGCACGGATGCCGCGGCGCGCGGCCTCGCCGTGCAGCAGGCGGCGCGGGCGGCGGGCGTGCGCCTGGTCGTCTCGCGCGGCTGGGGCGGCATCGATGTGTCGGACGACGAGCACGTGCACGTGATCGACGACGCCCCGCACGCCGAGCTGTTCCCGCTGGTCGCCGCCGTCGTGCACCACGGCGGCTCGGGCACCACCGCCGCAGGACTGCGCGCCGGCCGCCCCACGCTGACCTGCCCCGTGCTCGGCGATCAGCCGTTCTGGGGCAAGCGCGTGCACCTCCTCGGCGCCGGCCCGGAACCGCTACCGCAGAAGCGGATCACTGCCGACGGACTGTCCGCCCGGCTGCGCGAGCTCGTCGACTCGGCGGAGCACCGCCGCCGGGCACCCGAGATCGCCGAGCGGATGTCGCAGGAGGACGGCACCGGCGAGGCCGTGAGCGTGCTGGAGCGGATCGTCGAGCGGTCGCACCTGACTCGCGATCAGCGACCACGCAACCCCCACCGGTAAGCTCGTCCACGGAGAGTCGGGAAGCCTGGTCGACGTCGTTGTCCGTCGACCGAAAGGCCGCCATGTCGCCTGCCCCCTCCCGTCCGCCCCGCCTCCGTGCGGTCTTCCCCGTCGCCTCCCGCGCCGAGGCCCGCAGGATCGGTGAGATCCTGCGCAAAGAGACCATCGGCGGAATCCTGCTGGTGACCTTCGCCGCCGTCGCGCTGGTGTGGGCCAACTCCCCCTGGGCCGACAGTTACTTCGCGCTCCGTGACACCGAGATCGGCTACGAGCCGTGGCACCTGAAGCTTCCGCTCGGCGACTGGGCGGCGGACGGCCTGCTGGCGATCTTCTTCTTCCTCGTCGGCCTCGAACTGAAACGCGAGTTCGTCGCCGGCGACCTGCGCTCCGCGCGCACGGCCGTCGTGCCCGTCGTCGCCGCGATCGGCGGCGTGGCGGTGCCCGCACTGCTGTACCTGGCCGTCGTCGGCGCCTCCGCCGACGAGGCGAGCGGCTGGGCGATCCCGACGGCCACCGACATCGCCTTCGCCGTCGCCGTGCTCGCCCTGGTCGGGTCGCACCTGCCGGGCGCGCTGCGGATCTTCCTGCTGACCCTGGCCGTCGTCGACGACCTCATCGCCATCGCCATCATCGCGGTGTTCTACACCGACTCGATCGACCTGGTGCCGCTGCTGCTCGCGCTGCTGACGATCGCGGTCTACGGCGTGATCGCGCAGCTGTCGCGCCGGCTGTTCCACGCCAGGCCCGCCGCCGCCTGGCTGATCCTGCTGCCGATCGGCTTCGTCGCCTGGGCGCTCATGCACGCCTCGGGCATCCACGCCACGATCGCCGGGGTGCTGCTCGGCTTCACGATCCCGGTGCTGCACAAGAGGGCGGATCGTGCGGATGACGCCGGCCCCGGACTGGCCGAACTCTTCGAGCACCGGTTCCGTCCGCTCTCGGCCGGGTTCGCGGTGCCGGTGTTCGCGTTCTTCTCGGCCGGCGTCGCCATCGGCGGCGTCGACGGGCTCGCCTCGGCCGCCGCCGATCCGGTGCTCGTCGGCATTGTCGTCGGGCTGGTGCTGGGCAAGCCGTTGGGCATCACTGCAGCGACCTGGCTCGTGACCCGCATCCGGCGCATCGACCTCGACCCCGCGCTGCGCTGGATCGACATCGCCGGCGTCGGCGTGCTCGCGGGCATCGGCTTCACCGTCTCGCTGCTGGTCACCGAGCTCAGCTTCGCCGCCGGCAGCGGGCAGGCCGATCACGGGAAGGTCGCCGTGCTGACGGCGTCCGTCATCGCCGCCCTCGCGGCGACGATGCTGCTGGGCGCCCGGAACCGCCGGTATCGGCGGGCCGCACGCTCAGCCGGTGATCCGGCAGCAGAGATGGACCGCGCGTCGGGGAACTAGACTGGACACGCCCCGCTTCTCCCTTCTCTCCTGGAGCCCGCGTGACCACTCAGCACGTCCCCGATTCCGTCGCCAACGCCGAAGCGACTCCTGAGAAGGAGCAGCCGTACGCGGCGCTCGGCCTCAAGGACGACGAGTACGCGCGCATCAAGGAGATCCTGGGCCGCCGCCCCACCTCCGGTGAACTCGCGATGTACTCCGTGATGTGGTCGGAGCACTGCTCGTACAAGAGCTCCAAGAACTACCTGCGCCGCTTCGGCCAGAAGGTCTCCGACGAGATGAAGCAGCGACTCATGGTCGGCATGGGCCAGAACGCCGGCGTCGTCGACGTGGGCGAGGGCTGGGCCGTCACCTTCAAGGCCGAGTCGCACAACCACCCCTCCTACATCGAGCCGTTCCAGGGTGCCGCGACCGGCGTCGGCGGCATCGTGCGCGACATCATCTCGATGGGCGCCCGCCCGGTGGCCGTCATGGACGCGCTGCGCTTCGGCGCCATCGACCACCCCGACACCGCCCGGGTGGTGCACGGCGTCACCGCCGGCATCAGCTTCTACGGCAACTGCCTCGGCCTGCCGAACATCGGCGGCGAGACCGTGTTCGACTCGGTCTACCAGGCCAATCCGCTCGTGAACGCCCTCGCGGTCGGCGTGCTGCGCCACGAGGACCTGAAGCTCGCCAACGCCACGGGCACCGGCAACAAGGTCGTCCTGTTCGGCGCCCGCACCGGCGGCGACGGCATCGGCGGCGCCAGCATCCTGGCATCCGACTCGTTCGACGACGGCGGCCCCACCAAGCGGCCCGCCGTGCAGGTCGGCGACCCGTTCGCCGAGAAGGTGCTCATCGAGTGCTGCCTCGAGCTGTACCGCGACGAGCTCGTCGAGGCCATCCAGGACCTCGGCGCGGCCGGCATCTCGTGCGCGACCAGCGAACTGGCCGCCAACGGCAACTCCGGCATGCACGTCTCGCTCGACAACGTGCTGCTGCGCGACCCCACCCTGACCGCTGAGGAGATCCTCATGTCGGAGTCGCAGGAGCGCATGATGGCGATCGTCGCTCCTGAGAAGCTCGACGCCTTCATGGCCGTCGTGAACAAGTGGGAGGTCGAGACCTCCGTGCTCGGCGAGGTCACCGGTGACGGCCGCCTCATCATCGACTGGCAGGGCGAGCGCATCGTCGACGTCGACCCGTCGACCGTCGCCGTCGACGGCCCGGTCTACGACCGTCCGGTCGCCTACCCGACGTGGATCGACGCGCTGCAGGCGGATGCTGCGGAGCAGCTGCCCCGCTCGAACGACCCGGCCGAGCTGCGCGAGCAGTTCCTGAAGCTGATCGCATCGCCGAACCTGGCCGACGTCAGCTGGATCACCAACCAGTACGACTACTACGTCGGCGGCAACACCGCCCTGGCCTTCCCCGACGACGCCGGCATGATCCGCGTCGATGAGGAGTCCGGTCTCGGCTTCGCCATCGCCACCGACGCGAACGGCCGCTACAGCCAGCTCGACCCGTACCGCGGCGCGCAGCTCGCCCTCGCCGAGGCGTACCGCAACGTCGCCGTCACCGGCGCCACGCCCACCGCGATCACCGACTGCCTGAACTTCGGCTCGCCGGAGAACCCCGAGGTCATGTGGCAGTTCGGCCAGACCGTCGACGGCCTCGCCGACGGATGCTACGCGCTGGGCACCCCGGTCACCGGCGGCAACGTGTCGTTCTACAACCAGACCGGCGACGTGCCGATCCACCCCACCCCGCTGGTGGGCGTGATGGGCATCATCGAGGACGTCTCGCGCCGCATCCCGTCGGGCTGGCAGGACGAGGGGCAGAACATCTACCTGCTCGGCGTCACCTCGACCGAGCTGTCCGGCTCGGCCTGGGCCGACGTCGTGCATGACCACCTCGGCGGCCTGCCGCCGCAGGTCGACCTCGAGGCCGAACGCCGCCTCGCCGGCCTGCTCGCCGCCGCCCGCGACGAGTGGCTGATCTCGTCGGCGCACGACCTCTCCGAGGGTGGCCTGGCCGTCTCGCTCGCCGAGGCCGTCTCGCGCTTCGGCGTCGGCGCGCGCGTCTGGCTCACCGAGCTGATGGAACGCGACGGAGTGGATGCCGCATCCGCGCTGTTCTCGGAGTCGACCGGACGCGTCATCGTGACCGTGCCCCGCGAGGACGACGTGAAGTTCCGCGGCCTCTGCGAGGGTCGCGACTACCCGGTGCTGCGCATCGGCGTCACCGACAGCGAGCCCGCCCTCGAGGTGCAGGACGTGTTCACCCTCACCGTCGACGAGATCCGCGAGACCTCCCGCGCCACCCTTCCCGCGGCCTTCGGCCCGACGGTCACCGAGCCCGCCGCCTGAGGAACCTCATGAACCAGCACGAAGAAGCCGAAGACCTCTCCGTCTACAGCGAGCGCCGCCAGAAGCGCATCCGCGTCGTCGCCTGGGTGACCATCGTCTCGCTCATCCTGGTCGGCGGCGGTGCCACGGTGATCGGCCTCATCCTCAACTGAGTCCGGTGAGCGGATGCCGGGCTCATCGGCATCCGTTCATCGTCACGTCATCGGCGGGTCACAGCCGCGTCACGGATGCTCCAACGTGCGCCGATTGACTCGCGGGCATGAGACGACTCCCCCGTGCGCTTGCCGCCGCCACCGTGGTGGCGACCGCAGCAACTCTGTTCCTCACCGCACCGGCGAACGCGGCCGGAAACCAGACCACGCCCACCTCGCCGAACCACGCGTTCCAGCCGACGCTGGTGTCGTGGGCGCAGCTCTCGGCCGACTTCCTCGCCGAGGGCCCTGCCTCGGGCGCTCAGGCGAGCCCGGGCAACGGACGCCAGGGACCCTGGGACGGCCAGGTCATCCCCGGGTTCTCGGCCGTGATCGACAACGGTGACGGCACCTTCTGGGCGCAGCCCGACAACGGCTTCGGTGCCAAGGGCAACTCCGCCGACTTCCTGCTGCGCAGTTACCTGGTGCGCCCCGACTGGCAGACCGCCGCCGGCGGCTCGGGGGAGATCAAGGTCGAGCGCTTCCTCTCGTACAACGACCGAAACGGGCTGCTCGACTTCCCGATCGTGAACGAAGGAACCGACGAGCGGCTGCTCACCGGCGCCGACTTCGACATCGAGTCGGTCGTGCGCGCGAAGGACGGCACGTTCTGGGTCGGCGAGGAGTTCGGGCCGTTCCTGCTGCACTTCGACGCCGAGGGCACTCTGCTCGAGAAGCCGTTCTCGCTCGAGGGCGCGAAGTCGCCGCAGAACCCGTACCTGAAGACCGACGAGACCCCGCGCGTGCGCGCGAGCCGCGGCTTCGAGGCCCTGGCCGGCTCGAAGAACGGGCGCTACCTGTACCCGATCCTGGAGGGCGCCTACGCCGACGACCCGGATCAGCGCCGCCGCGAGATCCGCGAGTTCGACACGAAGAAGGGCGCGTACACCGGGCGCACCTGGAACTACCAGACCGATCAGGAGCCGAACGTGATCGGCGATGCCTTCACGGTCAAGAACGACGTGCTGCTGGTCGTCGAGCGTGACGACTTCGAGGGTGCGCAGGCGGTCACCAAGCGGGTCTACGAGATCGACCTGAAGAAGGCGGACCACGAGGGCTACGTCGAGAAGAACCTCGTCCTCGACGCGCTGCGCATCGCCAACCCCGACGGCCTCGCCGCCGGTGAGGGCTACGGCACGGGCGAGGTCTTCTCGCTGCCGGTGCAGTCGTTCGAGACGATCGTGCAGCTGCGCAACGGCGACCTGCTGATCGCCAACGACAACAACTACCCCGGCAACGACGCCCGCGTGCCCGGCACTCCCGACGACACCGAGTTCGCCGTGATCGACCTCGATCGCACCAAGGTCGCGAAGGAGCTGGTGACCGTGATCGGGCACCGCGGTGCGAGCGGTTACCGCCCGGAGCACACCCTCGCCGCTTACGAGCAGGCGATCGTGCAGTGCGCGGACTACATCGAGCCCGACGTCGTCTCCACGAAGGACGGCGTGCTCGTCGCCCGCCACGAGAACGAGATCAGCGGCACGACGGATGTCGCGGCTCGCCCCGAGTTCGCCTCGCGGAAGGCGACGAAGACGATCGACGGCGCGAAGGTCACCGGCTGGTTCACGGAGGACTTCACCTTCGCCGAGCTGCGTACGCTGCGTGCCAAGGAGCGGATGCCGCAGACGCGACCCGCGAACACCGCCTTCGACGGGCTCTACGTGATCCCGACGCTGGACGAGGTCATCGACCTGGCCCGCCACTCGGTCAGCTGCGACGGCCGCCAGGTCGGCGTCTACCCCGAGACCAAACATCCGTCCTACTTCGACTCGATCGGCCTGTCGCTCGAGGAGCCGCTGGTCGCGCAGCTGAAGGCGAACGGCGTGGACTCCGCCGACGCCCCGGTGATCGTGCAGAGCTTCGAGGTCTCGAATCTGCTGGAGCTGAACGGCCTCACGAACGTGAAGCTCGCGCAGTTGATCAGTTCGTCCGGTCGGCCGTACGACTTCACGCTCGCCGGTGACGCGCGCACCTACGCCGATCTGGTGAAGCCGGCCGGCCTCGCCGGGATCGCGGAGTACGCCGACGGCATCGGCGCCGAGAAGTCGGTACTGATCCCGCGGACCTCCGAGGGCCGCCTCGCGGCACCGTCACCGGTGATCGCCGACGCGCACGCTGCCGGTCTCGACGTGCACGGCTGGACCTTCCGCCTGGAGAACCAGTACCTGCCGGTGGAGTTCCGCTCCTCGTCCGACCCGATCGCGCCCGGTGACCTCGCGGGCGAGATCCAGGTCTACCTGAACGCGGGCATGGACGGCATCTTCAGCGACCAGCCCGACGTCGCCGCCACCGTCGGCTGACCCGGCACGGAAGCGCCCGGCGCCCTCACGAGGGGCGGCGGGCGCCTCTGCATCCGGGATCAGCCGGCGGGCTCTGCGACCCAGAACCGCGGGTCTCCCCAGCCCAGCTCGCCGTGCCCGGCGGCGTTCAGCGCCAGCAGCACGAGCACCCGGCGGTAGGCGGCGAAGGTGAGGATGTGCGCGAGGTTGCCGCCGTAGCTGATCACCTCGACCGGCTCGCCGGATGCGTCGACGAACGTCTCGTCGAGGCGCTCCCCTGCGGTGACCTCGCGGACGTGCTCGTGGAACGCCGGCCCCTCAACGGCGAGGATGTCTCGCAGGTCGCCGAGCGATTGGTGCTGCTCGATCTGCAGGTCGTAGGGCCGGCCGGCCATCACGGCGTTCCACATCGCCAGCTGCCCGACCAGCCGGGCCAGCAGTGACCTGACGCTCTGCTCGTCGTCATCGACGTCGACCTCGATCGGCCGGTTCAGCTCGTCGCTGCCGAGCTCGCCGGCCACCCGGATCATCTCCCCGGTCAGCCAGATGTGATGCGCGGTCATGCGCTCCAGAAGTTCCATCTCGCTCTCCTTGTCTCTCATGGGAAGCCGGATGCTCCCCGGCGGGTGGAAATGCACTCCGTTGCCGGCCGGCAGTCGGAACGTCGCCGCGGTGTGCCGCCACTGCGCCGGAGGCTCTCCGAACTCGCGCGTGAACGCGCGGGTGAAGGCCTCGTGCGACGAATAGCCGGCATCGACGGCGACATCGAGCAGCGGCATCCGCGTCGTCAGCATGCGGAACGCGGCGCGCTCCAGCAGGATGCGGCGGCGGAACGCCCCGGGGTTCTCGCCCGCCACCGACCGGATGATCCGGTCGAGGTGGAAGCGCGAGAACCCGACCCGAGCGGCCAGCTCCGCACCGTCGATCGTGCCGGCCTCGTCGTCGCGCAGCGCGTCGGCGAGCCGGTCGACGAAGGTCGCGAAGGTGTCCGCGGGGCTGCTCATGTCCCCATCGTGCTCCTCTGCGGGCCGCCGCGCTTGATCATCCTTGCGCAGTCGCAGAGGGCCTCGCGCCGGGCCGGGACTCGGCGTAGCCTCGGCCGGAAAGCGCACCGGGAGGCATGCCATGACCATCCAGCCGTTCGACGTCGCGCGCGACGCGAACATCGAGGGCCACCTGATCGGATCGCCGGTCAGCATCATCCGGGAGTACGCGTCCGCGGGCGCGGGTCCCCGCCTGCACCGTCATCCGTACGCCGAGACGTTCGTCATCCACCGCGGCAGAGCGCTGTTCACCGTCGGTGACGAGCAGCTCGTCGGTGTCGGCGGGCAGGTCCTCGTCGTCCCGGCACTGATCGCGCACCGCTTCGAGGTGCTCGACGGCGGCATCTACGAGGCGACCCACATCCACGCGAACGACCGTTTCATCACGGAGTGGCTGGAGTAGGCGCCGGGATCGGCCGCGCCTTCTCGGAGATCTGCGGAATCGCGGAGAGGTCTCGACCAGCCGCTCCGAGATTCTGCAGAGATCCGGAGCGTTGCCGCCGCGCCAGGACACCCCGCCAGCACTAGGATGACGGGATGCCTGATCAGCGCGAGAATCTGCGGCGCCTGCGTGCCGAGGCCGCAGCGCGCGCCGCGTCCGCGGCATCCGCCCTGCAGGCGCTCGTGCACGATCGCGAGGGCTCGAACGACGACGACGAACACGACCCCGAGGGTGTGACGCTGTCGTCGGAATGGTCGCGACTGTCCGGCCTCGCCGACGCGGCCGCGGCCGAACTGCGGCAGGTCGACGACGCACTGGCGCGGCTGGAGGCCGGCACTTACGGCATCTGCACCGGATGCGGGAATCCGATCCCCGCCGCGCGGCTCGAGGTGCGTCCGTTCGCGGACCAGTGCGTGGCGTGTGCCGCTTGAAGGCCCTGCTCGATCGGCTCCGGTCTCATCCGTTGCGGGTCCGCACGGCCCCACACCCGCAGCCGGTGAGACCGGAGCAACAGGCGACAAGGCCGGACACACGGCATGCCGACCGCATTAGGCTGAACGCATCATGGAGTTCTGGCAGGGGTTCTGGGATTGGGCGGGCAACTACTGGTGGCTCGTCTTCCCGCTCATGGGTGTGGCCGGCGGCATCAGCAAGGCGTGGGAGCGCAGCGCCAAGCGCCGGCATGAGCGCCGCCTGGAGACCCTGCGGCTGAAGGGCGAGATCAAGGCGGCACAGATCGCCGCGCGCGGCGGCAAGACCGGTCCGGTGCCGACGAAGAGGCAGCAGGAGAAGAAGCAGGCCGAGAGTCACGCCGACCTGCTCACCCGCCTGTTCGCCGAGCACGACGAGATCACCGCGCGCTGGCTGGACTACGAGCTCGACGTCGCCAAGCTCATCGCCTTCCCCGCCATGAGCGACGGACGGCAACCGCTGACCGCCGCGTTCCTGAGGGCCAAGAAGACCGCAGACGCCCTGCGCCCGGCATCCGCCGATGCGAAGGTGAGCGAGCAGCAGGTCACCGAGTATCTCGACGCGGTCGGCAATTACTCCGTCGCCTTCGAGATCGCCGAGAAGGAGGCCCGGCGCCTGCGTAACTCGACCTTCACCGAGGACGAGCGCAAGCGCCTCGACCGCGCGCAGCAGCTGCTGAAGGTCGCCGTCGACGAGTCGGCCACGCAGGCCGAGCGCAACGTCGCCTACAAGCGCGTGCGCGAGGAGCTCGACGGGCTGATCGTGCTCTCGGAGCAGGCCGTCACCGTGCTCGAGAAGCAGGTCGCGCGCGAGCTGCCCGCGCAGCCGGATGCCACTCCGCAGGCGGCGCCGAAGGCGGAGGCTACCCCGACGCCGCAGCCGGAGTCGGGCCCGGAGCCTGAGCCGGAGCGCATCCCGGTGTCGCAGCCGAAGCCGGCCCCGCCGGCCGACCGGATGCCGCTGCGCGACCCCGAGACGCCCTGACCTCGGCATCCGCGCATCCGGACGCGGATGCGGCCCGCGGATGGCGGACGAAATCGCGCATGGCTGCCGACCTGACGGCGTTTCGCCCGCCATATGCAGATCCGTCCGCCATCTGCGAGGCCGGGGCAAATCAACGGAGGTCAGTGGTGATGGCCCTCCATCTCCGGCATGCCCACCTCGCCCTCCTGCCCTCGCTCGATCACGACGAACTGGCCCATCATGCCCTCGTCCTCGTGCATCAGCATGTGGCAGTGGTACATGTACGGGATGGCCGGATCGGCGTAGTCCTCGAACCGCATCAGCAGCCGGTAGTCGACGTTCGGCTGCAGGTAGATCGTGTCCTTCGGCCCCGCGAGCTCGGGCGGCGGGGCCTTGCCGTCGATGGACAGGATGCGGAACTGCACGTCGTGGATGTGGAAGCTGTGCGGGATCGGCTGGGTGCTCTTCACGTTCCACACCTCGGTGTCGCCGACGTACGCGACCTCGTCGATGCGCGACATGTCCATCTCCTCCCCGTTGATCTCGCGCGTGTTCAGCACGAACTCGCGGGTGACGGATGCCTCGGACTCGTGCACCTCGTCGGCCGCAGCATCCTTCGCCGCCGGCCAGGACGGCTCGGGCGACGGGGTCAGCTTCTCGGCGGCACGGAATTCGATCACGTCGAACTCGTCGTTGCCGCCCGCGGTCTGGGGCACCACGATCCCGCCGAGGTCGGTCTTGAGCGAGCGCAGCCGGACGGTCTCGCCCGGTTCGAACGTCACGACGACCTCGGCCCGTTCGCCCGGCGCGAGTCGCACCCGCTCCTGCGACAGCGGTGCGTCCAGGAACCCTCCGTCGGTGGCGATCAAGGTCATCGGGCGATCCTCGAAGGCGAACGTGTAGGTGCGCGCGGTCGACCCGTTCAGCAGCCGCAGGCGCACGCGCTCGGTGGAGACGTCGGCGTACGGCCCGACCGTGCCGTTGACGAGCACGGTGTCGCCGAGGATGCCCGGCTCCGAACCGTTGCGGTCGTACTCCAGCTCGCCGTCGTCGAACTTCTTGTCCTGCACGATCAGCGGCAGGTCGTCGACGCCGTACTCGTTCGGCAGGGATGCCGCAGCGCTCGCGTCGTCGTCGAGGATGAACATCCCCGCCAGGCCCCGGTAGACGTGCTCCTCGGTCTCGCCGTGCGGATGCGGGTGGTACCAGAGCGTCGACGCCGGCTGGTCGACCGTCCATGACGGCGTCCAGGTCGCGCCGGGTTCGACCATCTGGTGCGGACCGCCATCCATCGCGGCCGGCAGATGCATCCCGTGCCAGTGCACGCTGGTCGGACGGCCGAGCTCGTTGTCGACCTGCACGGCCACCTTCTCGCCGCGCGTGGCGCGGAGGGTGGGCCCGAGGAACGCGCCGTTGAAGCCCCATGTCTCCGATTCGCCGATGCCGGGGAAGTCGGTGATGCCCTTCTGCGCCGTGAGCTGAAAGGTGCGCACGCCGCTTTCGACGGTCGATTCCGCCAGCGGCGGCACGGCCAGTTCGTTGACGAACTCGTGCTCGGTGACCGGCGACGTCGAGATGCCGCAGGCGGTGAGACCGGATGCCGCGAGCAGCAGCGCCACGACAGCCGCGGCCTTCGATGATCGCCGCATCACGCCTCCTTCCGGGGACCGATCATCTTCTGCACGGCGAGCGCGAGCAGCCCGACCAGTGCACCCACGCCGGCATTCATGATCAGGCCCGGGATGAGCCCCCACAGGCTGGCGGTGTCGCCGAACGGCCCGCCGCCGCCGGGAGTGATGCCGGCGAGGACGAGGGCGATGAAGCCGTAGACGAGGCCGGTGATCGTGAGCGTCAGCACGGGGCGGCGCACGCGGCCGAACCCGACCATGCCGACCCACACGGCCGCGGTGACGCCGAGGATCATCAGTGCCCGCGGTGCGCCGTTGCCCACTCCGAGCAGGGTGGTCAGCGGCCACAACAGCGAGAGCGAGGCCAGGCCGAGGATGAGCATCCAGGGCAGTGCAGGGGTTGTGCGAGTGGTGTTGTTCGTCATGACATCCACGCTCCCCGACGGCGACCGACGGCACATCGGCCCGCGGTCGTCTTCTCGCATCGCCTGCAGTCGCGCGGTCTTCCCCGGGATGTCGCCTTGAGGCGACATCCCGCATCGCCCGGCGGCGACTGCGCAGAAGGGGCATCGATTCGTATCCTGAGGGCGTGACCGAAACCGCTGCCGGCAGGACCGGGGTCGACGCGCGTCTCGGCGACGTGGCGCTGGCGCTCGCCGTCGCACTGGTGATCGCCGTGGTGATCGCCGCCGATCCGGACGGCCGCACGTCGTGGGGCGCATACCTGGCTGCGGCCGGCTTCGGGGCGATCCTGCTGCTGCGGCGCCGGTTCCCGCTGGCCGTGCTGGCGGTGTCGATCCTCGGGATCTTCGGCTATTACACGATCGACCTTCCTCCGATCGGCATGGTGCTGCCCGCGGTGGGCGCGCTGTACTCGACGGCCGAGATGAGGCGTCCGTGGTGGGCCGCCATCGGGGCCGCAGTGCTCATCGCCGTGGCATCCGTCTATCGCATGGACGGCACCGAGCCCGATTCCGCGCTGAACGGCTACACGTTCATGACCGAGGTGGCCCTCGCCGCCGCGGCGATCGCGCTCGGCACGGCGGTGCGGCTCACGCGCGAGGCGCGGGAGCGCACCCGGCTGATCGCCCGGCTCACCGCCGCCGAAGAGGCGCACGCCGCCGACGCGCGCCTGCACGAGGAGCGCATGCGCATGGCCCGCGACCTGCACGACACGATCGGCCACACCCTGTCGGTCGCGTCGCTTCACGCCGGCGTGGCGGCGGAAGCCGACGATCCCGAAGCCACGCGCGCCGCGCTCGACGAGGTGCGGGCCGCGACGTCCGAGGCGCTGCGCGAGCTGCGCCGCACGGTGAAGGTGCTGCGCGATGACCGGCAGACAGAGCCGGAACCCGTATTGGGCCTGGCGTCGACGGAGCCGCTGTTCGCCGCCGCACGCGGAGCAGGGTTGCGCGTGGACGCCGTGATCGCGGTCGCGGACCTGCCGAAGGCGGTGGATGCCGCGGCGTACCGCATCGTGCAGGAGTCGCTGACGAACGTGCTCCGCCACGCCGACGCCACGCAGATCGCGGTCTCGGCCACGGCGGACGGTGACGTCCTGGAACTGAGCATCACGGACGACGGCGGCGGTCGGGGATCGAGCGCCACCGGCGAAGGGGGTGCAGGCATCCGCGGGATGCGCGAGCGCGCCGAGATGCTCGGAGGCACTCTGGCCGCG
Source organism: Microbacterium bovistercoris (assembly GCF_003387575.1). Lineage (GTDB taxonomy): Bacteria > Actinomycetota > Actinomycetes > Actinomycetales > Microbacteriaceae > Microbacterium > Microbacterium bovistercoris. Next base: position 50,414 of record NZ_QUAB01000043.1, on the reverse strand, counting down.
GGACGCTCCGCGACCGGGTTCGTCGTGGACGCGCGGCTGCCGCTGAGCGGCGAGGAGGAGATCGCATGACCGGGCAGATCAGCGTGGTCCTCGTGGACGACCAGGAACTCGTCCGCGCGGGACTGCGCCCGCTCGCGGAGCGCGACGGCGACATCGTCGTGACCGGCGAGGCGCAGGACGGGAGGGCAGGGCTGTCCCGCGTACGCGAACTGCGTCCCGATGTCGTCCTGATGGACATCCGGATGCCGGTGATGGACGGTCTGCAGGCGACCCGCGAGATCGTCGCCGACCCGGCGCTCGACGGCACCCGGGTACTCGTGCTCACGACCTTCGACGAGGACGAGCACGTCTACGAGGCGATCCGTTCGGGTGCGGCCGGATATCTGTTGAAGGATGTCTCACCCGAGGACCTGCGCGCCGCGATCCGCACCGTGTCCGCGGGGGATTCCCTTCTCGATCCCGCGGTGACCGCGACAGTGATGCGTGCCGTCACCTCCGGGACACGGACCGACGACAGCCTGTTGCACGGGCTCACCGAGCGCGAGATCGAGGTGCTCACGCTGATCGGACGCGGCCACACCAACGACGAGATCGCGGCCGAGCTGTACCTCAGCCCCGCGACCGCGCGCACGTACGCCAGCCGGCTGCTCGCGCGTCTGGGCGCCCGCGACCGGGCAGCGCTCGTCGTGCTCGCCTACGAGACGGGTCTGGTGACGCCGGGAACCACCGGGTCCTCCGGGTCCTGAGCGAGGAGCGTGCCGCCCCCGGGCCCTGAGCGAGCGAAGCGAGACGAAGGGCGCCCTTCGTCTCGCTCCGCTCGCTCAGGGTGCGGAAGGGTCAACGAGCCGGCGGGGAATCCGACTTCCGTCCGCCGGCCTCGAGCACGTCGCCGGCGGGCAGCTCCTTGTGACCGCCGAACTGCAGGCGCATCGCCGAGAGCACCTGGTTGGCGAAGTGGTCCTCGTCACGCGAGGCGAACCGCTCGAACAGCGACGCGGCGAGCACCGGAACCGGCACGCCCACGTCGACCGCGGCCTTCACCGTCCACCGGCCCTCACCCGAGTCGGACACCCGCCCGGCCAGGCCCGTCAGCGTCGGGTTCTCGTTCAGCGCGGCGGCGGTCAGGTCGAGCAGCCACGACGACACCACGGATCCGCGGCGCCACAGCTCGGTGACCTTCGCGGTGTCGATCGGGAACTGGTAGAACTCCGGCTCCTCCAGCGGGGCGACCTCTGCGGAGTGCTCGGCCTCGCGCACTCCGGCATCCGCGTTCTCGAGCAGATTGAGGCCCTCGGCGAGCGCGGCCATGATGCCGTACTCGATGCCGTTGTGCACCATCTTCACGAAGTGGCCGGCACCCGACGGGCCGCAGTGCAGGTAGCCCTGCTCCTCGGGCGCGAGCTCGCCGGTGCGTCCCGGCGTGCGCTCGATGTCGCCCGCGCCCGGTGCGATCGTCTTCAGCAGCGGCTCGATGTGGTTCACCGCGGCCTCCGAGCCGCCGACCATCAGACAGTACCCGCGCTCCAGTCCGAACACGCCGCCGCTGGTGCCGGCATCCACGTACTCGATGCCGCGCTCGCGCAGCGCCTTGGCGCGGCGCACGTCGTCGCGGTAGTTCGAGTTGCCGCCGTCGATGATGATGTCGCCGGGTTCGAGCACGGCCGCGACGTCGTCGACGACCTTGCCGGTGAGCGAGGCGGGAACCATCAGCCAGACCACGCGCGGCGTCTGCAGCTTCGCGGCGAAGTCGGCGAGATCGGATGCTCCGGTCGCGCCCTCCGCGGCGAGCGCGGAGACCGCATCCGCGCTGACGTCGTAGACGACGCAGTCGTGCCCGTCGCGCATCAGCCGGCGCACGATGTTGGCGCCCATCCGGCCCAGTCCGATCATTCCGAGTTGCATGGTCTCTCCCTCGTGTCGCTCACGTCCGACTCCATCGTCGTGCACGACCGTCTGCAGAGCAATGATCACCCCGGACGCGGCAGAACTCAGCGCGACGTCGTGTCGGCCCGTGGGTCTCTGCGACCCGGACTATTGGAGCAGCTCGCCCGCCGCGGCGATGACGCGTTCCAGCGACCCGCGCGCGAAGGGCGCCGGCATGCCGTAGTAGCGGTGCGCGTCCGCGACCTCGTAGCCGCCGTGCACGTACTCCGCCTCGTCGGGCAGATAGCCGGCGACGCCGTCACAGTAGCCGAGCACGAGGACCGGTCCGTCGTGCGCGGCGCGCAGACGATCGGATGCCGCGAGGAACGGCTCGCCGGGCAGGCCCACGATCCGCAGGGCGCCGACCGAGATCACCGACACGCGTCCGGTCCATCCGGTGCCGTGCGGGCGGTCCTCCGCCCACCGCAGCCATTCCTCGAGCAATGCCGCCCGGTCGGTTCCGCGGGCGAGCTCGTCGCGCCAGACGCGGGCCTCTGCTGCGATGTCGCCCTCGGACTCCGTCTCGAGTGCGACGGCGGCGGTCGCGAACGCGGCATCCTGCGCTTCGATCCGGCACACCGGCGCGTCCAGCGCCGTCCGAGCCAGGGTCCTGCCGATGCGCTCCGCGTCGGCGAAAGAGTGCCCCTCGCCGCCGGGCACGTACGACGACTCCGGGCTGAAGTCGCCGGGGTTCACATCGCCCGCGGCACCCGTGACGTAGACGCACACGCTGCCGGGGAAGGCCTGCTCGACCTGTTCGCGCAGCGACGCGACGAAGTCACCGCTGATCAGTGTGTTCGCCGCATCCAGCACCACCGGATGGCACGCGTAGGTGACGAGTGTGGCGACGCGACGACCGTCGTGGTCGAAGCCGACGGTCTGCACTGGCGGGTCGATGCGGCGCTCCGGATGCCGGCGATCGCGGGCGACATCCGCGCCGAACGCCTCCGAGAAGCGGGCCGCGCACGGCAGTCTCCGAGCGGCGGCAGCGACGACGGCATCCGGGATCGCAGCGGTGACGGCGGCGCGCACCTCCGGCTGGTCGGCGCCCGCACGTCCCCACCCGACGCAGGGGCCGGAGTGCGTGTGCGTCGCATGCACCACGACCTCGTCGGCGGTCCCGGTGGCGATCGCCGCGGCGCGGGCGACGGCGCAGGTGTCCTCGTGCAGCACGCAGCAGTCCACCGCGACCAGTGCGATCCGCCCGAGCACCAGGGCGCGGACGGTGAGCGGGTCGTGGGTGCCGGTACTGCCCGAGGTGCGGGCGGCGTAGCCGGACATCGCGGTGCCGGCGGGCACGGCCACGGAGCGGACGGCGGCGCCGACCAGCAGCGTCTCCGTCTGCGGCATCCGCGCCCTCCCTCGTTCAGGTCGCAGAATACGTCAGATCGTGGGCGTCGGAGAGACGTGTACGTGCCGCCGGCGCTGCTGCGATCGCAGCTCGTCGCGTCACCCTCTGTGCCGGCGCCACTCCGCGGGAGATCGCCGTCCACGCATGGGAGCTGCTCAGCACATCCCCGGGTCCGAGGCGACCAGAATTGCGACCTGAACGCGGGCGCCGGGCAGGATGAGACCATGACGACGAAGCTGCGGGTCGGACTGATCGGTGCGGGCGGCATCGCCGCGCCGCATGTCGAGGCGCTGCTGGCGCTGAGCGCCGAGGTCCGGATCCTGCGACGCACAGCTGCGACGGCGCTGGCAGAGATGTACGACGTCGAGATCGTCGACGATCTCGACGCGCTGATCGACGCATCCGACGTCGTCGACATCATCAGTCCCACGGCCACGCATCCGGAACTCGCCCTGCGCGCGATCGCGCGCGGCCGGCACGTGATCTGCGAGAAGCCGCTCGCTGCGACGGCCGAGGATGCCGCCGTGATCGTGCGCGCGGCGGCGGATGCCGGCGTGCGGCTGTTTCCCGCGCACGTGGTGCGCTACTTCCCGGACTACCGTGGGATCAAGCAGTGGGTCGGCGACGGGATGATCGGCGACGTCACCGAACTGGTGCTGAGCCGCGTCGGAGCGGGACCGGACGCGGCCTGGTTCTTCGACGAGAACGCCGGAGGCGGCCTCATCCGAGACCTGATGATCCACGACATCGATCAGGCGATCTGGCTCGCCGGACCTGTGGCATCCGTATCAGCAGTCCAGGATCCGCCGTCCTCTGCGGGCGTCCTGCCGCGCGTCGTCACCGCCGACGTCGTGCTCACGCACCGCAGCGGCGCGGTCAGCCGCATCCACGGTGGCTGGCTCGGGCCCGGCACGCCCTTCCGCACCACCATCGAGGTGATCGGCTCGACGGGTCGGCTCCGGCACGACAGTGCCGAGGCCCCGCCCGACGGTTACCTTCCGCCTGCGGACGCCGGCGAGAGTCCGTACCTGACCCAGCTGCGCGACTTCCTGACCGCGCTGGAGGACGGGACGGATGCCCGCATCCTGCCCGCGGACGCAGTCGACGCCGTCACCGTCGTCGATGCCGCCTACCGGTCGCTGGCCACACGCGCGCCCGTCCCCCTCTGAACCTCCGCCGGATGCCTCCGAGAAACGCCTCCCGTCGCGAGAAACACCGTGACGCAGCGTTTCCCATGACCACAGACGTTTCTCACCGACCCGGAAGAATAGCCACATGACCACCGCCGAGAACTCTCGACTGCAGGCCGCACTCACCGCCGACGAGCCCCTGAACTGGGTGATCACCGGCGACTCGATCACCCACGGACTCGTGCACACGCAGGGCGGGCGCACCTACCCCGAGCACCTGCACGAGCTGATCCGCGGCGAGCTGGCCCGCACCCGCGACATCCTGATCAACTCGGCGATCAGTGGACACAAGATCGTGCAGATCCTCGCCGACTTCGACCGCCGTGTGGCGTCCTGGAACCCCGACGTCGTCACCCTGATGATCGGCACCAACGACTGCTCCACCGCGGTGGCGACGCTGGAACCGGCGAAGTTCGGCGCCTCCATCGCCGAGTTCGTCGCCCGTGTGCGCGCTCTGGGCGCGGTGCCCGTGCTGCTGACGCCGCCCTCGGTCGACGTGGCCGCCGCGCCCGAGCGGGCGCGCATCGGCGCGTTTGCGCAGGCGATCCGCGATGTCGCCGCGCGCGACGACGTGCTGCTCGTCGACCAGCACGCCCGCTTCGCCGAGATCGGCCACGGCGGTGTGCCATGGGGGCTGATGAACGACCCCTTCCACCCGAACGCGGCCGGCCACGCACTCCTCGCCCTGGAGCTGGCGAAGGTGCTCGGCATCCGGCCCGAACCGTCGCGCACGCTGCCGCTGTTGCAGGCGCAGGTCGCGGCCGCCTCGCTGAATCCCTGAGAGCCGCCCGCTCTTGGATCGGACTTAGGACCGTGGACTCCGGGCCGCCTTCCGGATCCATCAGGAGCCGCCCAGTGTAATACGGTTCGTATTACACTGGAACCATGGCCACCCTCAACGTCCGGACGGACAGCGCACTCGAGACCGCCCTCAGCGAGCTGGCAGCCGAACACGGCAGCCGCTCCGACGGAGTGCGGTTCGCCGTACTGCACACCTACCGCGAACTGCTGCTGCGTCGCGCGCAAGACGACGCCGAGCGGCTCGCGACCGACGCGGACGACCAGGCCGAGATGCTCGCGATCCAACGGTTCATGGGCGTCGCGGAGTGATCTTCCGCGGCGCGATCTACGAGATCAAAGCGCTGCCCGGCGCCCGCGGTCGGGAACAGCAGGGTGCGCGTCTGGCCGTCATCATCCAGTCCGACGCGTTCGCCTCGAGCACCGTGACCGTCGCCATGACATCGACCTCGGCCGGAAGTGCCGTTTATCGCCCCGAGATAGACGTGGACGGAGTCCGCACCCGCATCCTGACGGATCAGATCTACTCGATCGACGCCGGCCGGCTCGGCACGTTTCGCGGTGGGCTCGAGAGCGCGGAGATCGCGGCGTTGGATCGCGCACTGCTGCTGAAGCTCGGCCTCTTCTGACCCGTCACCTGCACGGGCCGGGGAACGCCCGCACGACTGGATGCCCGGACGCGTCGCGCATCCGTTCCCGTGGCGTGCGGGCGCTCCCGAGCCTCAGCCCGCGAGCAGCCCCCTCATCTCGGCGATCTCGTCGGTCTGCGCGTCGATGATCTTCTGCGCGAGGGCAGTGGCGTCCGGGTTCTTCCCGTTCTCCACCTCGTCCTCCGCCATGTTGACGGCGCCCTCGTGGTGCACGATCATCTGCTCGAGGAACAGCTTCCCGGCATCCGCTCCGGACGCCGCCTCCAGCGCGGCCATGTCGTCGGCGCTCATCATGCCGTCGTCGTGATCCATCGAGTCGTCGGCGGCCGGCACGTCCCAGTCGTCGAGCCAGCCGTTGAGCTGTTCGATCTCGGGGCCCTGCGCCTCCTTGATGCGCGTGGCGAGGTCCGCGACGTCGGGGTCGAGGCCCTCCTTGGCGAGCACGAGATCGCTCATCTCGATCGCCTGCTCGTGGTGGACGATCATCATGCTCGCGAACATCGCATCGGCGTCGTTCGCGACGGCGTCGGATGCCGGCGACTGCGACATCCCCGGCATGTTCTCGTGTCCCGACGGCGTCGGAGTGCACGCGACGAGGGTGCCGAGCGACAGGACGACTGCGCCCGTGATCAGGGCGCGGCGAATGGTGTTCATGGTTCTCCTTCAGTGTTCGATGACGGTGCTTCGGCGCGCGGGCGCGCCAGGGCACAGGTCATCTGCGACTGATGCAGAGAACGTCGAGAGAGGGAGGCTGCGGGGAGGCGGGCACCACGGCGAGCACGCGCAGCAGGGTGCCGGGCGTCGGCAGTCCGCCGCGAAGGGAGGGTGCACGCAGCAGCAGGATGCCGGCGAGCAGTGCGAGCACGCACATCGCGGCCATCATGCCGTCGGCTCCGAAGCCGTGCCCGGTGGGGGTCTGCAGGACGGCGGATGATGCAGCGCTGTGACCGGCCTCTGCGTGCAGAACCCCGGCTTCCGCGGCAACTGTCGGCTGCGCAGCATCCGTCGTCAGCGCGTGGGCGACCGTGGTCTCGGACATGCCGTGATGCTCGGCGGTGCCGTGCAGCCCGAGCACATGCATGCCGAGCAGACCCGCGAGCAGGACGATGACGGCGATCAGCCGTCCTATCCGCATTGAGTACCCCACCTGGGTATCGTAACCGGCAACGACGCGTCACGCATCCGGAACCAGCCGAGGCGCCGGTCAGCGGACGACGGGTCGACCTTTCCTGCGCCGCTGGATCGAAGCCCAGCCACAGCCGGCGAGCGCGAAGACTCCGAGCGTCGTGACGATCATGCCGAAGAGCGCGAACGCGACGGGTGCCAGCCCGTCCGCCGGGCTGGCATCGACGGTACGCCCGCCGACCGTCCACAGCCCGACGAAGATCGGGCCCGATGCGCCCAGCCCTCCGCCGAGGAGCACCGCACCGGTCGCCGTGATCACCGCGCTGACAGCGAGAGTGACGATCGGCCGCGTGCCGGACTTCTCGACACTGACGCCGAAGACACCGATCCCCAGGAATCCGGCGGTGAGCACGACCGCGCACACCATCCATCCGATCCGCGTGAACGGCACCGCACCGGCTGCGTCGAGAACGGCGAAGTACATCACGCCGCCGACCGCCAGCGATGAACTGATGAACACCCACCGGGGCTTGACGCCGAGCATGCCGACGATCCCGGCGGCGGCGAGCAGCGCGGAGATCCCGCCGGTGAGCGCACCTGTCACGATGGCCGTCACCGGATCGGCATCCGGCATCAGCGTCGGCGTCATCACCCAGCCGATGCCGGCGCTGAGAAGCGCCGCGGCGACCAGGATCACGGCGGCCGTCCCGGCCGACATCTTCCATCGAGCCTGTTCACGCTCGCGCTCCTCGCGGTCGCGGCGGCGGATCTGCCGCGCCTTTCGGCGCTGCTGCTGCTCAGCGGTCGACAGCTGCCTGGACATGGCCGCCCTCAGTCCTCGGCTGACGCGTCGGCCGAGGTCGGCGCATTCATCGCGGCGAAGTACCGTGCGACGACCTCGAGCTCGTCGAGAGTGAATCCCGCGTACACCCGATCCATGTGCGCCGACACTTCCGCGTACGGCGATCCCTCGGCGGGCGAACTGATCCGGGCGAGCTGCTCATGATCGACCTGCACCACCACCCGGCGGCGGTCCGCGGGATCGGAGATCCGGCTCACCAGCCCCTGCTTCTCGAGCCGATCGATGACCCGGGTGGTCGTGCTGCTCGGCAGCTCGGTGCGCTGGCCGAGCTCGCCGGCGGTGAGAGGGCGTCCCGCCCGGGCGAGCACACCGAAGGCCTGCAGGTCGACGACGTTCAGGCCCAGAGTGCGGGCGATGCGCTCGTTCCGCAGCACGGCGTCCGCGATCAGCACCTGCATCTCACCGTTGAGGCGACCGATCACCTCGGACCTGCTTGACATCGCGTCCTCCCCTGCCTATTCTCTCCGTTGTGGAATTATCCCGATTCGGAAATATTCCATGAAGGAGACATCCCCAGTCTAAGGAAGGACACCTCATGGGCACCACCACGCGACGAGGGCTTGCCATCGGCATCCTCCTGTTCGCCTCATTCATGGACCTGCTCGACGTGACGATCGTTCAGGTCGCGCTCCCGGCGATCGGCGCCGGACTGAGCGCGGGCCCCACCGCCCTCGAATGGATCGTCTCGGGCTACATCCTCGCGTTCGCCGTCGCCCTCATCACGGGCGGCCGGCTGGGCGACATCTTCGGCCGTAAGAGGCTGTTCCTCATCGGCATCATCGGCTTCACCGCCGCCTCGGCTCTGGCCGCCTCGGCGTGGTCGGGCGAGGCGCTCGTCGCCTCCCGCATCATCCAGGGACTGTTCGCTGCTCTCATGGTGCCGCCGCTGCTCGCGACCATCCAGGCTCTGTACTCGCCGCGTGAACGCGCGCCGATCTACGGCCTGGTCGGCGCGGTCACCGGTCTGGCCGCCGTCATCGGGCCGCTTCTCGGCGGCTGGCTCGTCGACGCGGACATCGCCGGTCTCGGCTGGCGCTCGATCTTCTTCATCAACCTGCCCGTCGGCATCGTCATCGCGGTCCTCGCGGCGCGCTTCGTGCCCGAGACGCGATCCGAGCACCCGCTGCGCACCGACTTCTGGGGCGTGGCGCTGCTCACGGGCACGCTGCTGTGCCTGATGATCCCGCTCATCGAGGGACGCTCGCTCGGCTGGCCGGCGTGGCTGTGGGCGGTCGTCGGCGCCGGGGTCGTGCTGCTGCTCGTGTTCATCGCACACTCCCGCCGTCGGATGGCGCACGACGGCTCCGCTCTGCTGCCGCTGCCGCTGTTCCGCAACCGCGGCTTCTCCGCCGGACTCGTCACGCAGGCGATGTTCCAGGGCGCGATGAACGCGTTCACGCTGCCGTTCCTGCTCTACCTGCAGCTCGCGCTGGGCTTCGACGCCCTGGGCGCCGGTCTGAACCTGCTGGCCTTCAGCGTCGGAGCGATGCTCGGCACCGGTCTGGCGGTGCCCCTCACCGCCAAGCTCGGCAAGGCGCTGATCGCCGCGGGCTGCGTGCTGATGGGCGTCGGCATCTGGTGGACCTACACGGTGCTCGTCGCCGCCGGCGCCGACTTCACCGGCTGGGCGGCTGTCGGCGGCATGCTCACGGCCGGCATCGGCCTGTCACTGATCATCATCCCGCTCGTCGACGTCGCGCTCGCGACCGTGCCGGTGGCGGATGCGGGCGCAGCATCCGGCACGTACAGCACGTTCCAGCAGATCGGCGCGGCCGCCGGCATCGCGGTTTCGACCACGATCTTCTTCGCCCGGATCGGCGACGACTGGAGCCGCGCCTCCATGGTCGACGCGCTGGGCGCCTCGGTCGCGGTCGCGCTGACCGGCCTGGCCATCGCGGCCATCGCGAGCCTGCTGCTGCCCGGCGTGCGCGCGGTGCGCGCGCACCTCGCCGAGGAGAAGGCGCTGGCCGAGGCGGATGCCGCGGAGGTGGTCGCCGCCTGACTCGCGGCCCGCGTACCCGACCGGGACGCCAGGATCCGACGTCCCGGTCGGGGGCTGGCTCCCCGGCATCCGTCCCCACCTTCGGATGCCGGCAGGCGGCGCGCCGGAGAAACGCCGACCGCCCCGGCGCGTCGGCCGACCGCTACGCAGCCGGGCACTCAGCGGCGGCCGGATCGGCACCCCCAGGAAGGGTCAGTATCTGCTGTATGGTCACTACATGCTGACCATTGCTTCGCGAACGGATGCGATGAACCGGCTCGGGCGGGCCATGTCCGACCCGACCCGCTCCCGCGTCCTGCTGTCCCTGCTCGACGGACCGGGATACCCCGCGAAGCTCGCCCGCGAACTCGGGCTCACGCGCACGAACGTGTCGAACCACCTAGCCTGCCTGCGCGGGTGCGGCATCGTGGTGGCGGAAACCGAAGGCCGGCAGACCCGCTACGAGATCGCCGACCCGCACCTCGCCGCGGCGCTGACCGCCCTGGTCGAGGTGACGCTCGCCGTGGACGAGAGCATCCCGTGCATCGACCCCGCGTGCACGGTGCCCGGATGCTGCGACGCGGAGCAGGCGTCATGACGACTGCGGTGCGGACCCCGGCGAGGACCGCGGTGCTGCGACGGCGGATCCGGGTCGTCGTCGCGATCACGATCTCGTGGAACGTCATCGAGGCGATCGTCGCCCTCGTCGCGGGAGGCGCCGCCTCCTCGGCCGCACTGATCGGGTTCGGGCTGGACTCCGTCGTGGAGGTGCTCTCCGCCGCGGCGGTCGCCTGGCAGTTCTCCGCGCCGGATCCCGAGCGGCGCGAGAAGACCGCCCTGCGCGTGATCGCGATCTCGTTCTTCGGACTCGCCGCCTATGTCTCGGTCGACGCGATCCTGTCGCTCGCCGGGCTGCGCGAACCGGAGCACTCCCCGGTCGGCATCGCGATCGCCGCACTGAGCCTGCTGGTGATGCCGTTCCTGTCCTGGTTCGAGCGCCGCACCGGCCGCGAACTCGGTTCGGCGTCCGCGGTCGCGGACTCCAAACAGACCCTGATCTGCACCTACCTGTCGGCTGCTCTTCTCGTCGGCCTCGTCCTCAACAGCCTGCTCGGATGGGCGTGGGCCGACTCGCTCGCCGCGCTCGTCATCGCCGGCTTCGCGATCCGCGAGGGGATCGAGGCGTGGCGCGGCGACGCCTGCTGCGCGGCGCCCGTCGCCGTGCTCACCGGCGAGCGCGAGGCCGACCACTGCGACGACGACTGCTGCCGACCGGACTGATCGACGACCGCGCGACCGAACAGGGCCGCGCGGACCGACGGTTCTCAGTGCCCGATCGGGTGCACCACGATGCGGCGCTGATCACGCATCCAGACGTCACCGCTCTCGCGGTGCTCGGCTCGCGTGGTGAAGCGGTACCGGTACGAGACCGCCCGCACCCAGCGTGGCCTCTGTCCGTTGAACGGATCGCGGGCGAGCAGGCGCAGCGTCGGCGCATCCGCCTCGAGGAGCCGGACCAGGAATACCGTGAACCAGTCGTCCAGCGAGTAGCCGAGCGGCAGGAACCACATCAGCCAGTCCAGCCGCAGGTGGTACGGCGCGAACTGCCGCGGCACGCGGCCCAGCTCACCCGGCTTGCCCTTGAAGGGGTACTCGACCCACTCCGCGGCATCCGGATCCTCGTCGAGCGTGCCCTCGACGACGATCTCGATGCGCTGCTTCGTGACGGTGCCGAACGCCCCGTAGGCGTTCGCGAGCTGCCAGCGGTTGAAGCTCGCGTTCATCAGCTGCCGCCGCGCGAACAGGTTGTGCAGCGACGGCCAGCTGACGGCGACGTAGAGGATGCCGACGGCCGAGGTGATCACCAGCCAGTAGAGCGGGAGCGACCCGTCGACAAGCTCAGGGACCCACGCGCGAGGGATCCCGACGGCGGAGAACGCCAGCACGATCGTCGCCCAGTTCAGCCAGGCGAAGTTGCCTGTGATCACCAGCCAGCACTGCGTGGCGATGACGATCGCCGCGGCGACCGTCCCGACGATGAGCGGCCAGGGTCCGGGCACCCACAGCGACAGAATCGGCGCGAACAGGAAGAACGGCACCACCAGCTGCGCGAAGTGGTTGCCGAGCACCTCGCCCTTGTGGAACCAGCGCGGCAGCAGGTGCGCCTGTCTGCTCAGCGGACCGGGCATCGGCTGGGTCTCGTGGTGGAAGGTGAGCGCGGTGAGGTCGCGCCACTCGCGCCCGCCGCGGATCTTGATCATCCCCGCGCCGAACTCGAGCCGGAACACCAGCCACCAGAACAGCACGATCACCACCGTCGGCGGCGGCTGGTCGCCCGAGCCCAGGAACGCGGCGAGGAATCCGGCCTCGAGCAGCAGCATCTCCCAGCCGAAGCCGTAGAAGGTCTGCCCGATGCTGACGATCGACATGTACCCGAGCCAGAGCAGCAGGAAGGCGATCATGGGCACCCACGGCGGGCCGAGCTGCGGAATGCCCGCGACGAGGAGCACCGCGAGCACGATGCCCGTCCAGCACAGTGCGACGAGACGCCGATCCGTGTACTCCACGTAGCGGAACAGCGTGGGGCGCAGCATCCGCCGGCGGCCCTTCGACGACCGCGCCCAGCGCAGCAGTTCGGGCGCCGGCAGCAGCCCGCGCTCGCCGAGCAGCGGGCGGAACTGGTTCAGCGTCGAGATGAACGCGACGAGGTACAGCGCCGCGATGCCGCGCTGCAGCACCTCGCGCGCGAGCCAGAAGTCGGGGGCCGCGAACCCGTCCATGCCTTCAGGCTACGCCGGAGTTCACCCCACGGGTCCTGAGCGAGCGAGGTACGAGCGAGCGCCGTACTGAGCGAGCGCAGCGAGTCGAAGTGACGGAGGGCGCCCTTCGTCTCGCTCCGCTCGCTCAGGACCCGCGCACGGCGCCCCGGCCCGCATCACGCGGTCCGGGGCGCCGTCGGCTGAGCGTCAGGCCTGGGGCAGCGCCGCGACCACGTCGATCTCGACGAGGATGTTCGCCAGCTGCGAGCCCACCGTGGTGCGCACGGGGTACGGAGCCGTGAAGAACTCCTCGTACGCGGCGTTGAACTCGGCGAAGTCGGCGAGGTCCTGCAGGTGCACGGTCGACTTGACCACGTCGTCCATGGTCAGGCCGTGCACGGCGAGCACCTTCTGGATGTTGCGCAGCACCTGGCGGGTCTGGTCACCCACGTTGTCGGCGATGGCGTGGTCGTTCGCGGCGTCCTGCGGGCCGAAGCCTGCGGTGTACAGGAATCCGTTCGCGACGACCCCGTGGCTGTAGGGGCCTGCGGGGGTGGGGGCGCCTTCGGCGTAGAAACCGGTCTTGTTCGGCATGGTGTTCTCCTTCTTCTCGGTTCGGTGGGTTCGGTTCATCCCAGCTGGTGGGAGATCTCTGCGGCGGCCTCGCGCAGCACGGGCACGCGCTGCTCGAGCTGCTCACGGCTCTGGGCGACGCGCAGCGCCGTGAGCGACAGCGCTCCGACGACGCCGGCCGACGTCACGATGGGTACCGCCACGCATCCCACGAAGTCCTCGAACTCCGCGTCGTCGAATGCATATCCGCGGCGGGCGGTGAGCGCGAGGTCGGCGTCGAGGGCTGCGCGGCTGGTCAGGGTGTTCGCCGTGTGCGGGTGCCAGTCGCAGTCCGCGAGCAGTGCGTCACGGCGATCCACGGGAAGCTCGGCCAGTACGGCCTTGCCGATGCCGCTGCAGTAGGGAAGCACGGCGGCGCCGACCCGGGAGTACATCCGCACACCCGCGGCATCCTCGACCTTGTCGACGTAGACGATCTCGTCGCCGATCAACGCGCCCACGTGCACGGTGTTGCCGACGATGCGGTGCAGCCGGCGCACCTGCGCGAAGGCCGCACCGCGCAGGTCGAGCTGCTCGAGCGCGGCGCCGCCCAGCACGGCGAGCTGCATGCCGACGGCGTAGCGGCCGTCGGCCTGCTTGCGCACGAATCCGACCTGCTCCAGGCTCTGCAGCTCGCGGAACATCGTGGTGCGGTGGATGCCGAACTCGGCGGCCAGTTCCGCCGCCGAAGAGGGCTCGGCGGCGAGGGACGCCAGAACGGCGGCGGCACGGGTGACGCTCTGCGACATCGGTCAGTCACCTCCCCGGCGCAGGCCCCTGCCGGGAGCCGCCCCGGTCGGCTCGCCGCCGGCGAGCACGCGGACGCCGGCGACGAACACGTCGTCGATGCCGGTCGCGAGCTCGCGCGGATTCTCGTAGGTGGCTCCGTCGGCCACGGTCTCGGGATCGACGAGCAGCACGTCGGCGACCGCGCCCGCCTCGATCACGCCGCGCCGGCCGAGGCCGAAGCGCTGCGCCGGTCGCGCGGACAGGTGCGCCACGGCATCCGCCCATGACCAGGTGCCGAGTTCGCGCACGAACTCGCGCAGGTACCGGGCGAACGAGCCCGCCGCACGCGGATGCGGATGCTTGCCGATGAAGATGCCGTCCGACCCGCCGAGGTGACCGGGGTGGGCGAAGATGCGCGCCAGTTCGGTCGCCGGGCGCGGGTTGTGCACCGCCATGACGGCGCTGCTCTCCATGCGCGACGCCGCGAGCAGGTCGAGCGCGAAGTCCATCGGGTCGGCGCCGGCGCGGGCGGATGCCTCGCGCAGGGTCAGTCCGTGCGCCCAGTCGTGCTCGGATGCCGCGATGTGCGCAAGCGTGATCATGTCGGGCCAGTCGGGGCCGAGGCTGGGGCTGTTCGACGCGCGCTGGACGCACATCGCGCGCAGCGCCTCGCGGCCGGCGGCATCGGTGAGGCGGGCGACGGCCTCGTCGACGGTCAGAGCCGACACCTCGGGCGGCAGCAGCGGCATACCCAGCAGCGTGCAGCCGCGGATGTAGGGGTACGCGTCGAAGGTCGCGTCGACGCCCTCGGCGGCGAGCGTGTCCACCTGGGTGAGCACGATGTCGGCGTCGGCGTGCAGGTGCGAGACGTGCACGGGCAGCGGAGCGCCGGCATCCGCTGCGGCGAGCCGTGAGATCTCAGCCATCTCGGTGATGCCCGCGGCGGTGTTGTTCTCGTACCCGCCGCGCATGTGACTCACGTACACGCCGCCGGCTGCGGCGACGGGCACGCAGAGCGCGGCGATCTCGTCGGCGTCCTGGAAGATGCCCGGCACGTAGTCGAGGCCGGTCGACAGGCCCAGCGCGCCCTCCGACATTCCCTGCGCCACGAGATCGGCCATCTGCGCGCGCTCGTCGGCGGATGCCGGGCCGCTGCGACGACCGCAGACCTCGAAGCGCACGGTGCCCGCCGGCACCAGGTAGCCGGCGTTCAGCGGGGATGCCCCGTCGACGGAAGCCAGCAGCGCGGCGACTCCGCCGCCGCGGTAGGCCGGGTGCGGTCCGTTGATCGCGGCGAAGTACTCGCTCGCGTAGGCGCCGTCGCCGGGTGCGTACGAGATGCCGTCCTGCCCGCCGATGATGGTGGTGACGCCCTGTCGCAGCAGCGCGGTCGTCACGTCGGCGTCGCGGAGCAGACCGTCGGCGTGGGAGTGCGCATCGATGAACCCGGGCAGGATCAGCCTGCCCGTCGCGTCGACCACGACGTCATCGGGCAGCGCGGAGACGTCGCCGACCTCGGCGATCGTCGCACCGACGATAGCGACGTCGGCGCGCACCGGGCCGGATGGCGTGACCACCGAACCACCGCGGAGAACTGTACGACCGGACATCATGCTCCTCAGAAGTACGTGCGGACGAGGCCGGTGACCACGCCGGAGTCGTGGGAGTCGATCACGGGCAGCACGCGCCACTTGTCGAAGGCGGTGCACGGATGCGAGAGGCCGAACCGCACCACGGACCCGATCTCGAGCGGCTCGGCGGGGCGCACGTACGAATGCTGATCGTTCATGGCGGAGACGCTCGCGTGGAGCGGATGCCAGGGACCTGCGAGATCGCCGGCCGCAGCGCGCGGGATGGGCAGGCCCTCGTCGTAGGGGAAGTCGCGCTTGCCGGCATCCGCCAGTGCGAGACCCGGCTCGGGACTCGAGACGATGCGGGCGATGCCGTGCATCGCGTTCACGAAGTGCGGGCCCTCGCCGCTGCCGCCCTCGTCGAACGGCGAGATGCCGCGGTAGAACCCGTCGTCGTGCACGATGTAGGCGCCGGAGCGCAGCACGAAGCGGGTACGTCCGTCGCGCTCGGCGCCAGCCCACACGTCGGCGACGATCTCGAAGTAGGCGCTGCCCCCGGCGGTGACGTAGACGTCTCCGTCGCCGTAGAGCGGCGAGATCGCGCGGTGCAGCGCGAGCTGCGCCTCGAGGTAGGAGCGCACGGCCGCGATCCCCGCCTCGGAGCGGTCGTGCGCGAGGCTGCCCTCGTAGCCGGCGACGCCGGCGAGGCGAAGGACGTCGGATGCCGCGATCCGCTCCGCCACCGCCACGGCCTCGTCGTGCGACCGTGCACCGGTGCGGCCACCCTCTGCGCCGAGCTCGACGCACACGTCGACCGGCCGCGGCAGGTCGACCGCGCGCAGGCCACGCTCCATCGCATCCACCGTGGCGACCGAGTCGGCCCAGCACACGAACCGGAACCCGGGGTCGGCCAGCTCGCCGGCGAGCCAGCCGAGCGAACGTGCGTCGACCGCCGAGTTGGCGAGCATGATCGAGTCGAGGCCGAGGTCGCGGCCGGTGCGCACCTGTCCCATGGTCGCGAGAGTGACGCCGAGGGCACCGGCGTCCAGCTGACGCTGCCACAGCTCCGGGGCCATCGTGGTCTTGCCGTGCGGCATGATCTCCAGCCCGCGCTCCGCGCACCACGCGGCCATGGTCGCCACGTTCGCCCGCATGGCCGCATCGTCGAGCACGATCAGCGGGGTCCAGAACTCGTCGAGGCGCGGCTTCGTCGCGAGGAAGGCGGATGCCGTCATGCCGATCGCACGCTCCGGGATGCCCTTGTCGCGCTCCGTCAGCAGCTCGTCATTCAGATCGCTCATCTCACACCTTCCTCTACGTGTGCATATGCTGCAACAGTGGTTGCAATGTGCGCACACCCGGTCTCATCATGGTAACCATGTCCGACGCATCCGCACCACGCCTCATCGCCATCGGCGAGACCATGGCCCTCGTCGCCCCTGCCCATGCGGAGCCGCTGTCCACCGCCCAGGAGGTGCGCCTGCTCATCGGCGGCGCCGAGTCGAACGTCGCCATCCACGCCGCGCAGCTCGGCGTGCCGACCGCGTGGGTCAGCGCTGTCGGCGACGACGCGCTCGGCGTGCGCGTGCGCGACGAGGTCGCCCGCCACGGCGTCGACGTGAGCAGGGTCAGCGACGACCCGAATGCGCCTACCGGCGTCTACTTCAAAGACCCCGGGCACGGCGTGCTCTACTACCGCCGCGGGTCCGCGGCCTCGAAGATGAGCCCGGCGACCGTCGCCGACGTGCCTCTCGAGCAGGCCGAGATCGTGCACGTCTCGGGCATCACCCCGGCGCTCTCCGCTTCCTGCGCCGCTCTCATCGACGCCGTCATCGACCGCGTCGGCAGCGGATCCGGCATCCTGAGCTTCGATGTGAACCACCGGGCCGCCCTCTGGGAGCCCGGCGCCGCCGCTCCCGCGCTGCTCGCGCTCGCGCGACGGGCGGACATCGTCTTCGTCGGCCTCGACGAGGCCGACGGCCTGTGGGGCACCGCCGATGCGGATGCCGTGCGCGCACTGCTCCCCGAGCCGGAGCTGCTCGTCGTCAAGGACGGCGACATCGGCGCGACCGAGTTCCACCTCGGCGAGGGCGGCGACGCGCGCACCTTCGTCCCGGCGATCAGGACCGAGGTGGTCGAGGCGGTCGGCGCCGGCGACGCCTTCGCCGCGGGCTACCTGGTGGCCCGGCTGAACGGCGCGGATGCCGCAGAGCGGCTGACCGCCGGCCACCGCCGTGCGCACCTCGTGCTGCAGTCCACCGGCGACCTTCTGCCCGACTGAGCCAAGCGAAAGGCCATAGACCATGACCGACAACTCCGCATTCGACGAGATCTTCCGCGACGTCCCGCTGATGGCGATCCTGCGCGGCATGGGCGTCGAGCGCACCCTCGCCACCGCCACCCGCGCTTGGGACCTCGGCATCACGGCCGTCGAGGTGCCCGTGCAGACGCCGACCGACGTCGAGGCCCTGCGGGTACTCGCCGAGGCCGCCCGCGAGCGCGGGCTGACCGTCGGGGCCGGCACGGTGGTGTCGCGCGAGCACGTGCGCCAGGCCGCCGAGGCGGGCGCCGCGTTCACCGTGAGCCCGGGCTTCGACGTCGATGTCGTGCGCGCCTCGCACGAGGCCGGGCTGCCCGCACTGCCCGGCGTCTCCACCGCAACCGAGGTGCAGCACGCACTGGGCGAGGGGCTGACCTGGCTCAAGGCGTTCCCGGCATCGCTGCTCGGCACGGGCTGGTTCCCCGCGATGCGCGGACCGTTCCCGCAGGCGAAGTTCGTCGCCACGGGCGGCATGGACTCCGGGAACGCCCGGGCGTACCTGGACGCCGGCGTGCGGGTCGTCGCCGTCGGCTCTGCGCTGGAGGACGAGTCGCAGCTGCCTGCGCTGGCCGCGCTGCTCGACTGACGGGCGATACGCCCCGGCTGCGTGCTCAGCTGCGGATGCCGGAGACGACTCGCCGCAGCATCCGGCGTCACGACCCGCGTGTCGCGGCGACCGTCCGAAGTTCGGCACACAGAGCGCGATCGACCACGCGCCGACCCTGCGGCGGCCACCCGCGTACTCAACTGCGGACGCCGCACACGACACGCCGCCGCATCCACAGCCACAGCCGGCATGTCGCGGCGCCCGTCCGCAGTCGGGCACACGCGGTGCGACCGACTATTCCCCGGCTTCGTGCTCAACTTCGGATGCCGGAGACGACACGCCGCCGCATCCGCGACTACGACCCGCGTGTCGCGGCGACCGTCCGAAGCCGGGCACGGGAGCAGCCCCGGATGCGATTCCGCATCCGGGGCTGCTCCGCGCTGTCGCAGCATCCGCTCGCTCAGACCGTGGTCTTCACCGCGCTCGTTGCGGCGAGTTCGTGCAGGCGGCCTGCGCCCTCGACGTCGGGGATGATCGAGGCCTTCAGGGTCGCGATCACGCCGACGATCGAGATGACGGCGGCGTAGACGACGACCGGCCAGAACGAACCGCCGGCCCACGCGACCAGCGCGGTGCAGATGAACGGGGCGAGGCCGCCGCCGAGGGTGTTCGAGATCTGGTACCCGATGTTCACGCCGGTCGTGCGCGCCTCGGCGTCGAACATCTCCGCGAGCATCGTCGCGAGGGTCGCCTGCATCGCGACGCCGAACACCACGAAGCCGAGGATCTGACCGAGCCAGATCAGCCACATGTTGCCGGTGCTGAACAGCGCGAACGCGGGGTAGACCATGGCGGCGAAGCCGAGGCATCCGATGATGTACACGGTGCGGCGGCCGATGCGGTCCGAGATGTGGCCCCACAGGGGCGCGACGACGATCTGCAGCAGACCGACGATCATCGTGCCGGCGAAGCCCATCCAAGCGGGCAGGTGCTTGTTCGACACCATGAAACCCAGGCCGTAGGTGAGGACGACGTAGCCGGCGATCGACTGCGGAAGGCCGATCAGGATGCCCATGATCGCGTTCTTCGGGTGCCGGAAGGCCTCGACGAGCGGGTTGGCCTTCTTGCCGGCGGCCTCGATCTGCAGCGCCTGGGTCGCGGTGAACTCCTCGGACTCCTCGAGCTGGCGGCGCAGCAGCACCGCGGCGATGGCGAGCACGATCGAGAACACGAACGGGATGCGCCAGCCCCACTGCAGGAACCACGACTCGGGCGCGAGCCCCAGCCCCGCCATCAGACCGCCGGAGACGACGTTCGCGACGCCGGCGCCGCTGATCAGGAAGGCGCCGTACAGGCCCTTCTTGCCGATGGGCGCGGCCTCGACGACCATGGTCGCGGCACCGCCCATCTCACCGCCGACGAAGAACCCCTGGAAGAGCCGGCACAGCAGCAGCAGCAGCGGTGCCGCGATGCCGATCACCTGGTCGGAGGGGATGAGTCCGATGCCGGTCGTGGCGATACCCATGCCGACCACAGTGGTCATCAGTACGACCTTGCGGCCGACGCGGTCACCGACGATGCCCCAGATGACACCACCGACCGGGCGGAGGAAGAATCCGACCGCGAAAGTCGCGAACGACGCCAGCTGCGCGATCACCGGGTCGTTCGACGAGAAGAACACGGCGGGGAACACCGCAGCCGACGCCAGACCGTACAGGTAGTAGTCGTAGTACTCGATCAGCGTGCCGATGGCACCACCGGCGACCGTCTTGCGCTGATGGGGCGTCAGCCCGCCCTTCTGTGCGACTGTGGACATGGGAGCCTCCTTGCTCGGGAACACGGGAGAGAGTTCGGGTGAAGCGGATCCTGCCCTCGACCTGGAGGGCTGTGCTGGCTAAACTAGCCCGACATAGACAATCTGTCCAGTAGGAAGATTTTTTGTAAAGCTGAGGTGGACGATGGTGACACAGGCGACGATGGACGCGACGGCGAGCGCACTGGCGGATGCTGCCGAGCGCCAGACCTACGAGAACGCCGAGGAGGTGCTGCGGCTCTACCGTCCCGTGATGCGAGCCCTCGCCACCGCCGCAGGGCCCTCGGTCGAGGTCGTCCTGCACAACCTCGACGGCGCCGACGTCGACCTCGGCCACACGATCATGGCCATCGAGAACGGGCACGTGACCGGGCGTTCCGTCGGCGGTCCGTCGACCTCGCTGGGCCTCGACGTCATGAAGGACCGGCAGAAGGACCACGACGCCTTCGGGTACCGCGGAACCACGAGCGACGGCCGCGAACTGCGCTGCTCGTCGGTGTACTTCCGCAATGCGGCGGGCGACATCATCGCCTCGTTCTGCATCAACGTCGACCTCAGCCCGATCCAGCAGGCCAGGAACATGCTCGAGGCGCTGCTGCCCGCGGCGACCAGCGGCGATGCCGGCCCCCGCGAGCACTTCGGCACCGATCTGGTGTCGGTGATGGATGCGATGATCACCGAGGCGATCGCCGAGATCGGCCGCCCGGTCGAGCAGATGTCGCGCGACGACAAGATCACCGTGCTCGAACGCCTCGACCAGCGCGGCGCGACGCAGATGCGCAAGTCCACCGAGTCGATCGCCAAGCGGCTGGGCATCTCGCGGGTGACCGCCTACGCGTACCTCGACGAGGCGCGCACGCGGGCATGACCGGGATGGATGACAGCATCGCCGCCCGGCTCGCGCACGTCGACGCACGCCTCGCCTACGAGATCGACGTGGTCGCCGCCGCAGGGGCGGTGGCGCGGGGCGAGGCCGTGCTCGTCGACACCCGCCGGCAGGAGTCGTGGGATCACGGCCACATCGCGGGGGCGCTGCACCTGGTGGCACTGGGGATCGAAGGCCTGCCCCGCGACCGCACGCTGATCGTGTACGGCTGGGGTCCCGGATGCAACGGCGCGACCGCGACGGCCCGCGTCCTGCTCGCGGCGGGGCTGGACACCCGCGAGCTGTTCGGCGGGTACGAGTACTGGGCGCGCAACGGATTCCCGACCGAGGCGGACGGCGTCATCACCCGCCGGGAACCCGATCCTCTCGTCACGGCCGAGTACTGACGCACCGGCGCCCCGACCCGCACGAAGCGGACCGGGGCGCCGGTGAAGAGGCGGGAGGGGGTCAGCCCTTGACGACCCAGTCGAACTGGTCGCCGTTCTCCTTCAGCCAGGCATCCACTGCCTCGGCCTCCTTGCCCTTGCCGTACTCGTTCACGACCATGTCCTCGAGCGAGCCATACTGGTCGTCATCGAGCTTGATCTTGCCGGCCAGCTCGGCCGCCTCGGGGAACTCCTCGGCGAAGCCCTTGTGACCCATGAAGTTCAGGGTCTCGGGAGTGCCCATGGCGCCCTTCGGGTCCTCGAGCGTCTTGACGTCGTAGGCGGTGTTCGCCCAGAACGGCTTCCACAGCGTGACGACGACGTCCTTCTTGCTGTCGATCGCCTCGCCGAGCACGGTCAGCATGGCCGCCGTCGACGAGGTCTCGAGGGTGTACTCGCCGTCGAGGCCGTACTCCGGGATCATCTTGTCCTGCGTGACGCCGGTGAGGCCGGCGCCCGGCTCGATGCCGATGATCTTGCCGTCGAACATGTCGGCATTGCCCTTGAGCTCGTCGATCGAGTCGATCTTCGTGTACGTGGGCACCGCGATGGTCAGCACGGCGTTCTCGTAGTAGGCGCCGAGGTCCTCGAGGTCGTCGCCGTACTTCTTCATGTACTCGGCGTGCGTGACCTCGGGCCAGGCCGAGGTGTACATGTCGACGTCGCCCTGCGCCAGGCCGGCGTAGAGCGGCCCCGCCTCGGTGAGCGTGGTCATCTCGACGTCGTAGCCGAGCTTCTCGTACTGGTCCTGCAACAGGTAGGCCATGCTGAGGCCGTCGGTCCAGGACGGGATGTAGCCGAGGGTGATGGTGCCCTTGGCGCCGTCGCCGGAGCCGCCGGCATCCGAGTCGCCGGAGTTGCCGGCACAGCCCGCGAGGGCGAGTGCTGCGGTGACTCCGAGAGCGGCGACGGCTGTGATGCGTCCGTACTTCATGATGTGGGTCCTTCCGTATGTTTCTTCTGCTGTGTTCCGTATGGGTTCGGGTGGATCAGATCGCCGACGTGCGGCGCGCTTTCTCGCGCTCGGCCGCCTCGTGGACGCGTGCGGCCTCGGCCGCGGCATCCGCGCGCTGGGCCCGCTGCGCCGCGCGGCGGCGCGCGAGGGTTCCGAGCAGGGAGGAGGGGTACTCGCCGGGCGTGCCCAGCGCGGCGGTGACGCGGTCGAGGTAGACCGCGATCAGCACGACGCCCAGGCCGGCCTCGACACCCAGCGGGATGTCGACGGTCGAGATGGCCTGCACGACGTCCTTGCCGAGACCGTTGGCCCCGGCCATTCCGGCGATGACGGCCATCGACAGGGCCAGCATGATGACCTGGTTGACGCCGGCCATGATCGTCGGCATCGCGAGCGGAAGCTGGATGCCGCGCAGGATCTGCCCCTTCGTCGCGCCGAAGGCGTGCCCGGCCTCGACCGTCTCGGAGTCGACGCCGCGGATGCCCAGCTCGGTGAGCCGAACTCCCGGCGGAAGCGAGAAGATCACGGTGGCGACGAGACCCGGCACGACGCCGATGCTGAAGAACACGATCGCCGGGATCAGGTACACCATGGCGGGCATGGTCTGCATGAAGTCGAGCACGGGCTTCAGCACCGCACGGACTGCCGAGCTTCGCGCCGACCAGATGCCGAGCGGGATCGCGATGGCGATTGCGACGATCGTCGACACCAGCACCAGGGCGAGGGTCTGCATCGCAGACTCCCAGGCGCCCATGCCGACGATCAGCACGAACGAGATGATGGTGCCCACGGCGAGCTGCCACGAGCGCACCAGCCAAGCGATCAGGGCGAAGATCAGGATCATGATCGGCACCGGCGTGTTCACCAGGATGTCGGTCAGGCCGTCGACCAGGAAGCGGACGACGAAGGCGATCGCATCGAGCAGGCCCTCGAGGTTGTCCTTGACCCAGTCGATGACGTTCTCGACCCAGTCGCCGATCGGAATGCGGAAACCGTCCATCAGAGCACCTCCCCCTTCTGGGTCGCTGAGCCCGTCGAAGCGTCGAAGAAGGCGGCACCGCCGCCCACGACCGGAGTGCCGACGGTGTCGGCGGGTTCGCCGAGCACCTCGTTGATGATCGCCTGCGGCATCGGCTGCAGCGGCAGGGTGAGCTCCTCGGTCGCGGTGGTGCCGGGGCCCAGGGCGGCGAGCAGCGTGATGCGCGGGATCACGCCGACCAGGCGCCCCTCGGCATCGGTGACCGCCAGCGGCAGCACCGACTCGACCGCGGGCACGAACAGGTCCATCAGCACGGAGTCCTCGTTCACGCTCTGCGGCGCGGGCTTCAGCACCGTCCGGAGGTCATTCGACCCCTTGCGCACCAGCTTCACGGCATCCCGGTCGGTGACGATGCCGAGCAGCGTGCGGTCGCGACCGACGACGTACGTCGCCGACATGTAGGCGTCGCGCATCTGGCGCAGCGCGGTGCGGGGTCCTGCGGTCTCGGAGATCACCGGGCGCGGGCGCTCCATGACGTTCGCGGCGGTGAGCACGCGGGCGCGGTCGACGTCCTGCACGAACTGCTCGACGTAGTCGTTCGCCGGGTCGGTGAGGATGTCCTCCGGAGTGCCGATCTGCACGATGCGACCGTCGCGCATGACCGCGATCCGGTCGCCGAGGAACATCGCCTCGTTCAGGTCGTGCGTGATGAAGACGATGGTCTTCTGCAACTTGGCCTGCAGGTCGACCAGCTGCTCCTGCATCTCACGGCGGATCAGCGGATCCAGGGCGCTGAACGCCTCGTCCATGAGCAGGATGTCGGTGTCGGCGGCGAGCGCACGGGCGATGCCGACGCGCTGCTGCATGCCTCCGGAGAGCTCGCCGGGCAGCTTGTCGCCCCAGCCGCCGAGACCCACCAGGGCGAGGATCTCTTCGGCCTTCTGCAGGCGCTCGGCCTTCCCGACGCCGCGCAGCTCGAGCGGGTACGCGACGTTCGCGGCCACCGTGCGGTGCGGCAGCAGCGCGAAGTGCTGGAACACCATCGAGACGCGCTCGCGCCGGATCTCGCGCAGTCGGGCGGGCGAGGCGGTGGCGATGTCGTCGTCGCCGATGATCACCTCGCCGTCGGTGATGTCGTGCAGGCCGTTGAGCATGCGGATGAGTGTGGACTTGCCCGATCCGGACAGTCCCATGATGACGAAGATCTCGCCTCTGTTGACCGTGAAGCTCGCGTCGATGACGGCTGCCGTTCCGGCATCCTTCACATCGTCGCGGGTCTCCCCGGCCTTCAGCCGTTTGACGGCCTGGTTCGGATTCTTTCCGAACACCTTGTACAGATGGCGCGCTTCAAGAGCGGTTTCAGACACGCTTCCCCCGTGGCTCACCTCGGGTGGGATGAGCCCACTTCGGTTACGCCCGGGTGGTGATCACAAGGCCGTTCGACTGCGTCGTGCTGGCGGCACTGGCACCGGATTTCGGATCCGGGCAGAGATCACCGACCATACGCCCGCATCTCACACCAGTAATAAGCACAAAGTTCGAAGAAAGACGCGGTCGCGGACTGGTCTTCGGGCCGTCAGGCCCGCATTCCAACGTAACGAGTGGCTGATCGGGTGGCAAATTCTGTCACCCGATCGTGACCTGGTCAACGCCTTTTCGACACTGTGACCGTGAATTTCGGGGTGCGTTCGACCTGCTCCGTGGGGCCGACTTCGCGCTGCAGGGCGCGGTGGTGATCGAGGTGCGAATTGAACACGGTCCACACTTCGCCGCCGGGCTTCGTGAGGCGAGCGGCAGCCTGGATCAAGCGGCGGCCGGCGGCCTCGTCGACGGCGTTCCCGAGGTGGAACGGCGGGTTGAGCAGCACGAGGTCCGCGGTGTTGTCGGGCAGCTCGGAGCCGGCGTCGTCGAGGGTGACCTCGACGTTCGCGATGCCGTTCGCGGCCCTGGTCGCGCGCGCCGAGCGGACGGCCGCAGCCGAGCGATCAGTCGCGATCACACGGGATGCCGGATGAGCCAGCGCATAGGCCGCGGCGAGCGCCCCGGTGCCGCAGCCGAGGTCGATGACGACCGGGCGCTCGGCGATGTCCGGCATGACGTCCAGCAGGACTCTCGTGCCGATGTCGATGCGGTCACCGGCGAACGCCCCGCCGTAGGCGCAGAGGGTGAGCTCCGTCGCCGGCGAGCTCCCGACTTTCGCGCGAGATCCCGGCGAGACTTCGACTTCTGCGTGAGTCCCATGTTCAGCACGAGGGTTTCGTGCGGAATTCGAGGTCTCGCGGCCGAGGGCATGACGCGTCGAGACCGGGAACGGCGGCGGGCCGTCGGGACGGCGAAGGGTGCGCGCGACGAGCAGGCGCGACTTCCGTTCGGCGCGCTGCGGCTGCACGTCGGCGAAGTGCCGTGCGAGCACGTCGTTCTGGCCGAGGGTCATGTGCTTGACCCTCCCGCCGGCGATCAGCATCGCATCGGGCTCCGCCCAGCGGGCGATCGCATCGGCGATCTCGTCCAGCTCGGCGAGCGACTTCGGCAGCTGCAGCAGCACGAGCCGGATGCCGGTGAGCAGCGTTTCGTCGAGTTCGTGCTCCGTGAACGCCGGATTGCGCCGACCGTCCACGCCGTCACCGCCACGGTGCGGCGCGATGCTCCGCCCGGCATCCGTTCCGTCTGCCATTCCCAGCGCGGCGGCGTTGCGCGCCAGCGCACGCCGTCCGGTCACGAGGTCCTGGTGCACCCGGATGCCGCGGATCCCGGCATCCGCGAGGGCGAGAGTGATCGCACCGTACTCGTCGCCGATGACGGCGATCTCGTCGCCCGGGATGCCGGAGGCGAGGGCGTCGCGCACGAGCAGTTCGTCGGTGGCGTCCCAGGCCTGCAGGTTCGGCGCCTCGACGTCGGGCGCGCGGCGCAGCCGGGTGAAGTCGAACTCGGGCACCCGCCCAGCGTAGCCGCGCCCTCCCTCACCTTCCCCTTGCTCCGGTCTCACTCGTTGCGGGTGCCCCACCCCGAACACCCGCAACCATCGAGACCGGAGCACGGGAAACAGCGCTCCGGGTGCGTCGCTTCGGGACGACCGATCCCTCCCACAGTTCCGGTTCCACTCGTTGCGGGTGTGCACCTTGAGCACCCACAACCGCTGAGACCGGAGCACGGGAACAGCGCTCGACCGGGATGCCGGATACTTGAGCGCATGGCCGCCTCGCTGACGATCGCCCAGCACACTCTGCCCACTGCTCCGGTCGGGGCGGTGAACCCGCTTCCCGCTGTGGCCGCCATGCCGCAGGCGCCGTATGAAGCGTCCATCGACGGGCTGCCGGAGCGGATCGCCCGCGGCATCCGGTACGGACAGGTGACGAGCATCCACCCGTACCTGCTGCAGGACTCGTACGGCCGCGAGCGATCCGACGAGCCGATGCGGCTCGCGGTGCTCGAGAACGAGCACCTACGCGCGGAGTTCGCGCTCGACCTCGGCGGCAGGCTGATCGGCCTGCTCGACAAGGCCACCGGCCGCGACCTCGTGTACCGCAACGAGATGCTGCAGCCCGCGAACCTCGCGCTGCGCAACGCCTGGTTCTCAGGCGGCGCGGAGTG
Source organism: Microbacterium bovistercoris (assembly GCF_003387575.1). Classification (GTDB taxonomy): domain Bacteria; phylum Actinomycetota; class Actinomycetes; order Actinomycetales; family Microbacteriaceae; genus Microbacterium; species Microbacterium bovistercoris. Next base: position 23,347 of record NZ_QUAB01000043.1, on the reverse strand, counting down.
GAACATCGGCATGCGCGGGCATTGGCCGCTGACCTGCGACCCGATGTATGCCGCAATCGTGATGGGGCCGGGCGGCGAGCCCGTGCTGCGGATGTGGGAGTACGAGCGCGTGCGCGGGCTGATCGTGCAGATCGACGCGACCCTGGACTCGGATGCACCGGCGCTGCACGTGCGTGTTCGGGTGCGCAATCCGAAGGATGCCGAGACCGGAATGTACTGGTGGACCAACATCGCCGTCGCCCAGACATCGGGCAGCCGGGTGTTCGCTCCGGCGACGATCGCCTACAAGACCGACTACGACGGGTCTCTCACCGCCGTGGATTTCACAGAGACGGATGCCTCCCGCCCCGCATCGGCACCAGCCGCGGCCGACTACTTCTTCGACGTCCCCGAGGGCGAGACGCCGTGGATCGCTGCCCTGGACGCCGGTGGCGCCGGGCTCGCGCACATCTCGACCGCTCCGCTGACCGGGCGCAAGCTGTTCGTGTGGGGCGATACCACCGGCGGCCGGCGCTGGTGCGACTGGCTGGGCGGCGCGTCCGGGGAGTACTTCGAGATCCAGGCCGGCCTCGCGACCACGCAGTACGAGCACCTGCCGATGCCCGGCGGGGCGACGTGGGGGTGGACCGAGACGTTCCTGCCGCTGCAGGTCGACGCCGGGTTCCAGGACGAATGGGCGGAGGCGACCGCGGCCGTCGGCCGGGCTGTGCGCTCGGCGTACGGGACGCTCGGATCGGCCGGTCTCGACCGTCTCTCGGCGGTGGCCGATGCTGAGCCCGGCGAGCTGCTCTCATCAGGATCGCCGTGGGGCGCGCTCGAGCAGGAGCTGTCCGCTTGGGCCGGCGAGGCATTCGCCGGGCTGCCCGGGGTGCGGTTCTCGCGCGAGGGTGCGGAAGGCGCCTATTGGGCGGACCTGCTCGATGCGGCCTCGGAAGTCACGGATGAGACGGAGGTCGCGCGGCGCGCCGGCGAGGAACATGCCGGCGCCAACCCCGATGATCCGTCGAGGCCGACCGACGCACCGACGCCCGGTGCCGATCCTGCGTCGGGCACCACAGACGAAACGGATGCCACACGGCGCGCCGGCGAGGAACACGCCGAGGTGGGAACGGATGATCCGTCGACTCCGCCGGCCTCGTATGTCGCCGGTGCCACCTGGGACCGGCTGCTTCAGGTATCCGCTCCGTCATGGCTGACCTCGTACCATCGCGCGGTGATCGCGCACGCGGCGGGCGAGCTCGACCGCGCGCTATCCCTGTACGCGGAGTCCGACGCGCAGCATCCGACGGCCTGGGCCGCGCGCGGTGCCGCTCAGGCACTGCTCGCTCGAGGCGACGACCCGTTCGACGCATTCGAGCGGGCGTACGGGCTGGCGCCCGGCAGCATCCCGCTCGCTCTCGAGTTCGGTGCCGCACTGCTGGCAGCGGGGCGGAGTGAGCGCCTGGGCGCGCTGCTCGCAGACCTGCCGCCTGAGGTCACTGCACGCGGGCGCTTCCGTGTGCTCGCCGTGCAGGCCGCGCTGGCATCCGGCGAGCGTGCCGAGGCGGGGCGCATCCTCGAGGCCGGCTTCGAAGTGCCGGACCTGCGCGAGGGCGAGTTGAGCATGTCCGCGCTGTGGCGCGAGGCGTTCCCGGGACGACCGGTTCCCGCGCTCTACGACTTCGAGATGGCGCCGGATGCGTGAGACGGTGCGCACCCCGTCTCCGCGGTGAAGGGCGTCCTTCGTCTCGTCGCTGGCGCTCCTCGCTCAGGAGCCGGAACGCACACCCCCGGATCCTGAGCGAGCGAAGCGAGACGAAGGACCGGACCCTGAGCGAGCGAAGCGCGACGAAGGGGCGGACCCTGAGCGAGCGAAGCGCGACGAAGGGCGACGAGTCCCGGGGTGGGCGATCAGATCGTCTCGTCTGCCGCGACGATATCGAGCTGCCAGGCCCGGCCGTCCGGGTCGGAGCGGTCGTGCGCCTCTTCGGCAGCACGGATCTCCTGCGACAGCCGCTCGGCGAGCGCGGTGAACTCCGACTGCGTGAGGCGCAGGTTGTTGACCATGAGCGTGCCGTGCTGACCGTGCTCCTCGTCGGAAAGGGTCGCGACGGCATGCGCGACCACGCGCTGCGTCAGTGCGGCGTGGTCCTCAGCGAGAGCGGCGACGACGGCGTTGCCGAGCGCGATGTCCTCGTCGCTGACCGCCGCGCCGATGTTGAGGGACTCCTTGATGGGCGTCCACACCCGATCGCGACCGTCGCGCGCCTGCTCCGGAGCTTCGACGATCAGTCCGGCATCCGCCATCACCCGCAGATGGAAGCTGATCTTGTTCGCGGGCTGACCGAGTTCCTCGGCGATGTCGGCGGCGCGCAGGAACTCCTTCTTCGCGAAGACCCGCATCATGTCGCGACGCAGCGGGTTGGCGAACACCTTGAGCATCGCCGTCGTCATGGTCCGCGACGTGCGTTCCTCCTGCTCGGTCATGCCCGCAGTCTACTCAGAGAAAATTGCGCGATTCTACTTGCGCAAGTTTGTTTGCGGGTCTAGATTCATCGACATGACCTCCCTCTGGCGCAATCTGCAGTACGTCTCGTGGCTCGTCAGCGACACGAGCAAGGGACTCGCCGCCACGCTCTTCCGGTTCGCCGTCCCGCTGATCGCACTGTTCGTCACGGACGACCCCGCGCAGGCCGGCATCATCGGCGGCGTCGGCGTGGCAGTGAGCGTCTCGCTCACGATGTTCGGCGGCGTGCTCGCCGACCGGCACCGCCGCATCACGCTGATGGTCCTCGGCGCGTCGATCGGCGTCGCGCTGTCCATCGCCTTCACGCTGCTCGCGCTCGGCGACTCGCTGACGTTCGGCACCCTGCTCGCCCTTCAGGTGCTCCTCGCCGCCCGCGCCGGCCTGTTCGACCCCTCCGGCGAAGCGGCATTGAAAGACCTCGTCGCGGCCGACACGATGGGCCGCGCGCAGGCCGCGAACCAGGCCCGGGATGCTGCGCTGCAGCTCGCCGGAGGCCCGATCGGCGGCGCCCTGCTCGTCGTCGGCGGCTGGCTGGTCGGCGCGGTCATGGCCGTGTGCCAACTGGTCTCGACGATCGCCGCCGCTCTCATCCCGCGGCTGCGCGCGGCAGAGAAGGCGGATACCGCGACCGACACCGACGAGGTCGAGAGTTCCGCGGCCGCGGAGCCTGCTGCTGCAGCATCCGCCGGCGGCCCCAAGCCCAACGCGCTCCGCGAGATCCGCGAAGGGTTCACCTGGCTGTTCTCCCGCCCCGATCTGCGCGGCGTGCTGCTGATCACCACAGTCATCAACCTCGGCATCAACACCGTGATGACGACGATCGTCTACTCGCTGCAGCAGGACGGCCAGTCGCCCACGACGATCGGCTGGTTCAGCGCCGGTTTGGGAGTGATGATGCTCGCCGGTGCGCTGATGGCGACGCCGGTGGTGAGCCGGATCGGCGCCGGCAAGCTGATGATCGCGGGCCTGGTGCTGCTGACGATCGGCGCCGCGGCGACCATCCTCATCCGTGACCCGTGGGGAATCGTGCTGGTCATGGCCTTGCCGAGCCTGCTGCTCGCACCGCTGAACGCCGGTCTCGGGGGCTACTTCATGGTCGCGACACCGTCGGAGGTGATAGGTCGTGCCGCCAGCGCCTCCGCCGTGTTCGGCATGGGCGCGATGCCGCTGGCCCCGCTGATCGCCGGCTTCGGACTGTCCTACCTCGGGCGAGCCGGCACGATCACCATCGGCGTCGTGCTGTGCGTGATCGCCGCCGCCATGGCGCTGACGAACCGCCCGCTGCGCTCCCTGCCGGCCGAGGCCGGCTGGACCGCGCACGCCGCGCAGTTCACGAATGCCGGCGCCCCGGCATCCGTCCGCTGACCGGTCCGTCACACCTGCAGGCACGATTCACGGCCGTGGACCCGGATGCAGCGGATCCGCCTGCATCCGTGGCATCCGCCTGCAGATGCAACCGACGTCAGCCCAGCTCGTCGAGCAGTTCCACCGCCGCGCGCGCGTACTCGCCGATCCACCGGTCGTGGATGCGCTTGATCGGCAGCGGGGCGAGGATGAGCCGCCGCTCGCGGCCGCGCTTCTCTCCGATGACGAGGTCCGCGCGCTCGAGCACCCTCAGGTGCTGCAGCACGGTCGTGCGGTCGAGCTCCGGGAAGCAGGCGCACAGCTCGCCAGTGGTCCGTGGCGACTCCCGCAGCCGATCCAGCATCCGCCGCCTGACCGGAGCGGCGAGTGCCTTGAAGACGAGATCGTCACTGTCGGAATCGGATGACACGTTGTAATCTTATAACATGTCTGAGAACGAAACACCCCTGAACGCTCTCTCGTTCACCGTGTCGGGCCGCATCGCGAGACCCGCCGCCGAGGTGTGCGAGGCGGTGGCCGATCCCGCGCAGCTGTCGCGGTACTTCACCACTGGCGGCGCCCGCGGCCGCCTCGAGGCCGGCGCCGATGTCACGTGGGACTTCGCCGACTTCCCCGGCCGGTTTCCCGTCGAGGTCGTCGAGTCGGTGCCGCACGAGCGGATCGTCATCGAATGGGCCGCCGCACCCGGCTCGAACCCCAGTGGGCGCACCCGCACCACGTTCGCGTTCGCGCCGATCGACAACGGCGCGCGCACGCTCGTCACGATCACCGAGGAGTCGTGGAGCGCGACGGATGCCGGCGCCAAGAGCGCCTTCGGCAACTGCGAGGGCTGGACCGGCATGCTCGCGGCGCTGAAGGCGTGGATCGAGCACGGCATCAACCTGCGCGACGGCTTCTACGCCTGAGGCGCGGGACGGCTCTCCCCGGGTTCCGGTCTCACTGGATGCGGGTGCGCTCGACGGCGCCCGCATCCAGTGAGACCGGAGCAGCCCAGACTCAGCCCTTCGGATACGTGACATACGCGAACGAGCGCGAGTCCGGCGCCCAGCTGTTCACGTTGATCGTCCCCTGCCCGCCGAGCAGCGGAATGCGGGCGAGCGGTGCGCTCCAGCGCGCGGTGTCGACGACGACGAGCGACACCGGCAGGTCGGCCGGGTGCCCCTCCGTGCCGGCGGGGTACTCGAGGTAGACCGCGCGTCGGCCGTCGGGCGAGAGGTGCGGGAACCAGTCCACGGTGCCGCTGCGGTGCACGCGCTCGACTTCGCCGCGCGCGATGCGCGCGAGCTGCGCGTGCCCCCACCGCTCGGTGTTGAAGTACAGCCAGTGCCCGTCCGGCGACCACTCCGGGCCGTCGACGTGCCCCGGCCCGGTGTCGACGACGGTTACGCGGCCGCCGGATGCCGGAATCAGCGCGAGCCGCCCCGGTCCTGAACCGTCCATCCGCACGAAGGCGAGCAGCTCGCCGTCGGGCGAGATCCCGTGCAGATAGTGCCGAACGCCGTCCTCGCCTGTGATGCGCGAGACCTGGCCGCCGCCGAGCAGGCCGCGGTAGATGTGGCCGTCCTCGGCGGAGAGGTACACGGCCGGTCCCGCCGGGTCGAGGACATGGTCGTTGTTGACCGGAGGAAGCCCGGCGAAGGCGATCGGATGCGGCTCGGCACCGGTTTCAACACCGGGCCTCAGCCGCCACAGCATCCCCTCGCCGTTCAGGTACAGCGAGCCGTCCCGCCCCCAGTTGGGCGCTTCGAACAGGACCTTGTCGGATGTCGCGACAGTGCGCGACTCCGCAGCATCCAGGTCGTGGATCTTGACCTCGCAGCGCTGGCCCTCTGCAAGAACGCGGTAGTCCGGCATCCGATGCCTCCTGTCCCGAGGTCAGGATAGACCCTCCGGATCAAGTGATTGAATGTGCGTGAATTGATTTGTTGAGATCACTAACGATCACGCTTACACTGCGGGAAAGCCCATTCCCCCTCAGGAGGCCGATGATGTCCCCCCTTGAACTCCCCCGCCGCTCGTTCCTCGCCCTCCTCGGCGCAGGCGCCCTGGTCGCGGCCGGTACGCAGTCCGCCGCGGCGAGCACCGGCCACGGCCGCCTGTTCACTGCGGCGAGCGCCGACCCGCTCGCCGCGCTCATCGAACGGCGCCGCATCATGCTCGCCGGCGACGGCAGCGCGGCATCCATCCCCGCTCTCGCGGGCGTGCTGAAGGACATGAGCACGGCGGCCGCGGCCAACTGGCAGAGCATGGTTCGGCCCGCGACCGCACCCGGCATCTGGGCCGACCTGCCGCTGACCACCGTCACAGGCACGGCCCGCTCGGGCAACATGGGCGTCACCTTCGACCGGCTGTTCGGCCTCGCACTCGCACACGCCACCGCCGGAGTCGACCAGTACCGCGACGCAGCACTCGCATCCGACATCTCCGACGCCCTCGCCTGGCTGAGCGTCAACGTGTACGCACCGGGCAAGTCGCCGGTGGGCAACTGGTGGTTCTGGGAGATCGGCGTGCCGCGCAAGGCCGCCGACATCCTGGTGCTCATGTACGACGCGGTGCCTGCTGAGGTGCGCACGGCGTTGATGGCAGCCGCGCGCTACTTCACGCCGAACCCGAACTGGCGCGGTCGCGGCACGAGCTTCGCCGAGACGGGTGCGAACCGCACCGACAAGGCGCTCTCCTGCATCCTCCGCGGCGCGCTCGACGGGCGTCCCGACGAGATCGAACTGGCGCGCGACGCGCTCAGCGACACGGTCGGCGGCGGGCGGCGCAGCGTGTTCGGCTACGTGACCGGCGGCGACGGCTTCTACACCGACGGCTCGTTCGTGCAGCACACCTACCTGCCCTACGTCGGCACCTACGGCGTGGTCACGCTGGGCGGCATCGCCGAGATCTTCGGCCTGCTCGGCGGCAGCCCCTGGGACGTCACCGACCCGAACAAGTCGGTCATCCTCGACGCGGTCGAGGCGGCGTACGCCCCGTTCATCTGGAACGGCCGGATGATGGACACGGTGCGCGGCCGCGCGGTGTCGCGCCAGAAGGCACCGGACTACGTCGACGGCGCAGCGGCCCTCACCGCGATCCTGCTGCTGGCGCCCGGCGCGGGCGAGCCATACCGCACCCGCTACCTGTCGCTCGTGAAGGGCTGGCTGCAGCGCTGCGACGAGACGCTGTTCGGCCTGCCGTCGCAGACCGTCGCGAAGTCGCTGCTGGTCACCTCCGCGCTGGCGGATGCCTCGATCGAGCCGGCGCCCGCACCGGTGTACACGAAGGCGTTCGGCGACCAGGACCGCCTGGTGCACCACCGCCCGGGGTTCAGCTCGGTGGTCAACATCTCGTCGAAGCGGATCGGCCGCTACGAGTGGGGCAACAAGGAGAACAACGTCGGCTGGTACCAGGGCGACGGCCTGACGTTCTTCTACACGCCGGCCGATCCCGGCCAGTACAGTGCCAATTTCTGGCCGACGGTCGACCCGTACCGCCTGCCCGGCACGACGGTCACGGCGGAGCCGCGGGCGAACGGAGCCGCCGACGGCACCGGCATCCCGCGCGCGTACCAGGCGTTCGCCGGCGGACTCGCGCTGGACGGCCGCTGGGGCGTCCAGGGCATGGATCACCTCAATCACAACCGCTCGCTCAGCGCGCGGAAGTCGTGGTTCTTCCTCGACGACAAGGTGGTCTGCCTCGGCGCGGCGATCGCATCCACCACCACCTTCGACGTGTTCACCACGGTCGAGAACCGCTCGTTCGCGCCGGGGGCGGTGACCGCCCTGCGCACCGACAACCGCAACCGCGAGATGGCCGCCGACGGTCCGGCGGTGAAGGTGCGACGCAACGTGCACATCCCCGGTCACGGCGGATACGTGTTCCTGCAGGGCGAGAACGTGAGCGGCGACATCGACGTGCGGATCGTGCGGCGCACGGGCGACTGGCAGACCATCAACTCGGGTTCGGACACCGGCGGAGACGACGTCGCCAGGACCCGTGACTACGTCACGATCACCCACGGTCACGGCGCGACCCCGACGGCAGGCGGGTACGCGTACATGGTGCTGCCGAACGTCGAGCACTCGGTCACGTTCACCGAGTCGGACGCCCCGACCGTGGCCGTTCTGGCGAACAACGCCACCGCGCAGGTGATCGGCGTGGCCGAGCAGGGACTCACGCTGGGCAACTTCTTCGCCGCCGGCTCGGCCGCCGGGGTCACGGCGAGCGGGCCGTGCTCGGTCGCCGTGCGCACGGATGCCGGTCGCACGACAGTCGCCGTCTCCGACCCGAGCCGCACCCAGAAGACCGCCCGGATCGAGCTCGCAGGCGTGACCGGCGACGTGGTGGAGGCCGACGACGGTGTCACCGTCGTCGCGTCCTCTCCGCTGACTCTGGAGTTCGCCCTCGACGGGCACGGTCACGCGAAGCGGGTCGTGCTGGGCTGACCCTCGACTTCCTGCAGGCGGCGGACGATCCGACGGATGGCGGGGGAACGCACGGCGTTTCTCCCGCCATCCGCGAATCGATCCGCCATCCGCACGCCGATCGCCCCCGATACTTGACGGTTCTCTCCGCTCCGGCCGCCTACCGAGGCGAACCATCTGCAGATGGCGGACGGATTGACGGACGGCGGACCGGAGCCCGGCGGGTCGTCCGCCGGACGCAGATCGGTCCGCCACCTGCAAGGGACGCGGATGCCGGAAGAAGAGGGTTCCGCCGGGTCGACTACCGCAGCGGGTCGAAGGGCTTGATCGCGGGGTCGACGCGGCCGGTCACGATCTGCTCGGCGAGCAGCTTGCCGGTCACCGGGCCGAGCACGATGCCCCACATGCCGTGGCCGCCGCCGACGTACACGTTCGGAGCCTTGGTCGCGCCGACCAGCGGCAGCCCGTCGGGCGTTACGGGGCGCGAACCGACCCACTCGTCCTGGCGGTCATCGAGGTCGACGCCGGTGAACATCTCGCGCGCCTGCTCGATGATCGCCTGAATGCGGCGGTGCTGGAACGGCTCGTCGGGGCGGCGGAACTCCATGGTGCCGGCGATGCGGAACCGGCCCTGGTACGGCGTGCACGCGATGCGCTGGTACGGCAGGTACACCGGATGCTCCTGCGGCTTCTCGGTCTCGACGGTGAAGGAGTATCCGCGGCCGGCCTGCACGCGGGTGCGCACGCCGAGCTTCCGCGCGAGCTTCGGCATCCATGCGCCGGTGGCGATGACGACCGAGTCGGCCTCCATGCGCTCGCCATTGGAGAGCAGCACGACCGGCTTGCGGGTGGATGCCACGTCCATGACCTCGATGCCGGTGATCAACTGCGCACCGCGGGCGACCACGGCCGCGCCGAGCGCCTCGACGTAGGGCGCCGGCTCGAGGAAGCGCTGGCCTGCGAGGCGGTAGACGACCTTCACGGCATCCGACAGCACCGGAGCGAGCTCGGTCGGAGTGTCCAGGCGCTCCATCGGCACGTCCTGCCCGTGCCGCACGACGCCCGCGACCTCGTGCAGGAAGCCCTTGGAATGCGCCTCCTCCTTGAAGCCGATCACGAACGGACCCTCTCGGGTCCACGAGTCGACGCCGCCGGCCTGCAGCTCGTCGAATCCGGCGAGCGCGATCTTGTCGATCGGCGTGAGGTCGGCCATGGTCCTGTCCCAGGCCTTGCTCGTGCCGTGCGCGGCGAACTGGGCGAGGAAGCTCCACAGCCCGGCATCCACCCGGAACGGCACGTGCAGCGCGGCATCCGGGTCGAGCAGAGCCTTCGGCCCGTAGGTCCAGAGCGAAGGATCGGCGAGCGGGATCGTCTTGCCGGGCGTGAGCCAGCCGGCGTTCCCCCACGACGACCCTGCGGCGACGCCGACCCGGTCGATGACCGTGACCTCGACTCCGCGCTCCTGCAGGTGCCAGGCGGTGGCGAGACCCACCATGCCCGCTCCGATGACGATCGACCGCGACATTGCGTGCTCCTTCTCTCACCAGAGATTATGAGGATTACGAGGGCGCCCTGGGGTCACGACCGAAGATTCTTCGTAGGATGCTGATGAAGCTGTCGGAAACTGCGCGTCGGAGCGAGGAACTGCCCATGCCGGAGATCGAATCCTCGGGCCCCCTGGATGCCATCGACCGCACCCTGCTCTCGGAGCTCAGTCGTAACGGCCGCATCTCGAACACCGAGCTCGCCGCGCGGGCCGGCATCGCCGAGTCGACGTGCCTGAAACGGGTACGCGCACTGCAGGCTCGCGGCGTGATCGTCGGCTTCCACGCCGAGATCTCACCGGTGGCGATGGGACTGCACCTCGAAGCGCTGATCACTATCCGGCTGCATGCCCACGCCCGCGGTGATCTGCGCCGGTTCCAGTCCTATCTGGAGGATCTGCCCGCCACGCAGCGGGTGTACTTCCTCGCCGGCGACCGCGACTTCATGGTGCATGTCGCGGTGGCGGATGCCCCGGCGCTGCGCGAGCTGGTCTCGGACACCCTCAGCCTGCAGCCCGAGGTGGCGTCGACGAGCACGTCCCTCATCTTCGCGCAGGCCGCCGGCAAGCGCGGGCTGTAGCGCGGGGAACGCCCGGTCGGGTCGCAGTTCGCCCCGGAAAGACCGCGCCAGAGCGCGACGAAGTGCGACCTGAGCGCAGGCGCTCACGCTCAGTCCGCGATGCGGACCTCGTAGCCCAGGGCTTCCAGGTCTGCGCGTGCGGACTCGGGCACCCCGGCATCCGTGATGATCGTGGCGAACAGCTCTGCGTCGCCGACGGCGGCGAAGGTCTGCACGCCGATCTTCGACGAGTCGGCGACGATCGCGGCACGGCGGGAACGCTCCGCCATGATGCGGTTCACGTCGGCCTCGGCCTCGTCGTGCGTGGTGGCGACGCCGTCGGGCGACAGGCCGTTGATGCCGATGAACGAGATGTCGAGCCAGAGCCCCTCGAGGAGCTGCTCGACGAAGGGGCCCACCAGTTCGTAGCTGCGCGAGCGGATGACACCGCCGGTGACGACGACCTTGATCTCGGGCCGCATCGCGAGCTGCGCCCCGATGTTCACCGCGTTGGTCACCACCGTGAGTCCGTGGTCGCCCAGGTCGTCGCGCGCGGCGAGCGCCGCGGCGATCGCTGTGGTCGTCGTGCCGCCGGAGAGGCCGACGACCGATCCTGGGGTCACAAGGGCGGATGCCGCAGCGGCGATGCGCTCCTTCTCGTCGGTGCGCAGGTGGCTCTTGTAGCGGATCGGCAGCTCGTACGCGACGGACTGGGCGACCGCCCCGCCGTGGGTGCGTGTGAGAAGCCGCCGCTCGGCGAGGCTGTCCAGATCACGTCTTGTGGTGGCGGCGGATGCGCCGAACCGCTCCACGAGCTCGTCGACGCCGACCTCGCCCTGCTCGCCGAGCAGCTCGAGGATCGCGTTGAGACGGGATGCGCGGTTCATGGGGTGCCCTCGGTGTCCGGTTCCAGCGCGAACAGCCGCAGCATCCTCGCCGCTTCCGCAGCCACGGCATCCCGCGCCGGCGAGATGTACTTGCGCGAGTCTACGAGCTTCTCGTCGGCGGCGAGCCGGTCGCGCACCGCGCGGGTGAAGAAGCCGTTCAGATGCGTGGACACGTTGATCTTCGTCATGCCGGCCCGCACCGCGTCGGTGATCACGTCATCGGGAACACCTGACGAGCCGTGCAGCACCAGCGGCACGTCGGTCGCGTCGCGCCCGCATCCGCGCAGCGCCTCGCGCAGGCGCATGATGAGGTCGAGGTCGAGGGATGCCGAACGGTCGAGCATCGCGTGCGACGAACCGACCGCCACGGCGAGCGCGTCGACGCCGGTCTCGGCGACGAACGCGCGGGCCTCGTCGGGGTCGGTGCGCACTCCGGGGGCGTGCGCGCCGTCCTTGCCTCCGACCTCGCCCAGCTCGCCCTCGACGTAGACTCCGGCGGCGTGCGCGCGATCGACGACGGCGGCGGTCAGCGCGACGTTATCGGCGTACTCGAGCTTGCCGCCGTCGAACATCACCGAGCCGAAGCCGAGGTCGATCGCCTCGTGCACGAGCTCGGGGCGCTCGGCGTGGTCGAGGTGCACGGCGACGGGGGTCTCGGCACGGCGGGCGACCGCGAGCGTCGCCAGCGCGATCGGCTCGAGTCCGCCGTGGTAGTCGGCGCAGTTCTGCGAGATCTGCAGGATCACGGGCAGCCCGGCACGTGCGGACGCCTCGACCAGCGCCTCGGCGGTCTCGAGGTGGATCACGTTGAAGGCCCCGATGCCGTTGCCGTTCCAGGCGGCATCCGTCACGAGGTCGCGGGCGGAGACGAGGGTCATGAGGCATCCTTCGCTTCGGGCGAGAGACGGGCCGGGAGCCTCTTCTCGCGGGTGATGATGACGGCGGCCTCGAGCTCGGGCCAGGAGGGGTGGATGTCGCCGGCGAGCGGCATCAGGACGGCGGCTGCCGACCACGCGGTCGCGCGGCGCAGGATCGCCTCGGGGTCGTGGTTGCCGGATGCCAGGAGCGCTGCGGCCGCGGACACCGCCGCGTCACCGGCCCCGGTCGGGTTCCCGGCGAGGGCCTCGGGGAGGCGTGCGGAGATCACCTGGAGGCCGTCGGATGCCGCAGACGAGATGTCTTCTGCGTGGCGCGCCGCCCCCCGACCCGCCGTCGACGGGCCGGATGGTCCGTCATCTCCGACCCGGGCGGCGCCCCCAGCGTCGACGCTTGCGTCATCGGACCTGCCGGAATCAACAGACGAGACGGCCACAGCACGGCGCGCCGCCCCGCGACCCGCCGTCGGCAGACCGGATGGTCCGTCGTTTCCGACAGCAGCGGCGGCATCCGCTGACACGGCGAGCATGCCTTCGGCTCCACGGGAGAGCAGGATCAGCGAAGCGCCGCGGCGCAGCAGCTCGCGTGCGCCCTCGATCGGATCGGCGATGCCGGTCGCCTCCGCCAGCTCGGCCGCGTTCGGCTTGAGCACGTCGGCACCGGCATCCGCCGCGCGCAGCAGCGCCGGGCCTGACGTGTCGGCGATCACGATCGCGCCGGCCGCGCGGCCCAGGGCGATCAGCGACGGCAGCAGGTCGTCGGGGGTGCCCGGCGGCACGCTGCCGGAGATGACCAGGACGGAGCGCTCGCCCGGTCGCCCCGCGCCCTTCGTCTCGTCGCTGCGCTCCTCGCTCAGCGACCGCGGAGACAGCGACCGGCGAACCGCGTCGCGCAGGGCATCCCATTCGGCATCCGTCGGGGCGATGCCGCGCTCGTTCACGATCGTCGTGTCGCCGAGCGCCTCGTCGACCAGGGCGATGCTGCGCCGCGTCGGGGCGGCGACCGGCACCAGCAAGGCGGGCACACCGGCAGCGGTCAGCTCGGCCTCGAGCTCCTCGCCCGTCGCACCGCCCACCGTGGAAACGGCGACGACGGAAGCCCCGGTGGTGTGCGCCACCCGGGCGACGTTCAGCCCCTTGCCGCCGGCGCGCACGGCGCCGGCATCCGCCCGGTGCGTGCCGCCGGGCACGATCTTCTCGACGTGCCAGGTGAGGTCCAGCGCGGGGTTCGGAGTGACGGTGACGATCATGCGACCACCCGCCGCGCGCGCAGCGCCGAACCGAGGATCCCGGCGTTGCCGGAGAGCTGCGCGGGGATCAGCACCGGGATGCGGTGGAAGCTCAGACGTGCGGCCAGCCGAGTGCGCAACTCGTCGAACAGCGCGCCGCCGGCCCGCGAGAGTCCGCCCCCGATCACCACGGCCTCGGGCGCGATGACCGCGGTCAGCTGCGCGATCGACAGGGTGAGTGCGTCGAGCGCCTCGTTCCAGATCTGTCCCGCGACCGCGTCGCCGTCGGCGGCTCGGGCGATGACCTCCTTGGCCCCGTCGACCTCCACCCCCGTCGCCGCCTCGTACCGCCGGGCGATCGCGCCGGCCGAAGCGACGGCCTCGAGGCATCCGCGCGCTCCGCACGGGCAGGGCCATTCGCCGATGGGGGAATGTCCGATCTCGCCCGCATACCCTCCGCCGGTGTACGGCACGCCGTCGACGAGGATCGTGCCCGCGATGCCCGTGCCGATGATGATCGCCACCGAGTTGGGGTAGTCGCGCGCGGCGCCCAGCATGTACTCGGCCCAGCTCGCCGTGCCCACGTCGTGGTCGAAGGCCACCGGGAGTCCGAAGCGCTGCTCGGCCAGCATCCGCAGCGGGGCGCTGCGCAGGCCGAGGTTGCTGGAGAACACCGCGACCCCGGCATCCGCGTCGACGATACCCGGGACGACGAAACCGACGGCCTGCGGCACGATCTCCGGATGCTGCGCGCGCAGCGCGTCGCCGAGTTCGCCGATGCGCTCGACCAGGCGCGCCGGCATGTCGGGGCCGGCTTCGGGCGTGGGTGTCCGGCGCAGCCCGACGGCCGCGCCGGACGCGTCGAACAGGGCCGACTTGATGTCGGTGCCGCCGACGTCGAAGGCGAGCACGGGTGTGCCGGCGCCGATCGATGCGGCACGGGCGAGCCGCTCGCCCGATGCGTCGGTGACGACGTCGGGGATGCCGGAGCCGAACTGCGCAGCTGCGGCGCCCTCGCCCGGCTCCGAAGGTGCGCCCGCGTCAGCGGCGCCGGCTGCAGCGGTCATGATCAGTCGTCGAGGATGACGGAGCGGGTCAGGTTGCGCGGCTGGTCGGGGTCGAGGCCCTTCGCGACTGCACGCTCCAGAGCGACGTTGTGCAGGCGCACCAGGTCGGCCATCGGGTCGATCGGATGCTGCACGAAGCGGGCGCCCGTGGCTCGGACCTGCGCCTCGAGACCGTCCGGCACCTGGCCGAACGCCCACGCGATGCGGCCGGGGGCGGCGATCGCGATGGGGCCGTGGCGGTACTCCATCGCGGAGTACGACTCGGTCCAGGACTGCGACGACTCGCGCATCTTCAGACCGGCCTCGTGTGCCAGGCCGATGGTCCAGCCCATGCCGAGGAAGCTGTACTGCTCGGCCTCGCCGAGCGCGGGGTCGGTCGTCGCCGGGTCGGACAGCACGCCGGCGGCGTCGGCGATCGCACCGTCGAGCGACTCGCCCAACGAGGCACGGAACAGCGCGAGCGCGGTCGTCGCGAACCGGGTCTGCACGACCGACTTCTCATCCGCGAAGGGCAGCCCGATCACGGTGTCGGCGAGGTCGACCAGCGGCGAGGTCGTGTCACCGACCACGGCGATCACCGGCGTCCTGCCCTTCACCTGCGAGGTCAGCCCGAGCACCTCGGTCGTCGTACCGGAGCGGGTGAGCGCGACGATCGCGTCGTAGTCGCGCGCGAACGGGAACTCGGGTGCGGTGAACGCATCCGTCTCGCCGTGGCCCGCAGCCTCGCGCAGCGCGGCGTAGGACTGCGCCATGAACCAGCTGGTGCCGCAGCCGACGACGGCCACCCGCGCACCGGATGCCGGCAGCAGGGCCTGCTCGTCGCGCATCGCGGCCGCGCGGGCCCAGGTCTCGGGCTGGGAGAACAGCTCGGCGCGCATGTGCGCACCGGCAGCGGGGGTCTCGGTCATGTCTGCCTCCTCAGCAACGATCCGCTTCCGCAGAGCGTGCAGTTTTATGATCGTTTTTCACAAGTTACGCTCATGATACTGCACCCAACCGAGATCGGACAGTCCTACTCCGCAAGCTGCGCAGCACTCCAGCGCACGCCCAGCGCAGTCCTCAGCGCGAACTGCGCCGCTCCGGCGAAAGACACGATCCCCCCGGTCGCGCCGCGCACCGACACCCGCACCGTTCCACTCGGCGGCAGCTCGGTCTCTGCCCGCACGAGATCGAGGAACTCCTCGCCCAGCCCGGCAGCCGAGCCGCCGATCACCACTTCGCCGGGGTCGAGCATCGCGGTGAGCATCGTGATCACGCGGCCGAGGGCGATCGCCCCGCCGGCGAGAAGTGCAGGATCGGCCGACTCGATGAGGGCGCGCACCTGCGCGGCATCCATCCCCTCGTCGAACCCGGGGCCGAGCATCGCCGGCATCGACGCCGCGGACTCCAGGCATCCGCGCCGTCCGCACGGACACGCGCGCGCCTCGTCGCCGAACACCACCCGCACGTGCCCGATCTCTCCCATCCGGGCGTGCGGCCCGGCCTCCGGCTCGCCGTCGAGCGTGACGGTCGCGCCGACCCCGATACCCATGTGCAGGAACAGTCGGCGCCCGCCCGACGAACCGCTCGCGATCGTCTCGGCGACGGCCTCGGCATCGACGTCGTTGACCAGCAGCACGGGTGCGCCGAGCAGTTCCGACAGCTCGTCGGCGAGCGGCAGATCCACCCACTCGAGCTGCACGCTCTCGAGCACCACGCGGCCGTCGGTCGCCCCGGGCAGTTGCACGGCGGCGGCCAGCAGGCGCGCTCCGAACCGGTTCGCGATCCTGCCGAGCATCGTGCGGATCACCTGGTCACGATCCTCGGACGTGTACACGATGCGCTCCTCGTAGATCGAGGATCCGTCCAGGGCGATCAGCGCGGCGTGAGCATCGGCGTACCTCAGTACGACCACGAGGAAGAGATGGTGCGTCGCATCGATCGCGAGCACCGTCGCGCGCTTTCCACCGGTGCTGGCCGCCTGCCCGACCTCGGCGACCAGGCGCTGGTCGATCAGTTCGGCCACCAGGGACGACGCCGTCGCGGCGGTGAGTCCGGTGGCCCGGGCGATGCCTGCGCGGGTTTCGCTTCCCGAGTTGTCGAAGACCAGCTGAAGCGCCCGCCGGAGATTGCCTCGGCGGACCAATGCCTGACCATCGAGCTCATCCTCGGCGTACAGCATCCACCGTTCCTTTTCGCATCCCGGCCTCGGGCCTGTTGACAACGACCGAGCCCGAGCCTACGCTCGCTTTCGTAAGTTTAGTCGATGAACTAAGTAAATCGACGGACCACCACCCGGCAAAGGAGCACGATGGTCACTGCGACGCACATCCCGGTGCAGGGAGCGCGCCGACACAACAGAGGTGTCGTGCTGCAGGCGCTGCTGCGCGAATCATCCGCCAGCCGTGCCGACCTCGCCCGCCTCACCGGCCTCGCCAGGCCCACGATCACAGAGGTCGTGCGGGACCTGCTCGCCGACGGCGTCGTGATCGAGACCGGCCAGAGCCAGGAGACGCGCGTGGGCAAGCCCTCGGTGCTGCTCGAGGTGGACGGCGACGCGGTCCAGACGATCGCGATCGACCTCACCTCTCCGGATTGGATCGTCGGCGCCGTGTGCACGCCCGACGGTCGCATCCTCGTGCGACAGGAGATCGCACGGGATTCCACGTCCGACCTGCCCGTCGCTGTGGCCGCGCTCGTCGCACGGCTCGCCGCGCAGGCCGGATGCCCGGTGCTCGGCGTCGGGTTCGGGGTGCCGATGGACGCCGCATCGGGGGATGCCGCTGCGTTCATCGGCGCCCTCTCGACTCGGCCCGACACCGCCCTGCTGCCCGCCTACGTTGCGGCTGAGGCCGATCTCGCCGCCCGCGCGGAGGCCGGCTTCGGTGATGCGGAGTTCCTGCTGGTGCGCCTCGGCGGAACCGTGAGCACCGCGCTCGTCACCGGGTACACGGCGGGATCGGACACGGCTCGCGAGCTGGCACACCTCGACGTCGGCGGCGATGCGGGCCGCGAGTGCCGCTGCGGCAACAGCGGGTGCGTGCACGCCTGGCTCACGGTTCTCGAGGAGCGGATGGATGCCGCAGAGGACGAGCAGACCCGTGAGGCCGTGCGCGTCGAGGCGGGCGAGAAGCTCGGCACACCGCTCGCGGCGATCGTCTCGGCCCTCGATCTGCCCCAGGTGGTGCTCAGCGGCGCCTCGCCGCTGATGGGCCCCGAGCTGTGCAGCGCCGCCGAATCGGCACTGTCCGCCGCACGTCTGCGCAACGCGCATGTCGAGGTGCGGTGCGGGCAGACCGAGGATGCCGTGCTGCGCGGTGCCGCGGCCCAGGTGCTGGCGGCCGAACTGGCCTGACGCATCCGGCATCCGGCATCGCCGCCATGTATCAGCGCGGCGGTTGCCCGCTCCTGGTGGATATGGCCACAATGAGCATCATGAGCGATGCCGTCCCCGAGGGCACCGCCGACCCGCCCCCCGCCACGAGCCGGTGGCGCCGTGCGGCGGAGCATTTCCGCGCCTGGCGCGACGGCGACGCGCGGGCGATGGACGACCTGGTGCGTCTGATGACCCCGGTGCTCTGGCACGTCGTCCGCGCCTACGGCGTGGACCGCGCGCTCGCCGAGGACGTCGTGCAGACCACCTGGTTGCGTCTGGTGCGCGGGCAGGACCAGATCACGGATGCCGCGGCCGTGTCGGCCTGGCTCACCACCACCGCCCGGCGCGAGGCCTGGCGGGCCGGCAAGGCTCAGAACCGGGCGGATGCCACGGAGGACGCCGATCTGGAGGCGATGCTGCCCGTCGCGGCATCCGCGGAGGACGAGGCGACCGTCGCCGACGGCGCGAACCGGCTGTGGGCGGCCGTGCAGAGGCTGGACGAGCGCTGCCGGCGCCTGATCCGCGTGGTCGCCTTCGAGGAGCGGCCGGACTACAAGAGCATCGCGGACGACCTCGGCATGCCGGTCGGCAGCATCGGGCCGACCCGCTCCCGCTGCCTGACGAAGCTGCGGGTGCTGCTGGGCGACGAGGTCGGCGGAGCGCAGGCGGCGACATGAGCACGACCGACGACGAGCTGATGGCGGCGCTGCGCGCCCTCTGGCAGGAGAACGATCCGGTGCCGGCCGATCTGGCCGAGCGTATGGTCGCAGCCGTGGCATCCGACGACCTGTCGCGCGAGTACGCGCTGCTGACCCTCGTCGAGGATGCCACTGCCGCCGTGCGCGGCGACACCGGCACCACGACCCTGCAGTTCAGCGACGGCCGTGTCGGGGTGATGCTGCACGTCGCCGACGCCGAGGGCGGCGGACGCCGAGTGGACGGCTGGGTGGATGCGGAATCGCCCGCGGTGGTGCTGGAGCAGGGCCAGAAGTCGTGGACCGCCGAGCCGGCCGAGCACGGCCGGTTCGCCTTCGACAGGGTGCCGCCGGGTCTGTACCGGCTGCGCCTGACCGTGCGGGAGGACGCCGGGGAGCGCGTCTTCTCCACGCCTCGTTTCGAGATCTGAGTCGTGACGCAGGGCCCGGTCGCCGGAGGGGTGGCCGGATGAGGGATGCCGCACTCGCGGCACCGAACGGGAGGATGGGCGATGGAGCAACCCCCAGGATGGACCTGGCAGGACCGTGCGGAGGGATCGATCCCGCGCGGGTCGGCATTGGATCCGAGTGTCGACCCGGTCGACGGCGTGCGCGCCTATCCGACCGCGTACCTGCCGGATCGGCTGCTGCTGATCGAGTCGGGGGACCGGCGCCGCAGGGCGGTGGATCCCGACCTGACGTACATCGCCGAGGCGGCGGAGTCGTTCGGCTGGCAGATCGAGGTCGGGCCTGCGGATGCCACGGCGCAGGCGGATGCCGCGTCGCGCACCGCCCGGCCGGTGCGCGAACTCGGACCGGGCGTGCCCGGCCTGCTGCGGGTGCGGCTGAGCACACCCGACGTCGCCGGCCGCGGTGAGTCGCCGGCTCCGCCGGACGCGTGGCGGGTGCTGCAGCGTGCACGGCGCATCTCGCGGTCGTCGATGCCCCGCGCGGGGCTCGAGCACGTGCTCTCGGTGGATCCGGTGGGGCTGAATCCCTTCACTCGCACGAACCCGTTCACCCGCACCAATCCGTTCACGCGCACGAATCCCGTGCGCGGCGCCGGTCCGATCGGCAGCGATGACTATCTCGAGCCCGGCCGCGGCGCGCGGCAGCCGGTCGCATGGATCGGAGCCGCGCCGATCCGCAGCACCGCCCCGAAGCGGGGCCGGCGACCCGTCGTCGCCGTGCTCGACACCGGATGCGGTGAGCATCCCTGGCTGCCGGGCGACATCGTCACCCGGGGCGCAGAGCTCGATGGCGCACCGATCGGGCTGACCGGCGACGACGACCCGGAGCGCTTCCCCGACCTGTACGGACAGTTGGACGGTGAGATCGACGCGGTCGCCGGGCACGGCACCTTCATCGCGGGCCTGATCCGGCAGACCGCTCCCGACGCCGACATCCTCGCGATCCGGGTGGCGGGCTCGCTGGGCGTCGTCGACGAGAGTGTGTTCCTGCGCGCGCTGGCCGACGTGATCGAGCTGAAGCGACGCAACGTCCGCGATCCGAAGGCCGGCCGGCCGATCGACGTCATCAGCCTGTCCCTCGGGTACTACCACGAGACACCGGTCGACGGTCAGTTCTCGCTCACGCTGTACTCGCTGCTGCGCACGGCGCGGGAGCTGGGCATCGTGGTGGTGTGCTCGGCGGGCAACGATGCGATCGACCGCCCCTCGTTCCCGGCGTCGCTGTGGGCGTGGGAGGGTGCCGACAACGGCATCCTCCCCGACGATCTCGCTCCGCTGGTGTCGGTGGGAGCGCTCAACCCGTCCGGCCGCTCGGTCGCCCTGTTCTCGAACGTGGGCCCGTGGGTGCGCGTCTACGCCCCTGGGGCGCTGGTGGTGAGCACGACGCCGCCGTTCACGGGCGGGGCGCAGGCCGGCACGCGGTCCGACTTCGACGAGCTGCCCCGCGAGACCGTCGATCCCGACGACTACCGCGGCGGCTTCTCGGTCTGGAGCGGCACCTCCTTCGCGGCGCCGTTCGTGGCCGGCCGGATCGCCGCCGCGCTGGGGCCGGAACTCGCGAAGGGCGGCAGCCCGACCCGGAAGTCGCTGCGCAGGACCGTCGACGAGGTGCTCGCCGGGCTGCCGAACCCGGTGCGCTGACCGAGTCGAGCTCCCCCCTGCTCCGGTCTCACCCGTTGCGGGTGTTTCAACCGAGACACCCGCATCCGTTGAGACCGCAGCAGGGGCGAGACGGGCAGGCGCGACAGGAGCCGCAGGACCCGGCATCCTTGAGATATGCGTCTGACGGCAGCAGAACTCCATGAGCGGGGCAAGGATGCCGCGAACCATCGCCGGTTCGCGGCATCCCGTCGCGCGCTCACCGCCGCGCAGGCACGCACCGACGACCCCGATCTGGGCGCCCGCATCGCGGGCACCCTGTCGTACGTGCTCGCACAGACCGGTGAGCCGGATGCCGCGGAACGGATGTGCCGCGATGCGCTGGAGGCCGTGGGCATCAGCGCATCGACGCGTGTCGTGCTGGCCGGCCAGCTCGGCACTCTCGTGATGCACTCCGGAGGCGCAGACGAGGCGGAGCGCTGGCTCACCGAGGCGATAGACGGCATGGCCGATGCTCCGGGCGAACGCGCCTCCTGTCTGATGAACCGCTCGGTCGTCCGCATGCAGCGCCACGACCTGTCCGGAGCCGCCGCCGATCTCGAGGAGGCCGTCGCGCTCTACGACGAGCTCGGCGACCACGAAGCCGGCGCCGAGGCGCAGCACAACCTCGGCTACGCCGCGCTGCTCCGCGGCGACCTGGTGACCGCCCTGGGGCTGATGACCCGTTCACGGCCGGTGTTCGTCGAGACCAGCGATCTGGCGACCGCGATCGCCGATCTGGACCGCGCCGAGGTGCTGCGCGAGGCGGGGCTCACCGACGAGGCCGAGGAGCTGCTCGCCGAGGTCGCGGTGCGCTTCGGCGCCCAGCGGATGCGGCAGACCCGCGGTGAGGCGGAGTTCCAGCTGGCCCGGTCGCAGCTGCACCACGATCCCGTCGCGGCCCGGAGGACGGCGGCGCAGGCGCGCCGCCGGTTCGAGGCACTGGGCAGCGAGGGCTGGGCCGCGCGCGCGGCATCCGTCGAGTTGGAGGCCCGCCGGCTCGCCGGGCGCGCGCCGTCAGCGGCGGAGTACGACGCGGTGGCCTCCCGCCTGCGCGGGCTCGGGCTGGCGGGCGAGGCCGCGGCGACCGCCCTGAGCGCGCGACTCGCCGACCCGCGGCGGAAGACGATGCGCGTCTCCGCCGACGCGCCGACGGCGGTGCAGCTGCGATCCTTCGAGGCGCGTTCCGCGCACGCGCTGGATGCCGGGCGACCGGCCGACGCCCGACGGCTGGCGGCCGCGGGGCTCGACCTGTTCACGGGCTGGCAGGGGGCGTTCGGCGCCCTCGACCTGCAGGCGTCGATGACGATGCACGGCGCCGGGCTGCTCTCCGCCGGCCTCATGGCGGCCGAGCGCTCCGACGATCCCGGTGTTCTTTTCGAGTGGGGAGAGCGGGCCCGGAACATCGGTCTGCAGGTGGTTCCGGTGCGCCCACCGCACGACGCGGATGCCGCATCCGATCTCGCGGAACTGCGGATGCTGCGCACCGAACTCGGGGCGGATTGGGCGACCGATGCGCGGGTGCGCGCCGTGCGCGACCGCGTGCGGGAGCGGCAGTGGAGCGCGACCGCCGGCGCCGGCGCCCGGGAACAGGTGACGCTCGCCGCGCTGCAGGGTGGACTCGCGCCGGACGTCGCGGTGCTCACCTGGGTGTACACCGGTGCGGCGCTGCACGCGGTCGTCGCCACCCGTGACGCCGCGAGGATCGTGCACCTGTCCTGGGAGCGGGTGCGGCCCCTGCTGGACGGCCTGCGCGCCGACCTCGATGCCACAGCACTGGCCCACGGCACAAGGATGGCCGCGGTGGTCGAGCGCTCGCTCGCCGGGCGGATGTCGCGGCTCGACGATGAGCTGCTGATGCCGCTGCTGGGTCAGGTGCCGGGCGCGCGGCGCCTGGTGCTCAGCGTGCCCGGCATCCTCTCCGGAATCCCGTGGGCGCTGCTGCCGAGTCTCGCGGACGTGCCGTTCACGCTCGCGACCTCGGCGACCCGGTGGCTCGCATCGGCGCCGCGCCCGCTGCGTCACGCGGCGGTGGTCGCCGGCCCCCGTGTCGCGCGCGCCGGTGACGAGGCGCATGCCGTCGCGCAGGCGCACGGCGACGCCCTCGTGATGACGGGTGCCGAGGCGACCGTCGGCGCCGCGATCACGGCCGCCGGGCAGGTGGACCTGCTGCACGTCGCCGCGCACGGCCGGCACAGCGCCGACAACCCGATGTTCTCGGGACTCGAACTGACCGACGGGGTGCTGTTCGGCTACGACGTCGACCTGATCGGCACGGTTCCCGACACCGTCGTGCTCTCCGCCTGCGAGCTGGGACGGTCGGCCGTGCGCTGGCGCGACGAGGCGATCGGCATGACCCGGGTGTGGCTGCACGCCGGTGCGCGCTGCGTGATCGCCTCGCCGGTGCTCATCCCCGACGCCGCCGCGGCGGACCTGCTGCCCGCCGTGCACGAGCGGATCGCGGCGGGTCGGACGCCCGCGGTCGCACTGTCGGAGGCCGCCGCCGACACCGGCATCCGGGTGCCGCTGCACAGCCACGGCGACGGCTTCTGAGATCTTTTCCGGGATCCGTGTATCAGGACCGGCGCACGACGCTCCTGTTCTTCGGAAGGTGCCCTCGCCGGTCCGCCGAATCTGGGGAGAGAGGCGGAGCAGAGGAGCAGCCGACAGGGAGACCGGACAGCGGGGAGTCCGGACGGCCGCACCGACCTCGCCGGGGCGCCGCGAGCCGACGCGGCGCCCCGGACC
>NZ_QUAB01000040.1 GCF_003387575.1 Microbacterium bovistercoris | reverse complement strand
CGGCCGCGCACGCGGCCGGGCCCGGGGCCGTGTCAGGCGGATGCCCGGACGACAAGCTCCGTCGTGAGAATGGTGTGGTGCGGAGCGTCCTCACCGGCGAGCACATCGATCAGCACCGACGCCATGGCCTCGCCCTGCGCGAACATCGGCTGCCGCACCGTGGTCAGCGGCGGGTCGAGTTCGACGGCGACCTGGGAGTCGTCGAAGCCCACCAGCGCGACGTCGTCGGGCACGCGGAGCCCTGCGGCGCGCAGCACGCCGTAGGCGCCTCGCGCCATCAGGTCGCTCGCCACGAAGATCCCGTCCGGCGGCTCGGGCAGCTCGAGCAGCCGGCGCGCGGCGGCGGCTCCGGATGCCTCGGAGAAGTCGCCCGCCTCCTCAGCCGCAGGAGCCAGCCCGGCATCCGCCAGCGCATCGCGGAACCCCTGCAGCCGGTCGAAGGTCACGGGCATCGTCCGGGGGCCGGTGATGGTCGCGATCCGCCGGCATCCGCGGTCGATCAGCCGCTGGGTGCCCTGCCTGCCGCCGAGCACGTTGTCGACGTCGACGATGTAGTCGGTCTCGCGCTCCACCGCACGGCGCCCGCCGAACACGACCGGAACAGCCTCGGCGATGCGGTCGACGAACGTGTCGCTGGTGTGGTGCGAGACGATCATCGCGGCATCCACGCCGCCGTTGCGCACGAATCCGGTCATCTTGTCGCCGGGGTCGTCGCTGGCGATCAGCAGGTTCAGGATGTAGTCCGACTGCGTGACCCTGGCGCTGATGCCGGCTACCACCGAGGCGAAGAACGGGTCGCCGAAGAACGTCGTGGTGTCCTCGGGAACGACCAGCGCGATCGCATGCGTCTGCCTGCTCGCGAGCGTGCGCGCGGCGCGGTTGGGCACGTAGTTCAGCCGGCGGATGGCGCCCTGCACGGCCTCGAGCGCCTCAGGGCTCACCGCCGAAGAGCCGTTCACCACACGCGACACGGTCGATCGCGAGACGCCGGCCTCGGCGGCGACCTGTTCGATCGTCGGTCGTGCCATCCGGCATCCTCTCTCGTTTCTTCTCTGCGTCTCGCCTGCTTCCGCAGGCGAGAACCGCTCGCGGGGCGAGCGGGCTGCAGCTCAGACCGCTCGCGCGGCGATGATCCGAGAGTACTCGCGACCGCTCTCCTTCACGGTGCGCTCCTGGGTGTCGTAGTCGACGCGGACGATGCCGAACCGCTTGTCGTACCCCCAGGCCCACTCGTAGTTGTCCATCAGCGACCAGTAGAAGTAGCCGCGCACGTCGACGCCGGCCTCGATCGCGTCGAGCGTCGCCGTGACGTGGTCGCGCAGGAACGCCGTGCGCTCGGCGTCGTTCACTGCGCCGTCGGTGACGACGTCGTCGTAGGCCGCGCCGTTCTCGGTGACGTAGAGCGGCACGCCCCCGGCGTAGTCCGCGGCGACACGCTGCAGCAGCCGGGTGAGCCCCTCGGGCTGCACCTCCCAGCCCATGCCGGTGCGCGGCAGCCCGCGCTCGACCCAGTGGATGCCGGCGTCGGCGGGGAACGGCGACGCCGTCTGACGCTGCTGCCCCTCGGTGTCGTGCGGCGTGCCCGCGGGGCCCTCCTGCTGGGCATGCCCGGACAGCAGCTCGCCGTGATAGTAGTTGACGCCCAGCGCGTCGAGCGGGGCGGAGATGACGTCGAGGTCGCCGTCGTGCACGGCCGCCTGCCAGCGGACGATCGCATCGGCATCGACTTCGCGGATGTCGCGGACGATGTCGCTGGGGTAGTCGCCCTCGAAGATCGGGTCGAGGAACCACCGGTTGAACTGGCCGTCGATGCGGCGTGCTGCGTCGACGTCGGCGGAATCGTCTGCGTCGGCAGGGTCGGCGACGGTGAGGTTCAGCGTGATACCGAGGTCGAGGTCGGCGTCGCGGGCGCGCAGCGCCTGAACGGTGCGGCCGTGTGCGAGCAGCAGGTGGTGAGCGGCGAGCAGGCCGTCGCCGATGTCGGTGCGGCCGGGTGCGTGCACACCGGCGGTGTAGGAGAGGAACGATGCGCACCACGGCTCGTTGAGCGTGGTCCAGTTCTTCACCCGGTCGCCGAGGGCGTCGTGCATGGTGAGCGCGTACTCGACGAAACGGTCCACCGTGTCGCGGCTGGTCCAGCCGCCCTGCTCCTCGACGGCCTGGGGCATGTCCCAGTGGTACAGCGTCAGCCAGGGCAGGATGTCGTTCTCGAGCAGCTCGTCGACGAGCCTGCTGTAGAAGTCGACGCCCTTCGCGTTCACGGCACCGCCGTCGGGGCGCACGCGCGACCAGGAGGTGGAGAAGCGGTACGTCTGCAGCCCCAGGCTCTTCATGAGGGCGACGTCCTGCGGCATCCGGTGGTAGTGATCGCAGGCGACGTCGCCGTTCTCCCCGTTCACGACGGCGCCGGGGACGCGGGCGAAGGCGTCCCAGACCGAGGCGGTGCGGCCGTCCTCGAAGGCGGCTCCCTCGATCTGATATGCCGCGGTGGCCGCACCGAACAGGAAGCCGTCCGGGAACTGCCGTGAATTCATGGATCTCATCCTTTCACCGCGCCCGCCATGATGCCACTCACCAGCTGCTTGCCCGCCACCACGAAGAGCAGCAGCAGGGGCAGCGTGGCCAGCACGGCACCGGCGAGAACGATCGAGTAGTCGACGTAGTAGCCGGACTGCAGCTGGCTGAGCGCCGTCTGCAGCGTCGGGTTCTGGGGCGGGAGCACGATCAGCGGCCAGAGGTAGTCGGTCCAGGCCGTCATGAACGTGAACAGTCCGAGGATCGCCATCGCCGGTCGCGCCGCCGGCACCCCGACCGTGAGGAAGGTGCGGAACTGGTTCGCGCCGTCCATGCGCGCGGCCTCGATCAGCTCGTCCGGGACGACGTCGACGAGGTACTGCCTCATGAAGAACACGCCGAAGGCGGTCACCAGCGTCGGGATGATCACCGCCCCGAGCGTGCCCGTCCAGCCGAGCTCGCGCATCAGCATGAACAGCGGGATGATGCCGAGCTGGGTGGGGATCGCCATCGTCGCGATCACGAACACCATCAGCCCGTCGCGGCCCTTGAACCGCAGCTTGGCGAACGCGTAGCCGGCGAGTGTCGAGAAGGTGACGACCGAGATCGTGATGACCGCCGAGACGATGATCGAGTTGCCCAGCGCCAGCCAGAACGGGATAGCGTCGAACACCTTCGCCGCGTTGCTGAAGAAGTTGCCGCCGGGGATCAGCGGCAGGGTCTGGCCGCGGGTGGAGTTGTCGCCGGATGCCACGACCACCGACCACCACATCGGGTACACGCTGCCGATGAGGAACGCGGCCAGCAGCCCGTAGGTCAGGAACCCGGGGCGACTGCCGATCCCGGCGGTACCGGCGGCGGCGCCCCGACGGCGCATCCTCTCCGGCACGCTCAATGCCTGCGTGGCGGTCATCGGGCTTCCTCCTTCTTCTTCCCTGCGGCGCTCCTCTTCGGCGCATCCCCCGTGGCGATGCGTCGCGAGATGAGGAAGTTGATCACGCCGATCGCCACGATGAGCAGGAACAGCAGGATCGCGACGGCGGACGCCTCGCCGAGATCGCGGCGGAAGAACGCGAGCTCCCACAGGAACAGGACGGTCGTCTGGAACTGCCTCTCGCTGCCGCCGATGCCGCCCGCATTCGACACGTCGAACAGTCGCGGCTCGGCGAAAATCTGCAGCCCGCCGATCGTCGCGGTGATGATGACGAATATCAGGGTGGGACGGATGGTCGGGATCGTGATGGAGAAGAACCGGCGCGCTGCGCCGGCGCCGTCCAGCGCCGCGGACTCGTACAGGTCGCGCGGCACGGCCTGCATCGCGGCGAGCAGGATCAGGGCGTTGTAGCCGGTCCAGCGGAAGTTCACCATCGTCGCGATGGCGATGTGCGAGAGGAACGTGTTGTGCTTCCACTCCTGATCGGCGATGCCGATGAGGTTCAGCAGGTTGTTGGCCAGCCCGTCGGCCTCGTTGAAGATGCTGGAGAAGATGATGGCGACGGCGACCGGCGTGACCACGAACGGGATGAGCACGCCCATCCGCCAGAACGTCGGTGCGCGCAGGCCGCGGTCGAGCAGGTAGGCGATCAGCAGTGCGACGCACAGCTGCGGGATCGCCGAGAGCAGGAAGATGCTCAGGGTGTTGAAGATCGAGTTCCAGAACATCGCGTCGCCGAGGATCTCGGTGAAGTTCTGGAGTCCGACGAACGGCCCCTCACCCTTGAGCAGATCCCACTCATGCAGCGCAACCCAGACCGTGTACACCAGGGGAAACAGGCCGATCAGCCCGAACAGCAGGAAGAACGGTGAGATGTAGAAGTACGGGGACGCGTTCTGGTCGAACCGAGAGACGCGGTGACGCCAGGGGCGGCGAGCAGCGGGCGGGGCGGATGCCTCGGCCACGCTCTCCTCGGGCGGAGCGGTGAGGGTCATGGTCTATCCCGTCTGGGTGATCGGACGTGGTTCCGGTCGCAGCCCCTGCCGCTCAGACGATGCCGAGGCGACGGGGTCTGCGACCGGAATGAGGGGTGACGTCAGCCGACGAGCTCGTTCAGCAGGGACAGCGCCTGCTCCCAGGCACCCTGCGTATCGGTCTCACCTCGGTCGAGCGCGCTCAGCGCCGGGCCGAACACGTTCTCCTGGATGACGGAGTCGTCCGGACCCTTGAACTGGGCGACGACGCCCTTCGCGCGCTCGGCGAGGATCGCGCCGGTCGGCGCGTCGTTGAAGAACTCGTTCGGCGTCGCGTCGGCCGCGAGTGTCTCCTGCGCCTCGATCGTCGACGGGAAGTTGCCGGCGGCGGTGGACTGCTTGACCTGCTGCTCGGGCTGGGTGAGCCAATCGGCGAGTTCGGCTGCCGCCTCCTTGTGCTCGGAGGTCTCCGGGATCGAGAGCCACGCGCCGCCCCAGTTGGCCGCGCCGCCGGGGAAGACGTCGGCGAAGTCCCAGCCTGTGGACGCGTCGCCGCCCCCCGCTTCGACCTGGCCCTGGACGACGCCCAGCATCCAGCCCGGGCAGACGAACGTCGCGAAGGTGCCATCGACGAACGACTTGCCGCCGTTCCAATCCCAGGCCGCCTGCGCGGCCGACTGGCCGCTCTCCGTGGCCGCACCGAGGAGCTCGAAACGCTCCTTGAGCACGTCGTTGCCTTCGACGTTCAGCTCGCCGTCCGCGGTGTAGTAGCCCTCATCGAGCTGGTTGACCATGGAGTTCCAGACGAAGCCGGAGTGGTCGTACCAGGCCTTACCGGTCTTGTCGGTGTACTCCTGCCCGACCTTGAAGTAGTTCTCCCAGTCGCCGTTCAGGAGCTCGGCCACGGACTCGCGGTCACTCGGCATCCCGGCGGCCTCGAAAGCGGCACCGTTGTAGCAGATGCCGGACGGGCCGATGTCGGTGCCGTAGCCGATCACACGACCATCGGCATCGGTCGCCTGGTCGTACTTCCAGTCCACCCAGTCGCCCTTGCGGTCCTCGATGCCGTAGTCCTTGAGGTCCACGAACGTGTCGGAGACCTCCATGATGGCCCCGAGCCAGCCCTCTTCGATCGCGACGATGTCGCTGAGGCCCGACCCCGCCGCGATCTTGGTGAACGCGTCGGTGCGGGCGTTGCCGCCGGTGTCGATGTTGTTCGCCTCGATCTTGATGTTCGGGTGCGCGGACTCGTACTCCTCGTACAGGTCGTCGTAGCCGAACGTGCCGAAGGTCGTGATGGTCAGGGTGATCTTCTCGTCCGATGGCTCCTCTGACGCATTGCCGCTGCTCGAGCAGCCGGCGAGCGCGAGGGCCGAGACGGAGGCGAGAGATGCTGTCACCAGCATCCGACGGCGGGCGCGTGTGTTCACGGTGTCACTCCTTTGTGCGTTGTGCGGGAATCCTGAGTGGGAATGGTGGGAAGGGACGCGTGGGAGCGCTCCCACGCGTGTGCAGGAACACGATATGGGAGCGCTCCCACGAATGTCAAGCACCGTTTCGAGCGACGGCGGCCGAGCCGGGATGTCGCGCGCAGCCGCACCTGAGTACCCTGGATCGGTGCCCGAAACCGATTCCCACATCCCGGCCCTGTCCCGCGCAGAATCCCTGATCCGCACCGTCGCCGACTATCCGAAGCCCGGGATCCTGTTCCGCGACATCACCCCGCTGCTCGCCGACGCCGAGGCGCTGCGGGTGACGACCGAGGCACTGGTCGCGCCTTTCGAGGGCGAGTTCGACGTCGTGGCGGGCATCGAGGCGCGCGGCTTCATCCTCGCCGCAGCGGCCGCCATCACGGCAGGGGTCGGCATGCTGCCGATCCGCAAGGCCGGGAAGCTGCCCCGGCCCGCGGCATCCGTCGACTACGACCTCGAGTACGGCACCGCGACCGTGGAGATGCATGACGACCTGCCCGCCGGATCGCGCGTGCTGCTCATCGACGACGTTCTCGCCACCGGCGGCACGCTCGAGGCCGGCCGCGTGATCGTCGACCGCCTCGGATACCGGCTCGCCGGCATCTCGGTGCTGTTCGAGATCGACGGCCTCGGCGGCCGCGACCGCATCGGAGATCTGCACACGGTCTTCCGGTCCTGACCGCCCCTCCCCACCTCAGCCTCTCGCGCGACGCACCGCCGCCGCGGTGTGCGCGAGCTGGTTCATCGCGATGAGCACGCGGTTCTGCGCGGCCGCGGCGACCAGCAGGTTGCGCGCCATGACGTCGAGCGTGCCCTCCGGCTGGATGGCGCCGATGTCCGACTCGGCGATGGGATCGAGCATCCGCGCGTATTGCTCGAGAGCCGCGAGGCTGTAGGGATAGCCGACCCGCGCCGATGCGGCGAGCGCGTGCGCGAGCACACCGGCGGCCAGACTGTCGAACCGGATCCATCCGACGCGGTCGTGGAGCTCGCCGATGAGCTCGGCGTACTCGTCGTGCACCTCGCCGATCGCGAGCCCGGTCGCGATCACCTGACACGCCTCCATGACATCGAGCGGCACGGCATCGGGCCGGTCTATCAGCGACGTCAGGCCGCGGATGCCGGCGATCGACGCGTCGAACTCGGACCGCAGCGTCTGGATGAGGGCGACCCGGTCGAGGTGCCGCTGTCCGTAGACGGCGGTCGTCTGGTTGCGCAGCTCGCCGGCGGGGAGCACGCCCTCCCGCATCCAGAACTTCAGGCTCGCCGTGGTCGCGCCCGTCTCCCGGGCGAGTTCGCTGAGCTTCACCGCAGGCCCTCCCTTGGATCGTGGATCACGTGCCGACTATCCAGGGTGCGACATTTGGATAGTACTTCTATCTTATGAGGCATGGACATCCAGAGCATCATCATCGCGGTGCATGCGATCGCCGCTTCCTTCGTCATCCTGATCGGCCCGGTGCAGTTCCTGCGCCGCCGCAAGGACGCCAGGCACCGCCTGCTGGGCCGCGTGTTCGGGATCATGATGTACTTCGTCTGCCTGTCGGGCATGTTCATCTACTCGCTGGACGGCGGCTTCACGCTCTTCCACTTCCTGGCGATCTTCACCTTCACCACGACGACGATCGGCATCATCGCGATCCGACACCGGAACGTGCACCTGCACCGCGGCATGATGATCGGATCATGGGCCGGCACCGTCACGGCAGGGGCTTTCGCAGCCCTGATCCCGGGGCGGCGCATCCCGACCCTCGCCGTCAACGACCCGGCGCTGCTGTGGACCATCGTCACCGCAGTGCTCGTCGCCGCCACCGCACTGATCCTCATCGCTCTGCTCGCCCCGCGGCGGGCGGGCAGGGACGCGAGGAGCGTCCCGGCTCACCCGGAAGGTGCTCTGCACTGACGCGGCGGGCGGGATCAGCCCCGCGCAGGCGGCCTCGCCAGATCCTCCGGGGCGTCGCCGCGCTCGATCGCGGCGCGGATGGACGCAGCCGCGTGCGCGAGGCTGCTCACCGCCACCAGCTGCCGGGCGCGGGCATTGATCGCCGCCAGCATGCGCCGCGCCACCTGGTCGGGCGATCCGGTCGGACCGAGGGCGCTCACATTGCGCGCAGCGAGCGGTTCCAGGGCATCGGCGTAGGCCATGAGGTGGTCCACGTCGTAGTCCAGTCCCACCTTCGAGGCGGTCGCGAGCGCGTGCACCAGTCCCTGCTCAGCGGCTCCCGGGCACCCCCGCCAGTCCCTGCGCCGCATCAGCTCGTAGGTGCGCTCGCGGTACTCGGCGAGCTCCGGGTCGGCGGCACTGCCGGGCGGCGTGCCGAGCGCGAACGCCTGACAGGCGTTCATGACCTCGAGGGTGCTCGTGCCGTCGTCGATCAGCGAGGTGAGCGCACGGATCTGCTCGACGGATGCCCGGTACTCGTCACGCATCAGCAGGATCAGCAGCGCCCGATCCACGTGCCTCTCGTCGTAGACCGCCGTGGTCTTGTTCCGCAGCCGCCCCGGCGGCAGGATCCCGACGCGGATCCAGTGCTTCAGCGTCGACGACGCCACCCGGCTCTGCAGCGCGAGTTCACTGAGCTTCATGCTTCCCCCTGCATTGTTGGAGAGCGCGGGCCCCTCCCGCTCTCCACGGTGCGAACACCTGACGAAGACTCTAACCTCGTGCGGGGGACCTTTCCGCGCCGGATCCCTCAGGCAGCGGAAGGACGAGCGTGGGGTCGCTCATCCGGTCCGGGCGGAAGCACATCGGGGGGTGCGGCATCCGCCCGGACAGACCCCCTCCGCCGGGCGCGTCGGGCGCTCCGGCCGAACGATAGACTTGTGGCATCCCCGCCCGCGACACTCGGAGCCTGCTATGCCCACCATCGTCGTCGACGTCATGCCCAAGGCCGAACTGCTCGACCCGCAGGGGAAGGCCGTGTCCGGCACATTCTCCCGTCTCGGGATCGAGGGCTTCGAGGGCGTCCGCATCGGCAAGCGCTTCGAGCTCGCCGTCGAGGGCGAGGTCACCGAAGAACTCCTCGCCGAGACCAAGCGCATCGCCGACGAGGTTCTCTCGAACTCCGTGATCGAGGACGTCGTGGGCATCGAGGTCGTCGAATGACCGTGCGCATCGGGGTCATCACCTTCCCCGGTTCGCTCGACGACCGCGACGCGCAGCGCGCGATCCGCATCGCCGGCGCCGAGCCCGTCGCCCTCTGGCACGGCTCGCACGACCTCGACGGCGTGGACGCCCTGGTGCTGCCCGGAGGATTCAGCTACGGCGACTACCTGCGCTCGGGCGCGATCGCCGCGCTCTCGCCGATCATGACCGAGGTCAAGGATGCAGCGGCATCCGGCATGCCCGTCCTGGGCATCTGCAACGGCTTCCAGATGCTGGTCGAGGCGCACCTGCTGCCCGGCGGCCTGATCCGCAATGACAACCAGCACTTCGTCCGCCGCGACCAGAAGCTCACGGTCGAGAACTCCTCGACGGCGTGGACCTCGGCGTTCGAGCAGGGCCAGGAGATCGTCATCCCGCTGAAGAACGGCGAGGGCGGCTACATCGCGAACGAGGACACGCTCGACCGGCTCGAGGGCGAGGGCCTGGTGGCCTTCCGCTACGCCGGCGTGAACCCGAACGGGTCGCTGCGCGACATCGCCGGCATCACGAACCCGGCAGGCAACGTCGTGGGGCTCATGCCGCACCCCGAGCACGCCACCGAGCCGGGCTTCGGCCCCGACACGGCTTCGGCGATGCGCTCCGGCGTCGACGGCCTGGGCTTCTTCCAGTCGGCGATCGAGGCCGTCGTCCGCGTCGCGGCCTGACACCCGCTCCGCACCTCACCTGAGGGGTCGATTTCTGCGGCATCCGCGCCCTTCGATTCGACGTTTACCGACCTTTCATCAGTCCGCGCCCCCGCGGGTAATACGTCACACGTAACAAGTCTTCTTTCACTTCCGCATCCGGCACCCGCGTGATAATTTTGCCGGGTCGTGCCCGGCGATCCCGGGCGAACGCACAAAGGAGTGAACGTGAAACGACCTACCCGCGGCGTCATCGCCGCAGCAGCAGCCGGAGCCACCGTGCTCGCCGGAGCCATGGTGGTCCCCGCCGCCGTGGCCGCCCCTCCCGGCGAGAGCCCGACCTCGGACGGCTCGTCGGCGCAGCGCACCGACAACCGCCCCGGCCCGCTGACCGAACGCCAGAACGAGCGCCGCAAGGCGGCTCAGAAGCTGATCCTGTCGGGCAAGGCGTCACCCGACGAGAACGGCGTGATCGCCCTGAACGCCGAAGGCGACAAGTTCTATCAGGCCGCGCTCACCGGCACCGGCAGGATCTTCACGATCCTCGCCGAGTTCGGGGACCAGGGCAGCGGCAAGCTGGGCACCACGCCGGGGCCGCTGCACAACGAGATCCCCCAGCCCGACCGCGCGGTGAACAACAGCACCCACTGGGTGCCCGACTTCAGCAGCGACCACTACCGCGAGCTCTTCTTCGGCGACGGCGACCCCGAGACCGAGGAGCACTCCTTCGCCGACTTCTACTCCAAGCAGTCCTCCGGCGCCTATACCGTCGAGGGCGAGGTCAGCGACTGGGTGAAGGTACCGGGGAACGCCTCCACCTACGGCGACAACGCCGTCGAGGACCTCGGCGGCTCCTGGCAGTTCATCGCCGACTCGGCGAACGCCTGGTACCGGGCGCAGCTCGACGCCGGCAAGACCAAGGAAGAGATCGTCGCCGAGCTCAAGACGTTCGACGTGTGGGACCGCAACGACGTCGACAACGACGGCGACTTCGAAGAGCCCGACGGCTACATCGACCACTTCCAGGCGGTGCACGCCGGTGAGGGCGAGGACGCCGGCGGCGGCCTGCAGGGCGAGGACGCCATCTGGTCGCACCGCTGGTACGTCAACGGCACCGACTACGGCGTCACCGGGCCCGAGAGCGGAAAGCAGGGCGGCACCCAGATCGGCGACAGCGGCATCTGGATCGGCGACTACACGGTCGAGGGCGAGAACGGCGGCCTCGGCGTGTTCGCGCACGAGTACGCGCACGACCTCGGGCTGCCCGACTTCTACGACACGAACGGCGGAGAGAACTCGACGGCGTTCTGGACCCTGATGTCCAGCGGTTCCTGGCTCAGCGACGGCAGCGTCGACATCGGCACCCTGCCCGGTCACATGGGACCGTGGGAGAAGCTGCAGCTCGGCTGGCTGGACTACTCGGTCGTGAACCCCGGCGAGGGCGGCGAGTACACGCTGAGCCCCGCCGCGCTGCAGACCGAAGGCCAGGAGCAGGCGCTGATCGTCGACGTGCCGGATGCCACCACGACCACCACCCTGGTCACGCCCGACGGCGGCCACGCCTGGTGGACCTCGAGCGCCGACGACCTCAACACGACCCTCACCCGCGCGGTCGACCTCTCGGGCGTGAGATCCGCGACCGTCACCGCGAAGGCCTGGTACGACATCGAGACCGCGTACGACTTCCTGTACGCGGAATACTCGACCGACGGCGGCCAGAACTGGATCCAGGCCGGCAAGCCGATCGACGGCAGCTCGAGCGGCAGGTGGACCACACTGCGCTACTCGGTGCCCGGTGGCAACGCCGACACCCTGTTCCGGTTCCGCTACCAGAGCGACGGCGGCGTGCACCTCGCGGGTGCGTTCCTGGACGACATCACCATCAAGAGCGGCGGCACCACCCTGCTCGCGACCGACACAGTCGAGAACGGCGAGAACGGGTGGACCGCAGCAGGCGGCTTCGAGCTCAGCGACGGCACCTCGTCGGCGAGCGGCGACCGCTACTACCTCGCGGAGAACCGCACCTACGTCGGCTATGACGAGACGCTGAAGTC
Organism: Microbacterium bovistercoris; assembly: GCF_003387575.1. Lineage (GTDB taxonomy): Bacteria > Actinomycetota > Actinomycetes > Actinomycetales > Microbacteriaceae > Microbacterium > Microbacterium bovistercoris. The sequence continues at coordinate 78,615 of NZ_QUAB01000040.1, read as the reverse complement.
GGGTCCGTACCAGTTCAGCGAGGGCATCACCCGCCCGGACTGGGTGGAGCGTTTCCCGTACCAGGACGGCATGGTCGTCTGGGCGGTCGACGAGTCCTACGGCGACAACAACACGATCGATCACGTCGGCCACGGACTGGCGCTGCCGGTCGACGCCGGCTCGACGCCGATCACCTATGAGGACGGTTCGATGCCGAGCAACCGGCGCCAGCCCTTCGACGCGGCCTTCGGCCTGAACCCTCTCGACCAGGTGAGCCTGCACAAGCAGGTCACGGTCGGCAAGGGCAAGAACGCCACCGTCGAGACCCTGACCGCCAGCTCGACCCCGGGCACGCAGAAGGCGACGTTCGATGACACCGTCACCGACGCCTACTTCGACGACGCCAACCCGCTCGGCGGCGTGCTCGTCGCCGGCCACGGCGTGAACATCACGGTGACCGGGCAGATCTCCGGCGGCACGATGACCGTCAAGGTCGTCAACCCCGAGTGACACAGGATCGCGGGCCCGCTCCCTTTCGGGGGCGGGCCCGCGGCATGCGCGGATGCCGGCATCCGATCGGAGCGCGCAGAATGGATCCATGACCACCGACGATCCGCACGTGCTGGGCCCCGGCCTGCTGCCCACGCCGTTCAGCGCCGCGCAGATCGCCGCATCCAGCCGCGCCGGCAAGGAGATCCGGATGCGCGTGGAGCTCGCCGACGGCACCACGTTCGAGCGCTTCAGCCGGTTCCGCGACGGCGACGACGAGGGCGCGACCCTGGAGCAGTGGCGGGCGGATGCCGCGGACGCGGTGTCGTCCCGCCGCGTGACCTGGCGGGAGCTGCAGGAGCACGCCGCCTTCCCCGTCGAGACCACGGTCGCCTCGGTCGACACGGTGGATCTGCCCCTCGGGCGCCTGGAGTGCCTGCGCTACGACACGGCCGCGGCGGACGAGCCGCCGGCGACCTTCTGGTTCTCCCCCGAGCATCCGGGTATGCCGGTGCGGTACGAGGTCAGGACGGATGCCGGTACGAGCCGCACCACCGTCGAGGAGATCCGCGCGCTCTGAGACGCGTGATCAGATCCCGGCGGGCGGCCACACCCCGATGATGAGCGCCATCACGACGACGGTGACCAGCTCATGCGCGATGTTCAGCGTTGTGAGCTTCGTCGAGCGCCCTTCGAAGGCGTCGTGCGTGATGAAGCGGGCCGCGGTGAACCCGGCCCAGAGCACGACGGAGGTCGCCACGGCCGCCCACAGGAACGACCCCTCGTAGAAGTGCCACGAGATGGCGGCGGCGCCGGCGAGCACCCACGCCGTGATGAAGCTGACGAGCACCGTCGTGATCATCGGCCACAGCGGTCCGCGCGACGGATTCTCGAGGTCGACGTTCGCGAGCCTGGCCCAGCGGTCTCCCATCACGGGCCGCGCGTACCAGATCGCGCCCACCACCATGCTCGACACCGTCGCCAGCAGCACTGCCCAGTAGTTGATCTCCGGAACCATGAGAGCCTCCTCGCTCGTGCGGCCAGGATACTGCGCGGCATCCGTCTCGCGCGGGTTCTCCGGAACACGACGGGGCCGGCACGCCGGATGTCGGATGCTTTTCGCAGCATCCGTCCGACATGTGGCGTGTCGGCCCCCGAAGTGTGTGCCGGACTGGCCTCAGGCGATGCCGCCGCCGTCCACCACGAGGGCGGACCCGGTGACGTACGACGATTCGTCGCTCGCCAGCCACACCACGGCGGCAGCGATCTCGCTCGGCTGACCCATGCGGTTCAGCGGGCGCTCTGCGGCCTCGGCGAGGAAGCCGGCCTGGTCCTGGCCGAGCTGCTTGGCCTCGTCGCGCAGCATCCCGGTGTCGACGTCGCCGGGGTTGACCGAGTTCACGCGGATGCCCTGCGGGCCGTGGTCGATCGCGAGCGCCCGGGTCATGTTGACGACCGCACCCTTCGAGGCGCAGTACGAGATGGCCTGGCCGCCGCCCTTGAGGCCCCAGCCGGAACCGGTGTTGACGATGGAGCCGCCCCCGTTCGCCGCCATGATCGGCACGACGTGCTTGCACATCAGGAAGATCGCGCGCACGTTCACGCCGAACACGCGGTCCCACTCCTCGACCGTGGTCTCGACGGCAGTGGTGCGGCGGATGATCCCGGCGTTGTTGAACACGACGTCGATGCCGCCGAGCTCGTCGACGACGGATGCCACGACCCGTTCGATGTCGGCCTCGCTGGACACGTCGGCGGCGAGCGCGATCGCGGTGCCGCCTGCGGCGCGGATCTCCTCGGCGACGGCCTCTGCGGCATCGGCGTTCAGGTCGACGACGGCGACGGATGCGCCCTCCGCGGCGAAGGCGAGCGAGGTGGCGCGGCCGATGCCGCCGGCCCCGCCGGTGACGATGGCCTTCTTGTTCTGCAGACGCATGTGCTGATCCTTTCAGACGGTTTCTCGGGTGCGCCGCCTCTGCGGCTCCGGTTCGGATGGATGCGGGTGTTCCGCCCCAGGACCCGCATCCAGTGGGACCGGAGCGGGGGGAACGTCGGTTTCGTAGAGCCGCTCGGGAGCGGCGACGGGGTAGAACGCGGTGCTGGACTGGCCGGTCACGATGCGGACGTGGCCCGCCAATCGCGCGTCGAGATCGGGGTCGCCGGTGTCGACGATGAGTGGATGCCCGCCGAGGTCGATGAGCTTCTGCTCGGGCGCGACGACGAGCAGCGGGTCGTCGCCGAGCGTACGGATGACGCGCGCGGAGAGCTGCTGGTTGCCGCGACCGAGCAGGAAGCCCTGCCCGCCGATCACGGTGACCACGGCCTTCGCCGGTCCCTGCGCGATCTCGTCGAGCAGCTCCCGCTCGGAGGCGGCTGCGCGCAGCAGCTCGCCGTCGCGGATCACGTCGACGCCGAGTGCGGTCGATCGGATGCCGAGGATGCGGGCCACCTCGGCGGTCGTCCCGCCGGGGCCGAGCAGGTACCGCACGCCGGGTTCGAAGCGGGCGACGACTCCGCGGGCCGCTGCGGCGACGGCGGCCTGCTCGCTCGCCGGCGTCGCGGCCTTGCGCGCCTGGGTGCGGCCGGGGACGACGGGAACGGGCAGCACGCCGAACAGGGTCGGGGTGACGCGCACCCGTCGCAGCTGCTCCTCGTCGATGTCGAGCACCTCGCGCTCGGTCACGGGCAGCCCGCCGCGGCTCAGCCATTCGGATGCCACGGAGCCGGCCGCCCGCGGGCTCACGGCGAACACCGGCGAGTACATCTTCACTCCGGCGGGGATGCCCAGCACCGCCGGCATCCGCTCGCCCTGGCCCGCGGCATCCGGGGCCGGCATCCGGCCGTCGCCTTGCACCTGGCGGACCGACTCGCGCCCGGCGGCGGACACGCCGGCAGATCCTCCGCCATCCGCAGAATCGTCCGCCATCTGCAAGACGGAGGCCGGGGTCAGCCCCGGCACCCCCTCGTCGCCGGCATCCGGCCCTTGCACCTGGCGGACCGACTCGCACCCGGCGGCGGACACGCCGGCAGATCCTCCGCCATCCGCAGAATCGTCCGCCACCTGCAAGACGGAGGCCGGGGTCAGCCCCGGCACCCCCTCGTCGCCAGTATCCGGCCCCTGCACCTGGCGGACCGATTCGCGCCCGGCGGCGGACACGCCGGCAGATTCTCCGCCATCCGCAGAATCGTCCGCCATCTGCAGGGCGGAGGCCGGGGTCAGCCCGTCGACGACGTCGCGCATCGTACCGTCGCCGCCGACCACCAGGATCAGTTCGCAGCCCGCAGCGGCGAGAGCCGCGACGGCGGCCGCCGTGTCCGCGGCATCCGTGCCGTTCGGGTCGCAGTTCGCGCCGCTATCAGCGCCGCGAGGCGGGACGAACTGCGACCTGAGCGATGGGTCGTACACGACCCACGGCACCAGGCCGGCGGCGCGCACGGCATCGGCGCCCATCGCGCCGGATGCCGTGGCGATCACTGTTCCCGGATGCCGGGCGGCGAGAACCTCCAGCGCCGTCAACGCGCGCAGGCCGGCGCGCGGGGCGGAACCCCGTTCGCGCGCCGAGCGCTGCACGTCCGCGCCGTCGGAACCGGCGAGCCCTGCGGGCCCGCCGATCCCGGCGACGGGGTTGACGACCAGTCCGATCATCGGGATCAGTGCCCCCAGGTGGCGAGCTCAGGCGCCGACGTCTCGCCGGGCAGCCCGCTGGCGATCGCGCCGGCGGGCACCTCGCCGAAGTACTTCCGGCGGTACGCGCGCCAGGTGATGGCCCAGCGCTCCGGGTCGTCCAGGTCGTCGTGGTGGGTGTGGTGCACGGTCTGGTTGTGCGGCGCGGTTCGCACGACCTCGGGGGTCTCCCGCGCCTCACGGGCGACCTCGGCGAGCGCGGCGACGTACTCGTCGATCTCGCTCTTCGAGTACGACTCGGTGGGTTCGAGAGTGAACGGCTGCGGCACCACGTAAGGGTGGTGGCTGGTCCAGTAGTGCATGCCGAAGTCGCTCAGCCGCACACCGATCTCCTCGGAGGTGATGCCGGTCTCCTGGTACAGGTCCTCCCACGAGTAGCGCACCTGCTCGATGCGGCGGCGCCCCTCGGCGTACGGCGCGGATGCGCCGGGGATCTCCAGCACCTTCGCCAGCAGGTAGTTGTTGTTCAGCACCGCGATCTCGGCGGCGGCCAGCAGCCCCTCCGCGCCCAGCGCCATGATCCACGAATACGCGCGGACCAGGTTCGGGATCACACCGTGGAACGGCGCGACGGCGCCGATGGACTGCTCGTCGCCGGCCACGACGTCGAAGGTGCCGTCGTCGAGGCGGGTGACGCGGGGGCCGGGCAGGAACGGCGCGAGAGCCGCGCTCACGGCGTTCGCGCCGGCACCCGGCCCGCCGCAGGCGTGCGGCGTCGAGAACGTCTTGTGCAGGTTGAAGTGGCAGACGTCGAAACCGGCGTCGCGGGCGCGGGTGATGCCGAGGATGCCGTTGGCGTTGGCCTGGTCGTACGAAGCGAGCGCGCCCACCGCGTGCGCCGCGTCGACCCACTCCCTGATCGCCGGGTTGTAGATGCCGGTGTCTTCGGGGTTGGTGACCATGATGGCCGCGGTGCGCGGCGACAGGGCGGCCTTCAGCGCCTCGATGTCGGGGTAGCCGTCAGCGTCGGGGAACACCGTGATGACGTCGTAGCCGGCCGCCTTCGCCGCCGCCGCGTTGGACGGGTGGCTGAAGATGGTCGTGATGACCTCGCGGCGCTGCTCGCCCTCGCCGTTCGCCTCGTGGTAGGCGCGGATCATGGCGATGTTCGACCAGATGGCGGCCGACCCGCCCTGGGTGTGCAGCGAGACCTCGTCCATGCCGGAGATCTCGGCGAGCATCCGCTCCAGCTGCCAGACGATCTCGAGCACGCCTTGCGCGTCTGCGGGATTCTGCAGCGGGTGCATCTCGGTGAGCTGCGGCACCCCGATCAGCTGGTCGTTGATCTTCGGCGAGTACTTCATGGTGCAGGTGCCCTGGCCGATGTCGACGTTGAAGTCGGCGCCGAGGTTCTCCTGCGACAGCCGCAGGTAGTGCTTCAGCACGCGCATCTGCCCCATCTCGGGCAGCTTCGGCGCCGAGCTGCGGCGCAGCGATGCGGGCAGGTCTGCGACGACATCGCCGACCTGGTCGCGCACGCCCTGCTCGAGCGGGCTGACCAGCACGCCGCGCTCACCGGGCGTGGACAGCTCGAAGATGACCGGCTCGTCCCAGGATGCCTGGTGGAAGCGGCGGATCGCCGGCTTGGGGGCGACGGGAAGGCTCATCGGTTCTGCTCCTCTGCAGCAGCGACCAGCGCACCGATGGCGCCGGCGAGGCGGTCGATGTCGGACTGGGTGTTGATCTCGGTGACGCACACCAGAAGCGTGCGCTCCGCGGTCGCGACGCCGGGCTCGATGCCCTGGGCACGCAGCGCCGCGATGACGTCCGCTGCGGGGACGGGCAGCTCGACCGAGAACTCGCGCAGGTGCGTGGCCGTGTCGCCGAGCCGGATGCCGGGAATGGCAGTGAGCGCCTGCTGCGCGTAGCGGGTGCGGGCCAGCAGCACCTCGCCGAGCTCGGCCATGCCTGCCGGGCCCATCAACGCGAGGTAGACGCCGGCGGCGATGCCCCACAGGGCCGCGGCGGTGCCGACCCATTCCTTGCCCGCCTCACGGTGCGCGAACGAGGTGCGGTCGTAGGCGACGTCGCCGAAGCCGTACTCGCCCTCGACGTCGGTGGTGGCGAGGCCGAACAGCCGCGACGGCATCTCCATCACGAACCTCGGCTCGTCGTGCACGGCGATGAAGCCGCCGTGCCCGCCGCCGAACCACTGATGGATGCCGAGGGACTGGATGTCTCCGGTGACGATGTCGGCCCCGGCCGAGGCCGGCGTTGCGAGCACGCCGTAGCCGATCGGGTCGGTGCCGACGACGACCACGGCCCCTGCGGCGTGCGCGGCGTCGGAGATCTCGCGCAGTGCGGACTCGATCGCGCCGGTGGCGCTGGGCGTCTCGATCCACACCGCGGCGACGTCGTCGCCCAGCGCGGCACGGACCGCACCCGCGTCGGCGGTGCCGTCCACTGTCGGGACCGTGACGAGTTCGACGTGGGCACGCACGTAGTCGAGCACCTTGGAGTACTTCGCCGGCAGCACGTCGCTGGCGACGAGCACCTTCGACCGCCCGGTGAGGCGCGCCGACATGGTGATGCCGGTCGCCGTGGCCTGGTACCCGTCGTAGACGGGCACGTTGACGACGTCCATCTCGAGCAGCTCAGCCATCATCGACTGGTACTGGAAGAGCGCCTGGAACCGGCCATGGTCCTCGTACGGCTCACCGGCGTAGGCGGTGAGGAACTCGCTGCGGCCGATCACCTCGTCGACGACCGCGGGCACGTAGTGGTTGTACGTTCCCGAGCCGAGGAAGCTGAGCCGCTCGGCGGTGGACCGGTTCTTCGCGAGAAGGCCGCGCACGTGGCGCGCCAGGTCCTGCTCGGCCACCAGGGGCGCGGGCAGGTCGAGGGCGCGCCGCAGCCGCAGCGACTCCGGCACGTCGGCGTAGAACTCCTCGATGGATTCGGCACCGGTCGCCGCGAGCATCGCCGCTCGCGTCTCGGGTGCCGTGTTGGGGATGTACGGATGCACGAAGGCAGACGTCATGCTTGCTCCTTCACGGATGCGGTTGCGGTCAACAGTTCGGGGAACGGGATGTCGGAGGTCGACGGTGCGGCCAGCACCGCGACGCCGTAGGGACCCAGGTCGACGCGGCCGTCGTGAGCCGTGCCGGTGAGCAGGTCGGTGCCGTGCGCGTTCCACGCGATCGGCTCGGCGCCGTGGTTCAGCAGGAAGGTGTAGTCGGTGTCGCCGTCGGTGCGGGTGACCGCCTCGGCGTTCACGTCGACGTCGGCGCGGGCCGGCAGCCCTGCGGTGTCGAGCACGTCGCGGAACACCGTCAGCAGGCCCTCGTGCTGGAACATCGCACTGACGTACCAGGCGGTGCCGTCGCCGACGCGCCGCCGCGTGATCGCGGGCAGCCCGTCGAGCACACCTCCGGCGTAGCCGCCGCGCACCTCGGTGTCGCCGTCGGCCTCGAGCCACTCGCTCCAGTGCGGCACGACCAGGTCCCGGTCGCCGTATCGGATGCCGGTCGTCTCGCCATCGGACAGGGGCCACTGCTCGTCGACCTCGACGCCGAGCAGGTCGCGCAGCGGGCCGGGTGCGCCGCCGTCGTGCACCTTCTCGGTGGCATCCACCACCCCCGAGAACGGGCCGACCACCAGGTGGCCGCCGTTCTCGACGAAGGCGCGCAGGGCGTCTGCCTGCGGCTGCTCGAGGATGTAGAGGTTCGGCGCGATGACGACGTCGTACTCGTCGAACGGGCCGGTGGCGCGCACCGCGTCGACCGGCTGGCCGAGCGAGTACATGCCGCGGTGCCAGGCGCGGGCCTGCTGGGCCCACTGCAGCCGCTGCGAGGGCAGCGACTCGATCTGGGTCGAGCCCCACCAGGAGTCGTGGTCGATCACCAGCGCCACGCGGGAGCGCACCCGGGTGCCGCGCACCGGCTCGAGCTTCTTGAGCTCGAGGCCGAGCGCCTTGGTCTCCTGGTAGCTGCGCGAGCGCTCGCCCCGGTGGCCCAGCATCGACGAGTGGAACTTCTCCTGGCCGTACTTGGCCTGGCGCCACTGGAAGAACATCACGGCGTCCGAGCCGTGCGCGACGGTCTGCAGGCTCTCCACGCGGATCTTGCCCGGCGCCTTCGGCACGTTGATGTCGCGCCAGCTGGTGGCGCTGGCCGACGACTCGAGCAGCAGCCACGGCCGGCCGCCCTTGAGCGAGCGCATGTAGCCGTAGTTCAGCGCCGCCCCGACGTGCGCGGTGGGGTCGGCGGGCTCGGGGTAGGCGTCATCGGTGACGATGTCCTCGGCGGCGGCGAAGTCCCAGTAGTTCAGGTCGCGCAGCATGCTCATGAAGTTGGTGGTCACGGCGATGTCGGGCGTGACCTCGCGGAGCACGTCGATCTCGAGCTGGAAGAGCTCGAGCATCGCGTCGGAGGAGAACCGCTCGAAGTCGAGCAGCTGAGTGGGGTTGATCGGCCCCGGAGCCTTCTTCGGCGTCGCGATGTGGTCCCACGACGTGTAGCGCTGGCCCCAGACGTTGACGCCCCAGGCCTCGTTCAGTCCGTCGAGGTCGCCGTAGCGGTCCTGCAGCCAGCGCCGGAAGTGCCGGGCGGACTCGTCGCACCAGCACCGCGAGACGTGATCGCCGTACTCGTTCGAGATGTGCCACATGGCGAGGCCGGGGTGCTCGCCGTAGCGCTCGGCCATGGCACGGGTCATCCGGGCGACGTTCTCGCGCCAGATCGGCGAGGACGGGCAGTAGGTCTGCCGCGAGCCGAACTCGAGGCGGTGCCCCTCGGAGTCGGACGGTCCCATCTCGGGGTGCGCGCGCAGCAGCCAGGACGGCGGCGTCGCGGTGGCGGTGGCGAGGTCGATGCGGATGCCGGCCTCGTGCAGCAGATCGAGGATGCGGTCGAGCCAGCCCCAGTCGTAGACGCCGGGCTCGGGCTCGATCTGCGGCCAGCTGAAGATCGGCAGGCTGACCATGGTCACGCCCGCCTCCTTCATGAGACGGATGTCCTCGAGCCACGTCTCCTCGGACCACTGGTCGGGGTTGTAGTCGCCGCCGAAGGCGAGGGAATCGATCCGGACCTCCCGGATGCGCTCGTCGTCGCGCTGCTGGGGCACGAGGGGCTCCTCTCTGAGTCTGGTGCAGAAACACTGTTCAATGTATTCTGTATACAACAAGCGTATGGCGAATCCGGGAGCCGGTCAAGCCGTAGGCTGACCGGAGGCCGAAGGGGACCACATGGCTATCGAACGGAAGAACCTGCGCTCGCAGGTTCGCGAAGAGCTCCTCACCCGCATGCGCACCGGCCAGGTGCAGCCCGGCGAGAGCATCAACGAGGTACAGCTGGCCGCAGAGCTCGGCGTGAGTCGCACTCCGCTGCGTGAGGCGCTGATCGCTCTCGAGTCGGAAGGGCAGATCACCAGCGAGAACGGCAAGGGCTTCCGCTTCGTGCCGCTCAGCGCCGGGGAGTTCGAGGATCTCGCGCCGGTGATGGCGACGCTCGAGAGCCTCGCCCTCGAGCTCAGCCCCGTCGATGAGCTGCAGCGCGTCGGCGCACGGCTGGTCGAGCTCGCAGAGGGCTTCACCGACGAGCACGTCGAGCACGCCCTCGTGATGACCAAGGACGACGAGTGGCACGCCCTGATGCTCTCGGTGTGCCCCAACAAGCGCCTGATCGATGTGATCGAGAGCGTCCGAGGATCGTTCCACCGCTACGAGGCGCTGCTCGTCGCCGACGACGTCAAGGTGGACCGCGTCGCCGCCGAGCACGCCGCGATCGCGCACGCCCTCGCCGCCGGCGACGTGCCGGCTGCCGTCGAGGCACTCAAGCAGAACTGGATGCAGGGCATGCGCCGCATCCTGGACAACTCGTCCAGCGCCTACTTCGCGGCCTGAGCAGCTTCCGCCGGCATCCGCTCGCGTCGCGGTTCGTCCCGGTATCCCGCACGGATACCGAGACGAACTGCGACCTGGTGGGCCCTGCCGCCGACCACCGCCGCCGCTGCTGCGGCGGCGGGATCGGATGCCGGGGTCACGCCGGTGCCGCGACCGCTCGCCGTCGCCCACCTCGGGCCCCCGGCACCGCGCGGCGCCCGGCGAGCGCGGCGACGACCAGCGCCAGGAGCGCACCCACCGCGGCCGCCGCGAGGTACGGCACCGGGACGAGCGCCGCCCAGGGCGCGCCCGTCTTGACCACCGAGTACGGAATCGTCGAGACCAGGGCGGCGGCACCTCCAGCCAGAACGCTCACGACCGTCGCCGCAGCGACTTCTCGCAGCAGCATCCGCTGCGTCTGCTTCGGGGTCGAACCGATCAGGCGCATCATCCCGAACTCGGCACGGCGTCTCAGCACGGCGGCGACGAGGTTGTTCACCAGGGCGACCGCCATGAAGCCGGCGAGCAGGCCGACCACCAGGTAGTTGATCGTCGCGATGAGATCGGCGTCCGGCATCGCCGATCCGGCCGCGTTCTCGATGCCCTGCATCCCGAGGGTGCCGGCGGCGACTCCGACGAACAGGGTCAGGAATGTCACGAGCGGGCGCACCCGCTCCGGCGCCGCATCGAGATTCCGCGCTGCGAGCCAGGCGGATGCCGCCGTGCCGCGCGTCGCCATGCCGGCGAGGAGGATGAGCTCCGGCGCGAAGAGGCAGGCTCCGACGGCGAGCAGGATGCACGCCGGCCCAGTGGTTGCGGTGGCCAGAAGATCCGCGGGGCCGGAGGCGAGCGTCGCCGCCGCCGTGCCGGCACCCGCGAACACGACGAGGGCAGCGAGCACGCGACGCATTCCACGCCGAGCCTGCTCACGCCCCTCTCCAGGCGCGCCCAGCACGCTGCCGCGCGCCGGGCGCCGTCCAGCCAGAATCCCGGCGACGACGGACGCCGAGATGACGACCGCCGCGCCGACGAACGGCGCGAGAACGCCGGACGCGTACGGTGTCGACGGGTCGACGACCCCACCTGCGCGGATCCCCGCCATGGCCGCGCCACCCAGGAGCACTCCCAGCGCCGCACCGGGAACGGCGGCAGCGATCGACACCAGCGCCGTCTCGAACACGATCAACCGTCGGATCTGTCCCGGCTCAGCCCCGATCAGACGCAGCCCGGTGAACTCGTCCGTGCGCCCCTCGAGGGTGACTCCGACGGTGGAGGCCATGGCGAAGACGACGATGACGACGATCCATCCACCGACGATCATCGGGAACAGCGTCAGGAACTCCGACCGCTCGCCGGCCGTGAGCCCGGTGGCGAGAAGAGCGGCCATCGCGACGACCATGGCGGTGCCGATGACGGCGATGACCCCCGTGGCCAAGGTGCTCGCGCGATGGCGCAGCACCGACCGGAATGCCAGCGCAGGCATCAGCGCGCCCCCGTCCCGACGCCGGTGGCGGCGACCTCGGCGGACTCCACGAGTTCGGCCATCGTCGCCGCCACCGTCAGCGAATCCGGGCGCTCGAGCTGCGAGACGATGCGGCCGTCGGCGAGGAACAGCACCCGGTCGCTGAACGACGCAGCGACGGGGTCGTGGGTGACCATGATGATGGTCTGTCCACGGTCGGCGAGGCGGCGGAGCAGATCGAGCACATCCTTGGCGCTGCGCAGATCGAGCGCGCCGGTCGGCTCGTCGGCGAAGACGATACGGGGATCGGTCACCAGGGCGCGCGCGATCGCCACCCGCTGTCGCTGCCCGCCGGAGAGCTGGTCCGGTCGCCGATCCGCCCGCTCGGCCAGACCGACCCGGCCGAGCAGGTCCAGCGTCCTCCGGCGATCGACCGGTCGACCGTCCAGGCGCACCGGGAGCTCGACGTTGTCGATCACGCTGAGCGCCGGCAGCAGGTTGAAGGACTGGAACACGAACCCGAGCTCACGCCGGCGCAGCCGGGCCAGCCGGGTCTCGTCGAGTTCGGCGATGGAGTGCTCCCCCAGTCGGATCTCCCCCGCGGATGCGCGCTGAAGTCCCGCCGAGCAGTTCAGCAGCGTGGTCTTCCCGGAGCCGGACGGCCCCATGATCGCCACGAACTCGCCGGTGCTGACCTCGAGGTCGACACCGCGCAGCGCCCGGACGGTGCCGCTCGAGCTCTCGTACTCATGGTGGATGCCCCGCACGCTGAGGGCGGACCGGGTGCGGTCGGGGACATGACGGACGGACATGAGACCTCCTCGATAGATAAACATTCGTTGTAAACGATTGTTTATCATAGGATGGAGAACGTGAGCAACCGCGACAAGCTGCTGAAGGCGGCGAAGGAATGTCTGCTGACCGTCGGGTACGAGCGCACCACCGTGCGCCACCTCGTCGCGGCATCCGGCGCCAACCAGGCCTCGATCAACTACCACTTCGGCTCGAAGGAGCAGCTCCTCACGACCGCCCTGCGCGATCTGAACCGCGAGTGGGGCGACGTCCTCTTCGCCGCGCTCGCGCGGCCGGCCGACGAGGCAGCGCGCCGGGACGATGTCGCCGTCTGGGGGCGCATCATCGTGTCGATCCAGGCCAACCGCGACCTCTGGGCGGTGAACTTCGAGTCGCTCTCCTCCGCCCGCGCCGACGATGAGATCCGGGGGATGATCGCCGAAGGCCAGCGCCTCGCCCGGGAGGCGCTGGCCCGCACCTTCGGCGGCGCCGACGACGCCGCCGCGGTGGGCGCGCGGTGCTACGCCGCGCTCGTCGGCCTTGCGGCGCAGTGGCTGATCGATCCGGATGCCGCGCCGAGCGCGGAGCAGATCGCCGCGGCCTCCGGAGTCGCCGCAGTCAGCCCTTGACCGCACCCCCGAGCAGGCCGGCGACGAACTGCTTCTGGAACACCAGGAACAGGATGAACAGCGGCAGCGTGGCCAGCAGCGAACCCAGCATCAGCCCGGAGTAGTCCACCCGGCTCAGGCCGATCATCGTGTTCAGCGCCACCGGGATCGTGTACTTGTCCTCGCTGTTCAGCATGAGCAGCGGCCAGATGAACGAGTTCCACTGGCTGATGAACGTGTAGATGATCAGCGCCGCGATCTGCGGGCGGGCCACCGGCAGCACGATCCGGTAGAACGTGCGCAGCTCGGATGCCCCGTCGATGCGCGCCGCCTCGATGAGGGTCGTCGGGAAGTCCAGGAACCCCTGCCGCATGAGGAAGATGCCGAACGCGTTCGCGAGGAACGGAATGATCAGCGCCTGATAGGTGTCGATCAGCCCCGCACTGGCCATCATCTGGAACAGCGGCACCAGCAGCACCTGCATCGGGATCATCATCGTCACGAGGATCACGCCGAGCAGCACGCCGCGACCGCGGAACCGGTACGTGGCCAGGCCGTATCCGGCCATGATGCTGACGATCGAGCTGAACACCGTGTAGATCACGGCGACCAGCACGCTGTTGAGCATCACCTGACCGAAGCCGATGGTCTCCTGCAGCCGGCCGAGGTTCGCCCAGAACTCCCCGCCGGGCAGCAGCGGCAGCGGCGTGACGAAGAGGTCGCTGGTCTTGTGCGTCGACGCGATGACCATCCACAGGAACGGGATCAGCGCGAGTGCGCTCGCGATGATCAGCACCAGATATACCGGGCTGCGCAGGATGATGCGCCGCGCCAGCGGCTCGCCGCGCCGACGATCCGGCATCCCGCTCCGCCGCTCACGTCCGGTCGTGATCAGCTGCGTGGTCATGGCTTCTCCCTCATGATGCGGAACTGGATCACCGCGATGATGCCGGTGAGGATGACGAGCATCCACGCCAGAGCGCTCGCATACCCGAAGTCGAACTGCTGGAAGCCGATCTTGTAGAGGTAGAGCACAGGGGTCAGGGTGGCGTTGTTCGGACCGCCGCCGGTGAGGATGAAGTTCTCGTCGAACAGCTGCAGCGCCCCGATGGTCGACGTGACGGTGGTGAAGATCAGCACCGGGCGCAGTTGGGGCACGACGACGTGCCAGAAGGTCTGCCAGCGACCGGCGCCGTCGATGCGCGCCGCCTCGTACAGTTCGGCGGGGATGGACTGCAGGCCCGCGAGGATGATGACCATGTTGTAGCCGGTCCAGCGCCAGGTGATCGACGCGATAACCGCGACGCGCGCCCACCACTCGTTGTTCAGCCAGTCGATCGGTCCCGCGCCGAACAGCGCGAGGAACTGATTGAGCATGCCGCCGTCGGTGGTCATGATCACCCGGAACACCACCGAGTACGCGACCAGCGTGGTGATCGCGGGAAGGAACGTGATCAGCCGGAAACCGGAGCGGAACCGCAGCCACGCCTGGTTCAGCAGGTACGCGAGGCCGACCGCGAGGGCGATCATGATCGGCACCTGCACCACGAGGATCAGCAGCGCGTTGCCGAGGCTCTTGATCACGAGCGGGTCGCGGAACATCCGGGCGTACTGCTCGAACCCGACGAACGTCGACACCCCGCCCGAGGTCTTGAAGAAGCTCTGCAGCAGCGACACCGCGAGCGGGTAGGCGAAGAAGATCACCAGCAGCGCGGCGGCGGGCAGGGCGAACCACATGCCCGGCCGGTGCATGCGGGCGGCGAAGCGCCGGCTGGATCGGGACGCCCGGGGGTCCGGCCCTCCGGCATCCGTCGGTGCGCCGGAGCCGCGGCGGGTCTCGCCGTGGCTCCGGGTCGTGCTGGCGACACTCATCTCAGCCGGCGATCTTCCGGCCGGTCGAGTTCGCGATCTGCGCTGCTGCGTCGTCGAGCACCTTCTTGGGGTCCTCGCCGTTCAGCACCGCGGCCGCGACCGCGTTCGAGACCGCGTCCGCGGCGACCGACTGGTCGGACGTGAACGTGATCGACGGGATCTGCGGCGTGAGGTCGGCGAAGGTCTGGAAGACCGTCTGCCCGCCGAAGTACTCGCTCGGCTGCTGGAAGTAGTCCGACTGCAGCGCCGGCAGGTAGGCGGGGAACAGCCCCTCCTCCTTCATCATGCTCGCCTGGTTGTCGTCGTCGGCGAGCACGAAGTCCATGAAGTCGGCCGCGAGCTGCGGGTTCTTCGCCTGCGTGGGGATGGCGAGGCCCGAACCGCCGTTGTTGGACGTGGGAGCGCCGCCGTCGGCGAACACCGGCAGGTCGCGCACGGCGTACTTGCCCGAGAGCTCCGGCGCCTCGCCCTCGAGCGTGCCGATCCACCAGACGGCCTCTGGCGTGACGGCCGAGTCGCCGTCCTTCGCACTGGTGACGCTGGCGTCCCAGCCCTTGGCGTTCTTGATCAGGCCCTTCTGCTGCATCTCCTGCAGCAGTGTGAGGGTCTCGACGGCCTCCGGGGTGTTGACCGTGATCTCGCCGTCGGCGTTGAACAGGCCCTGGCCCTGCTGCTGCAGCATCATCGAGAACGGGCCGCCGGCCGACAGGTCGGCCGTCAGCAGCGTCTTGCCGAGCTTCGCCTTGATCGTCTCGCCCGCGGCGACGAGGTCGTCCCAGGTCGCGACGGATGCCGGATCGACGCCGGCCTGCTCGAAGTAGTCGGTGCGGTAGAACAGCCCGACCGTGCCGGAGTCCCACGGCGCCATGCGCAGCTTGCCGTCCTCGTCGGTGCCGGTGTCCCACTTGAACGGGTCGAAGTCGGCCTTGTCGTCGCCGAACACCGGCGAGAGGTCGGTGAAGCCCTTCGGGAACTGGGTGATGTAGCTCTGGTTCTTGTCGGTCTCGAGCGTGATCATGTCGGGCAGGCCGGTCCCGGCCTGCAGGCCGACCGAGATCTTGTCGTAGGCGTTGTCGTAGCCGATGTCGACGACCTTGATCGTGACGCCCTCGTGGTCCTTCTCGTAGTCGGCGGCGAGGCGCTTGAGCGCCGTGGCCGCGACATCCCAGGACCAGATGGTGATCTCGCCGGTGGCGCCGCCGTCCTTCTCGAGCGCCTTGCCGTCGCCGGCGGGGGCGCCGCCTCCGAACGCACAGCCCGACAGGGCGATGGCCACCGTCGCCGAGACAGCTACCGCAAGCATTCCGCGTCGCTTCATCCTGACCTCCTCGTCACAAACTGGATATTGCATACAGTACACGGATGTTGACGTGGACAACACCCCTCCCCAGACGCGAAGATGCCCCTCCGGATCATCCGGAGGGGCATCTGTCGACCGCGGCTCAGTCCTCGCTGAGCATGACCGCGAGGTCGAGGAACCAGGCGGCGGACCACCCGAAGGCGGTCGTCGCCCGCTCGGCCTTGAAGCCCGTGCGCGGGTTGTAGTACTCGTGCGGGCCGCCGCCGTGCACCACCAGGCGCACGGTCTGCTCGCGCAGCGCGCGTGCGCGCTCCGGGTATCCGGACGATTCCAGCCCTTCGGCGATGAGCGCCGCGGTGTTGATCCAGATCGGCCCCCGCCACATCCGCTCCGGCGAGAAGTCCGGGTCGGACGCCGCGACCGTCGGCAGGCCCCACTCCAGACCGAAGCGCGCCGGGTCGTCGATGGCACCGTGCAGGGCGTCGCGAATGCCGTCCGGCAGCGTGCCGGTGAGCAGCGGCATGAGCCCCACCACGGTGTCGCTTTCGATGCGCTGGCCGTCGCCGAAGGCGAGGAAGCGGCCGAGGTCGTCGTCCCACATCCCGTGCAGCAGCTGCTCGGTGCGCGCGGAGCGCTCCAGGAACGGGGCGGTGTCGGCTTCCGGCTCGTAGCGGGCGAGCAACCCCGCGATCTCGCGGTCCTGCTGCACCAGGTAGGCGCCCAGGTCGGGAGCCGCAGTCGGGATCGGCCCGTCGAAGATCGGGCTGTCATCCAGACCCGACGAGTACGGATGCCCGTACTCCGGCATCCCGTCGCCGTCGAGATCCGAGCCCGCGAACCACCAGTCCTGCGAGCGGATGATCGTCGCGAGCTGGGCGCGAGCCCAGTCCGGAGCGTCCTCGGCCTCGAGCACCTTGCGCAGCGCCCAGGCCGCGAGCGGCGGCTTGGTCAGCGGCACCGGAGCGGTGGGGTCGGCGACCGCGGAGCCGGTGCGACGCAGCTTGGCGCGGTCGCCTTCGGGCAGGTCGTCGCTGGTGGCCAGCACCCCGAGCTCATGCACGACGTCGGGCAGCTGCCCGTCCGCTCTCGGGAACCGGAAGGCGATGTCGAGCTGCTCGCGGGCGAGCTCGGGGTCGCCGTGCCGCAGACCGACCGCGATGAAGTACGCGTCCCACTGCCACACGCCGACATAGCCGATCTTCGACGGCACCACCCCGCGGGCGTCGCCCAGCGAGGGCAGCGAGACGATGTTCGCCCCGAGCACCCACCAGCAGAACGCGGCCATCTGCTGCAGGTCGTCGCGGACGACCGGGCACTTCGTGAACCAGGCATCCCACTGCGCCTCGCAGGAGGCGAGTGCGGCGGCGTGGTCGCCGTCCGACGCGGTCACGGATCGGTCGGCCGCGACCTCGAGCCGGATGCCGGAGTCGAGCGGATGCTCCTCGACGCGGCCGTCCGGGAACCTGAGCCGCACGCGCGTTCCGGCCGAGCCTGCGAGGCTCAGCGCCCCCGGCCCGTCGAAGGTCAGGGACGCGACGTCACCGAAGGCGATCCGATGCGGGAGCACGTCGGTCACCGGCAGCACCGCGCCCGCCGCATCCAGCACCGCGAGCCCGTCGAGCACGCGGCAGTCGTCCAGCCACCGCTCGTACTCCGAGGTGTGCACGCGCAGCGTGCCGTCTGCGGCATCCTCATCCCGGAAGACGAGGATGCGCGACTTCGGCAGCGTGAACGGGGCGGTGACCAGGTCGAGGTGACGACCGGCGAGTTCGGCGAAGCTCATCGTCCCCCCAGTCCCGAGGCGGCCATGCTGTTGAGGATCTTGCGCTGGCCGATCACGAACACGATCAGCATCGGCACGGTCGCGATCGCGGACGCCGCCATCACGAGTCCGTAGTTGATCGAGCCGAACTGGCTCTGGAACGAGGTCAGCAGCAGCGGCACGGTGAACAGGTCCGGCGTGTTCAGCAGCACGAGCGGGAACAGGAACGCGTTCCAGACTCCGAGCGCCGTGATGATCGCGAGCGCCGCCAGACCGGGCTTGAGGTTGGGCAGCACGATGTTCCAGAAGATGCGCCAGCGTCCGGCGCCGTCCACCAGCGCGGCCTCCTCGAGCTCCTTCGGCAGGCCCAGCACGAACTGCCGCATCAGGAACACCGCGAACGGGTTCGCGATCATGCCCGGCACGATCAGCGCGAGGTGCGAGTCCACCCATCCGAACTGCGTCATGAGCAGGTAGAACGGGATCAGCGTGACCTGCGAGGGGATCATCTGCGTCGCGAGGAAGATGATGAACAGCGCCTTGCTGCCCTTGAAGCGGATGCGCGCGAACGCGTACCCGGCCATCGACGCAGTGATCAGCGTGCCGACCACGACCAGGATCGTGATGTACGCGCTGTTCAGGTAGGCCTGCCCGAACGGCACCGCGTTCCAGGCCTCGACGTAGTTCTCACTGGTCCACGGACTCGGGAAGAACGACAGCGGATCCTTCAGCAGCTGCGGCAGCGTCTTGAAGGACGTGAGCAGCATCCAGATGAACGGGAAGACCATCGACAGGCCGGCGAGGATCAGCAGGACGTGCAGCACGATGTTGCCGCTGCGGCGCCTGCCGCCGCCGGTGGGGCGCCGCCGCTGCTTCTTTCCCGGCGCGACCAGCGCGATGGTCGAGTCGGTGGCCGGCAGCATCGCGCCGTCGGTGAGGGAGGGGTTCGTGATGCTCATTCGGGGTCGTCCTCGTAGTGCACGAACTTCTTCTGCGCGCCGAACTGGATCGCGGTGATGATCAGCGTCAGGATCAGCAGGATGATGGATGCCGCGCTCGACGGGCCGAACTCGAAGCGCCCGAAGCCGAGGTCGTAGATGTGGTACACGATCGTGCGCGTGGCGTTGTCGGGGCCGCCGCCGGAGACCAGCACGTAGACGATGTCGAAGGTCTGCAGCGAGGAGATGAAGGCGATCACCGACGAGAAGAACATGATCGGCGAGAGCAGCGGCAGGCGGATGCTCCAGAAGAGACGCCAGGCGCCCGCGCCGTCGATGCGCGCGGCCTCGATGACCGAGGGCGAGATGTTCTGCAAGCCGGCCAGGAAGATGATCACGTTCAGGCCGAGCGAGGACCAGATCGCCACGATGCACACGGCGATCAGGGCGAGCTTCGGGTCTTCCAGCCAGGCGGGAGGGGCGATGCCGAACACCCGGGAGATGAACGCCGACATCACGCCGTCGGAACGGAACATCTGCTGCCAGATCATCGCGATGGCGACCGTGGAGGTCATCACCGGGGCGAAGAACAGCATCAGGTAGAGAGTGCGGGTCTTCAGCTTCTCCAGCGCCACCGCGACCATCACCGCGAGGCCGAGACCGATCGGAACGGTGATGGCGGCGATGATGAGGGTGTTCAGGATCGAGCGCCACAGCAGCTCGTCCTGGAACTGCGAGGTGAAGTTCGAGAAGCCGACCCACTCCAGGTCGGTCAGGCCGTCCCAGCGCGCGAACGCGAGCACGAGGCTCGCCGCGAACGGGACGACCACGAACAGGAACATGCCGACCAGCTGCGGGGCGACGAAGAAGTACCCCCAGCGTCGGTCGCGGCGGCGCCACGCCGCCTCCTTGCGCATCACGGGGGCGGATGCCGCAGGCGTGGCCTGCGGCATCCCCCCGTCAGTCAGTACTGCCGACATGTCACTCGGCCGAACGCTTCTTCACCAGCTCGGCGGCGTTGTCCAGTGCGGTCTGCGCATCTTCCTTGCCCTCGTAGAGCTTCTGGAACTCCTCGGCGATCGCGACCGGCAGGCCGGGCACGCGGGCCTCGGCCGCGTAGTCCTCGAAGCCGATGTCGCGCATGTCGAGGAAGGTCTGGGCGTGCGCCGGGTAGTCCTCCTCGAGCACGACGTCGTCCGCGCCCTTGATCGACGGGACGGCGTTGCCGCCGCCCTGCAGGCGGAAGGTCTGACCCTCGGCGCTCAGGTACTCGGTCCAGAAGGTGAACGCGGCGTCCTTCACCTTGGTCTTGCCGTTCATCGCGAGGAAGCTCGTCGCCACGCCGGTCGGCGCGGCCTCACCGTCGGGGGTCGGCCAGCGCACGATGTCGTAGGAGTCGTTCTTCACGTCGGCGGCCTCGAGCGAGCCGATCGTGTAGCGGCCCTGCACGAAGAAGCCGGCCTTGTGGGTGACGAACTGGCTGTCGGCGCCCGCGGTCTCGGGCATGGTGTCGGCGACGACGAACGTCTTGCTCTGGAACAGGTCGCCCAGCTGCTGCATCAGCTCGACGGTCTTGTCGTCCTTGTTCGCGGTGAACTCGCCGGCCTCGTTGTACGGGTCTTCGGCGCCCTGGGACTTCAGCCAGCTCCAGTGGGTGGCCCAGTAGTTCCAGTACATCGAGCCGATGAGGCCCGCATCGTGCAGCTTCTCGTTCATCTCGAGGAACTTGTCGGTGGTCCACTCGCCGCTCTCGGCCAGGGTGGCGGGGTCCTCGGTGACACCGGCGGCCTTCAGCGCCTCCTTGTCGTACCAGAGCACGTCGGGGTTGGAGTCGTTGGGGGCGGCGTAGTACTCGCCGTCCTTCTCGGCGGCGCCGAACAGGCCCGGGAAGAAGTCGTCGGGCTTGGTCTCGCTGGCGTCGGACTCCATCAGCTTCTTCATCGGCATGAGGCGCTTGGAGTCGACGAACTGGCCGACCATGTCGTCACCGACGTAGAAGACATCCGGCGCCGTGTTGCTGGTCAGCTGCGCGAGCAGCTTGGAGTGGTAGTCGCCGTAGCCGGCCACCGGCTGGAACTTGACGGTGATGTCGGGGTGCCGCTCCATGAATTCCTTGTTGAACTCCTTGTAGCGGGTGAGCTCGTCGGCCGAGCCCCAGGTCGACCAGACCACGGTCGCCTTGCCGTCGGCGCCGACGCTGCCGCCGCCGGAGTTGCCGCCGCTGCAGGCGGCCAGCCCCGCGCCGAGCGCGAGGATCGCACCGAGAGCGAGGGACTTCCTGATGGTTGCGCGTGAGAGAGCCACCGCTTCACCTCTTTCGTCTTTGGAAGGGTGCCGGATGGGTAGCCGGCGTTTGTGATTGCCCTCCGTATTCTGTATACAAAACGCAGTTCTTGTCAAGGCGTAAGGCTAATCTCGATCACATGACCCTCGTCGTGACCGTCCCCACCGACCGCCTCGCCGCCAACATCGGAGCCCTCCCCGACGGCGCAGAACTGCACGTCTGGGACTTCACGACGCCGCCGCCGGCACCGCGGCTCGACATCGTCGTGCCTCCGTACATGGGCTCGGCGGGGGCGCTGTCGGCCCTGCAGGGGTTGGACGTGGGGCTCGTGCAGAGCCAGTCGATCGGATACGACGGCGTCGCGGAGAGACTTCCGACCGGGATGACGTTCGCAAACGCGGCCTCCGTGCACGAGGCGTCGACCGCCGAACTCGCGGTCGCGCTGATGCTCGTCGCACAGCGGCAGTTCCCCCGGTTCGTGCGCGCGCAGGATCGGGGCGAATGGTCGCCGGTCTTCGCGGAGAGCCTGGCTGACCGGCGCGTCCTCCTGGTCGGGTTCGGCGGCGTGGGCACCGGCATCGCGCGGCGCCTGGCGCCGTTCGAGGTGGAGATGACGGCGGTCGCGCGCAGCCCGCGCGTGGAGCAGGTGGACGGGGTCGGCGAGGTCGCCGTGCACGGCATCGACGAGCTGCCCGCGCTGCTGCCGGATGCCGAGATCGTCGTGCTCTCGCTGCCGGGCGGCGACGCCACGCATCACCTGTTCGACGCCGGGATGCTGGCGCACATGGCGGACGGCGCCCTGCTCGTGAACGTCGGCCGCGGGCCGCTGATCGACCCCTCCGCGCTTCTCGCGGAGCTGCAGTCGGGGCGGCTGCGCGCCGCACTCGACGTCTTCGACCCCGAGCCGCTGCCCGCGGGGCATCCGCTCTGGTCGGCACCCGGACTGGTCGTCAGCCCGCACGTCGGCGGTGCATCCACCGCGATGAACCCCCGGATCGCGCGCCTGGTGCGCGCGCAGATCGAGCGGATGCTGGCCGGCGAGCCGCCGCTGAACGTGGTGATCCCGGGGGCTTGAGCGCAGGCCGGCGTCG
The DNA here is from genome assembly GCF_003387575.1 of Microbacterium bovistercoris. Lineage (GTDB taxonomy): Bacteria > Actinomycetota > Actinomycetes > Actinomycetales > Microbacteriaceae > Microbacterium > Microbacterium bovistercoris. The sequence goes on along the minus strand of NZ_QUAB01000040.1, from coordinate 56,531 downwards.
ACGCCCGCCGTTACGGTTGAAGGATGACGATCACCGCCGCCGCAGACGGCTCCGCCCTGGGCAATCCCGGCCCGAACGGCTGGGCCTGGTACATCGACGACGCGAACTGGGCCGCCGGCGGATCGCCGCACGGCACGAACAACCAGGGTGAGCTGCAGGCGGTGCTCGAACTGCTGCGCGCGACCGCGGGCACCGACGAGAGCCTGCTGATCCTCTGCGACAGCAAGTACGTGATCGACTCCATCACCAAGTGGATGCCGGGCTGGAAGCGTCGCGGCTGGCGCAAGGCCGACGGCGGCGCGGTGCTCAACCAGGAGCTGATGAAGGCTCTCGACGAGGCGATGTCCGGCCGCGATGTGCGCTTCGAGTGGGTCAAGGGCCACGCCGGTCACGACCTGAACGAGGCCGCGGACGAGCGCGCGAACGCCGCCGCCAAGGCGTACCAGCAGATGCAGGAGCCGCGGCGCGGGCCGGGCTTCACGATGGCGACCGGAGCAGGCGCCGCCGTCGCGGCATCCGCACCTGTCGCGGCATCCGCACCGTCGCACGAGGACCCCGCACTCCGCGAAGCGGCCGCGCCCCGCGCATCCGCCGCCGCGGCGCCCGCCGTCGCTCCGCAGCTCTGGGCCGAGGCATCCGATCTGCTCGAGGCACTCGATCTCGCACCCGTCGCCCAGGCGATCGATCTGCGCCTGCATCTCTCCGCCGACGAGCACGCCCGCCTGCGCGACCGCGCCGACGCGCAGGGCGTTTCACTCGAAGAGGCCCTGCGTCGCCTGATCTGACGCGCCCGAATCGATTCGACCCCGCCCCTGGCGGGACTGTAAGCGTTTGCAGTACCCTGGTGCTCATGACCCTCGAGCAGATCGCCGCCCCCGGCTCCGAATGGTGGCGCACCGCCGTCATCTACCAGATCTACCCCCGCTCCTTCGCGGATGCATCCGGCGACGGCATCGGCGACCTGCCCGGCATCACCAGCCGGCTCGACTCGCTCAAGGAACTCGGCGTCGACGCCATCTGGCTGAGCCCGTTCATGACCAGCCCGCAGCGTGACGCCGGCTACGACGTGGCCGACTACCGCGACGTCGACCCGCTGTTCGGCACGCTCGCCGACTTCGACGAGATGCTCGCACAGGCGCACGCCCGCGGCATCCGCGTCATCGTCGACCTCGTGCCGAACCACTCCTCCGACCAGCACGTCTGGTTCCAGGAGGCGCTGAAGGCCGCGCCGGGCAGCCCCGAGCGCGCCCGCTACATCTTCCGCGACGGCAAAGGCGAGAACGGCGAGCTTCCGCCGAACAACTGGGAGTCCGTCTTCGGCGGCGGCCAATGGACCCGCGTGACCGAGGCCGACGGCACCCCCGGTCAGTGGTACCTGCACATCTTCGACGCAACCCAGCCCGACTTCGACTGGACCAACGAGGAGGTGCGCGAGGAGTTCCGCAGCATCCTGCGCTTCTGGCTCGATCGCGGCGTCGACGGGTTCCGCGTCGACGTGGCGCACGGCATGATCAAGAAGGACGGCCTGCCCGACTACACCCCGCCGGCGGATGCCGACTCGATGGGCGGCGGCGAGGACGACGTGCCGTACTGGGGCCAGCCCGGTGTGCACGACATCTACCGGGACTGGCACCAGGTGATGGCCGAGTACGACGGCGACCGCGCGCTGTGCGGCGAGGCCTGGCTGCCCACCCTCCAGCAGACCTCGCTCTGGGTGCGTCCCGACGAGATGCACCAGACGTTCAACTTCCCGTACCTGATGACGCCGTGGGACGCCGAGCGGCTGCGCGGCGTGATCCGCGAGTCGCTCGACGAGTTCGGCGGAGTCGGCGCGCCGAGCACCTGGGTGCTCTCGAACCACGATGTGGTGCGGCACGCCTCCCGCCTGGCTCTGACCGCCGACAACCCGCAGGGTGAGGGCATCGGACCGAAGTCGGCCGGCAAGCCCGACGCGGTGATCGGCCTGTCGCGCGCACGCGCGGCGACCACCCTCATGCTGTCGCTGCCCGGCTCGGCGTACCTGTACCAGGGCGAGGAGCTCGGCCTGCCCGAGGCCATGGAGATCCCGGACGAGTTCCGCCAGGACCCCACCTGGTTCCGCACGAACGGCGAGCGCTACGGCCGCGACGGATGCCGCGTGCCGCTGCCCTGGTCGGCGGATGCGCCGGCCTACGGCTTCAACGACACCGGGGACTCCTGGCTGCCGCAGCCCGACGAGTGGGCGCGCTACGCGCGCGACGTCGAGGAGGGCGACGCCGACTCGACCCTCAACCTGTACAAGCGGCTGATCGTGCTGCGTCGCGAGCACGCTCTCGGCTCGGGCTCGCTGGTCTGGGAGGATGCAGCGGATGACACGGTGGCGTTCCGCCGCGGCGACATCCACGTGGTCGCGAACCTCGGCACCGAGCCGGTGGAGCTCGGCGGCGACGTGACCTTCCTGGTGCAGAGCGAGCCGTTCACCGGCACCGCTCTGCCCCCGAACACCGCCGCCTGGTTCACCAAGGCCTGACCAGCCAGAACCTCCCCCATCCTCCGCTCCGGTCGCGTGCTTTGCTAGTGCAGACGGGTTCGCACTGGCCAAGTGCGCGACCGGAGCCGAGGGAAATCCGATGAAGGATCTGCGATGACGAGTATCGACGAGGTCGCCAAGCTGGCGGGCGTCTCCACAGCGACGGTCTCGCGCGCGCTCAGCGGGCGCGGGCACGTGTCCGCCGCCGCCCGCGAGCGGGTGCAGGAGGCCGCCGACCAGCTCGGCTATGTCGTCTCGTCGCGCGCCTCCAGCCTGGCATCCGGCCGCACGCGAAACATCGGCGTGATCGTGCCGTACCTCGACCGCTGGTTCTTCGCGACCGTACTCTCGGGGGTCTCGTCCGCCCTGATGAAGCAGGGTTACGACATCACGCTGTACAACATCACGGCGGATGCCGCGGTGCGGCGCGAGGTGTTCCACACCGCACTGCGGCGCCAGCGCGTGGACGCCGTGATCGCCGTGTCGATCGAGCTCGACGACGACGAGTCGGCGCAGCTGCTCGCGCTCGGCCTGCCCGTGATCGCCATCGGCGGGCCGAATCCGCAGCTGAACACGCTCACCGTCGACGACACCGCCATGGCGCGGCTCGCGACCGAGCACCTGCTGGGCCTCGGCCACCGCGACATCGCGCACATCGGCGCGAACCCCGAATTCGACCTCGACTTCCACGTGCCCAGTCAGCGCCGTCTCGGCTTCGAGCAGGCGCTGGAGGATGCCGGGGTTCCGGTCAACCACGCGTTTCTCGAGCCCGCGGACTTCACAGTGGACGGCGGCTTCCGCGCGGCGAAGCAGCTGCTCGGACGGCCCGGTCCCCGTCCGACCGCGATCTTCGCGGCATCCGACGAGATGGCGATCGGCGCGATCCTCGCCGCACGCGACCTGGGCTTCCGCGTTCCTGAAGACCTCTCTGTGATCGGCATCGACGGCCACGAGCTGGGCGAGTTCTTCCAGCTCACGACGGTCGACCAGTTCCCGCTCGGCCAGGGTGAGCGGGCGGCGGGCACCGTGCTCGCCCGCCTCGAGGACGAAGGCTCGCAGACGCCGCAGACGGCGCTGCCCTACGAGCTCATCGTGCGCGGCACGACGGCGCTGCTGCATCCGCGCACCTCGTCGTCCCGTCGCTGACCCGACCTTCACTCACTTCCGGTCTCAACGGATGCGGGTCCGCGCCAGCGACACCCGCAACCAGTGAGACCGGAACGGAAGGAAGCACCCGGCTCAGAGCACGGGCTTCTTGTCGCCGCGGCGGATCAGGAGCAGGTGCACGACCAGCGACATCACCAGGAACACCGACGCCAGCGGGATGAGCATGTCCGCGGGCAGGCCGGCGGCGAGCGCCGCGCCGCCTGCCGCGCTGCCGATCGCCGAGCCGAGCATCATGCCGCTGGTGTTCAGCGCGACGACCAGGGCGACCGAGTCCGGCGCCATCATCGCGAGCCGGGACTGCAGCGAGACGCCCGAACCGCCGTTGAACGTCGCCGTGCCGAAGAACCACACCAGGATCGAGACGATGCCCCAGACTCCGGGCAGCGCCAGACCTGCGGTGCCGAGCAGCATGAACCCGATCAGCGCGATGATGATGGTCGTGATCACGCGGTCGGGTCCGTTGCGGTCGATCTCCCGCCCCGCGAACATGTTGCCGAAGAAACTGAAGACGCCGTAGCCGAACAGCACACCGACCATCGCCAGCCCCAGCCCGGTGCGCGGGCCGATGATCAGCGCCGCGTAGGTGAAGCACAGGTAGCTGGCCCCCATCAGGCCGACGGGCACCAGCAGCGCCGTCAGGATCGGTCCGCGGGTGAGCGGCCGCAACGTCTCGCGCAGCGGCAGCGCCGGGAGGCGCAGCGTGGGGACGAACGCCAGGATGCCGAGCAGCGCGACCGTGCCGATGCCGGCGACGATGAACAGCGGGATGCGCCAGTCCTGCTCTCCGAGGAGCAGGCCGACGGGCACACCGAGCGCCGTCGCGGCGAGGAAGCCGCCCATCACGACCGACAGCGCCCACCCCCGGCGTTCCGGCGGGGTGATCGCGATGACGTAGGCGGCGACGACCGCGCTCAGCAGCGCCCCGCCGACCGCCGAGATCACCCGACCGGACATCGCCCACGCGTAGGTGGGCGCGAGCCCGACGATCAGGTTGCCGACCACGAACACGGCGAGCGAGATCGCGATGGTGGCCTTGCGCTCGAACCGTCCGGTGAGGGCGCCGAGCACGGGACCGACGATCGCGCTGGTCAGTGCGAACACGCTCATCAGCTGGCCCGCCGCGGCCTCCGGCACGTGCAGATCGCCGGCGATCTGCGGCAGCAGCCCGGTCAGGACATAGCCGTCGATCCCCATCGCGAAGTTCGCCAGGAACAGCCAGAGCAGGGCGCCGATGCCCGCGGCGCGCCCGGCGCTGCGATTAAGTGAGTGCACCTGACAATCCAACCAGCAACCGGCGGCATTCGATTCCCTCCGCGACGCCCGATCGGGCCGAGGGCCCTCAGCGCACCGTGAAGCCCGCCCGCAGCAGCACGTCCTCGCGGGACGACGGACCCACCAGCAGCTCGAAGTCACCGGGCTCCACGACCCTGTGCCCGCGGGCGTCGACGATCGAGCAGGCGGCCACGGGCAGCTCGATGCGCACGCGCTGCGACTCACCCGCCGCCAACTCCACCTGACGGTAGGTCTTCAGCTCCTTGTCGGTCCAGCTGACGCTGGTGACCTCGTCGCGCACGTACACCTGCACCGTCTCGAGCACCGGCCGCGTGCCGGTGTTGGCGACCGTCACGTCGGCGACGATCGTGTCGTCGGCACCGACCGACGACGAGACCAGGCCGAGCGCCGAGTACTCCACGGTCGTGTACGACAGTCCCTCGCCGAACGCCCAGGCCGGCGCCTGTGTCAGGTCCGCGTAGCGGTGGCCGTGCTGCCCGCGGATCTGGTTGTAGTAGGTCGGCTGCTGGCCGACATGCCTCGCGAACGAGATCGGCAGGCGCCCCGACGGCTCGATCGCCCCCGAGATCAGCTCCGCGACCGCGCGGCCGCCGTGCATCCCGGGATTTGCCGCCCAGACCACCGCGGCCGCCTGCGCAGCGGATGGCGGCAGCACGAGCGGCTTCGAGGCGAGCAGCACGATTACGACCGGCTTGCCCGTGGCGATCATCGCGTCGAGCAGCGCGTTCTGTCCTCCGACGAGTTCCAGCGTGGCCGTCGAGCGACCCTCGCCGACCAACTCGATACGGTCGCCGACCACGGCGACGATCACGTCGGCCGCATCCGCCGCCCGGACGGCCTCGGCGATCAGGTGCTGGTCCGGGGCGACCGGCACCACCACCGGCGGGCGCGGCTGCCCGTCGGGGAAGGTCGCGCCGAGCGGATCGTCCTCGAGGGTGAGGATGTCGGCGCCCTGCGCGTACCGCACGGCAAAGCCGTCGACCTCGCGGAGACCGTCGAGCACGGTCGTGATCATCTCGCGCGGCTGCCCGTCGAGCCATCCGGCCTGGCCGGATCCGCCGGCCCAGTCGCCGAGCTGGTTCTGCGCGTCGTCGGCGAGCGGGCCGACCACGGCGATGCGGATCGGGTCTGCCGCCGCGAGACCACCGAATGCACCGAGCGGAAGCAGCCCGTCGTTCTCGAGCAGCACCAGCGAGCGCCGCGCCACCTCGAGGTTCAGATCACTGTGCGCGCCGCTGCCGACGACGGCATCCAGATCATCGGAGGGCAGCCGCGGATCCTCGAACAGTCCGAGATCGAACTTCAGGGTGAGGATGCGCGCGACGGCCGCGTCGAAGGCGTCCTCCTCCAGCATCCCCTTCTGCACCGCCTCGAGCGCGCCCTCGAAGAAGTGCGGCGTGGTCATGGCCATGTCATTGCCGGCCTTCACGGCCGCCGCGGCGGCGTGCGCGTAGTCGGGCTGCACACGCTGCTCCCACACCATGCGGCCGACGTTGTCCCAGTCGGTGACCAGGGTGCCGGTGTAGCCCCACTCGCCGCGCAGCACGTCGTTCAGCAGCCAGTCGTTGACCGTGATCGGCACGCCGTCGGTGGTCTGGTAGCCGAGCATGAACGTGCGGCAGCCCTCGCGCGCGACGCGCTCGAAAGGCGGCAGGAACCAGGAGCGCAGCTTGCGCTGCGAGATGTCGGCCTCGCTGGCATCCCGTCCGCCCTGCGTCTCGGAGTAGCCGGCGAAATGCTTCGCCGTCGCGAGGATCGCGGTCCTGTCGTCGAGACCGGCCCCCTGGTAGCCGCGCACCATGGCGCTGGCGAGCTCGCCGATGAGGAACGGATCCTCGCCGAACGTCTCGTCCACCCGCCCCCAGCGCAGATCGCGGGCGATGCACAGCACCGGCGAGAAGGTCCAGTGGATGCCGGTCGCGGCGACCTCCTCTGCTGTCGCGCGCGCGACCCGCTCCAGCAGCGAGGCATCCCAGGATGCCGCCATGCCGAGCTGGGTCGGATAGATCGTCGCGCCCGGCCAGAACGAGTGCCCGTGGATGCAGTCCTCCGCCACCAGCAGCGGGATGCGCAGCCGTGTCTGCTCGGTCAGCTCACGGGCCCGCAGGATACGCTCCGGCGACGTGTGCAGGATCGATCCTGCGTGCCGGGCGTGCACGGCGTCCGCGAGGTCCTCGCGTGCGTCGAGCTGCAGCATCTGCCCGACCTTCTCTTCGAGGGTCATCCGCGCGAGCAGGTCGGCGACCCGCTCCGCGGTGGTCAGCGATGCATCGCGGTAGGGCAGGATGTCGGTCTGGATGGTCATCACTTCACGTTCTCTTCGGTCTTGCCTGAGGTCGGGGGCGCCGGCCGCACGGCGGTGACGGGGTCGTTCACGTCGAGGCCCTTCTTCTTCATCGCCCTGGCGCGCTCGCCCGCCGACCGCAGCCGCGGGTTCACGTACTCGTCGATGCCGAAGTTGATCAGGGCGAGGGCGACGCCGATCGCTGCGATGCACAGGCCGGGCGGCAGGTACCACCACCACTGGTTCTGGCGGAACGCGCCCTGCGCCGAGGCCCAGTTCAGGATCGTGCCCCAGTTGTAGGTGGTCACCGGGATCACGCCGATGTACGAGAGCGTGGTCAGGGCGAGGATGGCCGCCGTCACCGTGCCGACGAAGCTCGCGGCGATGAGCGCCATGAGGTTCGGCAGCATCTCGATCGTGATGATGCGGCGCAGCGGCTCGCCGTTGGCGCGCGCGGCCTGGATGAAGTCGCGGTTGCGCAGCGACATCGTCTGCGCGCGCAGCACGCGGGCTCCCCATGCCCAGCCGGTGATGCCGAGCACGGCGGCGACGATCCACAGCGGCGGGTCCTCGAACATCGAGGTGACGATGATGATCAGGGGCAGGCCCGGGATCACCAGGAACACGTTGGTCAGGGCGGAGAGCGACTCGCTGCGCCAACCAGACATGTACCCGGCGATCACGCCCACGGTGATGGCGATCACGGTGGCGATGATCGCGGCAAGGAAGCCCACCACGATCACTCCGCGCGTGCCGTGGATCACCTGGCTGAGCACGTCCTCGCCGATGTGCGTGGTGCCGAGCCAGTGCTCGGCCGACGGCGGCTGGAACCGTGCGGTGTTGTCGACGCCGGTCGGCGAGTAGGGGGCGAGCACGTCGGCGAAGATCGCGATCAGCACGAAGAACGCGAGGATGGCCAGCCCGGTGAGCGACTTGCCGTTCCGGAACATCGCGAACGCCGATGCGAGCCGGGCCCCGAAGCCCTTGCCACGGGGCTCCCCGGCGGGTTTCGCGGTGCGCAGGGTCAGCGTGGAGTTGTCAGCGGTCATGTCAGGCCTCCGTCTGACGCGTGCGCGGGTCGAGGAACGCGTAGGCGAGATCGGCGAGGATGTTCGCGACCAGCACCGACAGCGTGATCACCAGGAACACGCCCTGCATGAGCGCGTAGTCCTTGGCGTTGGTGGCATCCAGCAGCAGCTTTCCGACGCCCGGGTAGCTGAACACCATCTCCATGACGATCGTGCCGCCCACGATGAAGCCGATCGACAGCGCGAAGCTCTGGATCTGCGGCAGCACCGCGTTGCGGGCCGCGTACCGCCACAGCACCCGCTGGTTCGGCATGCCCTTGGCCTGAGCGACCATGATGTAGTCCTCGTCGAGCACGGTGAGCATCATGTTGCGCATCCCCAGCATCCATCCGCCGAGCGAGGCGATCACGATCGTCAGCGCCGGCAGCGTGCCGTGGTGGATCACCTGCCCGATGAACTCCGGCGTCCACTCCGGGCTCATCCCGACGCCGTAGGCCTTGCCGATCGGGAACCACTTCAGGTTGACCGAGAAGAGCGCGATCGCGAGCAGCCCGAGCCAGAAGTACGGGATGGTACTGAGGAAGGTGGTGAGCGGGATCAGTCCGTCGAGCCGGCTGCCGCGCCGCCATCCGACGATCGCGCCGCCGATCGTGCCGATCGCGAACGACACGATGGTCGCGAAGCCGACCAGGCCGATCGTCCACGGCAGCGCCTGACTGATCACCTCGCTCACCGGTCGCATGCCGTGCAGCAGCGAGACCCCGAGGTCGCCGCGCAGCAGCAGGCCCCAGTAGTCGAAGTACTGCTGCAGCAGGGTCTTGTCGGTGTCGAGTCCGAGCAGGGCGCGCAGCGCGTCGGCGGCCTCGGGTGAGACGTTGCGGTTGCGGGCGAGGTACTGGTCGACGGCATCCCCGCGCATCATGCGCGGCAGGAAGAAGTTGATCGTGATCGCCGCCCACAGCGTGAACAGGTAGAACGCGGCGCGGCTGGCGAGGAACCGCCACGGCACGCGGGCGCGCCCCTTCGCCACGGTGGTGGCGGTGGTGCCCGCCGCGACGGCGCCGGCGGTCTCGAGTGGCGGTGCCTGCGGTTCGACGGCGGTCATCGCGCACCTCCGGATGCTGCGGCGAAGTGCTTCTCGGGATCGGGCGATGCCGCCCTCAGCTGTCGCGTGTAGGGATCCTGCGGATCGAGGATGACGTCGTCGGCCGGGCCCTGCTCGACGATGCGCCCCTGATTGAGCACGATGATCTCGTCGCTGAAGTGCCGGGCTGTGGCGAGATCGTGGGTGATGTACAGCACGCCGAGTCCCTCCTCGCGCTGCAGGTCGGCGAGCAGGTTCAGCACGCCGAGGCGGATCGACACGTCGAGCATCGACACCGGCTCGTCGGCGACGAGCAGGCGGGGGCGGGATGCCAGGGCGCGTGCGATCGCGACGCGCTGCCTCTGCCCGCCGGAGAGCTCGTGCGGGCGCCGGTCGATCACCGCGTCGGGGCTCAGCCGCACCCGTTCGAGCAGCCGGCGCACCTCGCGCTCCGTCTCGGCCTTCGGCACGACGTCGTCGAGACGCAGCGGCCTCTCGATGTGGTACCGGATCGAGTGATAGGGGTTGAGCGATGCGAACGGGTCCTGGAAGACCATCCGCAGCTGCTGCCGGTAGGTGCGCAGGCCCTTGCCGCGGCGCGGAACGGGGGCGCCGTCCAGCCGCACCTCGCCGCTGGTGGGCGTCTCCAGCTGGGTGAGGATCTTCGCGATCGTGGACTTGCCGCTGCCGGACTGACCGACGAGCCCGATCGTGCGGCCGGACTCCAGGGTGAAGGTCACGTCGTCGAGCGCCTTGATGCGCCCGGCGCCGCGGACGTTGTAGATCTTGGTGACGTGATCGAACTCGAGGATGCTCATCGGGCGACCACTCCTCTCTCGCCGGTCAGCCGCGGGAAGGACTCCAGCAGAGTGCGGGTGTAGTCGTGCTGGGGATCGTTCCAGATGCGCTCGGCCGTCTGCAGCTCGACGATCTCGCCCTCGCGCATGATCGCGATGCGGTCGCTGATCTCCAGCAGCAGCGGCAGATCGTGGGTGATGAAGATCACCGAGAAGCCGAACTCGTGACGCAGCGCCGAGATCTGCCGCAGGATCTCGCGCTGCACCAGCACGTCGAGAGCGGTGGTCGGCTCGTCCATCACCATCAGCTGCGGGCGCAGCGCCAGGGCCATCGCGATCATCACGCGCTGGCGCATGCCACCGGACAGCTCGTGCGGGAAGGAGCGGACGCGGTCGCGCCCCACCTTCACGATCTCGAGCAGCTCGCCGACCTCGGCCCGGCGCTCCTGCGCGCTCATGCCGGGGCGGTGCACCTCGAAGACGTCCTCCAGCTGCGAGCCGATCGTCGCCACCGGGTTGAGCGCGTTCATGGCGCCCTGGAACACCATCGAGACGCGGTCCCAGCGGAAGCGCCGCATCTGTTCGGCATCCATCGCCCCCACGTCGATGTCCTCGCCTGAGGCGTCGTGGAAGATCACGCTGCCGCCGGTGATGATCGCGGGCGCCTTCAGCAGCCGTTGCACGCCGTAGGCGAGCGTGGTCTTGCCGCTGCCGCTCTCCCCGGCGAGACCGAGGATCTCGCCGCGGCGCAGTTCGAGGGTGACGTCCTTGACCGCGACGACGGGCGGGTCGACGTCGTACACGACCGAGAAGTCGCGCACGCTGAGGAGGGGGTCAGTCATGGGGATTCCTTGCTCCCGCGGATCGTTGAGCGAGCGACTTCGTCGCTCGCTCAACGACCGGGTTGTGGGACGGGCTTACTCGACCGGCTTCAGCTTCGACAGGATCTGCACGACCGCGGGCTGGGTCGGGTCGGCCGAGGCGTACTGGTCCTCCTCTGTCGGCCATCCGTCGTAGTTGCGGGTGTTGTACTCGCCCAGCAGCGGGTGCGAGCCCAGCGGAATCGCGGGCACGTCTTCGGCGAACGCCTTCTCCAGCACGGCGAGAGCGGCCTTGCGGTCGTCGTCGGACGACGCGTTGGCGTAGGTGTTCAGCGCCTCGGTGACGGCGGGGTTGTCGTACCGGCCGAAGTTGAACTGCGCCTTGCCGTCGACGATCCACTTCGGGTCCATGGTCGAGGTGTACAGGCCGTACGCGTTGCCGGTGTCCTCCAGCCAGTGGATGATCGCCTGGAAGGTGCCCTCCTGGCGGGCGGCGTCCCAGCCGCCCCAGTCGGGCTGGTCGACCTTGACCTCGATGCCCAGGCCCGCGTCGAGCTCCTCGGCGATGAGGGCCTGCTCGGTGTTCCAGTCGCTCCAGCCGGCGGGCACCGAGATCGAGAACGTGACGGGGGTGCCGTCGGGGTCGACGAGCTTCTCGTCCTTCCAGGTGTATCCCGCGTCGGTCAGGATCTGGCGGGCCTTGTCGATGTCCACCTCGTAGACCTCGCCCTCGTAGTCGGCCACGATCTCGTCGGCGAGCAGGTCGCCGAGACCGGTGACGCTCCACACCGGGGTGCTGGCGCCCTCGCGGGCGACGTCGACGTACGCCTGACGGTCGATGGTCCAGGCCAGAGCCTGGCGGAGCGCCGGGTCGTCGAACGGCTCGGTCTGCAGATTCATGAACAGGGTTCCCGCGCCGGCCGTGGGCGAGACGAGGAAGTGGTTGGCCTCGTCGGCGGCGAGGAAGCTGTCCTCGATCTGCGGGATGAACGCCTGCGCCCAGTCGGCATCGCCCGAGACGAGGGCGGTCGTGAGTGCGGCGTTGTCGCCGTACGAGACGTAGTGCAGCTCGGGAACGGCGAGTTCGCCGCCCCAGTAGTCCTTGTTCGCGGCGAGGGTGACCGACTCGGTCGACCAGTTGTCGAGCACGTACGGCCCGGTGCCGACGGCGAGGCCCTCACCGGTGAGCGGGTCGGTGTTCGGGTCTGCGATGCCCTCCCAGACGTGCTGCGGCACGATCGGCGTGTGCAGTACGCGCCCCTGAGCGGTGTACTTCGAGTCGCCGAACGTGATGGTCACCGCGTCTCCGTCGACGGCGATGTCCTGGATGTTCAGAGAGGACGTATCGGTGAGCTTGCCGCTCTGGATCATCCCGAACGTGAACACGATGTCGTCGGCGGTGAAGTCCTCGCCGTCACTCCACTTCACGTCCGAACGCGGCACGACGGTGAGCTGCGTGTAGTCGTCGTTCCACTCGACCGACTCGGCCAGCCACGGGGTGGTCCCGAGGTCGCCGGTCGGGTTGACCAGCGCGAGCGGCTCGAAGATCACCTTGGCGTAGCCGTACTTCGACGCCGACGAGTCGCCGAGGTACGGGTTGTGCGATTCAGTGGTGATCGCGCCGTCGGGCTTGGCGATCGTGAGTGCTGCGGTGCCGGCGGAGTTCTTCTCGCCGGAGTCACCGCCCGACGAGCATCCGGTCAGCACCGTGGCGCTGAGGGCGGCGATCGCGGACACCGCGATCAGGGTCTTCCTGAGCTTCATTGCATCTCCTTGGCACGGTCCATTGTGCTGTGGGTCGCCGGAGCGGGGGGCATCCGACGTTTCACTTACTTACGAGAAAGTAAGCTAGCGTGAGGTTACTCATCAGTAAGCTGAACGCGCAAGTGCAGGACCGCATCGACCGAGGAGGTGTGACCGGAACGTGACCAAGGAGAGCACCCGCATCCGCCGCGAGGAGGAGCGCGCGCGCAAGCGCACCGAGATCCTGAAGGCAGCGGTCGAGACCTTCGGCACGAAGGGCTCGGCGAACGGCACCCTCGCGGACATCGCCCAGCAGGTCGGCATGACGCACGCCGGCGTGCTGCACCACTTCGGCTCCAAGGAGAACCTGCTGCTCGAGGTGCTCGAGTACCGCGACCGCACCGACGTCGAGGGGCTCGCCGAGAAGCACATCCCCGGCGGTCCCGACCTGTTCCTGCACCTGGTGCGCACCGCGTTCCTCAACGCCCAACGGCCGGGAATCGTGCAGGTGTTCACCGTGCTGTCCGCGGAGTCGGTCACCGAGGACCACCCTGCGCGCCGCTACTTCGTGGAGCGCTACGCGATGCTGCGTCGTGACGTGCACGGCGCCTTCCGCGAACTGTGCGCGCAGGAGGGAGTGACCGACCTGGCCGCGATCGACATGGCGGCGGCGTCGATCCTCGCCGTGATGGACGGACTGCAGCTGCAGTGGCTGCTCGACCCGAAGGTGATCGACCTGCCTGCGGCCAGCGAGTTCGCCATCCGCTCGATCGTGAACGGCGTGCTCAGCCCTGCGCCTGAACTCGGCGCGTACAAGCGCTGACGCCCCTAGGCTCGGGGTCATGACCATCGACCTCGACGCGCTGTACACCGACCTGCACCGGCATCCCGAGCTGTCGTTCCAGGAGACCCGCACCGCCGGCATCGCCGCCGGCCACCTGCGCGACCTCGGGCTCGAGGTGCACGAGAACATCGGCATCACCGGCGTGATCGGCGTGCTCGCGAACCCTTCGACAGGCTCAGGGATCCAAGGCCCCGTCGTGTGGATCCGCGCGGACATGGACGCGCTGCCGGTGAAAGAGGACACCGGCCTGCCCTACGCGTCGACGGCGACCGGGGTCGATCCCGACGGCGACACGGTGCCCGTCATGCACGCCTGCGGCCACGACATGCACGTCACCGCGATGATCGGCGCAGTGGAGCGCCTCGTCGCCTCCCGTGACCAGTGGCACGGCACGCTCGTCGTGGTCATCCAGCCCGCCGAGGAGTACGGACAGGGTGCCAGAGCGATGCTCGACGACGGCGCGCTCGACCGCTTCCCCCGCCCCGACATCGTGCTCGGTCAGCACGTCACCCCGCTGCCGGCAGGCACCATCGGCCTGCGCCCCGGGCCTCAGATGTCGGCATCCGACGGATTGACAGTGACGTTCCACGGTCGTGGCGGGCACGGCTCCCGCCCGCAGGCGACGATCGACCCGATCGTGATGGCTTCGGCCGCCGTGATGCGGCTGCAGACCGTGGTCTCGCGCGAGGTCGACCCGCACGACCTCGCCGTGGTGACGGTGGGGTCGTTCCACGCCGGCACCAAGAACAACATCATCCCCGCCGAGGCGAAGCTTCAGCTCAGCCTGCGCTACCCCGATGAGGCGCTGCGCGAGAAGGTGCTCGAGAAGGTCGAGCGCGTGGTGCGCGCCGAGGCGCAGGCGTCCGGCGCGGAGCGCGAGCCCGACATCGAGACGCTGCACGTGCTGCCCGCCACGATCAACGACGCGGATGCCACGGCCCGCGTCGCCGCCGCGTTCCGGAGCGCCTTCGGCGAGGCATCCGTGATCGACCCCGGCCTGTTCACCGGCAGCGAGGACGTGTCCTGGTTCGCCAGGGACGCCGGAGTGCCGCTCGTGTTCTGGTTCTGGGGCGGTGCGGATGCGGAGAAGTTCCGCGCGGCCGCCGCCGCGGGAACGCTGGAGAAGGACATCCCCACCAACCACTCCCCGTTCTACGCGCCCGAAATGCACCCGACCATCGAGGTCGGCGTGGGCGCGATGGTCGCAGCGGCCCGCGAGTTCCTGGGATAGCTCCCGGCCGTTCAGGCCTCGAGCACGCGGTGGCCCGACTCGTGCGCTTCGCGGTGCAGCCGCTCCATGCGCTGGTCGAGTTCGCCGGCGGCGTCCGCGGCATCCGTCAGGCTCTGCACCAGGTGACCGGGCACGCGTCCGTCGAACTTGTAGTGGATCTTGTGCTCGAGGCTGGCCCAGAAGTCCATGGCGATGGTGCGGAACTGCACCTCGACCGGAACGGGCACAGGACCTGTGGAGAGGAACACGGGGACCTCGGCGATCACGTGCAGGCTGCGGTAGCCGTTCGGCTTCGGGTTCGCGATGTAGTCCTTGACCACGCGCACGGTCACGTCGTCCTGCCGGGTGAACAGGTCGAACAGCCGGTACACATCGGTGACGAAGCTGCAGGTCACACGCACGCCCGCGATGTCGGTGATCTCGCGGCGGATGGTGTCGAAGTCGGGCTCGATGCCCTTGCGCGCAACCTTCTCGACGATGCTGTCCGGCGACTTCAGCCTGCTCTTGAGGTGCTCGATCGGGTTGTAGGCGTGGTTGTAGAGGAACTCGTCGCGCAGGATCGAGATCTTTGTCTCGACCTCTCGCATGCCGAACTCGTACTCCCGCAGGAACCGCTGGAACTCGTCCCGAAGCTGCCTGGCCTCTTCGATCGCTTCGTCCGAGGCGGGTACCGTGCTCATGGCTTCGACGTTACGCATCCGTGATCGGAATCGGCTGGGTGTTGCGCCGTCACACCGCGATGGTGAGTGCGGCCGTGTAGCCGCCCGAGACGCTGCCCGTCATCGTCGCGATCTGGTGGATGCCGCCGTCGTCGCCGAAGACGTTGTCGCCGGTGAGCGTGACCTGCGAGGCGTTGCGCACGCTCTGCTCGTAGCCGCTGGTGGCGTAGACCTTGGCGTTGGCCTCCTCCGGCAGCGCGATCTGCGACGTCTTCACGATGGGACCGGTGGCCACTGCGGTGTCGACGTCCTCGTAGACCTCGAAGTGGATGTGCGGCCAGCGACCCGAGTAGCAGGCGGGGTAGATCGAGGTGAAGCGCACCGTGCCGTCCTCGTCGGTCTGCTGCACGCCGCGCAGGTAGTTCTCGTCCTTCGCGGCGTCGGAGTAGAGCGAGTAGTTGCCGTCGCGGTCGCAGTGCCAGAGGTACACGCCGGCGCCGGCGAGGGCCGAGCCCGTCGCGGCATCCCGCACCGTCAGCACGATCTCGAGGGACACGCCGGCGGCGGTCGTCTGCGAGGAGCCGAAGCTGGAGCGGATGTCGCTGCGGACGATGCCCGAGTCGTCGAGCACGTTCACGCCGTTCGATCCGTCCGCCGGATAAGGACCGGCGGTCTCATTCGGCACTTCACCCTCGAGCAGGTCGCTGTCGTCCTCGGCGGGAGGGGCGCCGCCCGGCGCCCCCTGCGGGGCTTCGGATGCCTCGGAGCCGGTGGTCTGCGGCGCGCAGGCCGCGAGCAGAGCCGTGGCGGCGATGCCGCCGAAGATGCCGAGGGCGCGGCGGCGGTCCACGAGGGTGCGGATGTCGTAGACCAGCCCGCGGTGGTCCTCGTCGATCGGATCGCCGTTCTCGTCGATCCAGCGTTCGTCGGTGCTCATGTGTCGCTCCTTCCGGCATCCTGCCTGTGCCCTTCAGGCAACCAGCATGCGCCGGAACTGTCCTGTGCGCGGGCTATGCGACGGATAAGGACCGCGAGACTTCCTTTTCTGCACGCGACGGTCGCGCCCTGACGCGGTCTGGTGCCGGCATGGAAGTCTCGCGGGCAGGCACCGGATGCCGGATACACGGAACGCCGCCCACCGTCGGATGACGGCGGGCGGCGTTCTTTGCGATCAGTTCGCGGGCGCGGCGTCCGCTGCGGGAGCGGCCGGAGAATCCGCGGACGGAGCGGCCGGAGCATCCACGGACGGAGCGGCCGGAGCGGGGGCATCCGCAGCCGGAGCCGGAGCGTCCGCGACCGGAGCGGGAGCCGGAGAAGCCGCCGGAGCCGGCGGGACCGGGGCGCCCTGCGCCTGGTACGCCGGGGGTGCGGGCTGGTCGCCCGGAGCCGGGGGCACCGGCACGAAGCCCTCGCCCTGCGCCGTCCCGAGGGTCGACGGGTCGTTCGGGTCGTAGGCCTGGGCCGATCCTTCGCGACGCACCTTCGCGGCAGCCATGAAGTACTGCACGACACCGACGATCGACAGGATCACGCCGGCCGCGAGCGGGTACCAGAAGATCGTGTAGGTGGTCTGCTCGGGCGGCGCGAACATCACCTGGAAGAACGGGATCGCGGCGCCGACGACGAACACGCCGGCCCACAGCACGACCATCCAGCGCAGCTTCTTCAGCGACGGCTGCTGGACGTTGCCCTTCTTGTCGGCCTTGGCCGGCAGTAGCCCCTCCTGCTTGCGGGTCAGCAGCGCGAAGACGAGCGTCAGGATCAGGAACACGACGGAGATGATCAGGATGACCAGCCACAGGCCGACCGTCGGGTCCGCCATGCGCGCTTCGGGCGCGGTCTCGAGGAATTCGTTGTACTCGTCGACCGTGGTGTTGTAGGCGTCGAGTGCCGCGTTGAAGTCGGTCTCGGCCTGGCCCAGCGCCGCCTGGTCCTCCGCGCTGATCGCTGCGGAGATGCCCGACGCCGCCTCCGCCATGTCGCCGGCCTCACCGGAGAAGGCGTTCGCGTAGTCGGCGAACTGGCCGCTCGCGCTGTCGGCCACCTGCTTGTAGTCGCTTTCCGCCTTCTCCGCAGCGGCCGCGAAGGCGTCGGCGGCGGCCACGACATCCTCGACGGGTGCGCTCTGGTCGCTGTACGCGTCGTAGAACGTGCTCGCGGCAGTGGTCAGCGTGTCGTCCACGGCGATCAGGTCGTCGGTCGTGTCCGCCGACGCCGGCACGGCGGCTCCGACGGCGATCAACAGGCCCGCGAGGATCGTGACGATCCCGACGCGGGCGCGCGTCATTGTTCCAGCCATAAGGCTTCTTCCCCCTCATCCGCTTGTCGCGGCACGATGATCGGCGGCCGTTCACCGCCCGTAGAACCCTATGGGACAGCTGGGAGCTTCCTGAAACCGGTGGCATGGGGAGAACTGCCCATGCGCGTGCCCGGCTCCTACGCGTCGCGCGAGCGCCAGAGCAGCCAGACGAAGTACGGGGCGCCGATCAGCGCCACCACGAGACCCGCGGGGATCTGCGCAGGGGCGAGCACGGTGCGGCCGATCGTGTCGGCGACGCCGACGAGCACGGCGCCGAGCACGGCGGCGACCGGGATCACCCGGGCATTGCGCGCGCCGACCAGCGCCCGGGCCGCATGCGGGGCGACCAGGCCGACGAATCCGATCACGCCGACGGCGACCACACTCAGCGCGGCGAGGACCGCGGCGGTGACCAGCAGCGCCAGGCGCACCGGCTCGAGCCGCACGCCGACCAGGCGGGGGGTGTCCTCGTCGAGGGCGAGCACGTCGAGTTCGCGGTGCCGCATCATCGCGAACGGCAGCGCGATCACGAGCACGATCGCGAGCGGGATGACCTGCTCCCAGATGCGGCCATAGGTCGTGCCGGACAGCCACGTGTAGACCTTCGGGGTGTCCCAGGGGTTGCTGCGCAGCAGCACGAACGTGGTCAGCGCGGTCGTGCCGTACCAGACGCCGATGCCGATCAGGATGAACCGGTCGGCTCCCAGCCCTCCCTTCCACGCCAGCAGGTACACGAGCGCGAAGGCCAGCAGGGCGCCGGTCACGGCGGCGACGAGCATGCCGAACGTGGACGCCGTGGCGCTCGTGATCACGAGCACCGCACCGAGCCCCGCACCGCCGGTGATGCCGAGCAGCCCCGGCTCGGCGAGCGGGTTGCGGCTGACCGCCTGCGTGATGCCGCCGGCCACCGCGAGCGCTGCGCCGGCGAGCACCGCGGCGATCACCCGCGGCGCGCGCTCATCGAGCGCGAAGCCGATCTGCGGTGGCGCGATCCCCTGCAGCCAGAGCAGGATGTCGCCCGTGAGCAGCGACGTGCTGCCGAGCAGCAGACCTCCCACGACCACCGCGCACAGCACGGCGATGCCCACGAGCAGGGTGATCCGGTACCGCACCGCGCCGCGCGTGCGGAACCGGATGGTCGGCGGCTGCCGGGTCGGACCCGAGTCGCGCAGCCTGCGGGCCATGATGATCAGCACGATCGCGCCGAGCACGGTGGTGGCGACGCCGGTCGGCACGGCGATCGCCCCTTCCGCCCCGATCAGCAAGCGCAGCACGGCGTCGGCGGCGATCACGACGATCGCGCCGATCAGTCCCGCGGTCGGCAGCAGCAGGACGTGCCTGCCGAGCGCCGGCACCAGCCGGGAGAGCAGGCGGGCGAGCACCGGAGCGCACAGGCCGATGAACCCGATGGGCCCGGCCAGAGTCACGGCGGTCGCGGTGAGCACGACGGCGAGCAGGATGCCGGATGCCCGGGTCGAGCGGATGGGCACGCCCAGCGAGGATGCGGTGTCGTCGCCGAGTGTTAGCACGTCGAAGCGACGCGACATCACGAGCGCGAGGACGGTGGCGACGACCACGATGGGTGCGGCCCGCAGGAACGACTCCAGCCCGAGCTGCGACAGCGTGCCGCTGCCCCAGGCGAGCAGTCCCTTCGTCTCCTCGGCGAACAGGATGAGCATCGTGGCCGTGCCCGCCTGGAAGGCCATGGCCAGCGCGGAACCCGCGAGCACGAGGCGCGTGGTCGACGTGCCCGCTCCCCCTGCGAGACCCAGGACGAGGGCGGCGGCGACGAGCCCCCCGGCGAACGCCACCGCCCCCGAGGCCCAGATCGGCACCGAGACGCCGAACGCGGCCACTGCAGTCACGGCGAAGTACGACCCTCCGGTGACGCCGAGCGTGTCGGGCGACGCGAGCGCGTTGCGCGACAGCGACTGCATGATCAGGCCGGCGACGCCGAGCGCGAACCCGACGGCGACGCCGGCGGCGAGCCGCGGGATGCGCGACCCCCACAGCACGTCCCCCTCCGGGAACAGCGCACCGCTGGTCCCCTGGGTCAGGTGCCAGGCCGACACCCCCACCAGCACGACCACCAGTGCGAGGAGCACGCCGACAGCGGCGAAGCGCTGCGAGACACCGGCGGCAGCGTCACCGGCATCCCTCGATGGGATGCCGGCGACGTCAGTGCCTCTACTACTAACCGCGTTCACCTACTGAACAACCTTCCGAGCGAAGCGATGGACACATCCGGGGAGCTGAAACGCCTTTCGTCTCGCTCCGCTCGCTCAATGACCGGGGACGGACTCAGCCCTTGATCGCGTCGACGTAGGCGTCGATGATCTGCTCGGCCGAACGCGGGCCGCCGAAGGTCCAGATGCCGCCGGGGAACGCGAAGGTGCGATCCTCCTTCACCGCGGGGATGGACGCCCACGCCGGGTTCTGCTTCGCCGCGTCGACGAAGCTCTCCGAGTCGGGGTCCGTGGTGCCGGTGTAGAACAGGCTCGCGTCTCCGATCGTGGTCATGCCCTCGACATCCGTCTGGCCGAGTCCGTACGCCGGGTCGACCTCGCCGGTCCAGGCGTTGGTGAGGCCGAGCTCCTCGCCGAGCTCGCCGATGAGCGAGCCCTGGCCGAACGGCCGCAGCGACACGTTGCCGCCGTCGACCCAGCCGTCGAAGAACACGAAGTCGGTCACGGCGGGCTCCGCGTCCTTCACCTCGGCCTTGGCGTCGGCGAGGTGCTTCTCGAACTCGGCGGTCACCTCGTCGGCACGCTCGCCACGGCCGGTGGCCTGCGCGATGAGGTCGAAGGTCGACAGCATCTGCGCGATCGGGTCCTTGGCGTCGGCCCCGAGGGTGGCGAGCACGGGCACGCCGTACTTCTCGAGCTGGGCGATGATCGCGTCGTCGCGGGTGTACGCCTCGACGATGACGAGGTCGGGCTTGGTGGCGAAGATCGCGTCCAGGTTGGGCTCCTGGCGGGTGCCGACATCCTTCACGCCCTCGGGCAGCTCCTCGGCGGTGTCCCAGGTGGAGTAGCCCTTGGCGTCGGCGACGGCGACCGGGGTGACGCACAGGGTCAGCGCGTCCTCGATCTGCTGCCACTCGAGCACGGCGACCCGCTCGGCGGGCTTGTCGAGCTCCACGGTGCGACCGAAGGCGTCGGTGAGCGTGACGGGATCGCTCGAGGTCTTGACGTCCTTGCACTCGTCGCTCGCGGCGGCGGGTGCGTTGGACGAGGTGGGCTCTTCGACCGAGGTGGTGCCGCAGCCGGCGAGAGCCAGGGTGAGGGCGCCGAGGACGGCGAGGGCGGCGAGGGGCTTGTTCATTCGGGTTTCCTTTGGGTGGACGGTGAGTCGTCGTCGGGCATGGTGCGTCAGGGCCCGTCGCAGTCGTCGGGCCCCTCCGAGGCGTTGTGGTCAGGCGGGGGCGCGGATGTCGAGGGCAGGGGCGGGGCGAGGGCGCTCGTGATGGCGGCCGCGAGGGATGACGCGCACCCGGCCGCTGTCCGCGTCGAGCACGGTGTCGATGCGCAGGCCGTACACCTCGGTGAGGTTCTCGCCGGTGAGCACGTCCTGCGGCAGGCCCGCGGCGTGGACGCGACCGCGGTGCAGCAGCACGACACGGTCGGCGACGGATGCCGCGTGATCGAGGTCGTGCAGCACGACGCCGAGCGCGGTGCCGTGGTCGGCGAGGTCGCGCACCAGGTCGAGGGTCTCGATCTGATAGCGCAGGTCGAGGTGGTTGGTGGGCTCGTCGAGCAGCAGGATGCCGGTGCTCTGCGCCAGTGAGGTGGCGAGCCAGACGCGCTGCAGCTCTCCTCCGGAGAGCTCGTCGACGGGGCGGTCCGCCATCTCGGCGAGGCCGGTCAGTTCGAGGGCGCGGGCGATCGCGGACCGGTCGTCATCGGAGAAACCGGAGAAGCGGCTGCGATGCGGGTGCCGTCCGTAGGCGACCACATCGCGCACCTCGAGCCCCGAGGGGTGCGGCCGCGACTGGGACAGCATCGCGACGGTGCGGGCGAACTCCTTCGCCGAGAGGGATGCCGCGTCCTTGGCATCCGCGTGGCCGCCGATGCGGACCGTGCCGGAGTCGATGCCGTGCAGCCGGGCGAGGGCGCGCAAGGCGGTGGACTTGCCGCTGCCGTTCGGGCCGATCAGGGCGGTGACGAGTCCCGGCTCGAGGTGCAGGGACACGCCGTGCACGACCTCTGTGCGTCCATAGCTGAGGACGAGGTCGTCGCCGTGGAGTTCGTCGGCGCGAGGCTGCCGGATGGCGTCGTGGTGCTTCACGTTAGGGAAGCCTAACCTATAGTGGAGTTGTGAGCCACCCCGCCTACCGGACCTATTCCACGACCGTCGCCCGGATCTCGGCGCTCTCCCCGAACTTCACGCGCATCACCCTGCGCGGTGACGACCTGGAGCACTTCGCCACCGATGGCCTCGACCAGCGCATCAAGCTGATCATCCCGTTCGCCGACGGCACGATCACCGACGTAGGGCAGTTCGATCCGTCCGAGGAGATGTACGGCTGGTACCGGCGCTGGCGGGAGCTCCCCGATGAACAGCGCAACCCGATCCGCACCTACACCGTGCGCGCCGTGCGCCCCGCAGCCCGTGAGATCGACGTCGACTTCGTGCTGCACGGCACCGAGGGCCCGGCATCGGCCTGGGCCACCGGCGCACAGGTCGGTGACCCTCTCTTCGTGGTCGGCCCCGATGCCCGCGCCGAGGAGCGCGGCGGACTCGAGTGGAAGCCCGGCGATGCGGGCACGGTGCTCATCGCCGGCGACGAGACAGCAGCGCCTGCGATCTGCGCGATCGTGGAGTCGCTGCCGACCCATGTCAGCGGGGAGGTGTTCATCGAGGTGCCCAGCACGGATGACGCCCTCGCGCTCGACTGCCCGGACTCCGTGCAGGTGACCTGGCTCGGCCGCGACGGCGCCCCGCACGGCGAGCGCCTCACCTCCGCCGTGCATGCCTGGGGAACCCGCCGCGCTTCGGCAGCCTCAGCATCGCCCGCCTCGGTTCCTGAGCGAGCGAAGCGAGACGAAGGGCCGGCCTCCGAAGAGAACGACGACATCCTCTGGGAGGTTCCCGAAGCGGCATCCGGCACCGAGTACGCGTGGCTGGCCGGCGAGGCGGGCACCATCACCTCGCTGCGCCGGCACCTGGTGCGCGACCTGAGCATCGACCGCCGCTCGGTCGCCTTCATGGGCTACTGGCGGACGGGCCGCGCCGAAGCATCCTGACGCGGCTCGCGAGCGTCACTCAGCTGCTGGCCGGAGAGGATGCCGGGCAGGCCGCGACCGTTCCGCGTGAAGAACAGCATCGCGCACGCCACCACGGTGAGCAGCCAGGACAACGCCCCGAACAGGCCGCCGAGCAGGCCGATCGCCGAGAGACCGGCGACGCCGCCGGCCCAGCGCAGCAGGCGGGGCAGCGGCTGCTGCATCCGGCTGCCGGTGTAGCGCAGCTGCACCGCGAAGTCGCCGATCGACTGTCCGGTGGCGAGGATCACGACCAGCCACAGCACCACCGCGGCCGCGGTGCCGATGAAGCCGGCCACCACGCCCTCCGTCATCGTCTGTCGGTCGCGCAGCACGTAGCCGATGAACAACTGCGCACCGATCGAGACGCCCACCGTGACGAACCAGAAGCCGAGTCCGTCGCACAGCATCGCGAGCGCGCGGCGTCCGCGGGTGACGGGCCGCGGCATCCCGGCATCCGGAGACGGGGTCGTGCCGCGGTACGCACGGGGCACCACGAGTCCGGCCACTGAGCCGAGCACGGCTCCGGTGGTGTTCGTCATCAGGTCGCCGACGTCGAAGAACCGGTACGCGCACGGGTACAGACCCCACACGCCGGTCAGCTGCGTGGTCTCGATGAACAGCGACAGCCCGAATCCGATGAACAGGGCGACCAGGATGCCACGTCCGCCGATCACCCGTACGAAGAACCCGAGCGGCACGAACAGCAGCACGTTGAACACCAGCTGCAGGATCGCCGGGTTGGTGATCGTGCGTCCCGGCTCCGAGATCGCCTTCCGGATGTCGCGCACGACCGACATCGGGTCGGTGATCGCGCCCACGCACCGGATGCTGTCGGGGTCGGGCAATGGCAGCAGTGTGTAGGTCCAGATCGCCCAGAAGTAGATGAGCGCAGCCAGCCAGAGCAGTAGACGGCCTGCGGAGAGACGACCGCGGCGGCGGTAGCTGACCGCGACGAAGGGCACGAACAGGAGGAGGCCGATGCCGACGCCGATCGCGATCGCGAGCACGCCGAGCATGATCTGATCCTGCATGCCACGAGTCTATTCCGAGGCGTTCAGGATGCCGGATTGCACCTCGGTTCCCGCAGGCGTAGTGTCGCCGTTCGTGATAGACGAAGAACGCCCCGCGGAGGGGCGTGCGCCCGAGCCGGCGCCCATCGGCGATGTCGTCCAGCGCGAGCACGCTCCTGACGGCTCGGAGGCGCCTCTGATCGCCAAGCGTCTGCTGCTCGGCGACCCGCTCTCTACAGAGAAGGCCAACGAGCAGCTGCTGCCGAAGCGCATGGCGCTGCCGATCTTCGCCTCCGACGCACTGAGCTCCGTGGCGTACGCGCCGCAGGAACTGCTGATGATCCTGCTCATCGGCGGCACGGCCTTCCTCACCCTGAGCCCCTGGGTCGCGGCCGCCGTCGTGCTGCTGCTGATCGTCGTCGTGCTGAGCTACCGGCAGATCATCAAGGCCTACCCGTCGGGCGGCGGAGACTTCGAGGTGACGCAGAAGAACCTCGGCGAGATCCCCTCGGTGATCGTGGCAGCGGCGCTGCTCGTCGACTACGTGCTCACCGTCTCGGTGTCGATCGCATCGGGCGTGGACAACATCATCTCGGCGGTGCCGGCGCTGAACCCCGCCCGCGTGGAGCTCGCGGTCGGCTTCGTCATCCTCATCGTGATCGTGAACCTGCGCGGCGTGCGCGAGGCATCCGCCGTGTTCGCGGTGCCGACGTACATCTTCATCGGCTCCGTGCTCGTGATGATCGTCTCCGGTCTGGTGCGCACGGTCTTCGGCAACGCCCCGGTCGCGGCGAGCGCCGAGTACGCCGTGCATGCCGAGAGCCTCGGGCAGGCGGCGATGATCCTGCTGATCCTGCGCGCGTTCTCGAGCGGATGCTCCGCCCTGACCGGCGTCGAAGCTGTGTCGAACGGCGTCCCCGCGTTCCGCATCCCCAAGGTGCGCAACGCGCAGATGACGCTGTCGATGATGGGCCTCATCGCCATCACCCTGTTCGCGGGACTCACCGCGCTCGCCCTCATCTCGGGCGTGCACTACGCCGAGAACGCCTGCGACCTGATCGGCTTCGACTGCTCGAACCCGCAGCCCAGCCTGATGGCGCAGGTCGCCGCCGCGACCTTCGGGCCGGGCAGCATCATGTTCTTCATCATCCAGGCGGCGACCGCGTGCGTGCTGCTGCTCGCAGCCAACACGGCGTTCAACGGCTTCCCGCTGCTCGGGTCGGTGCTGGCCCGTGAGGGCTACGCTCCGAAGGCCCTGAACACCCGTGGCGACCGTCTCGTGTTCTCGAACGGCATGATCCTGCTGGGCATTGCGGCGATGGGCGTGCTGGTGGTGTTCCAGGCGAACCTCACCAGCCTCATCCAGCTGTACATCATCGGCGTGTTCGTGTCGTTCTCGCTGGGCCAGATCGGCATGGTGCGGCACTGGAAGCGCCTGATCCGGGAGCACCGGGACGCCGGCACCGCCGTGCCACGCGACATCTTCCTGAGCATGAGCGTGAACCTCGTCGGCGCGGTGATGACCGTGTCGGTGCTGGTGGTCGTCACGGTGACGAAGTTCACCCACGGCGCGTGGATGGTGTTCCTCGCCATCCCGCTGCTCGCCCTGCTCATGGTCGGCGTGAAGCGCTACTACCGAGACGTCGAGCACGAGATCACGATCGACGACACCACGCACTTCGGCTCCGAGGGCGATGTGGCGATCGTGCTCGTGAATCGGCTTCAGAAGCCGGTGATCAAAGCGATCGACTACGCGATCGCCGCGAGCCATCAGAAGACCGTGGCTCTTCACGTGGCCACAGACGCGCATGACGGCGAACAGCTGCAGCGGGAGTGGGCGCAGCACCGCATCCCCGTGCCGCTTGTCATCGTCGAGTCGCCGTACCGCACCTACGCGCAGCCGGTCGAGGCGTACATCAAGAAGTACCGCGAGAAGCACGGCCCGTCGGTGGTCACCGTGTATCTGCCGCAGTACATCGTCGGGCACTGGTGGGAGAGCGTGCTGCACAATCGCCGCGCCCGCCGCATGGCCAACCAGCTCATGCTCGTGCACGGCGTGTCGATCACGCTGGTGCCGTGGCTGCTCGACTCGTCGGAGCTCATCTACGGCCGCCGCTCCCGCCCGGTCCCGGGCCAGGAGCGCGCCGGCCGTCCCGTCACGCAGGCCGCCGGGCGGCGCGCACACCGGGATGCCGGGCCGCCGGACGGCGACGCGCGAGGTTGAGGAGACCACACCCCTCCGCGCCTCCCCGGGCCGAGCCGCCGGGACTGCTCACCGAGCAGGGCAGGTGCAACCGCGTGGTGGCCTGAAGCCCCTGAAGCTCCGGTCTCACTCGTTGTGGGTGTTTCGGCTCAGCACCCACATCTGTTGAGACCGGAACTGGGGATCACCCACATCCGTTGAGACCGGAACCAGGGGAAACTCGGATGTCGGTCAGAAGCCGCCGCTCGTGGGGCCGCCACCGCTGCGCGCACGGGCGACGCGGATGCCTCGCTGAGACGCCGGGAAGCGGGCGAGCATCGCGCGCAGCTCGGCTGCGTCGACGTCGGCGCCGAACGCCTCGGCGCCGGGCTCGAACATGATGCCGGCGCTCAGCGGTCCCGCGATCACCGGATCGAAGCCGAGCGCGTCCACGAGTCGCGCGACGACGTCGAGGTCGGCAGGATCGTCGCCGGCGATCGCGATGGCCTTGCGATCCGCCGCTCCGGCGGGCCGGGCGTCGTCCTCCAAATCGTGATATCCCACGTGGCTGAGAGCCTTCACCACCCGGGCATCCGACAGGTACGCCTGCACGGTCTCGCTGGTCGTGGTGCGCAGGTCGTCGAGCTCGGGACGGATGCCGTCCGACCCCCACCAGTAGTTCATCGCGTCGATCACGAGCTTTCCGTGCAGGGCATCCGCCGGGATGCTGCGGTACTTGCCGAGCGGAAGCGCGAGGATCACCGCATCCGCCTGCTCCGCGACTTCGCGCGCAGTGAGCGCCGTGGCGCCGACGCCGCGCGCCGACGCGCGGATCAGTGCGGGGTCACCGGAACCGGCCAGGAGCACCGCCATGCCGGCATCCGCCGCGAGCCGTGCGAGGACGAGGCCCACCCGCCCGGCACCGAGGATTCCGAGCGTGCCGATCATGCCTCGATCGTATTGCCGCGACGGGGCGTCGGGAGTAGACCTGGAAGGCCCAATGAGAACGGAGCAGGTCATGACCTACCGCATCGGATACCTCATCGGAAGCCTGGCGAGCGACTCGATCAACCGGGTGCTCTCGAAGGCGCTGGTGAAGCTCGCGCCGGACGATCTCGAGATGTTCGAGATCCCGATCCGCGACCTGCCCATCTACAACCGGGACGACGAATACAGCCCGGGTCCGGCGGTGACCGCGTTCAAGCAGGCGGTCGAGAGCGCGGACGGATTGCTGTTCATCTCGCCGGAGTACAACCGCTCGATCCCCGGCGCGCTCAAGAACGCGATCGACATCGGTTCCCGGCCGTGGGGACAGAACTCGTTCGCCCGCAAGCCCACCGGCATCATCGGCGCCTCGGCCGGTGCGATCGGCACGGCGGTGATGCAGTCGTCGATGCGCAGCGTGCTGAGCTTCCTCGACGCCCCGCAGCTGAACGCTCCGGAGGCCTACATCCACTTCGATCCCGAGGTCTTCGCCGCCGACGGCACCGTCTCGAACGAGAGCACCGCGCAGTTCCTCGCGCACTACATGTCGGAGTACTCGGCGTTCGTCGCCCGGGTGCTCTCCAGCGCGCTGCCCGGTCACATGGGCGACTCCGATCCGGAGGTCATGCACTGAGGGACTGATCCCGCTTCTGCACCGGAAGCGGGCGGTCGCCGGCAGCGGGGGCGGATGACGAGTCCGCCCCCGCAGTCCGGTCACGCGGCGACGAGTCCCGCGTCCTCGGTCGAGGTGGCCAGCGCCTCGTGCACATGGAAGCGGCCGTCGTAGCGCCCCTCCGGCAGGCTGTCCAGACGCGCCCTGTCCTCGGAGCCGAGACCGTCGCGCGCCCCCTCACGAATGAGGTCGTCCTTCATCGCGGGGAACTCCATCGCCGTCAGGAAGCGATCGAGTGCGGGCGTGAGCGTGTTCATCGTGTTCTCCTTCCGTGATCGGTGTTTCTCCGGCGGGGGTGGGGACTCCTCTCCCACCCCTTCCGGACGTCAGGCAGCGATCTCCTGGCGGCGCTCTGCCTGCTCCACGGCGATCTTCCTCGGCTTGGCGCGCTCGCTCACCGGGATGATCACCGACAGGACCCCGCTCTCGTACGAGGCGCTGATCCCGTCGACGTCGACCCCGTCACCGAGCGTGAACTGACGCAGGAACGAGCCACCACTGCGCTCACGTGAGATCCAGCGCATGCCCTCGCCGCTGTCGGGCGTGCGCTGCGCACGGATCGACAGCTGCGACCCGTCGACGTCGATGTCGATGGAGCCGGGATCGACGCCGGGCAGGTCCGCATGCAGGACGTAGCGGTCGCCGTCGCGGAAGAGATCCACCGGCATGAAGCGCGGCGTGCGCGCGGAATCGAGCACGCTCGCGGCGAAACGATCGAGTTGGCTGATCGGGTCGAAGGTCATTCCCATGATTTCTCCTCTCTTGCGGCCCATGTCGGGCTTGTGGTGTATGGTGCAAGTAATCTGCACCGCAGGATGTAGATTTTTTATAGATCAAAGACCTATCGATCGCAAGCAGCTCTCAGGGAACTCGCAGACATGGCAGAACGAACCTCACGCACACCGCTGTACGGCATCGCGGTCGCCGCGCAGCTGGTCGACATGCCGGAGGCCACGCTTCGCCTTTTCGAGCAGAAGGGTCTGCTCGAACCCTTCCGCAGCGACGGCGGCACCCGCCGATACAGCGACGACGACATCGAACGACTGCGCCGTGCAGGCAGGCTGCGCGACGAGGGCATGAACATCGCGGGCATCGGTCGAATTCTCGATCTCGAGGACGAGAACGCAGGCCTGCGCGAGGAGCTCGCCGCAAAGCGCGAGGAGCGCGACATCTGATCCGCGCAGTGCGAGTGGATGGAGGGCTGAACTACGGCCTGCTCGCAGAGGAGCGACCGAGCACTCCGTCCGGGCGTTGAGCATGGACGCTCAGCGGGCGGTCATCTTCTCCGGCCGCAGGTCCAGCCGCCGTAGGGACTGGGCGTTGAGCGCCACGACGATGGTGGACAGGCTCATCAGCACCGCACCGACCGACATCGGCATCACGAACCCGATCGGCGCCAGCACGCCGGCCGCGAGCGGCACCGAGATGAGGTTGTACCCGGCGGCCCACCACAGATTCTGCTTCATCTTGCGGTAGCTCGCCCGCGACAGTTCGATCACCGACAGCACCGAACGCGGGTCGTCGGAGGCCAGGATGACGCCGGCCGACGCGATCGCCACATCCGTTCCGGCGCCGATCGCGATGCCGACATCCGCCTGCGCGAGAGCCGGAGCGTCGTTCACGCCGTCGCCGACCATCGCGACCTTCTTGCCCTCCCGCTGCAGTTCGGCGACCTTCGCGGACTTGTCCTCGGGACGCACGCCGGCGAAGACGCGCTCGATACCGAGCTCGGATGCCACCGAGTGTGCGACAGCCTCGGCATCGCCGGTGATCATGACGACCTCGACGCCCTTCGCCCGCAGCGCCTCGACGGCCTCGCGCGACTCGGAACGGATCTCATCGGCCAGCTTCAGCCCGCCGACCACCTCGCCGTCGCGCACGACGTGCAGGATGATCGCGCCGTCGGTGCGCCATTCCGCAGCATCCGGAACCTCGGACGCACCGAGTTCCTCGAGCAGCCTCGGGCCGCCGACACGAACCTCGCGCCCGTCGACCGTCGCCGTCACGCCGACGGCGGGCGACGACGCGAAGCCGGTGGCCTTCGCGAGCGTGAGGTGGGATGCCGCGCGGACGATCGCCTTCGCGAGCGGATGCTCGCTGTCGGCCTCGGCGGCCGCGGCGAGCGCGAGCACCTCGTCCGACGTGTGATCGCCGACCGGCGCGACACCGGTCACGGTGGGCTCGCCCTTGGTGAGAGTGCCGGTCTTGTCGAACAGGACCGCGTCGATGTCGCGCATACTCTCCAGCGCCAACCGGTCCTTGACGAGCACACCGGCGCGCGCCGCCCGCTCTGTGGCGATCGACACGACCAGCGGGATGGCGAGCCCGAGAGCGTGGGGGCAGGCGATCACGAGAACGGTGATCGTGCGGATGACGGCCTCGTCGGGCAGCCCGATGATCGACCACACGATCGCCGTGATCGCCGCCGCCCCGAGTGCGAACCAGAACAGCCAGGCCGCCGCCCGGTCGGCCAGGCGCTGCGCGCGCGAACTGGACGCCTGCGCGTCGGCGACGAGCTTGCGGATGCCGGCCAGCGCGGTGTCGTCGCCGGTGGCGGTGACCTCGACACGCAGTCCGGAGTCGGTGGCGACCGTTCCGGCGGTGACCTGGTCACCGGCGCCGCGCGATACTGTGCGGGACTCGCCGGTGAGCATGGACTCGTCCATGTCGGCACGGCCGTCGACGATCCGTCCGTCGGCGGGGACGCTGCCGCCGGGGCGGACGATGACGACGTCGCCGACGCGCAGATCGGTCGGAGAGACCTTCGTGACCTCGTCGCCGTCGACCCGCTCGGCCTCGTCGGGCAGCAGCGCCGCCAGCGAGTCGAGCGCGGAGCTGGTCTGCGCGAGCGACCGCATCTCGAGCCAGTGCCCGAGCAGCATGATGACGATCAGCAGCGCGAGCTCCCACCAGAACTCGAGTTCGTGATGCAGGATCCCCAGGCTCGCACCCCAGGACGCCAGGAACGCGACGGTGATCGCCAAACCGATCAGCAGCATCATCCCGGGCTTGCGCGCCTTGAGCTCGGACACCGCGCCGGTGAGGAACGGGCGGCCGCCCCAGACGTACATCACGGTGCCGAGCACCGGAGCGACCCAGCGCGCCCATGCCGGGACTTCGTAGCCGAGGATCATCGCGAACATCGGCGACAGTGCGACGACGGGGACGGCGATGATCAGGTTGATCCAGAACAGCCGCCGGAACTGCCCGACGTGGTCGCCGTGACCCGCGTGACCGGCGTGACCCGCGTGCCCGGTGTGAGCGTCGTGACCCGCGTGAGCGCCGTGGCCCGCGTGCATGTCGTGTCGGGCGTGCCCCTCGTGCGCGGGCTGTGAGAGTTTCGTCTCGCTCGTTCCTCGCTCGCTCAACGATCCCGTGGCGTGCCCGGCGTGCATGTCGTGGCCCTCGTGCTTGTCCATGTTCATCACAACGAAAATACCCCCCTGGGGTATTCCCGCACAAGGGGTCCCAGAGGGGTATGGACGAGATGATCAGCGGAACCGGCGCAGCCGCAGGCTGTTCCCCACCACGAAGACACTCGAGAAGGCCATCGCCGCGCCCGCGATCATCGGGTTCAGCAGCCCGAGCGCCGCGAGCGGGATCGCCGCGGTGTTGTACGCGAAGGCCCAGAACAGGTTGCCCTTGATCGTGCCCAGAGTGCGTCGCGAGAGCCGGATCGCGTCCGCCGCCGCGCGCAGGTCGCCGCGCACGAGGGTGATGTCGGATGCCTCGATCGCGACATCCGTGCCGGTACCCATCGCCATGCCGAGGTCGGCCTGCGCGAGTGCGGGAGCGTCATTCACGCCGTCGCCGACCATCGCGACGATCCTGCCCTCGCCCTGCAGTCGGGCCACGACCGAGAGCTTCTCCGCCGGCAGAACCTCGGCGATGACCTCGGAGATGCCGACCTGTGCGGCGATGTGCCGCGCGGCCGCCTCGTTGTCGCCGGTGAGAAGGATGGGCGTGAGCCCGAGCTTCACGAACGATGCGACGGCCTCGGCCGAGGTCTCCTTCACACGGTCCGACACGACGATCACACCACGCGCCTCACCGTCCCAGGCCACGAGCACCGCCGTCTGGCCGGATGCCTCGGCCTGCGCCTTGGCGTCGAGCAGGTCCTGCGAAGGGTGGACTGCCCAGTCCTCGAGCAGCGAGAGCCGTCCGACGAGCACCGCGTGCCCGTCGACGACACCGGTGACGCCGCGCCCCTCCACGTTCTGGAACGACTCGACCTCGGGGAGGACGACGGGACGCCCTTCGTCTCGCGGCTCCGCGGTTCCTGAGCGCCCTTCGTCTCGCTTCGCTCGCTCAGGAGCCGGTGAGGCTACTGCAGCCTTCGCGATCGCCTGGGCGATCGGGTGCTCGCTGGCGTCCTCGATCGCGCCGGCCAGGCGCAGCAGCTGCGCAGCATCCGTCCCCTCGGTGGGAATCACGGACGCCACCGACATGCGCCCCTCGGTCACCGTGCCGGTCTTGTCGAGCACGATCGTGTCGACGCGGCGGGTGGACTCGAGCACCTCGGGCCCCTTGATGAGTATGCCCAGCTGGGCTCCGCGGCCGGTGCCGACCAGCAGCGCGGTCGGGGTCGCCAGACCCAGGGCGCACGGGCAGGCGATGATCAGCACCGCCACCGCGGCCGTGAAGGCCATGCTCCAGTCGCCCGAGATCACGGCCCAGGCGACCAGCGTCACCAGGGCGATGCCGATCACGATCGGCACGAAGACGCCCGAGATGAGGTCGGCGAGGCGCTGCACCTCGGCCTTGCCGGACTGCGCCTCCTCGACCAGCCGCGCCATCTGCGCGAGCTGGGTGTCGGAGCCGACCCGCGTGGCACGCACCACCAGTCGACCGCCGGCGTTCACGGTCGCGCCGGTCACGGCGTCACCCGGGCCGACCTCGACCGGCACGGACTCGCCGGTGATCATCGACGCGTCGACCGCGCTCGTCCCCGAGCTGACCACGCCGTCGGCGGCGATCTTCTCGCCGGGGCGCACGACGAACTCGTCTCCGACGCGCAGCTCCTCGATGGGGACGCGCACCTCGACGCCGCCGCGCAGCACCGCGACATCCTTCGCGCCGAGCTCGAGGAGCGCGCGCAGCGCAGCCCCCGCCTGCCGCTTCGCGCGCTTCTCGAAGTAGCGGCCCGCAAGCACGAACGTCGTCACGCCCGCGGCGACCTCGAGGTAGATGTTCCCGGCGCCGTCGGTGGGCGTGACGGTCCAGGAGAACCCGTGGCTCATGCCCGGCATCCCGGCGGTGCCGAAGAACAGCGCGTACAGCGACCACAGGAACGCGGCCGAGGTGCCGAGGCTGATCAGCGTGTCCATCGTGGCCGCGCCGTGGCGCAGATTCACCCAGGCGGCGCGGTGGAACGGCCAGGCGCCCCACACGATCACCGGCGCGGCGAGGGCGAGTGACGCCCACTGCCAGTAGGTGAACTGCAGCGCGGGGATCATCGCCAGCAGGATCACCGGCACGCTCAGCACCGCCGAGCCGATCAGGCGCTGCCGCAGCGAGCGCAGCTCCGGGTCCTCGGACTCCGATCCGTCATCCGCACGATCCTTCGGCGCGGCCGGCAGCTGCGCGGTGTACCCGGCGTTCTCGACCTCGGCGATGAGCACCGCCGGGTCGAGATCGCCGTCGACGCTGACCTGCGCCTTCTCGGTCGCGTAGTTGACCGTCGCAGTGACGCCGTCGAGCTTGTTGAGCTTCTTCTCGATGCGCATCGCACAGGACGCACACGTCATCCCGCCGATGGCGAGTTCGATGCGATTGTCTGCTGCTGCGGTGCTCATGATTCGGATGCTCCGGTCTCGGTGGATGGACGGGTATGGGTCAGGCCGCGACGGCGCGGTAGCCGGCCTCGTCGACGGCGGCGATCACGGCGGCCGCATCGACGGATGCCGCGGAGGTGACGATGAGCTTGCCGGTCTGCGCGCTGACATCGACGCCTTCGACGCCGGCCACCTGCTGGACCTCCTTGCGGACGGACATCTCGCAGTGCCCGCAGGTCATCCCGGTCACCTGGAACTCGGTCGTGGTCATGGTTCGCACCTTTCTCGATCTGACTCAGAGTACCCCCCTGGGGTACGGTCTCACCAGCATACAAGAAGATACCCCCCTGGGGTATTCCCAGAGGGGTATCTTCTTTCGAGAACCCCGTTCAGGGGGTGTCGCCCACCGCGTGCGGTCGCGGCACCGCGAGCATCGTCCCGGTCTGGGTGAACTCGTCCTGGATCTCCTCGTTGTGCTTGTAGGTGAACAGGCTCACCACGATGGCCGCGATGAACGCGAACACGAACGCCGGCAGCAGTTCGTACAGCCCGGTGTTGAGCGGCTTCCAGATGAACACCGTCGCCGCGCCGACGAACATGCCGGCCAGCGCGCCCCAGTTGGTGAGCCGGCGCCAGAACAGGCTCAGCAGGATGATCGGGCCGAACGCGGCACCGAATCCCGCCCACGCGAACGACACCAGACCGAGCACCGTGTCATTCGGGGTGATGGCCAGCAGGATCGCGATGATCGCGACCACCAGCACGGCCATCCGTCCCATCAGCACGAGCCGCTTCTGCTCGGGCGGCGTCTTCTTGAACACCTTGTAGAGGTCCTCGACCAGGGCCGACGAGCACACCACGAGCTGGCTCGACACCGTGCTCATGATCGCCGCCAGCACCGCCGCCAGCACCAGCCCGGCCACGAACGGATGCAGCAGAGTCCGCGACATCACCAGCACCACGGTCTCGGGATCGTCGAGGGTGATGCCCTTGCTCGCCATATAGGCGACTCCCACGAGACCCGAGATCACGGCACCCGCCATCGACACGATCATCCAGGAGATGCCGATCCGGCGCGCGCTCTTCGCCTCCTGCGGCGAGCGCAGCGCCATGAAGCGCACCACGATGTGCGGCTGTCCGAAGTAGCCGAGCCCCCAGGCAAGCGCCGACACGATCGCCAGCGCCGTTCCGCCGGTGACGGTCTCGGTGCCCATCAGCGACAGGAAGCCCGGGTCGCGCTCCGAGTCGATCAGCGTCGCCGTCTCGTCGAGGCCGCCGATCGCGATCACCGCCGCCACGGGGACCACGATCAGCGCGACCACCATCATGAGCCCCTGGACCACGTCAGTGAGGGATGCCCCGAGGAATCCGCCGAACAGGGTGTAGAGCAGGGTGATGCCGCCGACCAGCAGCATCCCCCAGAGGTAGTCGCCATTGAACGACCCCTCGAAGAACTTGCCGGCGGCGACCATGCCCGACGAGATGTACAGCGTGAAGAACACCAGGATGACGACGCCGGAGAGGATGCGCAGCATCCGGGTGCGGTCGCGCAGCCGGTTCTCGAAGAAACTCGGCACGGTGATCGAGTTGCGCGAGACCTCGGTGTATGCGCGCAGGCGCGGCGCGACCAACAGCCAGTTCAGGTAGGCGCCGATCGTCAGGCCGATCGCGATCCACGCCTCGATCAGGCCGTTGAGGTAGATGACGCCCGGAAGACCCATCACGAGCCATCCGGACATGTCGGCGGCGCCGGCGCTGATCGCCGCCACCCACGGCGGCAGGTTGCGTCCGCCGAGCATGTAGTCCTCGTGATCGTCGGTGCGCTTGTACGCGAACCACCCGATCAGGAGCATCCCGGCGAAGTACACGCCGAGCGCCACGTAAGTGAAGATCGAATCGGACATCATCGTCCCTTCCGCGATGCGGCGCACCGCTTCGCGCTCCACCCTGCCAAAGCAGGCGCGCGAGCGCGATACCCGAGACGGCGCGGCGGCTTCGCCGGCCGCGCCGCCTCATCGCGGATCACTCGACGAGCTTGCCCGCGACCTCGTCGGATGCCGCCTTCTCGGCGAGCTCGCGGAACGAATCGGGCGCTTCGGGCAGGGGCTCGAACTCGACGCCGCCGTCGGGCGTCCAGATCATGTTGCCGCGCAGCGCGGGATCGGTCTCGGGGAAGTCGGCGCGATTGTGGCATCCGCGGGTCTCACGGCGCTCGATCGCCGACTCGAGGGTGGCGCGGGCGGCCAGCAGCGAACCGAGCAGGTCGAAGGCGTGCGCGAGGTCGTCGAAGCCGGCGATGTCGGGATGCGCGGTGACGTTCTGCGCGCGCTCCTCGAGCTCGGCGAGCTTCACGAGCCCCGCGCGGAGCGACTCCTCGGTGCGGATCACGCCGGCGTGCTCGGTCATCAGGTCGCGCACGGCGCGCTGCAGCCGCCGCGGCGTCTCGGCGCCGGTGCTGTGCAGGAAGCCCTGCAGTTCGACGCGCGCCGCGGCGACGGCCTCCGGGTCACGTCGCACCTCGGTACGGCCGCGCACGTAGTCGGCCGCGGTCTCGCCGGTGATCCGGCCGTAGACCATGAGTTCGATGAGCGAGTTGCCACCCAGCCGGTTCGCACCATGCAGGCCGCTGGATGCCTCGCCGATGGCGTACAGCCCCTCGACTCCGGTGCCGTGGTCCTCGGCCCGCACCCACACGCCGCCCATCGAGTAGTGCGCCGTAGGCGCCACCTCCATGGGCTGCTCGGTGATGTCGAGCATCTGCAGATCGATCATCGCCCGATACAGGCGCGGCAGCTTCTCGAGGACCTGCTCGCGCGGCAGGTGCGAGACGTCCAGCCAGACGCCGCCCTTCTCGGTGCCGCGGCCCTCGGCGATCTCGGTGTAGTTCGCCAGCGCGACCCGGTCGCGGGTGGACAGCTCTCTGCGCTCGGGGTCGTAGCGCTCCATGAACCGCTCGCCCACGGCGTTGGTGAGGATGCCGCCCTCGCCCCGCGCCGCCTCGGACACGAGTGTGCCGGCCGCGTCGTCGGGTTCGAGCAGCCCGGAGGGGTGGAACTGCACCAGCTCGGCGTCCCGGATGCGGGCGCCGGCCAGGGCGGCGAGACGGAACGAGTCGCCGGTGTTCTCATCGCGACGCGACGAGGTGTACCGCCAGATGCGGGTGTGCCCGCCGGCAGCGAGGACCACCGCGTCGGCGTGGATGACGACGGGCGTTCCGTCCACGATGTCGAAGCCGTAGGCGCCGAACACCGTGCCGTCGGCCGTGAGGATGCGAGTGATGTAGACGGTGTCGATGATGGGCACTGCGAGTTCGGCGGCGCGGCGCACGAGCGTGCGCTGGATCTCGAGGCCTGTGTAGTCGCCGGCGTAGGCGGTGCGGCGGTAGGTGTGGGCCCCGAAGAAGCGCTGGCTGATGCGACCGTCGGCCTCGCGGGCGAAGGGCATGCCCCACCGCTCGAGATCTTCGATGCCGCGGGCCGCGTTCCGGGCCACGACCTCGACGATCTCAGGGTCGGCGAGGAAGTACGACTCGCGCAGAGTGTCGGCGGCGTGCTGCTGCCAGGAGTCCTCGGGGTCCATCGTGCCGAGCGCGGCGTTGATGCCGCCGGCGGCGAGGGTGGTGTGCGCGTCGTGCTTGCGGCGCTTGCCGACGGCGAGCACCTGGATGCCGCGTTCGGCGAGTTCGATGGATGCGCGGAGGCCGGCACCGCCGGTGCCGATCACGAGGACGGAGGTGGTGAGGTGGCGTTCTGCGGGTTGTGGGGAGACCATGCGTTCCACGCTAGAAATCCGCTCACGATCCCGCCAATGCATAGTTCGAGTGACTTCGATACATTTGGCGCATGAGACTCGAGGAACTGCGCTCGTTCGAGGCCGTCGCACGCCTGGGGCACTTCACCCGCGCCGCCGACGAGCTGTTCCTGACCCAGCCCTCGCTGTCACGGCAGATCCAGGCCCTCGAATCCGACCTCGGCGCCACGCTGTTCCAGCGCGACCGCACGGGCGTCGCGATCACCACGGCCGGCGACGCGCTGCTGCCGATCGCGCGGCGGATGCTGGCCGACGCCGACGCCGCCCGCCACGAGATGGACGAGATCGCCGGGCTGAGACGAGGCCGCATCCGCCTGGGCGCACCGCCGACACTCTGCGTCTCGGTCGTGGCCGAGGTGATCGCCGAGTTCCGGCGCGCGCATCCCGGCATCGACCTGCACATCACGGAGGCGGGATCCCGGGCCCTCGTGGAGGCGCTCGGAGAGGGCGCGCTCGATCTCGCCCTGACCATCACGCGACCGAACGTGCGCAGCGATGCCGCCGTCGAGCGCGTGCCGCTGTTCACCGAGGAACTGGTCGTCGCCTCCGCCGCCGATGCGACGGGGGTCCCCGCCCGCCTCACGGTCCGCGAGCTGGCGGCGCTGCCGCAGGTGGCCTTCAACCGCAGCTACGACCTGCGGGTCGCCACGGATGCCGCATTCGAGGCGGCCGGCCTGACGCCGATGATCGCCGTGGAGGGCGCCGAGATGGACGCCGTGCTGCGCTTCGTGGCCCGCGGGATCGGCGTGGCGGTGGTTCCCGCGACCGTGCTGCTGGGCAGGCCCGAGCTTCGCGGATCGCAGCTGCGCGCTCCGTCGCTGACGCGCACCGTCAATCTGTCACGTCGCACGGCCGTGCGCCCGAGCACGGCCGTCGCGGCGATCGAGCGGACGATCTTCACGGTCGTGGCGGGGCTCACGGATGATAGCAGCGCTCTGCACGACCGGATCGCACCGGTGCGCTGACGCCCGCGCTCCGCCTCGACTCAGCCGGCGTGCACGAGACGGACACCCGCCTCGGACAGCTGCCGAGGGATCGGGTGCTCGTCGGGCTGATCGGTGATGACCCCGGCGACCGCGGAGAGCGAGAGGACCGTGTACCGGGAGGCGGTCCCCAGCTTCTCGTCGCTGCCGAGCACGTACGTCTCTGCGGCCCGGGAGGCGAGATGGCGCTTCATGGCGGCCTCCTCGGCGTCTCCGGTGGTGAGCCCGGCGGTCGGGTGGATGCACGTCACGCCGAGGAAGAACAGGTCGGCGCTGATCCGGTTCGCCGCCTCGACGGCGGCCGCACCGCAGGCGACCGCCGAGTGCTTGAAGACCTGTCCGCCGATCAGATAGATGTCGGCCTGATGCTCGAGCAGTGCGGCGGCGACGGTCGGACTGTGCGTGATGATCGTGCAGGGGAATGTCTTCGGAAGCGCATGGACCATCGCGAGAGTCGTGGTTCCGCCGTCGAGGATGACCGTCGCCCCCGGCTCGATCAGCGCGACGGCGGCCGCAGCGATGCGCGCCTTGCTCTCGGGGGCGACCCGGGTGCGCGTGGCGTAGTCGACCACGGCGGGGGAGGCCGGCAGCGCGCCGCCGTAGACGCGCACCGCCAGGCCTGCGGCGTCGAGCTCGCGGAGATCTCGACGGATGCTGTCCTCGGACAGACCGAGTTCGGCGGCGATCTCCTTCGCCACGATGCGGCCGTCGGTGCGCAGCCGATCGAGCAGCAGATCCTTGCGTGCCGCAGCGAGCATCCGCAATCCTTCCTGTTTTTGCACGTTCTTGCTGTATCGTGCCTGTTATGAGCAAGCCTATGTTGATTCTGATCGCCGGCCCCTATGCCTCGGGGACGAACGGCGACCCTGCGCTGATGGCCCGGAACCTGAAGCGTCTCGAGGAGGCCGCCTGGCCGATCTTCCAGGCCGGGCACGTGCCGATGATCGGCGAGTGGGTCGCACTCCCGGTGCTGTCCAGCGCGGGCGCCACCGGCCCCGCAGATCCGCTGGCGACGGATGTGATGTATCCGACGGCGGAGCGGCTGCTGCAGCACTGCGACGCCGTTCTGCGCCTGCCGGGGGAGTCGCGCGGCGCCGACCAGGATGTCGCCATCGCGCAGGACCGCGGCATCCCGGTCTACTACACGCTCGACGAGATCCCGAACGCGCAGGCGACCGCCGCCTGACCGACGCCGGTCGCGCAGCGCGGCGCGCCTACACCCCGGCGCGCAGCCGCGCGGCCGCCTCGGTGCGCGAGGCGACACCGAGCTTGCGCAGGATGGCCGAGACGTGCACACTCACGGTCTTGATGCTGATGAACAGCTGATCGGCGATCTCGCGGTTGCTGCGCCCCTCGCTGATCAGGTCGAGCACCTGACGCTCGCGCTCGGTCAGCTCGGCCCCGTCGCCCCGCGAGTGGCCCTGGGCGAGACCGGATGCCGCGGTGAAGTCGGCCACATCCCTCGCAAGGCGAGCATGTCCGACGCGCTCCGCGATGGCTGATGCCGCGGCCAGAGCCTCGACAGCCTCGGCGCGGTCGCCCCGCTCGGCCAGGACGGCCTTCGCCAGTTCCAGCCGCACCAGCACAGCATGCAGCACGGGCGCATCCGTGTCGTCGGCGTGCGGGAGAGCCGCGCGCAACGCGTCTGCGGTCGGGTGGAGCAGGGCCCGCAGCACGGGATCCCAGTGCGGGTGCCGCAGACCGCCGGGCAGCGCGTCCCACGCGGCGACGAGACGGTCCGCGAGCGCGGCGGCGCGGGCGTGCTGCCCGGCGGCGCGCAGCGCCGCGACGGTCCATCCGCTCTCACCGAGCAGTCGCGCGAAGTGCGCGAACAGGTCGCCGGGTGCGTCGAGCAGCCCCTCGAGAAGCTCTGCCGCCGCGTCGTCGCGCCCCGCGTTCATCTCGATGTCGAGCGCGGTCTTCAGGCGCGCGTACCAGACTTGGGTCTCGACCTCGGCGGCCGCATCGACCCTGGCCCGCCACTCGTCCCGCAGCGAGACGGCTTCGTCGAGGCGACCGCGCCACGCGAGCGCCTTGATGCGCGACGCCGTCGTGTACACCCGGAAGATGCGGTGCGTGCGGACCGCCAGGTCGCCTGCGAGCAGTTCCTCGGCACGGTCGATCGCGCCCAGCTGCTGCAGCGGCTCGACGAGGTTCTGCGTGAGGATCGAACCGCTGGTGCGCTCCAGGCCCAGCGCACGCGCATGCGCGACGCCCTCCTCAGCGACCCGGATCGCCTCGTGGTTGCGCCCCAGCAGGCAGAGCGCGTCGGAGTAATTGACCCGGTACTTCAGCTTCGCGCTGTTGTCGGTGGCGTGCTCCCAGGAGCGCCGGAACCATGCGTACGCACTGTCGAGGTCACCGCGCTCCACCTGGCAGACCGCGATGGTGTTCGCCGCGATCGAGATGACCGAGTCGGATCCGATGCTCTCGCCGATCCGGATCGCATCGGAGGCCGCCGCCTCGGACTCATCGAAGCGCGCGCTGATCATCAACCGGCCCGCGAGAAGCACCAGCACCGAGGCCCGCAGCCGCTGGTCGTCGAAGTCGTCATCCATCAGCGCGAGCGACTTCTGGGCGTATTCGATCGCGCCCGACCGCCCGGCGTTCTGCAGATACTGCGCCTTGTCGCGCAGCAGCCGCACGCGCAGCCCCAGCTCGGTGTGCTCGTCGGCCTCGGCGAGAGCGAGATCGACGACGCTCAGCGCCCGCTCGGTGTCGCCGGCGTTCCGCAGGATCGACCCCAGCCGCATGAGCAGTGCGATCCGCGGCACGCCGACCAGCTCTGCAGCATCCGGCACCTGATCCCACAGCTCTAGCGCGAGTTCGCCGAACCGCGCCGCAGACGAGAACGCGTACGCGGTGCGCGCCTGGGTCATCGCCTGCACGGCGGCGGTGAGAGCGCGGCGCGGGTCATGTGCCTGGTGCCAGTGGAACGCGAGCTCGGACGCGCGGCTGCACTCGCCGGCCGGCCGCGCCTCGAGGGCCTCGGCGTAGGCGCGGTGCAGACGCCCCCGCTCCCCTGGTAGCAGGTCGTCGTGCACGGCCTCGCGCAGGAGCGCGTGCCGGAAGCCGTACGCGTCGTCGTCGCGCACGGCGAGGATCGACGCGACCATCGCCTCGCGCAGGGCCTCATCGAGGCGCTCGTCTGGCAGGCCGGCGAGGGTGGCGAGCAGGTCGTGCGACACCGATCCGTCAGAGGCGGATGCCAGTCGCACCACCTTCTTCGCGTCGTCGCCGAGCCCGTCGAATCGCGCAAGCAGCACCTCGCGCAGGGTGTCGGGGATCGGCCCGTCGGCGTTGCAGGAGAGTTCTTCCACGAAGAACGGCACGCCCTCCGATCGCTCCAGCATGCGGGCGAAGGCGGCGTCGTCGACTCCGCCGCGCAGCGCCTCGGCCAGGATGCGCACAGCTGCGGCATCGAGGCGCTCCAGGCCGATGCGGTCGAGCAGGCGGGCACGCTCGGCGCCGACCAGGAAGGTGCGCACGGCACCGCCCCTGCCGACCTCGTCGGTTCGGCAGGTGAGCACGAACATCACCCGCTCGCGCGCGAGCGCGCGCAGCAGGAACGACAGGATCGACAGCGTCGCCGGGTCGGCCCAGTGCAGGTCCTCGACGACCACGACCAGCGGATGCCGCCGAGCGGCGGCCTCGAACACGTCGGCGATCGCCTCACCCAGCCCTTCGGGCGCGATCGCCGAACGGTCGATGGGCCCCTCTCCGAGCTCGGGGAGCAGCAGCCGCAGCGCCGCCCGACCGGGCCCGGCCGCCTCGGCGGACGGGTCTTCCAGAGCCTCCAGCGCACCGCGGACGATCGCGGGGAGTGGACCGTACGGCACCGGCATGGAGCCGTAGTCGAGACACCAGCCGGTCAGCACTGTGGCGCGCTCGTCGAGCCGCTGGGCGAATTCCGCCAGCAGCCGGGTCTTGCCGATGCCCGCCTCGCCGCCGACGAGCACGGATGCCGGCTCGCCGCCGCCCGCACGGTCGAACGCCCGCTCGAGCAGCCCGAGCTCGATATCGCGGCCCACCATCGTGGCGGACGGGGAGACGAGGGGCATATCCCCATCGTGCCACCGCCCACCGACATCGGGCGCCGTCCTGGCGAGGCTCACAGCGGAACCGGCATCCGGTTCGTCATGCGGCTCATGCGGCTGCGGGGCAGTTCGCGCACGGGGTGACGTCGCGTGCGGCGGATGCCGCGCCGCGGACGGTGCGGCGAGCGCTGCGCGCCGCACGCGTCCGCCGGGTCGTGCCCTTCTCGGCCGGCTGAGCCTCGAGACGCTCCTGGATGGCGCGACGACGCTCGGCGGCACGGTTCAGCTGCTCGTTCTCGATCGCGAAGATCGTCTGGGTGAAGTACGGGTGCTCGAACATGGAAACTCCTCGTTGTTGTGCATCCCTACACTCCGCTCTGAGGCGGGAGGGCTGCATCGGGAGGAATCCCTATCTGTCCAGGCCGCACGACTTAGATCGCGATCGTCCCGGATTCAGCGGATCCACTTCCCCTGCACAGGGATTTCGCGGTAGAAGTGATCTTGTGCGCCTGATCGGTGCACACCGTTCGCGCCGTTGCGACACCCTTCGCGCGGCGCGCGAAGGGAGAAGCAATGTCAGAACAGTCCGCCCGCACACGAAGGCGTGTAGCGGCGACGACCTCAGCGTTCGCGCTCGCGGTCGCCGGAGTCAGCGCCTTCGGTGTGATTCCCGCCAGCGGAGCCTCGTCCGCCGATGCGGCCGCCCCGGCGGCACCGACCATCGGCGCCGACGAGTACTACATGAACTACGCCGCGCCGAACGCGGAGAGCGCCTTCGGGGCATCCGCCGACGCTCCCATCGCGAATGCGAAGGGCAGCACCAAGGGCTTCAGCGGGGCCAAGGCGCTCGAGCGCGCCAACGCATACGACCAGAAGTTCGCACAGGGCAACCCGAACGCGGCGCGTCAGCTCGCCAAGACCGAGGCGAAGGCGGTGAAGACCGGGAAGAGCCCGAAGAACCTGAAGCAGTCCAAGGGCACCCAGGAGGCGAAGCTCCTGACGATCCTCGTCGAGTTCGACGGCACCGAGGACTTCAGCGACCTGTACGTGCCGACCGAGTTCGGCGCCACGACGTGCAAGCCCGGCAGCCTGCAGGGCCCGACCCTGCACAACAACATCCCGAACCCGGCGGATGCCGCGCAGCTGGACAACAACACCATGTGGGTGCCGGACTTCTCGAGCGAGCTCTACAACAAGATGCTCTTCTCCGAAGAAGGCATCACCGAGCGCGTCCGCACCGACCTCACCGGCCCCGACGGCCAGCCCGGCTTCGACATCTCCGGCTACACCATGAAGAACATGTACGAGGAGATGTCGCGCGGCGCGTACACCCTCACCGGTGAGGCCACCGCCTGGATCAAGGTCCCGCACTCCGAGGGCTACTACGGAGCCACCGTCTGCCACCAGAACGAGGCCGGCGAGTGGGTGGCCGGTCCCATGCAGGACCAGCAGGGCCACCCCGACAACCCGCTCGGCCCCGGTCAGCTGCCGATCGACGCCGTCGCGGCGCTCGCAGCGCAGCAGCCGGACTTCCCGTGGTCCGAGTACGACATCGAGGACCAGGGCGACCGCGACGGTGACGGCAACGTGCTGGAGCCGGACGGCGTCATCGACCACGTCGTGCTCGTGCACGCCGGCGAGGACAAGTCCGGTGGTGGCGG
The DNA here is from genome assembly GCF_003387575.1 of Microbacterium bovistercoris. Taxonomy (GTDB): domain Bacteria; phylum Actinomycetota; class Actinomycetes; order Actinomycetales; family Microbacteriaceae; genus Microbacterium; species Microbacterium bovistercoris. Next base: position 12,391 of record NZ_QUAB01000040.1, on the reverse strand, counting down.
CAAGGAGGGCACCTACGCGATCTGGGCGCACTCCTCCGCTGTTCCGGGTGGGGCGCCGATCCCCGGCACCGACCTGAAGCTGTCGAACTACATCGTGCAGCCGGAGAACTCGGGTGTCGGCGTGTTCGCACACGAATACGGACACGACCTCGGCCTCCCCGACCTGTACGACACCTCGAACGCCGGCAACTCCGACATCGACTTCTGGGACCTGATGAGCTCCGGCTCGCACTCCGGCCCGATCTTCCAGTCGATGCCGACCCACATGGGCCTCTGGGACAAGTGGGTGCTCGGCTGGGCCGACCCGCAGGTCATCAACCCCGGTGACGACGCCACGACCGTCAAGGTCGGCCAGACCTCGCGCCCCGCGAAGGGCACGAAGGACGGCATCAAGGTGAACCTGCCCGACAAGGAGATCACGCTCGCGACGCCGCACAGCGGCAGCGAGATGTGGTACTCCAACGCCGACCAGAGCTGGGCGGACAACCGCCTGACCCGCTCGATCGCCGACGTGCCCGCCGACGCCAAGTTCTGGATGTGGAACAACTACACGATCGAGGCGGACTGGGACTACGGCTTCGTCGAGGTCTCGACCGACGGCAGCAACTGGGCCGAGCAGAAGGTGTTCACCGAGGGCGGCGCGCTGGTCTCGACGAACGACGGCTACGCAGACCCGAACGGTCGCATGGCCGACTACGGCGGCAAGAAGTACGGCCTGACCGGCGACTCCGCCGGATGGCGGCACGACTACATCGACCTCTCGGCGTTCGCCGGGCAGGACATCCAGGTGCGCCTGCGCTACGCGACGGATGCCGCAGCTGAGGAGCGCGGCTGGTTCTCCGACGACTTCGCACTGACCTCGGGCGCCACCACCGCGTGGGCCGACGATGTCGAGGGCGGCGACAACGGCTGGACCCCGACCGTGGGCACGTTCACCGACACCTCGGGCACAGGCTGGGCACGCGACAGCGGCACCCAGATCAAGGCGCAGTACTACCTGGTGGAGTGGCGCAACCTCGACGGCTTCGACGAGGGCCTGAAGTACGGCTACACCACGGTGTACAGCGCCGAGGCGTGGAAGGTCGAGAAGGTTCCCTACAACGCGCCCGGCGCGCTGGTCTGGTACCGCGACACCACCTACGGCAACTCGAACCATGTCACCTCGAACCTGACGAGCCTGCCGAGCTACGGCGCCAAGGGCGGCCTGCTGCTGGTGGACAGCCACTTCGACCCGCTGCGCCGCACCGGGGCTGAGGCGGCTCTCGACCCGTCGCTGCAGAAGAACATCTCCAGCCGCGCGCAGTCGTCGAACGCCGCGTTCGGCCTGCAGCCGACGTACCCGTTCAAGGACTGCCTCGTCGACGCGTCGTACAACGAGGCGTGCACCGAGTTCGGCCCGCTGCCGGCGGTGAACAGCTTCACCGACGACAAGGGCTGGGTCGCCGGCATCGAGCTGCGTGACGGCAACCTGTACAACCGCCTGCGCGACGCCTCGGTGGTCGTGCCCTCGGTCGACAACGCGCCATACACCACGCGCGTGACCAACCCGGACGGCACCCCGGCGACGGGCCTGTACGGTCTCGACCTCGGGTTCACCGTGCTCGGCACCGGCAACCCGGCCGACTCCGGCGTGGGCTACGGCACCGTCATCACCGTCAAGAAGGCGCTGCAGGGCAACACGGCGGCGCTCATCTCGGTGACCCCGCCGCAGGGCTGATCCTCTTCTGAGGCAGGACGCCGGTCCCCGACACGAGTCGGGGACCGGCGTTCTCGTCTGTCACTGCATCCACTGCACCAGCTGCCAGACCAGTCCGTTGGGGTCGGCGAATTGGCAGTAGCGCTCGCCCCATGGCTCGGTCTCCGGCGGAGTGATCACCCGTGCCCCTGCCGCCTCGATCCGGGCGAACTGCTCGTCGAGGTCGTCGACGACGAACACGAGCAGCAGGCCCTGGCCGGCGGCACCGGCGATCTCGGCCGGTTTGAAGGTGCCGAGTCCGGTGGCGAGGAAGATGAGGTTGGTCGCCACATCCGGATGCTGCAGCGACACGAATCCCTCGGCGGCCATGGCCTCCTGGTATCCGAAGTGGGTCTTGGCGAAGTCGGCCGACGCGGCGACGTCGGCGACGTTGAGCGAGATGGCGGTCTGTGTGATGTTCATGGTGTCTCCCGTCATAACTCTGTACAACGTACATTATTATTGGGCTTATTCCCGAGGAGGTTCCGCGATGCCGAGGCCGTTGATCGATCTGCTCTGGCGCGATGCGCCGGATGCGCCGTCCGGCGGGAGTCGCGGGCCGCGGCCGAAGCACTCCGTCGGCGACGTCGTCGACCGCGCGATCGTGCTGGCCGACGACCTCGGCCTGGCGGGCCTCACGGTGCGCGCGCTGGCCGACTCGCTCGGCATGACGACGATGTCGGTGTACACGCACGTGGGCAGCCGTGACGACCTGCTCGTGCTGATGGCCGACCGCGCGCACGCGCATATGACGGTCACCCCGTTCAGCGCCGCGCGCTGGCGCGCCAGGGTGCGCACGGTCGCCGACGACAACCTGGCGCTGATCCGCCGGCATCCGTGGCTGCTCGACGTCCATGACTCTCGCACCGCGCTCGGACCCGGCACGATCGCGAAATACGACCGCGAGCTGCACGCCTTCGACGGCGCCGACGCCGACGACATCGCACGGGATGCCGCACTGTCGTTCATGCTCGACTTCGTGCGCGCCGCCGCTGCACGCATCGTGCGGATGCCGGATGACGCGGCGTTCGGCGAGGCGTGGGAGCAGTCCGCCGGGAGCCTCACCCGCTACCTCGGCGACGACTTCCCGCTCGCCCGCCGCGTCGGCGCCGCCGCCGGAGAGGCGATGGGTGCGCCTTACGACGCGCAGCGCGCCTGGGAGTTCGGGCTGGACAGGGTGATCGCCGGTCTGGCCGACCTCGACGCCTGAACCGCGTGGCTCACTGCAGCCGCGGGTCGTAGGTCGGGTCGGGGTACGCCTCGGGGCATCCCTCCCGCGGGGCGGACTCCCGATACTCGAAGTGCCACTGCTCATTGGCGTAGGTCTGGCACAGCCCGAACTCCGCCCCGTTCTGCCCCAGCCAGATCGCGGCCTCCAGATCTCCGATGTCCACGGCCTCACCGTGCACGTGCGAGGACTTGTCGGCGGGTGCCACCCACTTGGCGGCCGCCTCCCGCGATCCGTAGGTCGAGATCGCCTCGACCAGCAGCTGCTCCTGGCGCTCCGGAGTGCGCCATCCGCTGTTCACGACCATCTCGATGCCGTCCCGCCGCGCGGCCGTGGCCGCCTCGCGCAGCGCCCCGAGCAGGCCGGCGTCGAGCTTCGTCACCGTCGGGTTGCCGTCGTCGAACGGCGAAGCCGGGCCGTCGACGATCTCCGGTTCGGCGGAGGTCGCCACCGCAGGAGGCGCCGGGTCCCCACCCGGCATCCCGGCATCCGGTGCCGCCCCGGAGACCTGCACGATGACGCCGGTCGCGACCACGACGATGCCCAGCAGTGCGAGACCGAGGGCTGCGGCGAGGGCGAACGAGGCACGGGGGCGCTGCGCGAGAGTACTCATGCCCTCCACGCTCGCGAATCGGGTGTTGCCAGGGCGTATGCGCGGACGCATACGTTTTCGAAAGCTGCCCGCTCGTAGACTGCGAGCGTGCGGGTGCTGATCCTGGAGGACGAAGCGCTTCTCGCCGAGGCCATCCGAGACGGCCTGCGGCTGGAGGCGATGGCTGCCGACATCGCGCCCGACGGGAACGCCGCGCTCGAGCTGCTCTCGTACAACACCTACGACGTCGCCGTGCTCGATCGGGATGTTCCCGGGCCGACCGGCGACGAGGTCGCGCAGTCGATCGTGGCATCCGGTTCGGGCATGCCGATCCTCATGCTCACCGCGGCCGACCGGCTCGACGACAAGCAGACCGGGTTCGAGCTGGGCGCAGACGACTACCTCACCAAGCCGTTCGCCCTGCGTGAGCTGGTGCTGCGACTGCGCGCGCTCGCCCGCCGTTCCGCGCACGCCGCACCGCCGGTGCGCGAGCTGGCCGGGCTGCGCATCGATCCGTTCCGTCGGGAGGTCTTCCGCGACGGCCGCTACGTGCCGCTGACCCGCAAGCAGTTCGCGGTGCTCGAGGTGCTCGTCGCCGCGGACGGCGGTGTGGTCAGCGCCGAGGAACTGCTCGAGCGCGCCTGGGACGAGAACGCCGACCCGTTCACCAACGCGGTGCGAATCACGATGTCGGGGCTGCGCAAGCGGCTCGGCGAGCCGTGGGTGATCGTGACCGTGCCCGGCGTCGGATACCGGATCGACGATGCCCCATAGCCGCGGGATGTCGGTGCGGGCGCGGCTCGCGCTGAGCTACGCCGCCGTCATCGTGCTGACCGGTGCGGCGCTGCTGACCGTGGTCTGGCTCTTCCTGCTGCGGTACGTGCCCGACGGATCCGGGTGGATGCAGGGATCCGACGGGCGCCCGCGCGTCGTGCCGACCCAGGGCGATCTGGTGCGCGCGTTCACGCCGCCGACGGTCGCGATGTTCGTTCTGCTGGTCGTGTGCGGGCTGGTCGGCGGCTGGCTCCTGGCAGGACGGATGCTGCGCCCGCTGGAGCGACTGCACGACGCGGCGGGGCTCGCGGCGGAGGGTTCCCTGTCGCATCGCGTCTCGCTGCCAGGGCGCGGCGACGAGTTCACCGACCTCGCGGACGCCTTCGACCGGATGCTGGCGGAGCTGGAGCGGCACGTCGGCGAGCAGCAGCGTTTCGCGGCGAACGCCTCGCATGAGCTCCGAACGCCGCTGGCGATCACGCGGACGATGCTGGAGGTCGCGGACGCCGACCCCTCGATCGATCGTGCGGAGCTGATCGATCGGCTGGCTGCGGTGAACACCCGAGCGATCGGACTGACCGAGTCGCTGCTGGTGCTCTCCCGTGCCGAGCGCGGCGTGCGCGAGAGCGAGCCGGTGGACCTCGCCCTGCTGGCCGAGGATGCCGTGGAGACCCTCGCGCCCTTGGCGGCGACCCGTGGCGTGCATTTCGACACCGAGCTGTCGTCGGCGGAGACGGCAGGGTCGCCGGCGCTGCTGCAGCAGCTCGCGACGAACCTGGTGCACAACGCGATCGTGCACAACCGGCCGTCCGGTGGCGGGGTCGCGGTGCGCACATCCACGTCTGCGGGGGTGGCCGAGCTGGTGGTCGGCAACGACGGCGCACGGCTCTCGGATCAGGATGTCGAGCATCTGACCGAGCCGTTCCACCGCGGCGCCCGCACGACCGAGCACGGCGACGGCGTGGGCCTCGGGCTGGCGATCGTGGCATCCATCGTCCGCGCGCACGCCGGCGAGCTGTCACTGGCCCCGCTCGCCGACGGCGGCCTCGTCGTGACAGTGCGCCTGCCCGCCTGACGGTGCGCCTCTGATGCTCCCTCCTCCTCGCTCCGGTCCCAACGGATGCGGGTCCGCCCGGCGAAACACCCGCAACGAGTGAGACCGGAGCCCTTTGGCGAGGCGCCGACGTAGGCTGGCGGCATGACGGATGCGACGGTCGACAGCGTGCGAGCGGAGCTCGCCGCCCTCGAAGACCCGAAGATGCGCGCGGTCAACGAGCGGCACGGCGACGATCACGGTGTGAACCTCACGAAGCTGCGCGCGGTCGCGAAGGCCGCGGGCACCTCGCCGCAGCTGTCGCGCGAGCTCTGGGCGACTGGCGACACGGCGGCCCGCCTGGTCGCGCTGCTGATCGTGAAGCCGAAGGAGTTCTCGGCCGACGACCTCGACCGCATGATGCGCGAGGCGAACGGTCCGAAGGTGTCGGATTGGCTCGTCAACTACATCGTGAAGAAGTCCCCTCTGGCCGAGGAGATGCGGCTGCGCTGGTTCGACGACGCCGATCCGGATGTGGCGGCATCCGCCTGGTCGCTGACCTCTGCGCGCGTGATGAAGAATCCTGACGGCCTGGACCTCGACGCCCTGCTCGACCAGATCGAGCGGGAGATGAAGGATGCTCCCGAGCGCCTGCAGTGGGCGATGAACGAGACCCTCGCCAACATCGGCATCTACGACCGCTCGCGGCGCGAACGCGCCGTCGAGATCGGGGACCGCCTGCAGGTGCTCGCCGACTACCCCACTGCGCCCGGCTGCACGAGCCCGTTCGCCCCGAGCTGGATCGCCGAGATCGTCCGCCGCCGCGAGGGCTGAGCCTCTCCGTCAGAGCACGCGCAGCGGGGAGCGCACCTCGGACGGGCGCGACACATCGGGTGCGAGGATCGCGAGCAGGCGCACGAGCGTCGACATCCACAGCAGTGCGAGGCCGACGACGATCGCCTCGAGCGCGGTGATGGTGAACAGCCGCACCGCGAACGACAGCACGACGACCAGGATCACCACGGCGACGACGGCGACGGTGGTGGCGCGCAGCGTGCGCGAGCATTCCGGCGGCAGCACCACGGCCGTCACCACGGCAGCGACCACGAACAGCACCAGCGCGGCGGTCGCGGCGACGAAGTGCGCGGCCGGCACCTGTGTGATCGGGAGCAGGCCCACCGCGGCGAGCGCCGCGCCCGACAGCACCCAGGCGATCACGACGAGGGCGATGCGCCGCAGCGCTCCGTCGCCGAGCAGGCGGTGCAGGTCGCGGCCGACGTACGAGCCGACCGTGGCGATCAGGAGCCCTGCGACCACGAGCGTGCCGTTGAAGGCCCAGGCGCCCTCCCCTCCGCCGAGCTGCGAGAAGTTGTGCTCCCACCAGCGCGGGTCGACGGCCGTGATCATCGCGAACATCGTGCCGATGATGAGGAACCCGAACAGCAGCGCCGCGAGATCGACGGTGCGCAGATCGACTCCGGCGGCGAACGCCAGTCGTCCGCCCACCGCGGAGGCGACGCCGGTGAAGATGCCACCGGCGAGCGGCGCGAGCGAGATCCCCTGCAGTCCGTTCGCGAAGACCTCGGCGGCGAGCAGCGTGCCGAGCGCGGTCACCCCGCCGAACGCGATCGTCACGGCGACGGAGGACACGTCCGACACGACGGTCTGCCAGCGCGGCATCCCAGAGGTCTCACCACGGCGGTGCATCAGGGTGCTGACGGCGAAGGCTGCAGCGGCGATCGCGCCGGCGACGAGCGCGGCCGGCATCATGATCGAGCCGGGGCCGGCGAGCGGTCGCGGCGGGCCGAGGAGCAGCAACGTGCCGAGCGCGGCACCGAGGACGAAGGATGCGGCCGTGACCCACAGCCCGCGGTCCTGCTCGCGCAGCGCCCGCTCCTTCTCGGCCCAGTCCCGCACCCGCCCGTTCATGCCCCCATCGAACCATCCGCCGCCGACGTTCGCGGCCGCGCCGCTCCGCTCCCGTGCGCACTCGCCGTGTCAGTGCCGGAACAGCCGCAGGCCGGTCTGCACATGCGAGATGCCGTGCTCGGCGGCGGCCGCGGCGACCTCATCCGTCCGCGTCGATCCGCCGGGCTCGACGATCGTCGAGACGCCGAACTCCGCAGCGTGATCGACGTTGTCACGGAACGGCAGGAACCCGTCCGACACCAGGGTCACGCCCGTGATGTCCGCGCACCAGGCGTCGCGCCATCCGGCATCCGCGTACCGATCGGATGCCTCGGCGCCGAACAGCTCCGCGAACTCCGCGCGCTGCGCCCGGGTCATCTCTTCGCCGGCGAAGCGGATCTGCCAGTTCAGCCGGTCCTGCCTGCGCATGCCGGCGACCTCGGGCAGTTCACGCACGAACGCGTGCCGACGCAGCCACCACACCCGCGCCTTCGCCCCCGCGAGCCGCACGCAGTCGACACGGTTCTGCTGCCCCGCGCCGATGCCGACCGCAGCTCCATCGCGCACGAGCACGACCGAGTTCGACTGCGTGTATCGCGCGGCGACCATGCCGAGCAGCGCGTCGCGACGGCCGGCCTCGTCGAGCAGACCGTCCGGCAGCGCGGCCGCGACGTCGGCGGCATCCCGGTCCTGCTCGAGCACGGCGCCGAGCAGGTCGCGGCGCTCTCGGCGCGGCGGCTCCGCGGCATCCGCCTCGAAGACGAGGAACCGGCCGGCGCGCTTCTCGCTGAGCACCTCGACGGCGCCGTCCTCGTACCCGGGCGCGATCACGGCGTCGCAGATCACGCTGCGCAGGAACTCGGCTGTCGCCACATCGACCGGGCGCGACAGTGCGACCACGTCGCCGAACGACGATTTCGGGTCGGCGTCGCGGGCGCGCACGTAGGCCGAGATCAGGCCGCCCTCGTCTGAGATCCGCCAGGTCTCGGATGCCACGTCGTCGATCGTTCCGGCGACCGCGGCGCCGGCCGGCGAGACGTGCTTGAAGGATGCCGCCGCGGGCAGCCCCGTCGCGGCATCGGCCTCACGCACCAGCGCGGACGCGTTCAGCGCATCCAGGTAGTTGATCATCGACGGCTCGCCGTTCAGGACCCTCGGTCCCCCGGTGACCTCGGCGGCCTGGTGCGGATTCATCCCGTAGCGCATGTGTGCTCCCATCGTTCCGATGGGCACCCAGGCGGTCGATGCCGTACTCCACGCTCCCCGCCGGTCACCCGGCCTCGCCAGTCGCTGGTCCAGGCTACAGCGCGGATGCCTGGCGGGATGAGTACTCCGCACATCGCCGCCGCCCCGGGCGAGATCGCCTCCGTCGTCCTGTTCCCCGGGGACCCGCTGCGAGCGAAGTGGATCGCCGAGACCTTCCTCGACGGCGCCGAGATGGAGACCAGCGCGCTGTACACGCTGGCCGCCTACCGCGAGCGTCGCGCACTGAGCATCTGCACGGTCTCGGATCACCTGGTCACACACGAGCAGACCACTGCGCAGGAGCGCGAGCAGACCTTCGGCGACATGGTCGAGATCGCGCTGCGCGCCGCGACGGCCTGATCCGCGGGAGTTCTCGGCAGTATGGATGCGGCCGATCCTGCGCCCGGCCGGCGGCATCCGCAGCACACTCGCGTGGTCGGAAATGCAGCCGGCAGCACCCGGGCGCCTGCGAAATCGACCGCGCGGTCGAAAACGCATCTGGCATCCGCGGGCAACCGAACACCCGCGTGGTCGAAAGCGCAGCCGACAGCACCCGGGCGCCTGCGTTTTCGACCGCGCGGTCGAAAACGCATCTGGCATCCGCTGACAACCGAACACCCGCGCGGTCGAAAACACACCGGATGCCGCGGCGCTACGCGCCGATGAACTCCTCGGATGCGCCGAAGTCGGGCTGCTCGCGGATCTCGACCGTCGCGCCGAGCCGGTCGGTGTCGAGCACGACGATCTCGTTGCGGCCCTCGCGCCACAGCGGTCCGGGCGCGTAGAGCGTGACCTGCGGGCCGCGCTCCCAGTACTTGCCGAGCAGGAAGCCGTTCAGCCAGACCATGCCCTTGGCGCCGCCGGGGAAGGCGAGCCAGGCATCGGCCGGCTCTGTGACATCGAAGGTCGCGAGGGCGAGACCGTCGGTGCGTCCTTCGTCTCCTCGCTGCGCTCCTCGCTCAGGAGCCGGGGCGGTAGAGGGCGCCGTCTGCGGCACGATCCGGTGCTCCCACCCATGCGCGTACCGACGGCCGATGAGCACGCCGCCGAGGATGCCCTTGTGCTGCCCGGTGTACGCGCCGTAATTGATGCGTCCGAGGCTCTCGACCACGATGGTCAGAGTCCCGGAGCCGCCCTCGGCCGGAAGCGCCAGCTCCTGTGCGCCGTCGTGCTCGATCGTGCCGAGCCGCTCGCCGTCGAGGAACACGGTCGCCCGGTCGCGCAGCTCCAGGATGCGCAGGGTCGACGAAGCCGGGAAGCTCACCTCGGACGAGTAGGCGACGATCCCGTCCTCGGCGCCGAGCTCCTCGAAGCTCAGCGGCTGCGCCGCCGTCGCCACCACCGGCTGAGCGCGCACCACGTCGAGCAGCGAGGTCATCGGCGTCAGCCCAGCGGATGCCGCGGACTGCCGCTTCGGGGCATCCGGAACCGGCGGCAGCGGCGAGGAGTGGAACGGGGCGAACGCCGCACGCAGCGCGTGGAACTTGTCGTTCACCGTGCCGTCCTCGCCGATCGGCGCATCCGAGTCGTAGGACGTGATCGTGGGCTGGATCACCCCGTCATGGTTCGCGCCGGCCCACAGCCCGAAGTTCGTGCCGCCGTGCGCCATGTAGATGCTGACCGACCCGGCCTCGTCGAGCAGTTCCTGCACGGTGGAGATCATGCTGTCGGCCGAGCGCACGTGGTGCTGCTCGCCCCAGTGGTCGAACCAACCGCCCCAGAGTTCGCTGCACATCAGGTGATGGTCACAGCGAAGCAGCGCCACCGCGTCCTGCACGCCGGTGCCGAAGGTGAAGGTGCCCATCGCACCGTCGACGCTGCCGTTCCGCACCATGTCGGGCAGGGTGCCGTCTGCGGTGGTGAGCATCTCGACCATGCCCCGCGAGCGCAGGCCGTCGCGCAGGTGCGTCAGGTATGCGGCATCCGATCCGAAGGAGCCGTACTCGTTCTCGACCTGGATCAGCCGGATCGGGCCGCCGTGCACGGCCTGCAGCGGCTCGAGCTGCGGGATCAGCGCGTCGTACCAGGCGTCCACGGCAGCGAGGAAGGAGGGATCAGAGGTCCGCAGTGCGCGCACCCGGCCGGACAGCCAGAACGGGATGCCGCCGTTCGACCACTCGGCGCAGATGTACGGGCTGGGGCGCACGAAGACGTCCAGCCCCACCTCGCCGGCGATGCGGATGAACCGGGCGACGTCGCGCCAGCCCTCGAAGTCGTACTCGCCCTCGACGCGCTCGTGGAAGTTCCAGGCGATGTAGGTGTCGACGGTGTTCGCGCCCATCGCCGCGAGGCGGCGCAGCCGGTCCTCCCACTGGTCGGGGTGGATGCGGAAGTAGTGCACAGCCCCGGACAGGATGCGGTGCGGCTGTGCGTCGCGGAGGATCTGGCCGTCGCGCCAGGTGAGCGAGGGTGCGGAACTGGTCAAGACGTCTCCTGAATCCCGATGATGTTTGCGTTCACATTCTCGCACACGATGTCCCGGTGATCCGCGGTCTGACGCGGGCGGAACGCTACCATTGCTCCATGTCGCCCCGTCGCCCGAGCGCAGACCGCGCCCCGAACCAGCTCGATGTCGCGCGTGCCGCGGGCGTCAGTGCGCAGACCGTCTCGCGCGTGCTCTCCGGCAATCAGAACGTGCGCCCCGAGACCGCCCGGCGCGTGCACGCCGCCGTCGAGTCGCTGGGGTACCGCATCCATGCCGCCGCCGCGTCTCTGGCATCGGGACGCACCCGCATCCTCGGGATGATCCTGGTCTCGACCGACCGCTACTCCTCCGCCGCGCTGGCCGCCGGCGTCGAGCAGGCCGCGGCGGCGAACGGCTACACCGTCACGATGGCTGCGGTCCCCGACCATGCCTCGACCGAAGCGTTCGTGCAGGCGTTCGACCGTCTGGAGCGGCAGGGGGCCGAGGGCATCGTGCTCGGCCTGCCGGTCGAGCTGGACTCCCCGGCGATGCGGATGCGCACCGAGCGCACGCCGTCGACGCGCACCGAGCGTGCGTCGCTCGACATGGACGCGCCGCTCATCGTCGACCAGCACGCGATCGCCCGGCTGGCCGTCGAGCACCTGCTCGATCTCGGGCACCGCACCGTCTGGCACGTCCCTGCCGACGACTACTGGATCGAGTCCCGCCAGCGCCGCGAGACCTGGGAGCAGGTGCTCACCGAGCGCGGCATCACGCCGCCGCCGGTCATCCCCGGCGATTGGACTCCCGAGTCCGGGTACCGCGCCGGCCGCACGATCGCCGCGATCCCGGATGCCACGGCGGTGTTCGTCTCGAGCGACGAGATGGCGTTCGGGCTGATCCGCGCCCTGCACGAGGCCGGGCGCCGGGTGCCCGAGGACGTCTCGGTGGTCAGCGTCGACGACATCGCGCTGGCCGCGTTCGCCTCGCCGGCGCTGACGACCGTGCGTCAGCCGTTCGAGGGCATGGGCCGCGCCGCCGCGCAGCGCCTGATCGCGCACATCGAGGGCCGCGACGACACGAGTGCCCTCGACCTGCATCCGGAGCTCGTCATCCGCTCGTCCACGGCGGCGCCGCGCGCGTAGCCCGCGCCGCCGCGGGATCCTCCTCCTCGCGCGAGATCCACGCGAGATCCACGCGAGATCCACGCGAAACCCGCATCCCCGCACGAGACCCATGTTCTGACCGCGGGTCTCGCCCAGAACTCGAGGTCTCACTGGCCGCCGCCGCGCTGCCCGCCTAGCCGCCGGCGAAACCCGCGATCCTGCACGAGACCCTCACTCCCACGCGAGTTCCACGCGAAACCCGCATCCCCGCACGAGACCCATGCTCCAGGCGCGGGTCTCGCGCAGAACTCGGGGTCTCGCGCATCCCCGGCTCCGGCATAAGGGGGCGGATGCCGCACCTGCGGC
>NZ_QUAB01000038.1 GCF_003387575.1 Microbacterium bovistercoris | reverse complement strand
AGACGACATTGTCATAACAGCTATAACCAGGTAGCTATGAACGAGTACAACAAGACTGTGGTGTCGAGAATGCTGGGGACTGTTTCCGGGCTCGAGGGCGGCGTTTGCAATCTTGAGGAGGCGCAACGCGCCCTGCAAGATGCAATTTCGCTGCTTGAGAACGACGGGTCGGGAGTTGCTGACGCGATTCGACGGGCAGAAGCAGACCTCGAAACGATTCTCTTCGGAACTCTGTTGGAGGAGCATGTTCTTTTAGCGAATGCCCGGATAGTGGCGCTCGCGCGAGAACTGCGAGACATGTAGTTGCACGACAGTGCTTGACCAGTTAGGAATTCGACCATGACGCCGGATGACTCGGACAACATGATGCATTCCAACCTGACTTTCTTGGGGAAACTATTGGGCCTTGGATTTATGTGGGGCCCCGAGAGGTGGGCGCTGGGCGAGTTGTGCCTTTGTTCTTTTACGAAACCCTGGGCGTGAATGCATGTGTTCGGAAGTTGCGAGGGTGGAAAATGCGCGACACGCCATCGCTCATGAGCGAGTTTGGGGCGGCGTTACAGTTCTTTGATGACTTCGGGGAAAATTGGTATGCACTAGAGGAGTGTCTTTGCTATCTGGATGAATGGCTTCCCGCCGACGCATACGTACTCGTAGTGGAGCGTTCCGAGGAAATTCTTTCGCGAGACGATGACGGACTTCGCGCATTGATGACGACCATAAATGCGGCTGGGTCTTTCTGGTCGAAACCTGTAATTGACGGTCCTGAGCAATATCGGAGACCGGCGCGGCCATTTCACGTGCTTATGCTTCTCGGGGAGGGGCAACTTCAATCGTCGGAGCGCTTGTTGCGGGCGGCGGAAGCCGTCGGCGTTCGAGTGCTTGAGGGACATTCAAATGGCCTCGAGTCGTAGCGCGCAATCCGAGGCGCCGTGGGTCGACGTTCACGCAGGAGGCGCTGCGCACATACAGCCGCAACGATGCCGGGATTATCACCAAGGCGGTCACCGCGGCCGCATCCCACGCGGATGACACCCAGTGCTTCAGTTATGGGCCGTTGCAGGCGATGACTGCTGCGTGGGCGTCGGCGACCAGTGATTGTGTGGCGGGGCCGACGGGTGCGCTTGGGGGGCCTGCGCCGTATTCGGCGCAGTACACGGTCGATCCGGTCACGGGGAACCGGACGGCGAGCACGGTGAAGAACGGCGTGAGTGGTACCCCGACCGCCTCGACGTACTCGTATCCGGCGGCTGGAGCTGCGCGTCCGCATGCCGTGACTCAGGTCTCGGCCACGACGGGTTCTTCCACGGTCACCGACGGGTATCAGTACGACGCGTCGGGGGCGATGACCACGCGTGCCGGGCAGGCGGTCACGTATGACGAGTCGGGCCGTGTCAGCTCGGTGGTGGATGGGACGAAGACCGAGAAGAGCATCTATACCGCGGATGGGCAGTTGCTGCTGCGGTGGGGCGGCTCTGACGGGGCATCGCTGTTCCTGGGGGACACGGTGCTGCGCATGGTCGGGACGACGACGACCGGTGTGCGGTCGTATCAGGTCGCGGGGATCAGTGTCGCCGAGCGCACCTCCGGTGCCGGGGGCGGGTTGTGGTGGCTGTCCCCTGATCCGGTGGGAACGGTCGGGTTGCAGATCAACGCGGCCACCGGGGTCGTCACTCGTCGGTGGATGGATCCGTACGGTGTCGCCCGGGGCGGGGTGGCGGTCTGGTCGTCGAACTTCGGGTATCTGAATCAGCCGGTCTCGGCGACCGGCCTGACCCAGCTGGGTGCTCGGGCGTACGATGCGGGGCTGGGGAAGTTCATCTCGGTTGACCCGATCCTCGACACCGGCGACGCGCGTCAGATCAACGCGTACGCGTATGCGATCAACTCGCCGGTGTCGTTCGCGGATGCGTCCGGGTTGTTCTTCCGGGCGGAGTCGTTGAGTGGTGCATCCGCGCCGATGTCTCACAAGAAGACCACCAGTACGACCACGACGAAGCAGGCGGGTCCTGGTGGCGGGCCGAAGGCGGTCTCTGACGCACCACCCGCCGCCGGCAACACCCGCAAGGCCGAGGCGGCGTGGAGCATCACCAACTGGGACTCGAACTCGCCGATGTTCACCGAAGCGAACCCGTACGGGGACGGTGGTGCTGCGGCCGAGGCGATCGGTATCACGGCACTGGTGGCAGCGGGAGTTGTCTGTGTCATCGTCAGCGCCGGGGCATGCATTGTCGCCGGCGTGGTCATCGGCGCGGGTACGAGCCTGGCGCAGTACACGGTCACCACCGCGCCAGAGGCGCGCACTTTCGAGGACGGCGCATACGCCACCACCCTCGGCGCCGCGTTCGGAGGAGCAGGCGTCGGCGTCGGACTCGCCACCAACAGACTCCTGGTAGGGGCGGCCGCGAAGCATGCTGACGCAGGGGCCGCCGCAAACAGCAGATCGGCGCTGGTGCAGGCATCGGACGCGGCGTTCAAGGCGGCTGATGATCAGGCTTCGATCTTCGTCAAGAACAAACACCTGGCGTCCGCTACCGGAAACGGAGCCAAGTTTGCATCCGACGACATCGGGCAAGTTCAGGGCTGGATCTCGCGTGGCTTGAAATCTGATGCGGCCGTGTTCCTGCCAAACGAACTCGATGACACTTTCCGAGTCGTCGTTCCGGGTGGCGGCGTCATCGGCACCAAGGGTCAAGAGTTCATCAGGGTGATTGTCACCGGAGACGGCCGCGTCATCAACGCTTTCCCAGTGAATGTAAGGTGACGACGTGGAACTGACCTACGACGGCCTCCGCACTGACGAACTGCAGGGCACTACGCAAGCGGACTACCTCATCGCGTTCGACGCCCACCTTTGTCTCGTGGAGAGCGCGACGACTATCTTCGACGAGCCAGGATTTCCGGTGGTCGAGTTGGCTCGTAGCCTGCTTCTCTGGCTCCGGGATCCTGCGCGGGGTGACTTTGAATTCGACTCAATGTCGTACGAGGAACGGGGCGTCATCTCCATCTGGAAGGTCGCCGCGGGGTGGGCAGTAGGCTCCGTGCTTGCTCCAGGTGCTCGAACCACACCCGCGGATTGGCGCGTCGTCGATGAGTGCTGCCGGCGCTTCATCGCGCGAGTCGAAGCCGATCTTGGCACCCTAGGGCTTGATCCTGTCGAGGTGCTCCGACGGTGATGGCATTCCCCGTATCGCTGGCGGTGTCTTGGCCGGCATGGGTGCGGGTGGCTGGACCTGTCCGCGATGCATTTCATTCTGACCTTCTTGCGGGAAACTGCTGGGCCTTGGATTTATGTGGGAGCGCGAGAGGTGGGCGCTGGGCGAGTTGTGCCTTCGTTCTTTTACGAAACCGGCTCTTCGCAGTTGAGGGTGTAGTCGAGTTCGGCGGCTGGTTCGCGGATAGGCGTCGAGGTCTTCCAGGACGGAAGTTTCTACACCGCTCATCCACCGACCGTGGGCGCCGCTGAGCGAGTTCCGCCGCCTGTCGCCGCACCGGAACCGGGCGATGGCGTAGACTTGTACGCGGATTCCCGCCCGAGCGCATCTGCTGCGCATCGGCGCCGGCGATCCGGAGGTCGCGGGGGCAACGGCCCGAGTGCGCAGTCGTCATGCGAATACGCATCCGGTCAGGCCCGTGCCGGCAGCATGCCGCCCGCGGACGACAGGTACGGCCGAGCATCCTCGGCACGGATATCTCAGCTCAGGAGGAGCATGCCGACCACGGCGACCGCCGCCCCGCGGCGAAAGAAGACTTCCCGGCGCGATGACGAGGCGCCTCTGATCCCGATCCTCGCCCGCAAGGTGCGCGAGATCGAGGCGAAGGCCCAGCGCGGAAAGCTCGGGCCCACCAATCGAGTGAAGTTCCAGGTCATCGCTTTCCTGGTGCGCGAGGAGCGCGCCAGGGTGAAGGCCGACCAGGAGCTGTCCGATGCCGCCCGTGCCGAACTGCTGAAGCGACTCGACGGCGTGGCGACCATCCTCGCGAAGACCGCGGCGCGTGACACGTCGCTGATCCAGCTGCTCGAGGCCGACCAGGCCACGAGCCCTGTGGCCAAGCGGATGCGTCGTGACTGGCTGCTCGAGTCCGGCGCGGAGCTCGCCCCGGAGGAGCTGGTGATCACCGACGTCGCGCCCGTGAAGACCACGGTGGTCGTGCCGGCCGCGCTCGCCGAGAAGCAGGTCACGCCGCCCTCGGTGGAGTCGCGACAGCTCGCCAACCCGTTCCTCGCGCCGGATCTGACGCCGCGTCCGGCCTCCACGCCGCGCCGCCGCCTGGACGGCTGGGAGCTGATGGGCCCGCTGTACAAGGCGTTCGAGTCCGGCGCCGGTGGGGGAGCCGCCACCATGGAGCTGCCCCCGGTGCCAGAGTACGACCACATCTCGCCCAAGGGCCGTGAGGTCATGGTGCACCAGTCGCGCTTCATCGAGTCGGTGCGCGCCGGCCACCGCAGCTTCCTGCTCGCCGATGAGCCGGGTCTCGGCAAGACCGCGCAGTCGGTGCTCGCGGCATCCGTCGCCGAGGCGTACCCGCTGCTGGTCGTCGTGCCCAACGTCGTGAAGATGAACTGGGCCCGCGAAGTCGAGCTGTGGACCCCGCAGCGCCGTGCGGCCGTCATCCAGGGCGACGGCGCCGACATCGACGCCTTCGCCGACGTGTTCATCGTCAACTACGAGATCCTCGACCGGCACCTGTCGTGGCTGAGCTCGATCGGCCTGAAGGGCATGGTCGTCGACGAGGCGCACTTCATCAAGAACCTCTCCTCGCAGCGGTCGCAGAACGTGCTGGCGCTTGCCTCCCGCATCCGCGAACGGGAGCGGAACCCGCTCATGCTCGCCCTCACCGGAACCCCGCTGATCAACGACGTCGAGGACTTCGACGCGATCTGGCGCTTCCTGGGCTGGACCAACGGCGAGAAGCCGGAGCCGGCGCTGATGGACAAGCTCGACGCCACCGGGCTGACCCCGGCAGACAAGTCGTTCTACGCCGAGGCGCGCGAGGCCGTCATCTCGATGGGCATCGTGCGGCGCAAGAAGAAGGACGTCGCCGCCGACCTGCCCGACAAGCTCATCGCCGACCTGCCCGTGCAGCTGGACGACGAGTTCGGCCGCGGGATCCGCGAGGCGGAGCGCGAGCTCGGTCAGAGGATGGCGGCGAAGTACCGCCGCATCGTCGAGGCACGCGCTGCTGCGCACGGCCCGGCCGAGGCCGGCGAGATCGACGAGGACATCGTGCGCCTCGTCGCGCACAACGAGCTCGAGGAGTCCAAGGCCGCGGGCACCGGTGGGGACAACGTCTTCACGATGGTCCGCCGCATCGGCCAGGCCAAAGCGCAGCTCGCAGCCGACTACGCCGCTCAGCTGCAGCGCTCGGTCGAGAAGGTGGTGTTCTTCGCCAAGCACATCGACGTCATGGACCAGGCCGAGGCGCACTTCGCGGCAACCGGCATCAAGGCCGTCTCCATCCGCGGCGACCAGACGACCCCGGCCCGCCAGGCGGCGATCGACGCCTTCAACACCGACCCCGAGGTGGGGATCGCGGTGTGCTCGCTCACCGCGGCCGGCGTCGGCGTGAACCTGCAGGCAGCCTCGAACGTCGTGCTCGCCGAGCTCAGCTGGACCGCTGCGGAGCAGACGCAGGCGATCGACCGCGTGCACCGCATCGGTCAGGACGAGCCGGTCACCGCGTGGCGCATCATCGCCGCGCACACGATCGACACGAAGATCGCCGAGCTCATCGACCAGAAGCAGGGCCTGGCCGGCCGCGCGCTGGACGGCGAGAACATCGAGCAGGGCAGCGTGGAGTCCGTGCAGCTCGGCGCGCTCATGCACCTGCTGCGGGAGGCGCTGCAGGGCGCCTGACGTCACAGGCCGTTCAGAGGGCGTTAAGAACAGTTGTTCTTGACGCCCTCTTTCGTTCAGGATCAGCGGCGCGTCGCAAGATCGCGGTTTCAGCCCGATACGGCCCGCAAGATTCCGGGTTTTCGCGTGATTCGAATGGCATCGGATGCCGCCGCCCACTAGGGTCGGATGCAGGCAGCGTCGCCTTTACCCTTTCCCCCGAAGCACGAAGGCAGCAGCATGAAGATCGGCATTCTGACCAGCGGTGGCGACTGCCCCGGACTGAACGCAGTCATCCGCGGCATCGTGCTCAAGGGCACCACCAGCTACGACCTCGAGTTCGTCGGCATCCGCGACGGCTGGCGCGGTGTGGTCGACGGCGACTTCTTCCCGCTCACCAGGCACGAGGTCAAGGGCCTCTCCAAGGTCGGCGGCACGATCCTCGGCACCAGCCGCACCAACCCCTACGAGGGCGAGCGCGGGGGAGCGGAGAACATCGCGAAGACCCTCTACGGCCACCGCATCGACGGCATCATCGCGATCGGCGGCGAGGGCACGCTCGCGGCGGCCGACCGCCTCGCCAAGGACGGCATCAACGTCATCGGCGTGCCGAAGACCATCGACAACGATCTGCGCGCCACCGACTACTCGTTCGGCTTCGACACTGCGGTCAACATCGCCACCGAGGCGATGGACCGACTGCGCACCACCGGTGACTCGCACCAGCGCTGCATGGTCGCCGAGGTCATGGGCCGGCACGTCGGCTGGATCGCCCTGCACGCCGGCATGGCAGCCGGCGCGCACGCCATCCTCATTCCCGAGGTGCCGCAGACGCTCGACGAGATCGCCGCGCTGGTCACCAGCGCACACGATCGCGGACGCGCGCCGCTCGTCGTCGTCTCGGAGGGCTTCAAGCTCCAGGGCATGGACGAGGCTTACAGCGACAAGGGCCTCGACGCGTTCAACCGCCCCCGCCTCGGCGGCATCGGCGACCGGCTGGCCCCCGAGATCGAGCGCATCACCGGCATCGAGACGCGCGCGACCATCCTCGGCCACATCCAGCGCGGCGGCTCGCCCTCGGCATTCGACCGCGTGCTCGCCACCCGCCTCGGTCTGCACGCCGCCGACGCGATCGTCGACGGCGCCTGGGGGCAGATGGTGGCCATGCAGGGCACCGAGATCGTGCGCGTCCCGTTCGAGGACGCACTGGGCGAGCTGAACACCGTGCCCCTGCACCGCTACGAAGAGGCCGCAGCACTCTTCGGTTGAGCAGTCGGGGCCGGCGCGCGGCGCCGGCCCCGGCGGCTCAGTCCGCGAGTCCGAAGCGGTCCAGCATCCAGGCCAGCGCGAACGCGCGCTCCCGCCACGCGTTGTAGCGTCCGCTCACACCGCCGTGCCCGGCGGCCATCTCGCACTTCAGCAGCACCTCGTCGGCGCCGGCGAAGCGCAGAGCCGCGACCCACTTGGCCGGTTCCACGTACAGCACGCGGGTGTCGTTGATCGAGGTGATCGCGAGGATCGGCGGGTAGGCGGCATCCGGCCTGATGTTCTCGTACGGCGTGTACGACTTCATGTACCGGTACACCTCGGGGTCGTGCAGCGGGTCGCCCCACTCGTCCCACTCGACCACCGTCAGCGGGAGCGAGGGATCGAGGATCGACGTCAGCGCGTCGACGAACGGCACCTCGGCGAGGATGCCGGCGAACAGCTCTGGTGCGAGGTTGGCGACCGCGCCCATCAGCAGGCCCCCGGCGCTGCCGCCCTCGGCGATCATCCTGTCCGGCGTCGTGACGCCCGCATCCACCAGGTGCTGCGCGCACGCGACGAAGTCGGTGAACGTGTTGCGCTTGCGCAGCATCTTGCCGTCGTCGTACCAGTGGCGGCCCATCTCGCCGCCGCCGCGCACATGCGCGATCGCGAAGACCACGCCGCGGTCGAGCATGGACAGGCGCATGGGGGAGAAGCCCGGGTCCATCGACGACTCGTACGATCCGTAGCCGTACAGGTGCACCGGGCGGGGCTCTGCGCCCGGCTCGCCGAACGAGCGGCGCCACACGAGTGAGATCGGCACCTGGGCGCCGTCCTCCGCCGTCGCCCATAGTCGGCGCTGGTCGTAGTCGGCGGGGTCGTACCCGCCGAGCACCGCCTGCTGCTTGCGCACCAGACGCTCACCGGTCGCGACATCGAGGTCCATCACGGTCGAAGGGGTGATGAACGAGACGTAGCCCATCCGCAGCAGCGGGGCATGCCACTCCGGGTTACCGGAGAACCACGACGAATACAGCGGCTCGTCGAACTCCAGCTCGTCGAGCACGTCATCCCCGTAGGAGAGCAGTGCGATCCGCCCCAATCCCTCGCGGCGGTACTCGACGGTCGCGAAGTCACGGAAGCAGTCCACCTCGAGGATGCGGCGACCCGGCGTGTGCGGCAGCACGACGCGACGCTCGCCCTGCGGGTCGGATGCCGGCACGGCGACGAGCTCGAAGTCGAGGGCGCCGTCGTTGTGCAGCACGTAGAGCACGTCCTCGCCATCGATCACGGCGTGGTCGATCTCGTACTCGACGCCGTCGCGGCGCGGCCAGATCACCTGTCCGCCGGCGGTGAGGTCGGCGAAGTCGAACAGGTGCGCCTCGCTGGTGATCTTCGAGCCCATCTCGACGACCAGGTACTTCTTGCTGCGGGTGATGCCGGCGCCGAGCCAGAATCGCTCGTCGGGCTCGTGGAACAGCTTCACGTCCTCGGCCACCGGGGTGCCGAGCCGGTGCAGCCACAGCGTGTCCGGTCGCCACGCCTCGTCACGCGTCGTGTACAGCACCGCGGTGCCGTCGGGGGTGAAGAAGGCCTGGGCGGTGTTCTCGATGACATCGTCGAAATCGGCGCCCGTCTCCAGGTCCCTGGCGTGCACGGTGTAGAGCTCGTCGCCCTCGACATCCACCGACCACAGCATTCGCGTGCCGTCATCGGAGACGTCGAAGGCGCCGAGCGAGAAGAACTCGTGCCCCTCGGCCTCGACATTGCCGTCCAGCAGCACCTGCTCGCCAGGCACGGGCTCGCCGGGAATCAGCTTCGGGGGAGTCCAGTCGTCGCCGGATGCCGCGGTGCGGCACTGGATGCCGTACTGCGAGCCCTCCTCGGTGCGGCCGTAGTACCACCAGCCGCCCTGGCGCGTCGGCACCGAGAGATCGGTCTCCTGCACCCGCCCCTTGACCTCCTGGAACAGGCGGTCGCGGAGCGCATCGAGGTGGGACGTCCGCTGCTCGGTGTACGCGTTCTCGGCCTCGAGGTGGGCGATCACCTCTGGGTCCTCCTTGGCGCGGAGCCACTCGTAGGGGTCCTCGAAGGTGTCGCCGTGGTGGGTGCGGGGCGCGGGGCGGCGCGCCGCTGCGGGTGCGCTCGTGGTCTGCTCGGTCACCCTTCCACGCTACCGGGCGCGAGTTGACCGAGGGGGAGCGGGGTGGGAGGATTCAGAAGGGCCGATTAACGGATCTGATACCCACGGTGAACTCTTCGTTCGTCACGCCGACTCCGTCGGCACTGTCTCTGCATCTTCAACGAAAGCGACCGGTGGAAACCGCAGCCCTCATCGTCGTGCTGGTCATCGCGCTGGCACTGTTCTTCGACTTCACGAACGGCTTCCACGACACCGCCAATGCGATGGCCACGCCCATCGCCACCGGTGCTCTCAAGCCCAAGACCGCTGTGCTTCTGGCCGCGGTGCTGAACCTGGTCGGCGCGTTCCTGTCCACGGAGGTCGCCAAGACCGTCTCGGGCGGCATCGTGCGCGAGGATCAGATCGACCACGGTCTGCTGCCCTCGCTGATCTTCGCGGGCCTGATCGGCGCGATCACCTGGAACATGCTCACCTGGCTGCTCGGTCTGCCCTCCAGCTCGTCTCACGCGCTGTTCGGCGGCCTGATCGGCGCGACCCTGGTCGGCGTCGGCGTCGGCGGCATCAACTTCGGCGTGGTGCTGTCGAAGGTCGTGCTGCCCGCGCTCATCGCACCGGTCACGGCCGGTCTGATCGCGTTCGCCGCGACCAAGGTCGCCTACGGCATCACGCGGCGCTACGACGGCAAGCCCGATGGGCGCTCCGGCTTCCGCTGGGGACAGATCTTCACCTCGTCGATGGTCGCGCTCGCGCACGGCACGAACGACGCCCAGAAGACCATGGGCGTCATCACGCTCGCACTGATCACCGTCGGCTGGCAGACCGGCGACCCGGGCAGCGAGGACTATCACAACCCGGAGTTCTGGGTGGTCGTGGCCTGTGCCTTCACCATCGCACTGGGCACCTACCTCGGGGGCTGGCGCATCATCCGCACCCTCGGCAAGGGCCTCACCGAGGTGAAGCCGGCGCAGGGCTTCTCCGCCGAGAGCTCGACGGCCGCCACCATCCTCGCCTCCAGCGCCTTCGGATTCGCGCTCTCGACCACCCAGGTCGCGTCGGGCTCCGTCATCGGCTCCGGTCTCGGTCGTCGCGGCTCCACGGTGCGCTGGCGCACGGCTGGACGCATCGGCCTCGGCTGGCTGCTCACGCTGCCTGCAGCCGGCGCCGTCGGCGCCATCGCCGCACTCCTGGTCGTCTGGCTGGACGGCTGGGGAGTCATCATCGACGCCATCGCGGCCGTCGTCATCATCGTGGGCCTCTTCCTGCGCTCCCGCAGGAACGCGGTCACCTCGTCGAACGCGATGAGCGATGTCGCCGAGTCGGGTCTCGCCGTCGACCAGCCGGAGGTGCCCGGCCCCACCCGTCGCACCAGCCGCATCGAGCTCATGCGTGCCCTGGAGCGCGCGGAGCGCAAGGCCGACGAAGCCGAACGTGCTGCGCAGAGGGCCAAGAAGCTGAAGAAGAAGGGCGGAACGCCCAGCGAGGTCAAGGCGGCGCGCAAGGCAGCCGAGCGCGCCGCGCAGAAGTACGCCGAGGCCGATCAGGCGGCCAAGGAGTGGGAGGCGCTCAGCGGCAGCCGCCGCAAGCGCGCCGAGCTCGCCGAATGGGACCTCGACATCGATGAGCAGGAGGACGCACGATGAGCGTCGAGATCGACTGGATCGCCTTCGGCTACGTCTTCCTCGCGGCGCTGATCGGTGCCGTCGCGATCGTGGCGTTCTACTCACTGGGTCTTCGCATGCTGGTGCGCGCCGGGCGCATCCCCGTGGTCTCGCCGGCGGAGTTCACCGACGCGATCACCGTGCTCACCGAGAAGGAGATCCGCCGTGCCGAGAAGCAGGCGGCGAAGGCGGCGAAGAAGAGCCCGTTGACCGACGCGCAGAAGTCGCTGGCCTTCGTCGCGGCGATCGCCTGCTTCGTGCTCTGCGGCGCAGCGGTGCTCGGCGGCATCACGCTGATCGTGATCGGACACTGACCGCCCTATCATGAGGGCATGACCGCCCTTCCCGCGTTCGGTCGTCATGAGGCGGCGTCGCACACGATCATCCATCTCAGCGACCCGCACTTCCTCGCCGGGGGAGCACGGCATGCCGGCGGAGCCGATTCCGACGCCAATCTGGCCCGCACGCTGCAGGCCGTGCGTCGCGTGCATCCGGCACCGTCGGCGATCGTCGTCACCGGCGACCTCACCGACTTCGGCGAGCCGGATGCGTACCGCCGTCTGCGCGCGGCGCTGGAGCCCGTGGCGGCCGAACTCGGCTGCCCGATCGTCTGGGTGGCGGGGAACCATGACGAGCGGCCGGCGCTGCGGGCCGAACTGCTCGACGCCGAGGCGACCGAGGAACCCGTCACCGGAGTCTGGGATCTCGACGGCCTGCGCCTGATCGCGCTGGACTCGAGCGTGCCCGGATGGCATCACGGCGACCTCGACGGCGCGCAGCTGGACTGGCTCGCCGGGCAGCTGCGCACGCCTGCCCCGCACGGCACTCTGCTGGCGCTGCACCACCCGCCGCTGCCCTCGCACCTGCCGCTGTTCGACATCCTCGAGCTGAGGCACCAGGACGAGTTCGCCGACGTCGTGCGAGGCACCGACGTCCGCGGCATCCTCGCGGGGCACCTGCACTACTCGTCGTCCGGCGTCTTCGCCGGGGTGCCCGTGAGCGTCGCCTCGTCGACGTGCTACACGATGAACGTCGCCCTGCCCGCGGTCGAGGTGAACGGAACGGATGCCGGACAGTCGTTCCACTTGGTGCACGTGTACCCCGACACGATCACGCACACCGTCGTCCCTGTGGTCGACGCGCCCACCGGGGACTACTTCTCGGAGGAGTGGGTGCGCGAGATGGCAGCGCTCACCCCGGAGCAGCGGCTGGAGGCGTTCTCGCGCAAGCCCCCGGCGTAGACTGGGAGCATCCCCCGCTTCCCGTACTCGCCGAACACCCCACAAGGATGTGACATGGCCGCTGACGCGCCTGCCCGCACTCGCACCGAGACCGATTCGATCGGAAGCATGGAGATCCCCGTGGACGCCTATTACGGTGTGCACACGCTCCGTGCCGAGGAGAACTTCCCGATCACGAAGCGTCCCATCTCGGTGTATCCCGATCTCGTCAAGGCACTCGCGATGGTCAAGCAGGCCAGCGCGCGCGCGAACAGGGAGATCGGCGTTCTCGACGCCGAGCGCGCCGACCTCATCGACCGCGCCGCGCAGCGGGTGATCGACGGCGAATTCCACGACCAGTTCGTGGTCGGCGTCATCCAGGGCGGCGCCGGCACCTCGACGAACATGAACGCGAACGAGGTCATCACCAACATCGCGCTCGAGATGGCCGGGCGCGAGAAGGGCGACTACGACTTCCTTTCGCCCATCGACCACACCAACCGCAGCCAGTCCACCAACGACGTGTATCCGACCTCGGTGAAGATCGGCCTGTCGCTCACCCTGCGCTCGCTGCTCGAGGAGCTCGATCTGCTGCGCGGCTCTTTCCTGAAGAAGGGTCACGAGTTCCACGACATCCTCAAGGTGGGCCGCACCCAGCTGCAGGACGCCGTGCCGATGACCCTTGGTCAGGAGTTCCGCGGCTTCGGCGTGACCCTGGGCGAGGACCACAGCCGTCTCACCGAGAACGCGTCGCTGATGTTCGAGATCAACATGGGCGCCACTGCGATCGGCACCGGCATCACCACGCACCCGGGTTACGCGCCGGCGGTGCTGAAGCACCTGCGCGAGATCACCGGTCTCGACCTGCAGACCGCGGGCGACCTCGTCGAGGCGACCAGCGACACGGGTGCGTTCATGTCGTTCTCGTCGTCGCTGAAGCGCAATGCGATGAAGCTCTCCAAGATCTGCAACGACCTGCGTCTGCTCTCGTCGGGTCCGCAGGCCGGGCTCGGCGAGATCAACCTGCCTGCGATGCAGGCGGGGTCCAGCATCATGCCCGGCAAGGTGAACCCGGTGATCCCCGAGGTCGTCAACCAGGTGGCGTTCGCCGTCGCCGGCGCCGACATGACCGTCACGATGGCGGCCGAGGCGGGCCAGTTGCAGCTGAACGCCTTCGAGCCGGTCATCGCGCACTCGATCTTCCAGTCCATCACCTGGATGCGTCAGGCGATGTGGACGCTGCGCGTGAACTGCGTCGACGGCATCACGGCGAACACCGACCGTCTGGGGGCCATGGTGGGCGCCTCGGTCGGCGTCGTCACCGCGCTCACCCCGTTCATCGGGTACGCGGCATCCGCCGCACTGGCGAAGACGGCGCTGCTGACGGGCCGCAACGTCGCCGACCTCGTCGTCGAAGCCGGACTGATGTCGCGGGAAGAGGTCACCAAGCAGCTCTCGCCTGCGCGCCTGTCCGGCCTGGAGGCCATCACCGCCGCGATTCCGGTGATCGCCGCGGAAGACGACTGAGCGACCTGCGCCATAGGCTGTCCACCATGACCTCCGGAGGACAGCCGCCCGCCTACGGTCCGCCGCCCGCACAGGGCGGCGGACCGCACGCGTATCAGCCGCCGCGACCGACGTACCCGTCGGCGCTGGCGAAGAACCCGACGCGCCTCGCGCCGCAGGCTCCGGTCGCCCCGGCGCCTGGTCCGGCGCTGCCCGCGCTGCCGACGCCGGTGCGCAAGGGCAGGACGATGTCGATCTGGGTCTTCGGCGTGCTCGCCTTCGCCCTGCTGCAGCTGATCGGGTACTTCGTGAACGCGCTCGGCACCGGGGCATCCGTCCTCGGCCTGATCCTCGCGCTCGTTCCGCTGTCCATCGTGCTGCTCGGCGTGTGGTTGATCGACCGCTGGGAGCCCGAACCTCGCAGTCTGGTGGTGTTCGCGCTGGCATGGGGAGCGATCGGCGCCGTCGGTATCGCACTGCTCGTCGACCGTGGCCTCGGACTGGTCTTCGGAGATCGTCCGGACGGCCTCACCGCGGTCGTCCAGGCCCCGCTGGTCGAGGAGATCGGCAAGGGTCTCGGCGTCTTCCTGATCTACGTCTTCGCCCGCCGGGCCTTCAACGGTCCGGTCGACGGCGTGGTGTACGGCGCCTTGGTCGGAGCGGGGTTCGCATTCACCGAGAACATCCAGTACTTCGCGATCAGCGTGCACGAGGGCGGCGGGCAGCAGCTCACCGCGACGTTCGTCGTGCGCGGACTGATGTCGCCCTTCGCACACGCCATGTTCACCTCGCTGACCGGCTTCGCCATCGGAATCGCCGCGCGACGCGGGGCGAGCGCCGAGAGCGCGTTCGGCACGGGATGCATCGGAGTGCTCGGCGCCATCGCGCTGCACGCGCTGTGGAACGGGTCCTCGCTGTTCGGGGACTTCTTCCCGCTCTACCTGACGATGCAGGTGCCCCTGTTCGTCGGCTTCATCCTGGGCATCGTCGGGCTGCGCCGCGAAGAGGCCAGGCTGACGAGGGAAAGGCTCGGGGACTATGCGAAGGCGGGATGGTTCACGCCCGAGGAGGTCACGATGCTGGCCACGCCTGCGGGGAGGAGGACGGCGATGAGGTGGGCGTCGTCGCTGCGCGGTGATCGCCGACCGCTGATGAAGTCGTTCATCCGCGATGCGACGGAGTTGGCCGCGGTCCGGCAGCGGGCGATCACCGGTCATGACAGGTTCGCGGCGGCCGACGAGCACGCCCTTCTCGTGCGCACTCGCGCGACGCGGGCGGCGCTGCTGGCGTACTGAACCCTTGACAGTCGCAGAGGTGTGAGGCACCCTGGGTACAGATCAACTCAGCGCCCGGATTCGCTTGCAGGCATCGCCGCAGCACCGGGCGCTGAGTCTGTCTCCACGATCGTGTTCGCTCTCGGCAAGCCCCCTCGCGTTGACCGTGCGCGGGCCGTCCGGTTACATGGAGGCATGACAGATCGCACAAAGCCAGAGTTCGACGCCCCCGCAGGCCCGGCTCCCGCGGAGCTCGTCATCCGCGACATCATCGCCGGAGACGGTGCCGAGGCGAAGCCCGGCGACACCGTCACCGTGCACTACGCCGGTGTCGAGTACGACACCGGCGAGGAGTTCGACTCTTCGTGGGGTCGCGGCGAGACCATCCAGTTCCCTCTGCGCGGCCTGATCCAGGGCTGGCAGGAGGGCATCCCCGGCATGAAGGTGGGCGGACGCCGCGAGCTGGTCATCCCGCCGCACCTGGCTTACGGCCCGGCGGGTGCCGGTCACTTCCTGTCCGGGAAGACGCTGATCTTCATCATCGATCTCGTCGCCGTCGGCTGACAAGTACTCCGAGACCCTCGTCCGCACTGTGCGGGCGGGGGTCTCTGCACTGTTCGGGATCCCTTTCCCATTCTCGGGAATACATCCATTTGCATGTAAGTTGTAACCCGTGTCGCCGATCGGCGGCAACGACTTCCCCAAGGAGCAGCATGAGCACCATCGACGTCCCCGGCTACCGCGCCGGCACCTGGAACCTCGACCCTTCGCACAGCGAGGTCACCTTCAGCGTTCGCCACATGATGATCTCGAAGGTGCGCGGCAGCTTCGGCGTGAAGAGCGCGACCCTGATCGCCCCCGAGAACCCGCTCGAGGCGAAGGTCGAGGCCAGCGTCGATGTCACCTCGATCGACACCAACGACGAGAACCGCGACGCGCACCTGCGTTCCGCCGACTTCTTCGACGCCGAGAACCACCCCACCATGGACTTCGTGTCGACCGGTGCTCGCGTCGAGGACGGCGACCTGTTCGTCGACGGCGACCTGACCATCCGCGGCATCACCAAGCCGGTCAGCTTCGCGCTGGACTTCGGCGGCTTCGGCACCGACCCGTGGGGCAACTACAAGGCCGGCGCTTCCGCCACCGCGACCATCAACCGCGAGGACTTCGGCCTCACCTGGAACCAGGCCCTCGAGACCGGCGGCGTCCTGGTCGGCAAGGACATCAAGATCAACCTCGACCTGCAGGGCTCGCTGCAGGCCTGATCGCCTCACATCGAAGGGTGCGGATGCTGCGGCATCCGCACCCTTTCCGCGTCCTCACGCCTCCCGGCGCCGGAGTCGCAGGCGATCCTGCGCCAGCAGGATGCCGGCGAACACGATCAGCGCCCCGACCGGCTCGTTCCAGCTCACCTGCTCGTGCAGCACGAGCACGCCGAGCGTCACTCCGAC
The DNA here is from genome assembly GCF_003387575.1 of Microbacterium bovistercoris. GTDB lineage: Bacteria > Actinomycetota > Actinomycetes > Actinomycetales > Microbacteriaceae > Microbacterium > Microbacterium bovistercoris. The sequence continues at coordinate 66,829 of NZ_QUAB01000038.1, read as the reverse complement.
CACCGGGGTGATGTAGGTCACCGTCGACGCGCGGGTCGGGCCCCAGGCGCGCAGCACGTTCTGATTCCACACGTAGGCGAGCCCGGTGCCCAGGAAGCCGAGGAGCACGACGGCCAGGACGATCCCCGCGTCGAGTCGCACCGGCGTGAGCACCAGTACGGGGGTGAGCAGCAGCATGATCGCCGCGGCGAGGCCGATGTTCAGGAACGAGAACACCAGGGCGCTCACTCCGGAGTCGGCGAGGAAGCGGCGCATGTAGGCGAAGCTGAACCCGTAGCAGGCCGTCGCGCCGAGGATCGCCAGCTGCGCGCCGATGCCCTGGGTGGCGTCCATCCCGCTCCAGGGGGCGATGATGACCATCACGCCGAGGATGCCGATCAGGATGCCGGCGATCTGCCCCGGCTTCAGCCGCTCGACGCGCAGCACCGCCCAGGCCATGATCGCGGTCATGATCGGCGTCGTCGCGTTGTAGATGCTGGACAGGCCGGAGCTCACGTGCTGCTGCGCCCACGCGAAGATGAGGAACGGCACGACGCAGAACGTCACGGCGACGACCGTCAGGTGCATCCAGATGCGCCCCGTCGTGGGCAGCCGATCGCGGCGCAGGACGACGAACAGGCCGAGCGCGAGGGCGCCGAGCAGCAGCCGGGACCAGGCCACCTGCGCGGGTGAGATCCCGCCCAGCGCGACCTTCATGAACAGGAAGCTCGAGCCCCACACGATCCCGGTGAGGACGAACTGGATCACGATCGACGCGGTCTGCGGGCGCGTCGTGGCGGCTTGCGGGGGAGCAGTGGTCGAGGTCACTCCCGAACTCTATTCACGCCGGCGACCGACGAAGGCGGGTTCCGGATGCGACGTCCGATATCCGCCGATGAACGGCAGGATCCCGTCGCGGGGAACGGATCAGGGCACGGGATCGGCGGCGTCGTACGCCGCGAACCGGGGGTTGCGCCGCGCCAGCAGCGCCACCAGCCCGATGACCAGGAAGCCGCCGAGCAGCGGCGGGAACCACAGTGCGGTGAACGTCGCGAGCGTGCCGGCGTAGAGCGCACCCACGCGCGGCCCGCCGGCGACGACGATGATGAACACTCCCTGGAGTCGTCCGCGCATGGCATCGGGAACAGCGGCCTGCATCATCGTGTTGCGGTAGATCGAGCTGACGTTGTCGCAGGCTCCGGACAGTGCGAGGGCCAGGCACGCCGCGACGATGAGACCGACGTTCGGCGCCTTCTCCGTCGCCGGCGAGAGGAACGAGCCGATGAGCAGCACCGCGCCGAAGAGCACGATCGAGAGCCCGTAGGCCTGCACGGCTCGTTCGATGCCGCGGCCGTGCCAGCGGTACTGCACGACCCGTCCCGAGAGCAGGCTGGATCCGAACGTGCCCACGGCGACGGCCGCGGTGAGGATACCGGTGGTGAACGCGCCGCCGCCGAGGATCACCGTGCCGAGCGCGGGGAACAGCACCAGCGGCTGGCCGAAGGTCATCGCCAGGATGTCGCAGAGGAACTGCATCCGGATGTTCCCCGCGCGGCGCAGGAAGCGCCAGCCGTCGGCCAGCGAGGCGAGTCCGGGGCGCACGACCTCGCCCTCCGGCACGAGCGAGGGCAGGGTCCACAGTCCGAGGAACATCGCGAGCATCAGTACGACGTCGATCGTGTAGGTCCAGCCGTAGCCGGTCAGCGCGACGAGCAGGCCGGCCAGTGCCGGGCCCGCCATAACAGTCAGCCCGAAGGCCACGCCGTTCAGAGCGGATGCGGCGGCCAGCTGCTCACGGGCGATGAGCCGGGGGACGATCGCCGTGCGGGTCGCCATGCCGACCGAGTTCGCCGCTGCGATGGTCATGCTCAGCCCGTACAGCCACCAGATCGTCTCGGTGCCGGTCCAAGTGAGCACGGCGAGCAGCGTCGTCGCGGCGAACGTCACGGTCGCCGCGATCAGTGCGACCCTGCGACGGTCGAAGGCGTCCGCCAGCATTCCGCCGTAGAGCCCGGCGAGGATCATCGGCACGAGCCCGGCGACGGCGATCATCGACACCGCGAAGGTGCTCTGCGTGAGCGTGAACACGTGCAGCATGACGGTGACCACGGTGAGCTGCCCGCCGATGCCGGCCAGCGTAGAGCCGATCCACATCCGCGCGAACGCCGGGCTCGCCCTGAGCGGCGAGAGGTCGATGAAGTGGCTCACGCGGAAGATCCGTATTGCATCATCCGAGCGTATCGGAGGGGGGAGTGCACGCGGTCCGCGGGCGGTGCGGATCACTGGTAGACTCTTCAGGTTGCCGTTAGATCGGCCGCGGATAAAGAGAGCTCGCGCATCAGGCGCCGGGCACCGCGCAACGAGTGAGAGGGGATCGAATCTATGGCACTGGAAGCAGACGTCAAGAAGGCGATCATCGAAGAGTACGCGACGCACCCCGGTGACACCGGATCCCCCGAGGTGCAGGTCGCGATGCTGACGCAGCGCATCAAGGACCTCACCGAGCACCTCAAGGAGCACAAGCACGACCACCACTCGCGTCGTGGCCTGTTCCTGCTCGTCGGTCAGCGCCGTCGTCTGCTCGGCTACCTCCAGGACGTCGACATCGAGCGCTACCGCTCGCTGATCGAGCGCCTGGGTCTGCGTCGCTGAGCACAGCACGCGTTCCAGCGTTCAATCGCGCAGAACATTCTTGAGAAGGCCTCCCCACGGTGTGGGGAGGCCTTCGTCGTACCCGGCGACCGGCGCGCGCCCGTCAAGCGGCGATCAGCGAAACGGGCCGGCGCCGGATGACCAGCGCCGTGCACGCGCTGAGTGCGACGGCGAGGCCCGCCATGGCCAGGATGCTGGCGGTCCATCCGCCGGTCGCATCGTGCAGCAGGCCGAGCAACAGGCTGCCGACGCCGGCGACGGCGTAGCCGACCCCCTGCGCGATCGCCGACAGGATGCCCGCGGACGGCGCGTCGGCGGCGAGGCTGACCAGCAGCCCCATCGCCAGCCCGAAGCCCGCGTTCTGCACGATTCCGAGACAGGAGACCACGGCGGTGTCCATCCCCGAGCTCAGGCCGAACCAGGCGAACCCGCCCGCCATAGCCAGCCCCAGTCCCGGACCGAACCAGCTGAGGGTGCCCCTGCGGCGGGCGATCACCGGGGCCAGCAGCGAGGGGATCAGGCCGATCAGGCTGAACCAGCCCAGCAGCCAGCCCGCCGTGGCGGGATCCGTGCCGCGTTCGGCGAGCATCAGCGGCAGCCAGGTGGTGACGGCGAAGTACAGCAGCGACTGCAACGAGAACACCGCGGTCATGATCAGCACGGTCATCCGGTTGTCGCGGGTGATGGCGATCCGAGGCCGGTGCTGCTCCGCCACGCCCGTGCCGCGCCCGACGAAGAGCAGCGCGGCCGCTGCGACGACCGCGAGCACCGCCCAGCTGGCGAGCGCCTGCGCCGTGCCACCGAGGATGTGCTCCAGAGGGACGGAGAGTCCCGCGCCGAGGGCGGCGCCGACGCCGAAGGACATCGTGCTCAAGCCCACCCACAGTCCGGAGGCGCCGAGCGACTTCAGGAACGGCGGGATCAGCGTCGCGCCCATCATGATCGCCGCGCCGGCGATGAAGGTGCCGGGTACCAGCATCCAGCCCTCGGTCACGCGCAGCGCCAGGGCGACGGCGAGCACGACCATCGCGACCAGCAGTGCCCGCGCGGTGCCGATCCGGCGGGCCAGCATGGGGCCCAGCGGCGCGGTCACCCCGAACGCGACGATCGGCAGGGTCGCCAGCACACCGGTGCCCGCGTCGCCCAGCCGGAACAGGGTCGAGACGTGATCGAGCAGCGCGGAGAGCGAGGTGATCGCCGGGCGCAGATTGATGCCGACCAGCAGGGCGGCGCCGAGCGCGATCGCCCGTGCCGCCCGCGGGTCCTCAGACCGCGACGACATGCAGACCGTCGGCGACGATCCGTCCGTCGTGCAGCACGGTGCGGTCGGAACCGCGGTCCATCACGGCGCTGGACGGCGTCTCGCCGTCCACGACGACCAGGTCGGCACGGTCACCGACGGCGACGCCGGGGCGGTCGCCGACGCCGGTGACGCGCGGCGTGTCGTGCGACATGATGCTCGCGCCGCCCATGGTCGCGACTGCGAGAGCGAGTTCGATGTGGTCGTCGCGGCGGTAGCCGTTCGTGAACGCCAGCTGCCAGGTGCGGTCGAGCATGTCGCAGTTGCCGTACGGGCTCCAGTAGTCGCGCTGGCCGTCCTCGCCGAGCCCGAAGCGCACGCCCGCCTCCACGAGCTTGATCAGCGGCAGCTGGTTCTTCGCGGACGGGGCGACGGAGGCCATCGAGATGTCCAGCTCGGCGAACGTGTCGATCAGCCGCTGCGTGGTCGCCTCGTTCACGCCGCCCAGGTCGTAGGCGTGCGACATGGTGACCTTGCCCTGCATGCCGAGCGCCCGGACGCGCTCGATCACGAGATCGGTGCTGAACACGCCGAGGGCGCCTGGTTCGTGCAGGTGGATGTCGATCTCGACCTGGTACTTCTCGGCCAGGCCGAACACGATGTCGAGGTGCTTCGCCGGGTCGCGGTCGAGCTCACACGGGTCGATGCCGCCCATCACGTCGGCGCCCTGCTTGAGCGACTCCTCGAGGTACTCGACGGTGCCGGCCTCGCGGAGGATGCCCGCCTGCGGGAACGTCATCACCTGCACCTCGGCATGATCGGCGAACTTCTCCTTCGCCGCCATGACGGAGTCGAACTTCTCCAGCTTGCAGTCCACGTCGACCTGCGCGTAGGTGCGCACCCGGGTGGTGCCGCGGGCGATCATCGCCTCGAGGGTGCCGGCGACGATCTCGGCGTGCGGGACGTCGGTGTTGCGCCAGTTCTCGCGGTCGTTCATCATCATGCCCCACACGCCGGGGCGGCCGGTGTGCTCACGGAACGGCAGGCCGATGCGCGAGGAGTCCAGATGCACGTGCACGTCGCTGAACGAGGGGAGCAGCAGGCGCCCACGGCCGTCGACATCGCCTTCGGCGGCGGGAGCAGCCGGGTCGTGTGCGCGGATCGCGGCGATGCGGTCGCCGTCGAGGAGGACATCGGATGCGGCTTCGCCCCACGGGCGCACGTTTCTGATCAGCACGATTCTGGTATACCAGATCAGGGCGGAAGGGTGCCGGCGTTCCCGAATGCCTCACCGGCCGTCTGTGCCGGATCAGGCCCCGACGAGGTCGGCGTGGTGGATCGCGGCCACGTCAGGGTGCGCGCGCAGCCGGGACTTCAGGGCGTTCTCGCCGTACAGCGCGTGAATCGGGTTCGACGGATCCTCGGTGACGCCGCGCGCCTCCGCGGCGAGATCTTCGGGCAGCTCGATCAGGGGCAGCCGTGAGTCCAGTGCCGGGTTGAAGAAGAACGGGATCGAGATCCGCTCGTCCGGTGCCTTCGGCGAGATCACGCGGTGATCGGTGGCCTTCAGGTAGCCGCCGGTGGCGTACTCGAGCATCTCCCCGATGTTCACGACGAACGCGCCGGGCACGGGCGGAGCATCGACCCACTGTCCGTCGCGTCGCACCTGCAGGCCCCCCTTGCCGGGCTCCACCCACAGCAGGGTGAGCACGCCGGAGTCCTTGTGCGCCCCGACGCCCTGCTGGGGCTCGGGGTCGGCCTTGCCGGGATACCGCACGATCTTGATCAGCGTCTGCGGTTCGCCGAAATGGTCGTCGAAGTATGACGGCTCTGCGCCCAGGGCCTCCGCCCAGGCGCGCAGCAGTCTGCGGGACACCTCGGACAGCGCGGCGTGCCACTCCGCGACCACGTCGCGCAGTTCGGGCTGCGCCTCGGGCCACAGGTTGGGCCCGACCAGGCGGTTGAAGGCGGGGCCTCCGTCGACCGCCTCGCGCTCGGGGCCGATGTCGATCTGCTCGCGCCAGTCCACCCGGCCCTGCGTGCGCTCGCCGCCGATGCGGGTGTAGCCCCGGAAGTGCGGGCTCTTCACGTTCTCGATCGAGAGCTTGTCCGTCTCGGGCAGGGCGAAGAAGTCGCGCGCGGCGCGGTGCAGGCGATCCTCGAGCTCGGGGGAGACCCCGGTGCCGGTCAGGTAGAAGAAGCCCACGTCGTGCGTGGCCGCGCGCAGGTCTGCGCGGAACCGTGCGGCGGCCTCGGGCCCGGCATCGAGGCGGGAGAGGTCGAGGACGGGGAGCGAGAGTTCGGCCATGGCTCGACGGTAGACGCGCTTTCTCGCGACGTCATCAATGTTGCGCAGGGTTACCCGGGTGCTACAGTGTCTTAGGTAAGGCACTCCTTACCTACCCGTATACCTCGGAGTCTCCCCGCGTGTTCGCATCACTCCTCATCGGCCTGCGCGAAGGTCTGGAAGCTGCTCTGGTCGTCGGCATCCTCGTCGCCTATCTCAAGCGGATCGGCCGCGCTGACGTCCTGCCCAGGATGTGGGCGGGCATCGGCCTGGCCGTGGCCCTGTCACTGGCCATCGGCGCTGTGCTCACCTTCGGCGCGTACTCGCTGGCGCCGGGCGCCCAGGAGCTCATCGGCGGCCTGATGTCGCTGTTCGCCGTCGCCATGGTGACCTGGATGATCTTCTGGATGCAGAAGGCCGGGCGCACGATGAAGGCCACGCTGGAAGGCGGCCTCGACCGCGCGCTCGCACAGGGCGGGCTGTGGGCGCTGGTCGCGATCGGATTCGTGTCGGTCGCCCGTGAGGGCATCGAGACGACTCTGCTGCTGTGGTCGATGGTGCAGTCCTTCGGCAGTGCGCCGCTGGCGCTGCTCGGTGCTCTGATCGGCCTCGCCATCGCGATCGTCGTCGGCTGGCTGCTCGCCCGCGGCGCCGTCAGGCTCGACCTGCGCCGCTTCTTCGCCTGGACCGGCGGCTTCCTCGTGATCGTCGCCGCCGGAGTGCTCGCCTACGCGATCATGGACCTGCAGGAGGCCGGCGCGCTGCCCGGCCCGTTCACCGCGGCGGCGCCGATCGATCCCGAGACCGGTGCCGTGGCCATCGGTCTCGCCGCGTTCCCGTTCGGCTGGGCGTTCGACCTCAGCGGCGCCATCGCCCCGGACGGCACTGCGGCCGCGATCCTGCAGGCGACCCTCGGCTTCACGCCGCGGATGACCTGGCTGCAGGTCATCGCCTGGGCGCTGTACATCGTGATCGTCGGCGCGTTCTTCCTGCGCGGACTGCCGCGCCGTCGGGGCGCGAAGGGATCGGATGCCGCGGCAGCCGCATCCGCGTCAGCGCAATCCCCGAACGCGAGCGGTGCCGAGCCCGCGTCCTCCACCGGAAATCCCCTCACCACTACCGAAGGAACAGCATGACCTCGTCTCCCCGCGTCCTCGGAGCTCTCGCTGCCACCGGCGCGGCCGCGCTCCTCCTCAGCGGCTGCGTGGCCAAGGCCGACGCCGACCCGTCCGCCGCGCTCACGGTCTCATCCACCGCGTCGGACTGCGCCGTCTCGGCAGGAACCGCGAAGAGCGGCACCTTGACGTTCGACGTGAAGAACGCCGGCGACCAGGTGACCGAGTTCTACCTGCTCGCCGATGACGGGCTGCGCATCGTGGGCGAGGTCGAGAACATCGCGCCGTCCGCCTCGCGCACCCTCACCGTCACCGCGCAGCCGGGTGACTACTTCACCGTCTGCAAGCCGGGCATGGTCGGCGACGGCATCGGCAAGTCCGCGTTCACCGTCACCGGTGACCGCGTCGCGGTGAACGGCCCGGACGCCGAGCAGAAGCAGAAGGCCGTCGACCTGTACGCGGCATTCGTCAAGGATCAGGTCGGACAGCTGGTTCCGGCAGTCGATGACATGGTCACCGCGTACGAGAGCGGCGACGACGCGAAGGCGAAAGAGCTGTTCGCGACCACTCGCGCGTACTACGAGCGCATCGAGCCGGTCGCCGAGGCGCTCGGCGACCTCGATCCGCGCATCGACTACCGCGAGGTGGATGCCGTCGCCGAGGGACTGGACTGGACCGGCTTCCACCGCATCGAGAAGGATCTCTGGGTACCGGCGAAGGATGCGCTGAACGCCGACGGGGAGACCCCGGCGTGGCAGGACTGGGCGCCGTCCACGACCGAGCAGCGCGGCGAGTTCGGCGATCAGCTGATCGCCGATGTCCAGGAGCTGTACGACTACGTGCACTCCGACGACTTCGTCAGCAACCTCGAGGACCAGGGGATCGCAGGCGTCTCCAACGGAGCGATCGCCCTGCTGGACGAGGTCGCCACCGGCAAGATCACCGGTGAGGAGGACTGGTGGTCGCACACCGACCTCTACGACTTCGCGGCGAACGTCGAGGGCTCGAAGATGGCGTTCTCGCTCGTCAGCGACTTCGCCGCCGCCCAGGGCGATGACGGAGCGGCCCTGGTGGACGAGATCGAGACCGGCTACGCCGACCTCGAGGCGGCTCTCTCCCAGCACGGCTCGCTGAAGGACGGCTTCGTCGCGTTCACCGATCTGACCGACGCGCAGAAGCGCGAGCTCGTCGACCTGATCAACGCGCTGGCCGAGCCTCTCTCGCAGCTCACCGGCACCACGCTGTCCTGACGTGGTCGATCACCAGGACGCGCAGCCGGCGGAGGAGCGATCGCCGGATGCCGGCGCGTCGCGGGGGCTGAGCAGGCGCGGCCTGCTCGGCCTCGCCGTGGGCGGCGGCGCTGCAGCGCTCGCGGTCGGAGCCGGTGCGGGATACGCGGTCGCGTCCTCCCGGTCCGGCGCAGGCGAGGCACGACCGTACGACTTCTTCGGCGAGCACCAGGCCGGCATCGTGACCCCGGTGCAGGAGCACCTGCACTTCGCATCCTTCGACATGATGCCGCGCACCGACCGTGCCGACCTCATCGAGCTGCTGCAGGACTGGACCTACGCCGCATCCCGGATCACCCAGGGACTCGACGTGTCGGCCACGGGTGCGGTGGGCGGTTCGCCCGAGTCGCCGCCCGATGACACGGGTGAGGCGCAGGGGCTGCCCGCCAGCGGGCTGACCGTCACGATCGGCTTCGGACCGACGTTGTTCGAGAAGGACGGCGAGGACCGCTACGGCATCCGTGACCGACGCCCGGCCGCGCTCGAACGGCTGCCGGCCTTCCTCGGCGACGACCTCGTGCCGGAGTCGTCAGACGGCGATCTGTGCATCCAGGTGTGCGCGGATGACCCGCAGGTCGCCGTGCACGCCGTTCGCAATCTCAGCAGGATCGCGTTCGGACGGGCGCGGCTGCGCTGGTCGCAGCTCGGCTACGGCAAGACCTCGCGCACGACCGCGGATCAGCAGACGCCGCGCAACCTGTTCGGGTTCAAGGACGGCACCGCCAACATCCTCGCCGACGACACCGCCGCCCTCGACGAGAACGTCTGGGTGGCGGCATCGGACGAGCCGTCCTGGCTCGCCGGAGGCTCGTACCTGGTCGCCCGCAAGATCGCGATGCTCATCGAGACCTGGGACCGCGTGCGGCTCTCCGAGCAGGAGAACATCTTCGGCCGGGAAAAGGGCGAAGGGGCGCCGCTCTCGGGCGGGTCCGAGTTCACCGAACCGCGGCTCGCGAAACTCGACGCGAACAGCCACGTGCGGCTGGCGCACCCGGACACGAACGGCGGCACCCGTATCCTTCGCCGCGGGTTCAACTACGTCGGCGGCAACAACGCGCTCGGCCGGCTCGACGCCGGACTGTTCTTCCTCTCCTACCAGCGGGACCCGCAGCAGTTCGTCACGCTGCAGCGCAGCCTCTCCACTGATCTCATGAACGAGTACGTGCGGCACGTGGGCTCCGGGCTGTGGGCCATCCCGCCCGGCGCAGCCGCCGGCTCCTACGTGGGGGAGTCGCTGTTCGCCCAGTAGCCCCGCCTCAGGACGCCTGGTCGATCAGCGCGACGATCTCTTCGTATCCGGCCTGTTCGGCAAGCTCGCGCGGCAGCGCGCCGTTGCCGTCGGCGATGCTCGGGTCGGCGCCGGCATCGAGCAGCAGACGGATCGTCTCGACGTGATCGTCTGAGCCGTTGCCGAGCACGATCGCCTCGAGCAGCGCGGTCCAGCCCAGATCGTTCACGTGGTCGAGCGGCACGCCCGCCTCGATGAGGATCCTCGTCGTCGAGACGTGTCCGTGCTCGCCCGCGGGGATCAGTGCGGTCCCGCCATATCGATTGGTGCTGGTGACGTCCGCGCCGTGCTCGATCGTCGCGGTGAGGATCTCGTCCAGCCCCTCCGCCCCGGCGTAGAGGAAGGCGGAGTCCTCCATGTCGTCCTTCGCATCGGGATCCGCACCGGCGTCGAGCAGGATCAGCGCGATGTCGGTCTGCTGGTCCTTGGTCGCGGCGACCAGGGGAGTGGCGTCGCCGTCACCGCGCGCTTCGAGATCGGCGCCGTCATCGATCGCGGCGCGGACCGCGTCGGCGTCGCCGTCGTCGACCGCCTGCCAGAGTGCTGCGGTGGCGCCGCCCGCCGGTGCCGAGTCGGACGCCGGCGACGACGAGCACGCGGTCACGAGGAGGGCGACGGCTGCGAGCGCGGCGGCCAGGGCCGCCGTCATCCCTGCCTTGCGGGGGCTGCGCGATGGCGAAAGACGAGGATTCATCGAGTTCTCCAGAGATCGGGAAGCCCAGGCTCGCAGGAGGTGGCGCCGATCGGCATCATCCGATCGGCTACTCGTTTCCGCCCGGCGGGCTATTCCGGGCTGCGTCGCGAGCCGGTGGGGTCGCTGCGGTGGTCCTGAGGCGAGACCAGCGCCCGATCGGCGAACAGCCAGGCCGGGCGGGGCTCGATGAGCGGACGGAACAGTCGCCGCACGGGCCTGGTCGACAGCCCGAACGCGATGAGCACGGCGAGCACGGTGATCAGGGGCAGCCAGATCCACGTCGGGTCGAGGTCGCGCAGGATGCCGCTCTCGCGGAACGGGTACAGCACGAAGGAGTGCAGCAGGTAGACGTACATCGTGTACTGGCCGAAGTGCGTCCACCAGGTCTGCGAGCGCGGGACCAGCACGAAGAACGCCGCGCTCAGCACGATCGCCAGCAGCATCAGTGCCACGCGGATGCCGCCGGCCCACCACTGGTCCGAGGCGAGGTCGGAGTAGGAGTCGTCGTAGAAGAACCAGAACCGCAGGTCGATCTCGTCCCACAGCGGCAGCCAGCGCCAGCAGACGAAAGCCCAGGCGGCGAATGCCGCGACCGCAGCGAGGCGAAGCCACCACGGCCGGAAGTCGATCAGGCGGAACCGGCGCACGATGTCGTGCTCCCTCAACCACCAGCCGAGGGTGAAGAAGAACATCAGGCCGAGCGTGCGTGACAGCGAGAACGTGCTGCCGACGTTGTCGAGGTAGCCGACGGACACCGAGATCACGAAGGTCCACGCCAGGGGCCAGCGCAGCAGCGCGAGGTACGGCAGCACGAGCCGGAACGTGCCCAGCGCGAGGAGGAACCACAGCGTCCAGGACGGCTGGGTGAGGTTCTTGCCCGGCTCTCCTTCGACCAGCCACTTGGTCAGCGCCCACAGTCCTTCGAAGATCACATACGGCACGAGTATGTCCGTGATCACGCGGGCCATCTGCCGCCGGGTCGGGCTGGCGGCCTTGGAGAAGTATCCCGAGATGATCGCGAAGGCGGGCATGTGGAACGCGTAGATCAGCAGGTAGAACGCGTAGGAGACATCCGAGTCGTAGATCAGCCGCTGGATGCCGTGCCCCAGCACGACCAGGACGATGCAGGCGAAGCGGGCGTTGTCCCAGAACGGCACCCTTCGTCGTGCCCTGGCGATCGGTCCGGTCGCGGTGACGGGAGGGGTCTGCGCGGCACTGCTCATCCTTCGAGGCTACCCGCGGGAATAAGTTTGCGAGGTGCGCGTTGTACCAGATACATTCATTTGAATAAACCCGGATGCTGCGGCATCCCGATCTGGAGAGCAATCGTGAACGAACAGAGCGGCATGCAGTTCGGTCTCATGTCGGTGAGCGACATCACTCAGGACCCGACCACCGGCGTCACTCCCAGCGAGGCGGAGCGCATCCAGGCGGCGGTCACCATCGCGAAGCACGCCGAGGATGCCGGGCTCGACGTCTTCGCCATCGGCGAGCACCACAACCCGCCGTTCTTCTCGTCGAGCCCGACGACGCTGCTGGCGTACATCGCCGCGCAGACCGAGCGTCTGATCGTGTCGACCTCGACGACGCTGATCACCACGAACGACCCGGTGCGCATCGCCGAGGAGTACGCGATGCTGCAGCACCTCTCCGGCGGCCGCATGGACCTGATGATGGGGCGTGGCAACACCGGCCCCGTGTACCCGTGGTTCGGCCAGGACATCCGCCAGGGGCTGCCGCTGGCGATCGAGAACTACGCGCTGCTGCACGAGCTGTGGACCAAGGACGTGGTGGACTGGGAGGGCAAGTTCCGCACGCCGCTGCAGGGCTTCACCGCCACGCCGCGTCCGCTGGACGGCATCGCGCCGTTCGTCTGGCACGGATCGATCCGCACGCCCGAGATCGCCGAGCAGGCCGCCTACTACGGCGACGGCTTCTTCGCGAACAACATCTTCTGGCCCAAGGAGCACTACCAGCGCCTCATCGAGCTGTACCGCCAGCGCTGGGCGCACTACGGCCACGGTGCTCCGGAGACGGCGATCGTCGGCCTGGGCGGTCAGGCGTTCCTGGCGAAGAACTCGCAGGACGCGGTGAAGCAGTTCCGCCCCTACTTCGACAACGCCCCGGTCTACGGCCACGGGCCGTCGATGGAGGACTTCACCGAGATGACCCCGCTGACGGTCGGTTCGCCGCAGCAGGTCATCGATCGCTACGCGGCGATGCGTGAGCACTACGGCGACTACCAGCGCCAGCTCTTCCTCATGGACCACGCCGGACTGCCCCTGAAGACGGTGCTCGAGCAGATCGACCTGCTCGCCGGCGAGGTCGTCCCCGTACTCCGCAAGGAGCTTGCGAAGGACCGTCCTGACAACGTGCCGGATGCCCCGACCCACGCGACCCGCGTCAAGGCGGTCTACGGTGACGGCCCGGCCCGCGAGGCGCGCCCCGGCGCGAACCGCGGCGACAACCTGACTGCCGGATCCCCGTACCAGGACGGCGGGGCCGCCCCCGCCGGATCGGCGTTCGGTGCGGCCGCCACGAAGGCGGGTGCCTGAGATGACCGAGCGTCGCATCGCCGTGATCTCGGCGGGCCTGTCCAACCCGTCCTCGACGAGGATGCTGGCCGACCGGCTGGCCGCGGAGACGGTGAAGACCCTGCGCGAGCAGGACATCCCGGTGACCGTCGACGTGATCGAGCTGCGCGACCTCGCGCACGACATCACGAACAACCTGCTGACCGGTTTCGCGCCGCCCGCGCTCGAGACGGCGATCAACACCGTCGTCTCGGCCGATGCGCTGATCGCCGTGACGCCGATCTTCTCGACGAGCTACTCGGGGCTCTTCAAGTCGTTCATCGACGTGCTCGACCCCGACGCGCTCACCGGTAAGCCGGTGCTGATCGGCGCGAACGCCGGCACGGCTCGGCACTCGCTCGCGGTGGACTACGCCATCCGGCCGCTGTTCACCTACCTGCATGCCGAACCGGTCTCGACGGGCGTGTTCGCAGCGTCGAGCGACTGGGGCGCGAACGCCGATGATGTGGCGCCCCTGAGCGCCCGCGTGGAGCGCGGAGCGCGCGAACTGGCCGAGGCGATCGCGCGGCGCGAGCCGGCGTCCGACGCCGACCCGTTCGACCCCGAGACCTATCTCGGCAAGGGGCGGTCGTTCGGTCACCTGCTCGGAGGCCTCTCCGGGGAGTGAACCGAAATGGTATACCATTCAGTCTGGACTGACTGAAGGAGACCGTCGTGACCGAAGCCGACACCCGCCCCACTCAGCGGATCGGCATCGGCACGGCGGTCTCCTCGCTTCGGGGCAACCGGAACTTCCAGCTGCTGTGGACCTCGAACCTGTTCTTCTTCGGCGGAGTCTGGACGCAGACTCTGGTCCTCGGCTGGATGGCCTTCGAGATGACGGGCTCGGAGTTCCTGGTGGCGCTCTTCACCGCCGTGCGGCTCGCCCCGCTGCTGCTCGGCCCGATCGCCGGCGCACTCACCGACCGCTTCGACAAGGTGCGTCTGCTGCTCGTGGCCTGCGGCTGGGCGACCACGGCGATCGCCGTCGTCTCGTTCCTCGCCTCGTTCGGGATGCTGTCGTACTGGGTGCTGGTCGCCGGGGGACTGGCGATCGGCCTGGCGCAGTCGCCGTCGCAGACGGCACGAGCCTCCCTGGCGCTCGAGCTGGTGGGGACAGCGAACCTCTCGAACGCGAACGCGCTGAACTCGCTCGCGATGAACATGACGCAGGTGGTCGGGCCGGCGATCGGCGGCGCGATGATCGCCGGGCTGGGTGCGCCCGCGGCGCTGTGGGTGTCCACCGCCTGGTACGCGATCTCCTTCGCCCTGCTGCTGCTGCCGCTGCGCAGCATCCCGCATGTCGCACATGCCGAGCCGGAATCCGTACTCCGGATGCTGGTGAGCGGGTTCCGTCTGATCGGGGGCAACAGGCTCGCCGTGTGCGTGCTGATGGTGACCGTGGTCGCGAACACGTTCCTGTGGCCGGTGTATCAGTCGTTCATGCCCGTGTTCGCCGATCAGCGCTTCGGACTGGACGCCGACGGACTGGGCGTCATGCTCTCGTGCTCGGGCATCGGCGGACTGATCGGCTCGGTGGTCATCGCGTCGCTCGGGGACTTCCGCAACAAGGGCGCCCTCTTCGTCTTCGGCACGATGGTGTGGGGTGCGCTGTGGGCGGTCTTCGCGATGCTGACCTCGCCGCCGGCGGGCTTCCTGGTGCTTGCGATCGCCGGATTCGCCAGCGCGGCGTTCGGCGTCCTGCAGACGACGCTGCTCCTGATCGTCACCGCCAAGCCGTTGCACGGCCGGGTGCTCGGCCTGCAGGAGCTCGCGATCGGGATGATCCCGATCGGCTCCCTGCTGCTGGGCGTCCTCGCCCAGACGTTCGGTGTCGCGGTGGTGACGTTCTGGGCAGCGGTGCTGCTGGTGCTCTCGGTGGGGATCGTCGCGGTGAGGACGCCTTCGGTGCTGCGGATCCGCTGACCCGCAGCACCGGGCGACGCGAGGGGCTCAGCCCTCGATGCCGCCTTCGAATGCCTCGGCGCCGAGACCTCTGCGCACCTCGAGTGCGATCTCGGCCTCGCTCTGCGCGGTCTCGAAGGCCTCCTCCTCGCGGCGGGCCTCCTCTTCCGCATCGGGGCCTTGCGGGTTCTTGTCTGTCATGAGCGTGCTCCTGTGCTGATCCTTGTTCAGCCGCTCTTGCGGCGGAACTCGCGCTTCATCTGCGGGGCGTTGGTGGCGTGCACGGCCGAATCGCCGTCCAGGTGCGCCTCCCCGCTGCGGCCTCGCGCGTTCTTCTTGTCGAGCGCCTCTCTGAACTTGCGCTTCATCTCGTCGGACGCGGCGTCTTTGCCTTCGGTACTCATGGCGCCAGCCTAGCCCGCTGCCGACGGCCACGGCGTGATCCGCGAGTCGCACTGCTAGACTCGACGCGGTTGCCTGTGGCATCCATACAAATTGCACACAGGCACGGAGCGGTCGGCTGAGAAGCTGGTCTCCTGTGGTGGGTTCCCCGGCGAGGCGTCGGGTGGTCTTCTACTGGTGACCAGCGCAGGCGAGAACCGCGGGTTCTCCCGCGCGCCGAGACTTTCCGCATCCGCTCCTTCGTGAGTCCTCGCACGCCAGACGGGCGCGCGAGTCTAAACAAAGAAGGAGAGACCTCTTGGAAGGTCCTGAAATCACCGCCACCGAGGCCGTTCTCGACAACGGCCGCTTCGGCACCCGTACGATCCGCTTCGAGACCGGCCGCCTCGCGCAGCAGGCTCAGGGCGCAGTCGCCGCCTATCTCGACGGCGAGACCATGCTCCTCTCGGCCACCAGCGCGGGCAAGCACCCGCGCGAGGGCTTCGACTTCTTCCCGCTGACGGTCGACGTCGAGGAGCGCTCCTACGCAGCAGGCAAGATCCCCGGCTCGTTCTTCCGGCGTGAGGGTCGCCCCTCCACCGAGGCGATCCTGGTCTGCCGCCTCATCGACCGTCCGCTGCGCCCGTCGTTCGTCGACGGCCTGCGCAACGAGGTCCAGATCGTCATCACCGTGCTCTCGATCGCACCGGGCGAGTTCTACGACGCGCTCGCGATCAACGCGGCATCCGCATCGACCCAGATCTCGGGTCTGCCGTTCTCCGGCCCCGTCGCCGGCGTGCGTCTCGCGTTCATCCCGGGTCACGGCGAGCACGCCGACCAGTGGGTCGCGTTCCCGACGGCCGAGCAGGTCGGCGAGGCCGTGTTCGACCTCATCGTCGCCGGTCGCGTCGTCACCAAGGCCGACGGCTCCGAGGACGTCGCGATCATGATGGTCGAGGCCGAGGCGACCGAGGGCAGCTGGAACCTGATCAAGGCCGGCGCCACCAAGCCGAACGAGGAGATCGTGGCCCAGGGCCTCGAGGCCTCGAAGCCCTTCATCGCCCAGCTGGTGAAGGCTCAGGCCGAGCTGGCCGCGCAGTCGTCCAAGGAGCCTGGCGTCTACCCGGTGTTCCTGCCCTACTCGCAGGAGACCTACGACTTCGTCGCACAGCGCGCGTACGACGAGCTCGTCGGCGTGTACCAGATCGCCGACAAGCAGGAGCGTCAGAACGCCGATGATGCGATCAAGGAGCGCGTCCACGCCGAGCTGATCGCCGCCGTCGAGGCGGGCGAGCTGCAGGCCGTCGCGACCCTCGAGTTCGCGGCCGCGTACAAGTCGGTCACCAAGAAGATCGTCCGCGGACGCATCCTCAGCGAGAACATCCGCATCGACGGCCGCGGCCTCGCGGACATCCGCCCGCTCGACGCCGAGGTGCAGGTCATCCCGCGCGTGCACGGCTCGGCGATCTTCCAGCGCGGTGAGACCCAGATCATGGGCGTCACCACGCTGAACATGCTGAAGATGGAGCAGCAGATCGACTCGCTGTCGCCCACGACGAGCAAGCGCTACATGCACCACTACAACTTCCCGCCCTACTCGACCGGTGAGACCGGCCGCGTCGGGTCGCCGAAGCGTCGCGAGATCGGGCACGGCTTCCTGGCCGAGCGCGCCCTCGTGCCGGTGCTGCCCACCCGCGAGGAGTTCCCCTACGCGATCCGTCAGGTCTCCGAGGCCCTCGGCTCGAACGGCTCCACCTCGATGGGCTCCGTCTGCGCCTCGACCCTGTCGCTGCTGAACGCCGGTGTGCCGCTGCGCGCACCCGTCGCCGGCATCGCCATGGGCCTGGTGTCCGACGAGGTCGACGGTCAGACCCGCTACGCGGCGCTGACCGACATCCTGGGCGCTGAGGACGCGCTGGGCGACATGGACTTCAAGGTCGCCGGTACGAGCGAGTTCGTCACGGCGATCCAGCTCGACACCAAGCTCGACGGCATCCCCTCCGAGGTCCTGGCCGGCGCGCTGACCCAGGCCAAGGAGGCCCGCCTCACGATCCTGGGTGTTCTGAACGCCGCGATCGACGCTCCGGACGAGATGGCGCCGACCGCGCCGCGCGTCATCAGCGTGCAGATCCCCGTCGACAAGATCGGTGAGCTGATCGGCCCCAAGGGCAAGACGATCAACGCGATCCAGGACGAGACCGGCGCCCAGATCTCCATCGAGGAGGACGGCACCGTCTACATCGGCGCCGTCGACGGCCCGTCGGCCGAGGCCGCTCGCGCTCAGGTGAACGCGATCGCCAACCCGACCAACCCGGAGGTCGGCGAGCAGTTCCTCGGCACCGTCGTGAAGATCGCCACCTTCGGCGCCTTCATCTCGCTGCTGCCCGGCAAGGACGGCCTGCTGCACGTCACCGAGGTGCGCAAGCTCGCCGGTGGCAAGCGCGTCGAGAACGTCGACGACGTGCTGTCGGTCGGCCAGAAGCTGCTGGTCCGCATCACCAAGATCGACGACCGCGGCAAGCTGTCCCTCGAGCCCGTGCTCGAGGAGGCCGCCGCGGAGGAGAAGGTCGAAGAGGTCGTCGAGGGCTGAGCTCCGGCATCCGATCACGAGGTCCGGTCCCGTTCGCGGGACCGGACCTCTGTCGTATCCGATGTGACCAAAACGTTACGCTGACTTTCCCCCGTTCCCAGGGAATCAGCAGGAGCCGCGGAAATCGTCGCTTACCCTCGAAGTACGCACCGGGGGGTGCTGAAAGTCGAACGGATCGGAAGATCCGCGGGGGTTTTAGAGAATGCGTCTTTTCAGCGTCGGCACATCAGCCGAAGCGGAGCGCGCCCCGCAGCAGGCCGACGAGCATCCTTCCGCCCCGATTCCCGTCGTCGGACCGGGTGTGGGTGAGAGCATCCGCGCGGATCTGGGCGAGACCGGTCTGCGCACCTTCCCGCTCATGCTCGGTGCCGCCGAGTTCGGCTGGAACGTCGACCGCGACACCAGTCACGCCATTCTGGACCGGTACCTCGAGTTCGGCGGCAACGCCGTGCACACCGCCGACGGCTACTCGGGTGGACGCAGCGAGCACATCGTCGGCCAATGGCTGGCCTCCCGAGGCGTTCGGGATCGCATCGTGCTCGGGGCACGAGTGGGCGCGCATCCCGACAACCCCGGACTCGGGTCGGTCAACCTCGTCCGCGCCGTGGAGGCCTCACTGGGCCGGCTCGGCACCGAGCACATCGACGTGCTCTACCTGGATGCCACGCTCGATCAGGGCACCAACCTCGAAGACACCATGGCGACGGTCGAGTGGCTGCGCGAGAGCGGCAAGATCGGCGCGGTGGGCGCGTTCCGCTTCGCAGCCGAGCGCCTTGTCGAGGCCCGCATTCTGGCATCCGCCGGGTATCCGCGGATCGACGTGATCGACGAGCCGTACAACCTCGCACGCAGGGAGCCTTTCGAGGGCGACCTGCGGCTGGTGGCCGGCGCGCAGAACCTGGCGGTCACGCCCTCGCACGCGCTCGAGCACGGGTTCCTCTCCGGGCGGCACCGCAGCAAGCAGTCGGCCACCGGCGTGCGCGGTGAGCAGCTGCGCTCGCATCTGAACCGCCGCGGGATCAAGATCCTGCGGGCGCTGGATCTGGTGGCGCAGGAACTGGCGGTGCCGGTCGCAGCCGTGTCGATCGCCTGGCTTCTCGCACAGCGCACGATCGCGGCGCCGATCGTGAACACCTTCGCGCCCGAGCAGGTCGATGAACTGATGCAGGGCGCCGGCGTCACGCTCTCGCGCGCGCAGGTCGCCGATCTCACCCGGGCGGCGAGCTGAGCAGCACCCTACGTCGACGGGTGGCATAGGCTGGAGGTGCCCCGATGATGGGGCATGAAGCGAGCGGGTTGTGACGCATTACATCTATCTGGTCAGGCACGGCGAACATCAGGATGCCGAGCACGGTGTCGATGACGGACCCCTCTCGCCACGGGGGCAGCGGCAGGCCGAGCTGATCGCGGATCGCCTTTCCGGACTGCCGCTCGATGCCGTCTGGCACTCGCCGCTGCTGCGTGCGACCGAGACCGCGCGGGCGGTGGCGGCACGCCTGCCCTCTGTCGACCCCGAGCCCTCCGCGCTCCTGTTCGACTGCGTGCCCACCGGCATGACCGACGACACGCCGGCCGCGTTCGAGCCGTTCTTCGGCTCGGTGACCGAAGCCGAGATCGAAGCGGGCAAGGCGCAGATGTCCGACGCGGTGAACGAGTTCCTGATGCGCAAGAACGGCGAGGTGCACGAGGTGCTGATCACGCACAACTTCGTGATCTCGTGGTTCGTGCGCGAGGTGCTCGGTGCGCCGGAGTGGCGCTGGATGACGCTGAACCAGGCGCACTGCGGGCTGACGGTGATCGCGCAGAAGCAGGGCCGCCCGTGGTCGCTGCTCGCGCACAACGACCTGGGGCATCTGCCGATGGAGCTGCGCACCGGCCTTCCGGACTACGCGGCGGTCTAGGCGCCCACGACCTCTTCCGCGAAGCCGAGGGAGAGGATGCCGACCCCGGCGTGCTCTCGCAGCCAGTCGAGGGCGTGCCGCTCGTGCGGCGGCATGTTCGGCGGCAGGGCGTCGAGGGGGAACCAGCGCAGTTCGGCGCATTTCTCGGGTTCCCGGACCGTGGGCTCACCGGACCAGGTCGTGCAGGTGAAGAACCACTCGACGCGCTGCTCGATCGGGTCGTCGGTGCCGTCGGTGCGCTGCAGCACGCAGATCGGGTCGAAGTCGTCGTGGGCGATGGCGATGCCGAGTTCCTCGGAGACCTCGCGCACAGCGGCGCGGGTCGCGGTCTCACCTGGCTCGACGTGCCCGGCGGCTCCGGCGCTCCACATCCCGTCCATGTAGCCGGTGTTCTGCCGCAGCTGCAGCAGCACGCCTTCGTCGCTGCGCAGGAAGACGTAGGACGCCGGGATGACCGAGAATCTGCTCACCGGACGATGCTAGCGGGATCGGGCGGCTGGAGCGCTTCGGTGGTGAGCGCGGTTCGCGCGGTCGCGCTGCTCACCTCGGCTTGCGCGGCGCGTATATGCGCCGCGCAAGCCGAATTCTGCCGCGCAAACGCGCTCGCGCGCTGATGATGCCGGCGAGGGCGTTCGCTCGAGCGCCCCGTCGCCGGCGAGCGGAGCGAGATGAAACGGCTTTCCTGAGGTCGGCGAAAGTCGGTTCGACCTGGGGTTTAAGGTTTGGGTCGAATGGGTGTTCGAATGTCGGTGGCTCTCGGTTGAATAGGGGGTATGAACAGCGTCGTGGACCGGGTGGAGGCTCTGGAGGCAGAGCTGGCCGGGGTGCTCGCTGACGTGTTCGAGGGGGAGCAGATCCCCGACCTGCCGGATGCTGAACTGATGCGGCTGTTGGATGTCGCCGCGCGGTTGCAGCGGCGTGTGGACGGCGTGCTGGTGGAGGCGGCGGTGCAGGTGCGGGATCGGTCGGAGGGGTTGCGGGATGAGCGGCTGACGACCCGGCACGGGTGCCAGCGGCCTGTCGATCTGCTGTCCATGGTGTGCCGGATCGACAAGGCCCACGCGGGGCGGCTGGTGCGCGCGGCCGGGTATGCGGCTCGCGCGCGGGGGATCACGGACGGGGTGTTCTTGCCTGCGAAGTACGACCGGTTGCGTGACGCGCTGTTGGTGGGGGATGTCGGACTGGGCGGTCTGCTGGCCGGGGCGGATCCGGTCGAGCATGCCCGTGCTCGGATCAGCGACGAGCAGCGGGCGGCGGCGGATCGGTTGGTGGCCGCGTATGCGACCGGGGTCGTGCTGCACCCGGACACCGGTGTCGAGATCGGACGCGTGCCTGTGCCGTCACCGGGTGAGGTTGCGGAGTTCTCCCGGGCGGTGGTGGCGGTGCTGGATCCGGATGGTGCGGAGCCGGATGATGAGATCGCGTCGCGGAACAGGGGGCTCCGGTTCGGTGCGCTCCGTGATGGCGTGTACCCCGTCAGCGGTGGGCTGTTGCCGGAGGTGTATGCGCAGTGGCAGCGGCTGAACGACGCGCTGCTCAGCCCGCGCGCCGGGGCCGGAGTCTGCTTCGACGACGCCGCCGATCCTGAAACGAACCCGAATGGCGGGATCGATCAGGGTGATGATCGCACGAGGGCGCAGAGGCTGCATGATGCGCTCGCGACGATCCTGACCGTCGCTGCCCGGGGCGGGGAGCTGCCGGATCTGGGTGGTGCGTCGCCGACTCTTGTGGTCACCGTGACAGCGGCGGACTATGCCGCCGGTACGGGGTTCGCGCATGTCGACGGTGCCGATGACGGGCCGGTTCCGATCCGGGTGGCTGCGCAGACCGGCTGTGCGGGCGGCATCCAGCGGGTGCTGTTCGATGACCGGGGGCGTATCGCCTCACTGGGCACGTCCGGCCGGGTCTTCAACGCGCTGCAGCGGCGGGCGATCGTCGCCCGCGACGGTGGGTGCGTGGTGCCGGGGTGCACGATCCCGGCGACCTGGTGCGAGATCCACCATGTCCAGGAGCACGCGCAGGGCGGGCCGACTCATACCGACAACGGGGTGCTGCTGTGCTGGCATCATCACCGCACCCTGCACCTGTCGCACTGGCAGATCCGGATGAGACATGGGGTCCCCGAGATCCGCGGACCCGCCTGGTGGGACAGCCGCCGCGACTGGCACCCCACCGGCAAGGCCAGAGTCCGCACACTCGCGAGTCGAGCGAGCCCCTGAGGCTACGGCCGGCTCCGCGGCCCGGTTCAGACCTGTCGGATCATGCCCCGTCCACGATCAGCGTCGCAACCGCGCGTACTCGTGCACGTACGTCGGCTGTCGTTCCCTGCACACCGTCCTCGGCGAGATCGAACTCGTCATCGAGGTCGGCCAACTGATTGACAAGATCGGACGTGCTCTCGTGATGAAAGTACGAGTGGATCCATCGTGTCAGCTCCCGCTCACTTGTCTCACCGGTCAACGTGGCTCGACAGAGTCGGCGTGCAGCAGGCAGTTCGGGATCCTCACTCATGGCGCTCTCGAGTCCGAGATCGGCGACCACGCGTGCGACGAGGGCATCGACGACGAACGGATTCTCGTCGTCCCGGATTCCGGCGAGTTCCGCCACCGCAGCGCTCTCCGACCCATGCACGAGCGCATCGGTCGCTGCGTCGGCCACGGCGCGTCGGCCGTCCGTAAGGCCGATGCGCCACCAGGCGATGGACTCAATCAGGTCAACGTGCATCTTGCTCCTCGACACTTCGCCGGCGGCGACGTTCTCACCACGTCTCAGAAATCGGCGTGAGTGATTCCCAACCGTGACCAGCCTTCTCGCGCGGCTTCCGGTTGAAGCCAGGCGAAATCGTATCGGCCCGCCCGAGCTTCGTCTCTGCTGTAAACCTCGAGGTAACCGTCCTTCATCTCGGCAACGCTCGACCGGGGCGGATAATCCTCTTCGGGGCGTTCGCGCCTGCCGTCGTTCCAGATGACGACGGTCCAGATCCACCACTGCTGCTTGCGGCTGAACAGTGTGTGGAACTCCCAGCGGACGGTGGCCACGTGACCGACGACGTCGCCGTTCCGAGACAGCACACCGAGCCCGTTCACGAACGGATCCAATGACGCGTCCGGGTCGGGCGGTGAGCGCGACATCAGGAGACCGCTTTGCCGTACCACCTCGTCGCATTCGGGTTCTCGTTGTAGGGCTCGATCTGCTCGTAGCCGCTGCGGGCGTACAGGCCGCCGGCGGCCTCGAGAGTGTGGTGCGTGTCGAGGACCAGCTCGGTCGCACCCCAGCCCGTGGCGCGGCGCTCGAGCTCCTCGAGGATCGCGCGTCCGGTTCCTGCGCCGCGACCCGCGGGCTGCACGAACAGGTGCTTGATCTCGAAACGCGGACCGGAGCCGCCGTCGGCCAGGCGCCGCACGGCGCCGCATCCGAGCACCTCGCCGTCGTCGCCCAGCGCGAGCAGGAACACGCCGTCGGGCTCGCGGAACGCGTCAGGTCCGGGGAACGCCGGGCGGTACTCGCCCGGGAATGCGGCGGCCCTCATCGCGAAGTAATCGGTGAGGACGGCGACTGCCGAAGGATCTGTGGCCGGGACGGCGCGGAATGTCACCATGGAGCAACGGTATCGCGCGTCACGGCAGGTCCAGAGCCGTCCTGACTGCCATATACCTAAACTGGAATCATGACCACACAGGTTGCTCTCGTCGGCGGATCCGGCAAGCTCGGCGGCATCATCCGGGCGGTGATCGACGAGCTCGACGGCTTCGAGGTGACTCGGGTGCTCGGCTCGTCCAGCGACCTCTCCGAGCTCGACGGCGCCGACCTCGTCGTCGACGCGTCGACGCCCTCCGTCAGTGTCGAGGTCGTGCGCGCCGCGATCGAGCGCGGCATCAACGTGCTCGTCGGCACCTCCGGCTGGTCCCAGGAGCGGATCGCCCTGGTGCGTCCCCTGGCGGACGCCGCGGGCACGGGCGTCGTGTTCATCCCGAACTTCTCGCTGGGGTCGGCGCTCGGCTCTGCGCTGGCTGCGGCCGCCGCGCCGTTCTTCGCCTCCGCTGAGATCATCGAGGCGCACCGCGACACCAAGATCGATTCGCCGAGCGGCACGGCGGTGCGCACGGCCGAGCTGATGGCGGATGCGCGGGAGGGGCAGGGGCCCGTCTCGGCTCCCCACGCCGATCAGCGCGCCCGTGGTCAGCGGGTCGCGGGGGTGCCGATCCACTCCCTGCGCCGTCCCGGCGTGGTCGCCAAGCAGGAGGTCATCCTGTCGGGTGCAGGGGAATCACTGACCATCACCCACGACACCGTGGACTCCGCTGCGGCCTACACCCCTGGCATCCGTCTCGCGCTGCCCTTCGCGCGTGACGCGCGAGGCGTCGTCGTCGGACTGGAGAACATCATCGACCTCGGCCTGCGCCCGAACGCATGACCTTCCGGGTCGGCGTGCTCGGCCCCGTCCAGCTCGCCGATCGCGATGCGGGTGGCGCAGCCATGCGCGCGCTGCTGGCGGCGCTGACCCTGAGCGGCAGCGGCTCGGTCCGCTCCGTCACCGCGCTCGCCGATGATGTCTGGGGCGAGGAACAGCCGCAGAACCCGAAAGCGGCCCTGCAGACGCTGGTGTCCCGGGCACGCGCGGGCGGCGGCGCCGACCTCGTGCGCAGCGCTCCGGGCGGCTACGCCCTCGGCACCGATGAGACCGACCTGCACCGTGCCAAGCAGCTCGTCCTGGAGGCGACGAACCGGGCGGGGCGGGACCCGCAGCGGATCGACCTGCTCGAGTCCGCGGCCGCGCTGTGGCGTGGCGAGCCGGGGCTCGATCTCGGCGACGCGCCGGTGGCCGGCGAACTGACCCGCACCGCGACAGCCCTGCTCGACACGATCCGCTCCGGCCTCGCCACCGCCTACGCCGACGCCGGCCGAGACCCCGAGGCCATCGCAGTGCTGACCGCGCTGGCCGAAGAGCGCCCTCTCGACGACGGCGTCCATGTGGCGCTGATGGAAGCGCTGGCGCACGCCGGTCGCACCTCCGAGGCGCTCGCGCTCTTCGCGAGTCTGCGCATGCGGCTGCGGGACGAGCTCGGCACGTCGCCGTCGCCGGCGGCCGTCGAGCTCAACGCGCGGCTGCTGCAGACCTCGGATCAGGCCGGGCCGAGGGTGCGCATCGGAGTCCAAGCCGCACCGAACGAGCTGATCGGCCGGGACGAGGCGCTCCGCGAGGCGAAGGCTCTGCTTGCACGCACGCGACTGCTGACGATCCTCGGTGCCGGGGGCCTGGGCAAGACGCGGCTGGCTCAGGCGATCGCGCTCGACGCCGATGCTTCCGCGGTCGTCGTCGTCCCCCTCGCCGGCGTTCGCGAGGACGCGGGTGTGCCGATCGCCGTCGCCGCAGCCCTCGGCATCAGCGAGATCACCCCCGGTCGTCGCCTGAACGACGCGGTGCCGCGACCCGACCTGATGGCGCGTGTCATCGCGATGCTGGGCGAGCGGCGCACGCTCCTCGTGCTGGACAACTGCGAGCAGGTGATCGACGGCGCCGCGCAGTGCGCGGCGGAGCTGCTGGCCGCCGTGCCGACGCTGCGGATCGTCACGACGAGCCGCACTCCGCTGGCGATCGCCGCCGAGCAGGTGCTGCCGCTGGAACCTCTGACGATCGACGCCGATCCGGCGGCTCCCGCCGTGCGGCTCTTCATCGAGAGGGCGCATGCAGCCCGCCCCGGAGCGACGCTCGACCTCGAGACGATCGCGCGCCTGTGCCGCCATCTCGACGGACTGCCGCTGGCGATCGAGCTCGCCGCCGCGCGCGTGCGCACGATGACGCCCGAGCAGATCGAGCTGCGACTCGAGAACCGATTCGCGCTGCTGACGACCGGTGACAGATCGGCGCCGGAACGGCATCGCACCCTGCAGGCGGTGATCGAGTGGAGCTGGGACCTGCTGGCACCAGAGGCGCAGCGAGCGCTGTCCTTGCTCTCGGTGCTGCCGGGCGGTTTCTCCGCCTCGATCGCCGAGGCGGTGCTGGGTGGCGGGCCGGCTGACGACGTGCTCGACCTGCTGGTCTCGCACTCGCTCCTCGGCGTGATCGAGAACGATGCCGGGGTGGAGGTGCGCTTCCGGATGCTCGAGACCGTGCGCGAGTTCGGCCAGGAGCGGTTGCAGGACGCCGACGGCGAGGGGGAGGCCTGGGAAGCCGTGATCACCTGGGCGACGGAGTTCGCCACCGCACAGGGCGAGGGCAGCAGACGATTCCCGGCGGGGCTGAGCGCGGCGGAGCATCTGGCGGTCAGCCGGGAGCACGACAACCTGGTCCATGTCTTGCGCCATCTCCTCGCCGCGGACTGCGACGCCGATGCGGTGGTGCTGTTCGCCGTGCTCGGCCAGTCCTGGTTCATCCGCGGCTCGTTCACGGAGTTCATCGGCTACGCCCCGCGGATGATCGGAGCCGCCGCGGGGACCGATCGCGACGGGATCGGCACCGATCTCGTTGTCATCGCCCTGGCGATGGGCGTGCTGGGCTGCATGATCAGCGGCGACCCGGGTGCGGCGCGGGGTCTCGCGCTGCTGCGGCTGCGCAGGGAGGCGGCCGGTGACAGCCTGGCCCCGGCCTGGCGGCTGCTGGCCGAGGCGCTGGACGCGGCGGCCCGCGGAGGAACCGCCGGCGCAGGCGACATCGTCGCGGGCGAGACGGACCCCCGTGCACAGCTGGCCGCCGACATCCTCATGTCGCAGGCCTCGGAGAACGATGGCGAGCCGGACGCCGCGATGCGCGCCGCGCGCAGCGCCTGGGAGCGTGCCAGGCGGATCGGCGAGCGGTGGGCGGAGGGACTGGCCGCCGATCTCGCTGCGCAGCTGGCCGCGCAGACCGGTGACGCCGAGGACGCGCTCGTCTGGCTGGACCGCGCCGCCGAGGTGTTCCGCGAGTACGACGCGCAGGATCAGCTCAGTCAGCAGGAGTGGGTGCGCGGTGGTGCCTTGCTGTGCCTGGGACGCACCGCGGACGCCCGGCCGCTGTTCCAGCGGCTCGTCGACGAGGGCGGACTCAGTCAGGACGGCCTGGAACTCACCTCCATCGGTGTCTACGGTCTGGCCGAGGCCGACCTGGTGGACGGCGATCTCGTCTCCGCATCCGAGCACTTCGCCGCCGCCATGCGGGCGTTCGCCGAACCGTCGCCACGGCGTTCGCCGTGGTACCTGATGGCGATGTCCGGCTATCTCGCGGCAGCCGTGCGCTCGCTGGGATTGGCGGCGGACGAGGTCGCGATCTGGGAGCGCAGGCTGCGCACCAGGACGATCGCCGCCTGCCGGCAGCGCCGAGAGGGAGTGGACCGCCCGGTGCTGGGCACCGCCCTCATGGGCTGGTCGGCCTGGGCGCTCCGCAGCCCGGGACAGGTCGCGCGCGGCGTCGAGGCCGTCGCGCTCTCCGAGGTCCTCGGCGGCCGGCAGAACATGCCGACGCTCCACCTCGACGCGCATCTGGCGGATGCCGAGCGGATCGCCGGCGCGGATGTCGTGCAGCGGGTTCGCGCCGAGGTCGCCGCACTCAGCCCCGAGCGACGACTCGAGCGCGGGCTGGCCGTGCTCACCAGCCGCTGAGCCCGGGCGCGCGGAAGGGGCGCCCGCCGTCGGCGGACGCCCCTGAGCATCGGGAGGATCAGGCCTTTCGCATGTAGGCCCGCACCGTGAGCGGTGCGAAGACAGCGACGATCACGGCCGCGCCGAGCAGCGAGATCCAGGCGTCCGCTCCGAACGCACCGGTCGCGGTGAGCTCGCGGACGGCCGTCACGAGGTGCGAGACCGGATTGATGTTCACGAACCACTGCATCCAGTCGGGCATGGTGTCGACCGGCACGAAGGCGTTCGAGAGGAACGTCAGCGGGAACAGGATGATCATCGAGATCCCCTGCACGCTCGAGGCGGTGCGGGCGATCACGCCGAAGAATGCGAAGATCCAGCTCACCGCCCACGAGCACACGACGACCAGCAGGCCGGCGGCGACCACGGACCAGAGACCGCCACCGGGACGGAAGCCCATCAGGGCGCCCATCGTGAAGGTGAGCACGGTGGCGATCGCGTAGCGGACGGTGTCCGCCAGCAGCGCGCCGGACAGCGGGGCGATGCGCGCGATCGGCAACGAGCGGAACCGGTCGAACACGCCCTTGTCCATGTCCTCGCGCAGCTGCACGCCGGTGACGACCGAGGTGGTGATCACCGTCTGCACCAGGATGCCGGGGATGATCACAGGCAGGTACGACTGCACGTCGCCCGAGATCGCGCCGCCGAAGATGTAGGTGAACATCAGTGTGAACAGGATCGGCTGCAGCGTGACGTCCATCAGCTGCTCGGGCGTGCGACGGATCTTGATGACGCCGCGCCCGGCCATCGTGAGGGTGTTGCGCAGGGCGAGCCGGAGACCCGCGTGGTTCTTCAGATCCCGTTCGGATGCGGGGATGATGCGGGTGGCCGCGGGGGCGAGAGCGCTCATGCGCGCACCTCCTGCTTCTGTGAGGCGGCCGCAGCCGCGCTGTCTTCGGTCTCGTCCTCGGCGGAGTGACCTGTGATGGTGAGGAAGACCTCGTCCAGGGTCGGCTTCTGCACGCTCATCTCGCTGAGGCCGATGCCGGCCTCGCGGAGCACGATGAGCAGGTCCGCGACCCGATCGGCATCGGTCATGGGGGCGGTGATCCGAGCGGCCTCGGGGGAGAGCACCCCCTGCACGCCGAGCACCCGCTCGATCGCGCGCAGCGCGTCCCCGGCATCCGCCGGTTCGGTGAGCCGCAGCTGCAGCGAGGATGCTCCGACGGAGGCCTTGAGGTCATCGGGGGAGCCCTCGGCCACGACGCGACCGCGGTCGATCACCGCGATGCGGTCGGCCAGCTGGTCGGCCTCGTCGAGGTACTGCGTGGTGAGCATCACGGTGGAGCCGGTGTGCACGAGCTCGCGGATGGTGTCCCACATCTGCCCGCGGGTGCGCGGGTCGAGACCCGTGGTCGGCTCGTCGAGGAAGATCAGCGGCGGCTGGGCGATCAGCGACGCCGCCAGGTCGAGACGACGGCGCATGCCGCCGGAGAACTGGGCGAGTGGGCGGCGCGCCGCCTCGGTGAGCCCGAACCGCTCGAGCAGGTCCGCGGACTTGGCGCGCGCCTCCGCCCGCGTCAGGCCGAGCAGCCTGGCGAAGATCATGAGGTTCTCGTTCGCGGACAGGGTCTCGTCCACCGACGCGAACTGCCCGGTCACGCCGATGAGCTGGCGGACGACGTGCGCCTCGCGCACGACGTCGTGGCCGAAGATGCGGGCGCTCCCGCTGTCCGGACGCATCAGCGTCGCGAGCATGTTGATGGTGGTGGTCTTGCCGGCGCCGTTCGGGCCGAGGACTCCGTAGACGGTGCCGGTGGGCACGCGCAGGTCGACGCCGTCGACTGCGCGGTTCGCACCGAACACCTTCACGAGTCCGTCGGCCGCGATGGCCCATTCTGAAGTGGAGTTCGTCATGCGACGAGCATCCGTCCCGCCGCTGTCGGCGCACTGTCACGACGCTGTCTGCGACTGTCACCGGCTGTCAGCGCGTGGGGACGGGCCGCACGCGCTCCTAGGATTGAGGCATGACCTCTCGCATCGGCGTCGCCGTCATGTCCGCCGCGCTGCTGCTGTACATCGTGGCCGTCGTCTGGCTCGCCGTGCTCTTCCTGCGCAGCGGCACCGGCGCCGGGATCGCGATGGGCATCGCCCTGATCGTCATCGCGCCGATCGGCGCCTGGGCGATGTACCGCGAGCTCGCCTTCGGCCTCGCCGCGGACCGGCTAGGCCGGCAGCTCGACGGCGAGGGCGGGATGCCGGAGGCGCCGGAGCAGCTCACGCCGAGTGGCCGGCTGATGAAGGACGACATCGAACCGCTCGTCACCCGGTACACGGACGCTGCGGATGCCGCGCCGCAGGACTGGCGCGCCCGTTACCGCCTCGGGGTGGTGCAGGACGCCGCAGGGCGCCGCAAGGACGCCCGCTCCAGCATCCGCGAGGCGATCAGGATCGCGAAGACCACGCCCTGACCCGGGCAGAACGCAGAAATCCCGGATGTCGCAGGGAACCGTTCGGAACTCTGCGACATCCGGGATTTCTGCGGGATTATGCTCAGGCGAGCGCGGCCTCGAGGGTGATCTCGATGCCGGCGAGGGCCTGCGAGACCGGGCATCCGGCCTTGGCGCCCTCGGCGAACTGCTGGAACTGCTCGGGCGTGAGTCCCGGGACGGTCGCGTTCACGTTCAGGTGGCTGCCGGTGATGCCGGTGCCGGGCTTGAAGGTGACGGAGGCCGTCGTGTTCACGCGCTCCGGCGGGGTGCCGTTCTCGGCGAGCGCGTTCGAGAGCGCCATGCTGAAGCACGACGCGTGCGCGGCGGCGATCAGCTCCTCGGGCGTGGTGGTCGTGTCGGACCCCTCGCTGCGGGCCTTCCAGTCGATCGGGAAGGTGCCGAGGTTCGACGAGGAGAAGGCGACGGTGCCCGACCCCTCGATCAGGGATCCGGTCCAGGTGCTGGCGGCTTCGCTGGTGACGGGCATGGTTCCTCCTGTGTTGGGGCGGGCTGTCCGGCAAGCCTATCCAGCGCACACGCCGGAGGGAACGGTTCAGGCCGCGCGCAGGATGCCGGCGCGTCGCAGCAGCAGGTACAGCTGGCACCCGAGGCAATAACCGAAGACCGCGTTGAGGAAGGCGGCGATGAACGCGGCGGCGGCCGCGATCGGCAGTGCCCACGGCACGCCGAGCAGGTGCAGCAGCAGGCCGATGCCGACGACGAAGAGGCCGACGCCCTGCGCGAAGCGCGGCGGACGGGGATCCTCGAGCTCAGCCGGGGGAGCGAGGCGCGGCTGTACGAGCCTGCGGAACAGCACGCTCCACGGCTGGGTCCGCGGCGAGAGCACGCCCCACAGGAACAGCAGCGCGATGAACAGGAGGAGGAGGAAGGCAGGGTCGAGGATGCGCGCGAACGGCCCGGCGAGTTGCACCGCCCAGGGGCCGTTCCCCGCGACGAACCCGAAGTCCCTCGCGGTGGAGAGCGGCTGATAGGCGAACCACCCGAACGATGCCGAGACCTGCGCCGTCGACAGTCCGGTCAATCCCAGCAGTACGGCGATCAGCAGCAGGACGGCGGTGATGGATGCCGCGAACCGCGGCCCCCGGGGATCGATGCCGGTCGGGGTGCTCATCATGCCTCCTGCAGTCGGGGAAAAGCGCCCAGCGCCTCTTCGACGTCGGCTCGACGTGGCACGCCGTTGAAACGGGCCCGCACCACTCCTGCGGCGTCCACGAGGAACGTCGTCGGAGTCTGCAGCACGTGGTACTTCGACGCCAGATCGGTGCGGTGCGTCAGGTCCACCTCGGTGTGGACGACACCGTCGTGCGCATCGGCCACCTGCCCCAGCATCCTGCGCACCTGCGGGCAGCGCGCGCACAGTTCGGTGCTGAACTGCACGAGCGTCGCGCGAGGCGCGAGAGCGCCGGTGTCCTCGGCATCCACTCGCCGGCCGTGCCCGGATCGTCGGCGGCCGTCGCGCGCCTGCCAGACGAAGCCGACCACCAAGGTGCCGACGAGCAGCGCCCCGGCGACGGCGAGCGCGACGATCGGATCCATGTTCAGAGAGTACGTCCGGCGCGGGCGGGTGGGGCCGATGTGACACAGGATGACGGATCCGACGTCAGCGGCCGAAGGTATCGTGTGTGTCATGACCGTTCCCACGCCGTACGAAGATCTGCTCCGCGACGTCCTCGCGAACGGAACCCACAAGGACGATCGCACGGGCACCGGCACGACCAGCGTGTTCGGCCGCCAGATCAGGTTCGATCTCGCCGAGGGCTTCCCCCTCATCACGACCAAGCGCGTGCACTTCAAGTCCATCGCCTACGAGCTGCTCTGGTTCCTGCGGGGAGACTCGAACGTGCGCTGGCTGCAGGACAACGGCGTCACGATCTGGGACGAGTGGGCCGACGCCGAGGGCGACCTCGGACCGGTGTACGGCGTGCAGTGGCGCTCCTGGCCCACCCCCGACGGCGGGCACATCGACCAGCTCGCCCAGGTGATCGAGCAGATCAGGGCCACGCCCGATTCCCGCAGGCTCATCGTGTCGGCCTGGAACCCCGCCGACATCCCCGAGATGGCGCTCGCGCCGTGCCACGCGATGTTCCAGTTCTACGTCGCCGACGGGAAGCTGTCGTGCCAGCTCTACCAGCGCAGCGCCGACCTGTTCCTCGGCGTCCCGTTCAACATCGCGTCGTACGCGCTGCTGACCATGATGGTTGCGCAGCAGACCGGGCTCGAGCCCGGCGACTTCGTCTGGACCGGCGGCGACTGCCACATCTACGACAACCACGTCGCGCAGGTGCGCGAGCAGCTCACCCGCGAGCCGTACCCGTACCCGACCGTGAGCTTCGCGCGGAAGCCCGAGTCGATCCTCGACTACGCCTATGACGACTTCGTCGTCGAGGGCTACCAGCACCACCCCTCGATCAAGGCGGCGGTGGCGGTATGAGCGCGGAGCCGGTCGGACCGATGATGGTCGGACTCATCTGGGCCGAGGCCCACGGCGGAGTCATCGGCGCCTCCGGTGGCATGCCCTGGCACGTGCCCGAGGACATGGCGCACTTCAAGGAGATCACGCTCGGTGCCCCGGTGATCATGGGGCGCAAGACCTGGGACTCCCTGCCGGAGCGGTTCCGCCCGCTGCCGGGGCGTGAGAACATCGTGATCACCAGGCAGCAGGACTGGACTGCTGAGGGCGCCCGTCGCGCCGCGAACGTTCAGGACGCCGCCCGCGGACTCGAGAAGGTCTGGGTGATCGGCGGTGCCGAGATCTTCGCGCAGGTCATCGCAGACGCCGACCGCCTGGAGGTGACGGAACTCGACCTCGAAGTCGCCGGTGACGCCTACGCGCCGTCGAAGGCCGGCTGGCGTCTGGTGTCCGAGGGGGAGCGGCACACCTCGCGCACCGGCATCCGGTACCGCTTCCTGCGTTACGAGCGCTGATGCCGATCGCGCTCATCACCGGAGCCAGTGCCGGACTCGGCGCCGAGTTCGCCCACCAGCTCGCCGCTCGCGGTGCGGATCTCATCCTCGTCGCGCGCGGCGTGGATGCACTGGAGGCGCTCGCCGCGGAACTGCGCGGCACCTACGGTGTGTCGGCGGACGTGATCGCCGCTGATCTGTCGGTCGAGGCCGACGTCGAGATCGTGGCCGCACGACTGCGCGACGTTCGGAACCCCGTCGACCTGCTGGTGAACAACGCCGGCTTCGGGCTGCCGCTGCAGTTCGCCGACAACGACATCGACGCCGAGGTGCGCCATCTGCGTGTGCACGTCGAGGCCTCGATGCGGCTCATGCACGCCGCGCTGCAGACGATGCGCGGCCGCGGCGGACGCATCATCAACGTGGCATCCGTGGCCGGGTTCATCTCGCGATCGACCTACTCGGCGTGCAAGTCCTGGCTGATCGGCTTCAGCCGGTGGGCGAATGCGGAGTACGCCCGCGACAACGTCACCGTCACCGCGGTGTGCCCCGGGTTCACGCACACGACCTTCCATGAGCGGATGGGCCTCGCCCGCGGCGAGGAGGGCATCCCCGGCATCCTGTGGCTGAATGCCGAGGACGTCGTGCGGGAGGGCCTGCGCGACGCCGCCCGGGGCAGGGCCGTGTCGGTCCCCTCACTCAGGTACAAGGTGGTCGTCGCACTGACCGGCATCCTGCCGCGCTCGCTGACCTCGGGCGTCGCGCGCCGAGGCCGCGTCTGACGCATCCGTCGCGCGCCGCGGCATCCCGAACCGATACGCTGGGAGGCATGACGCATACGGGCAATCCCTTCGGACAGGTGCTCGTCGCCCTCATCACTCCGATGACGGCCGACGGTGAGGTCGACTGGCCCTCCGTCGAGAAGCACATGGACCGTGTGATCTCGGACGGTGCCGACGGCATCGTCGTCACCGGCACCACCGGCGAGACCTCGACGCTGACCGACGCGGAGAAGCTCCGCCTGGTCGAGGTCGGCAAGGACGTCGCCGCGGGCCGCGCGAAGATCATCACCGGCGGCGGATCGAACGAGACCGCGCACGCCATCGAGCTGTACAAGGCCAGCGAGAAGGCCGGCGCCGACGGCATCATGATCGTCACGCCGTACTACAACAAGCCCACGCAGTCCGGCATCCTCACCCACTTCCGTCTGGTCGCCGACGCGACCGACCTGCCGGTGATCCTGTACGACATCCCCGGCCGCACCGGCGTGCCGATCAAGTACGAGACCATCCTGCGGCTCGCCAAGCACCCCAACATCCTCGCTGTGAAGGACGCCAAGGGCGACTTCTCCGAGGTCAGCCGGGTGCTCAACCAGACCGACCTGATGTACTTCTCCGGCGACGACTCGAATGTGCTGCCGCACCTCTCGATCGGCGCCACCGGTCTGATCGGCGTCACCGCGAACATCACCTCCGCGCCGTACCGCACCATCGTCGACGCGGTGAACCGCGGCGATCTGGCCACGGCCACCGCCGAGCACAAGCGCCTCGAGCCGCTGGTGCGCGCAGCGATGACCCACGTGCCGGGTACCGTCTCGGCGAAGTACATCCTGCACGGCCTCGGCCGCATCGACAGCCCCCGCGTGCGCCTGCCCCTCGTCGGGCCGGAGGAGTGGGAGGCTGCAGCCATCGAAGACGAGCTCGCCCTCGTCAAGGACATCCCGGGTGCGGACTTCTCCGACTTCCGTCCCGACCGCAATGCCGCCGCAGGCGGCGCACTCCCCAAGGTGCACGGCACGACCAGATGACGGTCGTTCGTCGGCGGCCCGCAGACGGGCGCAGGGAGCAGATCACCGGGCGCGCAGCGCGCCCCGCCTAGGAGGCACCCATGTCCATCCCCATCGCCGACGCGGAACCCATCGCCGACGGCACCCTGCGCGTGACGCCTCTCGGAGGTCTCGGCGAGGTCGGCCGCAACATGACGATCTTCGAGTACGACGGCAAGATCCTCATCGTCGACTGCGGCGTGCTGTTCCCCGAGGAGCACCAGCCCGGCGTCGACCTGATCCTGCCCGACTTCGAGCCGATCAAGGATCGCCTCGACGACATCGTCGGCGTGGTGCTCACGCACGGCCACGAGGACCACATCGGCGCCGTGCCGTACCTGCTGCGTCTCAAGCAGGACATCCCGCTGATCGGCTCGGGGCTCACCCTCGCGCTGGTCGAGGCGAAGCTCAAGGAGCACCGCATCAAGGCCTTCACCCTGACGGTGAAGGAGGGCGATCGTGAGCAGGTCGGCCCGTTCGATCTCGAGTTCGTCGCGGTCAATCACTCGATCCCCGACGCCCTGGCCGTCGCGATCCGCACGGATGCCGGTCTGGTGCTGGCCACCGGTGACTTCAAGATGGACCAGCTGCCGCTGGACGGCCGCATCACCGACCTGCGCGCGTTCTCGCGCCTGGGGGAGGAGGGCGTCGACCTGTTCCTCGTCGACTCCACCAACGCCGATGTGCCGGGCTTCACGCCCACCGAGCGCTCGATCGGTCCGGTGCTCGACCAGGTGATCGGCAAGGCACCGCGCCGCGTCATCGTGGCGAGCTTCTCCAGCCATGTGCACCGCGTGCAGCAGGTCATCGACGCCGCGCACGCGCACGGGCGCCGGGTGGCGTTCCTCGGTCGAAGCATGGTGCGCAACATGACCATCGCTGAGCAGCTCGGATATCTGAAGGTGCCCGAGGGCGTGCTCATCGACTACAAGAAGGCGCGCGACCTGCCGGACGACAAGATCGTCTACATGTCGACCGGGTCGCAGGGCGAGCCTATGGCGGTGCTGAGCCGCATGGCGAACCTCGACCACGCCATCGAGCCCGGCGACGGCGACACCGTGATCCTCGCGTCCAGCCTCATCCCGGGCAACGAGAACGCGGTCTACCGCGTGATCGACGGACTGACCAAGCTCGGCGCGAACGTCGTGCACAAGGCCAACGCGCGCGTGCACGTCTCCGGTCACGCCGCGGCAGGCGAACTGCTGTACTGCTACAACATCCTGAAGCCGCGCAACGTGCTGCCCGTGCACGGCGAGTACCGCCACCTGATGGCGAACGCCAAGCTCGCGCAGGACACCGGCATCGCCGAGGAGCGCACGCTCATCGCGTCGAACGGCACGGTGATCGACCTCAAGGACGGCGTCGCCCGCGTCGCGGGTCAGCTCGACCTCGGCTTCGTCTACGTGGACGGCTCCACGGTGGGCGAGATCACCGACGCCGACCTCAAGGACCGTCGCATCCTCGGCGAGGAGGGCTTCGTCTCCGTCATCGTCGTGGTGGACGCCGCGACCGGCCGCATCATCTCGGGTCCGGAGATCCATGCACGCGGCATCGCTGAGGACGACGCGGTGTTCGATGACGTCGCGCCGAAGATCGTCGCGGCGCTCAAGGAGGCCTCGGGGAACGGCGTGCGCGACACGCACGCGCTCTCACAGGTCGTGCGCCGCACGATCGGCCGCTGGGTGAATCAGAAGCTGCGTCGTCGCCCGATGATCGTCCCGCTCGTCATCGAGGCGTAACGGTCCGGTTCACAAGCCGGGATTCGGTCGCGATCGCGCATCGAATCCCGGCTCCGCCCGCGTCATTGCGGGGATTTGTCGGTGCCCGGGAATACTGTGGAGACCATGGCCAGGAGCACCACGAAGTCCGAGCGCGCGTCCGCGGGCTCGAAGCGGCCTGCATCGTCCCGATCGTCCGCGGCGAAGCCGGCGAAGACCGCGCCTCCGCCCAAGAAGTACGTCGACGAACTGGACAAGCCGTCCATCGGTCTGCGTATGTGGATGGGCGTCGCGCACGGTGTCGGCGGGCTGTTCCGCGCCTTCGGTCCGGAGACCCTCGAGAAGGATCAGCGCCGCGACGGCTTCCCGTTCCTGCTCGTCCTGCTGGCGTGCATGGGCGCGGTTGTGGAGTGGTTCTTCATCGGCAACGACGTGGCCGCGCAGATCTCGGCGTACACGTTCGGCGGTCTGGTCGGCCGCACGGCCTTCTTCATGCCGATCCTGCTGCTGTTCCTCGCCGGATGGCTGTTCCGGCATCCGTCGTCGGTGCACGACAACGGCCGGATCGGCATCGGCTTCGGCATGCTCATCCTCTCGATCGCAGGAATCTGCCATGTCGCGGCAGGAGCTGCCGACAGCACGCGCCCGCAGCCACGCGACGGCATGCCCGAGCTCAGCCAGGCCGGTGGACTGTTCGGCTGGCTCGTCGGCGAGCCGCTCGCGCTGCTGAACCCGATCTTCGCCTACGTCGTGCTCAGCCTGCTCATCGGACTCAGCGTCCTGATCATCACCAAGACCCCGCCGAACCGCATCGGCCAGCGTCTCGGCGACCTGTACGCGTGGATGTTCGGCGCGGAGCGCCGCGAGAAGGCCGAGAAGCCGGCGGATGCCGCGGACGAGACGCTCGATGAGGACGACGGCGTACTGCCCTGGTGGCGGCGCAACAAGACCGGTCGCGAAGAGGATCCTGACGACGGGGTCGACTCGAAGGCCATCACCAAGCTGCTCGACGAGCCGACGGCGAAGGCGGCCTACGACCAGGCGGTCATCGTCGACGACCCGGCGGATGCCGCCACCGAGGTGCTCACGGATGTCAGCGCGCTGACCGAACTGCTCGACGAGCAGAACAGCGCGACAGCACTGATGGACGACTCCGGCACGACCGGCGAACTGCCCGGCTTCGACGGATTCGGCACGGCAGGACCGGGACAGAACGGGCCGCAGCCGCCGGCTGCGCCGTATGTGCTGCCGGCGCCCTCCGTGCTCGCCGAGGGGCCGCCGTCCGTGGCGCGCTCCGAGGCGAACGACCGCATCGTGCAGCAGATCACGAACGTGCTCACGCAGTTCAACGTCGACGCGAAGGTCACCGGCTTCTCCCGCGGCCCGACGGTCACGCAGTACGAGGTCGAGGTCGGTCACGGCGTCAAGGTCGAGAAGATCCTGCAGCTGAGCAACAACTTCGCCTATGCGGTGGCCTCCAACGACGTGCGGATCCTGTCGCCGATCCCCGGCAAGAGCGCGATCGGCATCGAGATCCCGAACACCGACCGCGAGACGGTGTCTCTCGGTGACGTGCTGCGCTCGCCGGCGGCGCAGAAGAGCACGCATCCGCTGACGATCGGCGTCGGAAAGGACGTCGGCGGCAATTTCGTCGTCGCGAACCTCGCCAAGATGCCGCACCTGCTGGTCGCCGGTTCCACCGGATCCGGTAAATCCAGCTTCGTGAACTCGATGATCACCAGCCTGCTGATGCGGGCCCGGCCCGCCGACGTGCGGATGGTGCTCATCGACCCGAAGCGCGTGGAGCTCACCAGCTACACCGGCGTGCCGCACCTGATCACGCCCATCATCACGAATCCCAAGAAGGCTGCCGAGGCGCTGCAGTGGGTCGTGAAGGAGATGGACATGCGGTACGACGATCTCGCATCGTTCGGCTTCCGCCACATCGACGACTTCAACCGCGCCGTCCGCGCCGGCGAGGTCGAGGTGCCTCCGGGCAGCGAGCGCGTGCTCAAGCCGTACCCGTACCTGCTGGTCGTGGTGGACGAGCTCGCCGACCTGATGATGGTCGCCCCGCGCGATGTCGAGGACTCGATCGTCCGCATCACCCAGCTCGCCCGCGCCTCGGGCATTCACTTGGTGCTCGCCACGCAGCGACCCAGCGTCGACGTCGTGACCGGTCTGATCAAGGCCAACGTGCCCTCGCGTCTCGCGTTCGCGGTGACCAGCGTCACCGACAGCCGCGTCATCCTGGACAGCCCCGGCGCCGACAAGCTGATCGGCCAGGGTGATGCCCTGTTCTCTCCCATGGGCTCGTCCAAGCCGTTCCGGCTGCAGGGCGCATGGGTGCAGGAGAGCGAGATCGACGCGGTCGTCAAGCATGTCACCGGCCAGGCCCGCCCGGAGTACCGTCCGGACGTGCAGGAGGGGGCCGCGACCGCGAAGAAGGAGGTCGACGAGGACATCGGCGACGACCTCGAGCTGCTGCTGGCGGCCGCCGAGCTCATCGTCACCTCGCAGTTCGGCTCCACCTCGATGCTGCAGCGCAAGCTGCGCGTCGGGTTCGCCAAGGCAGGCCGACTGATGGACCTGCTGGAGTCGCGTGAGATCGTCGGTCCCTCCGAGGGATCGAAGGCCCGTGACGTGCTCGTCACCGGCGAGCAGCTGCCGGAGGTGATCGCGCGCCTGCGCGGCGCTCCTGCGCCGACGCCCGCCGCCGCAGCGCCGGCCGCCACACCCCAGGCTCCCGTGGCGGATGCCGCAGACCCGTACCCGACCGATCCCATCGAGGCGCAGTACGACGGCCTGCCCGTCGTCGAGAGCGACGGCGATGAGGACGCCTGGGGCCTCACGGGGCGCGACTGATGGCGATTCCCCGGCAGCTCCCCAATGCGATCACCGTCGCCCGCATCCCGCTGGCGGTGGTGTTCTTCGTGCTCCTGCTCATGGGCGGCACGTACGGCGAGGTGCAGCCCGTGCTCCGCTGGGTCGCCGCGGTGCTGTTCATCGTCGCGATCTCGACCGACTGGGTCGACGGCTACCTGGCGCGCAAGTACGACATCGTCAGCGACTTCGGCAAGCTGTGGGACCCGATCGCCGACAAGCTGCTGACGGGCTCGGGCTTCATCGGGCTGGCGATCCTCGGCGAGGTGCCCTGGTGGATCGTCATCATCATCCTCATCCGCGAGTGGGGCATCACCGTGCATCGGCTGATGATCGTGAACGAGCACGTGGTCGCGGCGGCCTGGATGGGCAAGATCAAGACCGTCGTGCAGGGGGTGGCGCTCAGCTGGGCGTTGCTGCCGCTGCACGTGCTGGTAGGGATGCCGGTCTGGATCGTCGTCACCCAGACGCTCATGATCGTCGCGCTCGTGCTCACGGTCGCGAGCGGTGTGGACTACATCGTCGCCCAGGTGCGCGGTTCGCGCGCGGCACGCGGATGAGCGCCGCCGCCGACCTCATCGACGCGCTGCGCCGTCGCGGCTGGACACTCGGAGTCGCGGAGTCGTTGACCGGGGGAGCGGTGTCGGCGGAGCTGATCTCGGTTCCCGGTGCGTCGAACGCGCTGCTCGGCGCCGTCGTCGCCTACGCGACTCCCGTGAAGCACAGCCTGCTGGGCGTCGATCCCGGCCTGCTGGATGCCCAGGGCCCGGTGCATCCGGATGTCGCCCTCCAGATGGCAGACGGGGTGCGCGAGGCGGTTCGGCTCGACGGGCGTCCGGCCGATGTCGGCATCAGCACCACGGGAATCGCCGGCCCGGACTCGCCTGACGGGCAGCCGGTCGGCACCGTGCACATCGGAGTGGTGACACCTGAGACGCACGTGATCCGGTCGTACCTGTTCGAGGGCGACCGCGCGCAGGTGCGCCGCAGCAGCGTGGATGCCGCGATCACCGCGGCCCTAGAACTGGTGCGGGAATAGCAGAGGCCTCTTCCCGGTTCTTCCAGATGTGCTGATGACACAGCGAACGCTCACATCCGAACCACAGCGAGAAACAGTAGATTTGAAGATGCCAGGTGGGGTTAGACTGGCGATCCGTTCGGCGAGTCCGTCGAACCAGACGATGGAGGGGAGGTTCCGATGATCCTTGTACGACAGGAGATCGGCGATGTGCTCAGGGACTTCCGCCTGCAGAAGGGGCGCACGCTCCGGCAGGTAGCGAGCAAGGCGTCCGTCGCCCTCGGCTACCTCAGCGAGGTCGAGCGCGGGCAGAAAGAGGCGTCCAGCGAGATTCTCGCATCGGTCGCCGAAGCTCTCGACGTGCCCATCTCGACCATCATGCGCGAGGTCGGTGACCGCATCTCGGTGCTGGAGGGCCTGCAGGTCTTCCCCGACGTGGTGCCCGACGACCTGGTCGCTTCGGTCGAGCCCGAGCTCTCGCTGCGCTGACCGCGAATGCGCCGCAGCGAGTTCCTGCGCGCCGTTGAGGACGAATTCGGCGCGCGCGCAACGGCCCTGACCCAGGATCTGGTGTTGAGCGGCATCGGGTGCACGGCCGTCGAGGCGCTGGACGCCGGAGTGCCGCCTCGCGACATCTGGCTCGCGCTGTGCGAGGCGGCCGACGTGCCGCCGAACCGCAGATACGGTGTCGGGCGACTGGAGCCGCGTAGGCACTGACGGTGCCTCCGTACTTCTGATCGATGCCGAGACGGCGTGTCGTCGAAGAAGTGTTCGATAGGCGCGTATCGTTCTGCACAGATGGATTCCGGCCGGGATCTTCCCACAGCGAGGGGTATCGCCGACGCGATGTCGGTGGCCCCTCCTACGGTGAAGACATGGCCTGAAGCCATACGCCTTGTCGCAGATCCGACCCCGCCCGGGGTCGGGCGCGACAGCCTACAGGCGGCAGAACTCGAGCACCAAGGAGCACGTCATGCCCTCACCCGCAGACCGCGAGAAGGCCCTGGAATCCGCCCTCTCCCAGATCGACCGCCAGTTCGGAAAGGGCTCGGTCATGCGACTGGGCAGCGACGAGCGCGCGCCGGTCGAGGTCATCCCCACCGGATCGATCGCGCTGGACGTCGCCCTCGGCATCGGAGGACTGCCGCGCGGCCGCATCATCGAGATCTACGGCCCGGAGTCGTCGGGTAAGACCACGCTGACGCTGCACGCGATCGCGAACGCCCAGCGCGCCGGCGGTATCGCTGCATTCATCGACGCGGAGCACGCCCTCGACCCCGAGTACGCGAAGAAGCTCGGCGTCGACATCGACCAGCTTCTTGTGTCGCAGCCCGACACCGGTGAGCAGGCGCTCGAGATCGCCGACATGCTCATCCGCTCCGGGGCGATCGACCTGGTCGTCATCGACTCCGTCGCGGCACTGGTGCCGCGCGCCGAGATCGAGGGCGAGATGGGCGACTCGCACGTCGGTCTTCAGGCCCGCCTCATGTCGCAGGCGCTCCGCAAGCTGACCGGTGGACTGAACCAGACCAAGACCACCGCGATCTTCATCAACCAGCTGCGCGAGAAGATCGGCGTGTTCTTCGGATCTCCCGAGACCACCGCCGGTGGTAAGGCGCTGAAGTTCTACGCGTCTGTGCGCCTCGACATCCGCCGCATCGAGACGCTGAAGGACGGGTCCGACGCGGTCGGAAACCGCACCCGCGTCAAGGTCGTCAAGAACAAGATGGCACCGCCGTTCAAGCAGGCCGAGTTCGACATCCTGTACGGCGTCGGCATCTCCCGCGAGGGCAGCCTGATCGACTTCGGCGTCGAGCACGGCATCGTCAAGAAGTCCGGCTCCTGGTACACCTACGACGGTGACCAGCTCGGCCAGGGCAAGGAGAACGCCCGTAACTTCCTGATCAACAACGACGACATCGCCCTGGCGATCGAGACGCAGATCAAGCAGAAGCTCGGCATCGGCGGGGCTGCGGCCCCGGCGGAGCCTGCGGCCGACGAGCTGGCGCAGCGTCGTCCGGCCTGATCATGACGGACATGAGCGGGGGCGAACGCGACGACGATCGTCTCGCCCCCGTCATC
This sequence comes from Microbacterium bovistercoris, assembly GCF_003387575.1. Taxonomy (GTDB): domain Bacteria; phylum Actinomycetota; class Actinomycetes; order Actinomycetales; family Microbacteriaceae; genus Microbacterium; species Microbacterium bovistercoris. Next base: position 24,438 of record NZ_QUAB01000038.1, on the reverse strand, counting down.
CCCTTGTTCGGCGCGTCCACTGCGCCCCGCTCTCGGCACGGTGTGGGGGTGGACGCGGATGCCGACCCGACTGCGGGCGGCGACATCGTTCCGCGACGCACCGGTGAGGCCGGACTGTGGCGCTCCACCTGGGACGAGCGCGATGCCGAGCCTCCCGCAGACCCGGGTGCGCGGCATCCTGCCCATGGTGCGCATGGCCGTACGAAGGGCACGAGCGAGCAGCCCGCGACGGCTCCGCGGTTGCGCGCGCTCCGGCCTGCGCACGCGGCGGATGCGGAAGACGTCGCGGAGATGCCCGATCCGGACGAGCTCCGGAGTGCCGCCGAGGAGAGCCTGGTGCGCAAGCTGCGCGGTAGGGCGATGTCGGTGTCCGAGGCGCGCACTGCGCTGAGGGCGGCCGGGCTCGACGGCTCCCAGGTCGACGACGTGATCGATGACTTCGAGCGGCGGAAGTACCTGGACGACCGCACGCTCGCAGGCCACCTGGTCACCTCGGGTGTCGAGCGCAAGGGACAGGGGCGCGTCGCGCTCTCCCGCGCGCTCGCACAGCGCGGCATCCCACGGGAGATCATCGACGAAGCGCTCTCCGAGCTTCCCGACGACGATGCCGAACGTGCGCTCGAGTACGCGAGGACGAAGGCGCGCAGCATGGCGCGGCTCGATCCGGATGCCGCGCTGCGGCGACTGATCGGCCAGCTGTCCCGCCGCGGTTACGGCGGATCGGTGGCGATGAACGCCGCGAAGACCGCCCTGCGCGAGGCAGCGGGCGGTTCCTCGCGGGGTGTGCGGTTCGTGGAATCCGACTGAGGGCGACTGCGGCGGAGCCCACGCGCAGAGTCCGCTCGTAGAATGGACGGCATCATGACTACTCCGCGCAGCGAACCGACGATCATCGCGCCGTCGTCGGCGGCGATCGATGTCGACGGACATCACCGTTCCTACGAGGTGCGCACCTTCGGGTGCCAGATGAACGTGCACGACTCCGAGCGACTCTCCGGCTCGCTGGAGAGCGCCGGCTACGTCCGGGCCGCCGACGGCGAGGACGCCGACGTCGTCATCATCAACACCTGCGCGGTGCGCGACAACGCCGCCGGCAAGCTGTACGGCACGCTCGGGCACCTGAAGTCCAAGAAGGACAAGCACGAGGGCATGCAGATCGCCGTCGGCGGGTGCCTCGCGCAGATGGACAAGGATGCCGTTCTCGACAAGGCGCCCTGGGTCGACGTCGTGTTCGGCACGCACAACATGGGTTCGCTGCCCAGCCTGCTCGAGCGCGCCCGTCACAACGGCGAGGCGGAACTCGAGATCCTGGAGGCGCTGGAGGTGTTCCCCTCGACCCTGCCCACCAAGCGCGACTCCGCGCACAGCGGCTGGGTGTCGATCTCGGTCGGCTGCAACAACACCTGCACGTTCTGCATCGTCCCGAGCTTGCGCGGTAAGGAGAAGGACCGGCGCCCCGGCGACATCCTGAACGAGATCCGCCTGCTCGCCGACGACGGCGCGATCGAGGTCACGCTGCTCGGCCAGAACGTGAACTCCTACGGCGTCGAGTTCGGCGACCGCCAGGCCTTCGGCAAATTGCTGCGCGCGGCCGGCGAGATCCCGGGCATCGAGCGCATCCGGTTCACCAGCCCGCATCCGGCGGCGTTCACCGACGACGTCATCGATGCGATGGCCGAGACCCCCGCCGTCATGCCGCAGCTGCACATGCCGCTGCAGTCCGGCAGCGATCGCATCCTGCGCGCCATGCGCCGCTCGTACCGCAGCGAGAAGTTCCTCGGCATTCTCGATCGCGTGCGTGCGAAGATCCCGAACGCGGCGATCACCACGGACATCATCGTCGGGTTCCCCGGTGAGACCGATGAGGACTTCGAAGACACCATGCGCGTCGTCGAGCAGGCCCGATTCTCCGGCGCCTTCACCTTCCAGTACTCCATCCGCGAGGGCACGCCCGCCGCGACGATGGAGCACCAGGTGCCGAAGGAGGTCGTGCAGGAGCGCTACGACCGCCTGATCGCCCTGCAGGAGCGCATCTCGCTCGAGGAGAACCAGAAGCAGGTCGGCCGCGAGGTCGAGGTGCTGGTCTCGGTGGGCGAGGGCAAGAAGGATGCCGAGACGCACCGCCTCACCGGACGCGCCGAGGACAACCGCCTGGTGCACTTCGAGGTCACGCCCGGTTCCGACCTGCCCCGTCCCGGCGATGTCGTGACCGTGACGGTGACTCACGGTGCGCCGTTCCACCTGCTCGCCGACGACCCGACCGGTGCCCCGCTGCGCATCCGCCGCACCCGCGGCGGCGACGCCTGGGATCGCGCGCAGGCCGAGAGCTGCGCCCTGCCCGAGCCCGGCGCCTCCGGTTCGGCGGGTACGGTTCGCCTCGGGCTGCCCACGCTGCGCGTGGGCGTGTGACCGGCATCCGACGCCTGAACGGACGGATGCCATGACCCGGCGCCTCTGGGCGATCGTCGGCGCGACCGGCACGGGGAAGAGCGACCTCGCGCTGGATCTCGCTGAGTCGCTGCGCGCGCAGGGCAATCCTGCCGAGATCGTCAACGCCGACGCCATGCAGCTGTACCGCGGTATGGACATCGGTACGGCGAAGCTGAGTGAGGGCGAGCGCCGCGGCATCCCACACCATCTGTTCGACGTGCGCGAGGTCACGGAGGAGGCCGCGGTCGCCTGGTACCAGCCGCTCGCCCGTGCGGCGATCGCCGGTGTCCACGCCCGTGGCGGCGATGCGATCCTCGTCGGCGGTTCCGGGCTGTACGTATCGAGCGTGATCTTCGACTTCCGGTTCCCGCCACGGGATGCCGCGTTGCGCGCGGAACTCGAGGCGGAGCTCGAGGAGCGCGGCGCGGGGGCGCTCTTCGCGCGCCTGCAGTCGCTCGATCCGGTCACCGCCGCGAAGGTCGACCCCAAGAACGGACGCCGCATCGTGCGCGCACTCGAAGTGCTCGCGCAGGGGGCTGCGACGCATGGTGCCGCCTTGCCGGATGCACCGTTGCTCTGGCACCCGGACACCCGCATCATCGGCCTGCACGTCGAGCGTCCCGAGCTGGTGGAGCGGCTGGATCGCCGCGTGGAGCGGATGTGGGCGGACGGCCTCGTCGACGAGGTGCGAGGGCTGCGCGAGCACGGTCTCGAAGACGGGGTGACGGCACGCCGGGCGATCGGCTACGCACAGGCACTCGCCGAGCTCGACGGGCGGATGTCGCAGGCGGAGGCGATCGCCGAGACCCAGGCGCTGACCAGGCGCTACGCGCGCCGCCAGGTGTCGTGGTTCAAGCGTTACCCCGGGATCCGATGGTCCGAGCCGGGCGCGGGAGCCGGATCAGTCCTTGACTGAGAGTTCGTCGGGCTTGACGCCGAAAACGCGAAGTAACTAGCCGGCCCGATCCAGTTCACCAGGATCACGGGGATCCAAGCGGGCTTCGGACCGCGCACCTGCCGGGCGTCGCGAGATGCGAGATCCCAGAACGCCAGCGCCGCGAACGCGATCTGCACGATGCCCAGGACTGTGAGGAGCACCTTTCCGCCGGCGCTGAGCTGCTTCTTCTCGGACTTCTCGTCGCATCCCATGCCTCGAGTCTGGCGCACTTCGACACGAGGAGCGAGGGGTATCGAGTGTCCGTGGCCGCGGGCACCATGGGATCATGGCCACCCACTTCTACACTGCCTCCTCGCTGGACGGCTTCATCGCGACCACCGAACACTCGCTGGACTGGCTGCTCAGCCAGGACATCGATCCCGACGGCGCCATGTCGTACGGTGCGTTCATCGCCGACGTCGGCGCGCTGGCGATGGGGGCATCCACCTATGAGTGGGTGATGCGGCACGAGCAGGGACGGTGGACGTACGCTCAGCCGACCTGGGTCTTCAGCCATCGCAGGCTGGCGCCGCCGGAGGTGGGAGACGTGCGCCTGGTGCAGGGGGATGTGCGGGCGGTGCACGACGAGATGGTCAGGGCGGCAGAGGGAAAGGACCTGTGGATCGTCGGCGGGGGAGACCTCGCCGGGCAGTTCGCGGATGCCGGCCTGCTCGACGAGGTCTGGGTGCAGTTCGCCCCGGTGACTCTGGGATCCGGCGCGCCGCTGCTTCCTCGCAGGCTCGATCTGGAACTCATCGACGTCGCGCGCAACAGGGCGTTCGCATGCACGCGCTATCGTGTGCTGAAGAGTGCACAGGCCGAAGGGAACGCATGAGCGTGCAGATCCGGACCTTTGTCCCCTCCGACGAGGACGCCGTCGTCGCGCTGTGGGAGGAGGCCGGGCTGACGCGCCCGTGGAACGACCCCCGCGCCGACATCGAGCGCATGCTCGCGGTCTGGCCGGATCTGATCATCGTCGCCGAAGATGACGGACGGATCGTCGGCACAGTCATGGCGGGATATGACGGCCACCGCGGATGGATCTACTACCTCGCCAGTGCGGCCGACCGCCGTGGTGAGGGCATCGGCCGGATGCTGGTGGAGGAGTCGGAGCGCCGCCTGATCGCCCTGGGGTGCCCGAAGGTGCAGCTCATGGTGCGCCCCGGCAACGAGATCGTCTTCGCTTTCTACGACCAGGTCGGCTACGAGCGCTTCGACATCGGGATGACGGGGAAGCGGCTCATCGTCGATGCCCCGGCGGAGACCGTCGTCTGAACGGGCGTCCGCCGGCCGCCGAATAGACTGTGGGCATGGTCGCATTCACCAAGGGACACGGCACCGGCAACGACTTCGTCATCATCGCCGACCCCGACGGCGAACTGGACCTGAGTGCTGAGCAGGTCGCCGTCCTGTGCGACCGCAACTTCGGCATCGGCGCCGACGGGGTGCTGCGCGTCGTGCGGTCAGCTGCCATCGCCGACGGCGCGGCCGCTCTCGCGGAGGAGCCGAATGCGGAGTGGTTCATGGACTACCGCAACGCCGACGGCTCGATCGCCGAGATGTGCGGCAACGGCATCAGGGTCTTCGCGCACTATCTGGTGCGCTCGGGACTCGCGACTCTCGACCCCGGCTCGACCCTGCCGATCGGCACCCGAGCCGGCGTGCGCGACGTGATGCGCAGCGAGACCGGCTATCAGGTCGATCTCGGACTCTGGAAGCTGCTCGACGGAGATCCTCTCGTGAAGGCCCGCGGGCTGGCGGTGCCGCGACCCGGCACCGGCATCGACGTCGGCAACCCCCACGTCGTGGTGGCGCTCGCATCCGAGCAGGAGCTCGACGAGCTCGACCTGCACGTCGGGCCCGTCCTCGACCCCGCGCCCGCGCATGGCGCGAACGTCGAGTTCGTCGTCCCCGGTGAGCCGCTCGTGCGCGACGGCATCGGCCACGTCCGTATGCGCGTGCACGAGCGCGGTGTCGGCGAGACGCTCAGCTGCGGCACCGGTGTTGCGGCGACGGCGCTCGCGGTGCGGTACTGGGCGGGGGAGAAGGCTCCGAGCGACTGGCGCGTCGAGGTGCCCGGCGGGAAGCTCGGGGTGCGCATGTTCCCGGCCGAGGACGGCGAGCACGTGGCGCTGTCGGGACCTGCACAGCTCGTCTACACCGGCGAGATCGACCTGGCCTGAGTTCAGGGAGGGGCGGGACCGCTCAGGTCGGGATCGCCACCGGCTCGGTCGGCGGAGTGCCGTGCCTGCGCACCTTCAGCACCCGATAGCCCTTGCCCGTGGCGGCGCGGAACACGCTGTACCCCGGGTCGAACGTCGCGTCGATCCAGCGCTGCAGCGAATCGGCGCCGAGGTTGCGCTGCACGACCAGCCAGGCGTCGCTGCGTTCGTCGAGCCGGGGGATCCAGCGCTCGAGCATGCCGTGCAGTTCGTTCTTGCCCACGCGGATCGGCGGATTCGAACGGATGGTGCGGAACATGACGTCGTCGGGAACATCGTCGGGCAGCACAGCGTTGACATTGGCGAGGCCGAGAGCCTTGGCGTTGCGGCGCGTCAGATCGAGGGCGCGCTCGTTGACGTCGACCGCCCACACGGTGGCGTGAGGGGCGGAAAGCGCCATGGTCAGGCTGATCGGCCCCCACCCGCATCCGAGGTCGAGGAAATCCCCGCTCGGCGGCAGCGGCGGCATGTTGGCGAACAGCACAGCGGTTCCGGCATCAAGGCGGTCGGGACTGAAGACACCGCCCGCGGTCGTGACCTCGAGGTCACGACCGGCGAGGGTGACGCGAATGCTTCGCAGGTTCTCCGCACTGGCCGGGGTCGCGGTGAAGTAATGGTCGGACCCCATACCGCGAGCGTAGCGGACACGGCGGGCTAGGGTTAAGACGCTCTATTGAGAAAGCAGGAATCCGGACCGGATGACGAACTCCAACAACAAAGACGACAACACGCAGGACGCCCTGGACCGGGTGCTCGCGAACGCCGAGCCGCGCATCGAGCCGATCGTCTTCGGCGGCGCGCAGGCGCTGCAGGATGCCGCGACCGCGGGGTACGGCTCCGCCGACGGCGACCAGTGGGACCTCGAGGACAGGCATGCGCTGCGGCGCGTGGGCGGGCTGTCGACCGAGCTCGAGGACGTCACCGAGGTCGAGTACCGCCAGCTGCGGCTCGAGAACGTCGTTCTCGTCGGCGTGTACCCGCAGGGTGCGCAGGACGATGCGGAGAACTCGCTGCGGGAGCTGGCCGCCCTCTCCGAGACGGCGGGTGCCGTCGTGCTCGACGGGCTGCTCCAGCGTCGCCCGCATCCGGATCCCGCCACCTACCTCGGCCGCGGCAAGGCCGAGGAACTGCGTGACATCGTGCGCGCCGTCGGCGCGGACACGGTCATCGCCGACACCGAGCTCGCGGCCAGCCAGCGGCGCGCCCTGGAGGATGTGGTCAAGGTCAAGGTGATCGACCGCACCACCGTCATCCTCGACATCTTCAGCCAGCACGCCAAGAGCCGAGAGGGCAAGGCACAGGTCGAACTGGCGCAGCTCGAGTACCTGCTGCCTCGTCTGCGCGGCTGGGGCGAGTCGATGAGCCGTCAGGCCGGCGGCCAGGTCGGCGCCGGTGGAGCGGGCATGGGCTCGCGTGGACCCGGTGAGACCAAGATCGAGCTGGACCGCCGCCGCATCCGCACCAAGATGGCGCTCCTGCGCAAGCAGATCCGCGACTTCGCGCCGGCGCGCGAGGCCAAGCGGGCCGAGCGGCACCGCAACGCGATCCCTTCGGTCGCGATCGCCGGGTACACGAACGCCGGCAAGTCCAGTCTGCTCAACGCCCTCACCAGCGCGGGCGTGCTGGTGGAGAACGCGCTGTTCGCGACTCTGGATGCGACGGTGCGGCGCGCTGAGACCGCCGACGGCCGCATCTACACGCTCACCGACACGGTCGGCTTCGTGCGCAACCTGCCACACCAGCTCGTGGAGGCGTTCCGCTCCACGCTGGAGGAGGTCGCCGAGTCGGACGTCATCGTGCACGTCGTCGACGGCTCGCACCCGGATCCGTCGGCGCAGTTGCAGACCGTCCGTGACGTGATGGGCGACCTGGGCGCGCGCGACATCCCCGAGATCGTCGTCTTCAACAAGGCGGACCTTCTCTCCGACGATGAGCGGCTGGTGCTGCGCGGTCTCGTGCCGGGAGCGCACTTCGCGTCCTCTCGCACGGGAGAGGGCATCGAGGAGCTGCGCGCGGCGATCGAGGCTACCCTGCCGATGCCGGCCGTCGAGGTGCGGGCGCTCGTGCCCTACGACCGCGGCGACCTGGTCTCGGCCGTGCACGAGAGCGGCGTGCTGATCTCCGCAGAGCACGAGGAGAACGGCACCGCCATCCACGCGCACGTCTCCGAGCGACTGGCGGCCGAGCTCGCGCCGTTCACGGTCAGCTCGCGCTGAACCGGGCCTCCACGGTGGCGGACACCACGATGTCCTCGGCCTCGTAGACCATCCCCGGCGCGGCGGAGTCGAAGGCGGCAGCTCTCATCCGCATCTTGCCCTGCGGTGGGGCGGCCGACTCCTGGCGGGAGATCAGGCCGAGGTCGGCGATCTCCACGGGCTGCACGGTGTGCAGGCCGAGAGCCGCTGCGTAGGCCTCGGCGCGGGCGACCGCGACGGATACGGCCTCGGCCGCGACATCCCGTTCGGTGCGCGCGCGGGTCGGTGGTGTGAGCTGCCAGTCGACTGCGCCGATCTCGACACCGTCGCGCACCGCCACGTCCGAGACCCAGAGCGAGAGCTCGGACGCCTCGGCGAAGGTCGCTGTGAAGGAGATCGCCGCGTGATACACGGGCGCCAGCCTCTTGCCCTCGTTGTTCCAGGGCCGTTCCGCATGCACGGTCATGCGGGTGCTGGACCACTCCACGACCGCGTCGGCCTCCTTGCGGTCGACGATGCTCTGCCGGATCGGCTCTGCGAGGCGCGTGGCATGGTCGACCGCGGAGGCGCGCTCGGGGCCCTCGGCGCGGATCGTGAGATGGACGACCGCGCGCTCGGGTGCGATGCGGGCCTCGTTCTCGCCGCGGACGGTGATGATGACGTCGCTCATAACGGGGACTCTACGGCAACCGTCGATCGGCGGAAACGGCCGCGATCCTGGGCAGCAGGGATCTGGTATGCCAGGATATGGCGTGTGCGACTGATGAGGGGGAGCGTCATCGGCCTGCTGGCCGTTGCCGCCGTGCTGACGACGACCATGACCGCGAGCGCTGCGACCGAACGGTCGTGGGGGCTGTGGGCGCCCATGACCGGAGCCTCGGGGGCGTACAGCGGGGAGGTGTCGATCGCCGCGACGCCCCAGCTCGACGCCACCTACTCGAGCACCTCGCGCTCCGGTTCGGTCGGAGTGATCTCGGGGGCCAGCACCTGGCTCTCCGAAGGCACACCGGTCGGCGCGATCTACGGCTCGAGCCGGAACCAGCAGTATCTGAACCTCCGTCCCAAGGCGGACAACGCGTCCTCGCCGTCGATCACGACCTATGCGTTCGAGCGGGCGACTCCGACGTCCGGCTGGGCGTTCACGCTCGGGGACATCGACGCCGACGCTGTGCAGATCCTCGCGATCGGGCCGGACGGCACCGAGCTCACCGCGGCACAGCTCGGCTTCGAGGGCGGATTCAATTACTGCGCCCCCGGCGTCGCGGGCAAGCCGTCCTGCACGGGCGATGCGGCCGATGTCCCGACCTGGGATGCGGGAAGCAGCACGCTCACCGGCAACGCGGGTGCCCTGGACACGCAGGGTGCCGCCGCCTGGTTCCAGCCGACCGCTCCGATCTCGTCACTGACCTTCACGTTCACCCGCCGCGCGGGCTTCCCCGTGTACCAGACCTGGTTCTCCGCGATCACCCGCAGCGTGACCGGAGTCGTGCAGGACACGACCGCCGGGGCGCCGATCAGCGGCGTGCCTGTGCGCATCACCGACGCGAACGGCACCGTCATCGGGGAAACCGTCACCGCCGCGGACGGCACCTACTCGTTCCCGAGCGCGGTGGCGACCGACGGCTACACCGTCGAGATCGTGCCTCCGGCGGGGAAGACGAGTGATGAGCCCAGCCGCCCGGTCGATCTGACCGAGCAGGACGGCGTGGCCGACTTCTCGGTGCGCGACATCGTCCCCGTCGCGGTGTCCGGTACGGTCCGGGATGCGAACGGAGACCCGGTCGCGGGAGCCGTCGTCGCTCTCGACGACGGGACCACGGTGCGGACGAAGCCGGACGGCACGTACCTCATCGACACGGTCCCGGTCGGCGAGCACTCGCTCACCGTGACGGCACCCGACGGATACACGGTCATCTCATCGCCGCCGCCGTTCACGGTGCCCGAGAACTCCGAGACCCCGATCACGGATCAGGACTTCGTGCTCCGGGAGCTTCCGGCCCTGTCCGGGATCGTGACCGCAGCGGGCGCAGGCGTCGGAGGCGTCGTGATCACGGCCGAGGGTCCCGACGGGACGGTGCGCACCGTCACCGCCGCTGACGGGAGCTACTCGTTCCCGGAGCTCGCGGCCGGCGACTACACGGTGCGGGTCCAGACGCCGGACGGATATGTCGTGTCGGGGCCCGCCGCCCGCGAGGAGGCCGTGGATGCGGACGATGTCACCGGCGTCGACTTCGCACTGGCTCGCCTGGGTTCTGTCGCCGGCATGGTGACCACCACGGCCGGTGATCCGCAGCCCGGCGCGACGCTGCGGATCACAGGCCCGCAGGGCACGGTGACCGCGACCACGGATGCCGATGGCGGCTATGGTCTCGGCGATCTCCCGCCGGGCGTGTACGAGATCGAGATCGTGCTGCCGGACGGCTTCGCTTCGGCATCCCCGACGTCGCGCACGATCACGATCACGGATGCCGGTGAACTGATCGAGGGTCAGGACTTCGTCCTCTCCCCGGTGGTGGTCACGCCGACCCCGTCCCCGGATCCGAGCGAGTCGCAGGAGCCCACCCCGCAGGCGCCGTCCGACGGTTCCGGTGGCGGGCTGGCGACGACGGGAGTGGACCCCTGGCCGGCTGTCGGCACCGGGGCCGCATTGCTCGCGCTCGGCGCGATCACTCTGATCGTCGGGCGTCGTCGCCGGGCCTGAGACCGGTGAGGCGTCATCCCGACGCGGGAATGGCGCGGGTGCCGCATCCGTTGTAGTCTGTAGTGCTCGGCCGCATTGCGGGCGGGATGGTAAATCAACAGTGCGACAGCGGCTCCTTCGCAAGAAGGTCCACGGGGCTGATCGGTTTCGACGGCGCCTGTGAACCCACGAGAAGCGGGCCGAGGATGCAGGGTTATCTCGTGAACGCTCCCTGCAAAACAATAAGTGCCGATGCAAAGCGCACTGACTTCGCCCTCGCTGCGTAAGCGAGCCCGATAGTCCGTCAGACCGTATGTGATTCCGATACGGATCCTGGCGTCATCTAGGAATCTTGCTGTGCGACGGCGTCTGGACGTCGCACGGGACTCTTCCCAGGCTGGGCTTGTCGACTTAGGTGTCTGTGACAAAGGTCGGAGCCGAGCAGAACGTCTGCACAGACTGCGCCCGGAGAAGGCGTGGAGACTCAGCGTCGGACGGGGGTTCGATTCCCCCCAGCTCCACAGAACCGCTGTCGTACGGGAGAAGCCCGCCTCTCAGGAGGCGGGCTTCTCCATTTCCGCCAGCGCGCCGGTCAGCCGTGCGCGCGCCTCGGCATCCGCTGCCGGGATGCGCTCGGAGATCATGCCGATGATCTCCGATGCCGCCTGCGGCGAGACAGCGAGGCCCGCGAGCAGTTCGATCGCCTCGACGTCGTCGACGCCCTGCACGATCAGGTCGACGAGGGCGGGTACGGCGTCCAGATCGCCGCGGCGACCGCGGATCAGTGCCGCCCTGGCGCGCACGACGGTATCGGAGTCCTCGAGTGCTCCGGCGAGGGCCGCCAGAGCCCGAGCGCTGCCGATCTTCTCCAGGGTCACTGCGGCTTTCCGGCGCTGCGTCACGTCCGGGGACGCCAGAGACGCCTTCAGCAGTGGGACGGCGCGATCGCCGATCCGGGCGAGCGCCCAGTCCAGCGCCCCGGCCGCGTTCGGGTCGGCTTCGGAGGCCGGCGCATCCTCTGCGGTCGCTGCAGCAGCGTCACCGACGGGGCCGTCGGCGCCGCCTGGTCGTCGAGGCGGCTCGTGCGGTTCCACGCCGTGCATCAGACCGATGAGGTGCAGCGCCTCTGAGCCCGCTCCTTGTTCGCTGCTCCGGATCCGTTCCAGCCGGCGGAGCAGCTGTTGCTCGCGCGCGATGAGCTCGGCGGTGTGCACCAGGAGACGATCGACGACGGTTGCGGGGGAGAAGTCGGGCGAGCCAAGCGTTTCGGCGACCTCGGGCAGCCCCAGGCCGAGAGCGCGGAGCGCCTCGACATGCAGCAGCGTCTGAAGGTCGCTGTCGGTGTACCGGCGGTAGCCGCCCGCGGTGCGCTCGCTCGGGGACACCAGCCCGATGCTGTCGTAGTGGCGCAGCATCCGTGTGCTGATGCCGGTCTGCGCCGCGACTTCGCCGATGAGCATCTCCACATTCCACCCCTGAGATTGTCACGGTGTCAAGGTCATGTGCGCTGCGCTGATGCGGGCGGTGCCCGAGGTGTTCATCCAGAAAGCATGATGTGCACTTCGCACAGCGATGCTCGACTGGCCTCAGCGGCACGCGGTCGCGTGCTCGTGAAGGTCGGAGGTGGAGGAACACATGGAACGGCAGGCACCCGGATACAACACGCCGATCCCGGCACAGGTGACGACACCGGACGTGGTCGCCTCCCGTCTCGGCGAGCTGCGTTTCGCCGACGGTGTGCCGACCCCGCAGACGGCGCAGATGCTGTTCGACCACCTCGACTTCATCCGCGGCGTCGAGGCCTTTCTGAACTGCATACCCGCGGCATCGCTGGAGGGGATCCGGCGCGGAGTGTCGGCGCTCGCCGGCGATTCCTGTCATCGCGGAGTGATCGCAGATCGTCTGATGGATTCGAACCCGCTCTTCCTCACGGGCAACACCGACACCGTCTATGCGATCGCGATGCTGGATCTCGAGCGCGATGGTGCCACCGTGATCGAGGTCCCGCCGGGATGCGGCCCCGGAACGGTGGACGACGCCTGGTTCCGCTTCGTCATCGACCTCGGCGCACCGGGGCCGGACCGCGGTCAGGGCGGCACCTACCTGATCGTGCCACCGGGGTACGACGGCGAGCGCCCGGACGGCTGGTTCGTCGCCGAGAGCCCCGGCTTCGTCCACCTCGTGATCCTGCGGGGCTTCCTCGTGGACGGCAAGCCGGACGCGGCGGTGAAGCTGTTCGAGTCCGGCGTGCGGATCTACCCGTTCTCGTCGCGGAACGATCCGCCGGCGATGGAGTGGACCTCGCTGTCCGGAGAGGTCATGAACACCGTCCACGCGAACGACGTGACCTTCTACGAGGAGGTGGCCCAGGTCATCGCCAAGGAGCCGGTCGGGCTCATCGACGCCGAGACGCGAGGTCTGCTCGCCTCGATCGGCATCGCCAAGGGGCACCCGTTCGATCCGGATGAGCGCATGCGAGGGATCCTCGTCGATGCGGCTGCGGTCGGCAACGGCACCGCGCGGTCGATGTCCTTCCGGTCGCGGGAGAGCAGCTTCTTCCTCTACGAGGACCGGCAGTGGGTCAATCCGTTCCCGGGTGGCGACTACCGCTTCCTGCGAGACGGCGGTGCGGGCGGCCGTTTCCTGGACGCCCGCACGACGTTCTTCTACCTGGCCACCGTGAACACTCCGGCCATGGCGCTGAAGATGGTCGGCAAGGGCTCGCAGTACGCCGCGGCGATGGTCGACGCCGACGGCGCCCCGCTCGACGGCGCGCGGACCTATCGGCTGCGGCTGCCGGCGGAGGTGCCGGCGGCCGACTTCTGGTCGATCGTCGTGTACGACCCGCAGACCCGCTCCGAGCTGCAGACAGGGCAGCCGCTGCCCAGCCGCAACGACAAACGGGACTCGCTCGCGCGGAACGCCGACGGATCGACCGACATCGTGTTCGGCCCCGAGGAGCCGGCCGCGCTGGCCACCAACTGGATCCAGACGGTGCCGGGCAAGGGCTGGTTCGCGCTGCTGCGCCTGTACGGGCCGCTGGAGACATGGTTCGACGGCAGTTGGAAGCCGGGCGACGTCGAACCGCTGTGACCGGGCGGCGACCGCTTCGATCGCCTGGCGGGCGCAGTGGCGCCCCGCCAGGGCGTCACTCCGCTGGTGGCCACTCCTTCGCCACCAGTGTGAGCACGTCGTAGGTCGCGACCGGCTCGTCGTCCTGGTTCACGACGAGGGCGTCCCAGCGCACCTCGCCGTAATCCGCCGATGAACGCGGCGTGATCTGCTTCACCGTCAGCGTCACCCGGATGGTGTCGTCGGCCTTGACCGGGGTGAGGAAGCGCAGTCCGTCCACGCCGAAGTTCGCGAGTACGGGGCCCGGATCCGGGTCTACGAACAGGCCGGCGGCGAGCGAGACGACGAGGTAGCCGTGTGCGACGATGCCGCCGAACAGCGGGTTCCTCGCGGCCGCCTCCGGGTCGGTGTGCGCGTAGAACCGGTCGCCGGTGAAGTCGGCGAAGTGGTCGATGTCGGCGAGCGTCACGGTGCGCGGCGCCGAGACGATGCTGTCGCCGATGCGCAGGTCGCGCAGGCTCTTGCGGAACGGGTGCACGTCCTCCACGCGGCGCACCGACCCGGCAGTCCACCGGCCGGTGATCGCGGTCATCATGTCGGGGGAGGCCTGCACAGCGGTGCGCTGCATGTGGTGCAGCACACCGCGGATGCCGCCGAGCTCCTCGCCGCCGCCGGCGCGGCCCGGACCGCCGTGCACGAGCATCGGCAGCGGGCTGCCATGCCCGGTCGACTCGGCCGCGTCGTCGCGATCGAGTACCAGCACCCGGCCGTGCCATGGTGCGAGGCCCAGTACGATGTCGCGGGCGAACGTCGGATCGTGGGTGACGACGGATGCCACCAGGCTGCCCCGACCGCGCGCGGTCAGCGCGATCGCCTCGTCCACCGTCCGGTAGGTGATGACGGTGCTGACCGGGCCGAACGGCTCCACGTCGTGCGGCTCCTCGGCGCCGTCATGGGCGCGGAGCAGGATCGGTGACAGGAAGGCTCCGGCCGTGGCATCCGCCCCGACGACCTCGACGCTGTCCGGGTCGCCGAACACCAGATCGGAGCTGCGGCGCAGAGTCGCGACGGCCCGCCGCACCTCCTCGCGCTGGCCGAGGCTGGCGAGCGCGCCCATGCGCACCTGCTCATCGGTCGGATCGCCGACCACCATGCGTGAGAGCCGATCCGAGATCGCCGCGATCACGGCATCCGCCATCGCCTCCGGCACGATCGCCCGGCGGATCGCCGTGCACTTCTGGCCGGCTTTGACCGTCATCTCGGCGACGACGCCCTTCACGAACAGGTCGAACTCGGGGTCGGAGGCGGTGACGTCCGTGCCCAGCACCGAGGCGTTCAGCGAGTCGGCCTCGACCTGCAGCCGCACGCCGCGCTCCTGCACGGCCGGGTCGCGGCGCAGCAGATCGGCGGTTGCGGCGGAGCCGGTGAACGACACCGAATCCTGCGCGTCGAGCATCGCGAGCAGGTCGCCGACGCCGCCGGAGATCAGCTGCAGCGCGCCTTCGGGCAGGATGCCGGAGCCGACAATCCGGCGCACGACGGCCTCGGTGAGGTACGCGGTCTGGCTGGCCGGCTTCACGATCGTCGGCAGTCCGGCGAGGAACGCGGGCGCGAGCTTTTCGAGCATGCCCCACACCGGGAAGTTGAAGGCGTTGATCTGCACCGCGACCCCGGGCCTCGACATGTAGACGTGCTGTCCCAGGAACGTGCCGCCCTTGCCGAGTCGCTCCACGGCGCCGTCCAGGTACACGACGTCGTTCGGCAACTCGCGTTTGCCCTTGCTCGCGTACGAGAACATCGTGCCGATGCCGCCGTCGATGTCGACCATCGAGTCGCGCCTGGTCGCGCCGGTGCGTGCGGACAGCGCGTAGAACTCGTCCTTGTGCTGTCCGAGCATGAGCGCCAGTTCCTTGAGCGTGGTGGCGCGCTCGTGGAAGGTGAGCGGGCGGATCGCCGGACCGCCGACGCGCCGTGCGTAGTCGACCATCGCCGCGGTGTCGAGGCCTGCGCTCGAGATGCGGGCGATCTCCTCGCCGGTGGCGGCGTCGAGAAGGGGCGTGCCCTCGTCGTCCGCGCGGAACCAGGCGCCGGCGGCGTAGCTCTCCAGAAGTGGGGTGGTCACGGGAGCATCCCTTCGCTCGTCATCGAGGGCGCGAGACAGCGTTGCGCCGTCCGCATCCGTGTGTCAGAGTAGTACAGAACGGTCGGTCAGTAAATAGGCCGGATGCTCCGACGGAGGTGCAGCATGAAGGTCGAGGACGACCTGGGTCTCGAAGAACGCTTCGAGCGGATCGTCGCGCGCCGCGATCGCATCGAGCCGCGCGACTGGATGCCGGAGGCGTACCGCAAGACGGTGATCCGCCAGGTGGCGCAGCACGCGCACTCCGAGATCATCGGCATGCAGCCCGAGGGCAACTGGATCGGCCGTGCGCCTTCGCTGCGGCGCAAGGCGATCCTGCTCGCCAAGGTGCAGGACGAGGCCGGGCACGGGCTGTACCTGTACTCCGCGACCGAGACCCTCGGTGTCTCCCGCGACGAGCTCACCGAGAACCTCATCTCGGGGCGGCAGAAGTACTCGTCGATCTTCAACTACCCGACGCTGTCGTACACGGACGTCGGAACGATCGGGTGGTTGGTCGACGGCGCCGCGATCTGCAACCAGGTGCCGCTGTGCCGCACGTCCTTCGGCCCCTACGGGCGGGCGATGATCCGCATCTGCAAGGAGGAGTCGTTCCACCAGCGGCAGGGCTACGAACTGCTCATGACGATGATGCGCGGCACCGACGCCCAGCGCGAGATGGTGCAGGAGTCGGTGAACAGGTTCTGGTGGCCCGCACTGATGATGTTCGGCCCGCCCGACGACTCCTCGCCCAACACGGCGCAGTCGATGGCCTGGGGCATCAAGACGCACACCAACGACGAGCTGCGGCAGAAGTTCGTCGACATGACGGTGCCGCAGGCCGACGCACTCGGTGTCACCCTGCCCGACCCGGATCTCGTCTGGAACGAGGAGCGAGGGCACTACGACCTCGGCACGCCGGACTGGGACGAGTTCTGGTCTGTGGTCGGAGGGAACGGGCCGTGCAACACCCAGCGCATCGAGCACAGACGCAGGGCGTGGGAGGACGGCGCCTGGGTACGCGAGGCGGCCATGGCGTACGCAGAGAAGGAGCAGACGGCATGACCGACGTCAAAGCGGAGTGGCCGCTCTACGAGGTGTTCGTGCGCGGCAAGCGCGGACTGAACCACGTGCACGTCGGATCGCTGCACGCCGCCGACGACCAGATGGCGCTGCGGCACGCCCGCGACGTGTACACCCGGCGCAACGAGGGCGTGAGCATCTGGGTGGTGCGCTCCAGCGAGATCACCGCGTCGAGCCCCGACGAGAAGGACCCGATGTTCGCCCCCGCGGGCGACAAGGTGTACCGGCATCCGACGTTCTACGTGATCCCCGACGACGTGCCCCACATGTGAGCGGTGACGACATGACAGACGAGTTCCACGACAACGCGTACGCCGGCCTGCTGGTGAACGATGCGCACTGGGCGTTCGGCACCGACTTCGAGGATCCACTCGCGGGTGTCGACACCGCCGTCCCCGACGGTGTCGACCCGAACGCGCTCGCCGCGTACTGCCTGATGCTGGGCGACGACGCCCTGGTGCTCTCGCAGCGGCTCTCGGAGTGGTGCAGCCGCGCGCCCGACCTCGAGGAGGACATCGCGCTGGCGAACATCGCGCTCGACCTGCTCGGCCAGGCCAGGCTGCTGCTGGCACGCGCGGCGGCTGCCGATCCCGGGATCGTGCCACAGCTGCCGGACGGGTCGCCGGTACCCGACGAGGACAGGCTCGCGTACTTCCGTGACGACCGGGAATTCCTCAGCGTCCGTCTCGCCGAGGTGCCGAACGGCGACTTCGCGGAGACGATCGCCCGCATCCTGCTCTTCTCGACCTGGCGCTACGCGCTGTTCCAGCGGCTGTCCGGCAGCCGTGACGCCGTGCTCGCCGCCGTCGCAGCCAAGGGGGCGAAGGAGCTCGCCTATCACCGCGACTTCGCCGGCCGCTGGTTCGTCACGCTCGCCCAGGGCACCGAGGAGTCGCGACGCCGGCTCCTCGCGGCCCTCGACGGGCTGTGGCCGCTTCGTGCCGAGCTGTTCGACACGCATCCGATCGAACGGGCGGTTGCGGATGCCGGTGTCGGGGTCGACCCCGCCCAGGTGCAGGACGAGGCGGAAGCCGTGTTCGATCAGGTGCTCGCGGCCGCAGACATGGAACGCCCGGACCGGGCGCCGCTCGCCGGCGTGCAGGGGCGCCGCGGCCGCGACGGCAGCCATACCGAGGCACTCAGCCGCCTGCTCGGCGAGATGCAGGTCGTCGCCCGCGCCCACCCGGAAGGGCGGTGGTGAGCATGTCAGCCGTCTTGAACGGCACCGACCTCCTCGCCCGCGCGTGGGAAGCGGCATCCCGTGTCGTAGACCCGGAGTTGCCGATGCTC
Organism: Microbacterium bovistercoris; assembly: GCF_003387575.1. Classification (GTDB taxonomy): domain Bacteria; phylum Actinomycetota; class Actinomycetes; order Actinomycetales; family Microbacteriaceae; genus Microbacterium; species Microbacterium bovistercoris. The sequence goes on along the minus strand of NZ_QUAB01000038.1, from coordinate 6,410 downwards.
ACCCTCGTCGATCTGGGCGTGCTGCGGTACATCACCGTGGACGACGACGGGACGGTGGTCGCCGCGCTCACGCCGACCTACTCCGGATGCCCCGCGATGGCGACGATGCGCGACGACCTGCAGCGCGAGCTGCAGGAGACCGGCTTCTCCGACGTCCGGATCAGAATCGCCCTCGATCCGGCCTGGACGACGGACTGGATCACCCCGCACGGCAGGGAGGCGCTCGCCGCAGCGGGCATCTCGCCGCCCGGGGTGGTTCCCGCGCATTCCGGGCCCATCCCGATCCGGCTCGGCCCCACTCAGCGCGCGGTGCACTGCCCGCAGTGCGGCAGCGCCGACGTCGTGCTCGCCAGCGAGTTCGGCTCGACGGCGTGCAAGGCCATGTACCGGTGCCGCTCCTGCCTGGAGCCGTTCGACCACGTGAAGGAGATCTGACGTGACGGCAGCCACTGCGACCCGGGGAGCGTTCCACCCGCTCACCGTCACCGCGATCGACGTCCTCACCGACGACGCGGTCGCCGTGACCTTCGCCGTGCCCGAGGAGCTGCGCGACGAGTACGACTTCATCGCCGGACAGTCGCTGACCCTGCGCCGGTTCATCGACGGGGTGGAGGGGCGTCGAACCTACTCGATCTGCTCGCCGGCGGGCAGCGCGCCGCGCATCGGCGTGCGGGTCATCCCCGACGGGCTGTTCTCGCCCTGGCTCGCCCATGAGGTGCGCCCCGGCGACACGGTCGAGGTGCAGACGCCGAGCGGAAGCTTCCGCGCCGAGGCGTCGCTGGGCGGACGCCACCTGTGCATCGCCGCCGGATCCGGCATCACCCCGATGCTGTCGATCGCCGCGACAGTGCTCACGAACCCGGCATCCGACGTGACCCTTGTCTACGGCAACCGCACCACGACCTCGGTGATGTTCGCCGAGGAGCTCGCAGACCTGAAGAACACGCACGCCGGTCAGTTCGACCTGGTGCACGTGCTCTCGCGGGAGCCACGCGATGTGGAGCTGTTCTCCGGGCGCCTCGACGCCGAGCGACTGCGCACGCTGCTCACGACCCTCGTGCCGATCGCCGACATGGATCATGTCTGGCTGTGCGGGCCGTTCGGCATGCTCACCGACGCGCGCACCGTGCTCGCCGAACTGGGCGTGCCGGCAGACCGCGTGCACGTCGAGCTGTTCTACGTCGACGAGCCGCCACCCGAGCTGCGGCATCCGGATGCGGTCGTCGAAGGCCTCACCAGCGACGTCACCGTCGTGCTGGACGGGCGCCGGACGACCGCGGCGATGTCGCGCGGCACCAGCATCCTGGACTCCGCACAGCAGACCCGCACCGATCTGCCGTTCGCCTGCAAGGGCGGCGTGTGCGGCACCTGCCGTGCCAAGCTGTGCGCAGGAGAGGTCGACATGGTGCGCAACTACGCCCTCGAACCCGCCGAGGTCGAGGCCGGTTTCATCCTCACCTGCCAGTCGTTCCCGGTGAGCGACGAGGTCACGGTCGACTACGACAGCTGAGGAACGGACATGACAGACGCCTTCATCCTCGACGCGATCCGCACTCCGATCGGGCGGTACGGCGGCGCGCTCGCCGCAGAGCGACCCGACGATCTGGCCGCGCTGGTGATCCGCACGCTTGTGGAGCGCACGGGGATCGACCCCGCAGATGTCGACGAGGTGGCCCTCGGCGCCGCCAATCAGGCAGGGGAGGACAACCGCAACGTCGCCAGGATGGCGGCCCTTCTGGCAGGTCTCCCCGTCACGGTGCCGGGATACACCGTGAACCGGCTCTGCGCATCGGGTATGACCGCGATCCAGACCGCGCGGCAGATGATCGCCGCCGGTGACGCCGACGTCGTGATCGCCGGGGGAGTGGAGTCCATGACCAGGGCACCCTGGGTGACAGAGAAGCCCGCGAAGGCGTGGGGGCGACCCGGGCGCAGCTGGGACACCTCGATCGGCTGGCGGTTCACGAACCCGCGGTTCGACGACGAGACCACCCTCACGATGCCGCAGACGGCAGAGCGCGTCGCCGAGCGGTACGCCCTGACCAGGGCGGAGCTCGACGACTTCGCGCTCGGCTCGCACCGGCGCGCGCTCGCCGCCCAGGACGCCGGTCTCTTCGACACCGAGATCGTCCCGGTCGGCGAGGTCTCGGCCGACGAGGGGCCGCGGCGCGACACCAGCGCGGAGCGACTCGCAGCGCTGCCATCGATCCACGGCGAGGGCGGGGTGATCACCGCGGGCAACTCCAGCGCGCTGAACGACGGCGCGGCGGCGGTGGTCGTCGTCAGCGAGCGCTACGTCGACCGTCATGGCCTGCAGCCGCGGGCGCGAATCGCTGCCGGTGCAGCCGCAGGTGTTCCCCCGGAGATCATGGGAATCGGACCCATTCCGGCGACGCGCAAGGCGCTGGATCGCGCGGGCTGGGACGGCACCGATCTCGACGCCGTCGAGTTGAACGAGGCGTTCGCGTCGCAGTCGCTCGCGTGCATGCGCGGACTGGAACTCGACGAGGCGAAGGTCAACGCCTGGGGCGGAGCGATCGCCCTCGGGCATCCGCTCGGCTGCTCCGGCACGCGCATCGTCGTGACGCTGTTGAACAGGCTCGAACACGACGACCTCGAGCGCGGGCTCGCGACGATGTGCGTCGGCGTGGGCCAGGGCGCGGCACTCCTGCTGGAGCGCGCGTGAGCGCGCCGGTGCTGGTCGAGGAGCACGCCGACCGCGTCGTGCTGCGCCTGAACCGTCCCGAGGTGCGCAACGCGATCGACCTCGCCACGGTCGAGGCGCTGCATGAGGCGTGCCGGATGCTGGAGAAGGAGCCGCGCATCGCCCTGATCATCGGCGCGGGCGGCACGTTCGCCGCGGGCGCCGACATCGGCGAACTGCGCGAGCGTCGCCGGGACGACGCGCTCGCCGGCATCAACTCCGGTCTGTTCGGCCGCATCCAGCGCCTGCCGATGCCGACGATCGCGCTCATCGACGGATTCGCCCTCGGCGGGGGAGCAGAGCTGGCCTACGCCTGCGACTTCCGCATCGGCACACCGGAGGCCCGGATCGGCAATCCCGAGCCCGGCCTCGGCATCCTCGCCGCCGCCGGGGCGTCATGGCGTCTGAAGGAGCTGATCGGCGAGCCACTCGCGAAGGAGGTGCTGCTCGCGGGACGCATCCTCACCGCGGACGAGGCACGGGACACCCACCTGCTCAGTGACGTCGTGCCGGCGGATCAGCTCGAGGACGCCGGACACCGCCTCGCCGACCGGATCGCCGCGCAGGCGCCCCTCGCGGTGCGACTCACCAAGGCGGCGTTCCACGCCCCGCGGGAGGCGCACCCGCTGATCGACGACCTCGCGCAGGCGGTGCTGTTCGAGACGCAGGAGAAGGACGAGCGGATGACCGCGTTCCTGGAGCGCCGCGCGAAGAAGGAGCACCCATGACAGTGCCTGCACATGTCGGTGTCTACGGCGGCGGCCGGATGGGCGCAGGCATCGCCCACGCATTCGCGCTGGCGGGCTCCGCGGTCACGGTCGTCGAGAACGGGGAGGATGCCGCAGCCGCGGCGCGCGAGCGGATCATGGCGACCCTCGCGAAGGCGCAGGCGAACGGCGCCGAGCTTCGGGGTTCGCACTCCGTCGTCACCGATCCGGCGGCGCTGCGGGACTGCGTGTTGGTGATCGAGGCGGTGCCCGAGCTCATCGAGCTGAAGGGCGAGGTGCTCGCTCGCATCGCGCACGTCGCGCCGGGAGCAGCGATCGCCACCAACACGAGTTCGCTCTCGATCGACGCGCTGGCCGACGCACTGCCCGACCCGTCCCGTCTGATCGGACTGCACTTCTTCAATCCGGTGCCGGTCAGCGATCTCGTCGAGATCGTGGTCGGTGCGCGGACGCCCGAGGCACTGGTCGAGGAGGCGCGCGGCTGGGTCGTCGGGCTCGGCAAGACGTCGATCACGGTGCGGGATGCACCGGGCTTCGCGAGCAGCAGGCTGGGCGTCGCGCTCGCCCTCGAGGCGATGCGGATGCTGGAGGAGGGGGTCGCCGACGCCGCCGACATCGACACCGCGATGACGCTCGGGTACCGGCATCCGACAGGTCCCCTGAGGACGACCGACATCGTCGGTCTGGACGTGCGACTTGCGATCGCCGAGCACCTCGAGCGCGAGCTCGGCGCGCGCTTCGCGCCGCCGCAGGTGCTGCGCGACAAGGTCGCCGCGGGGGAGCTCGGTCGCAAGTCGGGACGCGGATTCTACGAATGGTGATGAGGTGCTGCGAATGGTGAGCGAATCGGACCCCCAACGGCTCGCCGAGGCGTGCGCCGCGAGGATGTGGCAGGAGGATGCCGCGAGCATGGCCCTCGGCATGAGCATCGTGAGCATCGGCCCCGGCCGCGCGACGCTCACGATGACGGTGCGAGACGACATGGTCAACGGCCACGGGATCTGTCACGGCGGACTCATCTCGTCGCTTGCGGACAGCGCGTTCGCCTTCGCATGCAACAGCCGCGGGACGGTCACCGTCGCGGCCGGTTTCGAGGTGGACTTCATCGCACCGGCAGCGCTCGGCGACAGGCTGGTCGCCGAGGCGCGGGAGATCGTGCTGCGGGGCAGATCGGGCATCTACGATGTGGTGGTGCGCAACGACGAGGCCGTGGTTGCCGTGTTCCGAGGGCGCAGCCGCTCTCTCGGCCGTCCCGTAGTGGAGGATTCATGACCGACCCCGTCCTGATCGAACGCGACGGTGCCGTCGCCGTCATCACACTCAACCGTCCCGAGGGGCGCAACGCGCTGAACGTCGCACTCAAGACGGCCCTGGTCGCCGCGGTGCGGGAGGTCGGAGCGGACGAGAGCGTGCGCGCGGTCGTGCTCGCCGCGAACGGTCCGGCGTTCTGCGTGGGGCAAGACCTCGCCGAGCACGCGACCCAGCTCGCGAGCGGCGGCGGTGCCGCCGCGGCGATCAGCACGGTGCGCGATCACTACTCGCCGCTGGTGCGCGGGCTGATGACGATGCCCAAGCCGGTGATCGCCGCCGTGGACGGCGCGGGCGTCGGCGCGGGACTGGGCCTGGCCCTCGCCGCCGACCTGCGTGTGTTCGGCGCCGGGGCGAAGCTCGGCACGGCCTTCACCGGGATCGGGCTGACCTTCGACACCGGCCTGTCGTACACGCTGCCGCGAGCGATCGGCGACGCGCGTGCCCGCGAGCTGATCCTGCTGCCGCGCATGTTCGGGCCGCAGGAGGCGATCGCCTGGGGGATCACCGGCGAGATCGCCGAGGATCCGGGGGCCAGGGCGCGGGAGATCGCCGGACTGCTCGCTCAGGGCCCGACGACGGCCTACGGCGAGAGCAAGCGGCTCCTGGTGGATGTGGAGGCGCTGGAGGCCGCGCTGGAGGCGGAGGCGGTGTCGCAGGAGCGCAGCGGATCGACGCAGGACCACCGCGACGCGGTGGAGGCGTTCCTCGCCCGCCGTCCGCCCATGTTCACCGGGCGGTAGGCCGTCGCAGCCCGTCGATCGCCACCGAGAGCACGTCGTCGGCGAGTCCCTGCGGATCGATCGCGCCGTCGGCCCGATACCACTCGACGATCGAGTTGATCATGCCGAAGATCAGTCGGGTGATCGTGCCGGCGCCGATGTCGTCGCGCAGCAGACCCTCGTGCTGCGCTCGTCTCACCAGTGACGACAGCCGCTGGTCGAAGGCGCGACGACGCTGCAGCGCGGCGAGCTCCACGGGGCTGTTCCCGCGCAGGCGAAGGAGCAGGGTCACCTGCGGCTGCTGAGCGGTGAGCACCCGCACCGCGCCGCGGATGGCCTCATTGAGCTGCTCGGCGACGGCATCATGCTCCATCGCCGCGTCCAGCGCGCCCTCCAGGCCTCCGAGTGCGCTGTCCAATGCGAGTTCGAGCAGCTGCTCCTTCGAGTCGAAGTGGTGGTACAGCGCGGACTTCGTCAACCCCAGCCGCGTCGCGAGATCGGAGACCGAGGTCGCGTCGTAGCCCTGTTCGTTGAACAGGGCCACCGCGATCTGCAACACCTGCTCGCGGCTGTACCCTGGGCGTCCGCGGCGTGCGGTCTGCGGTGCGGTCATCCCGGGCTCCTCCCTGCGCGTCTCGCGTCGGCATCCTGGAACAAACGTAGCGGGCCGTCGGCGCTAAGCTGGAGGGAAACTGCTCGAATCCGAGAGGACCGTCATGGCCGCATTCATCGCCTTCATCATCATGTTCGTCGGCGGAATCTACCTGCTCGGCCTGTCGTTCGGTCTCGAGGCGTTCCAGGGTGTGGTCTTCGTCGCCGGCATCCTGATCGTCAGCATCGCGCTGGCCCTGCTCATGCGTCAGGGCGGTTCCGCGACCCGACGTTCGAACAACTGGTCGCAGGACAGCTGACCCGCATACGAAGAACGCGCGACGGCCGCAGGCCGTC
>NZ_QUAB01000037.1 GCF_003387575.1 Microbacterium bovistercoris | reverse complement strand
CGGAACTCACGGGGATAGGGCTTGGGCATGATGACATCCTCCCAGCGGCACCAGTCGGCACCACAGATCAGGTGTCACCTATCCGTGCAGCAGACCCTCAGATCGTCGAGGCGCTGTGCGGTGGTCTGCGATGTGGCGTCAGCGATTACCGCGGCGCGGAAGTCCCGCTCGGATGCGTCGAACAAGGTGGCTCGGGGGCAGTTGGGGAGGTTGCAGCCCGCGACGATCACGGAGGTCACCGCCCTCGTGGTCAGCCAATCGAGCAGACCCGTGCGGTAGAACGCGCTCCAGCGAGGCTTATAGAAGATGGCCTCGTCGGGTGTAAGTTGCTGGGGGCTCCCGGAGAGAAGCGTCGAGACATCCAATTCGACTAGGTTTCCGCCCGTGAGTTGGGCGGGGATTGCGGCTCCCCGGCTTCCGGGGGAGACGATCTGGAGGCCAGACTCGATATGGGCGCGGCGCACAGGGTCAACATCGCTCCCGCCCGGCACATATAGGCGGATCACGTGAGCGATCGGTCGACGAGCAGCGCGAAATACGTCGAGGAGTTCCGTCAGTACCGGAAGGACGTTGGCCGTGCCGGGCACGGGCGTCGTGCCGTCGACGAAGTCGTTCTGCACGTCGACGACGATCAGAGCCGCGCGGTCCCATTCGATCGAGGTGTACGTCATCTTCGGACTGTGCCGCGCGCGCATGGCGCCTACCCTGGCTCCTCGTTCATCGGCACACGCCCCAAGCTTGCACATCGTGCCGCCGCCGTAGATTCAGGCCCGGGCCAGGTCGACCAAGCGGCCCGCGTCAGCCTGAGCGACCGGCTCACCGTCCTCGACGACATGCCACACCGCGAAGGCGAGGCCCGTCGACGTGATGCGGATGACGTCCGCGAGTTGCTCGGCGGCCGTGTCCCCGAAGCTGACGGCCGCCTCGCCCACGGCACCGACGGCCACACGCGGAAGCTCGACGGTGGCAGCGCCGCTGGATGCGAAAACCAGCAGCGCCTCTTCGCTGGTCTCCCGGACGAAGATCATGCATTCGTCGTCTGCGTGCAGCCACCGCAGCCCGCCGCGCTGCAGCGCTCGGGATGCGACACGGAGCCGGGCGAGGCCGCCGTACGCGTCCGCGAGTCGCGGCGTGGTACCCCACGGCAGCGGGGTGCGGGAGTCCTCACCGTGCGTGCCGTGCAGTCCGAACTCGTCTCCGGCGAAGATCACCGGCGTGCCCGGCAGTGTCATTGACAGGCCGGCCGCGACGATCTGCGCGGCATCATCAGCCTGCTGGGCGAATCGTGGCGTGTCGTGCGTGTCGATCGCGTTCATGGCAAGTTCACGCACCGCCCAGGGGTAGGGCGCCGTGAAATTGCGATAGCTCTTCACGACATCGGCTGCGGAGTAGCGCGGCTCGACTCGGAACGGGATCCCGAAGTGGTGGGCGGGATCGCCGCTCGGCTCGCGGAGCCAATGCCACACGGGGCGGGTGAACGCCGAGTAGCTCATCGGCGCCTGCCATCCCTCGCCGTCGAAGTCGCCTGCGGCATCGTTGGTTGACTCGGCGTAGAGGACTCGTCCCGGAGCGGTCGTGTCCATCGTCTGTCGGACGGTGCGCTGAACCTCCCGATTCAGGTCGACGTCCCTGAGGCGTCCGGTCATGTTGGCAACGTCGATACGCCATCCGTCCAAGTTGAACGGCGGCTGGAGCCACTTGGCGAGCACGCTTTCCGGACCTTCGATGAATCGCCGGCACAATGTGTCGGACGCCCAGTCGAGCTTGGGGAGCGAGGGAACTCCGTACCAGGCGACGTACTCGGTCTGCTGGGGGTTCGTCCAGTAGTAGAAGTCTGATTCCTCAGCCGACGGGTTCCCCAGCGCGGCCGTGAACCACTCGTGGGCGGCGCCGGTGTGATTGGTTGTCAGATCACCGATCACGCGCATCCCGCGACCGTGGGCGGCCTCTACCAGCCGGATGAGGGCCGCGTCGCCCCCGAGCAGCGGATCGACGACTTCGAACGTCGACGCGTCGTATCGGTGGTTCGATCGTGCGGGGAAGAACGGTGTGAGGTAGATCAAAGTGACACCAAGACGCTCGAGATGGTCGAGGTGTTCCACAATGCCGTCTAGATCGCCGCCGAACCATTGCCGCGACGTGTCCGGACCGGTCGAGATCACCGGCGCCGTCCAATCTGCGTGTTGGGCCCAGTCAGGCAGTGCGCGATCGTCGGCCGCCGCAGAACGCGCGAAGCGGTCGGGGAAGATTTGATACATCACCTGCGATGCCGCCCACTCAGGAGCGGGGTCAAACGTCGTCACGCGGAAGTCCCGATTATCCGTCGGCTCGATGCGATCTACGCCGTCTGCCGACAGCCACCAGGCGTCCCCGTCGACCGTGTTCAGCAGGAATCGGTACCGGGTGACCGGGTTTGGGATGTCAAACTCGCCTGTCCACCACTCGCACCCGTCGCCAGTGCCCGTCACCGGTTCGCTAGCCGCCATCGCGTAGAAGCACGGCTCGCCGTCGGACACGACCCGGACGGCAGCCGACTCGATGCGGCCAAACTCCGTTGGAATCCGCAGCCGCACCGCGTAGCGCCCACCCAGAACCGGAGTCCGGACCGGCGCATACAGTTCGGAGCCGTCGTGGTGTGGAAGCGCGTGAAGGGATGTCATTGGTGGCTTTCTAGCTTTCGGTCGTTCGGATAGGCGATGATCACCAGACACTAGCAAACACTTTCAGACTCTGAAAACTCTTACAGAACGAAGAAGGCGGCTCACACTCAAATCGCTGCAACACAGGAGATTCCTTTGGGTCGTCCGCCCGATAGTCCGGACTTGCCCGTTGTCAGACCATGTCGGATGCGAAAGACTGACACGTGTGAATCGCTTTGCAGATACTGAAACGGTTGGCACGGCGGGCTATCTTCATGATGGCCTGCGTCGACCCCGCTTGCCAGCGTCCGAACCGCAAGCGGAGAGTGTCGCGCTAGGCAGCGAATGGAGCGGCCATGACTTCGCCTGAGCGCTTCGACACACTGAGCGCAGCTCTAGCAACCTCCGTTCGGGAACGCGAGGGCCTCATCGGCCTCGTGTTGCTCGGATCCGCATCGGACGAGGCGCGCAGTCGACGCGACGAATGGTCGGACCACGACTTCTTCACACTTACCGAGGCAGGGCGCGGCGCGGCGATTCGACCCGATTTGTCGTGGCTTCCCGACCACGACCGCCTGGTTCTCACGGCGAGGGAAGGTGAGATCGGCTTCGTCGCTGTCTACGACGATGCGCACGTCTTCGAGTTCGCCTTCGCGGGCGCTGACGAACTCGACGGCGCCCGTGCGGGCGACGCTACGGTGGTGGTCGATGACGAGTCGGAGACGACAGCGACATTGCTCGCGCGGGCGCGGGCGCGCTCCAGCGAGGCGGACCGATTCGACCCGGCGAACGACGTGCGGCTCGTGCTGGTGAAGCTGTTGATAGGCGTCGGCAGGGTGCGGCGTGGCGAGAGACTCAACGGCAACGCGTTCATCAGGCAGTGGGCAGTGCAGCTTCTCGTGCGCGCCATCCGGGGTCGATTCGACGCAGCATCCACCGAGCTTCGTGACACGAACGATCCGATGCGGCGATTCGAGCGCGACTTCCCGATCTGGGGCGCGCGCATCGCAGGATCGCTCGACCTGCCGCTCGAGGAGTCAGCACTGGAGCTCTATCGTCTCACTCGCGAGATCCTTGAGCCCGGCTGGGATGAGTTCCCCTCGCGGGCGGCCGACGTGGTCGCTGTTCGCCTGGGATGGAGTTGAATCTGCCCGCTCCGCGCGCCGCAGCAATCGTCAACACGACGAACGCGTGTGGCAGGTCTCGCGGCTGTCACACGGTTCAGGACTGGTGTTCCCGTTCGGCAGCCGATCGATCAGAGCTCCAGTGCGGGACCGGTTGAATCGCGTACGAGCAGCACCGTATGCAAGCGCTGGTGGTGATCCCTGACGGCGCTGGCAGCGGCGATCGATTCGACGAGGTACTCCGCTGCCAGGCGGCCTTTCGTCTCGATCGGCTGCCGAATGGTGGTCAGCGAAGGTGCGGACCAGCTCGCCTCGGCGAGGTCGTCGAAGCCGGTCACCGAGACCTCTTGGGGAACGGCGACGTCCGCGTCGCGGGCTGCATCGAGGACTCCGAGCGCGATGATGTCGCTGAAGGCGACGATCGCGGTCGGGCGTTCGGCTTGCGCCCAGAGTTGGTGGAAGGCCGCAGCTCCTCCTGCACGTGTGCACGGGACTTCGAGGACCGTGATCCCGTCGCTTTCGGGAGTCAGTCCACGCGACGCGAGTGCGGCGATCGCGCCCTGCATCCGGCGGAGGACCGGGCCTCGCCAGTTCCGGTATCCACCCTCGGTTCCCGTCTCGATTGCGACGATCGCGATGCGACGGTGGCCGAGGTTGAGGAGATGCCCGAGGAGCTCCTCCATGCCCTCGCTGTCGTCGATCTCTACCGAGGGAACGTCGTCGTGGAGTTCGCTGTCGACGAGGACAAATGGGATGCCTCGTTGTCGGAGGGCGTTCACCTCGCCCCGGTCGTGCTCGAGTCCACTGACGATGAAGCCGTCGACCGCTGCGTACGGGATCGTCTTCAGCATCGAGCCGCGCAGAGGTGGGGCGAGCAGGAGGGTGAATCCTTCGCGCTGACACGTCTGTCCGATGCCCTGGAGAAATTGTGTGTAGTAGGGGTTCTCGAGCACCTTGTCGAGTTGTTGGGGAAGGAGAAGCCCAAGACTGTCGGTGCGGCGTGTTCGAAGCATCCGTGCGGCCGGGTCCCCGGAGTAGCCGAGTTCTGCGGCAGCTTCGAGGATGTTCTTGACAGTGGCCTCCGCGAGCCGGCTCGAGTTGTTGAACGCGAGAGAGACAGCCGTCTTCGAGACATTCGCGCGATCGGCGACGTCTTGCATGGTCGAGTGTCAGCTCAGTCATACGAAGCTCCCCCTCGACGCGCATGGCCCACCCCCGGGCTGCCTAGAGTCTGCCTTACCCCACCGACAGCGTTTCAGCGGGCACGCCGGGCGTGGACGAGGCTTCGTTGGCGGGCAGTGGTGACGGAGCCCTGAATCCGCCACTAGATTGTCCAATTCGCCAATTGGGACAATCTACGTGGCGGCGAGACAATCTAGTCAGTCACCCGTCAACCGCCGAAGTCACCCGGTGCCATGTCGGCGAACCGCGAGTAGTGGCCCTGGAAGGCGACGTTGATGGTCGCGGTCGGACCGTTTCGGTGCTTGGCCACGATCAGGTCGGCCTCGCCGGGACGCACGTCCTTGTCGTAGACCGAGTCCCTGTGCAGCAGGATCACCATGTCGGCATCCTGCTCGATCGAACCCGACTCGCGCAGGTCGCTGATCGCGGGCTTCTTGTCCTGGCGCTGCTCCGGTCCACGGTTCAGCTGCGAGAGCGCGATCACCGGCACCTGCAGCTCCTTCGCGAGCAGCTTCAGCGCACGGGAGAACTCCGAGACCTCCTGCTGACGCGACTCGACGCGCTTGCCGCTGGTCATCAGCTGCAGATAGTCGATGATGACCATGCGCAGGCCGGCGCGCTGCTTGAGCCGGCGGCACTTCGCGCGGATCTCGACGAGCGTCATGTTCGGGCTGTCGTCGATGTACAGCGGCGCGTCGTTGATGCGGCCCCGGGTGGCGGCGACGGTGGTCCAGTCGCGCTGGTCGAGCGTGCCCTTGCGCAGGTTCTGCAGCGGCACGGCGCCTTCGGCGCTGAGCAGGCGCATCGCGATCTCGGCCTTGCCCATCTCGAGGGAGAAGAAGATCGACGGCTGGTCGTTCGCAATGGATGCCGCGCGCGCGAAGTCCAGCGCCAGGGTCGACTTACCCATGGCGGGCCTCGCGGCGACGACGATCATCTGCCCGCCGTGCAGGCCGTTGGTCAGCTCGTCGAGCTCCTTGAAGCCGGTCGGCACACCGGTCATGGTGCCGTCGCGGCCGCTCGCCGCCTCGATCTCCTCCAGCGCGGCGTCGACGGCGATGGTCAGCGGGACGTAGTCCTCCGCCTCCTGCGTGCCGGTGACGGAGTAGATCTCGGCCTGGGCGCTGTTGACGATCTCGGTCGCGTCGCCCTGACCGTCGTAGCCGAGCTGCACGATCCGTGTGCCGGCATCCACCAGGCGACGCAGGATGGCGCGCTCGGCGACGATCTCGGCGTAGTAGCCGGCGTTCGCCGCGGTCGGAACGATGGACGTGAGCGTGTGCAGGTAGTCCGCACCGCCCGCGCGACCCAGTTCCCCGGTCTTGATCAGCTCGTCGGTCACGGCGACGACATCGGTCGGCTCACCGTGCGAGTAGAGCGACAGCACCGCTTCGAAGATCAGCTCGTGCTTCGGCACGTAGAAGTCGGCGCCCTTGAGGGTCTCGAGCACGTCGGCCACGGCATCGGCCGAGAGCATCATGCCGCCGAGGGTGCTCTGCTCTGCGAGCAGGTCGTGAGGAGGGGTGCGCTCGGGCCCGCGGGGTGCACCCATCCGGTCCTCGGTGATGTCGGCGATCGACACAGTGCTCCCTCCGGCTCCGGCCACTCCAGGTCGCACGATCCAGGCCATCGTGCAGTCACGATCGGATGCTCGTTCCGGGCCGCTGCGAACAGCGAATCACGCACCCCCGACATCCGGCCGCTCGACAACGCTAGAAGTCCGCTCTCCACAGTGCAACACAGCCTGTGGATAACTCTGTGGAGAGGATGCGGACAACGTCGGAGTGTCTGTGAAGAACGACTGTGGACAACTCAGTGGAGAGTTTCGATGAGCACTCCTTTTATCCCGTCTGATCAGGTTGTTTCAGTTTCCTCACCCTGTGGATGGAAATCAATCTAAACCGACGCTTGAAGGTTGCCCGCCTCGGGCCGCGATGTGCACAACCTGGGGAGAACAGCCACGCCGCGTCATGCCGCGCCACGACGCGGACGACACGCCCGGAATACGTACTCCGATCCCCCAGAAGACACTCGACGGACTCAGGTTCGTGGCGTACTCTGTACGGAATCTGCGTGTCAGCCGACCCGCGACCCGCACCACCTGAACGACGACGATCCGAGACGCAGCGCGTCTCATCCCGAACGGAGACAGTCGAGTGACTGCCGCGACCTCCCGGCGCCGTGTGCCCACGGTCGCCATCTGGGGAGCACTGGGCGTCCTCGCCTGGGCGCTCATCGTCGTGCTGTTCGGCGGAGGCTCTGCTCACGCCTCTGATCGCGGAACCCCGCACGATCGTCCCGCGGCCTCGAGCCAGCAGGACGCCCTCCGGGATCGCGACGCCTCGCACGGAACCCGCGCGGCCTCGGGCGCGCATCACGCCATCGCCAAGGCCCCGGCCGTGACGCAGACCGTGCCGCAGGATCAGCAGACGAAACGGCAGGACCAGGCTCAGCAGGACCGCGCACAGCACGAAGAGCAGCCGCCTGCGAAGACGGCGGAGCAGGCACCCGCACCGAAGAGCCCTGTCGCGACCGACCGCGGCCACCACTCCGCGAAGTCCGCCTCGAACACGACGCCGCAGCGCAGCGCGGTCAAGCAGGTCGCATACGAGACCGAGGCCGCCCCGATCGAGCTTGCGCCGCTGCGCACCGCACCGGCAGTCCGCACGTCGGAGAGTCAGCGCGAGTCCGACGGCGATGACGATGGCATCCGCGCCGCGCAGGGCGGACTCACGTCGTTCACGTCTCTCGACGGAGTCAGGCCCCGCACGGATGCCGGCGAAAAGTCTCTCGGTTCCGCGGACCTCCTGACCCACGCCGGCCAGGCGATCGACTCCGACCACGCCGACCAGACCTCCGTCGTCAAGGACACCGTCGCCGCGACCTCGTCTTGGGCCTCCACCAGCACCGAGTCGGTGTCCACCGGCGCCAAGAAGGCCCACCGCGCCGCATCCCACCACGTGAGCCGCGGTGATCGCGACCACGACCACGCTCGCGCGTGGAAGGGAGACCGCAGGCACCACGGTCAGGACGCTCGCCGGGGGCACCACGCGGCAGCGCCCGCGGCCCCTGCCGTGGCGAAGACGCGGCACGCCACCGCCCCGTCGTGGTCCCGGGGGCTCGTCGCCCACCACCCTGTCGCGACCGCTGCGGCAGCTCCGAGCGCGACCTCTCCAGATGAGAGCCAGCCGGAGCCGCCCGGCCGCGGCGATGACGCGGAGTTCTCCGTGCCGTCCGGGCCGGCCCCGTCGACATCGAGTTCCAGCAGCACCAGCGTGCCGCTCGTCGTGGCGACGCGGCCGGTGAGTGATCTTCAGGCCCGGGACGGCACGCCTGTGCGCGCCGCAGAGGCCACGCAGTCCGTCGTGCCCGCAGCACCGGTGTTCACCACCGACGTCTCGCCCGACTGACCCTCTGGCCGCCGTCCGTGCGGCCGTCCGACATGCTGCGATGCTCCCCGCATCGTGGCATCCGGTGCCTCCGTCGACCTCTGGTCCGGATCACCGGCGCGGATGCGCGGACCCGTCGAGGCACCTCCCCCCTCCCCCGTCTCGACGCCCGTCCCCGTCCGCAGCTCGGGGCATCGCGAAACCCCTCCCCCTCCCTCGCGATCGCCCCTCGGATGCCGGTTGGCCTCCCCGCCACCGGCGTCCTCCTGGGCGGATGTCTCTCACCTCCCGAGAGGCATCCGCCCTCTTTCGTCTCCGCAGTCCCCTGCCGCACCCGATTCGATGTGGACACCGCCACGGTGCGAGGGGTAGTCTCCCGCCAAGGGCGCTTCGCGTCCGCGCGTTCGTCGTCTTCAGGGGAGGAAGCACAGCGTGAATCCGGTGGAGTCCCGGCGCCGCATCCCCGCGGCTGTCATCTGGGGCGCCTTCGGCGTGCTCGCCTGGGCCACCATCACGCTCATCTCCGGCGGCTCCGCCGCCCACGCCGACGAGTCCGAGAACCCCCTCGGTTCGCTGACCTCCGCCGTCACCGGAACCGTTCAGACCGTGACGTCTCCGGTCACCGATGCCCTGGAACCCGTCACGAAGGCGGTAGCCCCGGTCGTCACGACGGTGACCAAGCCGGTCGAGCCGGTCGTGACCAAGGTCGTCTCGCCGGTGGTCACGAAGGTGGTCACCCCGGTGGTCACGAAGGTGGTCTCCCCTGTCACCGCTGCCGTGACCGAGCCGGTCGCGGAGGCCGTTCCGGCCGTCGTCGACTCCGCCGTCACCGCGGTCACGAAGACCCCCGTCGTCGGCGAGGTCGTCGCCCCCGTGGCGCAGGCCGCCGCTGACACGCTCACGTCCGCGACGGAGCCGGTCACCGGCATCCTGCGGGACGCGCCGGTCTCCGCCGTCCTCGATCCCGTGCTCGGCGTCGTCAGCGGCGTGCCGATCGTCGGCGCTGTCGCAGACGGCCTCGGCGCGACGGACCTCGTCCGCGACGTCGCCGGAGCTCTGGATGCCACCACAGGGACCGTCAGCGATGTGACGGATGCCGTGCTGCCGCCGGTGATCGACGCGGTCACGCCGCGGGACGACGGCGAGCCCGCTCTGCCCGCAGTACCCGGCGTCGAACCCGCCCTGCCCGTCCCCGACGGCTCAGAGGCATCCGTCGCGGTCCATCCGCCCGCGACGATCCCGGCGAGCAGTGCGCCCCGATCCGCTGACGTGCTCGCGCAGCTGTTCGCGTCCGCCACGCACGCCTCGGCACTCACGGCGGGATCGGATGCCGGAGCCCTGTCCGCACCGGCACCCGCCGACCCGGCGACCGCGCCCCTGGAGGCTCCTGCCCCGGCGACCTCTTCGTCCTCCGCAGGTTCGACCGGCGGCTCGGCGACCCTGAACGCACGCATCGATGATGCGCTGCAGAGCCCGGCCCTTCTCGGCCTCGGCACTGCACAGGCGACCGACGACGTCCTGCCGACGTCGCCCGTCGCCGACTCCGACGTCTCCCCCGACTGACGGGGGTCTCGCTGTCGCCTGCGGGCGACGAAAGAACGCCGCGCGTATCCGCGCGCGACATCCGAGACCCGAACCATCAGTCAGGGGGACTGAATCATGCATGCAATCGTGAAGCGCGCCCTGTGGGGCACGCTCATCGCCGGCGGCATCACGCTGCTCGGCGCGACGGCCGCGAACGCGGCCGAGACCGACGGTCAGGACGGGATCCTGTCCGGAACCCAGGCGGTCGTCCCGATCAGCGCACCGGTCCAGATCAGCGGGAACGCCGTGTCTGTGCTGGGCACGTCGAAGGCGACGTCCACCACCGCACCGCCCGCTCAGCCCGCGCCGGCACCTGCCGCGCGCACCAGCGGTGCTGGCGGCGCGGCATCCGGAACGCAGGCGGTCGTGACCGTCAACGTGCCGGTGACCGTCAAGAACGTGTCGGCCGCAGTGCTCGGCACGTCGAAGTCGACGTCGGCGCCCGCGCCGGCTGCGGCACCCGCACCGGCCCCGCAGCCGATCATCACCACCTCGGGAGCTCAGGGAGTGCTCTCCGGAACCCAGGCCCTCGTGGCCGTGAACGCGCCGGTCACCGTGACCGGCAACAGCCTGTCGGTGCTCGGGAGCAGCACCGCCCACAGCACCTCAGCCGCGCCGGCACCGGCCGCCTCGGCTCCCGCCTCCACGGCTCCCGCACCGCAGGCCATGACCGACGGTGAGTCGTCGATCGCCGGCGGCACCCAGGTGGTCGCCCCGGTGACCGCGCCGATCAACATCAGCGGCAACGCGATCTCGCTGCTCGGGACGAGCACCGCGAAGGGCACGCCGTCAGGCGGACCCGCGGCGGCCGCTGCCCCGGCGACGGACGCCGTCACGGACGGTGAGGACTCCATCCTCGGCGGTACCCAGGTGGTCGCCCCGGTGACCGCGCCGATCACCGCGACCGGCAACGCGATCTCGGTCCTCGGGAAGAGTTCGGTCCTGGGTGCAGTTCCGGGTACCGCGGGCACGACGTCCCCGGCATCCGGAACGGCGGCGAGCACCGACGGCGAGTCTTCGCTCGGCGGCGGATCGCAGGTCGTGGCCCCGATCACGGCGCCCGTCACGGTCGGCGGCAACGCCATCGCCGCGCTGGGCACCAGCACTGTCGACCGGTCCGGATCGTCCGGGGCGGGGACGAGCACGGGGTCCGGCCCCGGTGCGACGACGGGCGGCGCTGACTCGCTGCTCGGCGGCAGCCAGGTGGTCGCGCCGATCACGGCGCCGATCTCGGTCGTCGGCAACGCGGTCGCGGTGGCCGGCACCAGCACGGTGACCGGAGGGTCGGGCACGGGCGGCGCCGCGCCGGCCCTGCCCCTGAACCCGGTGACCGACGGACTCGGCTCGCTGCTGGGCGGCACCCAGGTGCTGGCCCCGATCTCGGTGCCCATCACGATCGGCGGCAACGCCATCGCGGTGGTCGGCGAGAGCACGGTCGAGAACCCGGGCACGAACCCGGGGACCGACCCCGGTACCGACCCCGGCACCGACCCGGGAACGGATCCCGGCACCGACCCCGGTACTGACCCGGGAACGGATCCCGGCACTGACCCTGGAACGGATCCCGGCACCGACCCGGGAACCGACCCCGGAACCGACCCCGGCACCGACCAGTCCGCCGCGGCGGGAGGCAGCGGCGCTGTGACCGCAGCGGGAGGTGACGCACTCGCCTCGACCGGAGGGAACGGCGGGGCGCCGCTGCTCGCCGGGATCGCCGCGCTCCTGCTCCTGGCGGGCGCCGGACTCCTGCGACGCCGCGTCGCATGACCGTGTCCGGGAGGCCCTGCCCGCGCAGGGTCTCCCGGATGCACCTCAGACCCCCGTGGACATCGGCGACATCGCCGGAGGGGCAGCTGCGCCGATGTCCACGGTGCGGATGACCGGAACTCCCAGCCGGCGTCCGTACTCCAGGCGGTGACCGTCTCCCATCCATCCCGGTCGCCCTGGAGCGGCGGTGCGCGTCCGCGCCCGCCAGGCGGGTGTCTCCGAACCTCCCAATCGGAGACACCCGCCCTTCCCGTGCCTGCGTCCCTGCCGAGCGCGTGCCGGTGGGATGATTGTTCCGACAGCGACCGCCTCGGACGCCTCGTCCCGGAGGAAACATGCCCCGCACCCTGCGCACGCTCGCAGCCCTGTCCCTCGCCGCACTGGCCGTGCCCGCTCTGGCTTCCTGCGCCCCCGATGCCTCCGCCGCCCCCGAATCGACGTCCCCCGTGTCTGACGCGGTCACCGTCGACAACTGCGGCACCGAGGTGACCGTCGACGGGCCGCCGCAGCGCATCGTCACGGTGAAGTCGTCCACGCTCGAACTCGCGCTCGCCCTCGGCGCGGGTGACCGCATCGTCGGCACCGCCTACTCCGACGGGCCGCTGCCCGCCGACCTCGCGTCGGCCGGCGCCGACATCCCGGTGCTCGCCGACAAGGTTCCCTCGCAAGAGACCGTGCTCGCCCTGAACCCCGACTTCGTGTTCGCGGGGTGGGAGTCGAACTTCTCAGCCGACGGCGTCGGCGAGCGCGACGCCCTGCAGCAGCTCGGCGTCACGACCTACGTCGCCCCCGCAGCGTGCCAGGAGAAGGAGTACCAGCCCGATCCCCTCACCTTCGACGCCGTGTTCGACTCGTTCCTTCAGGCAGGCGACCTGCTCGGCGAGAAGGAGGCTGCGCAGAAGCTCGTCGCCGCGCAGAAGGCGCAGCTGGCGAAGCTCACCCCCGACGACCGAGGACTGACCGCCGTCTGGTACTCCTCCGGCAGCGACCAGCCGTTCGTCGGCGCCGGTATCGGCGCCCCGCAGCTGCTCATGCACAGCGCCGGGCTGACCAACGCATTCGCCGATGTCAAGGAGAGCTGGTTCTCCACCTCATGGGAGAAGGTCGCCGACCTCGACCCGGATGTGATCGTCCTGGTCGATTCGACCTGGAACACCGCGCAGCACAAGATCGACGTGCTGAAGGCGAACCCGGTGACCTCCACACTGAAGGCCGTACGCGACGACGCCTTCCTCACCGTCGACTTCCCGGCCACCGAGTCGGGAGTGCGCAACGTCGACGCCGTCGCCTCTCTGATCGACCAGCTGGCGGAGCGATGACCTCGGCCCCAACCCGGGTCGCGCCTGGGACACGCGCGCGGCCCGGCGGCCGGGGACGGATGCCGCGGGTGCGGATCGCCACGATCCTGCTCGCACTGCTCGCGCTGCTGGCGATCTCCGTGGTCGTCGCCATCGGCATCGGTCCTGCGCGCATCGCGCCCGCCGACGTCGCCGGCACACTGTGGGCGCACCTGACCGGCGCGCACCCCGTACTGCCCGTCACGCAGGATGCCATCGTCTGGCGCCTGCGGACGCCGCGGGTGCTCACGGCCGTGGTCGTGGGCGGTGGGCTCGCCGTCTGCGGAGCAGTCATGCAGGCGCTCACCCGCAATCCGCTCGCCGACCCCTATCTGCTGGGTCTCTCGTCCGGAGCATCCACCGGGGCGGTGCTGGTGCTCGTGCTCGGAGCCGCGATCGCCCTGCCGGCGGCGGCCTTCGCCGGCGCGATGATCGCGCTGCTGCTGACGCTCGGCATCTCCCGAGCGGCCGGCGGAGACTCGCCGACCTCGACGATCCTCGCCGGGCTAGCGGTGTCGGCAGTGCTGTCCGCACTGACCAGCCTGGTGATCTTCTGGAGCTCGAACAACGACAGTTACCGCGAGATCCTCGGCTGGCTGCTCGGCTCGCTGTCCGGCGCGGACTGGGCGGATGTCGTCCTCGTCGCGGTGGTCATGGCGGCGTGTGCGCTGCCCCTGCTGTCTTCCGCGCGTGTCCTGGACAGCCTCGCGCTCGGTGACTCGGCCGCTGCCGCGCTGGGTGTGCCTGTGGATCGTCTGCGCATCGCCCTGTTCGGATGCTGCGCCCTGCTCACCGGTGCTCTGGTCGCCGTGAGCGGATCAATCGGATTCGTCGGCCTGATTCTGCCCCATGCGATGAGAGCCGTCGTCGGCGTACGGCACCGTGTGCTGCTGCCGGCGTCCTTCCTCGTCGGCGCGGTGTTCCTGCTGTGGGCCGACACGATCGCGCGCACCGCGTTCGACCCGCGCGAGCTCCCGGTCGGCATCGTCACCGCCCTGATCGGCGGCCCGGTCTTCGTGCTGCTGATGATGCGGATGGGCCGGCGGCGGATGGGGCGGGCATGACCCGCACGCATCGTCACCGGAAACAGGAGATCCGCTCGGAACAGGACGGATGCCGCGGAAACGTCCTGTTCTCGCGCGATCTCCTGCCCCGGGCAAACGGATGCCGAGCCGCGCGCGATGGGATCGCCACATGAGCGGGCTGCGCACCGACCGGCTGCGGTACACCGCCGGCGGGCGGATGATCGTGGACGGCATCGACATCACGGCGCCGGCCGGGGCCGTGACGGCCGTACTCGGTCCGAACGGCGCCGGGAAGAGCACCCTGCTGCGACTGATCGCGGGAGTACTCACCGCGCAGGAGGGGACCATCGCCCACGACGGCCGTGAACTGCGCGGACTGAGCAGACGCGAGCGCGCGCGGCGCATTGCGCTGGTCGAGCAGGAATGGACCGAGGCCGACGGGCTCACCGTGCGCGAGATCGTCGAGCTCGGCCGCATCCCGCATCAGAGCTGGCTGGCGGCCGCCAGCTCCGACGACGAGGGCATCGTCGAGGAGAGTCTGCGGCGCACCGGAGCCGACGTGTTCGCCGACCGCGAGGCATCCACTCTGTCGGGCGGTGAGCGCCAGCGCGCGAACCTGGCGAGAGCACTCGCACAGCAGCCACAGCTGCTGCTCTGCGACGAACCGACGAACCACCTCGACGTGCACGCCCAGCTCTCGTCACTGCGGTTGCTGCGCGAGTTGGCCGCCGACGGGCTGACCGTGGTCTCGGCGCTGCACGACTTGAATCATGCGGCGCGGTTCGCCGATCACGTCGTCGTGCTCGACGGCGGCGTCGTCTGCGCGGCCGGTCCCCCCGCCGAAGTGCTCACCCCGGAGTGCGTGCAGCGGGTGTGGCGGGTCTCGGCCGAGGTCGTCGAGCATGCCGGGCATCCCGTGATCGTGTTCGGGGAGCCGGAGGATCTGAGTCCGGAGGTCTGAGTCCGACGCTTCGACAAGCTCAGCGCCCCAGAGAGCCTCGCCGCGTGCGCGACGCTTCGTCAGGCTCAGCGACCGCTGGAGCGCAGCCGCGGCGCGAGATCCCGTTCGAACAGGTCGAGGAAGCGGCGCTGGTCATGACCCGGCGCGTGGAACACGAGGTGGTTGAAGCCCCAGTCCACGTACTGGTTGATCTGCGCGACGACCTCGTCGGGGTCGCTTCCCACGATCCAGCGCTTCGCGATGGTCTCCAGCGGCAGCGCATCGGCGGCCCGCTCCATCTCGACCGGGTCGGTGATGTCGTGCTTCTGCTCCTTCGAGAGCGACAGCGGTGACCAGAACCGGGTGTTCTCCATCGCGGCCTCGGTGGTCTCCTCGTACGAGACCTTGATCTCGATCATCCGGTCGTACTCGTCGAACGACCGCCCGGACTGTTCGAGTCCCTCCTTCACCGCCGGCACCAGCTGGTCGACGTACAGTTCAGCGCCCTTGCCCGACGTGCAGATGAATCCGTCGCCGGCGCGCCCGGCATAGCGCGCCATCATCGGTCCGCCCGCCGCGACGTAGATCGGCACGCCCCCCTCCGGGCGGTCGTAGATCGAGGCGTCGCGGGTCGAGTAGTACTCGCCGTCGAAGCTGACACGGTCCCCTGACCACAGCGCCCGCATGAGGCGGATCGCCTCGCGCAGCCGCGCGTAGCGCTCCTTGAACTCCGGCCATTCCTGCTCTCCGGCTCCTCGGAACCCGGTGGCGATCTCGTTCAGCGCCTCACCGGTGCCGACGCCGAGGATGATGCGCTCCGGGTACAGGCATCCGAGGCTTGCGAACGCCTGCGCGAGCACGGCCGGGTTGTAGCGGAACGTTGGGGTCATCACCGAGGTCCCGATCCGGATCGACGACGTGCGCTCACCGACCGCCGCCATCCAGGCGAGCGAGAACGGCGCGTGCCCGCCGGTGTTACGCCACGGCTGGAAGTGGTCGCTGACGAACACCGACTCCATGCCGTGCCGCTCGGCCTCGACCGCGATCTCGACCAGCTCGCGCGGAGCGAACTGCTCGGCGCTCGCCTTGTATCCCAGCTTCACTGTCATGACGCTCCTTCGGAGGATCGGATGTCGGAGGATGGGTCACCCGCTGATCGGATGCCGGCGGCGTAGCCCTCGTCGTACCCCTGGGCCCGCGCCTCGTCGGAGCCGAGACGGAACAGGTCGTCGACCCCGGTGCGCACGATGGATGCGGCACCGGGCAGATCGAGGTCGCCGACGAGGTCGCCCCGCCCGCGGACCACAGCGACCGGCAGTCCGCTCGCCTTGCCCTTGACCAGGTCGGCCGCCGCGGCCAGTTCGTCGGCCACGCACGGCACGGTGACGCTGAGCTCCCTGCCGCCGTGGTCGAGCGTGCCGCGCAGGTCGGCGACCACGTGCACGCCCGCCGCACCGATCGCGACATCGGTCTGCCCGACCCGCCACGGGCGGCCCAGTGTGTCGCTGAGCAGCACGCCCACCCGATGGCCGGTGGCCTCGCGCAGCCGGGTGGCGAGGGCTCGTGCCGAAGCATCAGGGTCGAGCGGCAGCAGCAGGATCCAGCCGTCCGGCGTGTTGCTGGCGTCCACGCCTGCGGCTGCGGCGACCATGCCGAGCCGGTTCTCGACGATCCGCATCGTGTGTCCGTTGCGGGTGCGGGAGGCCACGACGCGCACCGTCTCGGCGGTGATGGCATCCTCCCGGTCGTCTGCGCGGACGTACCGGTCCTCGGCCTTCGAGACGACCTTCGAGGTCACGACCAGGATGTCGCCGTCCCGGAGCCGCACGCCGGTGGCGAGGATCATCGCGGCCAGGTCGTCTCCCGGCTGCACCTCTCCGATGCCCTCCAGGGCGAACACCCGCAGTTCGTGCATCCGGCCTCCTTCTCGCACTCCCATTCTCCTGCGAAAGAGAGCCCGGAAACGCCGGATGCCCCGTTCTCCGAGGAGAACGGGGCATCCGTACTTCGTCTCGCTTCGCTCGCTCAGCAACCGAGGCGAGGGAAGGAATTACTTCGCGGCGATCACCTGGAGGGTGATCACGGCGGTCACGTCGTCGTGCAGACGAACGGTGGCCTCGTGGTCGCCGACCGACTTGATCGGAGCGGTGATGTGCACCTTGCGCTTGTCGATCGAGCCGATGCCTGCAGCGGAGACGGCGTCGGCCACGTCGGCCGGCTTCACCGAGCCGAACAGACGACCCTCGGCGCCGGCCTTGACCGACAGGCGGACCTTGTTCGCCTCGAGCTTCGCCTTGAGGTCCTTGGCCTCGTCGAGGTCGTGGATCGCGCGGGCCTTGCGGGCCGCCTGGATCGACTCGACCTGCTTGGCACCGCCACGGGTCCACGCCACGGCGTAACCCTGCGGGATGAGGTAGTTGCGGGCGTACCCGTTCTTGACCTCGATGACGTCGCCTGCGCTACCGAGCCCGGCGACCTCGTTCGTGAGAATCAGCTTTGCCATGTCGGTACCCCTCAGCGGCCAGCGCCAGCGTAGGGCAGGAGCGCCATTTCGCGCGCGTTCTTGATCGCCTTGGCGATCAGACGCTGCTCCTGCACCGAGACACCGGTGATACGACGGGCGCGGATCTTTCCACGCTCCGAGATGAACTTGCGAAGCGTGGCGACGTCCTTGTAGTCAATGACGCCCACGCGGATGGACTTCGCGGGAGCGGCGTTCTTCGCGCCCTTCCGCGGCTTGCGGCGGTCGCCGCTCGACTTTCCAGCCATGAGTTTTCCTTACGAGATGAGTCGGATGCCTGTGGCATCCGCAGTTCTTTAGAACGGGGTGTCGTCGCCGAAGCTGCCCGGAGTGCTCCAGGCGTCGGCGCTCGACGAGCCGGGGGTCGACCACGGCTCTTCCGAGACCTGCTGCTGCGGACGGGACTGCCCGCCGCCGAAGTTGCCGCCACCGGCTCCGCCGGTGGACGCCGCGCGTGTGACCTGAGCGGTCGCGTACCGGAGCGAGGGGCCGATCTCATCGACCTCGAGCTCGATCGAGACGCGGTTGTTGCCGTCCCGGTCCTGGTACGAACGCTGACGCAGACGACCCTGGGCGACGACGCGCATGCCCTTGGTCAGCGAGCCCGCCACGTGCTCGGCGAACTCGCGCCAGACCGAGGCGCGGAGGAACAGCGCTTCGCCGTCCTTCCACTCGTTCGCCTGACGGTCGAAGGTGCGCGGGGTCGAGGCGATGGTGAAGTTCGCCACCGGCAGCCCGTTCTGCGTGTAGCGCAGCTCGGGGTCGGCGGTGAGGTTGCCCACCACGGTGATGACGGTTTCGCCGGCCATGATGCTTACGCCTTCGCAGCCTTGGGCTTGCGAGCAGCCTTGTCAGCGGCGCGCTTGGCCTCCGCGGCGACCATGGCCTGTGCCTCTTCGGCGCGCAGGACCTTGGTGCGGAAGACGAGCTCGCTCAGCTTCAGCTGGCGGTCGAGCTCGACCGTGGCCTCGCTGGTCGCGGTGAAGTTCACGACGGCGTAGATGCCCTCGGTCTTCTTGTTGATCTCGTAGGCGAAACGGCGCTTGCCCCAGATGTCGACCTTGTCGATCGAGCCACCATCGTTAGTGATGACCTTCAGGAACTTGTCGAGGTTGGGGGCAACCTGGCGCTCGTCCAGCTCAGGGGTCAGAATGACCATGAGCTCGTACTGGTGCGTCACTTACCCACCTCCTTCGGACTAGAACGGCTCCCGGGACTTTCCCGGAAGCAGGAGGGTGTGTTGCACGTCGTCTGCGCCCTTGACCGAATGTCGCCGGGCAGACAACCACAACAGTCTAGCGGATGACGGCGGCGTGCCTCTTCACAGGTTCGGCCAGCGGCGACGGGGCGAGTGTGAAGTCGCTCGCGTCGTCCCGCCATTCCCTGCCGTCGGATGCCGCGCGGCGGCGCTTCCGCGCCAGCAGAGCCGCCGCGACCGGCGCGCCGACGAACCCGGCGATGGCACCGCTGACGGTGCGGTCCTCCGCGCCGAGCACGCTCTTGCGGTGCCAGGCAGCGTGCAGAGCGCCGCCGCGCGGGCGCGGCACGGTGCGCGCGGGCAACAGCCCCCGGCGGCGCAGCGCGACGAGGTGGCGCACCTCGTCCCACCAGATCGACTCGTCAGGCCGGTGGAAGTAGTTGGTCGCCGCCCACTGGGCATCCGGATGCCGGAATCGGCGAGCGACGACGTCGTCGGCGGAGCCGGCGAGCTCGCTGCCCTCGAAGACCTGGTTGAGCAGTTCCGGCCGAACCCCGAACTCGTCGAGGACGATCACGGGGATTCCGTAGCCCAGAGCCTCGATCGCCGCGGTCGAGCTCACCGTCACCAGTCCCTGCGCGGTGACGAGCGCCTCGGACATCGGCGCGTAGGAGAGCACGAGGTTCTCCGGCGCGTCCTCGAGCAGGTCGGTGTAGGGGTCGCGCTCCTCGTGGGTCTCGACCTCGCCGGGGCGAGCCCGCAGTTTCACGACCACGCGCCTGGTCGGATCGGCGACCGCCGCGAGGCGCAGGATCTCGGCGATCCGGCGACGCTCCTCGTGCGCGGCGGGCACGAGCGCCTGGGCGGCGAACACGAGATCCGTGCCGGGTCCGGTGAGAAGCTCTGCCTCGGTGCCGCGCAGCGGCGAGCGCGGAGCGCCCTCGTCCGCGGCATCCGGGATGTACGGCAGCGTCGCGAGCGCGATCGGCACGGTGACGCCGAGCCGGCGGCCGAGACGGGAGTAGGCGGCGACCTCGCGGCGGGAGTGCACGACCATGAGGTCGGCGTAGCGGCGGTACTCGAGTGCGCCGCGCAGTGCGGGGATCGACATGCCCGGCAGCCCGCTCACGACGATCGGCCGTTCGGCGAGCCGATCGATCTCGCGGCCCATCAGCCGCACGA
The DNA here is from genome assembly GCF_003387575.1 of Microbacterium bovistercoris. GTDB lineage: Bacteria > Actinomycetota > Actinomycetes > Actinomycetales > Microbacteriaceae > Microbacterium > Microbacterium bovistercoris. The sequence goes on along the minus strand of NZ_QUAB01000037.1, from coordinate 58,201 downwards.
ACGGCGCGCGGCCGGCCAGTACGACCACGTCGGGGCGGTCGCGGGCGAGCCACGACGCGACGTCTCCGTGCGCGATGCGGGTCACCGACCTGGCATCCTCCGCGAAGCGGGTGCCGGCCAGCGCGGCGTGCTTCTGCGCGTCGCTGACGACCAGCGGCGTGCGCACCAGCAGCATGTGCTGACTGATGTCGGCCACCCGGTCGAGCAGCGCGGCCGACCACTTCACGAACGAGTCCGCGTCGGCGATCGCCACCACCCGCAGGCGCGGGGCACGGCTGCCCGGGTACGTCATGCTCCCACGCGCCTCAGCTTGGCCATCGGGGCGAGCTCGCCCGGATAGACGCGCTTGACGCCGTCGCCGAGGGCCTCCTCGATGACGCGGATGTCGCGCACCAGGCGCTCGAATCCGCCGGGCTCGAGGGAGGCCGCGTGGTCGGATCCCCACATCGCGCGGTCCAGCGTGATGTGCCGTTCGACGGCCACTGCGCCGAGGGCGACCGCGGCGAGCGAGATCTGCAGGCCGCGCTCGTGACCGGAGTATCCGACCGGCACACCGGCGTAGCGGTCGCGAAGAGTGGGGATCATCTTGAGGTTCGCTTCGCCCGGCTCCATCGGATAGGTCGATGTGGCGTGCATGAGGATCGTGCGGTCGGTGCCCAAGGTGTCCAGGGCACGGTCGATCTGCTCGACGGTCGACATGCCGGTGGAGAGGATGACGGGCTTGCCTGTCTCGCGCAGGGCGAGCAGCAGTTCGGTGTCGGTGAGGCTCGCGGAGGCGACCTTGTGCGCTGTGACGTTCAGATCCTCGAGGAACTCGACGCTCGGCACATCCCACGGAGAGGCGAACCAGTGCAGGCCGGCCATCGTGGCGTAGTCGCCGATCTCGATGTACTCGTCGCGGCCGAACTCCACCCGGCGGCGATAGTCGAGGTACGTCATGGTGCCCCAGGGCGTCTCCCGCGGCACGTCGCGCATGTGCTCGGGCGTCGCGATCTCGGGGGTGCGCTTCTGGAACTTCACCGCGTCGGCGCCGGCTTCGCGGGCCACGTCGATGAGCTTCTTGGCGATCTCGACGTCGCCGTTGTGGTTCAGGCCGATCTCGGCGATGACGTACGTGGGGCGGCCCCCGCCGACGACACGATCTCCGATGCTGACGGTCATGATGACGCTCCGTTCCTGGGTCTCCGGTCCCCTCCCTCCGGTCTACGGGCGGGAGGTGAACCCCGGGAGGCGGGGCGGTGACGGAGCGAGGGCGGGACGGTGACGGTCGCGGCTCGCGTCACTCGACGTCACGTCTGCAGGCAGGAATCGCGGATGCAGGCGGATCCGGGCCGATCCGGCCTGCGAGCGGGCATCGTGCCTGCAGACGTGACCGAGCGGGCTCAGTCGACAGAGCCTCGCGCCACGATCCAGCGGTGCACGAACTCCGGAGCGATGCGCGCGACGTTCTCGAAGTCGGCGTCATAGTGCACCACCGTGACACGCTGCGTTCCGTCGGTGTGCCTGATCGCGGTGGCGGCGATCTGCAGGTCGCTGACGCCGACGGAACGACCGATTCCTGCCGCGAACAGGCGCCGCTGCAGGTCGATCGTGACCTCCGCGACCCGGTCGTCCGGCGGAAGGAAGATCTTGGCCCTGCGGTTCGCGTCGAGCAGCAGTGAGTGCTCCCGCGCCGACCTGGCCGAGTAGCCCTCCTCGAGGATCTGCGGCAGGCATCCGCCGAGGTCACCGGTGACGAGCAGCTCAGCAAGCGCCGCCTTCACAGTCTCCGAACGGTGCACGCGCTGCAGCACCGAGTTGTCGACGAGGAAGATGTGACGCACGGCGGGATTCCGCTCAGCGCTGGGCGCCGTCGATCACATCCGGGTCGTCGAGTTCGACCACGATCCCGGTGCTGAGCAGATCGATGTACCCGAGCGCCTCTCCCCTGCGCACGACCTGCGCGAGTGCTTCGTTGACGGCCGCCTTCTTCGTCGCGGCACCGGTCAGCTCCATCGCGCGCTCGAGCAGAGCGTCATCGACGTCGATCAGCGTCTTGGTCATCGCAGCCTCCGGATATCCAGAATGTCACTACAGGATATCCGATGCACGGACGACCGAGCAGCGGTCACGCCTGCAGGCAGGAACGACGGATTCAGGCAGAACCAGGCCCATCTCGCCTGCGATCGTGCATCGTGCCTGCAGTTGTGACGGACGGCGCTCAGGCCTGAACAGCCAGCATCCGTTCGGCGATCTCGCGGACGGCGCCGTCGCCGCCGCGGCGGTTCAGGACGACGCGGGCGGCGGCCTTCACCTGCGGATGCGCGTTCGCGACCGCCACGGGCCAGCCGACGACGCCGAGCGGACCGAGGTCGTTGACGTCGTTGCCGACGTAGGCGATGTCCTCGAGACGGATGCCGCGTTCCGCGGCCCATGCGGCGAGCGCAGATGCCTTGTCGTCGACGCCGTGCAGCACGGGGATCTGCAGCTTCTCGGCCCGGCGAGCGACGACGGGGTTCTGCTCGGTGGAGAGGATGAGCATCGGGATGCCGGCTCGGCGCAGCCGCGCGACGCCCATGCCGTCCTCACGGCTGACCCGCACGGACTCGTTCCCGTGCTCATCGACAGTCGCGGAGTCGTCGGTGTGCACGCCGTCGAAGTCCGTGACGAGGGCGAGGGCGGGGATCGGAGTCGTCCCGGATGCCGCGGAGCCAGCACGCCCCGGCCGCACCGCATCCGGCGCCTCGGAGATCTGCAGAATCTCGGATGGATCGGTCGGATCGCATCCGGAATGCCGCGGAACTCCGAGATCCTGCCGAGACCCGGATGCCGCGGCGAGCGCCTCGGCCAGGGCGAGCTGGTCCTCGTCATCGATCTCGATCGCCATGCGCTCCGGCACGGTGACGATACCGACCAGTCCGAAGAATCGGTGCCTGAAGCGGCGGAATCCTGTGGCGTCGAAGGCGTAGAACGCCCCGGTCTCGAGGTAGTGCGGCTCGCGGTCCTGGCGACGCGGACGGTGCGCGGCATCGTGGTTGATCGCGGCGGCCGCTCCCCCGGCATCCCTCCGCCAGAGGAATCCGTAGGTCTCGCACGCCGAGAACACGCTGTCGTAGGTGCCGCCCTCGATGAGCGCGACGGCTTCGGCGATGCCCTCGGCGGGGATGAACGGCGACGTCGCCTGCACGAACGCGACCGTGCCGACAGGCACGCCGTCACCCTCCAGCACGTCGAGGGCATGCAGCAGCGCGCTCTCGGACGTGGCCTCGTCACCGGAGAGCTCGGCGGGGCGGTCGACGACCCGCGCCCCGGCATCCCGCGCAACCGCCGCGATCGCGGCGTCCTCGGTGCTCACGACGACGAGGTCGACGGCGGATGCCGAGGCCTGCACCGCTCGCTCGACGAGCGGCACGCCCCCCACCCGGCGCAGGTTCTTGCCGGAAACACCCTTCGACCCCCCACGTGCAGGAATGATCGCGACTGTCAGTCTGTCGTTCATCGTTCGCCTCTCATCGGCTCACACAGCGCTCCCCGCACCCGCGCGGGACTTCCCCGCCCGCGCGGCACTTCCCGCCCGCGCGGCACTTCCCGCCCGCGCGGCACTTCCCGCCCGCGCGGCGCCGATACGCGCAGCACGAACCGAGAAGAGGAGCGCGAACCAAGAACAGCGCCGCGAACCGGATAGTGCTTGCTGGCTCAGGCGCGCAGCATCCGCTCCGATCACCGGCCGGTCACCGCCTTCCAGGCACGGTGCGCGCGGCGCTTCGCGCCGGCGGCGGTGAGCCGCAGCTCCTCCACACGTCCGACGCCGCCGGCCGACTCGATCATGCGCTGCGTCGTGGTGGCTGCGGGGGCGCCGGGCAGGTCGAGAGCGCGCAGACGTTCCGCGGGCACGTACCGCTCGCGAACGGATGCCGGCACGGACGCCGCCCACGCCACCGCGCGCGGTCGGAGGTGGGCCATGATCTCGGGCTGCATCGCATACCCGACGGCGTCGACGAGCCGCTGCAGTGCCCCGGGTGCGGTGAAGGAGTCCCGCTCCAGGGCGTCGACGATCGTCGCCGGCATCCGGTTGCTGTTCTCGTAGGGCGCGAGCCTGGTGAGCACGGTGCCGGTGCCGACCGCGTGCGTGCGGACGCCGGACAGAGCGCGCAGCGTCGGCAGCGCGGTCGAGAATCCGGCGACGACATCAGTGGTTTCCAGCCGCTGTGCCACGTACTCGGCGGGCTGATCGCCGTCGTAGACCGCGAACGCGACCCTGCGGCCGGCTGCGCGCGAGGCGAGCGCGTCGCGCAGGCCGGGCGCCGCCGAGGGATGCGGCTTGAACACGATGCGCTCGGCCCCGGCAGATGCCGCCCGGTCGACCATCGCGACCTGCATGGCCGTCTCCTCCGATGCCGAGACCAGACGCAGCGCGGAGAGGTACTGTCCGAGCACGAGCGCGGTCCGCCGCCCGTCTGCGGCGAGCACGTCGAGCGCCCGATCCGGAGCGGATCCGACCTCCTGCAGGGCGGCGCCGAAGGAGGCGACCGGCACCGGCATCCGCGCCGCACCCGACTCTGTGAACACCAGCGGCTCGACACCCGGGACGACGTCGGGATGGACCACCCGTGCGACCCGCTCGGTGACCTGCCGCGGCAGCCGACTGCGGATCGGCGAGTAGGTCATCAGCCCGTCGCCGATCACGCCGAGCCGCGCGTCGCGGAACAGGCTCATGAGCGTGAGGGCCGGCGCGACCTGCGGCGACTGCACGTACAGCTCGATGTCGTCGTCGCCGAGGCCCCATGCGCGGCGGAACAGTCGCTCGTGCATCGGCAGGTCCTGCTCGTGGGGGCGCCATGACGTCGGATGCCACGGATCGATCAGCGGGTTCAGCGGCTCCACGCGATCGAAGCGGGACAGCAGGGTGCGGTATCGCGGCGTGCCCGCGAGGTCGATCGCCGTCTCGGGAACCTTCGCCGTGTTCATGGGCACGAGGATGCGTTCGGCGTCGCCCATCAGCCCGGCGTCGATCGCTGCCACCGCGGTCATGAGCCCGTACCCGCTGTGCAGTGCGAAGAGCTGGATCATCGGGCCTCCCCCACTCGCTCCGGTCGCATGCGCTGCGGGTCGAAACGGCCCCGCACCCGCATCCGGTGAGACCGGAACGGGGAGGGGTGCGCCGCCGGCCTGACCTCCGCAGCACGCACGGTCACGACGACCCGGATCATCGTGCACCCACGGTTTCCGACTGCCCTGCCTGGTCCGGTCTCACTGTTTGCGGGTGCGGAGGCCCAGACACCCGCAACGAGTGAGACCGGAGCGGGGAGGAGGAGGCGGCAGCGGAGGACAGGAGAGACGGCGACAGACGGGTCGCCTCGCGCAGGGTCCGGGCGAGGACGCGGCGGCGCGGGCCGCCGATCTGCGTGATCGCCTTCGACGCCGCTTCGGCGGGCAGCCGGGCCAGCAGGCCGCGGATGCCGGAGCGCAGCTCCCGGCGCACTGCAGGCTGCATCCGACGGGCGCGCACGAGGTGGTGCGAGCTCAGCGCGAGCACCGTGAACACGGCCTTGGGCATCAACTGCTCGGCAGCCCGGTCCGCCTCGACCAGATCCAGCACCTCGCCGAGCGCTCGCGTGAAGTCCAGCTGGCGGCGGTCGAGGGTCTTCGACAACGAGTCCGTCAGCCCGCGCCGATACAGCAGGTGCGGCGCGTCGACCACGGCGAAGGAGGATGCCTGCAGGTGCAGCCGCCAGATCCACGGCCGGTCCTCAGCCGTGAAGAGCCCGTCGGTGAAGCCGGCGAGTCCGTCGTCGATCATCCGGCGGTGCAGTATTCCCGCCCAGGCATACGGGTAGTCGACCATGCTGCGATCGTCGACGGGGAGGATCGCCGCCCTCGGATCGGCCACCACGCCGCGATGCGTGAACGGGGCACGCACCAGCCGCCGCTCGTCCCTCTTCACCGTGACGTGATCGGTGCGAAGGAAGTCGCAGCGCAGTTCTTTCAGAGTCCACACCAGCACCTCGAGCCGGCGCGGCTGCATCCAGTCGTCCCCGTCGAGGAAGCAGAACGCGTCGCCCTCGACATGGGCGAGCCCCTGGTTGCGAGCGGTCGCGAGACCTCGCGGATGCGGATTCGTCACCACCTCGGCCCGGTCGAACCGCTCGGCGTACTGCCGCATCAGCGAGCCGGTTCCGTCGCGTGATCCGTCGTCGATGGCGACCAGCTTCAGCGCGGACGGGTCATCGAACTGCCGGGTCAGCGTCTCCAGGGTCGTGCCGATGTACTCCCCGGCATCCTTCGCGGGGAGGATCACGGTCACGAGCGGAGCGGCCATCCGCCGATCGTCCGTGATCTACGTGACGCGGGGGCGTCACCGAGGTGAACGCGAGGTGACGGTCGGCTCAGCCGCAGTTCGTCAGCAGCGGAGCCTTCACGAACAGGTCGGCGTTCTTCCTCTCGCCGCCGGTGACGTGCGCGACGGTGAAGGTATAGGTGAATGTCAGCGTCCCCGAGGATGTCGGCGTGAACGTCACCTCCGGCGATTGCGTCTCGGAGAAATGCGGATATGCGTCGACGCCCTCAGGCACATCCGTGATAGCGGGATTGCCGAAGTAGCCTTGCACTGCTCCCGGCTCCTCGACACCCGGGCCGCTGATGTCGATGCTCAGATACTGGCACCCGAGGTAGTCGGCGGACGCGTAGATCGGAAAGGCGAAGGTGTACGGAGTACCGGCGGTTACCTCATAGGTGAGCACCCCAGTGACCACCGACGGTTCACCCGAGCTGCCGTCGCTGTTGTCGTTGTCGTCGAGCGACAGGAAGCCGACCTCGGTCGATGGGCTGGCCCCGCCTGTCTGCCACCAACTTGCCGGCTCCGGATCCACGGCGTAGTTCGTCTGAGACCAAGTTCCGTCGGGATTCTGCGTCGACTCCTGCGGGGGAGTCCAGCCCGTGCCGAAGAGTCCGTTCGACGATGCGGGAACCCCCGCAGCGCCATCCTCCATCAGCGCGCCACCGGTCACGTAGAACGTGCCCGTCGGCACCGCGATGCACGGATCGACCGGCACCGACGCCGCAGCCCTCGGCACGGCGCTCGCGACGGCGATCACGGGCACCGACCACGCGGCGCCCTTGAGCACAGTGCGGCGGCGCAGACCTCGCTCGAACTCGTTGTCGGGCACGGAAAACCCCCGGTCACGCATCGGGTCGGGAGCGTACAACTCTAATCGCGCAAGCTGTGCGGCTGCCCGGGTACCGTTGAGCCCATGGACTGGATCGGCGACCCCGCCATCGGCGACTGGCTGCGCGAACGGCTCGACGACGACCTCGGCGTCGTGCCGCGCGGCTTCACTGCGTACGCCCGCATCCTGCATCCCGCGCAGGTGCGCTCACTGCCGGATCGCGCCGTCCCGACCAGCGCAGAATGGGAGCGGATGCCGGAGGCCGAGCGTGAGATCCTGTTCGACCGTCTGGTCGATGAGCCCGCCACCTGGGCCGAGGCGGCCGACGCGTTCGGCACCGCGCTGCATCCGCTCGCGCAGTGGCGACGCATCGTGCGCACTCCGCCCGAGGAGGACTGGAACCTGCGGATCGCGCCCGACGGCCGCGAGTTCACCTCGCCGGACGAGGGCGTCATCGGCCCGGACCTGTTCGCCGCGATCGCGCAGCATCTCGCCGCGCACACGGCGACACCGGATGCCGGGGTCGCGGCGGTCTGGGAGGGCTGGGGCGGTCTGGTGGGATTCTTCGGCGAGAGCCCGTCGCGCGCGTTCTTCCAGCTCGGCGCGGAACCCGCGCATGAGCGGATGCTGCAGCAGAGCATCCATGACCCGTTCAACAATCCGTTCCGCAAGCCGGCCTGGCAGCCGGGCATCCTCTCCGACGAGATCTCGAAGGCGCCGCGGCTCGAACTCCCCGGCCGCGAGTACGTGACCTTCACCGCCGGGGCTTCGTCCTTCGCCGATCCGGCGTGGGTCACAGGCGCCCCCTGGCGGGACCGCCCCGCGGAGGAACACGGGTTCGCGGTCTCGGCGCAGCATCCGAATCTGCTCTGGCCCGAGGATCACGCCTGGGTGATGGTGAGCGAGATCGACTTCGATTCCACGATCGTCGCCGGCTCGGCGGCGCTGATCGACGCGCTCATCGCCGACCCCGCCCTGGAGGCCTTCGCGATCGCCGAAGACGCCGATCTCACCTGGGACGGCGACGAGGTGAACGGATGACCGGCGCCACCTTCGACGCGCGCCCGCTCACCGACCCGGTGGACATGCGCGCCGTGCGTGCCTTCCGCAGCGAACAGCGCGCACGAGGACGGGCAGGCGGCTCCACGGCGGCGACCGTCATCGTGATCGTCGTGGTCGCGGTGTTCGCGATCACCATCGTGCCGATGGTGTTCGTACCGATCCTGATCGGGGTCGTCTCGGGCAATCTGGGCGTCGGGATCGCCGGGCTGCTGCCGTTCCTGCTGATGGGCGCGGTCTTCGTCGTGGTCGTCGTGATCCTGGTCGTGAATCTGCGCAACGGCGGCATCCACGCCTACCGACTGGCCCGCTTCGCCGCCGCCAACGGCATGGAGTTCGTCGGCCGCATCGACGACCCGCCGCTGCCGGGCATGATCTTCCACAACGGGCACTCCCGGTACACCGACCTCGCGCTGCGCGGTCATCGGCCCCGGTTCGTCGAATTCGGCAACTACCAGTACACGACCGGGTCGGGCAAGAACTCCAGCACGCACCGCTGGGGCTACATCGCCGTCAAGCTCGACGTGCCGCTGCCGAACATCGTGCTGGACGCGCTCGGCAACAACGCCCTCGGCAGCAACCTGCCTGCTTCCTTCTCCAAGGACCAGCGTCTCTCGCTCGAGGGCGACTTCGACCGGTACTTCACGCTGTACTGCCCGGAGGGTTACGAGCGCGACGCGCTCTACCTGTTCACGCCCGACATCATGGCGCGGTTCATCGACCACGCCGCGCAGCTCGACGTCGAGATCGTCGACGACTGGCTGTTCCTGTACATGCAGCGTCCTGTGTCGACGATCGACCCGGCGACCTGGGCGTGGCTGTTCGGCACCGTGGGTGCGCTGCTGACGAAGTTCGACCAGTGGGCACGCTGGCGGGACGACAACCTGCCCGTCGCCCCTGCCGCGGCTCCGCCTGCCCCGGGCGCGGCGGCCGTCGCGGCATCGGCGGCGCTGCCGTTCGCTCCCCCGGTCGGGATGCTCACTCCCCCGCCCGGCGTCGCTCCGGAGGGTCGACGTCTGAAGCGGGGGGTGCCGTGGATCGCGATCGTCGCCTTCGCGCTGATCGCCGGTCTGTGGATCCTGCCGCAGCTGTTCGGCGGCCTGATGCTGTTCTTCCGCTGAGGCGCGGCAGCCGCGTCTCAGGCGAACAGGTCGTCGAATTCATCCATCCGCACGCGGGCAGCCGCCGGTACGGGGACCGCGACGGGCTCACCATCCCTCACCTCGCCGGTCGCCGTGTCGACGGCGTCCATCAGGGCTCGCGCCTCGGCCGTGAGGAAGCGACTCGGCTTGGCGATGACGTGCTTGGCGAGGAACGACGTGGGATGCGTGGGCAGCCGCGCCGGCGCATACACGTCGAGGGTGTCGCGGGCCCGGGTGAGGCCCACGTAGAACAGCCGCTGCTCCTCGATGAGTCCGGCGGGTGACGACAGCGCCATGTCGGAGGGCATCGCCCCGTCGGTCGCGCGGATCACGTGCACGGCGCTGAACTCGAGTCCCTTGGCCGAGTGGATCGTCGACAGCGTGACCCAGTCCTCATCGAGGTGCGGTTTCTTCGCCCAGTCGCCCGAGACGTCCACCGGGTCGATCGCCTGCTCGCTGACGAAGGTGCGCAGATCCGACTGCCGTGCCGCGGCCTCGGCGATGCCGTCGACGTCGGTCACGCGGCGCTGCCAATCCGGGTAGTGCGCGCGCAGCAGGGGCTCGATCGCCGCGCGGCAGGTCTCGACGAGCTCGGGCACGGTCGTCGTGGCATCCACCGCGCCCAGTTGGGACAGCGTGGAGGCGAGCCCGGTGCGCGCCTTCGCGGGCGCTGCGGCGACAGCATCCGATGCTCGCTCGATGCCGCCGTCGGCGAGGATCGCCGCGAGCCCCCGCGCGGAGGCCTTGCCGATCGCGCGATGCCGGGTGAGCAGCCGATACCAGGACACCTCGTCGGACGGATTGAGCACCACGCGGAAGCCCGCGAGCAGGTCGCGCACGTGCGCGGTCTCGAGGTAGCCGATGCCGCCGAACTTGTGGAACGGGATGTTCCGCACCTTCAGCTCCACCTCGAGCTGGGCGCTGTGCGAGCCGGTGCGCATCAACACGGCCTGCTCGCGCAGCGGCAGGCCGTCGACGTGCGCCTCGAGGATGCGGTCGGCGACCGTGCGCGCCTCGTCGTCTGCGTTGCGGCACACGACGAGGGAGGGCCGGATGCCGGCATCCGGCCGATCTGCACGCAAGCGCAGCCCGAGCTCGCCGGGCCGCACCTCGTTCGCCAGGTCGAGGATGGGCTGGGTGGAGCGGAAGTTGCGCTCCAGCCGCACGAGCGTGGTGTCGGGGAAGGCGGATGCCAGGTCGAGCAGGTGCCCGGCGCTGGCGCCGCGGAAGCCGTAGATGGCCTGCGCGTCGTCGCCGACGACGGTGAGTCCGCGCCCGTCGGGGGCGAGCCCGCGCACGATGTCGACCTGCAGGCTGTTGACGTCCTGGTACTCGTCGACGAGCACCCAGTCCCATCGCGCGCGCAGCCGGGCGCCGACGTCGGGGTCACGCACCAGCGCACGCCAGGCGATGAGCAGGTCGTCGAGATCGAGCAGCCCGCGCTCGCGCTTGCGGGTGCTGTAGTGCCGCAGCAGGGCAAGGATGTCGTCCGCGTGCTCGAGCGCCCAGGGGAACTGCTCGTCGATCACCTTCCGCGCGGGGATGCCCGTGTTGATGGCGCGCGAGCCGATGTCGGCGATGGTGCGGGTGGTCGGCAGTCGCTTGTCGGTGCCGTCGAGTTGGAACTCCGAACGCAGCAGGTCGAGCAGGTCGATCACGTCATCCGGATCGAGCACCGTGACATCCGCCAGCCCCAGATGCTGCGCGTGCTCGGCGATGATGCGGTGCGCCACGGCGTGGAAGGTTCCGCCGGCGATCCGCTGCGCCGCCTGCGGATCGTCGCACAGGGCAGCCGCTCGCGAGATCATCGACGCCGCGGCTCTGCGGGTGAACGTCAGCAGCAGGATGCGCTCGGGTGCAACCCCCGCCTGCAGCAGCCGCGCGACCCGCGAGGTGAGCACCCGCGTCTTGCCGGTGCCCGCGCCGGCCGCGATCACGAGCGGCCCGTCCCCGTGCTCGACCGCCTGCAGCTGGGCGGCGTCGAGCCCGGCGAGCGCGTCGCTGTCGTTCGTCAGGGTGGTGTCCGTCACGCTGGCGACGGTACGCGTGGGTTCGGACATCCGGGCCGCCCCACCCGCGTCCGGGCGGGAGCCCCACATTCGAGAGGAGGCGCCTCCGGAGCGTGTGCGTCGCGATCCGTGAACGCTGGCAGAGTGCTAGCATCCGATCAGGGATGCCGACAGGAGGCGCATCATGGCCGCGATCACGATCCGCAATCTCAGCGACGACGTCGTCGACGCGCTGAAGAAGCGAGCCAAGCGCAACGGGCGCTCCATGGAGGCCGAGGCGCGCGAGGCACTGTTCCAGCTGGCGGCCGGCGAGATCTCCACGGCCAGCGGGCTGGAGCAGACTCTCGTACAACGCTCCTCGCCTCGCCGATCCGTGCCGATGCGCGACGTCATGGAGCGGATCGCCGCGAACCCGCGAACAACTCAGCAGCGGCAGACCGCGCAGGACTGGGCGCAGGAGATCGAGGACGAGCGGCGGCTGTACATCCTGACCGAGGATGAGCTCATCGATCCGTGGGAGCGCGCCGAACTGCAGGCTCGACTCCAGCGGAAGGAGCAGGGCGAGTGATCCTGCTCGACACCAACGCTGTCATCCGCATCGACGAGCTCTCATTCATCGACGACTCCCTCGCGCTGAGTGCACTCACTCTGGCAGAGCTTCAGTTCGGCATCGAGCACGCCAAGGATCCGAGCGCGCGGCGACGGCGGCGCGATGAACTCTCGTACGTTCGTCACACCCTCGGTGTTCCGGAACTCCCCTTCGATCGCGAGGCGGCCGAGGGCTACGGCCGCATGGCCGCGATCGTCGCCAAGACCCGCCCTGCGCATGCCCGCAGCACAGACACCTTCCTCGCCGGCCACGCCTTCGCGCTCGGTGCGGCGATCATGACCTTCAACGCCAGGGACTTCGAGCTCGTCGCCGACGAGGTGGAGATCATCGACGCCGGCCGTCAGGGGTAGTGCTCTACCCGAGAAACGCCTCCTGACATGAGAAACGCCTCGCCATGCTGTGTCTCGTGCGGGGAGGCGTTTCTCGACGGGTGCGCGAAGGCGCGCGGCCGCGGCTACCGCCGCCGCACCGCCTGCCACTGCGCGCGGCGCTCGGCCTGCGCCACCGGATCGGGCACGGGCAGCGCGGCCAGCAGCTCGCGGGTGTACGCGTCGCGCGGGTCGCCCAGCACCTGGGCGGTCGTGCCCTGCTCCTTGATCTTGCCCTGCTGCAGCACGAGGATGCGATCCGACACGGCATCGATCACGGCCAGGTCGTGGCTGATGAACAGCGACGCGAAGCCCAGCTCGGCCTGCAGCTGCGTGAACAGCTCGAGCACGGTCGCCTGCACCGAGACATCCAGCGCACTGGTCGGCTCGTCGGCGATCAGCAGCTTCGGGTCGAGCGCCAGCGCGCGCGCGAGCGATGCGCGCTGACGCTGGCCGCCGGACAGCTCGTGCGGGTACCGGTCGCCGAAGTTCGTGGGCAGCCGCACCGCGTCGAGCAGCTCGTTCACACGTGAACGCGCTGCAGAGACGCTCGAGAATCGGCCGTGCACGATCAGCGGCTCGGCGACGCACTCCGCGATGGTCAGCAGCGGGTTGAAGCTGGTCGCCGGGTCCTGGAACACGAAACCGATCTGCGGGCGCAGCGGGGTGAGTGAGCGGGCCTTCGCTCCGCGCATCTCCTGCCCGAGCACGGTCAGCGACCCGCCGAGCACCGTGGTCAGGCCCACCACGGCGCGACCGATCGTGGTCTTTCCCGAACCGGACTCCCCCACCAGGCCGACGACCTCACCGGGGCCGACGTGGAAGTCCACGCCCTTCACGGCCGTGACCGCGCCCCGGCCGAACCGGCCCGGGTACCCGATCTCGGCGGCGGATGCCACGATGAGGCTGCCCTCGGGGACGGGCGGCGCGACGTGCGGAGCATCCGCCCTGGGTGAGGGGTCAGAAATTGTCGCATTTGACGTACCGGATCCCGCGTTTTCTGACCCCTCATTCGACGCGGCGACCGCCGACTTGCCCTGGCCGACGTGCGGGACGGCGGCGAGCAGCTTCTTCGTGTACTCCTCGCGGGGGTTCGCGAACAGCTCCCGCACCGGGGCCTCTTCGACGATGTCGCCCTGGTACATCACGATCACGCGGTCGGCGAGGTCGGCGACCACACCCATGTTGTGCGTGATGAGCACGATCGTCGCACCGAACTCGTCACGGCAGGTGCGCAGCAGATCGAGGATCTCCGCCTGCACGGTGACGTCCAGCGCGGTCGTCGGCTCGTCGGCGATGATCAGCCCGGCGTTCAGCACCAGCGCCATCGCGATGACGATGCGCTGCTTCTGGCCGCCCGAGAACTGGTGCGGGTAGTCGTCGACGCGTTTCTCGGGCGACGGGATCCCGACGCGCCGCATGATGTCGATGGCCCGCTCCCGGGCATCCTTCTTCGACAGCTTCGTGTGCGCGCGGATGCCCTCGGCGATCTGCCAGCCCACGGTGTAGACCGGGTTCAGCGCGGTGGACGGCTCCTGGAACACCATCGCCGCATCGCGCCCGCGCATCGCGCGCAGCTTCGCCTGCGAGGCGTGCACGATGTCGGTCTCGCCGCCCTCACGGCCCCGTACGATGACGGCGCCGGAGGTCGTCGCAGTCTCGGGCAGCAGGCCCAGCAAGGTGTTCGCGGTCACGGTCTTGCCCGAGCCGGATTCGCCGACGATGGCCAGCACCTCGCCCGAGCTCGCGCTCAGCGAGATGCCCTTGACCGCCTCGACGGGGTCGTCGTCGGTCGCGAACACGACCCGCAGATCGCGGATCTCTGCGACATCCGTCATTTTGCACCTCCCGCGCGACGGCGGGTGCGCAGTCGCGGATCACTCAGGTCGTTCAGGCTCTCGCCGACGAGGGTGATGCCCAGCACCACCAGCACGATCGCGAGGCCGGGGAAGACGCTGGTCCACCAGATGCCGCTGGTCACGTCGCCCATGGCGCGGTTCAGGTCGTAGCCCCATTCGGCCGCGGCCGTCGCCTCGATGCCGAAACCCAGGAAGCCGAGGCCCGCGAGGGTCAGCAGCGCCTCCGACGCGTTCAGCGTGATGAGCACCGGCAGGGTGCGCACCGAGTTGCGCAGCACGTGCCGCAGCAGGATGCGGTGCGTGGGCACGCCGATCACCTTCGCCGAGTCGACGAACGGTTCGGCACGAACGCGCACCACCTCGGCGCGGATGACGCGGAAGTACTGCGGCACGAACACCACGGTGATCGCGATCGCCGTCGCCATGATGCCGCTCCACAGACTGGACTGACCGCCGCTGATGACGATCGACATCACGATCGCCAGCAGCAGTGACGGGAATGCGTAGATCGCGTCGGCGATGACGACGAGGATGCGATCCAGCCAGCCGCCGAAGTATCCGGCGAGCAGGCCAAGGGCGATGCCGACGAAGATCGAGCAGACGATCGCCGCGATGATCACGAGCAGCGCCGTCTGCGCACCCCAGATCGCGCGCGACAGCACGTCGAAGCCCGAGACGGTGGTGCCCAGCAGGTTGGTCGCGTTCGGCGGCTGCCGGGTGCCGAACGAGACGCCGTCGGCGGTCTGCTGCTGCGCCCAGGAGTACGGTGCCAGCACCGGCGCCAGCAGGGCGACGAGGACGAACAGGGCGGTGATGATCAGGCCGGTCACCAGCATCCCGCGCTGCAGCCCGACACTCTGCCGCAGGTGCGAGACCACAGGCAGCCGCTCGTTCCAGCGCTTCTTGCGCGGCGGCACCGCGGCGAGCGCCTCCGTCTTGGGGGTGGGGAGGTCGGTGGATTCGGGGATGACGCCCATGTCAGTACCTCACCCTCGGGTCGATCATCGCGGCGACCATGTCGACGATGAAGTTCGTGACCGCCACGACGACAGCGATCATCACGACGATGCCCTGCACGGCGACGAAGTCGCGGGCCTTGAGGTACTCGGTGAGCATGAAGCCGATGCCCTTCCACTCGAAGGTGCTCTCGGTGAGCACGGCTCCCGCGAGCAGCATGGCGATCTGCATGCCCATCACGGTGATGATCGGGATCAGCGCCGGCCGGTAGGCGTGCTTGGTGAGCAGTCGGTACTCGCTGACGCCGCGGGACCGCCCGGAGGTGACGTACTGCTGCCCGAGCGTGCCGATCACGTTCGTGCGGATCAGTCGCAGGAAGACGCCGGCGGTCAGCAGGCCGAGGGCGATGGCCGGCAGGATGGCGTGCTGCAGCACGTCACCGATCGCCTCACCGTCGCCCAGCCGGATGGCGTCGAGCAGATAGATGCCGGTGGGGGTGTCGATGCCCGCCATGAGCAGTTCGGTGTCGGTGCTGCCGCGGCCCGAGACGGGCAGCCAGTCCAGCCACACCGAGAAGATGAGCTTGAGCAGCAGGCCGGCGAAGAAGATCGGCGTCGCGTACGCGAGGATCGCCATCACGCGCAGCACGGCATCCTGCCAGCGGTCGCGCCGGTACGCGGCGATGAGTCCCAGCGGGATGCTGATCAGCAGCGCGACGATGAGCGCGTACAGCGCGAGTTCGAGCGTGGCCGAACCGTACTGCAGCAGGATCTCGATCACCGGACGGCGGTCGGTGATCGTCGTGCCGAAGTCGCCGCGGAACACGGCGCCCAGGTACTCCAGGTACTGCACGAACAGCGGCCGGTCGTAGCCCGCCTCATGGATGCGCTGCGCCAGCTGGTCGGGCGGCAGGCGGCCGCCGAGGGCCGCGGTGATGGGATCGCCGGTGATCCGCATCAGGAAGAAGACCGTCGTCACGAGGATCAGGACGGTGGGGATGATCAGCAGCAGCCGGATCAGGATGTAGCGCCACAGTCCTCCGCCGGCGGACCGGCTGCGGGGCTGTACGTGTGTGAGGGCATCGACGGCATCGACGGCCATGGGGTACCTCTTTTTGCGTTCTTCGGGCGTCCTTCGACAGGCTCAGGACCCACCTGAGGACGACGTGGGTCGCTGAGCCTGTCGAAGCGGAACGCGTTACTTCGTCAGCGGCGCGTAGCGGAACTTGAACGAGGCATCCAGGGTGGTGCCCTTCACGTCCTTGCCCACGACCGCGACCTGCGTGCCCTGCAGCAGCGGCAGGGTCGACAGGTCCTTCGCCACTGCCTCCTGGATCTGGCCGATGATCTCGAGGCGCTTGGCCGAATCGGTCTCGGTCTGCTCGTCGACGATCAGCTGCTGAACCTCGGCGTTGTCGTAGTGGTTCACGAGGAAGTTCTCCTTCACGAAGAACGGCGACAGGTAGTTGTCGGCGTCGGAGTAGTCCGGGTACCAGCCCAGCTGGTACAGCGGATAGACGTCGGAGGAGCGGTCCTTCGAGTACTGCACCCACTCGGTCTGCTGCAGGTTGACCGTGAAGAGGCCGCCCTTCTCGAACTGCGTCTTGTACGCGGCGTACTCGTCACCCGAGGACGGGCCGTAGTGGTCGCCGTTGTACTGCAGGTTCAGGGTGACCGGGGTCTGCACGCCGGCGTCGGCGAGCACCTTGGCCGCCTTGTCGGCGTCGGGTCCGCCGTCGCCGTCGCCGTACATGTCCTTCAGCGGCGTGGTCGCGCCGGGCATGCCGTCGGCCACGTAGGAGTACAGCGGGGTGAAGGTGTCCTTGTAGACGTCCTTCGCGACCGCCTCGCGGTCGAGCAGGTTCGCCATCGCCTGACGAACCGCGAGTGCCTTCGCCGGGTCGGCTTCGGGGGTCTTCGCGCCGAACGGCATGGTGTCGAAGTTGAACGTGATGTACCGGATCTCACCGCCGGGTCCGTCGACGACCTGCACCTTGTCGTTGCCCTTGAGGTCCTCGACGTCGGTGGCCGACAGGCTGCGGAACGCCACGTCGATGTCGCCGTTGCCGATCGCCAGCTTCAGGTTCGAGGCATCGGCGTAATAGGTGACCTGCACGGCCTTGTTCTCGGCCGCGCCCAGGCTGCCCTTGTAGTCCGGGTTCGGCTTGTACGAGACGAGTTCGTTGAACTTGTAGGAGTCGATCACGTACTGACCGGCGAACGCCTCACCCTTGACGATCTCGTCGTCCGTCGTGACGGCGTCGGCCGAGAAGACGTCCTCGTCGATGATCGGGCCCGCCGGGCTGGAGAGGATCTGCGGCCAGATCTGATCGTCGCCGTTCTTCAGCGTGAAGACGACGGTCGTGTCATCCGGTGCCGCAACGGAAGCGAGGTTGCCGAGCAGCGCCGCGGGGCCGTTCGGATCGGCGATCTTCACCATGCGGTCGAACGAGAACTTCACGTCGCTCGAGGTGAGCTCGTTGCCGTTGGCGAACTTCAGGCCCGCCTTGAGCTTGACGGTGTATTCCGTGGGCGAGGTGAACTCGGCGGACTCGGCGATGTCGGGGCTGATCTCGGCGGTGCCGTACTTGCTGTTCAGCAGGAACGGGTAGATCTGGTTCATCACGGCGAACGAGCCGTTGTCGTAGGAACCGGCCGGGTCGAGGGAGGTGACCTTGTCGGTGGTGCCGACCTTGATGGTGCCGCCCGCGGCGCCGCCGCCGTCACCGTCCTTGTCCGCGGTGCTGGTCGCGCAGCCCGAGAGCACGAGCGCCGTGATGCCGAGCGCGCCGACGGTGAGGCCGAGTCTTCCCCTGGTGATCTTCATTGACATTCCTACCCTCTTGGTGGATCGGGGGTCCGCGCACATCGATGTCGCGCGGTTCGGCCTTCACCCTAGATCACCGTCGCCGAGATACCCAACCGATCGGTAGGTATCGTGACGAGACCGACACAGGCGTTTCCGCGTCAGGGCGCCAGCCCGAAGTGCGCCAGTTCGGCGTCATCCAGCATCCGAGAGCGGATGAGGAACCGCATGCCGGTCGGCCCCTCCACGCTGAATCCTGCGCCCCGTCCAGGAACGACATCGACGGTCAGGTGCGTGTACTTCCAGTACTCGAACTGCGACTCCGACATGAACATCTCGATGGGATCGTCGAGGCCCGCGTCGAGGTCGCCCAGTTTCACATCCCCCGGGCCCGTCAGGAACATGCCCACCGGATAGCACATCGGGGACGAGCCGTCGCAGCAGCCTCCGGACTGGTGGATCATGAGCGGCCCGTGCTGGGCGGTCAGCGTGCGCAGCAGGGTCGCCGCGTCCTCGGACACGGCGACCCGCGAGAGCGTCTGCTCGGACATCAGAAGAAGCCCATCGGTCCCTCGGCGTACGACACCAGAAGGTTCTTGGTCTGCTGGTAGTGATCGAGCATCATCTTGTGGTTCTCGCGCCCGACGCCGGACTGCTTGTACCCGCCGAAGGCGGCATGCGCAGGGTACTGGTGGTAGGTGTTGGTCCATACGCGACCCGCCTCGATCGCACGGCCGGCACGGTAGGCGGTGTCGCCGCTGCGGCTCCACACTCCAGCCCCGAGGCCGTACAGGGTGTCGTTGGCGATGGAGATGGCGTCGTCGAAGTCGCTGAAGCTCGTCACCGACAGCACCGGTCCGAAGATCTCCTCCTGGAAGATGCGCATGTCGTTGGTGCCCTCGAACACGGTCGGCGCGACGTAGTAGCCGTCACTGAGGTCTCCGCCGAGATCGACCCGCTCACCGCCGGTGAGCAGCCTGGCGCCGCCCTGCTTGCCGATGTCGATGTAACTGAGGATCTTCTCCAGCTGGTCGTTCGACGCCTGCGCGCCGATCATGGTCGCCGGATCCAGCGGGTTGCCCTGGATGACCCTGCCCACCCGCTCCAGTCCGTCGGAGAGGAAGCCGTCGTAGATCGAGCGCTGGATGAGGGCGCGCGACGGGCACGTGCACACCTCGCCCTGGTTCAGCGCGAACATCGTGAAGCCCTCGAGCGCCTTGTCGTAGAACGGATCGTCCTCCCGGGCGACGTCCTCGAAGAACACGTTCGGGCTCTTGCCTCCGAGCTCCAGCGTGACGGGGATGAGGTTCTGCGAGGCGTACTGCATGATCAGCCGCCCTGTGGTCGTCTCTCCCGTGAAGGCGACCTTGCGGATGCGCTTGTGCTGCGCGAGCGGCGCGCCCGCCTCGATGCCGAAGCCGTTCACGATGTTGACGACGCCGGCCGGCAGCAGGTCCCCGATGATGTCGAACAGGAACAGGATGGATGCCGGTGTCTGCTCCGCGGGCTTGATCACGACGCAGTTCCCCGCGGCGAGCGCCGGAGCGAGCTTCCACGTCGCCATCAGGATCGGGAAGTTCCACGGGATGATCTGACCGACCACGCCGAGCGGCTCCTGGAAGTGATAGGCGACGGTGTTCTCGTCGAGCTGGCTGATCCCGCCCTCCTGCGCCCGCAGGACGCCGGCGAAGTACCGGAAGTGGTCGACGGCGAGCGGGATGTCGGCGGCGAGCGTCTCGCGCACCGGCTTCCCGTTCTCCCAGGTCTCGGCGACCGCGATCGCCTCGAGGTTCTGCTCGATGCGGTCTGCGATGCGGTTCAGGATGACGGAGCGCTCCGCCGGTGAGGTGCGCTTCCAGGACTCGAACGCCCGCCAGGCGACGTCGACCGCTCGGTCGACGTCCTCGACGGTGCCCCGGGCGACCTCGGTGAACGGCTTGCCGTTGACCGGGCTGATGTTCTCGAAGTACTGGCCCTTGGCGGGTTCGACGAACTCGCCGCCGATGTAGTGGCCGTAGCGCGGCCGGTAGTCCGCCGGCGACCCGGGCTGTCCGGGGGCGGCATAGGCGGTGGACACACTCTCTTCGACGATGGTCATGACGTCTCCTTCGACATTCCGCGGCGACGGTGCCGCACGATCCAGGTGCGTCGAAGCTACGTCGCCGCAGGTTGCGCCCCGGTGCGTCACGTTGCATCGGGTTGCAGGCATCCCTGCTGCGGGGTCAGCGAGCGGGATTCCGGTCGAGCTTCTCGAGCCGGCTCACCAGACCGGCGCGGCGTGGCGAGCGCGCGGGCAGCATCTCGAGGCCGAGCCGCAGCACCTCGGCATCCTCTGCGCCCTCGGGGATGTCGGCGAAGGCGAGGAGCACGTCGATGCTGGCTTCGGAGAGCATCGTCTCGCGCAGCGTTCCGCGTAGTCCCTCGCGCAGGTCGACCACTCCCGGGGCGTCGGAGTCCGGCAGCACCGGTCCCCGATACGCCGACAGCGCCACCCGGTGTGCTCCGCGGTCGAGCAGCGACAGCACGTTCTGCGCGTCCGTCTCGAGGACGATCGGCAGCCGATACGGGCGGGACTGGGGAACGAGGTCGGGCGAGAGCCGCTCCAGGACCTTGCGGAGCCGCACCATCTCGGGCCGCAGGGTCTCGGCCGACGAGCCCTCACCGTAGACGAGCTCGGCCAGACGGTCGGCGGACAGGCCCTGCCGGTGCACGGCGAGCATCAGCAGGATCTCCGCGTGGCGGGCGCTGAGCTCGATCACCCGCTCCTCACGGTCTGCGACGGCGGCGAGCAGTGCGCGGTCACGGCCGAGCACCTGCAGCACGCATCGCGTCGGCGTCGTCTCACGCGCAGGACGAGTGGTCCGCCGATGGGGCTGTTCCGCGCGCTCACGAAGGCGGGCGACGAGCAGCTCGGACTCCACGGCACGGGCGGTCGCGTCGACGAGCATCCGCGCCTGCGGAGTCGCGACCTCGGCACTGCCCGTGACGTCGATCACCCCCAGGATGCGCCGGGTCTCCGGATCGAAGACCGGTGCGGCCGTGCACGACCAGGGCTGCACGAGACGGTTGTAGTGCTCGGCCTGATGGATCTGCACCGACTGCCCCAGTGCGATGGCGGTGCCCGGGGCGGATGTGCCCACCGAGCTCTCCGACCAGTTGGCCCCCTCGACGAAGCCCATGTCGCCCGAGAGCAGTCGCTGGTTGACGTCGCCTTCCACCCAGAGCAGCCGGCCCGCATGGTCGCCGACGGCCACGATCACTCCGGAGTCCTCTGGCGCGCCGGGCAGCAGCAGACCACGGATGAGATCCATCGTCGCGGCGAGCGGATGCGCGGCGCGGTAGTGCTCCAACGCCTCCGCATCGAAGTCCAGCAGGGGAAGGCCCTCCGGGCCGACCCTGCCGCGCCAGGCCCGTTCCCACGACTCCCGCACCAGCGGACGCACCTGCTGCAGACGGCGGTCGTCGAGATTCCCCGCGAGCAGCTCCTCGTGCGCGCGCTCGATCATCAGGCGCGACGCCTCTGCCGAGATGTCGCGCGAGGAGGACCACGGTGACGACGGCACGCTGCTCCGATCGGCGCTGACGGGTGTGCCCAGTGTAAGCCTCAGGCCCGGCGGGTCAGCCGGCTGACCGAAGCGCCCACCATTCGCGCAGGCGCTGCTCCGCGGCATCCGGGCCGATGACGCCCTCGTCCAGGCGCAGGTCGAGCAGGAAGCGGTACGCCTCGCCGACTTCGCGGCCCGGAGCGATACCGAGGATCTGCTGGATCTGGTTTCCGTCGAGCTCTGGTCGGATGCTGTCGAGCTCCTCCTGCTCGCGCAGTTCGACGATGCGGCGCTCGATGTCGTCGTATGCGCCCGCCAGGCGGGCCGCCTTGCGCTTGTTGCGCGTGGTCACGTCGGCTCGGGTGAGGATGTGCAGCCGCTCGAGCTGGTCACCGGCATCCCGCACGTAGCGGCGCACCGCGCTGTCGGTCCACGCACCCTCGGCGTAGCCGAAGAAGCGCAGGTGCAGCTCGATCAGCTTCGCGACGGCGTCGGTGGTGTCGCCGTCGAAGCGCAATGCCTGCAGGCGCTTGCGCGCCATCCGCGAGCCGACCGCGTCGTGGTGGTGGAAGGTCACTCCCCCACCGGACTCTAGCCGGCGCGTGCGGGGCTTGCCGATGTCGTGCAGCAGCGCCGCGATGCGCAGCGCCACGTCGGGCTCGGCGCCGGGGTTGCGCGATGTCTCCAGGGCGATGGCCTGGCGCAGCACGGTGAGCGAGTGCTCGTAGACGTCCTTGTGGTGGTGGTGCTCGTCGACCTCGAGGCGCAACGCCGGCACCTCCGGCAGGAACAGGTCGATCAGCCCGGTGTCGACGAGCACCCGGATGCCGCGCACCGGATCATCCGTCTGCAGCAGCCGGATCAGCTCGCCCTGGATGCGCTCCGGGCTCACGATCCGCAGGGTGTCGCGCAGCTCCTCCATCGCACGCCGCGTGTCGCGTTCGATGGCGAATGCGAGCTGGGCGCTGAAGCGCGCAGCGCGCAGCATCCGCAGCGGGTCGTCGCCGAAGCTGACCGCCGGGTCGATAGGGGTGCGCAGGATGCCGGCGACGAGATCCTCGACGCCGGAGGTGGGGTCCACGAGCTTCACGTCCGGCACCCGCAGGGCCATCGCGTTGACGGTGAAGTCGCGGCGCAGGAGGTCTCCGTCGATGGTGTCGCCGAACTCGACGACGGGCTTGCGCGTGGTGCCGTCATAGCTGTCGGCACGATAGGTGGTGATCTCGACCTGCTCGCCCTGCACCCGCGCGCCGATCGTGCCGAAGGCGCGGCCGATGTCCCACTGGGCGGTCGAGATCGGCGTGACGATCCGCAGGATGTCGTCGGGCCGGGCATTCGTGGTGAAGTCGAGATCGTGCGTCGGTCGGCCGAGCAGGGCGTCGCGCACCGGGCCGCCGACGACGGCGAGCTCGAAGCCCGCATCCGCGAAGGCGGTCGCGAGGGTGCGGACGACCGGATGCGCGGCGAGCGCGCCGAGTCGGGACAGGCCCTCGGCCATGTTGAGCATGGGTTCCAGGGTACCGGGGCGGGCGCCCCTCCCGAGTGTCGTGCTCGAGAGGGGCGCCCGGAGATCCGGATGCCGGTGGGTCAGCCGATCCGGCGGTCGCGTCGCCCACGGGCGATCAGGATGCCGCCGGCGGCGACCGTCAGCAGCGCGCCGATGCCGAGGCCGATCGGCCAGAGCGCGGAGCCTCCGGTGGTGGCGAGCTCGCCGGACTGCCCGGAACCGGAGCCCTGCGGGCCGCCGCTGCCGTTCCCGCCATTGCCGTCGCCACCGCCGTTCCCGTTGCCGCCGCCGTTCTCGCCGCCGCCGTCACCGGGGCCGGTCGGATCGGTCGGTCCGGTCGTCTTGCCGGTCGCGGTGAACATGCGAACCTCGCTGTACTCCACCCCGCCGTACGGACCGGTGGTGCGCACGTACCAGCCGTGCTCGGCCGCCGGCGCCGCCGCGGCGAGCGCCGCCCTCGCCTTGCCCTTGGCCGGGCCGACGCCCTTCCACGTCACCGAGGTCTCCTCGCCGCTGACGACGTCCTTCACGCAGTCGATCTCGTTCGTGGTGAGGATGTCGGCGCGGAACGAGTCGGTCGACAGGGTCTTCGCCACGGATCGGATGCCGCCGGCGGCGTAGGGGATCTCGAACTCCTGCATCCCGGCCGGGCTGTTCAGCGACGGCTCGTCCGAGTCGAAGTCGTCCAGCGACGGCGAGTAGGTGCGCACGATGATGCGACCGTTCTCGTTGTCCCCATTCCCGTTGTCGAAATGCAGCAGGCGGAGGTATCCCATGCCGCCCTCCGGCAGCGCCTGGTAGTCGAACAGCATCGAGGTCACCGTGCGGTCGGCGACTCCGTCGCCGTCGTCGTCGAACTCGTCCAGCCGCGTGTAGGCGTCGTGGTAGTGCCCGGAGCCCACGGCGATGACGTTCGCGTTCGGCGCCACGACCTCGTCGTAGATCCGCTGCGGGAACGGCCCAAGCCCGCCCGTGGTGAGCATGAACTCGTGCAGGTTCAGCATCACCTTGCGCTCCGGATACTGCCGGATCACCGAGTTCATCCAGGCGATGTCCTCGGAGTTCGAGGCGGTGTCGTTCGGGTCGGGCCAGCCCATGTACATCACGAGCAGGTCCACGCCGCCGGCGCTCACCAGGTCGTAGTGACCACGGTTGTCCTTGTAGGAGCCGCCGTACCAGGGGTTCTCCGCGAAGCGGTCCTCACCGAAGTACGAGCTGTACGGCCCGTAGTTCCCCTCGAAGTGGCCGACGTCGTGGTTGCCCGCCAGCACGCCGTAGGGCATACCGGCCTCGTCGAGCATCCGATACGCGTCATCCGCGTTCTGCCACTGGTACTCCTCGTTCTGGTTGTCGACGATGTCGCCTGTGTGCGCGACGTACTGCAGATTGAGCTCGTCGCGCTGGTCGACGAGGAACCTGTTGATGTTCAGCTGGTGCGTGTACCAGGCATCCGATCCGCCGGTGCCGGCGCGCCTGCCCTCGTTGCTGTTGTAGTACTGCGTGTCCGACTCCCAGGCGAGGGTGAAGTCGTACTGGTCGCGCGGCGTCGCCCCCTCGTTGTAGGGCGTCACCTGCGAGTCGCGTCCGCTGAGGTCGGTGGCGGCCCACCCCTCGGAGTGCTGCACGAGGAAGGTGATCTTCCCGTCCTTCGCATGATCGGCCACGGGGACCTGCGCCTCGAGCGTGAACGAGGTCGGTGCGCCGCCGGTGGTGACGTGGCGGTCCACCTCCTGCCAGCCGCCCTTCACGTCCTGCACGTAGAGCAGCACCTTGGCGTCGGCGTTCGCGGATCCCTCCCAGGCGACCCTGGCATCCGATCCGTCCTTGGCGTTCGCAGGGACGTCGACGGTGAACAGCTGGTACGGCATCGCCGTCTCCGACGTCTCGGCGACCTCGATGCCGTCCATGCGGGTGAGCTTCGCGAGCTCGTCAGCGCTCAGCGTCCTGGCGTCGCCGCGGTCGCTCGAGCGGCTGTCCGTCGTGGTGCCCGAAGCGACGCGCACCGCGGCATCCGTCGGCACGTAGCGGTAGCCCTCGGCGAAGCAGAGTTCGAGCCGGTCGTCGACGTTGGAGCCGGGGCTGGCGACCAGGTCGACCTCGTCGGCGTCGATCCTCGCGCCGTCGTCGGGGCTGATCAGCGTGGTGTGCGGCTTCTCATCGGCGGTCGAGAACGCGATCGTGCTCGTCGAGCTGTTGCCCACCTTGTCCTTCGCCGTGATGACCGCGGTGTGATCGCCCGGGGCGAGCGTGAGCGAGGAGGTCTTCAGCGGGAGCGCGATCTCCTTCTCGTCGAGCGTCGCGGTGACGCTCTCGTAGCCGGAGCCCTCGTCGGTCACCGTCGCGTCGATCGTGAAGTCGCCGCGGTACTGGGTGCCGTCGGTGAGCGTGGTGTCGATGCGCGGTGCCGTGTTGTCGACCTTCACGGTGCGCGTGGCGGTGCGCTCACCCTCGGAGGCCGTGACGACGTGGTCGCCGTCAGCCACCGCCGTGGTGTCCCAGGTCGCCGAGACCGAGTCGAAGGCGTCCTCAGGGATGTCGAAGGTGAAAAGGATGTAGACGAGGTTCGCGTCGCTGAGGGCGATGCGCTCCGCGGCATCCGCCGGGCAGGCCCGCTCGACGGGATCCTTGCCCTCGCCCGCGCCCGCGCACGTGGTCGGATGCAGCACCCGCCCGTCCGGCAGCACGAGGCGCGGGTTCATCATGGTGAAGTCGTCGTTGTTCTCGTCGACGTTCGGCTCGGGCCACGCCTTCGTGCCGGCGTAGACGCCGAGCGTGAGCTTGTCGCCCCGCACGACCTGGTCCACGGGGACATCGGCATCGACCGTGACGATGCGGTCGTAGTAGCCCTCGTCGAAGATCTTCAGCACGTCGTCGCCGAACTTGAGCCCGTTGCGGAAGAACGAGTCGGTGCTGGTCGCCTCGATGGCGAACTTCGGCGCCCTCTCGAGCGACGGTGCGGTCTCGCCGAGCGCCGTGCCGTCGACGCCGATCGAGAGTGCCCCCGGGTCGCCGTCGGTGGTGCCGACGATCGGCGTCTGCGCGTTGACGTACTGTCCGTCGGCGACGTTCAGCCGCACCGGCTCGACCGGCGAGTCGTCCAGCACGATCCGGACCGGACCGAGGGTGGACTCGAGCGAGCCGTCACCGGCGGTCACCGAGTACTCGACCCAGCGCTTGCCGTACACGTCGACCGCGGGGATCGAGTAGAGGTAGCGTCCGGCGGTCGCGAACGTGAGGTTGCGCTCCTCGACGCCGCCGAGGCTGTCCGTCAGCGTGAGGGTCACCCGGCGCACCAGCACGTCGTCGGTGATGTCGAAGCCCAGTTCGATGTTCTCCGAATCGGGCACCTCGGATCCGCCGGTCAGGTCGACGATCTTCGGTGCGGCGCCTGCGGGCGGGTAGGCGACGAAGGCCGGGGCGACCTGCGCATCGCTGACCGCGCCGGGCGTCGGGGCCGCCAGGCCCAGCATGGCCTGGGTGGTGCCGGCCGGATCGGCCGGAGTCCACATCGCCGCAGCACCGGCCGGGTTCCAGGCGTCCTGGATCGCGGTGCTCGCCGTGGTCTGCGCGTCATCGAAGTAGAAGGCGCGCGAGACGACGTGGCCCGACTTCGTCTGCAGCTGCAGCCCGCGGGATCCGCCGTTCGCCATGCCACCCGACGAGATGGTCAGGATGCTCTCACCCAGCTTCAGGTCGCTGCCCATGGCGGCGTTGAAGTCGGCGACGGTGAGGCCCGCGGCCACGACGGCCGGGTTCTGGATCCACAGCACGAGCGTCTCGCCGGAGGCGATGGTCGGCTCACCGGGACCGGCAGGCCACAGCGTGGACGACAGAGCCTTCGGGTTCGTCAGGTCGTTGTCGGTGGTCAGGTAGGCGAGCACGTAGTCGCCGAAGTCGATCGGCTTGTCGGAGGCGTTGTAGAGCTCGATGTACTCGTAGGCGTCGGAGCCGGAGATGTTCGCCGTATCGGGTGCCACCTCGGTGATCTGCAGCAGCGGGCCGTCGGAGTCGGGGTCGGTCGGCTTGGTGAGCGCGCTGGTCACCTGCTCCACGGTGATCGCGCCGGGCGTCGGCGTTGCCGTCGCCCCGGTCACGTCGTGCTGCAGGATGCGGGCATCGGCACTGCCGATCAGGTCGGGGACGGCGAACTGCGCGTTCCACGGGGTCGAGGCGTTGCCGTCGTCGGCGGGGACCCAGGCGCGGGAGAGCGTCGTGCCTGCGGCATCCGTCAGGCTGAACCCGCGGTTGCCGCTGTTGGCGAACCCGCCCTGCGGGCCGAACCGGAAGATCGGCGCCGCGGCATCCGTCAGGCCGTAGAACTCGCGGAACTGGTCCTTCGTGAGCGCCCGGCGCGGGTCCCCCTCGGCGTAGTTCATCCACAGCACGGCGACACCGCCGGCCGGGATGACCGCGGGCGCGTCCGCCTCACCCTCGAGGTGGATCAGCGGCTGCACGGTGCCGGCGTTCCACATCGACGTGTGATACCTGACCTGGATGCCGGTGGCCTCAAGGTCGATCGGCTGGTCGGTGGTGTTGGTGACCTCGAGGAACTCGTACTCGTCGGCGCCCGGGTTGTCGCCCTGGATCTCGGTGATCACGAGCGGCCAGTGCGCGCCCGCGTTGCCGTCGGTGCCGGCGACCGGGGCGGGAGCCTCCTCGGCCGGGATCTCGGCCGGCTCCGGGGTATCCGGGGTCTGCTCGGGAGCGGGGGTCTCCGCCGGCGCGGTCTCCTCGGGAGCCGGAGTGGCGGTCTCCTCCGGGGCCGGGGTCTCGGTCGGCTCCGGTGTCGGCGTGGGCGCCGCCGTCGGTGTGGGTGTGGGCGTCGGGGTGCCGGTCGCGGTCGGCTCCGGCGCGGGGCTCGCGCCCTCGCTCACGGACGGGTCGTCCTGGGCGTGGGCCGGAGCGGCGGACTGGGGCAGTGCGGCGGCGCACAGCGTCGCGGCGACCACCGCGGCGAGCGCGCCCGCCCCGGCACGGCGGAGGGCTTTGGGAAGCATGACGGAAGAGACCTGTTCGACGAGGGAAGACGGCAGAGGTGCCGTCCTCCTGTCTAGGGATGCCAGGTGACCCGCAGGTGTCCGTCAGGCGACGTCCGCACCGCGAAGGTGAACGCCGGGCGAACTCGCCCGGATCTGGTTTCTCAGCGGATGCTACGCCACGGCATCGCCCTGCACCGGCCCCTCGGTGTTCGGCTTCCAACCGAGCGCGGGGGCGACGTGCTTCGCGAACGACTCGAGCACGTGCAGGTTGTACGCAGGTCCCAGCTGGTTCGGGATCGTCAGCATGAGGGTGTCCGCGGCCATCACGGCCTCGTCGCGCTTCAGCTGCTCGATCAGCACGTCGGGCTCGGCCGCGTAGGTCTTGCCGAAGGTCGACCGCAGGCCGTCGATGATGCCGATCTGATCGTCGCTCTCCTCGGAGCGCAGGCCGAAGTACGCGCGGTCCATGTCGGTGATGAGCGGGAACACGCTGCGGCTCACAGAGACGCGGGGACGGCCGGTGTGCCCGGCCTCCTTGTACGCGGCACGGAAGATATCGATCTGCTCGCGCTGCAGCTCGTGGAACGGCTGCCCGGTTGCTTCGGTGACAAGCGTCGAGCTCATCATGTTCAGGCCCATGCGTCCGGTGCTCTCCGCAGTCGCGCGCGATCCGGAGCCCCACCAGATGTGGTCGCGCAGGGTGGGCGAGAGCGGCTCGACGTGCAGGTACCGGCCGGCCCCCGCCATCCGCGGATCGGCGGGAGCGATCCGCTCCCCCTCGATCGCACGCAGGAACAGGTCGAACTTCTCGCGGGCCATCACACTGCCGCGCTCCGGGTCCTCGCCGTCGTGGTAGCCGAACGTCTCGTAGCCGCGCAGCGCGGTCTCCGGTGAGCCGCGGCTCACGCCCAGCGCGATCCGGCCGTCGGCGATGAAGTCCAGTGCGGCGGCCTCCTCAGCGAACTGGAAGGGGTTCTCGTAACGCATGTCGATCACGCCGGTGCCGACCTCGATGCGCTTCGTGCGCGCCGCCATGGCCGTCAGCAGCGGCATCGGCGACGCGGCCTGCCGCGCCCAGTGGTGCACACGCACGTACGCGCCGTTCACACCGATCTCGTCGGCTCCCTCGGCCATCTCGATGGTCTGCCTGAGCATGTCGCCCGCCGTGCGGGTCGTCGAACCGGGCACGTCGCCGTAGTGCCCGAAGGAGAGGAATCCGAAAGCCTTCACGATCTATTCGAACGCATGGATGCTGGCGGCTATTCCGCGGGGAGCAGGAATCCGTCCCGCACGAGACGCCGGATGCGAGGCTCAAGATCGGCCCACAGGTCGGCGAGCGGCACATCGAACAGGTCCGCGAGCGCGGCGGCGATCTGTCCGACGGTGAGCTCGCCGTCGCAGGCGCCCACGAAACCGGCCAGACCGGAGTCGACGGAGACCACGCGGCCGAAGCCGCCGCCCTGGTGCAGCTCGATCACCGTCGGATCGTCGTCGCCCGGCATCAGGTGCCTGGCCTCGGTGACGTCCGACGCGACCACGAGCCGATCCGGCAGCCCCTCCTGCAGCAGGTCGTGCGCCGCGAGACCGGCTTCGAGCGCCCGACCGGTGTTTGCCAGCGGCTGGGACAGGTGCTCGAAGCGGCGGAGGCGTCCTTCGTCCCGTCGCTGCGCTCCTCGCTCAGGATCCGCGGAGCGAGACGAAGGGCGCTCAGGCCCCGGGAAGGCGGGACGCCGCAGCAGCACGTACCCGAACCCGATCGCGGTCACCCCGCGCGCGGAGAAGTCGTCCAGCCAGGCCGACAGCAGCGGCGTGAACCCGGCATCCCGCGGCAGCGTTCCGCCGTCGCGGATCCACAGCTCGGCGTAGCCGAGCGGCGTGAGCGATTCGCGCTCGATGACCCAGGCGTCCAGCTCGGCGGGGATCCACGACTCCACCCGCTGCAGCCCGGAGACACCGCGGGACTCCCAATTGCCGAGCAGCTGCGCGACCCCGCCGGGCGTGAGGTGCGCGGGCGCGGCGCGCAGGAACCGCTCGACGAGCGCATCGCCGATCAGCCCGCCGTCGCGGTACTCGTACTCCGGCACCCCCTGCGCGCGGGGAGTGATCACGAACGGCGGGTTCGACACGATGAGGTCGAACGCCTCGCCGGCGACCGGCTCGAACATGCTGCCCAGCCGGAACTCGATGTTCGCGACGCCGTTCAGCAGCGCGTTCAGCTCGCCGAAGGCGAGCGCGCGCTCCGAGATGTCGGTCGCGACCACCCGCCCGGCGTGCCGGGCGACGAGCAGGGCCTGGATGCCGCATCCGGTGCCGAGGTCGAGCGCCCGCTCGACCTGCGCGGGGATGACGAGCTCGGCGAGCGTGCGGGACGCCCCGCCGACGCCCAGCACGTGATCCGCCGGCAGCGCGGTGCCGAGGGCCACCTCGTCGAGGTCACTGGCGATCCACCATTCGCCGACGCCGTCGAGGTCGACGAAGGACTGCGGTCGCAGCAGCACCTCGGGTCGTACGTCGTCGCCGTCGGCGACGCCGAGGCCGAGGGATGCCAGGGCCGCGAGTCCGAGATGCGGCAGCGCCCGTTCCACGGCGGGCGCCGGCTGCGGCATCCCGAGCACGAAGAACCGGCCGAGCGTCGCGAGCGGTGAGTCCGCGTCACCGAGCGCCCGCAGGATCGGCTCCCGCAGTCCGCGGGCCAGTGCATCGTCGGCTTCCTCTCCCCACAGCCGCCGCAGCGGATCGGAGCGGAAGTCCGCAGCATCGAGGTCGGCGGCGAGCGCA
The DNA here is from genome assembly GCF_003387575.1 of Microbacterium bovistercoris. Lineage (GTDB taxonomy): Bacteria > Actinomycetota > Actinomycetes > Actinomycetales > Microbacteriaceae > Microbacterium > Microbacterium bovistercoris. Next base: position 27,438 of record NZ_QUAB01000037.1, on the reverse strand, counting down.
CGGGCGAGCTGCGGATCGGGGCGAGGGGCGAGGTGCACGGCCGTCACTCTACGCGCCTTCAGTGTTCCCGAATGCGCCCGCCCTAGAATCGGGACAGCACACTCACGGGCGCCAGGCGGCGTTCCAGGAAGATCCTATGACCGCGACCTCCCCCACTCCCGGCCTCCGCGCGCGCGCACGGCGGCTGATCGGGCGTCTCGGTGCGGTCGCGATCGTGACCTCCCTCCTCGCTCTCCCTACGACGGCCTCACCCGCCGCGGCCGCAGACGACGAAGCCGAGCCCACCGTCACCCTCGAGGTCGCGCCGGCCGGTGCGATCCTTCCCGAGGCCCCTCTCACCGCAGGCGTCTCGGTGCACAACGACACGGACGCCCCGCTCACCGAGGGTGTCGTTTCGCTCGCCATCGGTCGCACGCCCCTCGTCGACGGCGCCGCCCTGGATGCCTGGCTGGACGAGGACGCCTCGACGGGCGCTTTCGAGACGATCGCCACCCAGCCCACCGAGCCGGTGCGCGCGAACGAGGACGACGTCACGAGCGTGCTCGTGCCGGCATCGGCGCTCACCGGGTTGGCGCCCGGCGTCTACCCGCTGAGGGCGACGCTCAGCGGCGCGACGACCGGCACCGGCGATGAGCTGAGCACCTGGGATCTGACCTCGGGAAGCGTGGTCGTGATCCAGGCGGCGAAGCCGGCCGACGTCAGTGTGCTCGTGCCGATCACGGCCACCCCGGAGAACGGCAGCCTGCTCACCGCAGACGAACTCGCCGACCTGACCGGGCCCGACGGCGCCCTCACCGCCCAGCTGGACGGTGTGGCCGGCACCACCGCCATCCTCGCGATCGACCCCTCCATTCCCGCGGCGATCCGCGCGCTGGGGATGTCCGCGCCCACGGTGGCGACCGACTGGCTCGCCCGTCTCGACGCGCTGCCGAACGACCGATTCGCGCTGCAGTTCGGCGATGCGGATGCCGCGACGCAGGCTCACGCGGGCCTCGGCGACCTGCTCGGGCCCGCCGACCTCACCGGGTTGATGAAGAGCTCGGACTTCGCCACAGCCGCGCCGACGCCGACCCCCACGAGCACGCCGGAGCAGGCCGAGCCCGTACTCCCCGACAACTCCGTCCTCACCGATATCCGGAACGCGGTTCCCGGCATCCTCTGGCCCCGAGGCGACGTGACCGGCGACGACCTCGCGACGTTCAGCAGGTATCTCGGCGACGACGTGGTCACCGTGCTGCCCGACAGCTCAGTCGACGGCGAGGCCGGCGCACGCGCCACGGCCGGCGGGCGCGCCGTGCTGCTCACCGACGAGGACGTCTCGGAGCGCCTCTCGGCTGCCGTGGTCGCCGACGACCCCACCGCCCGCGACCGGCAGATCGCCGCCGCGGCCGGGCACCTGTTCCTGACCGCCGCCGCCGCGCCGAATCGCCCGCTGCTGATCGGACTCGACAGGTCCGAGAAGCGCAGCGCCGATGACCTGCGTGCCGCCGTGACCGCCGTCGCCACCTCGGGCACGGGTCTCGCAGGACTGACCGCTGCTGCCCCGGTCAAGGTCGAGACCACGGCAACGCCCGATGAGACCCGCGCGGCCGCGCTGCAGACGATGCTCGACGACGAGACCCGGCTTCAGGCGTTCTCGTCCATCCTCGAGCAGCCGCTGGCCCTGCTCGCCCCTGAGCGCAACCAGATGCTGCGCGTCATCGGCGTCGGCGTGAGTGACAAGGCGTTCCCGAAGCGGGTCGCCGAGCACCGCTCCCAGACGGTCGACACCCTGGGTTCCGTGGGAATCCAGGACCCCGCCCCTGTGCAGCTCTTCACGTCGGCCGCACCGCTCCCGGTGTGGATCCGCAACGACCTGCCCTGGCCGGTGAACCTCACCCTGATCACGCAGCCCTCCGACCCGCGCCTCAGTGTCCAGGAGCGCACGCCGGTGCAGGCCGGCGCCGCCAGCAACACCCGCGTGACCGTTCCGGTGGAGGCGCGCGTGGGCAGCGGAGAGGTCGAGGTGCAGTTCCGCCTGACCAGCCCGACAGGAGTCCCCGTCGGCGCGGCGGCCTCGGCCACCGTGACGGTCCGTGCGGACTGGGAGGGCATCGGCCTCGGCATCCTGGGCGGCGTGATCGTGCTGCTGCTCGGCGTCGGCGTGCTGCGCACCGTGCTGCGCCGCAGACGCGCGCGAGAGGCGTCGGACGCGGATGCCGCAGAGACGGATGCCGCTCCAGCGGCATCCGAGAAGGAGTCGGAGTGAGCAGTCTCGGCCGCGCCAGCGCCATCCTCGGGGCCGGGACGATGGTCTCGCGCATCACCGGGCTGGTGCGCACGATCGTGCTGGTCGGCGTCATCGGCTCGAACGCCTCCGCCGCGGCCGACGCGTTCGCCATCGCCAACCAGCTGCCGAACAGCGTCTTCAACCTCATCTCCGTGGGTGTGCTCACAGCCGTGATCGTGCCGCAGATCGTGCGCGCGAGCTCGCAGGCCGACGGCGGCAACGCCTTCATCTCGAAGCTGTTCACCCTGGGCACCGTCGTGCTCGTCGCCGCGACTGCGGTCGCGATGCTCGCCGCGCCCTGGCTGGTGTCGCTGCAGCTGAATCACGGCAACCCCGCTCAGCTCGCCCTGGCGACCGCTTTCGCGTACTGGTGCCTGCCGCAGATCCTGTTCTACGGTCTGTACGCCCTCGTGGGTGAGACGCTCAACGCCCGCCGGATCTTCGGGCCGTTCACCTGGGCGCCCGTGGCGAACAACATCATCTCGATCGTCGGATTCCTCGTGATCGGCGCCGTCTTCGGCGAGAACCTCGTGAACGTGTCGGACTGGACGCCCGACATGGTCGCCTGGCTCGGCGGCACCGCGACCGCGGGGATCGCCGTGCAGGCGGGCATCCTGCTGCTCTTCTGGCGCAAGACCGGACTCGCGCTCAAGGTCGACTTCCGCTGGCGCGGTGTCGGCCTCGGCAACGTCGGACGCATCGCCAGCTGGACGCTGCTCATGGCGCTCTCCAGCATGGCCGCCGGCTTCTACCAGAACTGGGTGGCCAACGCCGCCTCCGGCGAGGGCGCGGCCGTGACGGTCATGAACAACGCCTGGCTGATCTTCATGCTGCCGTACTCGATCATCGTGCACTCGATCGGCACCCCGTACTTCACCCAGCTCTCCGAGCATGCGCACGCGGCGCGCGACGCCGACGTGCGCGCAGACATCTCGCGCAGCATCCGCACTCTGGGGTTCTTCCTGACCGGCGCGCTGGCGGCGGTCGTGGCGGCGGCGGTGCCGGCGTCCCGCGTGTTCACGAACTCGGCCTCGGATGCCGTGGACGCGGCGATCGTGCTGCTCTGCTACCTCGTGGGGCTGCTGCCTCTCGCGGTGCTGTTCATCGTGCAGCGCACGTTCTACGCCTACGGCGACACGAGGACGCCGTTCTTCTTCACCCTGCTGCAGTGCGCGCTCATCGCCGTGACCGCGACCGTCGCGGGATGGCTGGCGGCATCCGAGGTGCTGCCGATCACGCTGCTCGCCGCAGCCGTCGCCCTCGGCCAGTCGATCGCGGGCACCGTGCAGACGATCGTCGCGACGCTGCTGCTGCGCCGTCGCCTCGGTGTGCTCGACGCACGTCGGTGGATGGCAGCCCTGGGTCGCTTCCTCGTCGCCGCGGTGCCGGCAGCCGCCGCCGGATGGGGCGTGTTCCTGCTGCTCGGCGGCGAGGACGGATGGACGACGGCCGACAAGATCCTCGGCGTCATCGGCTCGGGCATCATCGCCGTGGTCGTCGTGATCGTCTACGTCGCCGCGCTCGCGCTGCTGCGAGCACCCGAGCTGCAGGTGGCACGGGGCATCGTGAAACGGTTCCTGCCCGGACGCTGACCGTCATCGCCTGCGGGTACGGGAATGTCGCGCGGTTACCATTGGTTCTGATAGGCGACTGCGCTGTTCGCGGTCACAAGGGAGATCACATGCGTCAGGTCATCATCATCGGCTCCGGCCCTGCCGGGTTCACCGCCGCCATCTACGCGGCGCGTGCGAACCTCGAGCCGCTGCTCATCGCGAGCTCGGTCGAGGTCGGCGGAGAGCTGATGAACACCACCGAGGTGGAGAACTTCCCCGGTTTCCCGGAGGGCATCCAGGGTCCCGAGCTGATGGCCAAGCTGCAGGAGCAGGCCGAGAAGTTCGGCACCGAGGTGCTCTACGACGACGTCGTCTCGCTCGAGCTCGACGGCCCCGTGAAGAAGGTCGTCCTGGGCAGCGGCGCCGAGCACGAGGCCTCCTCGGTGATCTACGCCACCGGCTCCGCCTACCGCAAGCTGGGCGTGGAGGGCGAAGAGCGTCTCTCCGGTCACGGCGTCTCGTGGTGCGCCACCTGCGACGGCTTCTTCTTCCGTGAGCGCACGATCGCCGTCGTCGGCGGCGGCGACTCGGCGATGGAGGAGGCGACGTTCCTCACGCGCTTCGCGTCGAAGGTCTACGTGATCCACCGCAAGGACACGCTGCGGGCATCCAAGATCATGCAGGAGCGCGCGTTCGCGAACGAGAAGATCGAGTTCGTGTGGAACAGCGAGGTCGAGGAGATCCTCGGCGACGCCGAGACCACCGGTGTGCGGCTGCGTTCCACGGTCGACGGCTCGGTCAGCGAGCTTCCGCTGGACGGCCTGTTCATCGCGATCGGCAACGACCCGCGCACGCACCTGGTGCACGGCAAGCTCGATCTGACGGACGAGGGGACGATCTGGGTCGACGGCCGTTCGTCGCGCACCTCGCAGCGCGGCGTGTTCGCCGCCGGCGACGTGATCGACCCGACCTACCGTCAGGCGATCACCGCAGCCGGCACCGGCACGATCGCGGCGCTGGATGCCGAGCACTTCCTCGCGGACCTCGCCGACGGCGCGCCCGTGGCAGAACCCGTCGCGGTCTGAGCGCGGGAACACTTCGCCGGTCTCCGGTGTTGTCACCGGATAGCGGCATCCGCAGACTTTCGAGAATCAAGGAGAATCCATGACTGCCAAGGCAACCAGCCAGGCGACCTGGGAGCAGGACGTGCTTCAGGCCGATGGCCCCGTGCTCGTCGACTTCTGGGCCGCGTGGTGCGGTCCGTGTCGGATGGTCGCGCCGGTCCTCGACGAGATCCAGTCCGAGAACCCCGAGAAGATCACCATCCTGAAGCTGAACGTCGACGAGAACCCCGAGCTGGCCATGAAGTACCAGATCACGTCGATCCCGGCGATGAAGGTGTTCCAGGGCGGCGAGGTGAAGACGACGATCATCGGCGCCAAGCCCAAGTTCGCCCTCGAGCAGGATCTGGCCGCGTTCATCGGCTGATCCCCAGCTCTGGTTCCTGAGCGTGTCGAAGGAAGGCCCGTCCCGTTCGCGGGGCGGGCCTTCTTCTATATTCCCGTCCGGGAATGCGGGCGCATCATCTGCCACACGGTGGACGAGAGCGGCGGGTACTCGAGGGCGATCCGGCGCAGTACGCCGTTGTTCCAGTCCCTGTCGCGGATGCTCCCGCCGTGGGCCTCGATCCAGTCGCTGCGCAGCAGCAGGACGACGAGTTCGTCGGTGGTGGGCAGATCGCTCATGAACTCCCAGGGGTCCTCCCCGAAGCGCAGGCGTTCGTGCACGAGCACCGAGCGCTCGTCAGCGGCTTCGGCTCTCAGCACCTCGAGGCTCGCCCGCCGCGGGAAAGGAAGTTCCACCCCTCAAGCCTAAACGCCCACTCACTGCACGGTCGCCCCCACGAGCCCGTTCAGCTGCTTGAACTCCATCGCGTACGCCAGCTTCCCCGGCTTCGCGTCCTCATACGGCTTCGACAGCTTCGCGAACTCTCTTCTGTTCCATGTATGGAGCGCCCCCAACTCCCCCGCTGTGCGCCCTCCCGCGATCACCGCATCCTTGTCCAGCTCCACCTGCGCCCTCGTCAGCTGCTCGATCGCATCCAGATAGCTGGCGCTGTCGTCGCGGTCCCAGCCCGACAGGTCGACGGTGCCTGAAGTTCGCAGCCAGTCCGCCCAGTAGAACTCCTGGAACGGCACCGATCCGGCGGCGTAGCCGATGCCGCGGGCGAAGTAGAGCAGGCCGCGGAGCCGGTCGTCTTCGAGGTGGCCAATTCCGACTGACGTGGGCAGCTGCCTCGGCGTGATCGGGTCGCCCTCGGCATCCTTCAGGTAGGTCCACCCGTTCTGCTGCATTGCCTCCCAGAACTGGTCGTGGCCCATGTCGCTCAGGTTGACGAGCACCCGCAGGCGCACGCGCAGATCGGCCCCGCCATCCGCGAGCGCGTGGAACGAGGTGAGCACGTGGTGCCCGTCAGTGAGGTACAGGGCATCGTGGGGGCCGATCACCACGGTCTTCATGGCGGCGATGCTCTCGGCGCTCTCCGCCCCCAGGGCGATCTCGCAGGTGAAGCTGCTCAGGTCGCGCAGGCCGGCATCCGCTTCCGCCGTGACAGCACCGCCCTGACCGTTGACCGCGCACCAGTCGTCGAACTTCCTGTTGATCCTGTCCTTGCCGAGCGTGTAACGGCCGAGCTTGCAGTAGACCTCGTCGTAGCCGAGGGACGGTTGGGTCGGGAGGACATCTCCGATGCGCACATCGAGCAGGTCACCGGGCAGCGCGTGCCTCACCAGGTCAGGCGTCGCGCGACGAGCAGCAGGACGTGTGGCGATGGACATGCGCACAGCGTCGCGGATGCCGGTGAACCGGCCGTGAACGTCAGGTTGACGAAGCCCCGCGCGTCAGCGCGAGCCGTACTCCTCCTCGCCGAGCTCACCGAGGATGCGGTTGAGGTCCTGGATCGACGCGAAGTCGATCTTGACCTGCCCCTTTCGGGCGCCGAGCGTGACGTGGACACGGGTGTTCAGTCGGTCACCCAGCTTGCTTCCGACCTCATCGAGATAAGCCCGCCGCGCGCCGGGCTGCGGCTTGGCCGACTTCTCGGCGGCCTCCGGCATGGTCTTGGCAGCCTGTTCGGTGGCGCGCACCGAGAGGTCCTCGTTGACGACCTTGTCGGCCAGTCGCTGCATCCGCTCCGGGTCCTCGAGCGAGAGGATCGCGCGGGCGTGACCCGCGGAGAGCACGCCGGCGGCGACGCGCTGCTGCACCGGAACGGGAAGCTTGAGCAGGCGGATGGTGTTGCTCACCTGCGGACGGGAGCGGCCGATGCGCGTGGCCAGCTGTTCCTGGGTGATGCCGAAGTCCTCGAGCAGCTGCTGATAGGCGGATGCCTCTTCGAGGGGGTTCAGTTGCGAACGGTGCAGGTTCTCGAGCAGCGCGTCCCGCAGCAGGTCCTCATCCGCCGTCTCGCGCAGGATCGCGGGGATCGACTCGAGCCCGGCCTCGCGGGCGGCGCGAGTGCGCCGCTCCCCCATGATCAGTTCGTACTCACCCTCGGCATTGCGTCGCACGACGACGGGCTGCAGCACGCCGAACTCCTTGACGCTGTGCACGAGCTCGGCGAGGTCTTCCTCGTTGAAGTGCGTACGCGGCTGACGCGGGTTCGGCACGATATCGAGAGGGTTCACCTGGATGAGGCGCACACCGGGCACGGACGCCAGATCCGGAGCATCCGCCCCTTCCGTCGCCGCGGCGGGTGCGGTGTTCTCAGAGGACTTGGGAATCTCGATGACGACGTCGGTCGTCTTCGAGCCACCGGGGAAGAAGACGTCGACCGGACGCTCCGCAGCCTGATCTGCCGTGGGGATGAGGGCTCCGATACCCCGACCCAGACCCGTGCGCTTCGCCATCAGTTCTCCTTACCCTGCGTCCGTGACGCGATTTCGACAGCAGCCTCCTGGTAGGCGATCGCCCCGGCCGAGGTCCCATCGTATGCGATGACGGACTGTCCGAAGCTCGGGGCTTCGGACACGCGGACCGAGCGCGGGATCACGGTGTCGAGCACCTGATCCGGGAAGTGATTACGCACCTCGTCGGCGACCTGCTGCGCGAGACGGGTGCGCCCGTCGAACATCGTGAGCAGGATCGTGGAGAGGTGGAGTTCGGGGTTGAGGTGCTGCTGGATCATCTGGATGCTGCCGAGCAGCTGGCTGAGGCCCTCGAGGGCGTAGTACTCGGCCTGGATCGGGATGAACACCTCGGACGCCGCGGTGAAGGCATTGATCGTGAGAAGTCCCAGCGAGGGAGGGCAGTCGATGATCACGACATCCGTCGGATGCGTCTTCAGGTAGGTCTCCAGTGCCCGGCGCAGCCGGAACTCACGGGCGACCTGGGCGACGAGCTCGATCTCGGCGCCGGCCAGGTGGATGGTGCTCGGCGCGCAGCGCAGGTTCGGATGCTCCGGGCTCACCTGCACGACGTCGGCCAGTGCCGTGCCGTTGATCAGCACGTCGTACACGCTGAGAACGTCGGCGGAGTGCGGGATGCTGAGAGCGGTCGACGCGTTCCCCTGGGGGTCGAGGTCGATCACGAGCACCTGCGCGCCGAGACTGGCGAGCGCAGATGCCACGTTCACCGTCGTCGTGGTCTTGCCGACGCCGCCCTTCTGATTCGACACCGTGAAGACGCGGGTGGGACCGGTGAACTCGACCGTGACGCCTTCAAGGGCGCGCCTCCGGGAGGAAAGGTCTGCGAGTTCTCGAGCAAGGGGGGTATCCATCCCGAAATCGTCGTTCGGCGATGCCTGTTCGGACTGTTTCACGTGAAACATCGACTCCTTCCGGGACCGTGTTCCACTCTAATCGACTCTCCTCCCCCGATCGAGGGCGCGCTCTCGGGAGCGACGTTCGTCGGCCTGAATCCGGGAGATCCCGCATGCGCGCAGCGCTGCGCAAGAATGGCTGCGTGGAGTATCTGACGATCGCGATCCCGGTTCGCGCGTGGCAGCTGATCGACGGAACCGTCGACAATTCGATGGCGATCGATGTCGTGGACGGTGTCATGGAGAGCGTCATCGCCGGCTCCTGTGTACGGGATGCGGGCTGGCGCTCATCCGCCGGCTACACCGGTGCGCGCGACTCGTTCGGGTGGCCACCGGAGGATCATCCTCTCGAGATCACGCTCCGTCGTGGGCATTGGGAGTGGATCCGCTCCCAGATCGAGCGCTGGGAGCCGCTGTCGTCGAACACGGAGCCCGAACTGTCGGACGCATGCGCCCGCATCGACGGCGCACTCCGCCGGGCCTAGTCATCCGGGGTTTCACGTGAAACCCCGACCCGGGGCACAGTTCGGTGGGTCTGGGCTGGGAAGGTTGGCCCTCTGGTCACGTGAACGCGGCGGACGCGCTGTGCGCGCCCTCGGCATCAGGTTGCAGTGTTGGGCGGTCACTTGGACCATGGCGCTTCGTGCAGGCGGTCTCCGGTGACCGAGATGAAACCTCAGAGACCGCTCCGCACCTTCAGGCCGATCGCTCCGGTCATCGAAGTGTGGAGGGGTTCGTGATGTCCTCCAGGTGGCAGACGTCCACCCACCTCGCCCCTCCCCGTCGATTCACTTCCGATGCCACGGCTCACATCCTCGCCAGTACTCCCGTTCGCATCCCTGGACGTATGCGGATGTTTCACGTGAAACTTCGCATGGGCTTCATCAGCCACCCGTTCCGTGTACGAAGGAGTCGAATGACAACAGGAACACAGCTGCTTCCGCGCCCGCGACACCCCGCGGCGAGGATGCCCGGCTACGAAGCCGGAACTTCCTCGACGGAGGCATCACCAGCACGCTCCCATCGTCGGGCAGCTCGTCGCATCTGCCGGTCTCACGCCCGCTCCGCTCGGGAGCTCGATGCACGGCATTTGCCCCTCAGGGTAGGGGGTAAGAGGTTCGAGAACAGACGAGGTTGTTCTCCGTGCTGGTCGCCGCGAGTCCCGCGCACACCTTCCATCGGGAAGTCACTCCATCACGCTTCGCGTCCGGCCGCTCGTCGCCAGCAATCCTTGGGGATCCGATGTGCGTCTCAGCACGCTCCGCGACGGCACGGTCCACGAGGCTCGACCTGCTCTGCCAGTTCGCACCACGTGTCAGTGACATAGCGTCCAGGTCGCGCATCGTCACGCAACGGCTCGAATGACCTGCACGATCGATGGCTCTACCGACCGGGGAGCTCTGCACCACGCTGCCCCGCACTCACGATGGACCCTCCGGGCCGGGCTGTTTCACGTGGAACTGCGGGCCCTCCCCCATCTCTCGCCACGCGGCAAGGGCAAAGCCGCCAGATGGCGCACCGTCATGAACCACTGCTGCGCGACGCGAGGATGTGCGCGGCGTGAACGGCCGCCGCGCTCTCTCGGTCCTCGCCACACGCCAGAGACCCAGGGCGCAGGCGGCGTCTCGTCACGGAACAGCCAGCGTCATTGGACGCTCTCGAGCCTCCGCAGGCAGATACGCCTCCCCCGCTGCACCAGAACCCGTAGAGGACCTGGCGGATCAGACCGTTTCACGTGAAACGATGGGTTTCTCTCCCCGTCCTCGTCATGCGTCAGAGATGCGCCGCACAGACGGCGCTTCGTCACGTAACGACTAGCGTCATTCGACGCGCTCGAAGCCTTCACCGACGGATATACCCCAACGCTGCACCCGAACACCAAGAGGACCTGGTGGATCAACCCGTTCCACGTGAAACAACGAACCCCTCTCCCAGTCCTCGCTACGCATCACAGATGCGGCGCGCAGGTAGCGCTTGGTCACGTAACGACCAGCGTTATTCGAGACGATGGGAGGCCACACCAAGTGATAAGTCCCGCTCCACGCTGCACCCGATCACGAGAAGGGCCTGGCGGACCGGGCCTTTCACGTGGAACAACGAGCCGCTCCCCCGGCGTCCCACGTCACAGGGCCAACGCGCCTAGACGTCCTAGTCACGAACACCCCAGGCCGCCTGCGCCTTCACCGACCAGAACTATCCAGCACCACGACGCAGCCGTGCGGGAGACTCGGCTAATGGACCAGGTCGCCTCACGTGAAGCGACGCACCGCTCCTCCAACCGTTCCCGAGCCGCACTGCAGTCGTAGAGATGGTCGAGAATCTGGCGGGTTCGCCCGTTTCACGTGAAACAACGAGCCCGTATCGAGATCGCGGTGCCGGTAGCCGTTGCGTTGCGTGGTCCGCTCGCTGGAGCGTTGACCCCATTCCGCGCCGACAACAGCGTCCGCGTCGGCAGACAGCAGCGCGTTGATCATGGTCTGCAGCAGGCGGCGCATCAGATCCGGCGACGCATCCGCCAGGGCTTCGCCGAGCAGGCCGGCAGGGTCGACAATATGAGGTGCGGTCATCGTGAAGATGCCTTTCGAGTGGGTTGTAGGAGATTCCTCGAAGGGACTACACGGTGACCGCGCCCACGTCTACGACGAGCAGACGGGCCACCGCTAACTACACCACGTTAAGGGGCACTACTCTGCGCTGGTGCCGCACGTCCCGAAGAAGCCATTACGACCGCACTCGCGGACCCGGCCTTCGCCCACATCCCCTGGTGCCGCCTCACGGCATGAGCTCACCCTGTCCCTGCCGACCTGCCAAGCGCTCCGCCGGGGCGCGTGTCGCACCGCCTGGGGCCCACCCCCAGCAGTGATGGCGGGTTCTGTTGCCAGACGGCAGCTCGTGGCACGGTGGCAACCCGTGGACTGCCACGCCACAAAAGGACGCGTAGGCGCCCGCCATCTTCGCGCAAGCGCACCTCTTCCGCCCATCGGGCGCCGCCACCACAGCAGATCGACACCCCGGGTGCAGAGGAATTCACTTGCACTGCCCATCGCCAATCACGGCGGCCTTACACCGACGAACCACCGCGCGCACCGGGGCTCCCGCGTCAGAACCCGTCGACGGCCCCATTCGAGACTTCGCTCTCTAACGGCTCGGTATGAACATCACACCTTCGTGCTCGCTATCCCACCGTCGTCAGTCACATCAGTACCTGCGGACTCCTGCAGGAGCAGACCGGCAGACACCTCATCGCCGGGACCGCCGCGAACGGCGGCCACGCGCACACCCGCAAGATCGCTCGGTACCCGAATCAACGGATTGGCATCTAGAAGAGGTTGCAGTGATCTGTGGTCCAGCACTGTTTCATGTGAAACGACATCGCACTCTCGAAACCGGCAGCATGGCGGTGTGCACGCTCACCATCGATGAGCCGCTGGGGACGACCGACGTTCGGTGCCTGTCAACCCGGTGCGAGGTGACGAACAGCACATGGGGTCTTCTCAGTACCGGGAGGTCGGCCGGCGCATACATCAACGGGGTCTCACCGAAAGACACCCTGCCCCACGGACCGGCGGAAGGTTTCACGTGAAACATCCGTCTCCCGGGCACCGCCACCGCGTAGTCGAGCCAGCCGGGGACACACCTGCCCGAACGAGTGAACCGCCGTCCCGATGTCGACGCAGGGGAACCGACCCTCATTCACCTACCTGCCCAGTCCCACCAGCCCCAGAGCAGCAAGGAGCCGATGCTCCTCACCGCCTGTAGAGGGTAACAACCAGTGCCGCGAACCGAGCGACGCGTCGCTGACGGTTGCACCTACTGTCCGCGACACGGGTCGGTGCGCACGACCGCATGGATCGCAACGAACGGCACTGATGAGGGCCGGTGAACGATGGACAGCGTGTTTCACGTGAAACGCTCGCCTCTCACACACCTACGGCAAGGTCGTTCGACTGCTCTGAAGCGCGTTGGGCCACGAACGAAGAAGGAAGCCAGCGAGAGCAGAAGTCACGAGGCGGACGCCAGCCGGCATCCGCAAGATGCCCGCGGTTGCCGGACTCCGTCGTTCCTGATCGCCGGGCTGCCCACCGACGACCTCCGCCATAGGCCCCGGATGCGCGACAATACGCCCGAGCCCTGCTCTCATCAGGTGCGGCATACAGCTCTCCCTCGCTGCACGCGGTCACCCGGGAACGGCTGCGTCAGTGAAAACCGGAACCCTGCTGAAGTGCGTATTCGTCAGGCGCCGCAGGTGCGGGATCGGCGGGAGTGCATCCCCTTCACGTCACCGAGACACAAGAGCGACCGACAAACCCTCTGCCGATCTGCCGCACCAACACCGCACGGCGCCGCCGGCGGCCCGACGTGCGTCCCGGAGAAAGTCGACCGCGCGGCACCACGAGGACCGGACCGACGGTTCACGGCCACTTCCATGCCCCGGGCATCCGAGCCGCACGGAGCAGCTCCGGCAGGGGTCAGTCGGCGCGGACAATCCCCCGCACGACGCGCGTCGTCTCCGTCAGCACGCCCTCACCGAGCACCTCGACCCGCACATCTGAAACCTTGTACTTGCGCAGCGCCTTCTGCGCCGCTTCGATCTCCGCAGGCGCACCCGTGCCTTTGAGCAGCGCGAGCTCTCCCCCGTCCCGCACCAGCGGGGCGACGATCGGCACGAGGGTGCGCAGCGCACTCACCGCACGAGCCGTGATCATGTCGAACTCGAGGCCGACATCCTCACCGCGTGCGCGCATCACCGTCACGTTGTCCAGGCCCAGCTCCGCGACCTGCTCGCTCAGCCAGTCGGTGCGACGCTCCATCGGCTCGATGAGCGTCCACTGCACATCCGGCCGGGCGATCGCCAGGACCACGCCGGGCAGACCGGCTCCGGACCCGACATCCGCCACCGACCCCGAGAACAGCGGTGCCGCGATCGCACTGTTCAGCACGTGCCGCGTCCACAACCTCGGAAGCTCGAGCGGACCGATCAGTCCCCGCAATTCTCCCTGATCAGCGAGATTTTTCGTGAACTGACGCGCGAGCTCGAGACGGTCACCGAACAGTTCTGCGGCGGCCGCCGGCTCAAGCTCGAGTCCCGCTTCAGGAATGGAAGGCATTTCGTCTCGCTTCACTCGCTCAATGACCGGAAAACGGCCGCTCGCTCAATGACAGGGAAGGTCTCTCGCTCAATGGCCAGAAGTCGGCCGGAGACGACCGGTTCAGCCCCGGCGGATCACCGTGTGGCGGTCGTGACCCTCACCGTACGACTCGGAGACGAGTCCGCGGTCGGCGACGATGTCGTGCACCAGCTTGCGCTCGTAGCTCGACATCGACGGCAGCGACGCCTGCGAGGCGCCCTCGTCGAGCTTCGCGACCGCGGCATCCACCAGCGACTCGAGCTGCCGGCGCCGCGTGTCGCGCGACCCGCCGATGTCGAGGATCATCCGCGAGAACGCACCGGTCTTGCTCTGCACCGCCAGGCGGGTGAGCTCCTGCAGCGCCTGCACGGTGTCAGGCGCCGAGATCACGGCAAGACCGTTGCCCTCCGCCTCGACCGACACATAGGCGCGGCCCTGCCGCACGTCGAGGGTCAGGTCGCCATCGATGTCGGCGATGTCGAGCAGCTCCTCGATGAAGTCCGCCGCGATGTCGCCCTCGTGCTCGAGCTGCTCGACGGTCGACTCCGTCTGGTGCTTCAGATCTTCGCTCACGAGTTGCCGCCCTTCTTCTTGGCACGCTTCTTGCTCATCGGCTGCTCACGCTTGGGCTGCTGCGCCTTCAGTCGCTCGGCATCCTCGAGCATCTTCTGCTGCTCGGCCTCGTACACGGCCATCGGCACGATCTTGCCCTGCGAGTTGATCGCCTTGCCCTTGCGCGCGAGACGCTCCTCGCGCTCCTTAGCCGCCTCCGAACCCGGGGTCGGCATCTCGCGGATGACGAGGAACTGCTGCCCCATGGTCCACAGGTTCGAGATGAACCAGTAGATGACCACACCGAGCGGGAAGAAGATGCCCGAGAAGATGAAGCCCAGCGGCAGCACGTAGAGCATGATCTTCTGCATCTGGTACGCCTGGCCGGTCTTGGCCTCGGGCGACAGGTTCTTCGAGATCAGCTGCAGCTGCGTGAAGAACTGCGATCCGATCATGAGGATCACCAGCACGACGAGGATCGCCACGGTGACCTGCCAGCCGTCCGGCTGCTGGGTCACGGCGTCCTTCAGGCTGACGTGCAGCGGAGCGACACCGAACAGCGTCGCGTCGTAGAACTGCTGGGTCAGCTGGGCATTCAGCAGTCCGACACCGCCGACACCGGCCTGAGCGTGCGCGGACACGTCACTCAGCGTGTAGAACATCGCCAGCAGGAACGGCATCTGCACCAGCAGCGGCAGACACGACGACATCGGCGTCGTGCCGTGCTTCTTGTACAGCGCCATGGTCTCGCGGCTCATCGCCTCGCGGGAGAGCTGGTCGCGCTTGCCCTTGTACTTCTCCTGGATCTTCTTCATCTCAGGAGCGATTTCCATCATCTTGCGCTGGCTCTTGATCTGCTTCACGAACAGCGGGAAGACAGCCAGACGGATGACGACGACGAGACCGATGATGGACAGCACCCAGGCGAGGCCGGATGCCGGGTCGAGCCCGAAGGCGGTGAACAGCCAGTGCCATCCCACGAGGATCGCCTCGATGAGCCACTTGAACGGCCACATCAGAGTGCCGAGCAGGTCGAAGCCGCCACCGGAGTCCGCCGGGGGCGTGCTGGCTGCGAGCAGAAGGTCAGGACCCACTGTTCATTTCCTTTCGAGCGGGTACGACGAATCCGTGCGGAGTCAGGTCGTATCGGAAGTGAGCGTGCGGGCGGACGTCGTCGACGCCGCCCTCGCTCCAGGGATTGCACCGCAGGATGCGCCAGCCGGAGAGCAGACTCCCCTTCACAGCGCCGTGCTGCTGCACCGCTCCTACAGCGTAAGCGGAGCAGGACGGGTAATACCTGCATACGTCCCCGTACAGCGGGGAGACCAGCTTGCGGTACGTCACCAGAAAGGCGAGCACGAGATTGCGCGGAATCGCCGGGATGCTGCGCAGCAGGTCCCTCGGGTGCAGCGTCGCAGTCCCATAGGCGTACTGCGGCAGCGCGCTCATGACTTCACCGGGCTGAGCCGGCGGAAACAGCGGTCCACATCGGCGCGAAGGTCGCCGAAATCGGCGGTGGCGGATGCAGGGAGGGCACGGATGACGACATCCGTGCCCTCAGGAATCGCGCTCAGCAGGTCCGCGCAGATCGCCTTGAGGCGACGACGGACGGTATTGCGAACCACAGCGGTCCCTACCTGCTTGCTGACGATGAACCCGAACCGCGCCGCTCGCTGGTCGCTGCGCGGCAGCAACGAGACGATCACTCGCGGACCCCCGCACCGCTGTCCGCGTCGGACCACCAGTCGGTAGTCGGCGCCGTCGGTCAGACGGTGGGGTCGAGCGAGCACTGGGCCGTCGGGATGAAGGGGTTACGCCGAGAGCTCGACGCGGCCCTTCGAGCGGCGTGCCGAGAGGATGGCGCGGCCGGCGCGGGTGCGCATACGGGCGCGGAAGCCGTGCTTCTTGGCGCGGCGACGGTTGTTGGGCTGGAAGGTGCGCTTGCTCATGGAATCACTCCGGGATCGGTGTCACCGGAAGAAAGGACCGGAGACGGGGGTACTGCCTCGAGGGCATAAGTCAACCGATTAAGGGTACGACCTGCCGCCGCGCAGGGCAAATCACGACGGAACACCGCTCTCGCCGGCATCCGGTCGTGAGCAGCTCTTCCTCTTCGTAGCGCACAGCCATTATCCACAACCTTTCCCACCTCGGTGTTCTCCGACACACCCGCGGTTTTCCGTGCACAGCTTGCCGTTCGCCGCCACGGTGACTACCGTGGCATCCGAAGTTATCCACAGGGGGAATCCGAGTTCGGCGACCCTCAGCGAACGGCCGGAGCCCCATGTCCACTGCAGCAACATCCGACGTCCCGATCTGGTCGGAGCTGCTGGACCGCCTGATGGAGGACGATCGCGTCACTCCCCAGCTGCACGGATTCCTCAGTCTCGCTGTGCCGGCGGGCGTCATGAGCGGGACCCTCTATCTGGATGTCCCGAACGATCTCACCGCCGCCCAGATCAACAAGCGCCTGCGCATCCCGATCATGGAGGCGCTCGGCGTCATCGGCGAAGAGGTGACGTCGTACCGCGTGGTGGTGAACCACGAGCTCGCCGACCAGCCCACGGCCCCCGTCGAGATCCCCGATTTCAGCAGCCCGGACCCGTCGCGGCCCGAGTCCCCCCGCGAGCAGCCGATCCCCGCTCGGCACGAGTCGCGACTGAATCCGAAGTACACCTTCGACAACTTCGTGATCGGGCAGTCCAACCGATTCGCGCACGCCGCCGCGGTCGCGGTGGCAGAGGCCCCGGCGAAGGCGTACAACCCGCTCTTCATCTACGGCGACTCCGGCCTCGGCAAGACGCACCTCCTGCACGCGATCGGCGACTACGCCCAGTCCCTCTATGCGGGGGTCAAGGTGCGGTACGTGTCGAGTGAGGAGTTCACGAACGACTTCATCAACTCGATCGCCAACAACCGCGGCGCCGCCTTCCAGGCCCGCTACCGCGAGGTCGACATCCTCCTCATCGACGACATCCAGTTCCTGCAGGGTCGCGCGGAGACCCAGGAGGCCTTCTTCCACACCTTCAACACGCTGCACGACCACAACAAGCAGGTCGTGATCACCAGCGATGTCGCGCCCAAGCACCTCACCGGCTTCGAGGACCGGATGCGCAGCCGCTTCGAGTGGGGTCTCATCACCGACGTGCAGGCCCCCGACCTCGAGACGCGCATCGCGATCCTGCGCAAGAAGGCGCAGAGCGACGCTCTGCACATCCCCGACGAGGTGCTCGAGTACATCGCCACGGTCGTGTCATCGAACATCCGTGAGCTCGAGGGCGCCCTCATCCGCGTCTCGGCGTTCGCGAGCCTGAACCGCTCGACGCTCGACATCGCGCTGGCGCAGACGGTGCTGCGCGACATCGTCGATCAGGCCGAGGACAACATCATCTCGCCGACCGACATCATCACGGCGACGGCACAGTACTTCAAGCTCACGGTCGACGATCTGTACGGCTCGAGCCGGTCGCAGCAGATCGCCACCGCACGACAGATCGCCATGTACCTGTGTCGCGAGCGCACGAACCTCTCGCTGCCGAAGATCGGTCAGCTGTTCGGCAACCGCGACCACACCACGGTGATGTACGCGTGCAAGAAGATCAGCGAGCTCATGAAGGAGCGCCGCTCGATCTACAACCAGGTGACCGAGATCACCACGCAGCTCGGGCGGCGCTGACGTCCCGCCCTCAGCGCCCCTCTCAGAAGGCCGATGTCCCCCGAATGGCCGGGTTGACGTCGGCCTTCGTCGTGCTGTTGACTACGCCACTTTCCCACATGTGGATAACTTGTGGAGAAATCCGCTCAGCATCGGGATGACCGGATGTCCGAGACGGCATGCTGTGGATAACTTCGAACTACAACGGTGTGACGCACACCCCCGATTCCCGCGGATTCCCCAGGGTTTCCACAAGTGACACCGCTGTAGTTTCCTACTCCCGTCAGCTTTCCACCGACTTATCCACAGAATCCACAGTTGTTAACATCGTTAAGAGATCTTTCGAAGATTCGGGAACTCCCATGACCACGAAGGTGTGGAAACCGGGCGGATGCCGGGTGGCGGTCCGCTTGCTCCTTGCGACTAGCATGGGATCGCCTGACGCAACTGTCGGGTTCGGCAGCAACGACAAGGAGCGACCGTGAAGTTTCAGGTCAACCGCGATGTGTTCAGCGAAGCAGTGTCCTTCGTCGTCAAACTGCTGCCCCAGCGCAACCCGCAGCCGATCCTCGCCGGCGTGCTCATCGAGGCCGGCGACCAGGGACTGACCCTTTCCGCCTTCGACTACGAGGCATCCGCCCGCACGACCATCGAGGCGACCGTCGACGAACCGGGCACGATCCTCGTGCACGGCCGGCTGCTGTCGGACATCGCCAGCAGACTGCCGAACGCTCCGATCGAGATCGCAGTCGAGGAGGATGGCGGGATCGCCGTCACCTGCGGCTCGGCGCGCTTCACCCTCGCCGCCATGCCTGTCGAGGAATATCCGTCGATCCCCGAGGTCACGGGCGTCACGGGCGTCGTTCCCGCAGAGGACTTCGGCACCGCGATCGCCCAGGTCGGCTTCGCCGCCTCGCGTGACGACGTCACCCCGGTTCTCACCGGCGTGCAGCTCGAGGTCTCCGGTACGAACCTCAGCCTGGTCGCCACCGACCGCTACCGCGTCTCGCTGCGCGACGTACCGTGGGACGGCGAGGGCTCGGAGCAGACTGCGCTCGTCCCGGCGCGCACGCTGACCGAGGTCGGCAAGACGTTCGGTCACGCCGGCACCATCGAGGTCGCGTTCTCGGGCGCGGGCGACCGCGAGATCATCGCGTTCACGGCCGGGAACAAGACGGTGACATCTCTCCTGATCAAGGGCAACTTCCCGCCGGTCCGCCGGCTGTTCCCCGAGCAGACCGACCACTACGCGGTGATCAACACCGCCGACCTCATCGAGGCCGTGCGCCGTGTCGCGCTGGTGCTCGACCGCTCCGCTCCGCTGCGCTTCACGTTCTCGTCGTCGTCGGTGACCATGGACGCATCGGGCAGCGAGCAGGCCCGTGCCTCCGAGTCGGTCGATGCGCACCTGAACGGCGGCGAAGAAGTCACGCTCGGCCTGAACCCGCAGTACCTGCTCGAGGCGCTCGGAGCAGTGAAGAGCGAGTTCGTGCGTGTCACGTTCACGTCGTCCGACAACGCCAACAAGCTCAGCCCGGTGCTGGTGACCAGCCAGACCTCGGTCGACCAGGCGGGCCTCGACTCGTTCAAGTACCTGCTGCAGCCGAACCTGCTGCTGCGGTGACCCTCGATCCGCTGACCCTCGAGCTCGCGGGCCGGATCGTCGCGCGCGACGAGCGCGCCGGCGATGACTGGCATCCGGATTATCCCTTCGAGGGCGAGCTCGTCCCGCTGCGCATGCTCGCAGCGCAGGATGACGCGGATCCGGTGTTCACGCTCTACGCGATCCGCGACGACTCCGGTGTCGCGGTCGGCGGCTTCGGCTTCTTCGGCCCGCCTGACGGGTCCGGCACCGTCGAGTTCGGCTACGGCCTGATCGAGTCCGCGCGCGGCAGGGGCCTGGCGACTGATGCCGTGGCCGAGGGCCTCCGCATCGCCGCATCCCACGGCGCAAGCCGCGCGATCGCCGACACCGACCTCGACAACCACGCATCGATCCGCGTCCTCGAGAAGTCCGGCCTCACCGAGACCCACCGCACCGAGGACAAGGTGTTCTTCGCGAAAGCTCTCTGAGCCCAGAAGCTCCGCTTGACCACCCGCCGGGTGACACGCCCTTCTTCTCATCGCTGGCGCTCCTCGCTCAGGACCCGGAGAGGTGTCATTCACCAGAGGCTCCAACACCCGATACCCCTCCCCCCAGAGCAATTGCGTCCCTCCTGAAGCATGAGCGGGACGGGATGTTCCCGAAGCGAGCATCGGGGAGGGACCCGCGAAGCGGGAGGGGCACCCGCTCTGCGAGTGCAGGGAACATCCCGTCCCGCGCCCCCGGACCGAACAACCCCGCCCTTCGTCTCGCTGCGCTCCTCGCTCAGGACCCGGTTGTCCCCACCCCCAGATAGGCTGTCCCAGTGATTGTGGAGCACCTGAACCTGGTCGACTTCCGCAATTACGCGACCGCAGACCTCACCCTTCACAGCGGCCCCAACGTGCTCGTCGGACGCAACGGTCAGGGCAAGACGAACCTCGCCGAGGCGATCGTGTTCCTCGCGACCCTCGGCTCGCATCGGGTCTCGTCCGACGCGCCGATGGTCCGCGACGGCCAGGAGTTCGCCATCATCCGGGCCAGCCTCGGGCACGCGCAGCGCAAGGTGCTCGTCGAGGTGCAGCTGAACCGGCAGGGGTCGAACAAGGCGCGCATCAACGGGTCCCCGTCGAAGACCAACGAACTCCCGCGCTACGCGCATGTCGTCCTGTTCGCGCCGGAGGACCTGCAGATCGTTCGCGGAGATCCGTCGTCCCGGCGCAGGTTCGCCGATCAACTGCTCATCCAGCGCACTCCCCGGATGGCCGGAGTGCTCGGCGACTACGACCGGGTGCTGCGCCAGCGCACCGCACTGCTGAAGTCGGCGCGTGCCCGCGGCGTGCGCGGCGAAGGACTGAGCACGCTCGAGGTCTGGGACGACAAGCTCATCGCGCTGGGTTCGGAGATCATCGACGCCCGCATCCGTCTGGCCGCCGATCTGCAGCATCCGCTGGCCGAGGCGTACGCGACGATCGCCGGAGCGGACCACAGGCCGGAACTCGACTGGGCGCTGTCCGTGCGCGGCGGCGATCCGGAGGAGGGTCAGGGTCCTTCGTCAGGCTCAGGAACCGAGGCCGATCAGCGCGGCGAGATCGCGGAGCTGTTCCGCTCGGCACTGCAGGCGAAGCGCGCGAGCGAGCTCGAGCGCGGGATGACGCTGGTGGGACCTCATCGCGACGACCTGGTGCTGCGCATCAACGATCTGCCGGTGAAGGGCTATGCGTCGCACGGCGAGTCCTGGTCGGTGGCGCTCGCGCTGCGGCTCGCGTCCGCCGAGCTGCTGCGCGCGGAGTCACCCGCCGGCGATCCGGTACTGATCCTGGACGACGTGTTCGCCGAGCTCGACGCTGATCGGCGCCGGCGACTGGCGGAGATCACCGCCGGGTACGAGCA
Source organism: Microbacterium bovistercoris (assembly GCF_003387575.1). Taxonomy (GTDB): domain Bacteria; phylum Actinomycetota; class Actinomycetes; order Actinomycetales; family Microbacteriaceae; genus Microbacterium; species Microbacterium bovistercoris. Next base: position 5,986 of record NZ_QUAB01000037.1, on the reverse strand, counting down.
GGTCGTGGTCACGGCGGCGGTCGAGTCGGACATCCCCGACGTGCTGCATCGGCACGTCGTGCGCATCGAGGCCGGCACGATCACGGATGAGCGGGACCCTTCATCTCGCTCCGCTCGCTCAGGGACCGAGCGCGATGACTGATCCGGAGACCCCCGAGACGCCCGAGACCGTCGCCACCTACCTGCGGCTGCGCGGTCTCAAGCCGAGCTCGAAGAACTGGAAGCGCAAGAAGCGCATCCGTGACGACGACGACAACGCGCCGTTCACTCCCGGCCGCGACCCCGGCGCGCTCGGATCCATCCTCGACAAGCTCAGCCGCGACTCCGGCTGGGAGAAGACCCTCGCCGCCGAGGACCTCGTGCGGCAGTGGGGCGAGCTGGTGGGCGCCGAGACGGCGAAGCACTCCGAGCCGGTGTCACTGCAGCACGGCATGCTCACCGTGAAGTGCGATTCCACGGCCTGGGCGAAGAACCTGCAGTACATGCGCGCGGTGATCATGACCGAGATCGGGGACCGGTATCCGGATGCCGGCGTCATAGACATCCGGTTCATCGGACCGGACGTGCCGAGCTGGAAGTGGGGACCGCGCACCGTCCCTGGACGGGGTCCACGGGACACCTACGGGTAGGTCATCGTGAACCGACCTCGACACGCTCAGAACGCCACACACGGCCTCTGAGACCCATTCGACCGTGGAAAACCGCTAGAATGGGAGCTCGAGACATCGAACTGGAGATCCCCCTCTGATGACGCCTGAACTCCCTGAAGACGCGAACGACCCTTCGACCACCTCAGGGACGCCAGACGGTGGATCCGCTGCGGACGGGAAGGTGCCCGGCGAGTACGGCGCGGACTCGATCCAGATCCTCGAGGGCCTCGAGGCCGTGCGCAAGCGCCCCGGCATGTACATCGGCTCGACCGGCCCCCGTGGACTGCACCACCTGGTGCAGGAGATCGTCGACAACTCCGTCGACGAGGCGATGGCCGGCTACGCCGACACCATCACGGTGACGCTGCTCGAGGACGGCGGCGTGCGCGTCGTCGACAACGGCCGCGGCATCCCGGTCGATCCGCATTCCTCCGACCCGACCAAGTCCACGGTCGAGGTCGTGCTGACCATCCTGCACGCCGGCGGGAAGTTCGGCGGCGGCGCCTACGCTGTCTCGGGCGGTCTGCACGGCGTCGGCTCCTCGGTCGTGAACGCGCTGTCGACGCGGTTCGAGGTCGAGGTCAAGCAGAAGGGCCACGTCTGGCGGCACCTCTTCGCCGACGGCGGCGTTCCGCAGCAGGGGCTCGAGAAGGGTGAGGAGACCTCCGAGACCGGAACGGCGATCACGTTCTGGCCGGATGCCGCGATCTTCCAGGAGACCGTGGAGTTCGACTACGACACCCTGCGCAGCCGCTTCCAGCAGATGGCGTTCCTGAACAAGGGCCTGCGCATCAAGCTGCTCGACGAGCGACCCTCCGCGGCCGAGGAGATCGAGGTCGACGGCGTCACCGTCACCAAGCAGCGCAGCGACGACTTCCACTACGAGCGCGGTCTGGTCGACTACGTCGAGTACCTGAACAAGGTGCGTCACGCCGACGTCGTCAACGACGAGGTCATCGACTTCGCGTCGGAGGACACCGTGCGCAAGATGTCGGTCGAGATCGCGATGCAGTGGACCACCTCGTACACCGAGAACGTGTTCACCTACGCGAACGTGATCAACACGCACGAGGGCGGCACGCACGAGGAGGGCTTCCGCGCGGCGCTGACCACCCTGGTCAACAAGTACGCCCGCGCGAACAACCTGCTCAAGGAGAAGGACGACAACCTCTCCGGCGACGATGTGCGCGAGGGTCTCACCGCCGTCATCTCGGTCAAGCTCTCCGAGCCGCAGTTCGAGGGCCAGACCAAGACCAAGCTCGGCAACACCGAGGCCAAGGCGTTCGTGCAGAAGATCGTGAACGATCAGCTCGGCGACTGGTTCGAGCGCAACCCCGCGCAGGCGAAGAACGTCGTGCGCAAGGCGATCGACGCGGCGACTGCGCGCCTGGCGGCGCGCAAGGCGCGCGAGACCGCTCGTCGCAAGAGCGTCTTCGAGTCGGCCGCGATGCCGGACAAGCTCAAGGACTGCACCAGCAAGGATCCGTCGATCAGTGAGATCTTCCTCGTGGAGGGCGACTCGGCCGGCGGTTCGGCCGTGCAGGGTCGCGACCCGCACACCCAGGCGATCCTGGCGCTGCGCGGCAAGATCCTGAACGTCGAGCGCGCGCGCATCGACAAGGCGCTGGGCAACAAAGAGGTCCAGGCGATGATCCAGGCCTTCGGTACGGGCATCGGCGAGGACTTCGACATCGAGAAGGCCCGGTACCACAAGATCGTGCTGATGGCGGATGCCGATGTCGACGGCCAGCACATCGCCACGCTGCTGCTGACCCTGCTGTTCCGCTACATGCGAGGGCTCATCGAGGCCGGCTTCGTGTACCTGGCGATGCCGCCGCTGTACCGCCTGAAGTGGACGAACTCCCCGCACGAGTACGTCTACACCGACGAGGAGCGCGACGCGCTGCTCAAGTTCGGCAGCGAGAACGGCAAGCGTCTGCCGAAGGATGCCGGCATCCAGCGCTACAAGGGTCTCGGTGAGATGAACCCGAAGGAGCTGTGGGAGACCACGATGGATCACACCACCCGCACCCTCAAGCAGGTGACCATCGACGACGCGGCGGCGGCCGACGAGATCTTCAGCGTGCTGATGGGTGAGGACGTCGAGTCGCGACGCACGTTCATCCAGCGCAACGCCAAGGACGTCCGCTTCCTCGACATCTGACGCGTCGCTCCACGCTCGCACGACGACCGGAATCTGAAAGAACAACATGACTGACGAAGAACGTCCCGACCCGGCCGACCTGCACAACCACGGCCGGATCGAGCAGGTCGACCTGCAGACCGAGATGCAGAAGTCGTACCTCGACTACGCCATGGCGGTCATCGTCGGGCGCGCTCTGCCCGACGTGCGCGACGGGCTCAAGCCCGTGCACCGCCGCGTGATCTACGGCATGTACGACGGCGGCTACCGCCCCGACAAGTCGTTCTCCAAGTGCGCGCGCGTGGTCGGCGAGGTGATGGGTCAGTACCACCCGCACGGTGACACGGCGATCTACGACACCCTCGTGCGTCTGGTGCAGCCGTGGGCGCTGCGCTACCCCCTCGCGCTCGGCCAGGGCAACTTCGGCTCCCCCGGCAACATGGGCGCAGCCGCCCCGCGATACACCGAGACCAAGATGGCTCCGCTCGCGCTGGAGATGGTGCGCGACATCGAAGAGGAGACCGTCGACTTCTCGCCGAACTACGACGGCCAGACTCAGGAGCCCGACGTCCTGCCGGCGCGGTTCCCGAACCTGCTCGTCAACGGCTCGGTCGGCATCGCGGTCGGCATGGCCACCAACATCCCGCCGCACAACCTGCGCGAGGTGTCCGAGGCAGCGCTCTGGGCACTCGAGAACACCGAGCTGCCGCGTGAGGAGCTGCTCGAGGGACTCATCCGCCGTGTCCCCGGGCCCGACTTCCCGACCGGTGCGCAGATCCTCGGCACCAAGGGCATCCAGGAGGCGTACCGCACCGGTCGCGGCTCCATCACGATGCGCGCCGTCGTCGAGGTCGAGGAGATCCAGGGCCGCACCTGCCTCGTGATCACCGAGCTGCCGTACCAGGTCAACCCCGACAACCTCGCGGTGAAGATCGGCGACCTGGCCCGTGACGGCAAGATCTCCGGCATCGCCGACATCCGTGACGAGTCGTCCGACCGCACCGGTCAGCGCCTGGTCGTCGTGCTCAAGCGCGACGCGGTCGCGAAGGTCGTGCTGAACAACCTGTACAAGCACACCTCGCTGCAGGAGAACTTCGGCGCCAACATGCTCGCCATCGTCGACGGCGTGCCGCGCACGCTCGCGCTCGACGGTTTCATCATGCACTGGCTGGACCACCAGATCGACGTGATCGTGCGGCGCACGAAGTTCCGTCTGGCCAAGGCCGAGGCGCGCATGCACATCCTCGAGGGCTACCTCAAGGCACTGGATGCCCTCGATGAGGTCATCGCGCTGATCCGGCGCTCGCCCACCGCCGAAGAGGCGAACACGGGTCTGCAGAAGCTGCTCGACATCGACTGGGATCAGGCCGACGCCATCCTGACGATGCAGCTGCGTCGCCTCGCGGCGATGGAGCGGCAGAAGGTCATCGACGAGGCCGCCGCCCTCGAGCTGAAGATCGCCGACTTCAAGGAGATCCTCGCCACCCCCGCCCGCCAGCGCGGCATCATCCACGACGAGCTCACCGAGATCGTCGAGCGCTTCGGCGACGAGCGCCGCACGCACATCCTGCACGGCTTCGACGGCGACATGTCGATGGAGGACCTCATCCCCGAAGAGGAGATGGTGGTCACCGTCACCCGCGAGGGATACGTCAAGCGCACCCGCAGCGACAACTACCGCTCGCAGCACCGCGGCGGCAAGGGTGTCAAGGGTGCGCAGCTGCGGGCGGATGACGTGGTCGAGCACTTCTTCGTCACCACGACGCACCACTGGCTGCTGTTCTTCACGGACAAGGGCCGGGTCTACCGCACCAAGACGTACGAGATCCCCGAGGCCGGCCGCGATGCGAAGGGTCAGCACGTCGCGAACCTGCTCGCACTGCAGCCCGACGAGAACATCGCCCAGATCCTCGACATCCGCGACTACGAGGCCAAGGAGTACCTGGCGCTCGCGACGGTGGGCGGTGTGGTCAAGAAGACCCGCCTGAGCGACTACGACACCAACCGTCAGGGCGGCGTCATCGCGATCCGCCTTCGGGAAGGCGACGAACTGGTCAGCGCCATGCTGGTCGACAGCACCGACGACCTGCTGCTGATCAGCCGCAAGGGCATGTCGGTGCGGTTCAACGCCACCGACGAGGCGCTGCGCCCGATGGGCCGCGCGACCGAAGGCGTCCGAGGTATGAAGTTCAAGGACGACGAGGACGGGCTGCTCTCGGCATCCGTCGTGCACGACGATTCCTACGTGTTCACCGTCACCGACGGCGGCTTCGCCAAGCGCACGAAGATCGACGAGTACCGGGTGCAGGGCCGCGGCGGAACCGGCATCAAGGTCGCCAAGCTCAACGACGATCGGGGCGTCCTCGCGGGCGGTCTGATCGTCTCCGAGGACGACGAGGTCTTGGTGGTTCTGTCCAGCGGCAAGGTGGTACGCTCTGCCGTGGCCGAGGTGCCCGCCAAGGGCCGCGACACCATGGGTGTCCTGTTCGCCCGCACCACCGACGACGATCGGATCCTCGCCATCGCCCGCAACACCGAACGCGGACTGGCAGAAGAGGATGAGGCGGAAACCGACCCCGAGGCCCCTGAGACCCCGACCCCCGAAGAGAGCCAAGACGCATGAGCACCGTAGCCGACAAGCTCGCGAAGAAGTCCACCCGCAAGACCGGCGGCAAGCAGGTCCGGCTGCGGCTGGTCTACATCGACTTCTGGTCGGCTGTGAAGCTGTCGTTCCTCGGCGCCGTCGCGCTCGCGGTCGTCACCATGGTCTCGTTCTTCCTGATCTTCCTCGTGCTGCAGTCCACCGGTGTCATCACGCAGGCCGGTGACTTCCTGGCCGGCTTCACCGACGGTGCGGTCAACCTGGAGCAGGTCCTCGGACTGCCGCAGGTCATGGCGTTCGCGGCCGTCGTCTCGATCCTGAACCTCATCGTGTTCACGGTGCTGGGGGCGGTCGTGGCGGGGATCTACAACGTGGCGGTGAAGGTGACCGGCGGGCTGCTCGTCGGGTTCATGTCGAACTGATCAATACCCGGTCCCTGAGCTTGTCTGATTACAACTTGGGTCCCTGAGCTTGTCGAAGGGTCGAAGGAGGGCGGATGCTGCGGCATCCGCCCTCCTTGCTTGTTCCGGGGGCGCGGGGCGAGGTGTTCCCTGCACTCGCAGAGTGGAGCCTTCCCGCTGGGCGGAGCGG
>NZ_QUAB01000035.1 GCF_003387575.1 Microbacterium bovistercoris | reverse complement strand
GGACGGCCGCACCGACCTCGCCGGGGCGCCGCGAGCCGACGCGGCGCCCCGGACCCGGGTCCCGGGCCCGGTGCCGCGGCGCGCTCAGCGACCTTCGGCCGCCTCGGTGTGGTGCCGGATGACCTCGGCGACGACGAAGTTGAACCACTTCTCGGCGAACTCGGGGTCGAGGTGCGCCTCTTCGGCGAGCGCGCGCAGGCGCGCGACCTGCTGCTCCTCACGGCCGGGATCGGATGCCGGCATCTCGTGCTCGGCCTTCAGCCGGCCGACCTGCTGCGTGCAGCGGAAGCGCTCCGCGAGCATGAAGATCAGTGCGGCGTCGATGTTGTCGATGCTGGCGCGCAGGCGCAGCAGCTCGGCACGGGCGGCTTCGGCGTCAGTCATGAGGCTCCTCGATCGGCGACAGTACGACGATAGCCCGAACCCCCCGGGCCTCTAGAGTGTGACCATGAGTTCCGACGAGAACGCGCAGACCCCGGCCGAGGCGGCCATCGCCGAGAAGCCCGCGGCCGAGACGACCGCGCCCGCCGCGAAGCCGAGCAGGGCCGAGAGGGCTGCGGCCGCGAAAGCCGCGGCAGCCGCCGCCGCAGAGCACCACACCTACCCCGCCCCGGTCGTCATCGAGCCGATGGTGCCGAGCCGGTCGTTCTGGACGCGGATCGACAAGCCCTTCGTGTTCGGCATCCTCGTCACCCTCGGCGCGCTGACGGCGATCATGTTCGGTGTCATGCTGGCCAATCTCGCCACCGTGCTCATCTACATCGCCCTCGCCGCGTTCGGCGCCCTCGGTCTCGACCCGGCGGTGCGGATGCTCGAGCGCCGAGGCATGCCGCGAGGCTGGGGCGTCCTCACCGTGATCCTCGCCCTGCTCGCCGTCATCGTGCTGGTGCTCTGGCTGATCGTGCCGATCATCGTGGAGCAGATCTCCCTGTTCATCACCTCGATCCCGAGCATCATCCGCGACTTCCAGACCACCGACCTCTATGCGGCGCTGCAGAAGCAGTTCGGCGACCAGGTCGGCGATCTCGTCGCGCAGATCCAGTCGTTCCTCACCGACCCCGGCACGCTGTTCTCGATCGGCGGCGGTGCCCTGCAGGTGGGAACATCGATCGCGACAGCCATCTCCGGCGCGATGATCGTGCTCGTGCTGACGCTGTACTTCGTCGCAGGACTGCCCGGCATCAAGACCTCGCTGCTGCGCCTGGCCCCGGCCCGCGACCGCGCGCGCGCCGCCGACATCACCGACCAGATCACCGACTCGGTCGGCGGCTACATCATGGGCATGGTCGTGCTGGCGTTCTGCAACTCGATCGTCACCCTGCTGCTGTTCTTCTTCCTCGGGCTGCCGTTCCCGCCGCTGATGGCCGCGATCTCGTTCATGCTGACGCTGATCCCGCTGATCGGTTCGGTGCTGTTCTGGATCGTGGGTTCGGTGATCGCGCTGTTCAGCAACCCGCTCATGGCACTGGCCTTCGCCGCCTGCTACCTGGTCTACATGCAGATCGAGGCGTACTACCTGACGCCGAAGGTGATGAACCGCGCGGTGGCGGTGCCCGGTGCGCTCGTGGTGATCGGCGCCATGGCCGGCGGCACGCTGCTCGGGCTGCTCGGCGCCCTGGTCGCCGTGCCCGTCACGGCATCCATCCTCATCATCATCAAGCAGATCTGGATCCCCCGGCAGGACGCCCGGAGCTGATGCGCACCACCGGTCGTTGAGCGAGCGACGAAGGAGCTCGCTCAACGACCCGGATAGTGATCAGCCGACCAGACCCTGGTCCGCCAGCCAGGCCTTCGCGATCGCGGCGGGCTCCTGCTTGTCGACCGTGGACTGCACGTTCATGCCCACGAGCGCGTCGATGGTGAGCTTCGCGCTCACAGCGTCGATGACGTCCTCGGCCTTGTCGGGGAAGTCCTCGGCCACGATCGGCACCACGTTCGAGGACAGGATCATGTTCTCCGGATCCTCGAGAGCCACGATCTCCTCGGTCTGGAACGCCGGGTCGGCGCTGTAGATGTCGGCCACGTCGATCTTGCCGGCCAGCAGCGACTCGAGCGTGGTGGGTCCGGTGCCGGAGAAGTTCAGGTCGACGCCGTACACCGTCTTGGCCGTGGCCGGGCCGTACGGCCGCTGCTCGAACTCGGGAGCCGCGCCGATCGTGAGTTTCTTGTCGGCCTTCGACAGGTCGGCGATCGACTTCAGGCCGTACTTGTCGGCCGTCGCCTGGGTGACCGTGTAGGTGTCCTGATCGGTTGCCTGCGCGTAGTCGAGCGCGTCGAGCTGGTCGGGCAGGGCGTCTTCCAGCGCCTCGTAGACCTCGTCGGGGCCGGTCGCCTTGGTGTCCTTGTCGAAGTACTCCAGCAGGTTGCCGGTGTACTCCGGGAACAGGTCGATCGCGCCGGACTCGACCTCGGGCATGTATGCGTCGCGCTGCCCGATGTTGAACTTCTTCTCGACCGTGAATCCGGCGTCTTCGAGCGCCTGCGCATAGACCTCGGCGATGATCTCGTTCGAGTAGTACGCCTGCGAGCCGATGACGATGGTCTCGTCGCCGCCGGCGGCGGGCTCCTTGCTGGGCTCGTCGAGCGGGTTGCCGCCGCATCCGGCGAGTGCGAGCGCGCTGAGCGCGGCGATGCCGGTGACGGCGATGGTGCGGGTGGTGCGTCCGGTGAACATGATGTTCCTCTCTGACGGTGGTTGATGCAGGTTCAGGTGGCGGATGCCGCGGGGCGGGCGCTTGCGCGCGCGGTCGTGCGTCGCAGTCCGGTGGGGACGGATGCCCGCTGCGCGAGCGCGAGCAGCAGGTCGGCGAGCAGGGCGAGCGCGGCGACGAGGATGGCACCGGCGAGCACCATGTCGACGCGGCGAAGCGGGAGGCCCTGGATGATGGGGGCGCCCAGGCCGCCGAGATCGACGTAGGCCGCGATCGTGACGGTGGCGATGATCTGCAGCACGGCCGAGCGCAGGCCGGCGACCAGCAGCGGCAGGCCGAGCGGCACCTCGACCTTCCACAGCAGCTGCCAGCGGGTCATCCCGAACGCGCGGGCGGCGTCGAGCACCTGGCGGTCGATCGCCTCGATTCCGGTGTAGGCGCCGGCGAGGAGAGGCGGGATGCCGAGCAGCACGAAGGTGACCACGGCGGCCTCGGGAACCTGCAGGACGCCGAACAGCAGCACCAGCAGGATCATCAGGCCGAACGACGGCAGCGCCCGCGCAGCACCGGCGAACGCCACCGCGACCTCGCGCCCCTTGCCCGTGTGCCCGATCGCCCAGCCGATCGGCACGGCGATGAGCACGGCGATGAGCACCGAGACGCCGGTGTAGAACAGGTGCTGCCCGAGCATGACCGGGATCGAGTTCGGCCCCTGCCACTGCTCGGGCGCGAACAGCCACGCGAAGGCGTCGGCGAACACGTTCATCCGCGTCCACCCCCTGCGACAGGCAGCGCGCCGGGTTCGATCGCCGCGGGGTCACCGGCGGGGTCGATGACGGCGGATGCGGCGCGGTCTCCGGCATCTGCACCGCTGCGCGTGCCGCTCCCGCTGCCACGGCGCGTGCCGAGCCGCGTCCACGGCATGAGCGCGCGGCCCAGCAGCACGAGCAGCAGGTCGACGACCAGCGCGATCAGCAGGACCGCGACCACGCCGGCGAACACCTCCTCGATCAGCCGGCGCTGCAGTCCCGCGGTGAACAGGTAGCCCAGGTTGGTCACGCCGATGAGGATGCCGACCGTCGCCAGCGAGATCGTGCTGACCGCTGCCACGCGCAGACCGGCGAGGATCACCGGTCCGGCCAGCGGGAACTCCACGGTGAGGAACCGGCGCAGCGGGCCGTAGCCGAGCGCGGTGGCCGACTCGCGCACCACCGGGTCGACCGAGTCGAGGCCGTCGGCGACCGCGCGTACGAGGATAGCGATCGCGTAGATCGTCAGGGCGATCACGAGGTTGAGCTCGCTGATCGCCGAATAGCCGAACAGCGCGGGCAGCAGCATGAACAGCGCCAGCGAGGGGATCGTGTAGAGCAGGCCAGTGGCGACGATGATCCATCCGCGCAGCCGCGTGTACCGCCACGCCGCCCAGCCCAGGGGCACCGACAGCGCGAACCCGCAGACGATGGCGATCAGGCTCTGGCGCAGGTGCACGACGGAGAGATCGAGGATCATCCCGAGGTTCTCGACGATCCAGTCCACGTCAGCCGCCTTCGACCGCCGGCGCCGCGGCATCGGATCCGACGATGGAGCCCTGTGTGCGGCCGAACTCGTCGACGACGACGGTGCCGCGCGGCGTCTGCTTGAGACGCAGTGCGCGCTTGCCCCGGTCTCCGCCGATGAACGCGGCCACGAAGTCGTCGGCCGGGTTCTCGATGATCTCGCTCGGCGTGCCGCGCTGCACGATGCGCGCGCCGACGTCGAGGATCACCACCTGATCGCCGAGCAGGAACGCCTCGTCGATGTCGTGGGTGACGAACACGACCGTCTTGTCGAGGTCGCGCTGCAGCCGCAGCAGCTCCTGCTGCAGGTCGGCGCGCACGATCGGGTCGACAGCGCCGAACGGCTCGTCCATGAGCAGGATGTTGGGATCGGCGGCGAGCGCGCGGGCCACGCCGACGCGCTGCTGCTGCCCGCCCGAGAGTTGCGCGGGGTAGCGACCGGCGAGCGGCTGCGCCAGGCCGACCGTGTCGAGCAGCTCGCGTGCCCTGGCATGCGCTTCGGCACGGGCGACCCCGGTGATGCGCAGCACGGCCGAGACGTTGTCGATCACGGTGAAGTGCGGCATGAGCCCGGAGTTCTGCAGCACGTAGCCGATGCCGCGGCGCAGGGCCACCGGGTCGCCGGTCAGCACGCTCTCGCCGTCGATCTGCACGTCGCCCGAGGAGGGCTCGACCATGCGATTGATCATGCGCAGCAGGGTCGTCTTGCCGCATCCGGACGATCCGACGAACACGGTGGTCTTGCGGGCGGGGATCTGCAGGCTGAACTCCCGCACCGCGGAGGTGCCGTCGGGGAAGGTCTTCGAGACCGATCGGAATTCGATCATGAGCAGCTCCTAGGAGCGCACCTCCACCTCGGGTCCGAAGGCGACGAAGTCGGTGAAGTCGGCGCCGGCACGGGCGATCGCGGCCTGCGACGGCTCGGGATACGACCACGCGATGTCCGCATGCTTCTCGCCGTCGACCACGGCGGAGAGGTAGTGTCGCGGTCCTCTGTCGTCTTCGGCATCGAAGGCGGCTCCCTCGACCAGTGCCGCGGGGTGCACGATCGCCGGCGGGAAGTAGTAGTCACCCTCGAGCAGCACCAGCTCGGACTCGTCGGCGTCGGCGAGCACCGTTCCTGCGAAAACCGCCTTCATCAAAGGCCTCCTCGGGGGTCTGCTCCGAGCCTAGGGTCTGCCGCCGACATCCGGCCGTGTTTCTCACGGAACCGTGAGGATCAGCCCACCCGTTGCCCCCCGCATCCAACGGCGCGGATACTGTGTCCATGGCCATCCGGGAGACCCCGGTCGTCGATTGGACCGGGCGTTTCGACTCCCTCGTCGCGAACGAGGGGGACCTCGATGCGCGCGACCTGGACGACCTCGGCCAGGCGGCGTGGTTCACGGGCCGTCACGACGTCTGCGAACGGGCGTGGGAGCGCGCGTTCCTGCGGTTCCTCGACGACGGATCAGGCCCGGATGCGGTGCGCTGCGCGTTCTGGCTCGGCTTCACGCTCGGCGAGCATGGCGACGCTGTGAAGGCGCAGAGCTGGATGGCGCGACTGCTCGATCTCAGCGAGCGCTTCGCCGGCGATCCGCGGACGGACGCGATCGCCTCGTTGTGCCGGGCGCAGGCGGTCTTCCTGCGCGGCGAGACGGAGGCATCCGCAGCGCTGTTCCACGTCGCCGGCCGGAGCGCAGCGGGCGTCGATGCCGACGTCGAGGTCCTCGCCGTCATGGGCGAGGGCCGAGCCTTGATGCGCTCGGGACGCATCGACGACGGCGTCGCGTGCATGGACCGGGTCATGCTGATGATCGGCACCGGGCACGTGAGCGATCGGGGTGCCGGGCCCGCGTACTGCGCGGTGATCGCGAGCCTGCTCGCCCGCGGTGACATGGAACGGGCCAGGGTGTGGACGAGAGATCTGGGCGAGTGGTGCGACGCCCAGCGCGGACTCGCGCCGTTCCGCGGGGAGTGCACGCTGCACACCGCCACGGTCATGCAGTTCGGCGGCGAGTGGGCGGCCGCGCTGGATGCCGCCGACGGTGTCTGTCGCACCGAGGAGCGCACCGACACGCTCGGCAAGGCGTGGTACCGGCTCGGCGAGCTGCATCGCGTAGCCGGACGCGCCGAACCCGCACTGCACGCCTACCGGCAGGCGGCCGCTCTCGGCCGTGAGGTGCAGCCCGGCCTGGCGCTCGTGCACCGCGACGCCGGCGAGCTCGACACCGCCTGGGCAGGGCTCGCGAGGGCCCGTTCCACGGCGCGGGAACCGGCGGCGCGCGCCGAGCTGCTCTTCGCCGCGGTGCTCGTCGCCCTCGATCGGCGGCGCCCCGCGGACGCCGCCGATGCCGCCGCCGAGCTGCGCGGGCTCGCTGCGGGCGATCTGCTGTACCTCCGTGCGCTCTCGTCGCACGCCGACGGGCTGGTGGCCCTGGCGGTGGGCCCGTTCGCGGATGCCTCGGCGCTGCTCCGCGCGGCCTGGTCGACCTGGCGACGACTCGACGCCCCATACGAGGCGGCACTGACGCGCATCGCGATCGGCCGCGCGGCCCGCGACGCCGGTGACGAGGAGGGCGCACAGCTCGAGTTCGACGCCGCCCGCACCGTGCTGGAAGGACTGGGCGCCATCCCCGACCTGGCACGGCTGGAGCGGATCGCGTCGAACGCCGGCACCGCGCCGTCCCCGGCCACCGGGCTGAGTCCGCGCGAACGCGAAGTGCTCGACCTCGTCGCGCACGGATGGTCGAACAGGCGCATCGCGGAACGACTCTTCCTCAGCGAGCGCACGGTCGCGCGCCACGTCGGCAACATCCTCGCGAAGCTCGGCGTGCCGAGCCGCTCTGCGGCGACGGCGTACGCGTTCGAGCACGGCCTCGTCACGGCAGCCTGACCTGATTGGTCATTTCTGCCGATGTCGGGAGGATGCGTCCTCCGTAGCATCAGCGGAAAGGAGGAATCATGTCCACCACGACTCTTGATCTGGCCATCATCGGGGCCGGCGCAGCCGGCCTGCACGCCGCCGCTCTGGCGCGCGATCGCGGCATCGCCTTCGAGGTGTACGACGATCACCCCCGCGTCGGCGACAGCTGGCGCGAGCGCTACCGGTCGCTGCGCCTGTTCACCCCGAGGCGCTGGGCGAAGCTGCCCGGCATGGCTCTGGACATCGGCGTCTTCGAGTACCCGACCGGCGCTCAGCTCGCCGACTATCTGGAGAGGTACGCCGAGGCCTTCGACCTGCCGGTGCGCACGTCGACGCGCGTGAGCCGCGTGACGGCCGAGGCAGGGCGCTTCCGTCTCGCCTTCTCCGACAGCCGAGAGGTCGTCGCGGATCAGGTGATCGTCGCGGCCGGGGCACACCACAGGCCGATCACGCCGGCATTCGCAGCGGAGCTGGACCCCGTCATCCGCCAATTGCACTCTCTCGACTACCAGGGCGAGGAGGACTTCGCCGACGGCCCGGTGCTGGTGGTCGGCGCGGCGAACTCGGGGACCGACGTCGCGCTCGAGGCGGTGAGGTCGGGTCATCCGACGATCATCGCCGGGCGCAATCCCGGCCAGGTGCCCGGCCGCATCGACACCCCCATCGGCAACCTGGTCTCGAGCATCTTCATCCGGCGGCTGCGGAACACCACGGTCGACACCGAGAAGGGCCGGCGGTTCATGCAGGAGCACCGGGGGCACGGCGTGAACCTGGTGCGCAATCACCTCGTCGATCTCGATCGGCAGGGCGTGCGCCGCGTCGGACGCGTCACCGGGGTCGTGGACGGCAGGCCGGTGCTCGACGACGGAGAGGTCGTGGATGCCGCGACCGTCGTGTGGTGCACTGGTTCTCTGCCGCGGCTCGACTGGCTCGAGATCCCCGCGGCGTTCGACGCGAACGGATGGCCGGACCACGAGCGGGGAATGGCGACGGCCGTGCCCGGACTCGCATTCGTCGGTCTCCCGTTCCAGTATTCGGCGGCGTCGCCGACTCTGATGGGCATGGGCAGGGATGCCGCGTACGTGATGGACCGGCTGTTCAGCGTCCGCCGCACAGCTCTGGCCGCGGCCTGACGGGCCGTCACTCGGCCGCGTCGTGCACCCAGGTGCGGCCGAGGGCGAGCAACACGCGATCGGCCGTGATCAGCGGCATCCCCTCGGCGGCCGACTGCGCGAGCAGGAACCGGTCGAACGGATCGTGCCGAACCAGCTCCGGCTCCTCACGCAGCGCGTTCGCGTGCCGCGCGGTGAACGGCAGCTCGACGAGGCCCATCTGCTCGAAGATCTCCGGGAAGCGATCGCCGCCGGGCAGCCGGATCCGGCCGAGCATGTGCTTGATGACGATCTCGGAGACCGACACCGCCGAGTAATGCACGCGCGGCGATGCGGCGATGCGGTCGCGGCTGCGCGGACCCAGCCGCGCGTCGTCCATCGCCAGCCAGAGCAGCGCGTGGGTGTCGAGCAGCATCAGGCATCCGCCCCATAGAACATCTGCCGGATCTCGTCGTCTGCTGCATCGAACGCCTCGGCGTCGTAGGAGAACTCGCCCTTCAGGATGCCGACGATCGGGCGGTCGGACCGGTGCACCACGAGGTCGACCACAGGGCTGCCGGCGCGGGCGATGGTGACCTGTTCGCCGGCGAGCACGCGCTCGACCAGGGCGGAGAGCTGCGTCTTCGCCTCATGCATGTTCACCTGAATACCCATGGGCTTAGTCTAGCTTGGCTAACCCCATGGGACCAGGGTCATCGCACCGGCAGGAAGCAGGTCGGCGCGGGCGCCGGAGCGGTGTGGCGCACGTCGCGCGGAGCACCCGTGCGCTCGTCGAGATCGAGCACCGAGACCGTGTCGGACCGCTGCCCCGCCACCAGCAGCGCCCCCTCGTGCACGAGGTGGTGCCGCGGCCAGTCGACACCCGAGTCGGCGAGAGCGAGCGGTTCGACGATCTCACCGGCACCGCGCACCCGCAGCGCCGCGATCGTGTTGCTGCCGCGCAGCGCGGTGTAGAGCGTCTCGCCGTCGCGCGAGCGGGCGAGTTCGGCCGGGAAGTCGTGCCCCGGGGTCGCGATCGCCGAGACGACCACGCCCGACACGAGGCCCCAGCGCCCTTCGCGGTCGGCGGCCAGCGTGAAGACCTCGCAGGAGTACTCGGTCACCACGTGCAGGTGCCCGCTGGGGTGGGCGACCATGTGCCGGGGCCCGGAGCCGCGCGGCAGCACGACCTCGTGGTCCAGCTGCAGCCCCGTCGTTCCCGGCCGCCAGATGCGCACCAGGTCGAAGCCGAGGTCGGTCGTCGCGATCCGCCCGTCGCGGAGGAACGCCGCGGAGTGCGCGTGCGAGACCCGCGGTTCGGTTCCGGTGGGGGTCGGGTACGGGTCGGATGCCGCACGGATGTCGGGAGATTCCCCGGCTGCAGGGCGGTCCTGCGGCGTGTCTCCCTGCATCCGTCCTTCGTCCCGCCATCCGTCCCCGAACAGTGCCGCGCGCAATGCGGCGGCCTTGTCCGCGGCATCCGGGACCAGCCGTCCTTCGGCGTCCAGCCCGATGCGCACGACCCGGCCGTCGCCGTAGCAGCTCGCGACCAGGAATCGGCCGTCGGGCGCGACGGCCAGGTGACAGACGGCCTCGCCGGCGGGCACCGGCGCGCCCAGCGGGCGCAGCGCCGACTCGCCGGAGCGCACGAAGGCCGCGACCTCGCCGGATCCCTCCAGCGCCGCGTACACGACGTCGAGCGACGGATGCTGCGCCAGCCAGGACGGGTCCGCGGCCGGCGCGACCGCGCCGCGGTAGGCCAGGGTCGTCTGCGGGCGCGCATCGTCACCCGCGAGCAGGCCGATGCCCGCGGCATCCCCGTCCATGTCGGGGCCGTAGCCGCCGAGCCAGAACCGCGTCATGCGGCATCCTCTCTTGTCGCCGAGTGAACGGGTTGTCGGCGAGTGCACCGGTTACGGACGTCGACAACCGGTGCACTCGCCGGCAACCGGTGCACTCGCGCGCCGGGCGCGCGCCCCGAACTCAGTCGAGCAGGTCGTGGCGGACGATGACCTCGTCGCGCTCCGGGCCGACGCCGATCACCGAGATGCGCGTGTTGCTCATCTTCTCGAGCGCGAGCACGTAGTCCTGCGCGTTCTGCGGCAGATCGTCGAAGGTGCGGGCGGTCGAGATGTCTTCCTTCCAGCCCGGGAAGTACTCGTAGATCGGCTTCGCGTGGTGGAAGTCGGTCTGGTTCACCGGCACGTCGTCGAAGCGGGTGCCGTCGACGTCGTATGCCACGCACACCGGGATCCGGTCGAGACCGGTGAGCACGTCGAGCTTGGTGAGCACCAGGTCGGTGATGCCGTTCACACGGGTCGCGTAGCGGGTGATCGGGGCGTCGTACCAGCCGGTGCGGCGCAGGCGACCGGTGGTCGTGCCGTACTCGAAGCCGGTCTTGCGCAGCCACTCGCCCATCTCGTCGTTGAGCTCGGTCGGGAACGGTCCCGAGCCCACGCGCGTCGTGTACGCCTTGACGATGCCGACGATGCGGTCGAGGCTGTTCGGGCCCACGCCCGAACCGGCTGCCGCACCCGCGGCCGTCGCGGTCGACGAGGTCACGAACGGATAGGTGCCGTGATCGACGTCGAGCATCGTGGCCTGGCCGCCCTCGAACACCACGACCTCGCCGCGGCCGAGGGCCTCGGCGATCAGGTGACCGGTGTCGGCGACCATCGGGCGCAGTCGCTCGGCGTAGGCCAGCAGCTCGTCGACGATCTCGTCGCAGGTGATGGCGCGGCGGTTGAACACCTTCACCAGCAGGTGGTTCTTCTGGTCGAGGGCGCCCTCGACCTTCTGCCGCAGGATGTTCTCGTCGAAGAGGTCCTGCACACGCAGGCCGACCCGGTTGATCTTGTCGGCGTAGGCCGGGCCGATGCCGCGGCCGGTGGTGCCGATGTTGCGCTTGCCGAGGAAGCGCTCGGTGACCTTGTCGAGCGTGCGGTGGTACTGGGTGATCAGGTGCGCGTTCGCGCTGACCTTGAGCTTGGAGACGTCGACGCCGCGGGCCGAGAGCGCCTCGAGCTCGCTGAAGAGCACCTCGAGGTCGACCACGACGCCGTTTCCGATCACCGGCGTCACGCCCGGGGTCAGGATGCCGGAGGGCAGCAGGTGCAGGGCGTACTTCTCGTCGCCGACGACGACGGTGTGCCCGGCGTTGTTGCCGCCGTTGAACTTCACCACCCAGTCGGTGCGCTCGCCGAGCAGGTCAGTCGCCTTGCCCTTGCCCTCATCGCCCCACTGGACGCCGACGATAACTAGTCCTGGCATGGGTGGACCCCCTGGAATGCGCTGTTCGCCGGGCTTGCACCGACAGATGAGCTGGCCCTGAGCGGGCGGGACCATCCTATCGAAGGCACCCCGCGATACAGTTTCGCCATGACGACATGGTGGCCGTGGGCCAGAATCGCCGCGGCCGCGCTGACTGCAGGCGCCATCGTCGCACAGCTGATCCGCACGGTGGAGCGCACGCTCGCGGCATCCGATCCCTGGGCCGCGCACCTGCCCACCGTGATCGCGAACTTCTTCAGCTTCTTCACGATCCTGTCGAACGTGGGCGCTGTGGTCGCGCTGGCGATCGGCGGCGTGTGGATGCTGCGGCACGCGACCGGCGCCGAACCGCGCTGGCTCGCCACGCTGCTGCTGTGCGTGGCGACCTACATGATCGTCACCGGCATCGTCTACAACGTGCTGTTGCGCGGAATCGCCCTGGATCAGGGCTCGACGGTGTGGTGGTCGAACGAAGTGCTGCACGTGATCGCGCCGCTGTTCCTGCTCGCCGACGTGCTGTTCGCGCCGCGCCCACGTGCGCTGCCGTGGTCGTCGCTGTGGACCGTAGCCGCGTTCCCGATCGTCTGGGTCGTCTACACGCTGCTCCGCGCGAATGCCATCACCGCGCCCGCGACCGGCGACCCGTGGTGGTACCCGTATCCGTTCCTCAACCCCCACATGGTGCCGGGCGGGTATCTCGGGGTCGCCGGCTACGTCGTGGGCATCGCCGTCGCGATCATCGCCGTCGGCGCCGGCGTGCTGTGGGTCGGGCGCCGGCGGGCCGTGGCGGACGAGCGCGCCGACGAGCCCGACCTTCTCGACGCCCGCTGACCCGCCATCAGCGCTCGGTGAGCGCGTTGATCGTGAGACCGCGCGCGGCGAGGGCCTCCGTCGCCTGTGCACGCCTCATGTCGAGCAGCTCCCCGATGTCGGCGGCCAGCCGCGGACGCGCCCGGACGAGAGCGTCGACCGTCTCGAGCGGGACCGTCAGCACCGTGAGCATGCCCGCCGCTGTGCTCACCGCCTTGCTGGGTTCGCGTGTCAGTGCCGTGTGGCCCACCAGGTCGCCGCGCTCGGCGGTGGCGAACTCGATGCGGCTGCCCCGGACTTCCAGGGCGACCGTCACCGCACCGTCGACGATGAAGTGCACCCGATCGGGGACGACGCCCGTTCCGAGCACGGTCTCGCCCGCGCCGTACCGCTCCAGGCGCGAGGAGGTCCGCAGCAGTTCGCGGTCCGTCTCGTCCAGGTGCAGATGCGGGGCCAGCGCGTCGATCGCGGCATCAAGCCGGGCGGGCTCGGCGATCGGATCAGTGGAGTCGCCGTCCAGCGCCAGCCCGCGGCGCCGCGCGGCGTACCAGAGCCACGACAGGTAGACCGTCAGGGCACGGGAGGCATCCGCAGGCGACGCCACAGGGATGGCCACCGAGTACGCGCCTTTGCCGGAGTACTGCACAGACACCTTCTCGCGCGGCAGCCGCAACGGCAGCCCCTCGGCCACGTCGACCAGCAGGGCGACCACCTCGTGCGGCGGGTCGTCGGTGGTGAAGGTGATGTCGGCTGCCGCCGCGTACGGCCCCGCGGGCTCGCTCATGTTCGTGAACGACGCTCCCGACAGGGTGGAGTTCGGCACGATCTGGATGCCGGAGCCGGTGTCGATGTGCACGGCCCGCCAGTTCACCTCGATGACCCGGCCCTTCACCCCACCGGTGTCGAGGTGATCGCCGATCTTGAACGGCTGTTCGAACAGCAGCAGCAGACCCGAGATCACACCGCCCACGGCGTTCTGCAACGCGAGGCCGATGACGATCGACGTCACGCCGAGTGCCGCGAAGAGCCCGCCGACATCCGCGTTCCACACCCAGGAGAACAGGATCGCGAGCCCGACCACGACCAGCACCAGCCGTGCGATCTCGATGAAGATCGTCGGGATGCGCTTACGCCAGGATCCTTCGGAGGCGTTCGAGAACAGCACGACGTTGAAGGCGGAGAGCACCAGCAGGATCAGCAGGAACCCGAACACGGTGGCGACCACGCGCACCCAGACCTGGTCGGCCGGAGACTGCAGTGCGAACGCGAGCAGCGCGAACAGGGCGCCGACGGGGATCACCCAGTTGCGCAGGATCGCGACGGGACCCGCGAGCGGGCTGTTGCGCCGGCGCAGCGCACCGAGCAGTTCGGTGATGCCCACGAGGAGCACGGGGAAGCCGATCGCGATCGCGATCACCCACCAGGCCCAGCCGTCGGCGAAAGCCTCGTCCATGTCAGGCCACCTTCCACACGGTCTCGGTACGGCCCTTCACCTCGACGGTTCCGGCCTCGACGTACGTGAACAGCTCATTGGTGCGGTCCCGCACGTCCTGGCTGACGTAGATGCCCGGCTCGCCCGTCACCGAGCGCACCCGATAGGCCAGGTTCACCGCATCGCCCCAGAGGTCGTACGCCAGGGTCGTCCTCGCCACCAGACCGCTGGTCACGGTTCCGGTGTCCACGCCGACGCGCAGAGCGACCTCCGCCCCGTTCTGCGTGTTGAACCGTTCGATCACGGCCAGCAGGTCACGGGCGAACTGCACCGATCGGCGCACGTTGTCGACGCGCGGCACGATCAGGCCGGATGACGCCAGGTACCCCTCGTGCAGAGTTCGCACCTTCTCGACGCCGGCCTTCTCCGCGGCCTCGTCGAAGCCGCGCATCAGCACGTTGAGCTGCGCGACCTCGTCCTCGGGCGAGAGGTCGCTCGCGTAGTCGTCGAATCCGACGAGCTCGGCGAACACGACCGAGACGTTGTCGTGCGCCTCCGAGATCGCCTCCTCACCGTTGCGGTACTTCGTCGCCACGCTCTCGGGCATCAGCGTGTGCATGAGCTTCTCGTTCTCGGAGCGCTGCTCGTCGATCAGCTGCTGCTTGATGCGCAGGCTGGATGCCATGTCGTTGAAGGCGCTGCCGAGATCGCCGAACTCGTCGCGCGATCCCTGCGGCACCTGCACGTCGAGGTCGCCCTCCGCCACCCGGTTCACCGCTCCGACCAGCCGGTGCACGGGCCTGGTGAACACCTGGGCCAGCAGCAGCGACAGCAGGGCGACCGCGAGCATGATGCCGAGCAGCCAGAGCAGCACCGTACGGGTGAAGTCGGCAGTCGGCGCGAACGCCTCCTCGGCGTCGATGCGTGCGATGACCACCCAGTCGAGATCCGGCACGTCGAGCGGTCCGTAGCTGACGACGGTCTCACCGCTGAGGTAGCCCGGGCCGACGGTCGTGCCCTCCTTGCCGCGCTGCGCCCTCTCCACGCTCACAGCATCCGCCGGCTGAAGCAGCACCGTGCCACCCACCTCGACGACGCGCTTCGCCGTGCTCGGCGGTGTGCCCGCATCGATGACCGACTGGGCGTACTCCTTCGGATGCTGGATGAGCTTGCGCGAGTTGCTGCGCATCAGGTCGTCCCGGCCGACCAGGTACACCTCACCGGTGTCACCGAGGCCCTGCCCTCTCCACTGGTCCCCGCCGGTCATCACGTCGTTCACGAATGCCAGTGGAAGCTGCATCGCCAGCACACCGGTGATACCGGAATCGTTGCCGATCGGCGACATCACCCACATGCTCGGCACGTTGAGGGAGGGGATCCAGCGTTCGAAGTCGGTCAGCTCCGTGGTGTTCACCGAGTTGGTGGCGACGGCCGCGCGATACGCCTCGGCGAATGCGCTCTCCTCATAGGGACCGTTGTTGAGGTTCGTACCGAGATCGACGCCCTTGTAGGCCGAGAAGACCACATCGCCCTCGAGGTTCAGCAGCAGCACATCCTCGTAGCCGGCCTGTTCGACCAGTCGCGAGAAATAGTCGCCGTAACGCTCGGCGGCGACCGAATAGGCGGTGCCGTCGCCGGCATCGTTCTGCATCAGGATCTTGTCGTAGTCCTTGTCGAAGTCCTGGTTCTGCACGGAGTAGTGCTCCTGCAGCCACCGACCCGCGGGGGACGCCGGGATGAAGGCGGTGTCGCCGTACTCGGCGCCCGACCGCTTCTCGAGCTCGGGAATGAAGATGTCCCGGTGGTACGCCTCGAGGGTCTCCTGCTGAGCGGAATCCAGCTGCATCTGCTGCAGCTCGTCGAAGGCGGCGTTGATCGCCTTCGACGCGTTCTGCGCGCTGAGGTTGCGGGAGTTCAGCGAGGCGCTGCGCTTCGCGTCCTCGATGGCGGTGACCATCTCATAGCTGCGCATCTCACGGATGGTCGTGAGCTGATCGATCGCCGAATCGTGCAACGATTGCCGACCATTGATGAACCCGACCGCGCCGACGATCACCGACGACACCAGGCTCACCCACGTCCTCCGCCCAGCCGAAGATCCCGTCGAAGACGATCTGCTCCCCGGTCTCGGTCCGGAAGACGCCCGACCAGTCGCCGAAACACTGGTCGGTGGACGACGCCAGGACACCGAGGTTCGTACGGGTGACCTTGTCGTAGACCGGCGTGAACAAGGCATCCAGTCCTCCGCCGCGGATCCGCCAGGGGCGTCGCCATTCAGCGACGTCGTAGTCCCAGGTCAGCTCGTCGTGGATCTTGTGCAGCCGACCGTCGACGAAGAACGCATTCTCGGTCGATCCGGTTCCGACGGTCCACTGCCCGCCCACCTGGATGCCGATCGTGCGGCCGTGCGAGACGCCGGAGCCCGCGCCCCAGTTCCAGCGCACGTCGTACGGCCAGCGCCCCCGGCCGTGATCGAGCACCGCCCACGACGCTCCCTGCGGCAGCTCGTGCTCCACACCGTCGAGGATGAGGATGCCGGATGCCGGGCGCGCGACATCCTTGACCGTGTACTGGAACCGCGTTTCACCCCACGGCACGACGACCGCGAGCCGCTCGTGCCCGTCCGGGAGCGCGGCGACCACGTCGATCTCGGCGCCGGGGATCCGGGCGCGCAGCCGGGTGCCGGCATCCGTCTCGTCGATGTCGATCTCGAGATGTTTCGCGCGGGCCCTGCTGGGCCCGGCCTCGAGCCGGGCCGGCAGCCGCACGCCGCGCGGCGGGATGTTCGTCACCGACTGGTGCCAGGTCCGGTCGGTCGCGCGATCCCACACCCACACCTCGTGCACGGCCGCGTAGTCGATCGACGAGACCGTGAGCCCGACGACGTGCGTCGGCGTGGCGATGTTCCAGTACTCCCAGCGCTTGTTGCGGCCGCGTCCGCGACCGATGCCCGCGGTGTCGACCACCGGATGCCGCGCCCAGCCCACCGCGTCGGGGTTCAGCCGGCCGTTCGGCAGCGTGAGCGTGACGGGGGCGGTGAGCTCGCGCTCCGGCTCAGTCATCCGACGGGGTGAATCGGATCGGGAACCGCACCGGCCCGGTGTTTCCGGACACGGGCAGCCATTCGCCGGGACCGTCGGGAGCGGCATCCGGCATCCGTCGTGCCAGCAGCGGCAGCGCGACCGACATGTCGGTGCGGGCCACGAAGTGGCCGAGACAGTGGTGGATGCCGCCGCCGAAGCCGGAGTGCAGCGGACGGTCCTCGACGCGGATGTCGAAGCCGCTGTCACCGCCCATCTTCGTGGGGTCCGTGCCGATCGCGTGCGAGAGCACCTGCACGATTCCTCCCCTGGGCACGTGCAGGCCGTTCAGGTCGACGTCCTCCATTGCCTCTCTCGTGACCCAGGTGACGGTCGGATTCACTCGCATGACCTCCTCGACCGCGACCGCGCCGAGTTCCGGACGCTCGGCGAGCAGCGCCCACTGGTCGGGATGCGCGAGCAGGGTCTGCAGCGCCAGCCCCAGCTGGTTGCGGGTGGTCTCCATGCCCGCGAAGGCGAGGAACACCAGTGCGACGCTGAGCTCGCGGCGGCTGAGGGCATCGCCGTCCTCGTGCGCCTGCACGAGCGTGGTCACCAGGTCGTCGCGGGGGTTCGCCATCCGATCGGCGATGACCTCTTCGATGTATCCGGTCAGCCCCTCCAGCGCCACCTCGATGCGGGGCAGATCGTGCCGCACGTTGATGCCGAACGACTTGCCGAGGTCGTCCCCCCAATGCGCCACCTGCGGCCACTCGTCATCGGGCAGCCCCAGCAGCAGGCACAGGATGCGGGAGGCGTACGGCTCCGCGAACTCCGAGACGAACTCCACCTCGCCGCGGCCCGCGAAGGCGTCGATGAGTTCGTTCGCGAGCGCCTGGAACTCCGGACGCATCGCCTCGATCGTCTTGTTGCGGAACGCGGGCCCGAGCAGTTTGCGCATGCGCAGGTGGTCGGCGCCTTCGATGCTCAGCAGCGTCTCGGCCCACCACTGCTGCCACGGCCCCTCATGGATCCCGTTCTGCGACGGCCAGCGGGCGTTGCCCTGCTGGAACCGCCGATCCTTCAGCAGAGCGGTGCCCTCGTCGTAGCGAAGCACCGCCCACCCGTACGGCGTCTCGGCGTACCAACTGTCGTCACGGGCGTCATGCACCTGCGCGGAGTTCACGTCGAAGGCGGTGTCAGCGAGGTCGAGGAACGGCACTGTCCTACTCATGGCACGAGCGTAGCCGCCCTGAGCGGCCTCCTGCGCGACGGGGGTCGGCGGCCGCCGCGGCATCCGGGTAGGGTGACTGAGCGGCCGCCCGACCGGCCGCGAACCCGAACCGATCAGCGAGCAGGATGTACCGCAGCAGTTACGAGGCGCCCGAGGAAGTGCCGGCCGACGACGCCGTGGTGCTGCCTGATGCGCTGAATCTGCCGGCCCTCGACGAACAGACGGTCGCCGAGCAGGCGACCGCTGTGCAGGCGGCGGAGCCGGCGCCTGCAGCGCCCTATGGGACGGTTCCTCCGGTGCCGACGGCCGTGCTGCCGACGGCCGCGCCGCCTGCGGCGTTGCCGACGGCGCCACCCGTCGCCCGCGTGCGGTCCCGGCGCGCCCTCCCCCTGCGTGCACTGCTCTTCGCGGGCGGCGGACTCGTGGTCGCCGGCATCGTCGCGACGACGATCATGCTCGCGAGCGGAGGCCGGCCGGTATCCGTCGCCGATGCGCAGGATTCGCTCACCGTGCCGTACACGCCGGGCCAGTCCGGCGAATACGGCGGCCCCGTCACGCGCAGCACGCCTCCGCCGTCCAGCGCTCCCACCCCGACGGCGACCGTGTCGCCGGTGCAGGAGCCGGCGCCCGTGCAGGAGTCGCCCGCGCCGGCGCCCGAGAGCAAGGCGCCCGCACCGAAGCCGACTCGATCGACTCCGCCCGCACCGCCGTCACCCTCAGCACCGGTGGCTCCCGCGCCCCTCGCGTTCACCGGGATCACCGAGAACCGCGGCGACAACGCGATCGGCATCGAGATCGTCAAGAGCTACACCCTGACGATGACCGGTGAGCCCGGGTCGACGGCGAGCGTGGAGTATGGCTGGAAGGATGCCGGGTCGGTGACCTTCGATGCCGCCGGCCGCGCGTCGCTCGACATCGGCAGGTCGGTGTTGACCCTCATCCCCGGCAACCCCCGTGTGCGGGCGGAGTACTCCGACGGCACCGAGGGCGACCCCATCGAGATGCGCCGCAAGGACATCGGGATCTGAATCTTCCTGAGCGTCCCCACGGAGGCGCGGCGACTACCCTGTAGCGGGGCCGCCGCACGGCCCGCCGTGAGGAGACCGACGATGACCGAATCCTTCCCCGCCGCAGGCGGGGCGTCCGCCGCACCCCCGCCCCCGCCCGCGCCGCCGATCTCTTCCGTGCCAGGCCCTTCGACGGCTCCGGGCCCGGCGACCGGCGCACCGCCCCAGGTTTCGGCGCCCCAGGACCTCGACATCACGAGGGCACGCGAGATCATCCGCGTCATCTCGGAGTCGTACTCGACCAAGATGGTCGGCCAGGAGCGACTGCGCACCAGCCTGCTCATCGCCCTGATCGCGGGCGGCCACATCCTGCTCGAGTCGGTGCCCGGCCTCGCCAAGACCACCGCCGCGAGCACGCTCGCCGACACCGTGAAGGCCAGCTTCAAGCGCATCCAGTGCACCCCTGACCTGCTGCCCGGCGACATCACCGGCAACCAGATCTACGACGCCTCCTCCGGCACCTTCCGCACCGTGCTCGGCCCGGTGCACGCGAACTTCGTGCTGCTCGACGAGATCAACCGCTCCAGTGCCAAGACGCAGTCGGCCATGCTCGAGGCGATGCAGGAGCGGCAGACCACGATCGGCGGCGAGATGCATCCGCTCCCCCGCCCGTTCCTCGTGATCGCCACGCAGAACCCGATCGAGCAGGAGGGCACCTACGAGCTGCCCGAGGCGCAGATGGACCGCTTCCTGCTCAAGGAGATCGTGGAGTACCCGAGCCCCGCGGAGGAGTTCGAGATCCTCGGACGCATCGACTCCGGCGTGCTCGACCCCGACCGGCATGTACCAGGTGCGATCAGCCTCGACGACGTGCGGATGCTGCAGACCACCGCTGCGCAGATCTACGTCGACCCCTCGATCCGCAACTACATCGTGCAGCTCGCGTACGTCACCAGGAACCCTGCGCCGTACATCGGCGAGGAGCGCGCCCGGTACATCAAGTACGGCGCCAGCCCCCGCGCGAGCATCGCCTTCCTGCAGGCGTCCCGCGCCCTCGCCCTGCTGAACGGCCGCACGCACGTGCTTCCCGAGGATGTCCGCGAACTGCGCCACCTCGTGCTGCGGCACCGCGTACTGCTGACGTTCGAGGCCGACGCCGAGGGCGTGCGCAGCGAGGAGATCATCGACCAGATCTTCGCCGCGGTGCCGACGCCGTAACCCTTCGACAGGCTCAGGGACCCAGCTTTGACGGCATTGATCACGCAGGTGAAGAGCAAGCTCTTCATCCACTCCTCGAAGAAGTCGATGCACGCGCTCGACGGCGCCTACGCGTCGCTGCTGCGCGGTCGCAGCCTCGACTTCGAGGACCTGCGGCCGTACGAGTACGGCGATCAGGTGCGCGACATCGACTGGCGCGCAACGGCCAAGCACGGCGAACCGCTGGTCAAGCGCACGAAGGCCACGCGCATGCACACGGTGCTGTTCGTCGTCGACACCGGGCGCGGCATGAAGGCCCTCGCCGAGGACGAGCGGCCGAAGTCCGAGCTGGCCGTGCTCGTGGCCGGTGCGCTGGGCTTCCTCACCGTGCGACACGGCGACGATTTCTCGATGGTGCACGGCGACGCCTCCGGCATCCAGCGCCTCGCGCCGAGCGGAACCGAGGGCGGGCTCGAGCATGCCCTGCGGCGCATACAGCGCGCCGTCGACGCGAGCACCGCACCGAACGATCGCGATGCGCTGCTCGGCTACGTCGCGCGCACCATCGCGCGACGGATGATCGTCGTCATCGTCACCGACGAGGAACCCACCACCGACGAGACCGAGCGGATGCTGCGCCGGCTGAAGGTGCAGCACGACGTGCTGTGGGTCACGCTGCGGGACGCGGATCCGGTGCTGCACACGCGCGCACACAGTGCACGCCGCGACGTCGACACCAGCTGGCGGGTGCCCGACTTCGCCCACGGCGATCCCGCGATCATGGCCGAGCTGGCCGCACAGGAGGCCGCCGACATCGCCCGCCGCGACGACCTGCTGCGCCGGCTCGAGATCAGCCACACCGAGATCGAGGGCCAGGACTCCGCCGTGCCCGCGCTGCTGCGGATGCTGAACCGGAGGTCGCATGCCCGCCTCTGACGACCTCTATCCGCCGGCGCAGTACGGCTGGGGCTGGATCCTGCTGGCCGTTGCCGTGCTCGTGGTGATCGCGCTCGGCGCGTGGCTCGTGATCGCCCTCACGAAGCCGAAACGCAGCCTGACGGTCGCCGGTGCTCCGGCATCCGCTCCGCTGTTCGTCGACGTGCTGGGCGCCCTGCGCACCGACTACCTCGGCCGCATCCAGCAGATCGAGGATGCATACCGCTCTCGGAATATGGATCCGCACACGGCCAACCTCGAGCTCAGCCGCACCGTGCGCGCCTTCGTCAACGAGTACTCCGGCCTGGAGGCGCCGGTGCTCTCACTCGACGACCTCGAGCACCGCGGCGTGCATCCCGCCCTGATCGACGCGCTGCGCCGGCACTACTACCCGAGCATCTTCCAGCGCGGCCCGGCCATCGACCCGGTCGCCGGCGCCGAAGCCGCCCGCAGGGTGGTGACCTCATGGCACTGATGAACGGATGGATGCTGCTCGTCGCCGCCGGAATCGTGGCGCTGGCGGTGGGCCTCGGCGTGCTGCTCGGCCTGCGCCACGGGCGGATCGGCGACGGAGAAGGTGCCCTCGTCTCCCGCGCCGAGCGGCTGCGCCGCCTGCCGTCGTTCCGCACGGCGGTGCGCCGGCGGATGACCGCGCTCACCGGCATCCTGGGCCTCGGCCTGATCGCCGCCCTGCTCGGCGGCGTCGTGGCCGCGCGGCCGATGGCGGCCCAGACGATCCAGCCGGTGAACACCAGCCGCGACATCGTGCTCTGCCTCGACGTCTCCGGCTCGATGACCGACGTCGACCGCGAGGTGATCGATGTGTTCGACAGCCTGCTCGACGGCTTCAAGGGCGAGCGCATCGGGCTGACGATCTTCAACAGCTCGCCGGTGCAGGTCTTCCCCCTGACCGACGACTACGCCTTCATCCGCGACCAGCTGGCCCAGGTGCGCGAGGGCTTCGACTACCAGTCCGACACCCCCGATCACTGGGTCGGCACGCTCAACGGACCCGGCGCCTCGCTGATCGGCGACGGCCTCGCCGCCTGCACCATGCGGTTCGATCACCTCGACGACGAACGCAGCCGGTCAGTGATCCTCGCGACCGACAACGAGGTGAACGGCGCGCAGATCCTCACCCTCGACGAGGCATCCGCCTACGCCGCCTCGCAGAAGGTGAAGGTGTTCGCGATCGACCCGATCGGCGATGCGAAGGTGCAGACCAGCGCCGGGCTGACGAAGGCGGCGCAGGCCACCGGCGGTCAGGCGTACGGCCTGCGCGACACCACGACGGTCTCCGACATCGTGGGCGAGATCCAGAAGCAGGAGGCGGCGGCGCTGCGCGGGCAGGCCCAGGTGATCTGGGCGGATGCCCCGAAGCTGTGGATCGCGCTGCTGCTCGTCGCCGTGCTCGGCTTCCTCGCGCTGCTGTGGGTGGTGCGACTGTGATCCTCCAGCCCGTCCTGAATCCGCTGCTGCTGGTGCTGCTGTGCGCACCGGTCGCCGCGGCGATCGTGTGGGCGCTCGTGCGCCCTTCGACGGGCTCAGGGACCCATGCACCGCGCTGGATCTGGGCGCTGCGGATGCTGATGCTGCTCGCCGCATTCGCGATGCTGATGCGCCCCGGCATCCCGGGCGGCAGCTCGCAGACCCTCGCCACCGACACCGACGTCGTGCTCGCCGTGGACACCACGGCGAGCATCGTCGCCGAGGACTGGGACGGCGGCAAGCCCCGCCTCGACGGCGTGCGCGCCGACGTGCAGAAGATCGTCGACGAGTACCCCGGCGCGCGCTTCGCGCTGATCACGTTCGACGCGACCGCGCAGCTGCGCCTGCCTCTCACGACGGATGCCACGGCGCTGATCTCCTCGCTCGACGTGCTGCGCCCCGAGGTCACCGCGCAGTCCCGCGGCAGCTCGATCGGCGTCGCGAACGAGCTGCTCGCGAAGACCCTGCAGTCGGCGGCGAAGGCGGCCCCGGACAGAGCCCGCATGGTGTTCTACCTCGGCGACGGCGAGCAGACCTCTCAGAACGAGCCGGAATCGTTCGGCACCGCGCAGAAGTACGTCGACGCCGGTGCGGTGCTCGGCTACGGCACCGCGGACGGCGGGCCGATGAGGATCACCACCGGCCGTGGCTCGACCGGATCGGAGTACATCGAGTACCAGGGCCAGGAAGCCCGCTCGGTGATCGACGAAGGGAACCTCGAGAAGCTCGCGGACCAGCTCGGCGTCGAGTACGAGCACCGCACGGCGGACGCCGAGATCGCGCTGCCCGAGGCTCCCAAGACGACGACCGACTACGCCGAATCCGGAGAGGTCGGCGACGTCACCGAGCTGTACTGGGTGTTCGCGCTGATCATCGTCCTGCTGCTTGGCGTGGAACTCGCCCGCGCGACGATGCTCGTGACCCGGATGCGGGGGCTCGTTCTCGGCTCGAAAGCATGGGTCGCTGAGCCTGTCGAAGCGTCGTCCGCACCCACCCCCGCACACTGGGTCGCTGAGCCTGTCGAAGCGTCCCCGGCCCGAGGCACCGACCCTTCGACAGGCTCAGGGACCCATGCCGATGTGACCGCAGGGACCCAGGCGGGAGGCGCCCGATGACCGACCCGGCATCCGCTCTTCTCGCCGCGAACCGGCGGCGCCGCCGCATCCGCCGGTGGATCGCGATCGGCAGCATCCCTCTGGTGATCGCCGGGCTCGTGCTGGTCGCGAAGCTGCTCAGCATGTACGCGTTCGCGCACCAGTCGATCAGCGCTTACGTGACCGGCGACTACGCGGGTTCGGAGGCCGCCGCACACGGCCAGTCGTGGTGGAACGTGTTCGAGCCGTACAAGGCGCCATTCAACTCCGGCACCGCTCTCGCCGGCGCGGATCGGCTGCCCGAGGCGCGCGCCGATCTCGAGGACGCACTGACGCTCGCGAAGGGTCTCGAGGTGTGCGATGTGCGCATCAATCTCGCGATCGTCGTGGAGCGGATGGGCGACGCCGAGCAGGCCGGCGGCGACGCGGCGAAGGCCGCCGAGCTGTACGGCGAAGCGCTCGAGATCACCGTGGACACCCCGAAGGAGTGCGACAGCGAGCAGGCGCAGCAGCAGTCGTCCGACCCGAGTCGCGACATGGGCGACACCCTCGACGATCTGGAGGACCGCCTGCAGAAGAAGCAGCAGCAGGGTCAGCAGCAGCCCGAGCAGGGTCAGGGCGGCGATGGCCAGACCGAGCAGCAGCCCGACCAGGGCAAGCTCGACGACATCGAGGACAAGCTCGGCCAGGGCCAGCAGGATCGTGAGGATCAGCTCGGCGGGGGCGGTTCGGGCGACGACGAGGGCGCCGGCTCCGGAACGGACAAGCCATGGTAGACGAGCAGCGCTCCCGCTATCTCGGCGGAGACCAGGGCGCGCCGCCGGTACCGCCGCCCGGCGGATATCACGGGGCGAGGCGCACGGCGGCCGCCCCGGCAGTACCCGCAGGCGCCGAGACCGTGCAGATCGACGTCCCGAAGACGAAGTCGAACGCGCTGGGCTGGGTGGCGCTGGTCGCCTCGATCCTGTTCGCGCTCATTCTGTTCGGCGCGATGATCGGCGGCGGCGCCGACCCGGTGTACTCGGTCACCGTGATGGTGCTGCAGCTGATCGTCGCCGGCCTCATCATCGCCGCGCTGCTGACCACCAGGGGCCGGATGCTCGGGGCGATCTCCCTCGCGATCGCGCTGCTGTTCAACATGGCCACGGTCGGTGCGGTGGGTGCCGTCGTGGCATCCGCCACGGGATCCTACGACGGCGTGAAGAGCGAGGCGCAGAAGCACGAGGAGGCGTACCCGGGGGTGAAGGGGACGTCGAGGGGCGAGGTGCTGTCCCAGCCGTCGCTGGAGCAGGTGCAGGCGAACGGCGACGAGTTGATGACCGAGATCCGGGCGCGGCTCACCGACGAGTTCGGCTACTCCTGGAAGCAGTCCGGGCAGCCGACGACCCGCCACGAGCGCAACGGCTACGGCGGCGAGTCGATGCTGCAGCAGTACACCTCCGAGCAGTGGACCACGGTGGAGCCCGTGCGCGACAACGACCGCAAGCGCGAGATCGCCGCCGTGATCGACGAGGTGCTCGCCGAGCGCGACATGTATGCGCTGTACCCGCTGAACTCCTCGGAGTCGGGCATCTCGTCCGAGATGGTGGCGAAGCTGTACGGCTCTGCCGACATCGAAGAGCAGCACACCTGGGAGTGGTACAGCGACGCGTTCCCCGACCCGCTGATGCTGTACGTCGACGCGTTCGATCCGTCGAAGGACCCGACCGGCGCCGCACAGGCCGACCGCGAGGCCAAGCACCAGGCCACAGGCGAGCCCGTCGAGGGCGTGCAGCTGACGATCATCGCCCGCGAGCTGCTCAGCGAGAAGGACCGCGCCGAGTTCGAGCAGCGCATGGGTGAGTACCCGGGGTTCTGAGCTCTCAGCCCAGGAACGACAGCCCCGCCGCCACGGTGAAGCCCAGCACCGTGAACAGGCCGGTCGACTCCCTGGCCTTGGACTGCGCCTCGGGCACCATCGAGTCGACCAGCATCACCAGCAGGGCGCCGGCGGCGAACCCGTCGACGGCGGCCTGGAAGGCCGGACCCACGGCATCCGTGATCGCGAACCCGGCGACGGTCGAGAGCATGCAGACGACGGCCACGGCAGTCCACAGCAACAGCATCCGCGACTTCTTCATGCCGGATTCCAGCAGGTCGGAGGCGGAGCCGATCGACTCCGGCAGGTTGGAGACCAGGATCGCGACCACGAGCGCGAGGCTGACGCCGTCGCCCGAGGCGAGTCCGATGCCCAGCACGAGCTGCTCGGGGATGCCGTCGAGCAGAGCGCCGATCGCGAGCGGCATGCCGGACGGGCCCTTCGCCGCCGCGGCCCTCGCGTCGACGATGCGATCGGCGACGTAATAGGTCAGTGCGCCGACAGCGAGACCGGCGACGAGGGGAACGGGTCCGCCGAGGCCGAGGCCCTCCTGCACGAGTTCGAACGAGATCGACGAGATCAGCGCGCCCGCGCCGAAACCCAGCACGATGCCGAGCAGGCGCGGCGGCCAGCGTCTCAGCGTCGCGAGCCACGCGCCGACGAAGAGCGGCGCCGCCGCGACGGCACCCCACAGGAAAGCACCACCCATGCGCTCAACCTAGTGGGCGCGGAGTGTTTCCGGCGTCAGCGCACGGAGCAGGTGTTGCTGCCGGTCACCTGGTTGCCGTCGCCGTCAGCGCGCACGCCGTCGCAGCTCAGATCGCCGCCGACGGTGTTCTTCACGAGGGTCGCGTGCTGCGCCTGCGAGATGCCGAGCGTCCCGTCGATCTGCGACAGCTTCACGACGACGCCCTGCGTACGCGTCACGGTGAGGTCGCCGGCGAAAGTCGAGTTCGTCACGACCAGCTCGCGGATGCCGCCGACGGCGACCTTCCCGTCGAAGCTCGAGTCGATGAGCTTGACGACCTCGTAGCCCTCGAACGACAGGTCGGCTGCGGCCTTCTGCCCGGTGATGACGCACGCGCGGTCTCCCTCGGCCTCCCCGGCCGCGCACAGCGCATCCGCCGCCTCGACCGGGGTCAGCTCGGCGACCGGGGTCTCATCGTCGGCGGACGGCTCGACGGCCGGGGCGTCCGGAGCGCTCGTGCCTGTGGAGGTCGGAGCGGCGGCATCGTCGGCGGGTGCGCAGGCGGCGAGGCCGAGCGAGAGCAGGGCGGCGGCGAACAGGATGCCGAGGGTGCGGCGCATGACGTGTCTCCAGACGTTCCGTGGCAAAGCATCCACCGTAGCCCGCGGTGCTGGGCACCGGCTGATCACGCGCGCCGCGATCCCCCGGTCAGCTGCGCCTTGCCGATCAGCGCTGATCTGCTGCTCGACACGAGCGCCGCCATCGCCCTTCTCGACGAAGACCACCCTGCGCACGGTGCCATCACAGACATCTGCACGGGCGCCACACTCAGACTGTCCGGGCACGCGCTGGTGGAGACCTATTCGGTGCTCACCAGGCTCCCGCGGCCCGATCGGGTGAGCGCGGCGGAAGCGGCGCGAGCGATCACCGTCGAGTTCCCCGGCTCCGTGGCACTCCCGGCGGAAGCCGCACTGACGGCGGTGTCCGAGTTCGAGGCATCCGGCATCGCCGCCGGCGCTGTCTACGGCGGCCTCGTCGGCCTGGCCGCGAAGCACGCCGGCATCACCCTGCTGACGCACGACCGCCGCGCCCTCGCCACTTACGCAGCCCTCGGTGGACGTCCGCCTGATCTGAAGCCCGCGACGCGACGCCAGCGCTCCACAGGCACGGCCATCCAGCGTCTTGCTCATACACTCGGCCGAACAGGGGAGCCTGCCGTCTTCCATGTCCGCCCCACTTGCTTGCCTGAGCACATGACGATCAGCAGCCGTAAACGGAACGTTGACGACCGTGCCGCGTAAACGATATGATGACGACATCCGGATCGCTGCGAGCGCCCGGAAGCACGGCGTGGAGGACGCCGACATCCTGCACGC
The DNA here is from genome assembly GCF_003387575.1 of Microbacterium bovistercoris. Classification (GTDB taxonomy): domain Bacteria; phylum Actinomycetota; class Actinomycetes; order Actinomycetales; family Microbacteriaceae; genus Microbacterium; species Microbacterium bovistercoris. Next base: position 20,032 of record NZ_QUAB01000035.1, on the reverse strand, counting down.
TCTCGACAACATGATCCGATATCGGGAACAGGAGTACGGCGGGGAACTGCGAATCTTCGCGATCGGCGCCGACCACACGGGGCGTCTGCTCGAGCTGGTGCTGGTACCCGCCGATCAGCCAGCGCTGGTCATCCACGCCGACATCCTTCGCCCCAGCCGTTACGACTACCTCTGAGGAGGCCAGCATGACCAAGGCACGGACCAAAGACGCGCACGATCACGACATTGATTCATTCATCGCGTCCGTCGATCCGGCGACGATGCGCGATGCGGCCCGCCTCCGCGCGATCGCCGAGGCGCGCGACGCCAAGGACGCGGCGGAGGCACGGCTGACCTCGGCCGTCGCCGCCGCCCGGGCCGCGGGCGATTCGTGGACGATGATCGGGCTGGCACTGCGCACGTCGAAGCAGAACGCGTTTCGCAAGTACGGCGCGAAGGCCCAGTAGCACCGCCGAAAGCCGCGACGCGCCGCCGATAGACTTGATCGCATGTCCAAGGTCCTGCAGTCCCTCCCCGTCGGCGAGCGCGTCGGCATCGCGTTCTCCGGTGGTCTCGACACCTCCGTCGCCGTCGCCTGGATGCGCGACAAGGGTGCGATCCCCTGCACCTACACCGGCGACCTCGGGCAGCCCGACGAAGACGACATCGAGTCGATCCCCGGCCGCGCGCTGGAGTACGGCGCCGAGGTCTCGCGCCTCGTCGACGCGAAGACCGCTCTGGTCGAGGAGGGCTTCGTCGCCCTGCAGTGCGGCGCGTTCCACATCCGCTCCGGCGGAAAGACCTACTTCAACACCACGCCGATCGGCCGCGCCGTGACCGGCACGATGCTGGTGCGCGCGATGAAGGAGGACGGCGTCGACATCTGGGGCGACGGCTCCACCTACAAGGGCAACGACATCGAGCGGTTCTACCGCTACGGCCTGCTGGCCAACCCGCGCCTGCGCATCTACAAGCCCTGGCTCGACGCCGACTTCGTCACCGAACTCGGCGGACGCCAGGAGATGAGCGAGTGGCTCGTCGAGCACGGCTTCCCGTACCGCGACTCCGCCGAGAAGGCGTACTCGACGGATGCCAACATCTGGGGCGCCACGCACGAGGCGAAGACCCTCGAGCACCTCGACGTCTCGCTCGAGAGCGTCGAACCGATCATGGGCGTGAAGTACTGGGACGAGTCGGTCGCGATCGCCGCCGAAGACGTCACGGTCACGTTCGAGGCCGGCCGTCCGGTCGCACTGAACGGCCAGGAGTTCGCCGACCCCGTGGCCCTGGTCTTCGAGGCCAACCGCATCGGCGGTCGTCACGGCCTGGGCATGAGCGACCAGATCGAGAACCGCATCATCGAGGCGAAGTCGCGCGGCATCTACGAGGCACCGGGCATGGCGCTGCTGTTCATCGCCTACGAACGCCTCGTCAACGGCATCCTCAACGAGGACACCCTCGCGACCTACCACGAGCAGGGCCGCCGCCTGGGCCGCCTGATGTACGAGGGCCGCTGGCTCGAGCCGCAGTCGCTCATGCTGCGCGAGTCGATCCAGCGCTGGGTCGGTTCCACGATCTCCGGAACCGTCACGCTGCGGCTGCGCCGCGGCGACGACTGGACGATCCTCGACACCGTCTCGCCGAACCTGTCCTACGCGCCCGAGAAGCTCTCGATGGAGCGCGTCGGCGACGCCGCGTTCGGCCCGGTCGACCGCATCGGCCAGCTCACCATGCGCAACCTCGACATCGCAGACTCGCGCTCCCGCCTGGAGCAGTACGCGGGCCTCGGCCTGGTCGGCGGCGCCACCGGCGAGCTGGTCGGCCGCGTCACCGCGGGCGAGGCCGGAGAGATCACCGAGGCCGTCGAGGGCTCGGTCTCCGAGGCCGACGAGGCCCTGACGGATGCCGTGGACGTGGCCTCCGAGGGCGCCGCGTTCGACTCCGGCACCGACTGACACGAGATTCGCGAACGAAGGGCGGATGCTGCGGACTGCAGCATCCGCCCTTCGTCGTCTCCACCGACTTCCCCCAGCCCTGTCCCCACCCGCTCCGGTCTCAACGGTTGCGGGTAACCCGGGCCCCACGCCCACAACGAGTGAGACCGGAGCAAGGAGAACTTGCACAGTGGTGTGCAGGTTCGTACACTGGATGCATGTCCAACACCCGTGTGCCCCGCAGCGATGCCCGCGCGAACCGCGAAGGCATCCTCGAGGCGGCGCGCACGGCGCTCGCGACCGACCCGTACGCATCGGTCGACGTCATCGCACGCGCCGCCGGACTCTCGCGCCGCACGCTCTACGGTCACTTCGACGACCGCGACGCACTCATCCGCGAACTGATCGTCACCGGGGCGCAGCGCTTCAACGCGATCGCCGAGTCGGTCACCGACACCGATGCCCGGCTCGCACTGGCGCGGCTCGCCGCCCGCCTCTGGCAGGAGGCGGCGCACGTGCAGTTCGCCGCCGTGCTCGCACTCGACGAGGCGCACGTCGAGCACACCGCCGATGCACTCGCGCCGCTGCGCCGCACGGTCGCCGGCCTGGTGCGCCGCGGTCAGGAGGACGGCAGCTTCCGCACCGATCTCGCCGCGCCCACACTCGCCCGACTGATCGAGGAGATGGCGCGCACGGTCGTCACCAGGACGGATGCGGCGAGCGCGGGCGCCGCAGATCTGGCTGTCCGCACGGTTCTGAGCATCGCCGGACTGTCCTGGCGCGAGGCGGATAGTCTGCTGGCAGCACACCCCGACATCGCGGAGGTCGCTGCATGAGCTCGGTCCGCACTCCGAACGCCTGGACGATCTTCCGTCGCGACCTCGGCCGGCTCGCTCGCGTCAGCAAGGCGTGGATCATCATCATCGGCGTCATCGTCACGCCGTCGCTGTACGCGTGGTTCAACATCGTCGCGTTCTGGGACCCGTACTCGAACACGCAGAACGTCAGCGTGGCGATCGTCAACCAGGATGAGGGCGCCACCTCAGAGCTGACCGGCCCGATCGACGTCGGCGGCGAGCTCGTCGCCGAGCTGAAGAAGGACCACCAGCTCGGCTGGGAGTTCCTCGACGAGGACGAGGCGATGGACGCCGTCCGCAGCGGCGACAGCTACGCGGCGATCGTCATCCCGCCCGACTTCAGCAGCGACTTCCTCAGTGTCACCACGGGCGACATCACCCGGCCCGAGCTGAAGTACTACGTCAACGAGAAGGCGAACGCGATCGCCCCGAAGATCACCGACGTCGGCGCCTCCACCCTCGACAAGCAGATCAACAGCACCTTCGTCTCGACGGTCTCCCGCGTGATCACCGAGCAGCTGCGGGCCGCGGGCATCGACGTCGAGGGCCGGCTCACCGATGCGCGCGACGACTCGATCAGCGCGCTCGACGACGCGACCCGCAAGCTCGCGGCCGCGCGTGCGGGTCTGGCCGATCTGCGCGACGGCCTCACCGATGCACAGGGCAGGCTCGACGGCGCCGCCGCCACTCTCGGCAAGGTCGACCGGACCCTCGCCGACGTGCAGCGCTCGATCGCCCAGGCGCAGGCCCTCGCCGCCGAGACCCAGCAGGAGCTGCTCACGGTCACCGACGAGGTCACCTCGGCCTACGTCGAGGGCGCAGGTCTGCTCGCCGACGCCTCGGCGAAGATGAGCGCCTCGATCTCGACGCTGTCGGCCGGTCTGCAGCAGGCGAACGTCGCCGTCGGCACGGCGATCGACGACATGACGGCCGTGATCAAGGCCAACGGCGTCGCGCTCGACGAGCTGCAGGCCGCACTCGATCAGCTCGACCCGGCATCGGATGCCGCGCAGAAGCTGCGCACCGCGATCGATGCCCTGCAGCAGCGCAACGCGGACGACCAGCAGGTGCTCGAACAGCTGAAGGCACTGAACGGCGACGTCACGAACACACTGAAGTCGCTCGATACAGCATCCGCAAGCGTCGACGCCGCGGTGTCGCAGGCGGCGACATCCGCCGGCGACATCCGCAAGGCGCTGATGACGAGCGTCCCCGACCTGAACCGGGCGATGTCGGCGCTGTCGGCCAGCGCCGACGGATTCTCCGCGGCCGTGGGCGCGCAGCGCTCCCAGGTGGCGCAGGCGCAGAGCCTGCTTGCCGGGCTGAAGACGCAGCTCGCCTCGACCACGACCGCCCTCAGCGCGCTCGACGACAACCTCGCCACCGCCGAGGAGGGCCTCGGCACCGTGCGCACCGACGTGCTGGCGCTCGGCTCCGCGGACCTGTGGAACCGGCTCAGCGAGATCAGCGGACTCGACCCCGAGCAGATCGCCGACTTCATGGCCTCGCCCGTGCAGGTGCACGAGAACGTGATGTTCCCGACGCAGGCTTACGGCTCCGCGATGGCGGCGCTGTTCACGAACCTGTCCCTGTGGATCGGCGCCTTCGTGCTGATGGTCATCTTCCGCCTCGAGGTCGACACCGAGGGTGTCGAGGGAGTCTCGGTGCGTCAGGCGTACATGGGTCGCTGGATGCTGTTCGCCGCGATCGCGTTCTTCCAGGCCCTGCTGGTCTCGATCGGCAACCTCGTGATCGGCGTGCAGACCGCGAACCCGGTCGCGTTCGTGGGCACCAGTGTGCTCATCGGCCTGGCCTATCTCAGCATCATCTACGCGCTGTCGGTCTCCTTCGGCATCGTGGGCAAGGGCCTGTGCATCCTGCTGGTGATCTTCCAGATCCCCGGGGCATCCGGCCTGTACCCGATCGAGATGATGCCGGACTTCTTCCGCGGCCTGTACCCGTTCCTGCCGTTCAGCTACGGCATCGGCGCACTCCGCGAGACGATCAGCGGCTTCTACGACGGCGCCTGGTGGCATGCCATGGGCACGCTCGCGATCTTCGTCATCCTCGCCTTCGTACTCGGCCTGGTGCTGCGCCTGTGGCTGGGCAACTTCGTGCTGCTCTTCAACCGCAAGCTGGCCGAGAGCCGGCTGCTGGTCAGCGAGGACGTGCAGATCGTCGGCCGCCGCAGCACGCCGCAGATCATCCGCGCGCTGACCGACGGCGACGGCTTCCGGGCCGAGAACGCCGCGCGTGCACGGCGGTTCACCGAGCACTACCCGACCCGTCTGCGGCTCACCGCGATCATCGGCGTCGCCGTGATGGCCCTCATCGGCGTCGCCGCGTGGCTGCTGCCGGGCGCCAAGGCATCGATGCTCGGCCTGTGGGCGCTGTGGTGCCTGATCCTCATCGCCGCGCTGGTGACGCTGGAGTACATCAAGCAGAGCATCGAGCAGGCATCTGAGCTGGGCGCGATGCCCGAGGCCGAGCTGCGTCAGGCGCTGGTCGACGAGACCACCGGTGCCGGCATCCTGCACGCCGACGCTCCGGACGGCGCGCCGGAGGAGACGGATGCCGCGGCGAGCGCCGCCGCCGTCGGACCCGCGACGACGGCGACGGCGGTGCTCGAACGGCCCGAGCCGGAGGCCGACGCCGAGCCGGACGACGCCACCCTCGTTCTCGAGGAGCTCTTCGAGCCGGATGCCGGTGACGAGCCGCCCTTCGACGAGCTCAGGGACCCAGTGTCCGGGGAAGACCAGCCTGACGATGAGGAGGAGCAGAAGTGAAGAACATCCTCGCCGTGCTCCGCTTCGACCTGCGCCGTGCGACCAGCAGCGTCATGGCCGTCATCGTGCTGTTCGGGCTGGTCGTGATCCCCTCGTTGTTCACCTGGTTCAACGTGATCGCGAGCTGGAACCCGTTCGAGAACACCAAGAACCTGAAGGTCGCCGTCGCGAGCGTCGACGAGGGGTATCAGAGCGACCTGGTGCCGATCCGTCTCAACGTCGGCGATCAGGTTCTGTCGGCGCTGCGCGCCAACGACGACCTGGACTGGGTGTTCACCTCGAAGGCCGACGCGATCGACGGCACCCGCTCGGGCGAGTACTACGCGGCGATCGTGCTGCCGCCCACGTTCAGCGAAGACATGATGACGTTCTACGGGCCCGGCTCCGAGCCGACCCGCATCGAGTACTACACGAACGAGAAGAAGAACGCGCTCGCCCCGAAGATCACCGAGCAGGGCGCCGGTGAGGTCTCCACGAGCATCAACGAGGTGTTCACCGAGACCCTCAGCGAGGCCGGACTGAACATCATCACCTCACTGTCGTCGTACCTCGACGACGCCGACACGCAGGCCGCGCTGTCGCGGCTGCAGGCGCACGTGGCCTCGGTGGCCGCACAGCTGAGGGCAGGTGCCTCCACGGCCGACATGTTCACCGCGCTGATCGAGTCCAGCCGCCCGCTGGTCGACAGCGCCTCGGGCCTGGCATCCTCGTCGGCCGACACCCTGCGCAGCGCGACCGGGGCGATCGGCGACGGCAAGCAGGCCGCTCAGACCCTCAAGCAGACGCTCTTGACGACCACCGCCGCACTCGGCAAGGCCCTGTCGGCCACGGCCGACAGCTATCAGGCGGTCGCCGACAGCGTCGACGACGTCTTCGCCTCCCTGGACACGCAGTCGGCGAGCTCGGCCGACGCGCTGCGCGCCATCGGCGCACGCGTGCAGACCCAGATCGACCAGCAGCAGACGGTGCGCGACAGCCTGGTGAACGATGTGCGTCCGCTGCTGCCGGACAGCGCATTGGCTTCCTTCGATGCGGCGATCTCACGCATCGACGCCGCGATCGCCCGCGAGCAGGCCCTGCAGATGCGGCTCGACGAGGCCGCCGATCAGGTCGTCGCCGGCAACGCCGACCGCCAGGCGACTCACGCCGAGATCACGAAGCTCATCGCCCAGGCGAAGGCTGCCGTGCAGGATGCCGGTAAGACGTTCAAGACCAGCCTGCAGCCCAAGCTCGACGCCCTCGCCTCCACGCTCGCCGACATCGGCCGCGACGTCGACTCGATCGGCGACGATCTGTCAGCCGCGGCACGCTCGCTGTCAGGCTCGGATTCACTGGGCAGCGTCCTCACGAAGGGCGAAGCGCTCACCTCGGGCATCTCGACGTCGCTCGCCGAGACGGCCGACCGGTTCGACGAGATCGACGCCGCACTGAGGAACGCCACCGAGACCGGCGACCTGAGCGACCTTCGCGAGCTGATCGGCTCGAACCCCGAAGCCCTCGCGACGTTCGTGGCCGAGCCCGTCGCCCTCGAGCGCGTGCCGGTGTACTCGGTGGTGAGCTTCGGCGCCGCGATGACTCCGCTGTACACGGTGCTGGCGCTGTGGGTCGGCGCGCTGCTGACCGCGGTGGCCATCCGCGTCGATCCGCCTCAGGACGAGGCATCCGGTCTTCCGCAGCTCTCCCCCGCCGAGACCTACCTCGGCCGGTTCGGGATCTTCGCGATCGTGGGCTTCCTGCAGAGCTCGCTGGTGTGCTTGGGCAGCATCCTGTTCACGCAGGTGCAGCCGCAGCATCCGTTCCTGCTGGTCCTCGCCGGCTGGGTCACCTCGCTGGTGTCCATGCTGATCATCTACACCCTCGTGGTCACGTTCGGGAACGCCGGCAAGGCGCTGTCGGTGCTGCTGCTGGTGATCCAGATCTCGAGTTCGGGCGGCGCCTACCCGCTGCAAGTGCTGCCGCAGTGGTTCCAGAACATCAGCCCGTGGCTGCCCGCCACGCACGCGGTCGGCGCGATGCGCGCGGCGATCGCCGGCATCTACCGGAACGACTACTGGGTGCAGCTCGGCTGGCTCGCGCTGTTCGCCGTGCCGGCACTGCTGCTCGGGCTGGTGCTGCGCCTGCCGCTCATCCACGGCAACCAGAAGATGCTGCGTGCCCTGGAGTCCACCAAGCTGATGTGACCCTTCGACGGGCTCAGGGACCCAGGAGATCGTTTCATCGCCGGAAGGCGCGGGGTTAGGATGCCAGGGCGTGCGTCGTACCCGGGACGCGCGCTCTGATCGCGTGAGACTCCGTCTCGCGTGCCCGACCTGTACCGAGAGTGTTGCCCTTCGATGACCGCAGAGAACCCGGCCTCCACCCCGCGCCCGTCCGTCGGCGCCCGCATCGGACGCATCGCCTTCATCGTGATCGCCGCGGTCCTGGTGATCGCCACAGCCGCTGCCTTCTTCCTGGCGTGGACCGCGCAGCGGTCGTTCCCGCAGACCGAGGGCCAGACCTCGCTGAACGGACTTCAGTCGAAGGTGCTGATACAACGCGACGATCGCGGAATCCCGACGATCACGGCGAACTCGACCGACGACCTGTTCTTCGCCGAGGGGTACACGCACGCGCAGGACCGGTTCTTCGAGATGGACTTCCGCCGGCACACCACCGCCGGGCGCCTGTCCGAGATGTTCGGCGAGTCGCAGGCCGGCACCGACGCCTTCCTGCGCACGCTGGGCTGGCGCAAGGTCGCCGAGGAGGAGGTCGCGAACCTCGATGAGACCACCCTCGGCTACTACGAGGCCTACGCGAAGGGCGTGAACGCCTACCTCGCCTCCCGCAGCGGGGCCGAGCTCTCGCTGGAGTACGCCGTGCTCGGCATCCAGAACCCGGGCTACGAGCCGGAGCCCTGGGAGCCCGCGGACTCGGTGGCCTGGCTGAAGGCGATGGCCTGGGACCTCCGCACCAACATCGAGGATGAGACCACGCGCGCCCAGCTCGCCGCGACGCTCGACCCTGCCGACGCGAAGCAGACGCTGGAACAGCTGTACCCGTCGTACCCGTTCGACCGGAACCCGGTGATCGTTCCCACGATCTCGAAGGTGCCCGCCCTCGCCACGACCGCCGACACGGCGGCGTTCACCGGGAGCGAGGGGCAGGATGCCGTGCAGGCGCTGGACTCGGTGGAGTGGAAGCAGGCCGACAGCGTGATCGAGGCGGCGAGCATGCTGCTCGGCAATGTCGGCGAGGGCATCGGCTCGAACTCGTGGGTCGTCTCCGGTCAGCTCACCGAGACCGGCCAGCCCCTGCTCGCGAACGACCCGCACCTCGGCGCCGCGCTGCCCTCGGTCTGGTACCAGGTGCAGCTGAAGTGTGCGAAGGTCTCGGAGGCCTGCCCGTTCAACGTCGGCGGGTACTCGTTCTCGGGGCTGCCCGGCATCGTGATCGGCCACAACGCGAAGATCGCGTGGGGCTTCACCAACCTGACCACCGACGTGACCGACCTGTACGTCGAGAAGGTCGAGGGCGACCAGTACTGGCGCGACGGCGCGCTCGTGCCGATGGAGGTGCGCGAGGAGACCATCAAGGTCGCGGGCGGGAAGGACATCCCGCTCACGATCCGCTCCACCGTGCACGGGCCGATCATCTCGGGCCTGACCGACGACTTCACCGGCATCGCCGAGAAGCCCGAGCTGGAGCAGGGCAAGGTGACGACGGATGCGGGGACGGTGGTGCCCGGTGACCAGGCCGGTGCCCCCGAGGGCGGCGACTACGCGGTCAGCCTGCGCTGGACAGCCCTGGATGCCGGCACCACAGCGAGCGCGATCTTCGCGCTGTCGAAGGCGCAGGACTTCGACCAGTTCCGCTATGCGGCATCCCTCTTCGATGTGCCGGCGCAGAACCTCATCTACGCCGACAAGGAGGGCAACATCGGCTACCAGGCTCCCGGACGCCTGCCGGTCCGCGGCGCCGGTGACGGCTGGCTGCCGCAGCCGGGCTGGGACAGCAGCTACGACTGGACCGGATTCATCCCGTTCGAGAAGCTGCCGGTGTCGTACAACCCGGCCTCCGGCTACATCGTCACCGCGAACAATGCGATCGTGACCGACGACTACGAGTACTTCCTCTCCAAGGACTGGGACTACGGCTACCGCGCGGGGCGCATCGCGCACCTGATCGAGCGGAAGTCGGCCGCGGGGCCGCTGTCGGCGCAGGACCTGCGCGACATCCACATGGATGACGAGATGTGGATCGGCAAGCAGCTGGCCATCGCGATGCAGGACGTCACCGTCGAGGGCAAGGGCCCGAAGGCCGCGGTGAAGCTGCTGCGCACCTGGGACGCGCAGAACACCGCCAACTCGTCCGCCGCGGCGTACGCGAACGTGCTGTGGTCGAACCTGGTGCAGAACATCTTCTCCCGGCGCGACAACCCGATGCCGATCACCGGGCAGGGCCGCCTGTTCACCGTGGTCGGCACGATGCTGGAGAACCCGGACGACCCGCTCTGGACCAACAAGAAGCTCCGGGTGAACAGCATGGACGAGATGCTCGCCTACTCGGCCGAGCAGGCGTACGACGAGCTCGCCGAGCTGCAGGGCGAGAACCTCGCGCACTGGAACTGGGGCAGCCTGCACGCACTGACTCTGCGCAGCGCGACCCTGGGCAAGTCGGGCATCGCCCCGATCGAGATGCTCTTCAACCGCGGCCCATTCGCCGTCAGCGGCGGAGCATCCGTCGTGAACGCCACCGGCTGGAACCTCGGCGAGTCGTACGAGACGACCACCGTGCCGTCCATGCGGATGGTCATCGACCTGTCGGACTTCGACCGCTCGAGCTGGATCCACCTCACCGGCGCCAGCGGTCACGCCTTCAACGAGCACTACACCGACCAGACCGAGGACTGGGCGGCGGGCCGGCAGGACCGCTGGGCGTTCTCGAAGAAGGCCGTCGCGAAGCAGGCCGTCGACACGCTGGTGCTCACGCCGAAGGGGTGAGCACCAGCGTCAACGGTCTTTGAAGTAGGCGAAGAGATCTTGCTCGCGGACGACCGTGGCGCCCGTGAGCGCACCGCAGACACCGCCGACAATCGCGGCGAAGCACGTCGTCAGGCTCGTGGCGATCACAGCACCGGAGTCCGGATGGGGGATCTGCACGGCGAGGGCGGCGGCGATCGCGGCGCTGGCGAGCGCGGCGGTCGACAGCCACGAGAGACTCTCGGTGACCGCCAAAGCCTGTAGAGAAGCAGTGGACGCCCCGTCGTGCAGACGGGCAGCGAATTCAAGCTTGCGCAGCCGGATGGCGGCGAACGCCAACACAAGCCCGAGGGCAGCTGCGTACAACGGATTCAGAGCCGTCGGTCGGGTGTCGTAACGCGCGGCCCCATCAAATGTGCTGCCGTAGCGCGTGTTCAGCTGAGCGATTTCGACCTTCGCGTCCCGCGGGGCTGATGCTGCGAGAGTCGACATCAGGAGCGGCCGGATGTCCGAGGTGAAGGGCCAGACCGTCACCCAGCACTCGTCATAGAGTTCGTCAGCGGGTGCGGGAATCAGCGCGGCCCAGCCGAATCCGGGCCGACGCCCGTCCGCGGGATAGTCATACTCTCCTGCCAGCTCCGTCACGCCGCGGTTGGTGATCACGGTGTCATTGCGAAGTGTGCCGAGTTCATCTGCGGCATCGGCGCTGACGACGATGCCGCGTTCGGACAGTTTCCGAACACCGAGTACGTCGCGCATACCGCTGGAGGCAGCGTATGCGTCCAGCGGAGAGCGTGGCATCACCGCAAAGGTCAACTGCTGTTGCGTGGCACGTATGGCCCCGGAGCCGCTCACCTGGGGGAGTGAGCTCAGCGCCTCGCAGGCCTCCCCGGCAATGTTCCCGGAGGAGGCGACGGCGAGTGTGGCTGCACCGCTGCGCGTGAACCGAGCCGCATCGTCGATGAGCCGCTGCGTTGCGAAGACATCGGAGGCCAGAAGGAGGAGGAGTGTGAGGGCGAAGATCGCGCCGAAAGTGACCGCCCGGGCGGTGCCGGAGGCAACGTCGCGCGTGGCCTCGCTGAGGAGCGTACTCAATCTCATCATCAGTCCTCAGCTGCATATGCGGCGAGGTCAAGGCGCACATCGCAAGAAGCCACGGTGTCGGCATCATGCGAAGCGACGAGCAGGATGCGCCCATCGTCGGAGAGCTCCTGGATCACGCTGTTGACCAGCTTCGACGTGACTGCGTCCAGCTGCGCGGTGGGCTCGTCCACGAGGATCAGCTGAGGGTTCGCGGCCACAGCGCGTGCGAACATGAGCCGCTGTGCTTCGCCGCCCGACAGAGCCCGAAACGGGCGCGATGCCAATCCTCCGAGGCGGAATCGTGCCAGTGTTCCATGTGCGATCGATTCGGACTCAGCTCGCGTCAGTCCGCCCGCGATCATCGGAAGCACCACATGGTCGAGCGCGGTCCTGCGGGGCATGCCGTGGGAGTTCTGGAACACCCAGCTCGTCCGATCGATCCCCCTGGACTCGACGTTTCCTTCCGCAGGAGTGATCCATCCGGCTGCCAGTGCGAGGAGCGTGCTCTTTCCCGAGCCGGACGGTCCCGTGAGTGCATAGCTCGTCCCTGCTTCGAAGCGGAAGGTGAGGTTCCGGAACAGCCATGCGGCATCGGTGAAGCGATGGCTGACGCCCCGCAGCGTCAGCTGCATCGTCTGGGAGGCGTCAACGACGCCGTACTCGCGGGTGTGCGGGTACTCGGGTCAAAGACGACGAGCGTCCTACCGAGATCCGACGCGACGATGGTGACCGGCACGACCCCCTGATCGGATGCAATGCATCCGGCAGTCAGCGATTCGGCGCGAACAGCTGCCGGCGGGAGAACGCTGACCGTCACCGGCTCAGCGAGCGCCAACACCGCCGTCAGAGTGACGGGGATGCCTGGCGCCGAAGCCGACTGAGCCGCAGCACGATAGCTCGCCGTGGAGAGCAGGTCGGACGCATCTTTCGGATCGGCCAGAGTCAGCTTGTCCGTGACGGGGAGTTCGACCTGGTCGGCCTTCAGTACACGGCTGCCGTGAAGCATCTTCTGCAGCGGAGTGATCGACACCGTCGCCGGCGATGCAGAACTCATCACTGCAGTGTCCACGGAGACGCGCTGCCCGACCGTGACATCACATGACTTCGGAGCAATCTCCGCAGCAGGGATCCAGACGAGGTCGGTGGGCGAGATGACGTCAAAGGAAGAATCCGCACCGGCCTTCTGAGCGAGGGCGCGCATCGAGCTCACGTCGACCCGTCGCAACGCTGAAGCAGAGCTGACTCGTTGGCCCAGTCGTGCCAGCTCCGCCTTGACTGCGTCCACATCCGCGCCGCGTGCTCCCGGTTCAAGATCCCGCCACAGCGGAGTGCTCGTGTGGAAGGCCAGAAGCGGTGACCCGTCCACGGATATGTGGCTCGTACCAGACTTCCATACCTCACCGGCTGAGCACCCGAATGCGGTGACGATCCCGTCGCGGGCGACCCTGGCCGAGAGATCAGGGGGCGCTTCCACAGTGACGTCCACCTGCTGCGGATCGAAGTACTCCTGTGTCGTGATCTTCACCCTTTCGGGCTGCTTCGACGCCGCGAGCGAGGGTGGGATCTGCGCGCTCAGCATCAGCGCCCCGACCAACACGGTGGCTGTGACGCTGATGATCAGCGTCACAGCCACCGTCACCAGCCGGTCGCGGCCGGCACGGCTCACTGGTTCGCCGCCGTATACGACGGGCTGGTGCTACACGCCCAGAACACCTGCTCCTTCGAGGAGTCCAAGAACGGGAAGGCTTGCTTGGGAACATCCCTCAAGTACTGCTCGGCGGTGTAGTCAGGAGCTACCGCCCCGTTGCGGATCAGACACTCCGTCATGACCTCCTCAATGGGGGTGTTCTGCGGGTTCGACATCATGGATGCACGGAGTACCTGAATCCACCTCTGACCGGTTGACTCGTCACAGGAGTCAGCCACGCGCTCGAGGTCGTCAGAGTTCATCGACGAAGGGCCGAGGGAGTACCCCACACCATCGTCTGACAGGCCGGTGAACTCCACACCGCTCTCGGCGAAGCACTCGCCGAGTCGAACTCCGAGTTCTTTGTACTCCTGTTCGGAGATTTGGCTGTCCTCCAACACTGCGTGAACCCATGCCGACTTCGACTTCTGCCAGGCCTCGGTGAGCTCCTCCGAGTATGGTCCGGTGAAGGTCGGCATGCCGTCTGTCCCCGTGGTTTCAGCAGGGTGGCGTGAGGACGGACTACAGGCGGCAAGGCCGAGAAGAAGCAGCGCGCACGCAGGCAGTGCCGCCGCACGAGATCGCAGACGATCGGCGAGAAGGCGAGTCAAGGGGCGATCATTCCTTCCACCAGTACGCCTTGTTCCCCCATGCAGCGGCTGACTGCATGGCCCGCGCCCAGGATCCTGCGTTCGCATACTCTCGCACAGTTCCCGTCCCGTTCGAAACGGATGCACGGTGGTAGGCGGAACCGTGGTAGTAGCCGGAATAGTTGGTGTCCGTGCCGTAGTCCACCCAGTACTGCCAAGTACCTCCGCCGACGTACTCGGTCGTCGCGTTCGCGGCCGTAACACTTCCGACAGCCATTGCCAGCGCGAGTGCTGACGCAGCGATGAGCTTGGTGCCACGCTTCATGAGATCTCCTCCGATCGATGTGACCAGTCTGAATCCGGGCACCTGATTATCGTTCCACACTGTACTGGAATGATTTATGCGTTCGCAATCATTTGCTATCTCTCACACACAGAGCGATGCAGTCGTGAGCGGAGCGCCGCTCACTGCCCGGGCGGCCGGCAAGCGCACTATGCAGCTTGGCTGGAGCAGTCGGCGCTCTACCCCGGGCAAGGTCATGCTGACCCCACGTTGCCTCAGTTGGGTTGTCGCCCGGTGGACGCTTTCATCGACCGCGTCGCCATCAATTACGCCCGGATCAGCGAGATCACACAGGTGACGGCATTGTGCAGCCGCTCCTCCGCCTCATCCCACAAACCGTGCATGAAGATGAGATCTCGGATGCCCATCCCGGCAGTGACGAGCAATTCGCCCACCCCCAACAAGTCGAGACCCGTCCTGAGAAGACCGGCGTGCTCCGCCTCTGCCAACCGCTCGCCAACGAAGCCCCTCCATGTCCGGAACGGATCAAGCCGACGCTCAGGGAATGCCTCTCGAGACTCCATCGCCAGCCGGAAAGCTGCGCGGACAACAACGTCGTCGGCCAGCAGTGCCCCTGTGGCCGCGAACCCGACCCGAAGTTTCTCCAAGGGGGTCCCGGTCGACCTCATGATTCGATCCTGTACCGCGTGCAACGCCATGCGTTCGTGGTCCAGAATGGCCGTGCCCAGCGAATGCACGTCATCAAACGCTTCGACGACCTCACCCTTCGAGATGGACGATGTGAGCGAGAACCCTTCCAGCGATGCTGCCGAATAGGGAACGGCGAGCAGGTACTCCGCACCTGCTCGCACTAGCCGACTATGAGCTGCCCGGGTCATCCCGCGTCACTCCGTGTAGGCCAGTCTCGCCTCGACGCGGGCACCAGTCGTCGCCTTGCACGACACGCGCACATCGTGGAACCCACTTGCTGCCCGAGCCACCACCTGGTCTCGAATCAATTCCGTCTCGATCCGCCAATCGAGCGGCTGTGATGCTGGCGGTCGCTCCGCTGTGAACCTGATGCTCCGCATCCACAGCGTGCCCAAGCCAGCCCGGTCGATCCCGCGCGAAAGGAGAATCACCGCCTGCGCCAACTGCCCCATTGTGACCAATGAATCAACGACAGTCAGCCCTGGATACCAGGCCGACTCGATGCCACGATAGACGCGATTTGCCGCGCCACCGGTGGTTCGGTGCGCGCTTCGCATCACGCGCGCAGTCGGATCGTATGCCGTGACAAGCGAGGATGTGCGGGCCTCGCGATATCCGTCGCGGTAGACCGTGCTCCGTTCCGCGGCCTCAGCGGCGAGCCCGGACCGGTCGCTCGCTTCCAAGACACACTCAACCTTGATGTTGCCCACATTCCCCTTGAGAGCCCGGCGTTCCGACGCATCCACCTGCGGATCGGTGCGCAACGCGACCGGCACAGAGGAAAGATCTTCCCACGCCACTGAACCGGCGTGCATCGCCAGAGAACGAACCCAGAACCCCGCTGCTCCCCCAAGAGGAAGACCGACTGCTTCGATGCCCTGCAGCGTCATGAGAGCCGCATCGATCGTGCTCAGGTGGGGAGTGCGAGGCGCATCGTCAACCTCGCGCGACCAGTCATCGGGATACTCGACCGCATACACCGCGTGAATCTCGTCGCCTTGCCGCGATGGCCCTTCGGATACGCGATGCCGAACGTCGCGGTAGCCCGACGCAAAGTAGCGGCGGGCCTCCGGTCCCAACACTTCAACGAGGCTCAACGGAAGTTCGTGACTGATCGCGTTCCTCAGGGAGGATGCCTTAGAGCCCATGCAGAAACAATACAGAGTCTCGCGTATCTATCCGTGGCCCGCACAGCCAGTCTCGACAAGTCGTGCTGATACCGTTATCGCCATGCCTTCGAAGAAGCCAGGACGGCCTCGCGCTACAGACATCACGGACGCGATTAAGAAGACTGCGGCACGCACCATGGCTACCGATGGCTACTCAAAGCTGAGCGTCGATGGCCTGGCCACGGAGGTCGGCACGACGCGCCCCACGTTCTACCGGCGATACCCGAGCATCGCGCACTTGGTGCTCGAGATTCTCGACGAGAACTTCGGCGCAGGACCGGAGGCGAACACGGGCTCACTACGTGGCGACCTCCTGGCGATGCAGGTGGACCACGTCAAAATGATGGCGTCTCCGCTGGTGTCGAAGACGCTTGCCGGTCTCTTCGAAGAGATCGCGAATGACCCCAGCGTCCACGACATCTATCGCGATCAATTCGTGCTTCCCCGCCGCGCACACGTGCGACGCGTGATCACCGCGGCAGTCGAACGTGGCGAGATCAGCCCGGCGACGGATCTACAGCTCGAAGCGGTCTGCGACATGCTAAACGGCCCTGTCATCAGCAGGGTGCTGCTCCCCATCGACGCACCTCTCAACGATGGATTCGCTCGTAGCATCGTCGATGCAGTGTGCGCCTTCCTCGGGGCACCACCAGCGAAATGATCTGACTCTGCTCAGCGCCCCGGCAGCGAGTCGCCATTGGACAGTGCGAGCGCCTGACCGGGCACACACACCGCAGGGATTGCCTTCTTTACACTACCTATCGTATCCTTCCAGGACGGACCGCCAAGTAGGCGACCGTATGACACGGAGGATGATGCAATGTGACGATCAAGAAGACACTGATCCGCCTGGGGGTCTCTGCTGGACTGGCTAGCGCGCTGGTGCTGGGGTCTGCGGTGGCCGCTAGCGCAACCATCGCCTACCCCAGCGGCGGAATCTGGAGTTACGGAGTGTCAGACCGGAAC
The DNA here is from genome assembly GCF_003387575.1 of Microbacterium bovistercoris. Classification (GTDB taxonomy): domain Bacteria; phylum Actinomycetota; class Actinomycetes; order Actinomycetales; family Microbacteriaceae; genus Microbacterium; species Microbacterium bovistercoris. The sequence goes on along the minus strand of NZ_QUAB01000035.1, from coordinate 3,029 downwards.
TACTCCGATTTCTTCCATGGCGCCGATCACCGTTCCTCCGTGTCGAACGCCAACGGACTAGTTCGGTCGGGCCGCACGTCCGGAAACGTGTGGTCGTACGCTTCACAAGCAAAGACGCTCTCCGGCAACAAGGCTTACTGGTACGTGTACTGATCCATCAGCAGACCCGGTGTCGCCGCAACAGCACCGCGGCGACACCGCCCGACATGGTCGCATTCAGGCCCTGAAATGGAGAAGTACGTGTCCCTGAAATCCTTCCGCCTACGACTTGCCAGCACTCTTGCCATGCTGTTGTGCGCGGTGCTGCTCGCTGCCTGCTCCGGCACAGTAACCCCTGCGAACACAAAGACGTCGATGGATCCAAAGATGCCCTCCTTTTCAGGCGCGTACAAGAGTGAATTCGAGCAGGCATGGAATGAAAGCGAGTCGGACTTTGTGCATGAAGTGATTGCTGATCAGGAAATCACCGACGAAGAGTGGGCGGAGGTCGCCACTCGCATCTCCAAGTGCGTGGAAAGCAAAGGCATGACCTTCAAGGGGTTCCTTGATGACGGCGGTTATGAAGTCGACACGGGTTCTCTCAGTGGAGACGAGGCCAACGCTCTTCTCCCCGCGTGCGAGGACGAGAGCGGCGAGACGTGGCTCAACCACCTACGGCGTCAGCTTGCGTCGAACCCGGACAACACACCGGCGGAGGAGCGTGTGGTCCAGTGTCTTATTCGGAACAGCGTAGTTGCTGGTGACTACACCGCTGAGGACTATCTCAAAGATGCCCCCCAGCAGTCCTTCCCCTACCTGGAGCCGGATACCGGAATTGACGGACTGCGCGCATGCAGTGCGAATCCGGATGTCGATCTCAGCACACAATGACTGAACGGAAGAAGCAACGGACGAATTGGAGAGCATGGGCGATTGGTCTGCTGACGCTGGCAAGCATGGCGGGCGCAGGAGTCATCGGCGCGTTCTTCGTCTTGCATCCGATCACTCCCCCTACGCTTGCCGCGTCGAAGACGATCACGGACACGCCTGTGGTGTTGGAAGATTCGACCGACGAGCACAGCGTGCGCGTCACCGTGAAGCACGCCGACGACATCGACCTGCTGAGCCAGGCGGCGGGGGTCGTCACGTCCTCTTCCTGCACGGCCGGCTCAACGATCTCCTCGGGGACGTCTGTACACAGCATCGATGATCGGCCGATCGTCCTGCTGAGCCTCGCGTCGCCGCTTTGGCGAGACTTCGGCCTCGGCGACAGTGGTCCTGACGTCGCCGCGCTCAAGACCGAGCTGCACAGGCTCGGCTTCACGACGACTTCGGGCGAGACCTTCAAGCAGCGAGACCTCAAGGCGGTCCGAGAACTCTTGAAGCGGGCGGGGGTTGCCTCGCAGGTGAACGCCGTCACTGTGGCCGACTTCATGTGGATGCCTTCACCTACCTTGACAATCGCTGCCTGTCGCGCGTTGGTGGGCCACCGGGTGGAACAGGACGCTCCCATTGTCGCGGCCGACGGTGGTGCCAGCGCTTCGTTCGCAGAGGAGCCAGCCGGACTGCTCCCGGGGGCACGAGTACTCACGATCGATGGCGTCGAAGTCGCTCTGTCTGCGGATCTATCGATACCTTCGGAGGCCATCGCGGTGATCCTAGAGGCACCGTCCTACTCGACAGCAAAGGCCGATGCAGAAGGCACGGCGCCCATCGAGCTCGCCGCCACGGTATCGCTGGTAGATCCCGTGCCCCTGGCGTCGCTGCCGCCCTCGGCGATACTGATCACCGCCGGAGTTGACGGATGCGTAGGCAACAAGTGGGCGACCTATGCAGTGCGCATCGTCACCTCGCAGTTGGGCCGAACGGTCGTACAGTTCGATGTCGAAGAAGTGCCCGAGTTCGTCCGGCTTGAGGCACCTGCGTCATGCGCGTAGAGGTGCAGGGTCTCGGGCATCGATACGGCGATAATCCGTGGCTGTTTCGAGAGCTGTCGGCCGCCTTCCTTCCTGAGCGAACGTATGCGCTGACGGGTCCTTCTGGATCCGGAAAGAGCACCCTGCTCAGCATCATCGCGGGCTGGGAGGCCCCCGATGAAGGGGCCGTGAACCTCGAGGGCATCAAAAAGGTGAATTGGGTGTTCCAGAGCCCTCATGGAATGCCGCAGAGATCTGCGCTCGACCATGTGGCCCACCCATACCTCGTTTCCGGCATGACTGTTCGGGACGCGGAAGTGGCGGCGATGTCCCTGTTGGTGAGCTTCCAGCTTGCGCACACGGCAGAGAGGGCTTTCTCGTCCTTGTCCGGAGGTGAGGCACAGCGCCTGATGTTGGCGCGCGGCGTGGCTGCTGACCCCCAACTACTCCTCGTCGATGAACCCACCGCGCAACTCGACCACGCGACCGCTCGTCAAATCAACGACATCATCGGTCAGCTCGCCGCAGGAGGGCGGATCGTCCTCATCGCAACTCACGATGCGAGCACACGGGATGCGTGTACTGACCACCTCGATCTCACGCAATTCGCCTTCGCTGCGGAGCGATCATGAGAATGGCCTCGCTCTTTCGCGAGGCCGTTCGAGATGTTCTCACCGGAGCCGGTCGCACGATCCTTTTCGCCATGCTTGCAGCCGCCGCACTCGGAGGTATCGTCGTCACAGATGCGCTGACGACTGTGCGGATCATCGATGAGGCCCACAAGTACAAGTCCTCTGGTGCCGCGGTCCTCACCATCGCCTCAACAGGCCATGTGAACGGAGAGGCATGCGAAGCGCTCGACGACGTGCCCGGAATCGAAGCCGCTGGGGCGCTCCGTAATACGAACACCACTCTTGCGCTGACCCTGCTGCCGTCTGCGCCGCTTCCGCTCTTTGAATCGACACACGGCCTGAGCGCGGTTCTGGGAACGAACGCGAATAACGCGGGAGTGCTGGTACCCGATGCCGTGCTCAAAGGGGTCTGCTGCACGGATAGGTGACACCTGATCTGTGGTGCCGACTGGTGCCGCTGGGAGGATGTCATCATGCCCAAGCCCTATCCCCGTGAGTTCCG
>NZ_QUAB01000036.1 GCF_003387575.1 Microbacterium bovistercoris | reverse complement strand
GCAAGCACCCGGTTCATCGTTCGACTTGCATGTGTTAAGCACGCCGCCAGCGTTCATCCTGAGCCAGGATCAAACTCTCCGTAAAAAACGATTGCCAACCAACCAGCCGGAAAAAGACCAGAAGGCAGCGAGTTCAATCATGACCAAAAAACGAACATCATTGCTGACATTCAAATAAATTGATCCAAAGGAATCTCACCCTGACAAAGTCAGGGACGAGGTTATTTGGCATTTGACAAGTGCACGCTGTTGAGTTCTCAAGGATCGGACGCGTCTGAAGTCGGGCCTCGCGACCGTCTCAACAGAGCTATTGATCTCTTCCATCCTCCGCGGCACATGGCCGCTCACCCGGAGGTGAGGTGGAGGTGGTGTGTCCGCCGCTTGGAGGGGAGCTGGGCCTTCCGGCCTTTCGCTCAACCGCTTGGGGCGAACAAGTAATAATTTACGTGGATCCGGCCGTTCTGGCAAATCGGGCCCCTCATCCCGGGCGTGTCGCGCTCGCAGCGCCCGCCCGATACAGGTCCCGGAGGCCGGCCACACCGTCCCGGTCGTAGGCGAGCAGCTGTCGCTGCGCGCCTGTTCCATCCGTTCGGATCCCGTCGAGGTGGTCCCGCACGAAGTCCTCCTCGCCGAGTTCGCGGAGGACGGGTCCGATCGCCTCGAGCAGGCGGTCGGTGATACTCCAGACGCTGTCGACATCGCCCGTCATCGGGTCGATCACCCGAGCATCCGTGCCGTCCCGAGCGGCCATCCACAGCGACGCATCGATGCCGTCGAGTTCTGCCGCCGGCGGCACGGCGGTGTCGCCGCCGAGCGCGATCGCCCGCGTCAGCGATACCGCGAAGACCGTGTCGGCGGGTGTCAGCTGCGCATCGAACACGCGCATCTCGACGGTGGGGAATCGTGCCGACAGCCGCACCGCCCACGCGAGCGAGGAGGCGTCCGGGATGGCGCGCAGCGCCACCAGGCGCTCGGTCTTGGCGCGATAGTCGTCGTAGTCGTGGAAGCGGGGCGGGCACCACGACGACGGGAGGCGGCGGATCAGGATGCTGCGCCAGCTCTTGAAGCCCGAGGGCACCCCATGGGCGAACGGTGCGTTCCCGGTCAGGGCGAGCAGGAGCGGCAGCCATCCGCGCAGCCGGTTCAGCGTGCGCACGCGCTCCTCGTCATCACCCGATTCGACATGCACGTGCAGCCCGTTGACCTCGTGCTCGCGGGTGATCTCCGCGAGCTGGTCGGCCACCTCGTGGTAGTGCGAGGAAGGAGAGACGGCGAGCCCTCCTGGCGAGATGAACGGCGTCCCCGTCGAGGCGGCCACGGCTCCATGCTGCGCGGCGTACTCACCGAGCAGCCCGCGGAGGCGGCGCAGATCCGCCTCCGCCTCCGCGAGCGTGCTGAGCGGGTCGGTGACGCACTCGAACTGACAGGTCAGATACTCCGGCATCACCTCGCCGCTGACGCTCCGGTCGGTGATGCGCTCTCTCGTGCCCGGCCCCATTCCCAGCGGGACGAGGGTCCGGTCATCGAGCAGCACGAACTCCTCCTCGATGCCGATCCGAGCCACCCCGACCTCCGATCCCCGGCCGCTCAGTCGCGGTCGGTCATCTTCCTGGTCGCGTCCTTGGCGTGCTCCCCGGCATCCTTCGCCGCATCCTTCACGGCGTCGCCGGCCTGCTTCGCATCCGCCTTGACCTGATCCATCTTCCCCTCGGCCTCGAGCTTCTCGTTGCCGGTGAGCTTGCCCGCGCCCTCCTTGACCTTGCCGGCCATCTCCTCCGCGGTGTGCTTCATCTTGTCTGCAGCGCTCATGTCTGCTCCTCTCCTGTTGTCAGGCTTTGTTGACTTCTTCGCCCGGCCCGGGCTCGTCGCCCGGGACGGTGTAATCGGGACGTCGGGGCTGCGGAGGCTGATCGGAGAGCTCGCCGCCCTCCCGTCCGCCGTACGGGCGGCCGTGATCGGCGTACTCCTCACGCATGAAGACCAGCGTCCAGTCCGCGATCGTGAACCTGGCTCCGGTGCGCAGGATCTCGGTGCGAGAGTCACCTTCCGTGAGGGCGTTCATCTCGCCCTCGCCGTGCAGGGTCAGCACGTACTCGTCGCGATCGTCGTGAAGGATCGTCGCGTGCACCGTATCCGCTCCCTCGAGGACGAGATCGTTGCCCGGCGCCGAGCCGATGCGCGTCTCGTCCAGCGAGAGCGGATGCTCCAGCCGGGTGTCCTCGCGCGTCACTCGCAGGCGCGGATCGCCCGCGCCCCATTCGGCGTGGGTCGTGGTGGCATTCGCCGGTCGCCGGCTCATGTCCCGTGCCATCGCCTCTTCATCGCCACGCATGTCGCCCTCCTCGCTCATCGCGAGATCTGCTCGACGGTCTCCCCGGTCTGCTGAGGAGCCATCGCACGGGCGATGTCGGCCTGGGCGATGATGCCCACGAGCACGTGATCCTCGATCACCGGCACGCGGCGCACCTGGTGCTCCTCCATCACCTCGAGGGCCCGGTGCACGTCGTCCTCGGAGTCGACCATGTACGGTCGCCCCTCGGCGAGCACGCCGGCCGCGGTCTGTGCGGGGTCGTGTCCGTTCGCGATCGCCTTGACGACGATGTCGCGATCGGTGAGCATGCCCTTCAGCTTTCCGTCCTCCCCGCAGATCGGCAGCGCGCCGATCTCCAGGTCCGCCATGAGCCGTGCGGCGGTCGCGAGCGTGTCGTTCTCGCCGATGCACCGCGCGCCCGGAGTCATGATGTCCTTCGTCAGGGTCTCCTTCATCAGAGTCATCCGCTTCTCCTTTCCTGTGAAGCACCGACGGTACGGAAGGAGCGCACCCCGGTGCAGGGGGTTGACAGCGAGGGCCGCGATCGTCAACCCCCTTCGTCCCCGGCGGCGGTCGCACCACCCTCGAGCAGAGGAGGTTCGGATGGCGGACAGGGACGCGATGGGGCCCGCAGTGGTCTTCTGGCTGTGGATGACGGTGACGGCCGGCGGCCTCGTCGCCATGATCGTGATCGTGATCGGAGGCGGGTGAACATGCCCCGGCTGCTGCGCGACAACGCTCTCGGACTGTTCTTCCTACTGCTGTTCCTGCTGGCGATCGCCGGACAGTCGATGGCGGGCTACTTCCGGCAGCTCGAGGAGCTGGCGGAGCACGGCCGCCCCGCCGTCGACTACCTCGGCTTCATCCTCTCGCCCGACTTCGTCGTGGACGTCGCCGAGAACTGGCAGTCCGAGTTCCTGCAGTTCTTCCTGTTCATCGGGGCGACGGTGTGGTTGGTGCAGCGCGGATCGCCGGAGTCGAAGAAGCCGGGCGACGAGGGCCCCGGTGACGACGCCACGCAACTGGTCGGTGCGCATGCGCCCCACGACGCGCCCGCGTGGGCGAAGGCCGGAGGGTGGCGAAGAGCGCTGTACGGCAACTCCCTGCTGATCGTGATGGGCACGGTGTTCGCACTGTCCTGGCTGATCCAGTCCCTGGCCGGCACCATCGTCGCCGGCGAGGAGAGCACGATGCACGGGATGCCCGCACCGACCTGGGCGGAGTACATCGTCTCCGCGGACTTCTGGGATCGCACACTGCAGAACTGGCAGTCGGAGTTCCTCGCCGTCGGCACCATGGTGGCGTTCTCGATCTACCTGCGGCAGCGCGGATCGGCGGAGTCGAAACCGGTCGGGATGCCGCACACGGTGTCGGCTGCGGAGTCGGAGTGAGCTGCTCCGTCAGTTGTCGTGCTGCCTGTTCCCGCCCAGCCAGCCGCGCCGGCGGAACAGCCAGGCCAGCGCCATGTCCGCGATCATCGTGCCGGCCAGCACCACGGACCAGCCGAAAGGCACGTCCAGCAGGGGCATGTCCTTGAAGTTCATGCCGTACAGGCCGGCGACGACGGTGGGCAGGGCGAGCAGCGCCGCCACCGCCGCGATGGTGCGCATGTCGCGGTTCTGCCTCGACGACACGTTGCTCTCGTGACTGGAGACCACGGCATCTAGCGCCATGCGCTGCGTGGAGAGCAGATCCGCAAGTGCTGCCAGGTCGCCGCGCGCGCGGCGGAAGTACGGGCGGAGCGTCTCGTCTTGCTTCAGGAGCTCTTCGAGCTGGTCGGCATCGTCCTCGAACCCGCGCATGAACGCAGAAGCGGCGCGGTCGACATGACTGATGCGGCGACGCAGGCGGTAGATGCGCTCGTAGTCCTCTTCGACGGTCGCGTCGAACACCTCGGCCTCGACGTCGTCGAGTTCGTGCTCGATGCTCGTCGCCGAATCCTCGTAGTCGCGGATGATCGCGGCGAGGATGCGGTACGCGGCGCGCAGCGGCGTGGTGCACGACGGCTCGCCGTCATCCTCGACCAGCGACTGGAGTGGCCGAACGTCCTGCCCTTGCGTGTACTGGATCGACAGCAGCCACGGGTCCCCCACGAGCAGCACCGTCTCGGCGGGGCGGCGGACCACGGCATCGGGATCGAGGTCCCAGGCCACAACGAGGAACTGCTCGTCGAGCAGCACGAGTTTCGGGGGCTGCCCGCTCCGCACCGCGTCCTCGCGCAGCACCGGGTGCACGCGGAAACGTGACAGCGCCTCATCCAGTTCGCGCTGGCCGGGATCGACCAGTGCCACCCAGTCGAAGCTGTCCTCCTCGTGTGCCGCCGGCCTCATCGCTCGATCATCAGGGATGCCTGCGACGACCGGACAGGGGGTTGACTGCGGGCAGCGGGTCGCTGACAAGCCCCGCGCGGCCTACTCCGGCGGAGTCATGTCCTCCGGGACCATGGTGATGCCGCCGCTGCTGTTCGCGGAATGCGCCATCGCCGTGATCCACTCCGCGTGCAGCTCAGGCGGTTCGGGCTCATCGAAGACGAAGCGCAGCGGAATGGACGGGTGCAGCCAGATCGTCGACCGGCCGGGCTCATCGCCCTCCGGGTGCTGCCACGAGAGCGTGAAGCTCTCGTTGCGGCGCAGTTTGGTCGCAATGACGACCTTGAGATGCGCGAGCGCACGATCCTCGATCTGAATCGGTTCGGCGCCTCCGCCGTAGTAAAGAAGCCCCATGACGCCTAACCTAGGCCCTGACTGCGCATACTGCACAACGGTCCGGGCGAAGGAGATGTCGATGGGCAAATTCATCTACGAAGGCGGCGTCAAGACCGAGATCGAGGACCGGGCGCTGCTGCACCTGCAGCTCGTGATCACGGCGAAGCTGCGGCGCGGCGAGCCGTTCCCGTTCAGCTGGCGCGAGGACGCCAGTGTCGGCGGCGGCCGGGTCACCGTGTGGGTGCACCCGGGCAGTTCCCTGGTGTTCAAGTTCTACGGCAGCCGGCAGCCGGCGATCAATCGCGGATGGGTCGAGGCGCTCGCCTTCACGGCCAACTCGCCCGGCGGGCTCTATCTCGTCCCGGAGCCGCCGGATGCGGGTGACGGGCCGACGACGGAGGAACTGCGGATCGGCGCGCCCGAGGAGTGAAGCCGACCGGCGTCAGGCTCGACGGTTACGGGTTCCGCTGGCTCCTGTGGGAGCGCCCCTCCTCGAGCTGATCGCTCCCGGGTTCCTCCGGGGGTGGAGCCTTCGACGGGTCGATCCGGTGCCGCTCGCGCCTCCGCTCCTTCACGTCGTCCGGCTCATCATCCTCCCGGCCCGAGTCGAGCAGTTCGTCGTCCACCGCATCCTGCTGCTCGGGAGGCGGGTCCTCCGAGCCGTCGTCGGGGGCCTGTGGCTTCACGTAATCAGGGGTGAGCCCCTGATCGCCGACGCCGCTCATTCTTCGTCCTCGTCCCAGAGCGGGTCGTCCAGCGCCTCTTCGCGGAGACCGTCGTCACGAAGCTCCTCCTCGTCGAGCTGGTCCTCGAGGTCCTGCTCGACGGATCCGAGACCGACCAGCGGGTCGGCAGACGGCCGGTCCTCCCTGGGTGCATCGAATGGATCGGACATGATGCTCCTCCTTTCCGTCGTGGCCGACCAGTGTGCGCTCGCGTGGGGCGTCGACGCGTCCCCGTTGACATCCGGGCTCGGGGCGCCTACGAGGTGGTGCGCGCATCGTCAACCCCCTGGGGCGAGCGCCTCACGCATGCGACGGTCGTCCCGACCGCAGAGCAGTGAGGAGCAGATGATGAGCGAGAGCAACGCCACCGACCCGCGCCACGCGCACCGCGAGGAGCCGGCTCCCCCGCAACAGCAGGAGCAGCCGGGAAAGACGTCGAGGACCGAGCCGGAGCCCGACCACGGCGCGGAGCACTACGTGGGTCATGGCAGACTCAGCGGACGCCGAGCGCTGATCACCGGAGGGGATTCCGGCATCGGCAGGGCCGTCGCGATCGCCTACGCCCGAGAGGGTGCGGACGTCGCGATCGTGCACATGCCGGAGGAGCAGAAGGATGCTGATGACACGGTGCGACTCATCCGCGCCGAGGGGCGGCTCGCGATCAGCATCGCCGGCGATCTGCGGGACGAGGCGTTCGCGATCGACGCCGTGCAGCGGGCGCTCGAAGAACTGAACGGCCTCGACATCCTCGTCCTCAACGCGGCCTACCAGCACGACATCGACGGGTTCGCGGAACTGCGCACCGAGGACATGAGGCGGGTGTTCGAGACGAACCTGCTCGGAACCGTCGTTCCCGCGCGCACTGCCTTCCCCGCACTCGAGCCGGGGGCGAGCATCATCGTGACCGCGTCGATCCAGGCGTTCCAGCCCTCGCCGGGGCTGATCGACTACGCGATGACGAAGGCGGCCCAGGTCGCCTTCGTGAAGGCTCTCGCCGAGGAGGCCGGTCCGCGCGGCATCCGGGTCAACGCCGTCGCTCCGGGACCGGTGTGGACCCCGTTGATCCCCGCGACGGGGTGGGATGCCGAGAGGCTGGCGAGCTTCGGGCAGGACACCCCGCTCGGGCGTCCTGCGCAGCCGGCTGAGCTGGCCGGCGCCTACGTCTATCTGGCATCCGACGAGGCGACCTACGTCTCGGGAGCCGTGCTCGCCGTGACGGGCGGCAAACCGCTGTGACCCGCCGTGACACGACCTAGCGCCTGGGTCCGGACCGAGTCAACCCCGGTACGCGAAGGAGGGCGACGTGCTTATGGTCGCCGCGACGCGAACGGAGGACGACATGAACAAGGCGCAGATCATCAGGGCCGATGTCGTGGTGGAGAAGCCGGCGGGATACGTCTTCGAGCAGTGGGCCGACCTGGAGGGGCTCCCCCGCTTCCTCCCGATGGTCGACAGCATCGAGAAGACGGCACAGGACCGGTCGCACTGGGTGGTGCACATCGCCGGTGTGCGCCGCGAGTTCGACGCGCAGATGACGCAGTTCACGCGCGACGAGGAGATCTCCTGGGTCGCCACCGGCGACCTGAAGCACTCCGGAACCGTGCGCTTCCTCCCCCAGGGGGCCGAGCGCACCCGTGTCGACGTCGAGCTCTCCTGGGTGCCGGAGAACCTGCTCGAGAAGGCCGGGGCGGCGATGAACTTCGACGAGAGCATGATCGAAAGCGATCTGCTCAGGTTCAAGCGGATGCTGGAGAGCGACGACGGCACCGATCCCCTCCAGGGCATCTCGCCCCTGGTGTTCCCGTGAACGGGCAGCCGGGGAGCATCCTGAACGGCGAGGATGCCTCTGCGCGACCCCGATGGGAGGTCACGGCGATCGACGGCACGAGGTGGCGCATCCGTGACGGCGTCTGCCGCACGAACGATGCCGCCTGCCTCGTCGCCTACATCGAACGCGACGTCCTCGGACTGTACGACGTGCTGTGGCTGCGCAACCCCTGCCCTGCGCGGACCAGATACCGCGACATCGCGCACGTGCTGGCCGATCTCGACGGCGTCGCCGGCGACGCCCCGCCGCCGCGGACGCGGCGGTCGGAGGCGCCCAACAGGATCGCGCACCTTTCGCCGCGGGAGTGACCATGCGGCCGGTCCGCCGGCCTTCTCGAGACGAGGTCGGATGCGGCTGAGAAGAGTGAGCCCCGATGAGCCGGGGCTGCGCCGGGTGCGCCGCGGCAACGGTTTCGAGTATCGGGATGCCGGTGGGGCGCACATCGACGACGAGCAGCAGCGCGCCCGCATCCGTGCCCTCGCCATCCCTCCGGCCTGGGCCGATGTGTGGATCTGCACCGCGCCGAACGGGCATCTGCAGGCCACGGGCGTGGACGACGCCGGGCGCACGCAGTACCTCTACCACCCGGAGTGGCGCGCGCGGGCCGATGCCGAGAAGTTCGACAGGATGCTGCTGCTGGCGCAGGCCCTTCCGGCGGCCCGTCGCGGCGTCACCAGGGATCTGCGCACCGAGGGCACCGGACGCCGAGCGGTGATCGCGGCCGCGTTCCGCATGCTCGACGCGGCGCTGCTGCGCATCGGCTCCGAGCAGTACGCGCGCGAGCACGGCAGCATCGGCCTGTCGACGCTGCGCTGCGCGCACGCAACCGTGTCCGGGGACGTGGTCTCGCTGCGCTTTCCGGGCAAGAGCGGTCAGCCCTGGGAATCCGAGATCGCGGATGCCGACCTCGCCGCGCTCGTCCGAGAACTGCGGCGCAGGCGGACGCCGGCGTCGCGCCTGCTGGCCTGGGAGGAGGACGGCTCCTGGCATCCGCTGCGGGCCGCCGAGATCAACGACGACGTGCGCGCCCGCACCGGCGGCGACTTCACCGCGAAGGACTTCCGCACGCTGCACGCCACCGTCATCGCCGCGTCGAGCATCGCTCGCGCGGGCACACGCGGATCGCGGTCGGCCCGCAGCCGCGTGATCGCACAGGCGGTGCGGGATGTCGCCGCGGCACTGGGCAACACCCCCGCCGTGGCACGCGGCAGTTACGTCGATCCGCGGGTGTTCGACCTCTACGAACGCGGCATCGTCGTCGAGGTCGGATCAGGCCGCGGGGTCGAAGGACAGCTCGTCGACCTGCTCGGCGACTGAGGTCACTGCGGGGTACGGTTCTCGGCGCTGACCATCCAGGCGAACTGCTCGAGCTGCTCCAGGACCACGTGCAGGATGTCGGCCGTGGTCGGATCCTCCTCATCGACGGAGTCGTGCATGTCGCGCGCCGTCGACGCGGCGGCTTCCAGTCGTTCGGTGATCAGATCGATCGTCTCGGTCGTGCTGACCTCTCCCTGCGGGAACGCCGGCAGCGACGTCGTCTCCGACACCGTACGGCTGCGCCCGTCAGGGAGCGCATGCAGTGCCCGCATCCGCTCCGCCACCGTGTCCGCGAGCGTGCGAGCCGCGGCGACGATCTCGTCCAGCTGCAGATGCGTGTCGCGGAAGTTCGTCCCCACGACGTTCCAGTGCGCCTGTTTTCCCTGGAACTGCAGTTCCAGCAGATCGACCAGCACTCGCTGGAGGCTCTCGGTCAGCTTCGCCGACGCGCGGAATCCGCTCTCGGCGTTCTGCTTGCTCGTGCGCTGCTTGTTCGTGCGCTGCTTGTTCGTGCCCTGCGCCATGTTGTGCTCCCGTCGGTCAGTGATTGCGGAGCATGGAGATCAGCTCCGCCTTGCGCTTGCCGGAGTACCCCGTGATCCCGAGTTCCTTGGCTCTGGCTCGCAACTCGTCGACGGTGCGATCGTCGTAGTCCTCCGCCTTCCCTCCGCGCTTTCCGACGGACTTCCGTCCGTCACGGGCGGCGGCATTCGAGATGCGGGCCGCCTTCTCCTTGGATGCGCCGTCGTCGCGGAGCTCCTCGTAGAGCTCCGGGTCCTTCAGGCTGTTCGAACCGCGTCCGCGTGGCATGATGCCCCCTCGTCCTCGATGTTCCTGTGGCTCGCCAGCATGCTCGGCCGCCGTAGACGGCCGTAAGGGGGTTGACAGGCGCATGTCCACCCCTGAACAGCGCTCGTTCGCGGCTCGTTCGCGGCCGAAATAGCATCGCGGGTCTGGCGAGTCAACCCCCGCGACTGCAGGCGCCCGGCGATGGCACAGTCGCAGAGTACGACGCAGCACGGAGCCTCCGTGCTCGCCTCACGCGAAGGAGTTCACCATGAACATCGCTCTCGTCATCATCATCGTGATCGCAATCGTCGTGGCCATCGTCTCCGGCCTGAACGCCGCGCTGAACTGGCTGCTCTGGGTCGCTCTGATCGTCGCGGCCATCGCGCTCATCGCGTTCCTGATCCGCGTCATCGGCGGACGCAACACGAGCGTCTGATCGGAGGCGGGATGACTTCCCCCCTGACTGCTCTGACGATCTCCTGCACGCTGAAGCCGTCGCCCGACGAGTCGAGTTCCGAACTCATGAGCGGGCAGCTGGCAGAGGCGCTCACGGCGCACGGCGTCACGCACGAGCACGTGCGCGCCGTCGACCATCGCATCCTTCCGGGCGTCGGGAAGGACATGGGTGAAGGCGACGACTGGCCGGCGCTGCGGGACAAGGTCCTCGCCGCCGACATCGTGGCGATCGTCACCCCGACCTGGCTCGGGCAGCACTCGAGCGTCGCCCAGCGGGTGCTGGAGCGGCTGGACGCCGAACTGTCCAGCACCGACGCCGCCGGGAGGCCCATCCTCTTCGACAAGGTGGCGATCGCGGGCGTGGTCGGCAATGAGGACGGTGCTCACCACATCGTCGCCGTCCTCTACCAGGCGCTCGACGACGTCGGATTCACGATTCCGGCGCAGGGGTGCGCCTACTGGAACGGTGAGGCCATGCACAAGACGGACTACAAGGACCTCAGCGGCCCGCCGTCAGCCGTGCAGGCCTCGATGAAGACGGCCGTCGCGAACGCCGTGCACCTCGCGCGGCTGCTGAAGCAGAGCGGGTACCCCGCGTCCGGCTGACGAGCCGTCCACGAAGAGAGGACACATCATGAACGCGAAGACATCAGGAACCCTGTTCAAGCTCAGCGAGACCGACGAGACGGTCCGTCAGCCCGACGAGGACATCCGCGGCCGGGATGTGCGGGACCGCGACGGAGAGGATCTCGGCACGGTCAAGGACCTGCTGATCGACGCCGACGAGGACAGGGTCCGGTTCCTCGAAGTCGCGTCCGGCGGCTTCCTCGGGATCGGCAAGGACACCACCCTCATCCCCGTCGATGCCATCACCTCGATCACCGCGGACGAGGTGCGCATCGACCAGACCCGCGAGCACGTCGCCGGCGCTCCGGCCTATGACCCGGAGCTGGTCCGCCGACAGGAGGACTACGGCAGCATCCTCGAGTACTACGGGTACATGCCGTTCTGGGGCGGCGGATACGTGTATCCGGGGTATCCGTACCACCGGTGACGGAGCGGGTGTGCTGCAACGACGTCCTTCTCGAGGAAAGGGAGCAAAGTGAGCAAGTACCTCTTCTGGATCGCGGTCGGCGTGGTCGCGATGGTGGCCTACTTCTATGGCGCGAAGGCCGGTCGCGGCAGATACCGCGAGATCAGAGCGAGCATCGACGCGGTCTGGAACGACCCCAAGGTGAAGAAGGCGCGCAAGAAGGCGCTCAAGCAGGCCGAAGCGGCCGCCGAATCCGCCATGAAGCAAGCCAAGAAGATCGGGAGGTAGCCGTGATCGGGTCACAGGAGAGCAACCGGCCGGCCGGTGTCGGCACCGGTGCCGCGGAAGCGGTGGATGAGACAGTATCCGCAGCATCCGACAGCGCACGGGATGTGGTGAGCGACGCGAGCGGCATGGTGTCGGAGGCGATGGACGCCACTCGGCAGAACGTCGCCGCCGGAGTGCGTCACGCCACGGAGTTCGTCTCCGGCGTCGGCGGCGAAGCCATCGCTCAGGTGAAGCGACGCCCCGCGCCCACGGTGCTCCTGGTCGCCGGTGCCGCGTTGGTCGTCGGATTCATTGTCGGCGCCGCGACCACGAAACGCGGGTAGCGCGGGCGTAGACCTCATCATCGGAAGCGCAGAACGCGCCGGTGCCCCCGAGCACCGGCGCGTTCTGCGTCTGCGGATCGTCAGTTCGCCGGCGGCATGAGCACGGAATCGATGAGGTAGACGGTGGCGTTTGCCGTGTGGACGCCGCCGCAGATCACGTTCGCGTCATTGACCTTGAGGCTGTCGCCCGAGCCGGTCACGGTCACCTCGCCGCCCTCGACGGTCTTGTGTGTACCGGCGATGTCCGTCGGCGAGATCTGGCCGGCCACGACGTGGTAGGTCAGGATCTTGCTCAGCGTGTCAGCTCCCGCATCCGTCTTCAGCGTGTCGACGGTCGCAGGGTCGATCTTCTTGAACGCGTCATCGACGGGGGCGAACACGGTGAATTCGCTGCCATTGAGCGTGTCGACCAGGTCGACCTTCGGGTTGAGCTGGCCTGAGACGGCCGCGACCAGCGTGGTCAGCAGCGGGTTGTTGCTCGCGGCCGTCGCGACCGGGTCTTCAGCCATCCCGGCGACGGAGCCCGCACCGGAGGGGACCTGCTCCGCGTATGCGGCGCAGCCCGGGCCGACCAGGTCGGCCGCCGGATCCATGGTCTCCGCGGGTGCGGTCGAGGGTGCGCTCTTCGGCGACTCCGACGATGGCGAGCCCGTGCTCGAAGAACATCCCGCCAGGGCGAGGGCTGTGGCGGCCAGCAGGCTCGCGGTCACGAGGGATGCGCGGCGGTTCACGCGTGTGGTGGATCGCATGGTCTTCTCCTTTGACTGGTGCATGACCGCCGGTTCTCCGACTGTCAGAACTCGTTCGGAGGCACCCGCCGAATCGGATTGGTCTCAGGGCCAGCACTCGATCGAATCTGTTTCGTCGCCGACTCCGAAGCACTCGTATGAACACAAGAACAGGTCGCTTCCGTCCGTGGATCTGGGCCGGGGTCGCGGGAGCGGTCAGCGGTGCGGTCTTCGTCGCCGCTGCGGAGCTCGCCGCATTCCTCGTGGCGCGGGAAGCGAGTCCGTTCCTTGCAGCAGGGTCGTTTGTCATCGATGTCGTTCCGCAGTGGGCGAAAGAGCTCGCGATCGAGCTGTTCGGGGCCAGCGACAAGCTCGTCCTCCTGATCACCCTCGGCTTCGCGGTCCTGCTCGCGGCCGTCGCGGCGGGGATCCTTGAACGGTGGCGGCGATGGGCCGGGGTCGCCTTGTTCGTCGTGGTCGGTGTCGTTGCGCTGATCACGACCACGACCCGCGCTGAGGCATCGCCGCTGTCCTTCATCCCGCCCCTTGTAGGTGCAGCCGCGGGGGTCGCGTTCTTGAAGTACTCCATCGCCGCTCTGGGGCGGTGGCAGAGCCGCACGCCGCACGAAGAGGCGGGCACGGGAACGGATCGACGTCACTTCCTGGTCCTCACCGCGGTGGGTGCTCTCGGCGCCGTCATCGTAGGAACGGGAGCACGCATCGGTTCCATGGCCACGTCGTCAGTCGCTGCGGCGCGGAAGGCGCTGAAGCTTCCCGCACCGGTGTCGACGGTCACCGTGCCCGCAGGCGCGGAGCTCGGCATTCCGGGGCTGTCGCCGCTGTTCACTCCGAACGCGGACTTCTATCGTGTCGACACCGCACTCGAGGTGCCGTCCATCGACCCCGGAGACTGGCGGCTGACGATCGACGGGATGGTCGACAAGCGAGTCCAGTTGACCTTCGATCAGCTTCTGGATCTGCGACTGAGGGAGTACGCGATCACTCTCACCTGCGTGTCCAATCAGGTCGGAGGCAACCTCGTGGGGAACGCCCGCTGGCTCGGCGTTCCCGTGCGAGAGGTCCTCGCTCTCGCCACCCCCGGGAGGGATGCCGACATGGTCCTCTCGAGAAGCATCGACGGATTCACCGCGAGCACCCCGCTCGAGGCCCTGACCGATCCGAACCGCGACGCCATCCTTGCCGTTGCGATGAACGGAGAGCCCCTGCCGCTCGAGCACGGCTTCCCCGTACGCATGGTGGTGCCCGGCCTGTACGGGTACGTCTCTGCGACGAAGTGGCTCACCGAACTGAAGGTCACCACCTTCGCGGAGGACCAGGCGTACTGGACACCCCGCGGATACAGCCCGCGGGCGCCGATCAAGCTCTCAAGCCGCATCGACACCCCGCGGATCGACAAGGCGATCCCCGTCGGTCCCGCGAAGATCGCGGGTGTCGCATGGGCGCAGACGGTCGGTATCGAGAGCGTCGAGGTTCAGATCGATGGAGGACGATGGCAGCCCGCGACGCTGGCGAAGGCCATCAACAGCGACACCTGGGTGCAATGGTCGCTCGACTGGGACGCCGTGAGCGGCAACCACACACTGGCCGTCCGGGCCAGAGACCGCAACGGCGAGCTGCAGGAACAGCAACGCACACCCATCGCCCCCGACGGTTCCACCGGATGGCAATCCACACTCATCCGCGTGGCATGAGGACAACGGTGCTGGCACCATTCGAGCACAGCACCCAGGGTGTTCCCGATCTTCTGGCTCCGTGTCGTCCGGATCCCGACGGCGACGAACCAGGCACCGTCAAGGATCTGCTCGTCGTCGGTCTGGAGAACAGGGCGCACGGACTACGAGGAGAGCGAGCAGATCGTCAGCGGCCCTTCCTCAGCCGTGGGACGCTCGAAGCCGTCGAAATAGGCCGCGGCCGTGGCCTCGTCCAAGACGAAGTCGTCGCGATGCGCGCCAGTGCGCGCAGCCAACCGCTCGAGGCAGGTCGCCCGGTCCGTGTCGAGGTAGTAGGTCTCGGGAATCACACCGTAGGGCACCAAAAGGCCACGCCACTCGTCGCGCATCGTTCGCGACCAGAACGAGAAGTCGAGCACGATGTCACGCCGGTCGCGGACGAGTTCGAGCAGGCGCCGCTGCAGGTCGGCTTCGATCTCATGGTGAACGTCGTCGGCCAGCGGCATCCGGCGGATGCCACGCGTCCAGGCCTCCCGGTCGAAGGACAGGCGGACGAACCCTTCCCCCTCAAGCCGCCGCGCGACGGTCGATTTCCCCGATCCCGCGGGCCCGCACATGAACACCACCCTCATGAGTCGTGCCGTGGCCGAATCTCAGTCAAGCTCCTGCAGCGCCGCCGTCATCTCGCCGCCGGCATCGCCGGTGTTGACCGTTCCCTTCGGCTCGAACAAGACGGCGTGGACCTCCTCGGTCGCCTTCGGGCAGTGCTCGACGCCACGCGGCACGACGAACACGTCGCCAGGGTCCAGGACGACGTCTCGGTCGCGCAGCTGGATCGTCAGCCGGCCGGTGACCACCATGAACAGTTCGTCGGTTTCCGGGTGCGTGTGCCAGACGAACTCGCCCTGCAGCTTGACCACCTTGACGTCGTAGTCGTTGAGGCTGGTCAGGCGGTGCGGCTGCCAGTGCTCCGTGATCGTCGAAAGGGCTTCCTGCACGTTGCGGACGTCGTCGGTCATGGTTAGAGACTAGTTGCGCTGTTCGGAGGGCGTCGGCATTCGCGAACCTCTTGACAGGCACGCCTTGCAGGTGCAAGCTTTCATTTGCACATGCAAGGAGTGACTTTGATGGAACCCACCGGCGACCAGCTCCTGGTCGTCCTCTCGACATTGGCGAATCCGCACCGCATGCGGATCCTCGCGTCGCTGACGAAAGCGCCCACCTATGTGAGCGCTCTCGCTCGTGAGATCGGGATCAGCCGGCCGTTGCTGCAGGTGCACCTGCGTCGTCTCGAGGCGGCGGGACTCGTCGCATCGGAGCTGCGGCTCTCAGAACAAGGAACGGCGATGAACTACTACAGCGTTCAACCCTTCGAGATCCGTCTCGACCCCGACGCCGTCGCGCGCGCCACGACGACGCTCACCGACCGAAAGGACGACGACCATGGATAACCTGCCCCTCGTGCTCGTCGCGGCCGTCACCACGCTCGCGATCGTCGCGATCATCGTGTGGCAGCTCGCCGCCACCCGCCGGGCGAAGTACGCGATCGTTCGCGACACCGAGTACCGCGCCCTCGCTGAGCGCGCTGTCGCGTCGCAGGAGGCGCTGGCCGCACAGCTTCGCGACCTCGACCCGACGCTCACCCGCGTCGCCGATCGACTCGCCGCCATCGAGAAGGCGCTCACGGTCGTCGACTGAAGAAGTGCCGGGTTGTCGAGTTGCCGCTCGACAACCCGGCGAAGACGGAATCGGCCGCGGAGACCGCGGACGCTGCGAACCATCTCCACTGGAAGGATATCCATCCCATGCTGCGCATCGCTCGCAGGCTCTTCCTCACCCTGCTGGCCGCCCTAGCGGTCACTCTGCCGCTCGGATCCGCCCCGGCTCCCGCTGCCGCACAGGCGCACACCGGCTATCTGACGGAGTCGGTCGGATTCGTCAACGACGGCGAACACCTCTCCGGAACCGTGCTCGTGCCGGCCAGTCCGGGCCCGCATCCGGCGGTCGTGATCATCGCGGGCGCCGGGCCCCGCACGAGAGACGAGTACCTCGCCGAGGCGAAGGCGTTCGCGACCGCCGGAATCGTCACCCTCATCTACGACAAGCGTCGAGATGGCTACTCGATGCTCGAGCGATCGTACGAACAACTGGCCGACGATGCAGCAGCCGGGCTCCGCGCGCTCACCGGGCGCGACGACGTCGACCCGGCGCGTGCCGGTGTGTGGGGGCACAGCGAGGGCGGCTGGGTCGCCCCGCTCGCCGCGGCGCGGCATCCCGAGATCCGATTCGTCGTGATGACCGGCGCCTCCGGCTTCACGCCGGCCGAATCGCAGGCGTGGAGCAACTGCGAGTACCTGGGGCACACCGGGTTCGCGGCACGCTTCTGCACGGCACTCGGAGAGAACGTCGTGCGCATCGCGGTGGCGACCGGGCTCTTCCCCGAAGCAATGCACGACCCGGTGCCCTTGCTGCGCCGACTCGAAGTACCGGCGCTGGTGCTGCTCGCCGAGCACGACCGTTCCACGCCCGCAGGCGCGAGCGCCCGCGTGTTCGAATCCGAGCTCGCAGCCGACTCGCGGGCATGCACCGTGCCGGACGTGGATCACGAGTTCCGAGACTCCGCGGACGGCTTCGCCTCGGGCGATCTCGCCGAAGAGCCACTCCGGTTCACCGCGCAGTGGATGACGGACCACGCCAGGGCGTCGTCCTGCCCCTGGGAGGCTCCTGCCGCGGCAGCCGACGTCGTGCCGACGCTGGCGCCGCAATCTGCTCCGCTGCTGCCGATCGGGCTGTTGCTGGCTGCACTCAGCGGCTTCGCGGCCTACCCGCTCACCGCGCTCATCCGGCGGTTTCGCGGGGTACGCGGCAGGCCGCCTCTGGCCGTTCCGCTCAGAGTCGCCACAGCATCCGGCGCGCTCGGCGCAATGGGGGCCGTCCTGGTAGCGGGGTGGGTGCTCGCCACCGGCGCAGAGGGTTCGCTCGGGCCGGTCGTGGCCGAGCGACCACTGGCATGGCTGTTGCTGCAGCTCGCTGTCGTGACGGCGCTTGCCGCGGCGGCGGTCGCGGTGGCCGGTTGGGTCCGGCGACCGCTGCACGGGTGGGGCGCGGTGCGCGCAGCAATCGTCATCGCGTGCACCGGGCTGCTCGCGATCGCGGCCGTGCCGTGGGGGCTGCTGACTCTGTAGATCGCAGGAACGGCTCCTGAGACATCACATTGGCGGTGACGGTGGAATTTGAGTCCCTCGCGGCCACTCCGCCTGACGTCTCCGTGAAACGATCAGGACCCCCGAGACTGCATCTCGGGGGTCCTGATCAGTTGGCGGTGACGGTGGGATTTGAACTCTCCTGCCCACCCTCGCGAGTAGGGCGGGATCGGCGGAATTCCGCGGAATTACGCGGTTCCACAACCACTGTCAATCACGGCAGATCACCCATGTTCTTCGGGTCCATGTGTCCATGGTGTGTCCACGGCATGCGGAACGCTGAGTTCCATGACTACGAGTTTTGACGCTCTGATTGATGAGCTTGTTTCGCGTGTGGCAAAGCAGGTTGCCGCTGAGCTGAGAAGCGACTTGCAACAGCTCTGCCGGGTCGAAGCCGCCGAACCGACGAGCCCGCTGCTCACCCCCGCCGAAGCCGGCGCAATCCTCCGCGTCGAGGTTCAGACCCTCGCCGACTGGCGGTACAAGATGGTCGGCCCCCGGCACGTGAAGCGGGGCACCAGGATCTTTTACGACCTCGTCGACATCCAGGCGTACATCAACCAATCCAAGAGCTAGCGGGGCCTTCTTGCTTGCCGGCTGCGCGGGTTGATCCACGGGTCGACCTTCTCGGGCGTGAGAGCCTTCTTCACGTCCTCCCAGTCGAACCGGTACTCGGTGCCGACCTTGAAGAACGGGATGTCACCGCGCCTAGCCTTCGCTCGGACTGTGTCGGGATGACAGTTCAAGTACTCGGGGGATGCAAGCTCGTCGGTCGTTAAGCTTCGCGAGTTGGTTCTTCGCGCGGATGCCGCCGCCAGTTCCTCCCTGACTACTCGTCGGATCATCTGCTCAAGTCGCTCAGAGTCGTCCACGGCGGAAGAGTACGTCAGGTCAGCGCTCCGGGAGGGAGTCGAAGTAGCGGTCGAGTTCAGCCCTGTCAAAAAGCAGCGTCGTGCCGCGCTTTCTCGCCGCAAGACGGTTCTCCCGGACCTCGCAGCGCAGCACCCATTCGGAGATGCCGAGATACAAGGCTGCTTCCGCAACAGTGAACCCGCGTTTGTCCCGCACCGCGGGCGCCCTTCCACGCTCGTCTCGAGGACTGATCTGCTGGGCATCCATGCGCGCCACCAGCGCGTTCATGAGTTCGTCACGAACGATCTGTCTGAACATCGTCTCAAGTTGGTCCAGCTCTGCCATGGGGCCACGATACGGGGCGGAGCGGACGGTCTCCGGAGCGTTTAGGCTCGCACCATGGATGATCTGGATGCTGGCGCGCAGCCTCACTGCCCTGAGGACGACGTGGTCATGCGCGACGTTCCAGGAGGATGGCAATGCCCCGCCTGCGGTCACCTTGAGCACGTCCCGGACGACATAGCCGTACCCACGGACTTCGACGGCCCAAGCCTCCATGGCAGCTGAGCGGATGCAACGCCGACGCCGTACTGCTACACTTTGAGCTACAACCCCTGTTCCTCTGGATCAGGCTCAAGGCCCCGCTTCGGCGGGGCTTTGCTTTTGCCACACGCCTGGGCGGCGCACCGGCCTCTTCGCCGTGTGGACGATGTCCGGCAGTTGGTTGCGCGCCACGAGGTTTGGCCGCAGATAGAGACTGAATGCGATGCCGCTGGTTGTAAAGAGTCGCGTCTGCGCGTCTCTCGGATAGATAACCCCTACTCGCGCGCCAAATCGCTCAATAGCAACGCGCATGGGGTGCGCCAGGTCCGAGTCCGACGAGACCACCACATAGGCGTCCGCGAGGCGATCCATCGCATCCATGAGCAACTGCGTAGCAAGCTTCACGTCGGACCCCTTCTCCTGCACCTTGTACACGTGGTGATAGGTCAGCGGGGGGCGCTCTTTGCCATCAACGTATTCTCGTGCGTTTCCGTGGTGGACGGTAAACAGAGAATCATCGTGCACCGTAATACGCGCTAGGGTGCGCAGGGCTCGAATGTACGTGTCTTGACGATCAGGGGCCTGCGGGTCCTGAGGTGTCATACGTCCTTTGATGCGCGCAGTGAAGTAGTGAACGTGCGCGACATCGTACTTATTCAATACGTCATCGAATAGCCCAACCAGATTGACCCACTTATTCTCCGGCTTGCTCTCCAACTGCCCCTTGTACAGGTTGAACCCATCAACGTAGACGATGGCGGTAGGTCGAGTATCAGGCACGGATCCCATCATGCCCTGAACCGCCATTTTGCGGGACCGTCAGTCGTATGCGCGGTGAACGTGCCAACCGTCCTCGCCGCGGTACACGTCGAACACCATCGACTCTCCGGCCTCGTTCGTGCCCTGGAATCGCCACCCATAGAGGCCGCGATGGTGTTCGTCGGTGACGGCTGACCAGATCGACTCTCGCAGTCGCGTGGGGGTGTCTGTGACGCGCCAGCGGTGCCCTGCATAGACCATGCGCGCCGGGATGTCGTTGGCCATCCATATGGTTACTGGCTGTTCGATGATCTTGGTTACCATGAGTTAAGAGAGTAGAACACATGTTCGATTCTTGCTAGCTCGTCTCGGCCGGAGGAAGGATGCCGGCGTTGGGGAACCCGTCAGCTCGCCGTCAGGCGACCCTAGACAGGGAGATGCAGGAGCGGTCCGTCACCGCGGCCTCTAAACGCGGCGCGCTGCAGTCGCTCACCGAGCGTGAGCTTGATCTGAAGAACGTTCCGCTGACGGTGTACCCGTACGCGTTGCAGCGCCGAGTAAAGGCATGGGTGAGGTTTGGGGCCGAGTCGATCCGGGTAGACGCGAAGGTGGTCCGGTCGACACCATCAGCGGCGGGGATCGAGTTCCGCGGCCTGGACGGGCAGATGTTCCGCTGCTGGGTGTGGGGCAACGCTATTCAGATGACTGAAGGTGCGTAGTATCACGCTCATGGATCCATCCATCACGTTGGTCTTGGGCGCCGCGATCTCCCTCGTAAGTGTCATCGTCACTACTGGCGGCGCCCTCCTGATCGCGCACATCAGGGAAAGGCGCACGGATGATCGTGAGCAACTGAAGTTCGACAGGGAGACGGACAACCGACAGCGAGAGATACTGGCAGAGGTCGCTGATGCGTTCTTGACTGAACTGAACAAAGTTCGACATCACGTTTTGAAGGACGCTGCCGTTGGCGGCCCGCCCCTCGAGTTCGTGTTCGAGGACGCCTGGCTAGAAACGATCGAGATGCAGCTTCGTCACGGCGTCGACAGGATCACGGACGCCAGCACGCGGCAAAGGCTACGGCTAATACTGGACGCCGTAAACGACTACCAGGTCTTGGCCGTGTCGCCGTTCGACTTTGACGGCTACATCTCCTGGCTATTCGAGTTGGGAAGAGAAATAGCCATGGCCGCCTTCAGGGGGCAGGATGCGGATCAGGTCACTCTCGATGACGTTGAGAGGCTTGTCGAGTGGACCGAAGCAGCTAAGACTCACCGAGAGGCTCAACGGGTCATGAGAACAAGCAAGTCGTCAGCGTAGGCTCCGAGAATGTGCGGCAGATTCGCGATGGACGCAGACACGGACGAGCTGATCCGGGAGTACGTCGCCGAAGGTGGGAAGCCGGAGGACTGGTGGAAGGACTTCCACGGCTCGTACTCGATCGCGCCGACCGATGACGCGGTGATCGTCCGGGATCGAGGCGAGGGACGCTTCCTGGAGCTGGTGCGGTGGGACTGGGAGAAGCCGAAGAACATGCGCCGTGGTGCGCCGGTGATCAACGCGCGAATGGAGAAGCTGGCGACGGGGTTCTGGGCGCCGGCATTCACCGCTGCTCGCTGCGTGGTCCCGATGCGCGGCTACTTCGAATGGACGGGCGAGAAGGGCGACAAGACCCCGCACTTCCTCCACGGCGACGGGCTACTCTCCGCCGCTGGGCTCACCTGGTCGATGGAGCTGCCGAACGGCGAACGGTCGCGGTGCATGGCCGTCGTCACCCGGGAGGCGCGCGACGCAGGCGGCGAGGTGCACGACCGAATGCCAGCGTTCCTCACCGGCGACGCGTTAGAAGCCTGGCTCGAACCGGTGAAGCTGGACCGAAGTGGACGCGACGACATGCTGGCCATGCTCGAAATGGGGTCAGCGGACGTGGCATCCACGATCACCCAGTACGTTGTCGACAGGAAAGTCAACAACTCTCGCACCGTTGACCCCACGGACGCGACCGTGATCGCGCCGGCCCGATGACAATCTACTCAAAGATGAGGTAGGACCAATGACCAACATCGTCCAACAGTTCCTGATCGGTGTGGACGGATGGGACGGCTACTCACCGACCCAGAGCCACCGCGACAACGAGCGAATCATGAACCAGATCATGTCCGCTGTGGAAGCAGTCGTGCCAGAGCCCAAGGCAGTAGTCGGCACCACCCGCGGAGACAACACCTTCCCCCTCGAGATCGTCGCCCTCGGGTCAGGTGTAACCGTTCAGATCGTCGGCGACATTTCGGCGCAGCAACAAGATGTCTTTATCGACGTTTGGCCCAACGCCACGCTCGAAAGCGTACGCATCGACTCCACTCCCCTGACGACGAGCAACACAATCGGGATCCAAGAACGCGATACCACCTTCACGCTCCACTTCTCATGGGGATCTGCGTCCATCACCCGTTACCACGGAGAAGAGGACGAGCGAAGGGAGTGGCTGAAGCACTACACGACCGTTCTTGCGGACCGATAGTCGACCATGAACTGGGAACTCACGATCAGCATCCTCGCGCTGGCCGTTTCCGTCACCACGGGCTGGTACGCCCTATCCGCCCGCGCAGTGGTCCACGCAGATGTCAGCCGAGTATTCACAATGAGCAAGGGCGCCTACATCTTCGACGGTGACGATGTTGTGGTCTACAACACCGGTCGTTCGCCGGCCATCATCTTGGGTATCGAAGCCGTCTTCGGGAACGACGACTTCGGACAACCGAGACAGGCGATTCGTGGCGACGAGCGAGAACTCATCCAGTTCCCGGAGATGCCGATAACCCTCAACGCCCAGACCGCCTTGCGTGTCTGCTTCCCGTCGTCCGCCGACCTGTACAACAAGGGTGTCGACAACGGGTACCGAGTGGAATATCTGCGGCCAAGGATCGTCGGACGCGCACGACACCGAAAGCTTGTCGTCAAGGCCGCACGCCACGACACAATCGCGAAAGATACGGAATCGCTGACTGGCATCCCGTACTCCCTCAACGGGAGAGGACCAGGCGCCTAGCAGAGCACCGCCGCCCTAGGCCGCCCCTCCCCTCCCCACCCCTCACGCTCGCACCCTCGGCATTGCGAGACTTTCACACACGGAGATTTGTCAGGTCGGGAAAGGGCGCCGCTGAATCAGACGGATCACCTGCCGGTGGCGACCGTCGAGCAGGTGGTATTCCACGCGGACGATCCCGCGATCGGCCAGCCTGAGTGCTGCGCGCCGCGTGTTTCCGCCAAATCCTCCCGTCAGTAGGCCCGCGCCTGGCGGGAGCTTCTGCAACTCGCCGACTAGTTCGCGTTGCAGTCTTCCGAACCCTCGACTCATGTCGAACTCCGTTCTAAGTGATGCGGGTGTGTGGAAGCGCGGGAAGAGACATTCGCAATGCCAAGGGAACTAGCGCCGTGTTCCTGAGGGGTGGGGTGCCCGGCCAGGTGCCGAACACCCCACTCAGCAAGTCGGCTTGCCTACTCCGCGGTCTCTGCGAGCTGCTTGACGGCGTATTCGTGCATGCCGGACAACTCCTGGGGCTCGCTGATGTGGAATGTGCCGACGTATCCGCGGAAGAAGTCGGATTCGTTCTTCTGCACCCAACTGGACAGCTCGGCGAGGTCGTCAATGTCGTTGGCCTGGCGCGGGTTGGCTTCACGGTAGGAGTCGATGATGTCGGTCCAGCCGTAAGTGAAGGCTTTCGCGACGACAGCTGCGGCCAGGGTGCTGTCTCCCGAGAGAGTGGCCGAACGCAGCATCTCGCGCGCCGTATCCTGCTGCCCGAACACGAGGCGGGCGGCGCGGTCCTGCGCGTCTCGGTAGGCGATCAAGGCTGACGGGTCAGAGTCTCGGATGCCGAAGACCTGGCGTTCGATTCGCTGCTGTTCGTCACTGGTGAGCTTTCGTTCCTCGGCGTGAAGCGCGTCAACATCCTGCTGTGCCGCGCGGTAGAGCTTGGCAATGTCTGTCCGCTTGGCCGCGTCGTTGAGTCGCGGATCGTTGCGGACACGTGCAGCCTCGCTGTAGAAGGTCTCCTTTCGCTTGTCGAGTCGGTCGCGGAGGTTGTTGAGCCGATAGTTGAA
Source organism: Microbacterium bovistercoris (assembly GCF_003387575.1). Lineage (GTDB taxonomy): Bacteria > Actinomycetota > Actinomycetes > Actinomycetales > Microbacteriaceae > Microbacterium > Microbacterium bovistercoris. Next base: position 21,024 of record NZ_QUAB01000036.1, on the reverse strand, counting down.
TGTGTCGAGTCCCATGTGGGATCTCCCTTCTTGTCTCTCCCGTGTTAGGGAATGGAAAGGGGTGCCCCGCGCACCGAAAGGCACATTTGAGCCTTTCGGTGCGCGGGGCTGGGCACCCCACGGATTTCGGTTACTTGCCGAACTCAGACGTCGTCTGCTGCGGTGAATCGAACGACGCATCGAGGATGCCGTCCACACGGTCATCGACGTACGCGTTGAACTCGCGCCCATCCACGACCAGCCGCAACCGGTCACCCGCCTGCAGGCCACGGCCCATCGCCCGCCACTGGTCGTTCGTCAGCACCGGCTCCGGCTTCCCGGAACGGTTCACCGCGACACCACCGTGCGGCAGCCACCCGCCCTGGTCGAACAGCTGCGGGATCACCCCGCCGCCGGCCATTGCCAGGTGCACGTGGTTGTAGTGCTGACGCTTGACCGCATCAGACCACCCGGCGAACGGGCGCCCGTTCCGCAGCTGCGCTCTCCCCGCCGGGGTGTAGATCAGCTCCGTCGCGTTCGGGAACAGGCGCTTCACGGCGTTGAACATCGCCATCGACGCGGGAATCAGGTCGATCGCCCGACCCTGCATGTGGTAGCTGCCCTTCGCGCCACCGACCGCGGCGTTACGGGACGGGGACCGGTAGTTGCCGGTCATCACCGCGCCGGGGATGTTCGCCTTGATCAGGTTCCACATGGCCTGCCAGCCCGTGCCCGCCTTGCCCGCACCGGCACCGCCGCCGAAGTTCTTCGCCAGCTGCTTCACCAGGTTGATCGGCAGCTGCCCGACAGCCTTCCCGAACAGGTTCTGCCCGCCCATCAGCGGTCGGATGATCCCGTCGATCACGTGCTTCTGGATCGCCTTCATCGGGTTCGCGAGGAACTCCCCCGCCACCTGCGCGGCGGATGCGATGTTGTCCCACACGTCGCCGGCGAAGTTGCCGAAGTCGCCCCACACACCACCGTTCTTGAACGCCGCACCAGACCGGGCGAGCATGTTCAGCCGTGCTACACCGGCAGCACCGCCGACAGCGCGGGTGAACTCGGGCCGCATGATCGCCTCACCGCCGGACAGCGCCAGCCGCCCACCAGTCGGAGACCAGAACTCGTGCACGTCACGACCCGGCGTGTACCCGGGCAGGACACCACCGGAGGCGAACTTCACCAGCGGCGCCTTCGGGAGCTTCATGTCCTTCAGGCCCAGGTTCGTGACCAGGTCGTTCCAGAACGACCGCAGACCGTTGTTCCACACCGTGTCGAGCACGAAGTTGATCGGCACCGCGGCGGCCTGCTTGATCCCGTCCCAGGTCTTCGCGATGGACGCCTTCGCGATCTCGAAGCCTTTCGCGACCAGGTCGATCCCGGTCTTGAAGGGGGCGAACACGTTCTTCTCGATCCACGCCCAACCGGCCTGCAGCGCACCACTGATCGCATCCCACGCGGGCTTCACCGCGTTCCGATACAGCCAGTCGAACCCCGCACCGAGCGTCCGAATACCCAGCCCGATCAGGTCGAAGTACGGCTTGATGCCGTTCGTCCACAGCCACTGCGCGGCCGTGACGATCGCGTCGATGACCGGCTTGATCGCGTTCGTCCACAGCCAGTTGAAGGCCGCTCCGATCGCGTTGATCGCAGGCTTGAGGGCGTTGTCCCACAGCCACATGGCGATCGCGCCCCAGAGGCGGAAGTAGTTCACGATCAGGTCGAAGTAGAACTTGAACACGCCGCCGATGAGCTGTACCGCACCAGCGATGAAATCGAACACCGGCTTCAGGATCGTTTCCCACAGCCACGTCGCGATCTCGCCGATCGCCTTGAACACCGGCTGGATCACGTTCTCCCAAGCGGAGGTGAAGAACGCCTGGATGTTCGCCCACGCCTCACCGAGGAACCGGGTGAAGTTCGCCCAGATCTCCTTGCCGAGCTTCGTCTGCGTGAAGAAATAGACCAGCCCCGCGACGAGCGCGGAGATCGCCGACACGATCAGCATGATCGGGTTCGCGTTCATGACCGCGTTGAACGCGAGCTGGATTCCCGTGCCAAGTTTGGTCGCAGCAATCCACTTCGCGAGTCCACCAGCGGCAGCCACGGTGGACGCAGCGCCCATTGCCACGAACCCGCCTGTAGCGACTCCCAGACCAACGCCTAGAGGCGCCAGCCAATCGAGGTTCGCGCCGATCCAGTGAAAGGTCGCAGATATTGCCTTGAATGTGTCGTTCACGGCCGCGGTCACTGCGGCGAAAGCGGCAGTGATCTGCGGCTGGAACTTCTGAATGATGTTCGCCAGACCACGGGTCACCGCAGTGCCCAGGTTCGTCTGCGCGGTCGCGATGCCCTGTGTCGCGTCCTTGGCCTGCGCGGCGAACGACGCGTACTTCCCGAACCCGTTCTTGTTCAGGTCGAGGATTGCACCATTGAACTGGTCGAACGAGAGCTTCCCCGACTGCATTGCCGCGTACAGGTCAGTCTGCTTCGCCGTACCGCCCAGAAGCGACTTCGAGAGCTGATCCATCTGCCCGGGCATCGCAGACACCAACGAACGCCACGCAGCCATATCAACCTTGCCAACAGCGAGCTGCTGCACATACTGCTCGAGCGCATTCGCCTGAATGTCCGTGCTCTTGCCGCCAGCCAGCAACGCGTTGTTCAACGCGAGCGACAGGTCCGTTGCCGACTTCAGCCCGCCCGTCAGCGGTGCGAGTTGCTGCACCATCCCCGCCATCGCATCCAACGACGTCGGCAGACCGGTCAGCTTGTCCGACATCAACTTGATCGACTTTGATGCGTCCTTCGCGGAGAACCCGAGGTTCTGCATGATCTTCGGGAAGTTGTTCATCGTGTCGACGCGACGGATCGCGCCGTCGATCGACTCCATGACCGTGCCGATCGCCTTCGACGTGACCGCGGCAACAGCGCCACCGACAGCGCCAGCGAGCACGGCACCCATCGACTTCCCCGACCCCGCAAGCGTCGACTTCACCTCCGGCCCGCTCAACACCTTTGTCAGATCACCCTTTAGGCCCGGCATCTTCACCGTCAGCGAGACGTACGCGTTCGCGATTTCAGCCCCTGTCGCCATAGGACTCCCCCTTCAAACGTTCGGCCACGAGATCGGCCATCAGGCCTTCCCGGACCTCGGCTATCGTGTTCGCGGCGCTCTTCGAGCGCATTCGAACCTCAGTAATCAGTAGTGTCTGCCACGCGAGCACGTACGACGCGACGAAGACCGCATCGTCCGAATGCAGATGCCGCAGCCGCATCGTTACGACGTCACCGAGCGCATCCCCATCCCGAATGTCGAGCAGATCGCTGAACACCCTGCAAGCGAGTTGCGATCTCGCATCTTCGCTCATCACGCCACCCTCACGACGGCGCGTCTTCCTTGGCTTCTTAGCGGTCATCCCGCTCTCCCCTCGTCCTCATTGCAGCTGTCTGCGTGTGCGGCCGGCACGAGCCGGTTTCGGGCGGTTGGTACGTCGGGCACGAATACGGCGTCACATCCTCGGTGATCGCACACCATGCAGTGCGTGATAGTCATTCGCCAGTTCCTTTCGGGCGCATGTCAGGAATTCCATTCCTCTTGGTGTTCGAGGTCGATATGCACGACCTCGTGTTTACGGCGACAGCGTCCTCCGCAACCGCCTCCGTCAATTGACTGAATTGCATGAGCCGCTGATTCGGTTGTTTGGTGCAATGTCACGGTTGGGACGGAGCACCATGCGATTACCGCAATTGATCCTTTACCTTGTACCCATTCAAGGTGTCGGATTGCGCATTGCAGGAATGTGCGTTCGGTGCGGTGTTGCGAGGTGCATCGGTGGCTGCGGTATGTCTTCATCAACGCACCTCCCGCTCGATGCGGTGCAATTCTTGGATGACGGCACGTTCGCGTGTGCTGAGGATCCAGAATTGCCAGAACGTTGGGTCGGCACAATATGAGGTTTCTCGAGCCTCCTCCAACATCGGTGCGACGTGCATCACCCATTCGGAGATGGCTAGGTCGCGAACGGCCGCGCATTGTGCTGGGGTCGCGTCGGCGATGGGAAGCCTGTCCACACGGATGGACGTCAGGATCGACCGTCGATCCCGGGTCACGTAGACCGCCGCCCCTGCCGGCGTGTGGAACGACGGGTGGACGCGGATCGGCTGCAGTTTCGTCACGCTGCACCCCCGACACTTCCGACGGGTTCGACAGTTCCGACGGTTACAGGAAGTACCCCTAGCCCGAACCGTCTCCACACCAGTTCGAACGCAGAACGCTGGTATCCGCGCTGATCGTCAAACCTCTTGGTGGAGTGGATCTTGAACGCCTGAGAGAGCATCCGCCCCAACCGTTGCGCTGTCAGACGCTTCCCATAGCTGGATGCGTCACCCCACATGAGCGGCTCAAGGTTCACCAAAAGGTTGATGAGATCGCCGGTGCGCATGAAGTCGTGCGCATCGGGCCACACCTGATGAATGTGTGTAACCAGCGACACCGCGGGCGGAACAGCGGCCAGACCGTCGTTGAGTTCCTGAGTTACCTCATCCAAGTTCCGCTCAATGAGGTCACTCACTACCTGCGGCCACATCCCACCGGCAACGCTCGCGATCCGAGCCAGCGGAGCCCATCGCTCTTTCGCCCGCCCGCGGCACCCATCCGGCATCGGCGGGCGCGCCTTGGCAATCGCTTCCTCATGCGACAGCATCAGCTCTGCCAGCCGTGCACCGAGGTCGACGGCCTGCGGTTCAATCTCTTCCCAGTCGGACTCTTCCGCGCGCCCTTCGAAGTCGGGCATGAGCACGATCCGAAGCGCACGTGATCGAGTGTCGTCGGGGAGGTGTGGCGCATTCCCCGCCATCGCAACGGGGGCAAAGGTGGAGAGTTCTTGAGACTCCCATGCGCCACCCTTGACCGGCACCAGCACGGGGCGAGTGGCGCCCCGCTTGTACCCAGAATTGATGTTCGCCAACAGTTCGGCGTTGATCGGGTTCTTCGGGTCTAGAGATCTGTCTGCTTCATCGATCAGTATTGTCCGCGGGCCTTCAGCGATCAGCCGTGAAATCAGCGCCGCGGATGACACCGAAGCGGCTTGGATAGGTGCATGCGACAGCCGCGCCAGGTGCTCGAGTACGGTTGTCTTCCCTGATCCCGGCATGGCCGAGTCGATGATGAGCCGAGGCGTTGTGTAGAAGCGGTGCGACAAGTGCGTGTGCGCCGCCCAGAGCGCCAGCATCTCAATATCGCTCTGTTCGGCTACGACGATATATCTCGAGAGCCATTCGACGGTGTCGAGCAGTACCCCTCTCAATGAACCGTCGGAACTGTCGAACCCGTCGGAAGTGTCCGTGAAATCGCTCATGCGACCTCCCTGCAGTCTTGAGTTACGGTGAGCCTGATGGGCTCACGAATGTTGTTCAGGCCGGCGCAGTAGAGCCGCCACGCTTCGTCCAGCACGTCGTCGACGTCGGGACGGTTCGCGAGTGCTGCTGCCTGATCCAGTCGGGACAGCAGGTATTCCTGCCGTTCAGCGTCAGGGAAGGAGCGCAACCAGTAGCGATCGCGCTCCACCCTGAGCTGGTGAACTTCTTCATCTCGGGATGCCCGCCCGTGTTCAAACGCGACGTTCCAGAGGCTGTTGATCGCGTCCGGAAGTTGCCAGAGACGAAGTGTTCCGTCAGCGAGTCCCCAAGCCCACGAATCGATGGCCTGGGAGGCCTCTGCGCTGATTCGGATGCGGGGGCGGTCTGTCCCGTCAGGCTTGGGTGCTGTCATCCTGAATGAACAGAAACTCGCGCGAACCTCGCCACCCTGAGTTGGCGCTGCCGATGAATTCGAACGTTCCCTCGCATCGGAAGCGCCACCGGGTCGGACCGCCGCCCTTGACGATGCCGCCCGCTTCGCCGGCGCAACACCATTCGGCTTCGCAGGCTTCGGGCGTGTGTGTGCTGAACCTCATCATCGAGAACTCGTCTCTGGGGCGCTCTTCGTACTGCGCGACGATGTGAACACGGGTCCCGACAGGTGCGCCATCGAGCTTGCCGGCGTAAAAGTCCGGGAGGCGGGTGAGGGGCGTCTCCATCCAATCGAGATCAGCAAGCATCTCTTCGGTGGTTGTGACGCGCCTCTCGACAAGTTCGGCGATCTGCTTGTCGATGTCCGCGAGTACGGCGAGCTGCGGCGGGCGGGCGGTCAGAGTGTTCATCGCTGCCCCTCCACGGTCCGCAGTGCACGCCTGAGCGCTTCGATGAGTCCGGGGATCTCCGTGGCCGGGAGTTCAAACGCCTCGTTCCAGCCGCCGTTCTTCCAGTCAACAAGGACGTCGGTCCCGCGGTCAGCTCCGTCAACAACGTCGTGAACGAGACGAACGGTGAACTGCCGAAACTGCAGCTCTGCGCTGTTCGTGACGATCCCCTCTGCGTCGTCGACTTCCGTGGCGGTTGCCCAAGCTGGTCGCTCGAGCACGGCACTGGTAACATCAGTACTGGACATTTCATCTCTCCTAGGTGTGTGTTCGTGCCCCTGGTGCCCTGCACGGCTTCGGGGGCTTTTGTCTTGGTCAGACTGCTGCGCGCAGGTCGGTGCGCGTGTGGATATTCGCGTCCAGGTACGCCTGCACATCGGCTCGGGCGTACCGGATCTTGCGACCTACGCGAATGAACCTCGGCCCACGGCCCAGGTAGCGATCGTTCGACAGCGTGCCGGTGGACACCTGCAGATACTCCGCAAGCTGTTCGGGCGTCATCAGTTCATCCATCGGGCACCTCCTTTCTGTTGGCGCTTCAAGTAGGGCTTCACCGGTTGGTGAGGCCCGAAAGTGGTTGTGTGGCGGTCAAGCCGCCGATTGAGTTGCCACTGTTCGCATCGTCCCGATCCCTCATCGCGTTGCTCCGGAAGGGGCGATCTTGAGTTCACTGTACCATGTGTTGCGTCGATTCGGCGCAGGTTTCTTTCATTGCATGCCAGTCTCTTTCATTTTCATGAGCTGCGCGTCTAAACTGCTCACATGCCTCAACGACCTAGCGACGGGCTCGGAGCCCGTCTGGCCTACTACCGAAACCTCTCCGGCCTGAGCGCTGAACGACTCAGCAAGAAGGTGCCGATGTCGCGCGCTGTCATCTCGAACATCGAGAGTGGCCGCAAGAAAGACGTGACGCTTGACGAAGTGATTGCCCTAGCGTGGGCCCTCGGGATTCCGCCTGTGGCATTGGCTCTCCCCATTGAGCAGCCGAACGTCTTCTTGGACGTGGCAGAGGGTGAAGGCGTTGCAGAGCGCGTCCGCGCGTGGACGGCGATTGAGTGGTTCTTGACCGGGCAACAGGCCAACCATCCGGCGACGCCGCAACAGATGATTGCGCAGAACCGGATCAAGATGCTGCTCGATTACACGCGGACGCGAGAGCGCGTCGTCAGAGCTCGGGCTGAGATTGCACGCGGAGCGGACACCGCCACCGATTGGAGCAACATCATCGATGAAGAGGAGGCCCGGTTGCGCGACCTAGCGGAGGGACTAACCGGCTTGGGAATCGATCTGACCGACTACAAGGTCGATGAGACTGGACTACCCAATGGCGACGATTGAGGCGTACACCGCGAGCGGTAAGACGCTCTACAGGGTTCGGTACCGCACACCGGATCGCAAGCAGACGTCCAAGCGCGGGTTTGCCACGAAGCGGGATGCTCGGGAGTACTTGCACAACCTCGAGTCGTCCAAGAGCCAGGGGACGTTCGTCGACCCCGCCGACAGCAAAGCCACCATTGCCGTTCTGGGGGCCGTTTGGCTTGCGGGACAGTCACACCTCAAGCCGTCGTCTCTGAGGCCCGTAGAGAGCGCGTGGCGGCTTCACGTGGCCCCTAAGTGGGGTACACGTCAGGTCGGGACCATCCGCCACAGTGACGTTCAGGCATGGGTTACCGCGCTCAGTTCAACGCACTCCCCCAGCTCGGTGCTCCGCGTGTACGGGGTGCTTGCCGGCATCCTCGATGTGGCAGTCAAAGACCGTCGCATTCCCTCGAACCCGGCGCGGGGCGTCAACCTCCCCCGGAAGACGGCCAAGCGGAAGATCTACCTCACGCACACACAGGCGGCGGCTCTCGCGTCTGCGGCTGGGCGTCATGCGCTGCTGGTTGAGACGCTGGCGTACACCGGGCTGCGGTGGGGTGAGGCTACCGGGCTGCGGGTTCGTGACGTGAACCTCGAGCAGCGGCGTCTGAACGTGCACGAGAACGCCGTGATGGTCGGCACGACGGTCATCGTCGGCACACCAAAGACTCACATCGCACGGTCGGTCCCCTACCCGAAGTTCCTCGCCGCAGGGATCAGAGAGCTTGCGGAGTCGCGGCCATCCCCTGCCGCGCTGTTGTTCGGTGACGGGTTCGATCACATGCGACTCCCCAACTCCCGTGATGGATGGTTCGCCGCTGCAGTGAAACGGGCACAGGCGCAAGATCCGTCGTTCCCGAGGGTCACACCCCACGATCTGCGACACAGTGCCGCGTCATTCGCGATCAGCGCGGGGGCGAACGTGAAGGCCGTTCAGCGGATGCTGGGGCACGCCTCTGCGGCCATGACTCTGGACGTTTACGCAGACCTGTTCGACGACGACCTCAATGCCGTTTCGGACGCGTTGGATCAGGCACGTTCCGCCGCGAATGTGTCCACCAGCGTGTCCACGAGCTAACCCCAGACATAGAGAAAGCCCCGCGTTCCCAATGTTTCCAAGGGATCGCGGGGCTTCTACAGTGGCGGTGACGGTGGGATTTGAACCCTAATCCCTGCCGCATGACGACGTGACCCCACCGAAACTCCGCGTGATTATGCGGAGTTTCGCTTACTGGAGTCGGCGGAACCGGGCACGAATCACGGCGACTGTTGCCACGGTGTTGCCACGAATCGATGCTCTATGCCCGGATGCCGAGGGCTCTCCACACTGTGGAGACCCTCGGCAGTGTGGACATCGGAATTGTCCATCCCGTGTGGAAAAAAATGCCCAGGGAGATAGATGACCCCCGGGCGGTCAGGCCCCCCACGCCGATCGGCCAGTCTCCGAATGGGTGCCCCCCTGGGCGCGACAGTGCCCCTCAGGGTCTGTCCTGAGGGGCACTGTGTGTTGCGCGCTGGTCGGGTCTCTGTCAGGACGAAAGGGCACTGGCTATCCGGCCATCGTTCCCGCGCGTGGCGCTGGTGTCCTCGGCGGGTGACGTTGACGCGCGGGTGCTACGCGGCGAGGTCGACGTAGCTGACACCTTCGGGCAGTCCGACGCCGTATCCGCCGATGACGTGGGAGCCGACGCTCCACACTGCGGTCTTGACGTCGCGGTCCGTGAGGATCTCGAGCGACTTGGCCTGGTGGTACTTTGCCGCCATGCCAGCGAACGCGACGGCCTCGCCTGCGGTGACAGCGGGGGTGACGAACAGTTTGGCGCCGGCGAACCGGACGATGCTGGTTGCCACGTCCGCGCCGCTCGTGGGGGCGAAGCCGAGGTTGGCGTAGTCGGCCGCGTTGATGGCGACGGTGACTGCGGTGGGCTCGATGCCCAGCTGCGATGCGACGGTGGCGATGGCGAGGCGGAGCATGTGCTCGGCGTCGGTCGCGAATGCGGTGATCGTGCCGTGTGCGGCCTTCAGCGCCGCCAGGAAGGCCACGTTCAGGTCGCGTGCGATCCCGAGTCGGTGCAGGCTCAGCAGGTCTCCGGTGCCGAGGCTGAGCTCGGACTCCGCGTTGAGCTCGGTCCACCGGCCGTAGCGCTTTGCGGTCGACGTGCCCGGGACGACGTCGGCGTACTCGGTGACGGCTGCGCCCTCGGCGACTCCGGTGGCGGCGGTCGGCGTGGTCCACGTCGGGAACGTCGCGTCGATGCCGTCGAGGGGTGCGGCGGCGACCCCGGCGAAGCTGTGCAGCAGCAGGCCGGCGGGCACGCTGGTTCCGACGAACGTGGTGGACGTGCCCGTGTCGCTGGTGGTCAGCGCGGCCTTCGACTCGAGGTCAGAGCGCCACTGGAACGTCTTACCCTCGCGGGTCGACGTTGCGAGACGGCCGGGCAGATCGTTCGGCATCGCGAGCGGGTGCACGGTGGCGGGGGTCGCGTCGAAGTCGTTGCCGCCGAGCATGTCGTGCTTGTACTGCGGCTCAGCGAGCCATGCTTCGTGCTTCGCGAGGTCGGCCTGTCGGCGGAGGTCGCCGGCCTTCTGCAGGTGCGCCTGCATCTGCTTCGCAGCCTCGGCGGGCATCGACTTGCCCTCGAACTCGTTGCTGATGGCGCGCGCCTGTGCGGTGTGCTGCGCGGCCTTGCTGGTGAAGTCCTTCTCGGTCATGTTCATGTTCACCACTCCTCAGGGTGATCCGGAGCGATCCCGAAGAACCGCTCGGCTTCGTTGAGTGCGGTGGAGAGCAACTCGGCGTGCTTCGCTCGGAGCTTGGTGACGAGTCTTCGCTCATCCCTGGTCAGCTTCCGTTGCTCGGACGCGGCCCGATGTTCGATGTCGTTGATGACTCGATCCAGCTCGGCGGCTCCGCTCAGCGGGTTGCCCCCATCCGCATGGGGTGCCGGTTCTCGGAGCAGTGCTCGACGGTCTTCGGCTGTTGCGCTGGAACTCCAAGCGACTTCAGAATCTTCCGGCCGGAACTCCTGGCCTGCCTCGATCATACGACCACCTCCGGACATTCGCCGGGACATCCGTCGTCGTGTTCGATGACGACACCCCACTCGCCACCGAGGATCTCGGGCATCCAGAGCGCCCCGCAGCCTGAGCAGCTGCCGCGCTTCACCGCCTCGAACTCCGCGGCAACGTCTGGCGCGCCGGCGCTGATGATCTCCTCAAACGTGTGGTCGTTCATCGGGTGTTCCTTCCGTGGTTTCGCTGGTGTTCCCGATCGCGTGCGAGCATCGCCGCCCAACGCTCGGAATCGGTCTGTGGTTCCCGCTTTCGGCCCTCCCCGAGGCGCTGGCACCGCTCCGAGCACCATGCAGAGCCGGGGCGCTGCGTGAGATCGATCCGGCGTCCGCATCGCCCACAGGTGTCAGCGCTCATGAGCTTCCCCTCGCGCGCGCCCCCCTGGGCCGAAAAAATGAAGACCCCCGGGCGGTCAGGCGTCCCATCGTTCAGGCCAGGTCTCCGCACCCGTACCCCCCGGGGTTGAGCCATGGGCAGGTGTCGTCGTGCATGACGGCAAGCACGAACACGTGGGGTTCGATCTCGACGAGCTTGCGGTCGGCGTTGCAGTCGGGGCAGGTGATCGTGTCGGCTATGTGACCGAATGCGTCTCGGGTGATCACTGGGTCACGGCCAGGGCGTCGGCGCGGTGGTTCGCGTGTGCGGTGTCGATCGTGTCGCAGTAGCCGGGGTTGAGCATCCCGACCGGGCCGTCACAGACGGGGCAGCGCATGTCAGCGCGCTCGATGATCGCGGGCCGGTGGTCGAGGTAGGACACTGGCGCTGCCTCCTTATCATCGTCGTCTGCGGTCAAAGGTGGCGTGAAGGTGGCAAAGGTGGCAGGACTCGGAACCGTGCCACCTTCGCCACCTTTGGTGCCACCTTCAGAAACGATCGCCCACACCCAACCGACCCCGCGCCCTCCGGACTTCTGTGAGGCCACACGGGGATCACGGCAGCGCCGGCGGGCATCCTTGATCTCCTGCTCGCTGAACCCTGCAACGCGGCCGGCCTTGATCACGTCCCCGGCCGGCGCCTCGTACGCGTCCCGTTCGCGGAGGTAGTCGAGCAGGAATCCCTGCGCTGCGTTGCGGTCATCGACGCTTTCGGCATCGCCGCTGGTGCGGTTGATGATGTCGCTCACGGTCACGTCGGTGTCGCCGAGATACTGGACGGTTCCGACTTCGGTGCATCCGCCGTCATCGATGTACACAGGGGTGCTGGTCAGGTTGAATGCGAAGGATGCGCCGCGCTCCTGCGAGTAGTTCGACTTGTCCACGGTGACGATGCGCTGACCGGTGTCTTCGTCGGTCGCGAACAGCAGCACCGAGCGGACGGCGTCCCGGAACCCGTGAGATCCCGAGAGCTTGTCGGACGCGTTGCCGGCGCCCTTGTTGAAGTGCATGATCCCGATGACGGCGATCTCGAGTTCCTGCGCCAACTGGGCGAGCGGGTCGAGCGCCCGCCGCACGTCGGCTACCTTGTGCAGGTCTCCGCCGATCGTCGACGTGATCGGGTCGACGATGAGCATCTTCGCGCCGGTCTGTTCGACCGCATCCCGGATCAACTGCAGATCCATCGGGAACGCCGGGACGGTCTCGGAGGTGGTCTCGTCGACGGTCATCCGCACCCGCACCTGGTACACGTAGTCGAGGTTCGCGGTCGCGCCGATCAGCCGCGGATTCATCACGGTTGACCAGTCGTCCTCATGGCTGATGATCAGGACGGGGTAGCCGGCGCCGTGCAAGTCGCCGTCGAGTTCGCCTTTGTTGATGAGCGCGGCGAGGTATAGGGCGAACGTTGACTTCCCTTCCCCGCCCCGGCCGGCGAAGATCGTGGTCGTCCCGAGGGGGATGCGCCCGGTCCACAGCCATGCTTGCCTGCGGGTAGGGATCTGTGATGCGGGGGTGAGTAGCAGGTCACGCTGATCGCTCATCAGGCGGCCTCCCTTCCATGTTCAGTTGATGCGAGCCGCACGGGCTCACGGATGGTGTCGAGGCTGGCGCAGTACATCCGCCACGCCTCATCTAGGACGTCGTCGACGTCGGGCCGATCCGCGAGGCGTGCGGCGTTGTCAAGCCGCTCGAGCAGGTACTCGCGCCGGTCAGTGGCGGGCATGGCGAGCAGCCACATCCGGTCAGCGTCGATGCGCAGCTGGTGCACTTCCTCGTCCCGTGATGCGACGCCCTGGTTGTAGCCGAGCCAGTACAGTGCGCATACGGCCGGCGGGAGCTGCCACAGGCGCAGGTCACCGGCCGCGAGCTTGTCAGCCCAGTCGTGCAGAGTCTTGGACGCTTGTGGGGTGATCCGGTAGGCGGGGAGGGCAACACCCGTGAGTGCCGCCCTCTGCTCGGTCACACGTCCTCCTGCGCACGAATCCTGTCGGTCGCATCGGGCGCGCGGCGGACGGTGCGCGGCGCTGCCACCTGCTGCACGAACTGCTCGAACGCGGCCTTCCCGACGATGAGCGCTGCGGCGATCTCGTTGATCCGTCCCAGCTGTTCGGGCGTGAACTCCTCCTCGAACATGTCCATCCAGTTGATGTACGTACGGGCGGGCGCGTCGGGTCTCTCGTCGAGCACGAAGTCGAAGCGGATGCCGCCCCTCGTGAAGGATCTCGAGTGAATGTCGGGGTTGCCGGTACAGTCATCGTGGTCTTCCTCGCACCACCCGTAGGCGCACTGGGTCGGCTCTGCGATACTGGTCATGATCGGTTCTCCTTCGTGAGTGTTGGTGTTCTGGTTCTGGCCCTCGGGCTGGTTGCCGCCAGCGCCGGGGGCTTCCTCGTTGATGAGCACGGCACCGCCGGCGCGCAGCATCTCGCGGGCGTCGGTGACGGCCGCCGTCGGCTGGCTCGTGTCCAGCTGCGCGACCCGCCCCGAGAGCATCCGCCAGCGCTCGACGGTCATGCGTGCACCTCGGCCGTGCTCGTGCGCTCGGATGCCTCGAGCCACGCGATCACGTCGCGCTCCCGATAGACGACCGTGCGCGGCGTCGGCTTCAGGAACTTCGGCCCCGTCCCCTTGAACCGCAGCTGCGCGAGGTTGGTCAACGTCATACCGGGGACGATCTCGCAGACCTGTCCCGCGGTGAGGTACTTCTCCATGCCACTGCCCTTCTCTGTCAATTTGACATGATCTGTATGAAATTGTGTCGCTACGTCACAAGCTAGTGGATGTGATGAAAAATCACAACTACCCCTGTAAAGTGAGGGCATGGCGGGACTGGATATGAAAGCGCTCGGCGGCCGGATCGCTCACTACCGCCGGCTCAACAAGATGTCGGCCGAGGATCTGGCAGCCCGTAGCGGTGCCGGTCTGACCCGGGACATCATCGCCAACATCGAAACCGGGAGGCGCAAAGACATCGGGGTTACGCAGCTGATGGCGCTCGCAGTAGCGCTCCAGGTGCCACTCGTCGCGCTGCTACTGCCGATCACGACCCCGGATCAGGCGGTGCTCACGACACCCGACCTCGCACGGGAAGGCGGGGAGATGCACTGGACGGCTCTGCATCTTCTGCACCTGTTCCAAGGATGGACGTTGGCACCTCAGCACCCGGCCGCAAAGCGCGAGTCTCTAGCTCAGCTTGCCGCGATCCGCACCTATGGGAGGTTGCTTCGGCAGCTCGAGGAAGCGCGCGCGCGATTGGAGTTTCCGCAGGACTATCCCCCAGCGCCCGAGACCGAGAAGCGCACTGCCGTCGCCTCCGCCGAGGCCGAGCTTCAAGATCAGGTAGCCGTGCTCCACGGCCTGGGCGTCGAGGCCGGAGATGGGTAGCGTCATCGCTTACGAGACGAAGGCCGGGAAGCGGCTCTACCGGATCGTCTATCGGCGCCCGGATCACCGGCAGACCTCTGAGCGTGGCTTCACCCGCCGGCGTGACGCTGAACTGCGGCTCGCTGAGGTCGAGCTCGGCAAGGCGAAGGGCGAATACGTCAACCCTGCCGACGCTCGCGAAGATGTGGCGTCAATCGCCACAGGATGGCTCAGCGCGCGCGAGCACGTCATGAAGCCCTCCAGCTATCGGGCGATCAGGAGCGCGTGGGAGACGCACGTACAGCCCCGCTGGGGCGCACGTCAGGTCGGCGGGGTGCGGCACTCCGAGGTTCAGGAGTGGGTTTCGGAGCTCGCGCGCACGAAGTCGGCGACGACGGTGCTGCGCGCGTACGGCGTGCTCGCCGCGGTGCTGGATGTCGCGGTGAAGGATCGGCGGGTATCGCGGAACGTCGCCAGGGGCGTGGCGCTACCCCGCAAGGTGCCGAAGTCGAAACCGTACCTCACGCACCAGCAGGTGCAGACACTCTCCGACGCTGCAGCGCATCCGACGCTCGTGCTGTTCCTGGCATACACGGGTCTGCGGTGGGGCGAGGCGACCGCGCTGCGAGTGAGGCATGTCGACACACTCAGACGACGCGTGAGCGTCGAGGAGAACGCCGTCATGGTCGGCGCCGTGATCCACGTCGGCACGCCGAAGACGCACGAGACGCGCTCGGTGCCCTATCCGGAGTTCCTGGCGCTGCCGATCGCGAAGCTCTGCGAAGGCAAGGGCCGGGATGAGTTGCTGTTCGGCGACGGCCGAATGCACATGCGATTGCCGAACAGCCGTGACGGGTGGTTCTCGGCCGCGGTGAATCGCGTGCTCGAGGTCGAGGCGAAGGCTGAGGCCGCGGCGAAGGTGCGCGGCGAGCAGGAGCCGGCGCGGATGCCGCGGGTGACGCCGCACGACCTGCGGCACACGGCGGCATCCCTGGCGATCAGCTCGGGCGCCAACGTGAAAGCGGTGCAGCGGATGCTGGGGCACGCGTCGGCAAGCATGACACTGGACACCTACGCGGATCTGTTCGATGACGACCTAGACGGCGTCGCAGTCGCGCTGGATGACGCTCGCCGTGCTGCGGTTGTTGCCAAGGTGTTGCCACGGGACTAATCCCGGACATGAGAGAAGCCCCGCTTCCCCAGTGTTTTCTAGGGGAAGCGGGGCTTCATCTTTGGCGGTGACGGTGGGATTTGAACCCACGGTAGGGGGTTACCCTACACAACTTTTCGAGAGTTGCACCTTCGGCCGCTCGGACACGTCACCGCGGACAAGCTTACGTCACGCGCGACGCTCGCGCGAATCGAGGCCCTTCATCCACGCCTCGATGCCGTCGGCGTCGATGGGCAGCGCGTCCGACAGCACCTCGGCACCGGTCGACGTGACCAGCAGGTCGTCCTCGAGGCGCACGCCGATCCCCCGCAGCTCGGGCGGCAGGGTCTCGTCGAAGGAGTGGAAGTACAGGCCGGGCTCGACGGTCAGCACCATGCCCTCCTGCATCTGGGCACCCTGGTACGCGGCGTACGACGACGAGGCACAGTCGTGCACGTCGATGCCGAGATGGTGCCCCACGCCGCAGACGATGAAGCGGCGGTGCTGCTGCCCGTCGGGCGACATCGCCTCGTCCACCGAGACGTCCAGCACGCCCCAGTCGTGCAGCCCCTGGGCGAGCACCTCCATCGACGCGACGTGGAAGTCGCTCCACGGCCGGCCAGGCCCGACCGCGGCGAGGCCCGCCCGGTGTGACTTCTCGACGAGATCGTGCACCTGCCGCTGCACCGCGGTGAAGGAGCCGGATGCCGGGAACGTGCGCGTCACGTCGGCGGTGTAGCCCGAGTTCCGCTCCACGCCCATGTCGAGCAGCAGCAGCGCCTCGGGATCGACCGCCCCGTCGGCACGCACCCAGTGCAGGATCGGCGCGTGCGCGCCCGAGCCGACGATGGTCGTGTAGCCGACCCCGTTGCCCACCGTACGTGCGTGCCGGTCGAAGGTGCCCTGCAGCCAGCGTTCCCCGCCCCAGCGCACGGCCGACGGGATCTCGGCGACGGTCGCCGCGAAGCCGTCGATCGTGCCGTCGATCGCGGCGCGCAGCTCGGCGGTCTCCCACTCGTCCTTGAACATCCGCAGCTCGGACAGCGTGCGCGCCAGCTCCTCCGAGCGCGGCAGGTCCTGTACGGCGGCGCCGGCGCGCAGCGTCGCGGCATCCGCCTCCAGGTCCTCGATGGGGCGGGTGCGCACGTCCAGTGCCTCGGCGTATTCGGCGAGGCCGGGCATCGGTCCGACCCACAGCTCGCCGTGCAGCGCCGAGCCGAAGAACCCGTCGTCGCCGGGCCGGTACGGCGCCGGCAGGTACAGCGTCGCCAGATGCCCTCCCGAGACCGGATCGAGCACGATCACGGCATCCTCGATCGCCGCGCCGACCAGCCACAGGAAGTCGCTGTCGGCACGGAACTCGTACGCCGAGTCGTTCGCGCGCATCGGCGCGCGTCCCGCGGCCACCGCGATCCGCTTGCCGGGCAGCGCGGCCGACAGGCGCGCGCGGTGCGCGGCTGCTGCCTGAGCCGTGCCTGCGGTGAGCCGCGGCATCCGGTCCGCCTCGCCCCATCCGCTCTGCATCGACCGGATGAATCCGGGCGAGAGCGTGAGCCGAGGCATCCGCGGGTCGCGCTCGTCGGGAGCCGGCATGGAGGACGCCGCCGGGGCGTGCGCGTGGTCGAGAGTCATGGATTTCCCTTCTGAGGAGTGTGGTCAGCGGCCGGCGGTGCGGACCCGTGAGTCCATAGCCGCGTACAGGACGTCGACGATGAGGTTCGAGACGACGACGAACAGTCCGCCCAGCAGCACGATCGCGATCACCACAGGACGATCCTGCATCGCGACGCTCGAGACCGCCAGGTTGCCGACGCCCAGCAGGCCGAACACCTGCTCGATGACGATCACGCCGCCCAGCATGAGCCCGATGTCGATGCCCAGCTGAGTGACCAGCGGCGGCATGGCGCTGCGGAATGCGTGCGTGTAGGTGACCCGCTGCTCGGTGAGGCCCTTCGCCCTGGCGGTGCGGATGTAGTCCTGTCCGAACACCTCGAGCATCTGCCCGCGGGTCAGTCGCGCATACACAGCGGCGACCACCAGCGCGAGCGTCAGCCACGGCAGCAGCAGATGCCACGCCCAGCCGAACGGATCCTGCAGGAACGGCACGTACCCGCTGGGCGGGAAGAGCATCATGCCCGCCTTCGAGGGCAGGAAGTACAGCAGGTACAGCGCCACCATGCCGAGCACGAACGTCGGGAAGCTGATCCCGATGATCGCGAACGCCTGGCCTGCGCGATCGCGGAACGTGCCCGGATGCCGCGCCGAGGTGATGCCGATCGGGATGCCGATCGCCAGCCACAGCACGACCGCTCCGAGCACCAGCGACATCGTCACCGGGATGCGCGAGGCGAGCAGCTCCGACACCGGCATGTTCGACCGGTACGAGTACCCCAGGTCGCCGTGCAGCAGATTGCCGACGAACTGCAGGTACTGCACGTAGATCGGCTGGTCCAGCCCGAGCTTCACGCGGATCTGCGCCATCAGCTCCTCAGTCGCCTTGTCGCCCGCGATGATGCGGGCCGGGTCGGAGGGCGTGACGTAGAACAGGAAGAACACGAAGACGCTGAGCAGGAACAGCACCAGCACGCCGAAGGCGATGCGGGACAGGATGAAGCGGGTCACTTGCGGGCCCCCTTCGCCGCCGGCCGACCTGATCGGCTGGACGGATCGAGCGCGTCGCGCAGCCCGTCGCCCAGCAGGTTGAACGACAGGGTGAGCGCCAGCAGCGCGGTGCCGGGCACCACGACCATCCACCACGCGACCAGGTAGATCGAGCCGTTCGCGGCATCCGCCAGCATGTTGCCCCAGCTGGGCGTCGGCGGCACGATACCCAGTCCCAGGAACGACAGCGTCGCCTCGAACACGATCGCCGAGGGGATCATCAGCGTCGTGTAGACGATGATCGGCACGACCAGGTTCGGCACGATGTCGCGGAACATGATCGACCACTTCGACGAACCCAGCGACCTGGCCGCCTCGACGAACTCGCGATGCCGCAGCGCCACGACCTGACCGCGGATCACGCGGGCGAGGCCGGTCCAGCTGAAGAACACGATCACCGCGATCGAGAGGCCGAGGCTCGGGCCGAGGACCGACACCAGCGCGATCGCGCAGAGCAGGAACGGCACGCTCATCACCAGATCCGTGATCCGGCTGAGCACGGTGTCGGTCACTCCCCCGACGAACCCGGAGACGACGCCGACGGTGACACCGATGAGGGAGGCCGCGATGGATGCCACCACGCCGACCAGCAGCGACACCTGGGCGCCGTACGCCAGCCGCACCAGGATGTCGCGGCCGAGCTGATCGGTTCCGAGCAGGAACTCGGCGCTCGGCGGCATCGGCATGCCCTCCGGGCTGAGCCCGGTCTCGCGGAACTGCTCGGTGGGCCCGTGGCCGGTGGCTGCGGCGATGAGCGGTGCGCAGATCGCGAACAGCACGATCAGCAGGATGACGACGACCGAGGCGATGCTCGCCGGATCGCGGCGCAGCCGCTCGAACGTCAGCCGCCACGAGCCCTTCAGCTGCACATCTGCGGAGTTGCGCGCTGCGATCAGCGCGGTGCGCGGGGTCATGACCTTCATGCGGCTTCTCCTCCGACTTCGACGAGGGTGCGGGTCGGCGCCTGCTGCCGCACCTCGGGCGCGGCGGCGGCGAGCAGCTTGCGGGTGAACGGATGCTGCGGATCGCGGTACAGGGTCTCCGCGTCGCCGAGTTCGACGATGCGCCCGCCGTCCATCACGGCGATGCGGTCGCAGATGTGCCGGACGACGGCGAGGTCGTGCGAGATGAACACGTAGGTTAGCCCGAGCTCGCGCTGCAGGTCTTCGAGCAGGTTCAGCACCTGCGCCTGGATCGACACGTCCAGCGCCGAGACCGGCTCGTCGAGGATGACGAGCTCGGGGTTCAGTGCCAGCGCGCGGGCGATGCCGATGCGCTGCCGCTGCCCGCCGGAGAACTGCGACGGGAAGCGGTTGTAGTGCTCGGGGTTGAGGCCGACCAGCTCCATCAGCTCCTGCACCTTCTCGCGGCGCTTCTCGCCCGAGGCGAGCCGGTGGATGCGGAACGGGTCGCCGATGATCGAACCGACCCTGCGCCGCGGATTCAGCGAGCCGAACGGGTCCTGAAACACGACCTGCACCTTGCGGCGCAGGTCGCGCCATTCCTTGTGGCCGAGGCCGGACAGCTCCTGACCGTCGAAGGTCACCGAGCCGGAGGTCGGCGAGATCAGGCCCGCGAGCGTGCGTGCCAGCGTCGTTTTGCCGCATCCGCTCTCGCCGACCAGGCCGAGCGTCTCGCCGCGGCGCACCTCGACCGAGATGTGATCGAGCACCGTGCGGCTCTGCTTGCGTCGCTGCGTGAAGGTGAGCGTGACATCGGATGCCGCGGCGATGGTCCGCGGGGCATCCGCATCCACCGGGACCGGGGCGAGCGGCGCGGGCGCCGGCGGCTCGGACGGCGCGTCCTCGAGCCAGCACTCCACCTCGGTGCCGTCGTCGTACCGGCGCAGCGGCGGCCTGCTGCCGCAGACGTCCATGACATCCGGGCACCGGTCGGCGACCACGCATCCGAGCGGCGGCGCGAGCAGGCTCGGCGGGCGGCCCGGGATCGGCGTGAGCGGCACGCCCGGCTCGCGGTTGAACGACGACGAGCGCAGGAGCCCCGCTGTGTACGGATGCGCGGGCGAGCCCAGCACGCTGGCGCTGGCTCCCAGCTCGAGCCGGCGGCCGCCGTACATCACCATCACCCGGTCGGCCACGCGCGAGAGCACGCCGAGGTCGTGGCTGATCATCAGCACCGTCGACCCGGTGTCCTCGCGCATCTCGCCGAGCAGGTCGAGGATCTGCGCCTGCACCGTGGAGTCCAGTGCGGTGGTCGGCTCGTCGGCGATGATGAGCGCCGGGCCGAGCGACAGACCCATCGCGATCATCACGCGCTGACGCATGCCGCCGGAGAACTGGTGCGGGTAGGCGTCGAAGCGCGCACCCGCATCGGGGATCCGCACCTTCTCGAGCAGCTCGATCGCGCGGGCCTTCGCACCCTGCGCGCTGATCCTCTTGTCGTGCGCGCGGATCTGCTCCACGATCTGCCAGCCGACGGTGTACTGCGGATGCAGGCTGGACAGCGGGTCCTGGAAGATCATACTGATCTCCTTGCCACGCACCGCGCGCATGCCGCCCGGCTCCAGGGTGAGCAGGTCGCGACCGCGGAACATCGCGGTTCCCGAGGTCTCCGCCCCCGGGATCAGGCCCATGATCGACTGCACGAGCACGGACTTGCCCGACCCGGACTCCCCGACCACGCCGAAGAACTCGCCCTGCTCCACGGCGAACGACACGTCGCGCACGGCGTGCACGGTGCCGTCCTCGGTGGGGATGTCGACGACGAGGTTCTGCACGTCGAGAAGTGACATCGTTGCTCCTTCGAGAGGGGCCGGCGGCGGATGAGCCGCCGCCGGCCCGCGAGTCCTGCGACTACTTGGTCA
>NZ_QUAB01000034.1 GCF_003387575.1 Microbacterium bovistercoris | reverse complement strand
TGGGCGGAGCGGGCAAGCCCGCTCCGCCCAGCGGGCCCCTTCCAATGCTCGTTCCGGGAACACCTCGCCCCGCTCGTGTTTCTGGTCAATGCATCCCTCTTGGTCGTTGAGCGAGCGACGGAGGAGCGAGACGAAACGGGCTGCGTGTCGGGGAGAGGTTCACCACGCCAGAGGGGTGGTGAGGCAGAAGATCGGCGCGTAGCGTAAGGAACGTGACGTTTCTTATGGTGGTGGGACTGGACGAGGCTCGGGAGCTGTCCGTGGTCGGGGGGAAGGGCGCGAACCTCGGGGAGATGCTGCGGGCGGGACTGCCTGTGCCGGGCGGGTTCGTCGTGACGACCGAGGCGTATGCGCAAGCGGCGGAGAGTGTTGGACTCGCGGCGCGGGTCAGAGATGCGGAGCCTTCGGAACTGCGGCGGATGCTGGCGGGGGCGCCGATTCCACAGGAGCTGCGGGACGCCGTCGCTGACGCCTACGCGAAGCTGGGGCCCGACGTGGCGGTGGCGGTGCGGTCGAGCGCGACCGCGGAGGACCTGCCGGGCGCGGCCTTCGCCGGGCAGCAGGACACGTATCTGAATGTCGTCGGCGTCGATGACGTGCTCGACGCGGTGCGCCGGTGCTGGGCGTCGCTGTGGACCGACCGTGCCGTCTCGTACCGGCGGGAGCGGCGCGTCGACCCCGGCGGAGTGCGCATCGCCGTCGTGGTGCAGCAGCTCGTGGACGCGGACGTCGCCGGAGTGATGTTCTCGGCAGACCCGGTCAGCGGCCGGCGTGACCGCATCGTCGTCGACGCCGCAGCGGGTCTGGGCGAGGCGGTCGTGTCGGGCATGGTGACCCCGGAGCATTACGAACTCGACGAGGACGGTGCTCTGCAGAAGTGGACTCCGGGCCGGGCGGACGTCGTGATCAGGACGGACGCCGGTGGCGGCATCCGTCATGACACCGCGGCGCAGACCGGCGGACGCCTGCTCAGTGCGAGCCAGCTCGCGAAGCTCGCCGGCTATGCCCGGGCCGCGGTGACGCACTTCGGCCGCCCGCAGGACATGGAGTGGGCGATCGCCGACGGCACCGTGCACATCCTGCAGGCCCGGCCGATGACCGCCCTGCCACCCGAGCCGCGCCGGCTCAACCGGCGCGAACGGGTGCAGAGCATGATCTTCAGCGAGTATCTGCCGGTGCGGCCGTATCCGATGGACGTCACCACTTGGCTCGGCCGGGGCCCGGCCGACATGATGCGGCAGATCACCGTGTACTTCGGCATCCGCGGGGCCTTCACCGACTACCTGATCGAAGAGGACGGCGTGGTCACCGGCTTCGTCCCACCGCACATGCGCCCAGGGCCCGCGATCCTGCTCACCCCGTTCAAGGTCATCCGCAAGGCCCTGCGCTTCCATCCCGAGGACGCCCCGCACGACCCGCGCCTCGCTCGGTTGCTGGCCGGGGCCGACGAGCTCGACGCGCTCCCCCTCCCCGACCTCAGCTGGCGCGACCTGCTGCGCGTGCCGGAGCGTGCCCTCGCCCTGATGGATCTCAGCCGCGACATGCGCATCGACTACCTTCCCGGCACGGCGATCGCCGTCATCCGGCTCGGCGTCGTGACGACGCTGCTCGGCCGGCGGGAACTGCTCGCCGAACTCACCGGCGGGGCCCCGACGCGCACCGCGGCATCCGAACGCGCACTCGCCGATATGGCGGAGATGGTGCGGGCGGATGCCGTGCTGCGCGAACTCTTCGCCTCGAAGACACCGGCGGAAGTCGTGTCCGAGCTGGACCGGTTCCCCGAGTTCTCGTCGGCGCTGGACGCCTTCTGCCACGAGTTCGGACGCAAAGAGACGGCATCCCCGCTGCTCGTCAGCCCGCCGACCCTCGCGGAATCGCCCGACGTGATCATCGGCATGGTCGCCGGCTTCGTGGACAATCCGCCGCAGGACGACCGTCGCTCGCGCTCCGACGACGCGCTGGCGCGGCTGCTGCGGCATCCGCTCCTCCGGCCGAAGTGGCTGCAGAGGGCCGTGCGGCACTGGGTGCGCGCCGCCCAGGCGGGCGTCGCCTACCGCGAGGACAGCCACTTCCACTTCACGGCATCGCTGCCGGCGCTGCGCCGCGCGCTGCTCGAGATCGGACGCCGGATGCAGGATGCCGGGGTGCTCGACGACTCCTTCGACGTCTTCCACCTGCGTTGGGATGAGGTGGCAGGCAACCACGACGTCGCGACGATGAACCAGGCGACCGTCGAACGGCTTCGCGGCCTGGTCGTCGCTCGTGCCGCCCGACGGGCCGAACTCGCCGGCATCCCGGTAGTCGACGTGCGCGACGTATTCCGTCGGGGGAATGAAGGGGATGCCGTGGTGAGTGGCGCTCCCGCCGGAGGAGGAACCGCGACCGGGCCGGTGCGCGTCATCCGCGAGGCGGCCGACTTCCACCGGCTGCAGCAGGGCGACGTACTGGTCTGCCCGTACACGAACCCGGCCTGGACGCCGTTGTTCCTGCGCGCGGCGGCCGTCGTCGTCGACACCGGATCGATCGCCTCGCACGCCGCGATCGTCGCGCGCGAGTACGGGCTCCCCGCTGTGATGGGAACCGGCGACGGCACGGCAGTGCTCGTCGACGGCGAGACCGTGACCGTCGACGGGACCACGGGGCGGGTGACCCGTGGCTGAGAC
Source organism: Microbacterium bovistercoris (assembly GCF_003387575.1). Lineage (GTDB taxonomy): Bacteria > Actinomycetota > Actinomycetes > Actinomycetales > Microbacteriaceae > Microbacterium > Microbacterium bovistercoris. Next base: position 40,375 of record NZ_QUAB01000034.1, on the reverse strand, counting down.
GCGGCGGCGCGGGGCGGCACTGGTCGGGGCGATCCACGAGGCCGTGCTCGCGGAGCTCGCGGAGGTCGGATACGGCGGACTGACCATGGAGAGCATCGCGGAACGCGCCGGCGCGGGCAAAGCATCGCTGTACCGGCGCTGGAACTCGAAAGCTGAGCTCGTACGCGACACGGCATACGCACTGATGCGGGAGCCGGAGCAGCTGCCGGACACGGGGAGCCTGCGGGACGACCTCTGCGTGCTGCTGGGGAGGACCGCTGAGCTGATGGCGGGGCCGCTCGGCGAGGCACTGCGGGCGGTGCTTTCGGAGGCGCTCGCGGATCGGACGCGCCTGGAGGATCTGTCTCGGGGCATGGGTCGCGAGATGATGCGGGAGGTCGTTCTGCGGGGCGTCGAACGGGGCGAGATCTCCAGGGATGCGGTCACGGATCTGAGACTGGATGTGGGGCAGGCGGTGCTTCGGGATCGGCTGGTGTTCCGGGGGCTTCGGGATGTGGATGTCTCGGAGATCGTGGATTCGGTGTTGATGCCGGTGTTTCGGTCTGCGTAGGCCGGTAGCTGTTCTCGTGCGGGGCGCGGGGCGAGGTGTTCCCTGCACTCGCAGAGTGGAGCCTTCCCGCTGGGTGGAGCGGGCAAGCCCGCTCCGCCCAGCGGGCCCCTTCCAATGCTCGTTCCGGGAACACCTCGCCCCGCTCGTGTTTCTGGGGGAGGCAGAACCCATTGAGGTGAGGTAGGAGGGATGGGGTGGGTGCGGGGTGAGGCTTCTGGCCCGACCGGGTCCTGAGCGAGCGGAGCGAGACGAAGGGCGCCCGCGCCGGAGGTCAGATCATGGCGGTGGTGCCGAGGAGAGTGCCGATCAGCCAGGTGGCGACGAGGGCCAGGGCGCCGCCGATGAGGAGGCGGAGCATCGCGCGGCCGGGACGGGCGCCGCCGAGCTTCGCCGAGATGAAGCCGGTCGCCGCGAGAGCGAGCAGGACGGCGACGAACGTGACGGGCACGCGGATGCCGGGCGGCGGCAGCAGGATCGCGAGCAGCGGCAGCAGAGCACCGAGCGTGAACGCGATCGCCGACGAGATCGCGGCGTGCCACGGGTTCACGAGATCGTCCTGATCGATCCCCAGCTCGACCTCGAGATGAGCGGCCAGGGCATCGTGCTCGGTGAGCTCGATCGCGACCTGACGGGCCGTCTCGGCGCTCAGGCCGCGCTGGCGGTAGAGGCCGGTGAGTTCGTCGAGTTCATCCTCGGGCATCGTGCGCAGCTCGTGGCGCTCCTTGGCGATCAGTGCGCGCTCGCTGTCGCGCTGACTGCTCACCGAGACGTACTCGCCGAGGGCCATCGAGATCGCGCCACCGACCAGACCGGCGAGGCCGGCGATCAGCAGGGCGGCGTTGTCGGTCGTGGCGCCCGCGACGCCGACCACGAGCGACGCCACCGACACGATGCCGTCGTTCGCGCCGAGCACTCCTGCGCGCAGCCAGTTCAGGCGCTGATTGACACCACCGCCGTGCGGCTCGTCATCGTGAGGATGCTCGGGAGCGCTCATGCCCCCAGTGAACCACGCCTCCGCCGTCGTGCGCCGCGGAGGAAGTAGGGAAAACCCGAAACGACGACTCCGGATGCCTCGGTGTCGGCGCGAGCCGTGCCTGCGTAGCTTTGATGCCATGACCACGAATCCGACATCCCTCACTCCGCCCCCGGTGGGCGTGGAACCGGGGACCCCGGCGCAGCCGGCATCCGTCGTCGAGCGACCCAAGCCGCCGCTCCGGATCCTCCTCACGATCCTGCAGCTCGCCGGTCTCGGCGTCATCGGCACCGGCGTGCTCACCGCCCTCACCAGCCTGCTCACCGCCGGCCTCGCGACGGTCCTCGTCTTCGGAGTCGGACTCGTCATCCTCGTCGGCCTGGTCTACGCCCTCTTCGGTGTCGGCTGGTTCGAGGTGGCGCGGGCCGACGGCCTGTACGGCCTCGGAGTCTCGCACCTGAAGTGGCGTCCGCGGACCCGGCCCGGCTTCGCCGGCTGGCTGCGCTCCCTCGGCCGGCAGGCCATCGACGGACGCATGTGGCGGGCGCTGGTGAACTTCCTCCTCGCCTGCATCGCGGGAACCGTCGTGCTGCGCCTGCTCTGGAGCGGCCTCGTCTGGGCGATGATCTCGTTCGCGCCGCTCACCGGGGCCGAGACCACCCAGGGTCCGTGGGGCGGCCGCTTCCTCTCCTCCTGGGCGCCGCTGCCGGGCATCCTCGGTGCCCTCGCCTGCGCCGCGGCGATCGTCGGCCTTGCGCTGCTGCACCGCGTGCTGACCCGGGCGCTCATCGTCCCCAGCCGTGAGGCGGAACTCACCGAGCAGGTGCGCACCACCAGCGCGCAGCGCGAGGGCGCCGTGCGCGCCGCCGACGTCGAGCGCACCCGCATCGAGCGCGACCTGCACGACGGCGTCCAGCCGCGTCTGGTCTCTGTCGGCATGACGCTCGGCCTGGCTCAGCAGAAGATCGACACCGACCCGGCCGCCGCCAAGGCGCTGATCGATGAGGCGCACACCTCGACGAAGGCCGCCATCACCGAGCTGCGCCAGCTCGCCCGTGGCATCCACGCCTCCGTGCTGGACGACCGCGGCCTCGACGCCGCTCTCTCGGCTCTGGCGAGCCGGTCGCACATCCCCGTGCAGCTCGACGTGCGGCTCGAGCCAGGGTCGACCGGAGCGAACGCCGGATGCCGGGATGCGGAGGCCGCCGTCTACTTCGCGATCGCGGAGTCGCTGACCAACGCGGCCAAGCACTCCCGGGCCAGCGAATGCCGTGTCGTGGTGCGCACCCGCGAGGGTGGGGTGCTGTGGGCACGGGTCGAGGACAACGGCATGGGCGGCGCGCAGGTGCAGCCCGGCGGCGGACTCGACGGCATCTCGAACCGGGTGCTCGCCGCAGGCGGCACGTTCCGACTGGACAGCCCGGCGGGCGGCCCGACCGCACTGGAGGTGACGGTGCCATGCGCGTCCTGATCTGCGAGGACTCCGTGCTGCTGCGCGAGGGCCTGGTGCGGCTGCTCGAAGACGCCGGCCACGAGGTGGTCGCTGCGCTCCCCGACACCCACGACCTGACCGACGCCGTCGCCGAGAAGGACCCGGAGCTGTGCATCCTCGACGTGCGGCTGCCGCCGACGTTCACCGACGAGGGCATCCGCGCGGCGCTGGGTCTGCGGGCCACGGATCCGCAGCTCCCCCTGCTCGTGCTCTCGCAGTACGTCGAGGAGCGCTACGCGTCCGACCTGATCGCTGCGCAGGGAGGCCCGCTCGGCTACCTGCTCAAGGATCGGGTGGCGGATGTCGCCGAGTTCGTCGAGACCGTGCAGCGGATCGCCGACGGCGCGACCGTGCTCGATCCCGAGGTGGTCGCGCAGCTGCTCACCCGCCGCAACCGCGACGAGCGGATGCTGCGCCTCACCGACCGCGAGCGCACGGTGCTCGCCCTGATCGCCGAGGGCAAGTCGAACCAGGCGATCGCCGGCGCGCTGTACCTCAGCGAGGCGAGTGTCGAGAAGCACATCACCTCGATCTTCCAGAAGCTCGGGTTCGAGCCCGACGAGTCCGGCAACCGCCGGGTGCTCGCAGCGCTCGCCCACATCGAGAACCAGGGCGAGAAGCCCGGCACAGGAGGCATCCGATGAGTACCACGAGCGCAGGTATCGGCGCGATCACGATCGTCACCGCCGTGGTCGGCGGTGTAGCGATCGCCGGCACCGCGGCATCCGCCGCTTTCGCCGGAGCCAACCAGCTGTCGACGGGGCCGACCTCGACGACCTCCGAGGTCGCGGGCGTGACGGGGCTGAACCTCTCGGTCGACGCCGCCGACGTGCGCGTCGAGTTCTACGACGGTGAGGAGGCCCGCCTCGAGAGCGAGAGTGACGACCTGGACGGCTGGCGACTGTACCGCGACGGGGACGAGCTGAAGGTGCGCAGTCCTGACCGCGGCTGGAGCTGGTTCCTGCCGGACTGGTTCCAGGACGCCGAGACCGTCACCCTGCTGCTGCCCGAGTCGCTGAGCGGGGTCGATGCCGAGTTCGACGTGCAGGCGGGTGCCCTGCGCATCGACGGGGAGTTCGACGACCTCGATGCCACGGTGAATGCGGGTGCGCTGAAGGTGGAGGGTTCGGCGAGGACGGTGGACGCCCAGGTCAACGCCGGGCGCGCCGATGTGGTGCTCGCGGACGTCCGCGAGGCCGAGTTCACGGTCGCCGCCGGACGTCTCACCGCGGACCTCTCCGCGGTTCCGCGGGAGGTGTCGCTGGATGTCTCGGCGGGCGAGCTCACGCTGACCGTGCCCGACGATGTCTACAGCATCCGCCGGGACGTCTCCGCGGGTGATCTGAACAGCGATCTGCAGGAGTCGACGAGCTCGGAGAACCGCATCGACGCGTCGGTCTCGGCGGGTACGGCGAACCTCCGCGTGGGCGACTGATCGGAGGGGTCGGCCTCGATTCGGATTTTCCGGCTCCGTCCGGTAAAGTCTTTGAGGTTGACGGGGCTATAGCTCAGGCGGTTAGAGCGCTTCACTGATAATGAAGAGGTCCCAGGTTCAAGTCCTGGTAGCCCCACACTCCGCTCGCGGATACTCCCGCGGGAACCCTCCCGCACGGGGCCTTAGCTCAGTTGGTAGAGCGCCTGCTTTGCAAGCAGGATGTCAGGAGTTCGAATCTCCTAGGCTCCACAGATCAGAACCCCGGAATCATGCGCAAGGCGCGAGATTCCGGGGTTTCGTGCATCGGCCACCGCGATCACTCGGTAGACCGGGAGTCCTCCCGTCGGTAACGTGAGGCTCGCCACAACGAGCGTGGCCACCCAGGGCTGCGCCGGGCTGTCTGTCTGGAGTGTGACCAACCATGAGATCAAAACGCATTATCCCCGCTGCGTTCGGCTCGCTAGTCCTGGCCCTCGCAGTCGTCGCCGGAGCGAACGGGGGTGCCGCGTCGGCGGCCCCGCCGGACACACAGCCGGGTGGGCCATGGGGTGAAGGGAACAGCCTGAGCGGCGTCGACTCGTACGAGGAGATGTGGTCGACCCTGCAGAAGCTCGAGGACGGCGGAGCGATCGACCTCGAAGCAGCGCCCTATCAGAGCAATCTCGGGCGGGACATCCCCGTCGTGACGATCGGCGACGGCCCTGTTCCGGTGATGTTCATCGCCAATCAGCACGGCAACGAGTTCATGGTCAGCCGCGGAATGATGGATCTGATCCAGCAGGTGGCCGGCAACGACAGTCCGCAGAACCAGGCGATCCGTGACGCGTTGACGATCACCATCGTGCCGCGCGTCAATGTCGACGGCTTCGACGGCGATGTGACCGACGCACAGGAGAACACCACGCCGTGGCGCCAGAACTGGGATCCGACCTGTGAGGTCGGATGCGACTTCTGGTCTGCCGGCCGCGGCTACGACATCAACCGCTACCACTCCTACGGTGCGACGCCGCAGGACAATCCCTACGTCCCGGGCGAGGACACGCTCAACGAGGTGCCCGAGGCGATGGCGATGCGCACCCTGTGGGACGAGCGGCAGCCGGTGCTGATGGTGGACTACCACCATCAGGGCACCTACGTCGACGATGACGGTCGGATGATCACCGGATCGATCATGTGGCCCAACGCCGTGGACACCGCCGCCGAACTCGGAATCAGCGACGAGTTCGCCGAGACGATCACCGCCTCTCAGCGGGCGGCCTCGGTGATGCTGCAGGCCGTCGACGGCTACGGCTATGCGAACATCACTCGATACCCCAGCACGTCGACACCTGGTATCGCCCGGAACGCTTACGGCCTGCTCGGCTCGGCATCGGTGCTGTTCGAGCTGCGCGGTGGAATCGGCCAGAAGTCGGCCGGATACATCGCCAAGACGGCGAGCGTGACCGGTTACGAGCTGCTGAAGTCGGTGGCCGACGGCTCGTGGGAGACCGCCGACCTCTCGGTCATCGAGAACATCCGCGAGCGCGGTGACTCCGTGTCGCACGAGTAGCGAATCCGCCTGGCGTGCCCGTTCACTCCTCCGAGAGTGAGCGGGCACGTCTGCGCGGCTACGATCGTGCAATGACCCGGAACGCGATCATCTTCCACGGCACCGGCGGACGTCCGGACGTCGCGTGGTACCCCTGGCTCGATGAGCGGCTGACGGCCCGCGGCTACCGCGTGGAGCGGCCGTCATATCCCCGGATCAACGTCGACCCGATCGCCGAGTTCCTGCCCGGTGTGCTCGCCAGGCACGCTGTCGATGCGGAGACCGTGCTCATCGGGCACTCGGGCGGCGCCGCAATGCTGCTCGCCCTGCTCGAGCACCTCGAGACGCCCGTGGCGCAGTCGATCCTGGTCGCCGGGTACGCCACGCAGGTGAACGAATCCGAGGAGCCGGTGCTGCAGGAGACCTACGACTGGGACCGGATCCGCGAGAACGGCGGCGATCTGTATTTCATCAACTCCGTGACAGACCCGTACGGATGCGACGCCACGCAGGGGCGGCTGCTGTTCGACCGACTCGGCGGCACGCAGATCATCCGTGACGAGGGGCACTTCGGGGACTGGGACCAGAGGTACGACACGTTCGAACTGGTCGACCGGCTGATTCCGTAGCGGCACGAATCAGGAGTTCCGGGTTCAGCCCGCGTCCCACTCCGCGAAGTACCAGAGCACCGGATCGTCGGTGCCGGGCAGCGAGTTGCGGAAGCCGTGCCGCTCGTAGAAGCGGCGGGCGTCGACATCGGGCGAGTCGACGTTGATGTGCATCTCGCCCGCATCCCGCGCACGCGACTCCTGCACGGCGCGGTCCAGCAGCAGGGCTCCGATCCCGCGGGAGCGCCGCGACGGCCGCACGTACAGCTCGTCGAGCGTGGCGACGCGTCCGCCCTCGTTGTAGATGGCCGGCCGCAGAGCCACGACGGCGTAGCCGACGACCTCACCGGCATCCTTCGCGAGCAGGGCGAACGCGGCGGGATCCGCGAGGAACCTGCGGAAGCGGGGCAGCAGTGCCTCGAACGGCGGTTCCGGCGAGTCGAATTCGTCGCCGAAGGCGATCTGCAGGCGCGTCAGCACGGCGGCATCCGCCGCCTCGGCGAGGTCTACGGTCACATCAGCACGCGGGTCCATGACTGCTCCGCTACGCATGGTAGACCCGGATGCCGCGCACCGGCGGGTGGTCTCAGGCAGTCGCCGGGATCACCCAGGGGAAGCCGTGCGCCTCGCTGCGCGCTCCGGCGCGAGCGCGAGAGCGATTCGGCTCCTGCACCGCACCGGTGATCTCCTCGCCGAGCCGCACCAGCGTCTCGAACGCACCCACGTCGAGCCAGTCCGGACGGAACGCGAAGACGAGATCCTCCAGGGCGGTGTTCCCCGAGGCGCCGGGCGCGAACGGGCATCCGCCGAGGCCCCCGAGCGCGCCGTCGACGACGTCGGCACCGGCCTCCACCGCCGCCGCCGCGTTGGCCACACCCAGGCCCCAGGTGTCGTGCCCGTGATACACGATGCCGAGTTCGGGTCGGCGTTCCTTCGCGAGCGCGACGCGGCGGTGCACCTCCCCCGGATCGGCCTGGCCGAGGGTGTCGCAGACCACCACGTCCACCGCACCCGCCGTGCGGGGGTCGTCGAGGATCGCCTGGAACCGGTCGATCGGCACTACCCCTTCGAACGGGCAGGTGAACGAGGTCGCGATGCACAGCTGCACGCGCCCGCCCACCTCGGATGCCGCGGAGATGGCGTCGGGCATCGCCGCGAGCGACGCTTCGGTGTCGCGGCCGATGTTCGCCCTGTTGTGGCTGTCCGACGCGGAGAAGCAGTACTGGAATCCGCGCACTCCCGCCGCCGCGGCGCGCTCGACGTGCCGCGGGGTCGCAGTCCAGATCCAGACCCGCTCCCGATCGGCGGCATCGAGACCTGCGACGACGTCGAGGGTGTCGGCCATCGTCGGCACGAGGTCGGGCCTGGCCATCGATCCGACCTCGAGGTGCTCCACACCGAGGCTGAACAGCTCGCGCACGAGGGCGATCTTCCGTTCGGTGGGGAGGTTCTTGCCCGCCAGCTGCAGGCCGTCCCGCAGCGTGACATCCCGGTACTGCACGCTCATCGCATCCTCGTCTCGTAGTCGTCGATCCGGTCCTGCGCCCAGCCGAGTTCGGCGAGGATCTCCGCGGTGTGCTGCCCCAGGTCGGGACCGAGCGCGGTGATGGGCCGGGAGACGCCGCCGATCACCGGGACGATGCCCGGGAAGCCGACGTCCCGGCGCAGCTCAGCGCCGTCGTGGACGTCGAATCGCTGGATCATGCCGCGAGCGGCATATTGCTCGTCGGCGGCGACGTCCTCGGCGGTGTAGATCGGCCCTGCCGGCACTCCCGCCTCGTCCAGCGTCTGCAGCGCCTCGGCGCTGGTGCGCTGCGCCGCCCATGCGCCGATGGCATCGTCGAGCGCGTCGCGCGCCTCCCAGCGACCCTCGTTCGACTGCAGGCCCGGGTCGGATGCCAGCTCGGGCCGCCCGATCAGGGTCATGTAGCGCTGGAAGATCGCGTCGCCGTTGCCGGCGACCACGATGCTCTTCCCGTCGCCGCACAGATACGCGTTCGAGGGGGCGATGCCCTGCATCCGTCCTCCGGTGCGCTCGCGCCGGATGCCGTACGCCTCCCATTCCGGGATCAGCGACTCCGTGACCGAGAGCATCGTCTCGTTCAGGGCGACGTCGATCGTGCGGCGGTCCAGGGGCAGCGCGACATCCTCCTCGCCCCGCTCCCGCTCGAACAGCGACATCATCACGCCGAACGCGGCGTAGATGCCGGCGATGGTGTCGCCGATCGAGACCCCGGTGCGGCTCGGTGGCCGCCCTGGCTCCCCGACCAGCTCGCGGAAGCCGCCGTACGCCTCCGCCACCGCGGCGAACCCCGGCCGGGCCGACAACGGCCCGGTCTGCCCGAAGGCCGAGATCCGCGCGACGATGAGCCGCGGGTTCGCCTGCTGCAGCGTGTAGGCGTCCAGCCCCCACCGGTCCAGCGTGCCCGGCCGGAAGTTCTCCAGCAGCACGTCGGCCCCCCGGATCAGCTCCAGCACGATCGCGCGCCCCTCGTCGCTGCGCAGATCGACCACGAGCGACCGCTTGCCGCGGTTGGTGGTGCGGTACAGCATCGACGTGTCGCCGGCGTACAGCCGCCAGCGGCGCAGCTCGTCGCCGGTGCGCGGGCGCTCGATCTTGATGACGTCCGCGCCGAAGTCGGCGAGCAGGCGCCCGGTGGTCGGCGCGGCGATGTAGTTGCCGAGCTCGATCACGCGGATGCCGTGCAGGGGCGAGGTGGTCATGGGATGCCGTTCTCTCAGTGCACGAAGACGGACAGGATCAGCGTCATGCCGAGGGCGATGACGGATGCCACGGAGACACCGATCGTCACGGTCTTCAGCGCGCCGCGCACCGATTGGCCGAGGAACAGCTTGAGCAGCCAGAACGTGTTCGACGTGACGTGGATGCAGAACAGGGCGCCCGCGCCGGCGGCCAGGGCGATGATCAGCGGGTTCAGGCCGAGGCTTGCCGCGGCCGGCGCGATGATGCCCGCTGCGGTGATGGCCGAGAGCGTGACCGATCCGACGGCGATGTGCAGCAGCGCGGCCATCACCCACACCACCAGGATGGGCGCCCAGGTGGTGGCCTGGAAGTAGCCCTTCAGCACCTCGCCGAGGTCGCCCTGGGCGATCACCGCCGCGAGCGATCCACCGACGCCGGTGAGCACGAAGATCTGGCCGCCGTCCTGGAATCCCTTCACCAGGGACTTCTCGATCCGCTTGATACCCACAGCAGCGCGTCCGACGAGCCCGGTCGCGATGACGGCGAGCAGGAGCGCGATCACCGGGTCGCCGAGGAACTGCATCACCGGATTCTCGATCCCGAGCACGGTGAGCACGGCCTGCGCCGCGATGAGGGCGAGTGCCGAGAGCATGGGCCCGAACAGCAGCAGCAGGGGAGGCTCGCCGGCCGCTGCGGTCGCGGCGCCCGAGGCGTGCCGGTTCGGAGTCCCGCCGACGGCGGTGCGCAGCGTGCCGGAGCGGGTCGAGTCCAGTTCGACGCCGTCGGCCGCGGAGGCCGAGCGGACCAGTGCGGGCTCCTCCTCGGAGGACTCGTCGTGGATCGTCTCCTCCTCGTCGCGCGCGGGGTTCCAGAACCCGGCGCGGAACAGCACGGTCATCACGATGATCGCGAGGATGACGGTCGGCACCACGACAGCGAGACCGCCGAGCATCATGATTCCGAGCGGCACGTCCAGCAGGCCGGCGAGGGCGACGGCGGCGAACCCGGGCACCATGAGCACGATGCCGGTCTCGAGGCTGATCGCGAAGGTCGCCGCGATGATGCCGGTGCCCGCCTTGCCCAGACGCGGCGCGATGCGCCGCGCGAGAGGCGCGGCCATGACGATCATGACGTCGATGAAGATCGTCTGCAGATAGGTCGCGAACGACAGACCGAGGGCGTACGGGATGCCCTTGGGGCCGAAGGCGCGCAGCAGTGTGTCGACCAGGCGGGTGATCGCGCCCATCTCGTTGAGCATCGCGCCGATCAGCACTCCCCAGGCGATGAGGAGTCCGGCCTCCATCATGACCTCGCCGAAACCGGTGGTCATCGTCTTGACGGTGTCGACCGGGCCGAGGCCGGTGAGCAGGCCGATGCCGGCGGCGCCGACGGCCAGGGCGATCACCGGATTGATGCGGAACCTGACGATGGCGAGCACGACGGCGATGATGACGAGCGCGACGACGCCCAAGGTGTACCAGTCGGGCATGAGAAGCCTCCCCTTCGAGGACCAATTCTCACATAGTAGGTGACTTCTCACTATTTGAGAAGCCCTTCTGCGCCATAGGATCGGTGCATGGCAGAACAGCCGCTCCTGGTCCTGGGGAAGATCGCCGCGATCCTGGACGCCTTCACCCTCACCGCCCCGACGCGCACGGCGGCCGAGATCCGCTCGATCACGGGTCTGCCCACCTCGACGACGCATCGGCTGCTGGGAAACCTCGTTCAGCACGGGTTCCTCGATCGCACCGGCGACGACTTCCGCATCGGTGCGAGGATGGCGTTCTGGGCGGGGCCGGCGGCCCGCAGCCGGGACTTCACCGAACTGCTCGCGCCGAGGCTGAACGCCCTGCGTGACGAGACCGGCGAGACGGCCTGCTTCTTCCGCGCCGAAGCGGGATCACGGGTCTGCACCGGCCTGGCCGAGACGCGCCACGCCCTGCGCAGCGAGATGTACGTCGGCCGCATCCAGCCGCTGCACGTGGGCAGCTCCGGCCGCGTCATCCTCGCCTGGCGCGAGGATCTTCTCGAGGAGATCACTGCGCAGGAGCTGCCCGCCCTCACGGATGCGACGATCACCGACCCGGATGCGCTGCGGCGTGCGGTCGCCGAGACGCGTGCCGGCGGCTACGCGATCACCGTCGGCGAGCGTCTGGAGGCCACCTCGGGTCTGGCCGCCCCGGTCTTCGACTCCCACTCCGCGCTGGTCGGTGCGGTCACGCTCATGGGGCCGACGCTGCGGATGCCGTGGTCGCGCTGCGAGGAGCTCGTCGACGCCGTCGTCGAGGCCGGCGAGCTGTTCACGGCGGCGCTCGGCGGACGGCATCCCGCATAGATCGACGCGCGAGCGGACACTGACGCCGAACCGACCGCCGTGCCAAGCTGGGGGCATGAGTCTTCCCCACGCTGACATCGATCCGGACGGTCTGCTGGAGTACTCGGTGGTCTTCACCGACCGTTCCCTGAACCACATGTCGCAGCGCTTCATCGGCGTGATGCAGCAGACCCTCGGCATCCTGCGCGAGGCGTACAACGCGCACAGCGTCGCGATCGTCAACGGCGGCGGCACGTACGCGATGGAGTCGGTCGCCCGGCACCTGGCCGCCGGCCGCCGCGCGCTGGTCGTTCGCAACGGCCTGTTCTCGTACCGCTGGTCGCAGATCCTGGATGCGGGTGAGTTCGCCACCGACGTCACGGTCTGCCTGGCCAGGCCCGAGTCCGATGAGCATCAGGCTGCATGGAGCCCGGCGCCGATCGACGAGGTCGTCGAGGTGATCCGTGCGCGTCGCCCGGAGGTGGTCTTCGCCCCGCACGTCGAGACCGCGGCGGGGATCATGCTCACCGACGACTATGTGCGGGCGCTCGCCGACGCCGTGCACGAGGTCGGCGGACTGTTCGTGCTGGACTGCATCGCCTCCGGTGCGATGTGGGTCGACATGCAGGATCTCGGCGTCGACGTGCTGATCAGCGCGCCGCAGAAGGGCTGGAGCGGCACCCCAGGAACCGGCTACGTCATGCTGAGCGACGCCGCCCGTGAGGTGGTCGAGGCCACCCCGTCCAGCAGCTTCGCGCTCGACCTGCGCACCTGGCTGGCCATGGCCGACGCCTACGTGGACGGCCGGGCCGCGTACCACGCGACCATGCCGACCGACGGGATCGCACACAACCTGACCCAGATGATCGAGACCCGCGACCGCGGCTTCGCCGCCGTCCGCGATGCTCAGGTCGATCTGGGACGTCGGGTGCGCGAGCTGCTCGCGGCGCGCGGTCTGCCGTCGGTCGCGGCATCCGAGTGGGCGGCGCCGAGCGTCGTCGTCGTTCACGCGGATGACCCGGGGCTCCGCACCGGATCCCGCCTGCGTGAGGCCGGAGTGCAGGTCGCCGCCGGCGTGCCCCTGCACTGCGGCGAGCCCGAGGACTTCTCGACCTTCCGCATCGGCCTGTTCGGGCTCGACAAGCTCGGCGACGTCGACGGGACGGTCGCCCGCCTCGCCGACGCCCTCGATCGGATCGGCGTCACGCCGGTCTGAGTACGTTCAGGATGCCGCGCGGCGGATCAGCGCGGCGAGGAACTCCCGGTCGGCGTCGCCGAGCCGGGTGACCGCGAACGAGACGGGCCACACGTCGCCGTCGTCGAGCGCGGCGGCGGTGTCGAACTCGAAGGTCGCGTAGCGCACCTTGAACTTCGACTTCGGCTTGAAGAAGCACACGACCTTGCCTGCGGCGTTCGCCCATGCCGGCATCCCGTAGTAGGTGCGCGGCACCAGGTGCGGCGCGTTCTCGGTGACCAGTGCGTGCAGCTGCTCGCCCAGCATCCGGTCCTCGTCGGGGAGCCCGGCGATCTTCTCCTGCACCTCGGCGAGACCCTCGGCGTACACCTCCTCGGGCGACTTCTTCGCGCGTCCGCGCGCCGTGCGCACCTCCTTGGTGCGCGCCTTCATCGCCGCCCGCTCGTCGTCGGTGAAATTCACGGTGGTCTCGGTGGTCTCGTCCATGATGCGTCCTCTCCTGGGGTGTGCCACCACGCTACGGCGGCGCAAGAAGGGGGCGCTTCTCGATTCCTGACCACTACTGTGGGCACATGGATCTGCGCGTCGCCGCTTACGCCGTCGTCACCGACGACAGCGACCGGATCCTGCTCGCCCGCTGGACCGAGGGCCGGCGCATCGCCTGGACCATGCCGGGCGGGGGCCTCGAGGACGGTGAGGACCCGGAGGACGCGGTGCGCCGCGAGGTCCGGGAGGAGACCGGCTACACGATCGCGGTGCGCGAGCTGCTCGGCATCCACTCCCGGGTGATCCCGGCGACCCGCCGCATCTCGCACGCCGAGGAGCCTCTGCACACGCTGCGCATCATCTACCGCGGCGAGATCACCGGCGGGCGGCTGCGCTTCGAGGAGAACGGCTCCACCGACCGTGCCGGCTGGTTCCCGCCCGAGAAGGCCGAGACCCTGCACCGCGTGAAGCTCGTCGACATCGCCCTGCGGATGGCCGGCATCCGCTGAGTGCCCCGCGGGGATCGCACGCCGGATGTCTCAGGCCGTCGTGTTCCGCACCAGGTCGTTCAGTGAGCGCATCACGAGCGGGTCCTGCAGCGCGGCAGGGTCCGAGACGGCCGTGATCGCGAACTGCGCGCTCTCGCCCGGCAGCAGGGTCACCAGTGCGCGATCCACCGTGGCGTCGGGATGCGCGCGATCGACGAGCAGGGAGAGGTCACGGACGAGATTCCGTGCGACGACGGTCACGGTCGCACCTTCCGGCGTCGCCGCGACGGTCGACTCGATGGCGGCGGGCTCCAGCGATGAGGCCCGTGGTTCCGTGAACCAGCCGAAGCCGCGCTGATGATCGAGATCGACGACGATCAGTTCGGAACCCGGATGCACGGGTTCTGCGACGTCGTCGTCGATCGTGAACGTCTCGATCGACCGCGGGCGCACCCGCGCCTGATGCTCCGATCGCGCGAGTTCGGTCCCGTCGAAGGCGAGTCTGCGCAGCCGCACCGGACCGGTCCACGCCTGGTCGGTGTCGTTCAGGAGCGTCACGGTGCGTGCATCCTCATCGACCACGATCTCCCGGGGCGAATACGCCTGGCGCAGCGCATGCCACAGGGGTTTGCGTCTTCCCGCAGAGTCGACCGCGGACCACGACGTCACCGGCCAGCAGTCGTTCAGCTGCCATACGATGGTGCCGCTGGTGATGCCCGTACTGCGGAAGTGGCCGAGGGCGAACCGGATCGCCGCGGCCTGGTTCCACTGCATCGCCCAGTGCCAGTCGGCCATCTCGCGCGGGACGGGAAGGTGCGCGAGCAGTCCGTCGCGGAGCTTCGCGTTGCCCTCCGCGGCCTTCTGATGGACCAGCATGCCTGGCGATTCCGGAGTGAGGGGTGCGTCGTGCACGGCATCCGCCAACGTGCTCCACGCCGGCGGCCCCTGCCAGCCGAACTCGGCGACGAATCGCGGCGCATGCCGGCGATAGGTTCGCCAGTCGTCCGTGTTCCACTGCTCCCACAGGTGCACAGGACCGTGACGCTCGTCGTTCGCGCGCCCGCCGCCCGGATGGAAGGGACTCCCCGGGATGTAGGGCGTTCCCGGCGCGAGATCCGCCACCAGGCGCGGCAGCAGTTCGAAGTAGTACCCGGCGCCCCAGGTGGCGCCGTCGAGCGACCGCTGCCACCCCCAGTCGTCGTGGCCCATGAGGTTCTCGTTGTTCCCGCACAGGAGCACGAGCGAGGCGTGACCGCTCAGCCTGACGATGTGCTCCCGCGACTCGGCCTCCACCTCGCTGCGGAGGGGCTCCTCCTCGGGGTACGCGGCGCAGGCGAACAGGAAGTCCTGCCAGGTGAGCACCCCCATCTCGTCGCAGATGTCGTAGAACTCCTCGGACTCGTAGATGCCTCCGCCCCACACCCGCACGAGGTTCACGTGCGCGTCCCTCGCCTGCGCGAGCCGGCGCCGGTACTGGTCTCCGGTCACACGGGTCACCAGTGCGTCATCGGGAATCCAGTTCACGCCCTTCACGAGCACGGGCCGATCGTTGATGTGCAGGGTGAAACCCGTGCCGTGCGCGTCCGGGGAAGTGTCCCAGCGCACGGTGCGGAACCCCACGCGCCGCCGGCGGGAGTCGACGACGGCGCTGTCGTGCAGCAGCTCGACGTCGACCTCGTAGAGGGCCTGTTCGCCGTACCCCACGGGCCACCAGCGCTGCACGTCCTCGAGCGGGAGCTCGATCAGGACGTGGTCTCCGCCGGCGGGGATGACGGCCTGACGGTGCTCGCCGAGGAGGTCGACGGACACCCTCAACTCGGCCTCCGGATCCGCCCGCTTGATCCGGATGTCGGCCCGGAGGATGCCGCGTCCGGCATCCTCCGGCCGGGCATCGAGCAGGATGCGGTCGATGCGGGCGGTCGACCAGGATTCCAGGGCGACGGGCCGCCAGATGCCGCTGGTCGCCGTGTGGATGCCCCAGTCCCAGCCGAAGCTGGACGCCGACTTGCGGATCGCCTCGTAGGGCAGGGGATAGGGGCGGGGACGGGCTCCGAGGACGGCGCTCTGCGCGTTCGCCCAGCGCACCGGCGACGTGAAGCGGATGTCGAGGTCGTTGCCGCCGTGTCGCAGCAGGTCGGTGACGTCGACTCGATGGGATCGGTGCTGGTTCCGAGCGGACAGCACGAGGGTTCCGTTGAGGCGGACGTCTGCGACCGTGTCGAGGCCGTCGAAGACGAGATCGTGCCGGTCCGCGCCGCCCGGCTCTGCGTCGAAGCGAGTCCGGTAATTCCAGTCCGTCTGGCCGATCCAGCGCTGCGCCGACTCGTTGTCGTCCGCGAAGGGGTCGTCGATGAGTCCTGCGGCGAGAAGGTCGGTGTGCACGCATCCCGGGACCGTCGCCGGGATTCTGGTGCGCTCGTCCAGCTCGTGCGGTCCGTCGCCGACGCTCACGGTCCAGCCGTCGTGCAGCAGACGGCGGCGCAGCGCGGTCATGCGCGCACCGTGTCCGGGGCGAAGCGGGGCGCGAAATGCTGGTCGAGCACGAGGCAGCCCGCGCCGATGGCGGCGACCTGGTCTCCGAGCGATGTTCCGGAGACGGTCACCTCGTGCAGGCGTCCGGTCACGGTGCGGCGATCGACCTCGGCGCCGATGACGTCGAGCGCGTACGGTGCGAGTTCCCGCCAGATGGGTCCACCGAGCAGCACACGGTCGAGGTCGAGGAGGTTGGTGATGGTCAGGATGCCGGATGCGAGGTACTGGGCCATCTCGACGAGCATCTCGCGCGCAGACGGGGAACCGCCGTCGGCGAGCGCGCGCAGCACACGGAAGGCGGCGGCGGCCTCGGCAGGCTGGACCTCGCCGAAGTCGGCGGGGAGGATGCCGCGCCGGGCGGCCTGGCGCATCACGACGTGCGCGGAAGCGACCGCCCCGAGCGCGGCGAACTCTCGTGGGGACTCGCCGGCATCTCCGGTGGTGGAGACAGGCATCAGACCGATGTCGCCGATGTTGTTGGACGTGCCCCGGACGACATGCCCGTCCAGGACGAGTCCGACTCCGATGCCGGTGCCGATGTACACGAAGGCGAAGTTGCGGGAGTGCTCGGCGTCCGCGGCCCACTGTTCCGCGACGACACCGGCGATGACGTCCTTGTCCATGATCGTCGGCAGCCCGGTCTGCTCCTGCAGGTGATCGCGCAGCGGAACATTCACCCAGCCGGGCAGCAGCGGCGGGTTCAGCACCACGCCGTTGACGACATCGATCGGGCCGGGCGAGGCGATTCCGACGCCGATGACGCGATCCCGATCGACGCCGGAGTCCGAGATCAGCGACTCGACGTGCGCGGTGATCTCGTCCAGAACGGGCTGAACATCTGTCACCGAGGGCGTGCGATGAGACGTGTGCGCCACCGGCCGACCGTGGAAGTCCAGCAGGACGTACGTGATGCTCGCCGGGTCGATGTGCACCCCGACGGCGTGCGCGCCCCGCGGATTCAGGCGCAGGAGAGTCCGCGGCTTGCCCACGCCCGCGGGGGCCGTTCTGCCGCCCTCGTGAATGAGCTCTCGCGCGAGAAGGCGCCGGGTGATGTTCGTGATCGTCTGACCGGAGAGTCCGGTGACGCGTGCAAGTTCCACCCGGGAACAGCCGTCCGTCGCGCGCCTGATGGCCTCGAGGACGATGGTCTCGTTGAAGTCGGCCAGGTGGGGGAGGTTTCCGCCGCGCAGAGCTGTGGTCGCGATCGCGTCGTTCATGTCGCGCAGTTTATCAACAGATTGGAGATTCTGGAGTTCCTCTAGAAATCCGTGGTTGTAGGTCGATAATACATCCGATGATCAGGCTTGATCGTCATTTACCCAACAATTTAGAGTAACTCGGAATCCGAGTCGAAGGAGCCTCTTGTGACCACCGAGCAACCGCGCGTACGATGCGGACTGGCCTGCGCTCTCACCGGCGTCCTCATCGTCGCAGGACTCCTCGCCACGGGAGCCGGCGCGGCGGCCGATGTCGCCGAGCCCCATGCCACCGCCGTGCTCTCGGCGACACCGAGCTACGACGGGATCGTCGCGGCGTGGCCGGGAGACAAGGACAAGGATCCTGCGCACGCCGTGACATCCATGGCCGGCGTCGAGTGCTGGCAGATGTCGCAGGATCCCCTCAACCGCTACCTCTACGTGGATGTCGCGACGAATGCGAAGCCCTCGGGATCGCGGTACGCGAACGTGACCCTCACGTACTACGACGCTGCGTCGACGACCATGCGGGTCGAGTACGACGGCACCGGATCCGCGTTCCAGGCATCCTCCCCCGCCATTCTCGACGGGACCGGCGCCTGGCGCACGCAGACCATCCAGCTCGATGCCATCCGGTTCCTGAATGCGACGAACAATGCGGATTTCCGGGTCAACGTCAGTCCTGTGAGCGGCGTCGTGCCGCCGGTGTGCTTCTCCGAGGTCGCGGTGACCTTCAGTGACGTGCCTCGTCTCTCGCTGACGAACAAGAGTCTGCTGCTGACCACGGACGATCCCGTGCTCGAGCTCGGCACTCGCGCGTCGAGCGTCGACTACGCCCTCACGGCCGACGACGGCACGCAGCTCCGTACCGGAACCCTCGCACCGGATGCCGACGGCAAGGCGAGCCTGGACGTCTCCGACCTCGGACTCGGCTACTTCGGCATCACCTTCGAAGGCGACGTGCTGGGCGAGAGACTGGAACGTCACGCGTCGTTCGGAGTCATCACGCCGACGCCGTCCGGCGCACTCGACGACGCCTCGTTCTTCGGGATCAGCAGTCACTTCGGACACTACGGCGCGGCGGAGGACGGGCTGATGGAGTCGCTCGCCGACATCGGGTACGGGCACATCCGCGGCGACGTCAACTGGGAGCTCATCGAGAAGAAGAAGGACGTCTACAGCTTCTCCGGGTACTCCTTCGACTCCAAGAGTGCGCAGGCGCTGAGCCTGGGGATGCAGCCGATGGGAGTGGTGGCGTACCGCAACCCTCTCTACGACGGCGGCGTGACCCCGAGCACGCCGGAGGGGCTCGCGGCCTTCGGCAGGTTCGCCGCCGCGACCGCTGCGGAGTACGGGCCCGAGATCGACGACTTCAACATCTACAACGAGTTCAACGGCACGGGCTTCAACAACGGCGCCTGCGGGATCACCGCGTCCTGCTACGTCGACATGCTCAAGGCCGTCTACGGTCCGATGCACGCCGCCAATCCTGACGTCAACGTGATGGGGCCGATCACCTCGGGCATCGTCCCTGACTGGAACGAGGAGTTCTTCGAGAAGGGCGGGATCGACTACATCGACACCTTCGCCTTCAACGTGTACGGCTATGCACTGCATGGGCAGAACACACCGCCGGAGGACACTCTCCTGGTCTCCGCGCTCCCCGCCCTTGTCGACCGCGTGGACCAGGAGGACGGGGATCGCGACATCCCGGTCTGGATCACCGAGAACGGCTGGCCGACGCATGCCGTGGGATCGACTCCGGCTCAGCAGGCCGAGGATCTCGTGCGCGCGAGCATCCTGGTGATGGATGCCGGTGTGGATGAGTACACCTGGTACTCCGCCCTCGACGACGGCACCGACCCGAACGAGCGCGAGCACAACTTCGGGATCTTCATGCGGCCGGACGAGTCGGCTCTCGGCGTCTCTCCGAAGCCCGCGGCGGTCGCGGCCTCGGTCCTCATCCGACAGCTGACGGGCAAGAAGCTGCAGGCGCGGGAGGATATGGGTTCAGACGCGATCTACTCGTACCCCTATACGGGTGGCGGCGCGACCAGCCGGGTGCTCTGGGCACCGGACGGCGCTGCCGCGCTGGTGACGGGGACCGGTCCGCTGACGCTGACCGACCACCTCGGGCGGACGACGACCTTCACCCCGCCGGCCGCGGGAACCACGGTCGACCTCGATGGGGAGCCGGTGTACCTCAGCGGGCCCGTGACCTCGGTCGCCGCGACGAACGACGCACCGCAGCTCTCACTGGCGAAGACGAACGTGGTGTCGCAGCCCGCGCCCGCCACCGTCACGATGGACCGATCCGCCGTGAAGGGCCCGCACACCAGCCTGCGGATCAGCGCCGCGGGTGCGGAGGACGCCAGGATGGCGGTGAAGGAAGGCGTGCTGACCGGCTCGGTCGAGCTGCCTCCGACGTCGGCGGTGGGCGCCCGCGCGGCTCGCGCGACGATCATCGACTCCGGACGTGGCCCGAACGGAGGCACGGTTCTTGCGCTGCTGCGCGCCCGGACCGACACGGTGGAGCCGTATGCGGTCTCGGCGCAGCCCCGCATCCTGTCCGACGGGGCGCGACGTGACTACGTGCTCGACGTGGCGGTGACGAACAACGCCTCCGTCGCGGCCGCACCGGGTGCACTGCACTACCTGATCGGCGGCGCAGAGGGTGAAGTTCCCGCCGAGACGGAGATCCCGCCAGGCGGGACGGTCGACTTCCGGCTGGATGCGGGCGACCCCGTGCTGTTCGCACCCGTCCCGTACCGCATCGGGGTCGGCGAGTCCGATGCGGGTCTGGCCGGCACGGCCGCCTTCAGTCCGATCACGCGCACGGGCGATGCCGACGCTGCCCCGATCGATCTCGCCGCACTGGGCTCCTGGGTCTCATCGAAGGGCTCGCGCACGGGAGCGGATGACGTCAGCGGCCGGCTGACCGTGACCTATGACGACACCGGATTGAACCTGGACGCCAGGATCGTCGACGAAGCGCATTTCGGCGCCCGCGACGCCGCGACGATGTGGCAGACCGACTCGATCCAGTTCGCGACCTACGACCGCTCGCCGTCGGCGCCCGGCGGGCAGAGCGTCGAGATCGGCGCGGCGCTGCTCGACTCTGGTGCTGCTGTGCAGACCTTCATCGCGCCGAAGGGCCAGACCGCGGGCGCGACGCCCGGGGCCACCGCCGACATCGTGCGCGACGAGTCGGCCAGGACGACGCACTACCTGGTGCACCTCCCGTGGGCATCCCTCGGTTTCGACGGACCGCCGGCCGAGCCGTTCGCCATGTCGTTCCTGATCAACGACGACGACCGGGGCATCGCCGCCGGCGACTCGAGGGACGGCTTTCTGCAGTGGGCGTCCGGAATCGGCACCACGCCGAAGAATCCGAAGCTCTTCCGGGATGCGCAGCTGATCGGCTGAGCCGTCCCGCCTTCCCCGCGCCTCGCCCGGTGCCTCAGCGTCCCAGCTGCAGCGTCGCCGGGCGGGGCGAGAACTTGTCGTCCAGCACCAGGCACGCGGCGCCGATGGCCGCGACATCCGCACCGAGGGTGGTGCCGTTGATCGAGACCTCGTGCAGCTGGTGGGCGATCGACCCCTGGGCGACGATCGGCCGCATGACCGTGAGGAAGCGCTCGGAGAGCTGCTCCCACATCGCGCCGCCGACGATGATCGAACCGACATCGAGCAGGTTCGTGATGGTGAGGATCGCAGATGCCGTGGACCGGGCGGACCGGTCCAGAATCTCCCCGGCGCCCTCGTCCCCCGCATCCGCCAGGGCGCAGAGCTCGCGGAACGCAGCCTCGGCGATCGCCGGGGTGGAGAGATCGGTGTCGGCGGACAGCACGCCCGCGGCCACCGCCTGCTCTGCGAGGCTCTGCGGGGAGCCGGCCTGCCAGAACGCGCGGAACGGGCGGGTGTAGCGGTCGCCGAACTCGTCGGCGGAGACGGGGAGCAGCCCGACGTCGCCCGCGTTGCTGGAGATCCCGCGTACGACGAGGTCGTCGATCACGATGCCGAGTCCGACGCCCGTGCCGAGATACAGGAACACGAAGTTGCGAGCGCCTTCGGGTCCTCCGGCCCACTGCTCGGCGACGGCGCCGGCGATGACGTCCTTGTCGAGCAGGACCGGCAGTCCGGTCGCCTCCTGGATCTCGTCACGCAGCGGCACCTGATGCCATCCCGGCAGGTGCGGCGGATCGAGGACGAGTCCGCGCACGACATCCACGGGCCCCGGTGAGGCGATCCCGATGCCGATGATGCGATCACGATCGACGGGCGCCTGGGCGATGAGGGTGAGGATGTGCTCGTTGATCTGCGCCAGCACCGATTCCGGATCCTGCACGGCAGGGGTCTCATGACTGGTGTTGACGACGACGGCGCCGGTGAAGTCCAGCAGGACGTAGGTGATCACGGCGGGATCGATGTGCACCCCGACCGCGTAGCAGCCCGCCGGATTCAGTTCGAGCATGGTGCGCGGCTTGCCGAAGGCGACGGCCTGCTTGCCGGTCTCGACGATCAGGTCCTGGTCCAGCAGACGCCGGCAGATGTTCGACACGGTCTGAGCGGAGAGCCCGGTCTCCTCCGTGAGCTCGACTCGACTGCGGCCGCCGGAGGCGCGCCGGATCGCGTTCAGCACGACTGCCTCATTGAAGTCTGCGACGCGCGGCATGTTCGTGCCACGGCTCTGGCTCTGCGCCACTGAACCCCCTTGAGCTCTCCGAAGATCGGACGTACGGGTCACCTGCGACTCCCCACCATATTCCACGGGTGAACGCGCAACCCGGCAGCTGCGTGCTCAGCGGATGCTTGTGTTTCCGCGCCCTGGGGTCTAACTTAATCCATGCATTTGAAGAAGTTAGTACTCTCGCAAGCTGGTAAGCGCATTCCCGGTCAAATCGGCCGAATCGACGACGATGTCAGATCAAGGAGTCCCCCATGTCCACGAATGCCATGTTCTCTCCGTCGAGAACCCGAACACGAAGAAGAAGGCTTCTCAGCGCCGGGGTCGCGACCGCCGTCGCGGTCGCCGGGCTCGTGGCGGTGTCATCGCCCGCTGCCACGGCTGCGACGCCGGACGCGAGCGCGATCCTCACCGCACCGCCGCAGCTGCACGGCGTCGACAAGGTGCGCCCAGGCGACAACTCCGCGACCGCCGACATGGTCGCCACCACCGTGGACGGCCGGCAGTGCTGGCAGATGCAGAACGATCCCGCCGTGCGCTACGTGTACGTGGATGTCGCAGACTCCGCCATTCCCGCCGGCGCCACGCGCGCCATCGTGACGGTGGACTACCACGACGTCGGCACCGCCGGAATGCTGGTCAACTACAACTCGACCACCAACGCATGGGCGAACTCGAGCCTCTACCGGCTCACGGACACCAGCAGCTGGAAGTCGCACTCGTTCGAGCTCACCGACATCAAGTTCACGAACAGGGCGAACGGCTCCGACTTCCGGGTTCAGGTGCAGGGCGCCGACGGCGCCATCCCTCCGGTGTGCATCTCCGGCATTTCGGTGCGCTTCACCGACCAGCCGATCGCGGCCCTGGACTCGCTGGCCATCATGAGCCCGTCGCTCATCTTCAAGGAGGGTCAGGCCTCGGTGGATGTGGCCACGCCCGCCGACGAGGTGAGCTGGCGGCTGGGCGACGCCGATGACGTCGAGCTGCGCACCGGCACCGCTGCGGTGGCCGACGGCGAGGGCTCGATCGACCTGAAGGATCTGCCGTTCGGCTACTACACGCTGAGTGTCACGGCCGACGTCGGCGAACCGGTCACGCGCACGACCTCCCTCGCCGTGCTCGACGATCCGCCGGCGGGATGGAACGACGGCGACGCCTTCTTCGGCACGCAGATCCATCGCGGACACCAGCCGACGGCGCAGACCGAGGCCCTGATGGATGCGATGGTCCTGGCGGGCTACGGCAAGAGCCGCATCGAGACGACCTGGGGCGAGGTCGAGAAGACGAAGGGCCAGTACGACTTCAGCGGCGAGGGCGTGCGCGTCGTCGGCGAGCTCGCCGACCGCGGACAGCAGGTGATGTGGAACGCCGGCCTCACCAGCCCTCTCTACGACGGCAACCGGACGCCCGCGAGCCCTGAGGCGATCTCCGCCTTCGCCGCCTATGTCGGTGCGACGGCCGCGCACTACTCCGCTGCCGGCGACTCTCACGACATCGGCATCCTCAACGAGTACAACTCGTCCGGTTTCAACAACGGGACGTGCGGCCTGACCGCGGCCTGCTATCTCGACATCCTGAGGCCGACGTTCACGGCGGCGCATGCGGCGGACGCCAAGGCGAACGTCATCGCACCGATCACGGCCGGTGTGCAGCTCGCCTGGGCGAAGGACTTCATCGCTCAGGGCGGACTCGACCACCTCGACACGTACGCCACGAACTACTACGGCTACTCCGAGCACGGCGCGGGAACACCGCCCGAGCAGGCATCCGACCTGAACAACCTGAAGCAGCTGACGGCCATGATCGACGAGGCGGACGGGGATCGCGACATCCCGGTGCGCATCACCGAGAACGGCTGGCCGACGCACGACGCCGGCTCCACTCAGGAGCAGCAGGCCGACTACGCGATCCGCGGACCGCTGCTCGCCCAGCTCGCCGGAGCGGACGAGTACCTCTGGTACGACCTCTACGACGACGGTTTCAACTCCGGTGAGCGTGAGGACCGGTTCGGCCTGATCAACCGTGCAGACGACACCGCCTGCTACCTCTGGAAGTGCCCCGGAGACAACTACACCTACGGCGCCGTGCACGGGATCAGCCCGAAGCCGGGCTTCGTCTCGCAGGCCGTGGCGATCAGGCAGACCGTCGGCAAGACGCCGGCCGGACGAGAGGACCTGGGATTCGACTCGCTGTACAGCCTGCGCTACACCGGTGACAGCGCCGCGGACACGACCCGCGTGCTGTGGAGCACCGGCACCGACAGCGTGCAGATCAACTCCGGCAACGGATACGTCCTGACCGACCAGTTCGGCCGGAGCAGGGACGTGCCGAAGGGATCGGCGGTCGTGCAGCTCACCGGCTCGCCGGTCTTCGTCACGGGCGAGGTGACGGTCGCGCCGAGCGCGCCGCTGGTCGATGTCTCCGTCGCGGAGAGCTCGGTCCAGGGAGCCGACCTCCCGGTCACGGTGACGGTGGCCGACGGGGCCGACATCAAGGGCGGCGAGCTGACCGTCGCGGCGTCCGGTGTGCAGAAGAAGGTGAACCTCGCCGACACGGGGAAGGTCTCGCTGACCCTGCCGGGTGTCACGCGGCTCGGAGAGCGAGAGGTGGCTGTCACCCTGACGGACAAGAAGGGCCGGCTCGTGTCCGAGGGCCGGGGAAGGACCGCGGTGGTCGACCCGTTCTCCGTCTCGGCACGGCCGTCGATCAGCACCGCGGCGGGCGGGTACACGTACAGCCTCGACGTCAGCGTCGTGAACAACGCGGCGAACGCCGACCTCACGATCGACAGCGTCGACTGGAAGGTCGGGAACCTCTCAGGCACCGTGACACAGGGGCTGACCGTTCCGGGTGGCGCCACGAAGTCCGTGTCGGTGCCGATCGACGACCCGAAGCTGTACACCACGCAGACGGCGAGCGTGGAGGCGCACTCCGGTGAGCTGACACGTTCCGACAGCGGCCCGATCAGCTTCTCGCCGATCGAGAAGGACGGAGCGCAGACGCTCGACCCGATCGACCTGAACGCCATCGGAAAGTGGAACCCGATCCGGTCCGGGACCCGCACGGGTCCCGCCGACCTGGGCGGCGGACTGCAGTACACCGCCACGCAGGACGCGCTGGTGATGCGGGCCACCATCACCGACGACGTGCATCAGGCGGATCGCACCGATCCGGCGCTGAGCTGGCAGGCCGACTCGGTCCAGTTCAACACCTACGACCTGTTCCCGACCGTGCTCGGCGGCGAGCGGGTGGAGATCGCGGCGGCGCTGTACGCCAGCGGGCCGATCGTCTACACCTTCACGCCTCCGGCCGGACAGAAGGCGGGGCTCACCCCCGGAGCGACGGCGGAGATCGTGCGGGATGAGGATGCCGGCACGACGACCTACGACGTGTCGGTGCCGTGGTCGTCGCTGGGCTACGACGGGCCGCCCAGCGGCGTGTGGGGACTGTCGTTCCTGGTGAACGATGCCGACGGCGACATCCCCGGCACCGACGCACGCGCCGGGTATCTGGAGTGGGGCGCCGGCGTCGGCGCAGCGCCGAAGAACCCCGCGCTGTTCAAGTCGGTGCAGCTGGTGGGCTGAGCGCACGAGTGAGGACACGGAACGGGGCGGTCGGCATCATGCCGACCGCCCCGTTCCGCAGTTCTCAGCTGCTCACAGCCCGGCGCACTGACCGGATGTCGTCCCGTGGATCGTGTTCGAGCCGCCGGTCGGGGAGGGGTCGTTCCCCGTGCAGCTGAGCAGCCCGAACGTCTCGTTCCCGGTCAACGTCACACCGCCGGAGTTGTCGCTGAGCGCCGCGATGCCTCGCAGGACGCTGTCGGCGATGGTCACGGGCCCGGAGGCGCCGTGAACGGTGAGCATTCCCCGGAGCTCGCTGCTCGTGAGCGTCACCTCTCCCGCGGATGTCGCCAGCAGCATGCCCATGAGCGTCGAATCCGTCGCCCGGATCGAGCCGCCGTCGGTCACCATGACAGGACCGGAGACCGTCACACCGGTGAGGCACGTCGTTCCGCCGGCCACCACGAGAGGTCCCTTCACATCCCTGTCCACCGTGGTGTCGCACGGTCGCTCCGGTTCGCCCGCGGAGATCACCTGCGCCGACATGAACTTCAGCGGATCCTTCGGCGCCGTGCCCACTCCGCCGCCCCACTCGATGAACCCGGATCGGACGTCCGTCGCGGCGGAGGAGTCCGCATCGTTGACGAGCAGCGAGAGCCCGAACACCGACGACGGGCGCTCCGAGAAGCCGAGGGCGGCCCAGGGAACCGACAGGGCGTAGGACGTCGTTCCCGCGGCGTCATCGCGCGAGATCTCGACAGCCCCTCCCGGCGTGTCGCCCGTGCTCTGACCGGGCGCCGCCGCGTGCGTGTACAGCACGGCGCCTCCGTCGAGGAGAGCGGCGGTGAACTCCGTCCGCACGGCGCCGACGACCCCGGGGAAGTCCGTGTAGGCGCTGAACTGCAGCGAATCGACCTGCCAGCTGTCCACCGCATTCGTCCGGGCGCCGACGTGGATGTCGTCCGTGACCGTCGCGTCCACCCGGATCGCCTCCGGGGTCGAGCTGAAGCGGACCGTGCCGCCGAGGTCGGCCGAGGAGTCTCTCGTTCCGCCACGCAGGCTCACCCACTTCCCCTGATCGTCCAGGGAGATCGCCGGCAGGGACGCCGCGTCGCCGTCCGCGACCGGCGCCCAGCTGAGCTTGCCGACGTCGTGAACGTCGCCTGTCCCGGTGAGGGCGGTCACCGAGTAGGAGTACGGCATGTTCAGTTCCGCACCCGTCACCGGGATCGAGATGGTCGCGGTGCTCCCCGCCGGCACGGCGTCCGGAGCGTCCTCTGCGACACCGTTCGTTCCGGCCGCATTCCAGGTCACCTTCTTCACGGGCAGCGCGTTGACGGGGTCGTTGTTGGTGATGCCGATCTCGAGGCTGGTCCGGACACCGTCCGCCTCGAGCGCGACGGCGGGGCGCCCGGTGACGACTGCACTGTCGATGACGGTGCTCGCATCGCGCAGTCGCGCGTAGGTCCCGCTGTCGTCGGCGACGGATGCGGTGACCCGGCGGGTACCGGTGCTTTCGACGCCGGGGAGGGTCAGGTCGGCCGTGGCATCGCCGCCTGCGAGGTCGGTCGCGACCTCTCCGATCGTGACGGTGGACGCCGCGGCGCCCGTGCCGGTCACGGTCGCCGTGAGCGGGCCGTTCGTCACCGAGGTCTCCGCGACCTCCAACGACACCGGCGCCTCTGCGACCTGGACGCCTCCGACAGCACCGTGCAGATACACCGGGCTGCCGTCGAGGTCGATCCAGACCTTGCCGTCGTGCGGGGTGAGTTCGGTCGCTTCGCCGAACTCGTCCGTGAGCGTGATCGGCGTCTCCGCGGACACCGCGACCGTGCGCGGCGAGATCGACCACAGGATGCGGGTCTCCTCATCTGCGGCGGAGGGGTACACGTACACGTCGGAGTGCCCGGCATCCTCCCGCTCTCCGACCTTCGCATCCGGAAGCTGTCGGATCAGGACTGCCGTGGAGACCGCGGACGGCTTGGGTGAGATCCCCGTGATGCCTGCAGCAGGGCGGCGGAACTGTCCGAACCGCTGCTCGCGCTCCGTCGGATCGTCACCGTCGTCGAGGGCGTCGTAGATCAGCAGCTTGTCCACCCCGGCCGCCATCGCCAGCACCTGGGCGCGGACGATCCGTTCGGCCTGCTGCTCCTCGGTGACCCCGGCCGTGTTCGTCGCCGAACCCGTCTCGGTGATCCAGAACGGGATGTCGCGATCTCCGTCGGCCTGGTCGATCATGTCTGCCAGAACGGGAAGGTCCGTGCCATAGCTGCCGGTCTCGGGCGCCTGCCCCGGCTCGTGATAGCCGTAATTGTTCGCCGAGTACACGTCGAGCTTGTCGAGGCCGCCGAGTTCGATCAGCCGCTGGGCGAAGGGCAGCGAGAAGCCGGCCGACGTCGGACCGAGCACCGTGGTGTCGGGCGCGACGGACTTCACGGCGTCGTACGTGGTGGAGAGCATCTTGTAATAGCAGTCGGCGGTGATCCCGCATCCGCCGTTGTTGAACCCGGTCGAGTTGTACTCGTTGTAGACGCTGAACGAGCTCCCGAACTGCGCGTAGTACTGGGCAGACGCGGTGGCGTACGCCGCATAGGCGGCGAGCCCCTCGAGCGTGCTGGGTGTCTTGCCGCCGTCGTAGAGCGGGTTGTCCCGCATCCAGTTGAGGGTGGTGGTGATCCCCAGCGATGCGGCTTTGCGCGTGCCGCGGGTTCCGACGTAGTTGTCGAAACTGTAGACGCCCGCGGACTTCTCGATGCTGGACCAGTACGCGTCAGACCGGGTCGATCCCCACCCCACGAGGGCCATGGTCTCGAGCAGCGCGTCCTCAGTGGCGACGTCCTGCCAGCCGAAATGCATGCCGACCCCGTAGAACGAGTCGGGAGACACCGCACCCGCCGGTGTCGGGGTCACGATGCCGAACGAGGTGGTCCGGGTGACGGGAGCGCCCGGATCGGCCGTGACCTTCAGGGTGTAGTAGCCGGGGCCGAAGTCGTTCAGATCGATGCTCGTCTTGCCGCCGGAGACAGGCGCCTTTCCGGTCTTGATAGGCACGCCCTCGGCATCGCCGATGACGTAGTCCACC
Source organism: Microbacterium bovistercoris (assembly GCF_003387575.1). Classification (GTDB taxonomy): domain Bacteria; phylum Actinomycetota; class Actinomycetes; order Actinomycetales; family Microbacteriaceae; genus Microbacterium; species Microbacterium bovistercoris. Next base: position 11,542 of record NZ_QUAB01000034.1, on the reverse strand, counting down.
GAGGTCGCGGCGCTGGCGAGCGAGATCGCCGCGTCACCCTCTTCGAACAGCAGCGACCGCGAGGTGATCGCGAGCGGAGGAGTGTCCGTGAAGTCCACGGTGATGTCACTGATGCAGACCGGGGGCACGGAACCCTCGTTCGCCGTGACGTCGACGCGGAAGTCCGCACCGTTGGCGTTGTTGGAGAAGCGGATGTCGGTGAGCTCGAACTGCGAGGAGACGAATTCCCCGGTGCCGAGCAGCTGCTGCGTCGCAGTGGTCTGGAACGCGTTGGACCTGGCGTCGTACGCGATGCGCATCCCGGTGGGCGCGGCGTCGTGATATCTCACGGTGACGAGAGCCCGCGTCGCGCCGGCGGGGATGGCCGCGGGGTCGACGTCCACGTAGACGTAGCGATTGAACGGGTCGTTCGACATCACCCAGCAGGACTCTCCGTCGACCTGACGGGTGGCATGGGCGGGATCCTTGTCCTTGTCGCCCGGCCAGGCCTTGATGACGCCTGAGTAGACGGCAGGGTCGCCGAGGCGTGCGGACACGGTGTCCGAGGCGTGCGCGGCCGTGACGGTGAGCGCGCCGAGCGCGGTGACTGCTGCGGCGACGATTGCGACGGACCCGCGGATCCGTCGTCGGTGGTGCGGGGATGATCTGGGCATGCGGTGCCATCTCCTTCGATAGGCGGTGGGTGACGCCGGGATCTGCTCACAGGTTGCGCAATCGTTTACGCACATGGCGTCGATTGATGATCATGGACTGCTAAGGTCGTGCTGTCAACCGATGCACAATTGTTTGCGCATCCCGAGGAGGTCCCGATGGCCAAGAAGGTCACGCTCAGCGATGTCGCGGCCGCGGCCGGCGTGTCCGTCGGCACGGCATCCCGCGCTCTCGGTGCCACGGGCCGCGTGTCGGAGAGCACACGGGAGCGCGTGCGCGCCACGGCCGAGCGCCTGGACTTCCACCCCGACGCCCTGGCCAGATCATTCGTCACGGGCCGCAGCGCGACCGTGGGGGTGCTGGCTGAACAGGCCGTCGGCCTGTTCAGCATGCCGGTGATCATCGGCGCCGCTGAGCGGCTGGGCGAGCACGGCATCGCGACGCTCATGCACAACGCACGGGCGACGCCGGCCGATCTCGCCGCGCACCTCAAGCGGCTGAAGGCGCGCCGCGTCGATGCGCTCCTCGTGGTCGGAGACACCCCGGACATCACGGACCTCGCCGAGGCTCTCGAGTTCCCGGCACCCATGATCTTCACGAACGTCGAGCCCACGCCGTCGCGCAGACCGGTCGTCACCTCGGACGAGCATCAGGCCGGCGTCATCGCGGCCGAGCACCTGCTCGGACTCGGTCGGACGCGCATCGCGCACATCACGGCCTCCGCCGACCTGCCCGCCGTTGCACGACGAGCCGAGGGCGTCGTCGAGAGCCTGGCGCAGAGCGGGCTCCAGCCCGTGGGCGGCAGACCGGCGTACGGTTCCTACTCGCAGGCGTGGGGACGCGAAGCCGTGCGCCATCTGCTCGACGCGGGTGAATCGTTCGACGGAGTCGTCGCAGGCAACGACGAGATCGCCATCGGCGCGATGGCGGCCCTCGCGGATGCCGGGCTGCGTGTCCCCGAGGACGTCGCCGTGGTCGGACACGACAACCACCAGCGGCACGTGCTCGGCACCGATCTCGATCTGACCAGCGTCGACCCGCGACTGGTCGATGTCGGCCGCGCCGCCGGTGACGCGCTGCTGGCCGCGATCGCCGGCGAGCAGCTCGAGCCGATCGTCCGCGTTCCGGGGGCGCTCGCCGTCGGACGCTCCACCGTTCCGGATCGCTCGCGCTGACGCGGCATCCGGCCCGCCTGAAGAGGAGAGACGTGCAGACACTCACCCATGACGCCGACGTCACGGTCATCGGCGGCGGCCCCGCCGGCGTGGCGGCGGCCATCGCCGCTGCCCGCAACGGCGCCCGCGTGGCCCTGATCAACAACCGCCCTGTGCTCGGCGGGAACTCGTCGAGCGAGGTGCGCGTCTGGATCGTCGGCGCCACGTCGCACGGCGCTCAGAAGTTCGCCAGGGAGACCGGGATCATGGGCGAGCTGTTCCTCGAGAACCAGTGGCGCAATCCCGAGGGGAACCCGATCCTCTGGGACCACGTCGTGCTCGACGCCGTGCGCGCCGAGGAGAACATCTCGCTCTTCCTCAACACCGATGTGCGCGAGGTCGCCGCGACCGGGCCGGAAGGCGACCGCACGATCGAGACGGTGACCGGCTGGCAGACCGGATCCGAGAAGCTCATCACGTTCTCGTCGCCGATCTTCATCGACTGCACCGGGGACGGCCTCGTCGGGCACCTCGCGGGGGCGCGGTACATGTCGGGACGCGAGGACCGCGCCGCCTTCGCAGAGCCCTGGGCGCCCGAGACCGCCGACACGGAGATGCTCGGCAGCACGATCCTCTTCTACACGAAGGACACCGGTGCGCCGGTGCGGTTCGTGCCTCCCGGGATCACGAAGGACATCGTCGCGGCAGGCATCCCGATCCATCGCCACATCGACACCGCCATGAACGGCTGCGACTACTGGTGGATCGAATGGGGCGGCGAGCTCGACGCGGTGGATGACAACGAGGCGATCCGCGATGAGCTGTGGGGCGTCGTCTTCGGCATCTGGGACCACATCAAGAACTCCGGCGAGTTCGACGCCGACACCCTCACGCTGGAATGGGTGGGCACCATGCCGGGCAAGCGCGAGTACCGCCGCTTCGTCGGCGATCACGTGCTCACCCAGCACGACATCCTCGGGCAGACCGGCTTCACGGACAACATCGGATTCGGCGGATGGTCGATCGACCTGCACCCGCCAGGGGGCGTGTACTCGGATGCGGCGGGATCCCGTCACCTGCATGGCCCCGGTCTCTACGAGATCCCGTTCCGCTCGCTGTACTCGGTGAACGTCTCGAACATGCTCATGGCCGGCCGCGACATCTCGGCCACCCACGTCGCGTTCGGCACGACGCGCGTCATGGCGACCTGCGCGGTCACCGGCGAGGCGGCGGGCACCGGCGCCGCCCTCGCCGCCCGCCACGGCGTCACCCCGCGCGAGATCGGTCGACAGCACCTGACAGAGCTGCAGTCCACGCTCGTCCGTCAGGACGCCTCGGTGGTCGGGGTGCCATGGACGGATGACGCGGACCTGGCTCTCTCGGCATCGGTCTCCGCGTCCTCCACCCTGCGCGTGCTCGAGGTGGCGGCCGGCGACGAGGCCCTCCCGATCGGCGACCGCGACTTCGCCCTGCTGCTGCCCCTCGACCCGAGGCTGGACACGGTGCGCATCGGCGTCGAGGCCGTGGCCGAGACGATCGCCCGCGTCGAGCTGTGGGGCACGGGCAACGGCATGAACCACATCCCGGTCGACCATGTCGCGACCCTCGAGGTCAGGGTGGCTCAGGGGCGGGGCGTCCTCGAGGCGCGCTTCGATCACACGCCGGATGCGCCGGCGGACGCCGTCGTGATCGTGCGTCGCAACGACGATCTCTCGATCCTGGTGGGTGACGAGCGTCCGCCCTACGGAGTGCTCGGGCTGCTTGCCAGGGAACCAGGGGTGCTGCTCGCCGATCCGCAGACCAACGAGTGGTCCGCCGCGGAGCTGCGCAGGCGATCGCCGCGCTTCGAGGTCAGGCCGGACACCGCGGCGTACCGCCCTGCGAACGTCGCGGGCGGGTTCGCCCGGCCGTTCGGCGGCCCGCAGCTGTGGGCGTCCGAGCGGGCTGCCGGCGAGGAGTGGATCGAGCTCCGCTGGGACACCGCGCGCACCGTCGCGCGGATCGAACTCGTCTTCAACGACGACGTCGACGAGGACCTCATCAACCTGCACCACCACACCACTCCGTTCCTCGTGATGCCGGAGCTCGTCCGCGACTACCGCGTCGAGGCTCGTGTGGGAGGAGCGTGGCAGGTGCTCACCGAGGTCGCCGGCAACCGCCGCCGTCGGCGGATCCACGGTGTCGACCAGGTCATCACAGACGCCGTCCGCGTCGTCGTGACCGCGACGAATGGAGACCCGCGGGTGATGATCGCTGCGGTGCGGGTGTTCGAATCATGATGCGATTCCGCTAATAATGCGCATTATCACCTTGACCGCAGCATCCGGCTGAGCGGAGACTGCTCAGGTCGTCACGAACAGCGGATCAAGGAGGTGCGATGCCGCGCCATCACGTCACCCAGGCCGACGTCGCCGCCATGGCCGGCGTCAGCCAGCCGACGGTGAGCTTCGTGCTGAACGGCAGTGCACCGGCCGGCGTCCGCATCCCGGAGGCCACTCGCGCCAGGGTGCTCGACGCGATCCGCATCACCGGCTACTCGGCGAACCCGGTCGCCCAGCGCCTGGCCAGCGGCCGCAATCAGATCCTCGGGGTCTTCACGTACGAGACGACGTTCCCGTGCGGCGGCAACGACTTCTACAACGCGATCCTGCACGGCATCGAGCACGCGGCCGAGCGCCTGGGCGTCGACACACTGCTGTTCACCTCCGCTCGCGTCGTCGACGGCCGGCGGCGGCTCGCGCACGACGGCTGGCAGCGGCTCGGGATCGCCGACGGATGCCTGCTGCTCGGGCATGAGGAGGATCACGCCGAACTGCAGAAGCTGCTCGACACCGCATACCCCTTCGTCTTCGTCGGCAAGCGCGAGCGCGAGGGCCAGGCGCTCTCCTACGTCGGGGCGGACTACGCCGTCGCGACCGCGCGCCAGCTGGCCCGCCTGACGGACCTGGGGCATCGGCGGATCGGATACGTCGCATCCCCCTTCACCGACGAGCCGGCCCAGGACCGCCTCGCGGGCTACCGCGAGGGCATCAGCATGGAGGGGATCACCCCCTGCGTCCTCGAGCCGGGCAGCGCGTCGGACGTCGCATCCGAGATCATCGGCCGCGGCCTCAGTGCCGTGCTCGTCACGCCCGAGACCGATGCCGAGGCCCTCGCCGACGCCTTGGAGGCACGCGGTCTGCGTGTGCCCCTCGACGTGTCGATGCTGCTGCTCGGCCAGCCGTTGAACCCCCGGCGCGGCGGGCGCAGGTGGTCGGGATTCGCCGTGCCGCGCGAGGAGATGGGGGCCAGGGCCGTCCTGCTCCTGTCGCGCATCATCGACCAGCAGGCCGCGTCCGCCCCGCCTCTGAACGAGCGCGACCTGCACCAGCTCCTGGCCTGCGCCGACGTCGAGGGCGCATCGCTCGCACCCGCACCCACGACCCCGCCACGGGAAGGATCCCTCGCATGACCACCGCCGACATCTCCACCGACGTCCTCATCGTCGGAGCCGGCCTCGGCGGCATCGCCGCTGCGCTCGCCGCCGCCGAGCGCGGCGCGCAGGTGGTGCTCACGGAGGAGCATCCCTGGATCGGTGGCCAGCTCACCTCGCAGGCAGTGCCGCCGGACGAGCACGCCTGGGTCGAGGAGTTCGGCGTCACCGCGCGCTACCGAGCCCTCCGCGAGGGGATCCGCGACGTGTACCGCCGGCGGTACCCGCTCACGGAGGCGGCACGGAAGCATCCGGATCTCAACCCCGGTGCCGGGTGGGTCTCGCGCCTCTGTCACGAACCGCGGGTCGCCGTGGGCGTGCTCGAGGAGATGCTCGCGCCGTACCGCTCAGCGGGGAGGATCCGGCTGCTCGAGCGGATGCGGCCGATGGCGGCGGAGGTGGACGGCGACCGCGTCATCGGTGTCACCCTGGTCCCGGCCGTCGGCGACGGCGACGGGATCACCGTGAGCGCCGACTTCGTCCTGGACGCGACGGAGACCGGTGAACTGCTCCCCCTGACCGGCACCGAGTACGTGACCGGCTTCGAATCGCGCGCCGAGACCGGCGAGCCCAGCGCGCCGGAGACGGCGCAGCCCGAGAACGTGCAGGCGCTCAGCGTGTGCTTCGTCGTCGAGCACGTCGACGGCGACCACACCATCCCTGAGCCGGAGGACTACGGGTTCTGGCGCGAGTACGCGCCCGCCGCCTGGCAGGGCGAGCGGATGCTGTCCTGGGTCGCACCGAACCCCCGCACACTGGAGATGACGCAGCGGACGTTCGATCCGAATCCGGACGACGACGTGCTGGCGGTGAACGCGGACCAGTCGAAGAGCGCCGGCGACCTCGAGCTGTGGCGCTTCCGCAGGATCGCGGCGCGGTCGATGTTCGCGGAGGGCTTCTACGCGAGCGACCTCTGCCTGGTGAACTGGCCGAGCATCGACTACTTCCTGGCCCCGGTGCTCGATGTTCCGCGCGAGGTCGAACTCGAGCGATACGCGGCCGCGCGGCGCCTGAGCCTGTCGATGCTGTACTGGATGCAGACCGAGGCCCCGCGCTCCGACGGCGGGCGGGGCTTCCCCGGTCTGCGGCTGCGCCCGGATGTCATGGGCACGGACGACGGGCTCGCACAGGCCCCGTACCATCGCGAGTCCCGCCGCATCCGCGCATTGACGACGGTGACCGAGAACGACGTCTCGTTCGCGGTGCGCGGTGACGCCGGCGCCACGCGGTACGAGGACTCCGTCGGCGTGGGGATGTACCGCATCGACCTGCACCCGTCGACCGGGGGAGACACGTACATCGACGTCGCCTCGACGCCGTTCGAGATCCCGCTGGGCGCCCTCATCCCGCGGCGGATGAAGAATCTGCTCGCGGCGGGCAAGAACATCGGGACCACGCACATCACCAACGGCTGCTACCGCCTGCATCCGGTGGAGTGGAACATCGGAGAGGCGGCAGGGCACCTCGCGGCGTACTGCGCCGCCTCCGGCCTCGACCCGCATGCCGTGCGCGCGGACGGGCGGCATCTCGCGGCCTTCCAGGCCGAACTCGATGACGTCGGGGTCGAACGGCACTGGCCCGATGGGCGAGTGCACGCCTACTGATCGGAGCCGTCGGAGCGCGCGCAGCACTCGCGATGGGGGAAGTGCTTGATTTAATCAATCAAGTTGAATTAGAGTGACGAAATCACCCGCACTCGACGAAGAGGAACACACACCGTGCACGACAACCGGCCCATCGCGGAAGCCCGTCTGGAGCGCTTCATCGCCGAGTTCCTGACCCCGGCGCTGTACCGCACCGTGAGCCCGCTCGATGTCGCTGCCTTCGAGGTCCCCGACGAGCCGATCCCGGCCGCAGAGGCGCTCGCAGCCGACTACGCAGCCGTGCGGCTCCCCTATGCCTGGGGCCGGCCGTGGTCGACGGTGTGGTTCCGGGCGACCGGGGCGGTCCCGGAGGACTGGTTCGACGACGAGGGTGCGCTTCCGGCCGCCACGAGGGTGGAACTCCTCGTCGACCTCGGTTTCTTCGGCGACCGGCCAGGGTTCCAGGCCGAAGGCCTCGGCTACCGCGCCGACGGCACCATCCTGAAGGCGGTCTCGCCCCGCGCCTCCTACCTCCCCTGGGACGGCGAGCGCGTCGTCGAGTTCTACGTCGAGGCCGCGGGAAACCCCGACGTCGCGGGTGACTACGACTTCCTCCCCACGCCGATGGGTGCCAAGTCCACCGCCGGTGACGAACCGCTCTACACCGCCACGCAGTTCGCGGTCGGCCTGCTCGACGAGAACGTGTGGGAGCTCGCCCGTGACGTGTGGACGCTCGACGGGCTGATGCGCGAGCTCAGCCAGGACAACCCCCGGCGGCACCGGATCCTGCGGGCGTTCGAGCGCATGATGGACGTCGCCGACCCGCAGGACATCTCCGGGACTGCTGTCGATGCCCGCGCCGTGATCGCCGAGGTGCTCGCCAGCCCTGCGAACGCGAGCGCGCACGAGGTCGTCGCGATCGGGCATGCGCACATCGACTCGGCATGGCTGTGGCCGTTCCGCGAGACCGTCCGCAAGTGCGCCCGCACGTTCTCGAACGTCCTGAACCTGATGGATGTCCACCCGGAGTTCCGGTTCGCCTGCTCGTCCGCGCAGCAGCTGAAGTGGATGAAGGACGACTACCCGCAGATCTTCGCGCGGATCAAGGAGAAGGTCGCGAACGGTCAGTTCATCCCGGTGGGCGGGATGTGGGTCGAGCCCGACATCAACATGCCCGGCGGCGAGGCGATGGCACGGCAGTTCGTCGCCGGCAAGCGGTTCTTCCTCGAGGAGTTCGGCGTCGACACGCAGGAGGTCTGGGTGCCGGACACCTTCGGCTACTCCGCCGCGTTCCCCCAGATCATCGCCGCGTCCGGCTCGAAGTGGTTCGTCACCCAGAAGATCTCCTGGAACCAGACCAACCAGATGCCGCACCACACCTTCCTCTGGGAAGGCATCGACGGCACCCGCATCCTCACGCATTTCCCCTCTGCCGACACCTACATCTCGGAGCTGTCCGGTGCCGAGCTGGCACACGCCGAGCGCAGCTTCCGCGAGGCGGGCGACTCCTCCCTGTCGCTGATCCCGTTCGGATGGGGCGACGGAGGCGGCGGCCCCACCCGGGAGATGATCGCCGCAGCCGGCCGGCTCCGGTCTCTCGAGGGGTCGCCGACGGTCGTCATCGACTCGCCGCAGCGATTCTTCGAGCGCGTTGAGGAGCAGTATCCGAACCCGCCCGTATGGTCGGGCGAGCTCTACCTCGAACTGCACCGCGGAACCCTCACCTCGCAGCATCACACCAAGCAGGGCAACCGGCGCAGTGAGCACCTGCTCCGCGAGGCCGAGCTGTGGGCGGCGACGGCTGCCGTGCGCGAAGGGGCGGAATACCCGTACGACGAGCTGGAGAGCGCGTGGCACGACGTGCTGCTCAACCAGTTCCACGACGTGCTGCCCGGATGCTCGATCGCCTGGGTGTACGAGGACGTCGAGCGGATGTATGCAGAGGTCGCCGCCATCGCCGAGCGCACCATCGCGGACTCGGTCGCCGCGCTGGTCGGCGACGGCGAGCGGATGCTGGTGCTGAACGCCCGCCCGCAGGCCGAAGGCGTAGCCGCTGCGCTCTCCATCGCGCCCGCACCGGCGCCGGCCGACGGTGCGACCGTCACCGCCGACGGCGACGGCTTCGTGCTCGACAACGGGCGGGTCCGCACGGTGATCGACGGGCGCGGACTGATGATGTCGCTCACCGACGCGCATTCGGGACGAGAGGCCATCGCCCCGGGCGAGGCCGGCAACCTGCTCCAGCTGTTCCGCGACATCCCGAACAAGTGGGACGCCTGGGACATCGACGAGCACTACCGCCGGGTCTCCCGTGCGCTCACGTCGCCGACCTCGATCCGCTCCGAGAACGGCGACGGCATCGCCTCGGTGATCGTCGAGCACGCGTTCGGCGGCTCGCGGATCATTCAGACGATCAGTCTCGCCGCGGGCGCCGAGGCCGTCGTGATCCGTCACGACATCGACTGGCACGAGAAGCGTCAGATGCTGAAGCTCTCGTTCCCGTTCGACATCCACGCCGACCGCAGCGCCGCCGAGACGCAGTTCGGGCATGTGTTCCGCCCGACGCACGCGAACACGTCGTGGGATGCGGCCCGCTTCGAGATCTCGATGCACCGCTGGGCGCACATCGCGGAGCCCGGCTACGGCGTCGCGATCGCGAACGAGTCCACGTACGGGCACGACGTGCGCCGCGACACCCGCGACGACGGCGGCACAACGACGACGGCGAGTCTCTCGCTGCTCCGCGGGCCGGTCTTCCCCGACCCCGAGGCGGATCAGGGGCGGCACGACATCACCGTCGCGGTCCGCCCCGGCGCCGGTATCCGCGAGGCCGTAGACGAGGGTTACCGCATGAACCTGCCGCTGCGCACGGTGACAGGAGCCCGAGCGGTGGCGCCGCTGGTCACGGTCTCGCACCCCGCGGTCCGCGTCGAGTCGGTCAAGCTGGCCGAGGATCGCTCCGGCGACCTCGTCGTCCGGCTCTACGAGTCCGAGGGCGCCAAGGCGCAGGTCGACATCTCGGTCGACGTGCCCGGCGCCCGTGGCATCCACACCGTCGATCTGCTCGAGCGGCGGATCGATGCTCCGGTCGGAGCGGTGCTCGAGCAGACGACTGCTCGGCTCGCGCTCAGGCCCTTCCAGCTCCTCACCCTGCGCGTTTCGAGGTGAGGCACGCGGCGTGGCTAGGCTGTCACGTCGCGGAGTACCCAGAGATCCATCACAGTTCCCCTACGAAGGAGTAGCAGCAATGCACACATCAGCGAAGAAGCGTGCTCTCGGCATCGCCGCGTTCACCGCTCTCGCCGGGCTCGCTCTCGCCGGATGCTCCGCGCCCGGCAGCGCGGACGACACGGCTGCGGAGGTCGACCCGGACGCCAAGGTCACGATCACCGTCGGCGAGATGCCGACGGCCGACCAGGCGGCATCGCTCGAGACGTTCAAGAAGCGCGTCGCCGAGTTCGAGAAGCTCTACCCGAACATCACGGTGAAGGGCGAGGAGACCACCTACGACCCGTCGACGTTCAACGCTCAGCTGGTCGGCGGCACTGCCCCCACGACGCTGGCGATCCCGTTCACCGACATGCAGGCCCTCATCGAGCGCGGGCAGGCGGCCGACATCACGGATCTCGTCGCCGACAGCGACGTCCTCTCCGCCGTGAACCCCAATCTGCAGGACGTCGTGACCAAGGACGACAAGCAGTACGGCGTCGTGCGTCAGGCGTACACCATGGCGCTCGTGTACGACCGCGCGCTGTACAAGCAGGCAGGACTCGACCCGGATGCCGTGCCCACCGACTGGGAGGGGATCCTCGAGAACGCCAAGACGATCACCGAGAAGACCGGGAAGACCGGCTTCATCATCCCGACCACCGGCAATCAGGGCGGGTGGCTGCTGACCACGATGTCCTATTCGAACGGCTCGCTCGTGCAGAAGGTCGACGGCAAGAAGACCGAGGTCACCATCGACACCGATGCGATGAAGGACTCCCTGCAGTTCCTGCACGACGTGCGCTGGGAAGGAGACGCCGCCGGCGCGAACTTCCTGCTCGGCGGGGACGACATCCGCAACGAGCTCGGCGGTGGCAACATCGGTCAGACGATCAACGGCGGAACGATCTACAACGACCTGGTCGTCAACCGCGGCATGGACGGCGAGGACGTCGGCATCGCGCCGCTGCCGCAGGGTGCTGACGGGCTCGGCGCTCTCGGTGGCGGGGCCATCCAGTGGGTCAACCCGAAGGCCTCGGTGAACGAGCAGGCCGCCGCCCTGAAGTGGACCGAGTTCTACTGGCTCAAGAAGTACACAGACAAGGATGCGGCTGTCGCTGCAGCCGAGTCCTCTGCGGCGGATGGCCGTCCGGTCGGCTCGCCCGAACTGCCGATCGTGGATGAGAAGAGCTACGACACCTACCTGGGCTGGATCGAGCCGTACATCAACGTCAACCGCGACAACTACACCGCCTACCTGACCAGCGACCTCGCGGTCGTGCCCGAGCCGGCGATCAAGGCTCAGGAGCTGTACGCGGCCCTCGACCCGATCGCTCAGGCCGTGCTCACCGACAAGGGGGCGGACATCGACAAGCTGCTCTCCGACGCCCAGAGCGCCGTGCAGGCGCTGGTGGACGCCGGCTGACAGGCATCCCTCCGCCCCTGCCGTGCGCGGCGCGATGCCGCGCACGGCA
>NZ_QUAB01000032.1 GCF_003387575.1 Microbacterium bovistercoris | reverse complement strand
TGGGCCGTTTGACGCCCGTCGAATTCGAGACCATCATGAACCAGAACCTGGTCCTTGCGGCCTAACCGAAACTGTCACCTATCCGTGCAGCAGTCCCAAGCTCTAGGGGCGCCTGCGGGGGGCCTGATCCCGACCAACCGCGGTGTGGTGACCATCGGGGGCACATACCCATACCCAAGCGACGGACGCCGCTCCGGGTTCGGGTGGACGGTGCTGGCGCCGACCACAAGCAAGGGGGCGTACGACGAATGCTGGGCACTCGTCTGGCCTTCATCGGCTGAAGTACGCCAGTTGCTGCTCAGCACGATTTCCGCGGATACAGTTCGAGGTGCAGACACGAGTCCGCAGTTCGGGCAACTCAACACTCGCCTGGGCGAGACCTACGACGGGTACCATCTGTTTCGAGCGCGCGTCACCTGCGGAGCCCCGATACTGGCGCTGACTGCGGGAGCAATGCTGGCTGTCGTTGCGGTTTGGATCCGGCGGCTGGATTTCGCAGCCCGCCTGCACGACGGCATGCGCAAGAGCGATCTCCAGTTCGTCCAAGTCCTCGAAACCGCAGCATGGTCCCTGCCCGCGGCGATCCTCGCCAGCGCCACTGGATGCTACCTCGCGCTCTCAACGGGCGGTACCGACGCGCTGGTAGTCGGAATCACTGCCGTTGCGAGTTGCGCATCCATGGTCGCAGGGGCTGTGATCGGGGGTGTCCTGACCACCATCGTGATCCGGGAAGGGAATCTGTTCCGATACTTCAAGAACCGTTGATGCGGCGAGCACGGACAGCACCCACAAACACAGTTCGGCTATCCGCCCTCGTCGTCTAGATTCGACGTATGCCGGAACGCCTGCTCGCCCCAGAGGGGACGGCCGCGTCCGTCGCGGGGTTCTCCCACGGCGGCGCGGTCATGGTCGCCGAGGACTTCGGCGAGGGCTCCAGGCCGTTCGTGCTGCTGCACGGGATCGGCATGGGTCGCAGCGTCTACGTCGACCTGGTCGCTCGGCTGGACGGCCGGGTGATCGGTCTCGACCTGCCGGGCTTCGGCGAGGCGCCGGAGCCGGAGCGCACGCTCACGATGGAGCGTCACGCCGACCTCGTGGCCGCGTTCCTGCGCGAGCGCGGCATCTCGGATGCCGTGCTGATCGGGCACTCCATGGGCAGTCAGATCGCCGCCGAGGTCGCGGCCCGGCATCCGCAGCTCGTCGCCGGGCTCGTGCTGGCCGGCCCCACCGTGGACAGCGCCTCACGCAGCATCCGTGTGCAAGCGCGATACCTGTTCCTCGATCTGCTCGGCGAGAAGCCCCTCGTGCTGTGGCGCGGGGCGCGCGAGTACCTGCGCGGCGGGCCGAACCTGGTGCGCAAGATGCGCGCGACGATCGTGCACCAACCCGAGAAGGCCTACGCCAGGGTGACGTGCCCGACGCTCGTCATCCGCGGCGAGCGCGACCCGCTCGCGCCGGTCTCGTGGTGCCGGCAGATCCTGAACGCGATCCCGGATGCCCGGCTCGTCGAGATCCCGGATCACGGGCACGGCACGCTGATCAGCGATTCGGAGCTCGCCGCGGCCGCGATCACGGCCTTCGCCGACGACCTGCGCTGAGCTGGGGCAACCCGAGTCTCACGCCCGTTACTCGTGTTTAAATGCCTAAACCTTAGTAACGAGTGCAATACTCGTGGTTATGGCGCACTCCGAGAACACGCCCCCTTGGCGCCGCTGGCCCGCGCAAGGCACCGAAACCCTGCCCTGGCGCCAGCAGGTTCGCGGCGGTACGAGAGAAGACCTGATGCTGTCGTCGGTGGACGCCGCGGTTCCGCCCATGATCGCCGCTCTCGACTACACACCCCCGCAGGAAGCTGTCGTCGCGTCAGAGTCCGCCCTCCTTTCCGTCGCGCAGGCCGACACAGACGCAGAGGGACACTCAGCAGCGATGAGCCGGTTCATGATGCGCACGGAGTCGGTCGCGTCGTCGAAGATCGAGCGCATCACGGCATCGGCGGCCGACTACGCCAAGGCCCTCGCGGGCAACAGGTCGAACAGCTCGGCCACCAGCATGGTCGCGGCCAGCACCGCCCTGCACGACCTCGTCACCGGCGTCTCCGACCGACGACGCATCGAGCTGGACGATCTTCTGGCCGCGCACCGCGCACTCATGAAGGACGATCCCGTCGGGGCGGACTACGCCGGGCGGCTGCGCGACATGCAGAACTGGATCGGCGGCAGTGACCACTCCCCGCGGAACGCGCTCCACGTGCCGCCTGCGCCGGCCCGGGTCCCCGCCCTGATGGATGACCTCATCGAGTACCTCAACCGAGACGACGTCCCCATCATTGTTCAGGCGGCGATAGGTCATGCGCAGTTCGAGACGATCCACGCTTTCACCGATGGGAACGGGCGCATCGGCCGCGCATTGGTCTCTGCAGTGTTCAGGCGCCGCGGTGTCACTCGGAACGCCGTCGTACCGCTGGCGAGCGGCCTTCTCGCCAAACGCGAGGAGTACTTCGCCGCGCTGGGCTCCTACCGGCGGGGAGACCCCGCACCGCTGATCCTTCTGTTCGCCCGGTCTGCACGCGCTGCGGCAGTCTGCTCGCGGGACTCGATCAGCCGCATCAAGTCACTCCCCGAGGAATGGAGTGCGGAGCTGCGACCGCGGGCCGGGTCGGCCGTCGCCTCGCTGATCCCCGCGTTCTACGATCACCCCGTCATGACCGCCGCCGAAGTCGAAGGACGCTCCGGAACCTCCGAGCAGCAGACGTACAAGGCCATCACGCGGCTCGCCGAGGCGGGGTTCATCCAGGAGATCACCGGGCGGAAGCGCGACCGGGTCTGGGTCGCGGCGGAACTGCTTGCGGAACTCGATGACCTCGACCGGCGGATCCAGCGGGAGATGGTGCGCCAGTCCTGACCCGACGCGCACCCGGCTCCGCTGTCGTCGACGTCGCGCTCGGCGCGACCACCTGACAGACGGATGCCCGGAGGCGCAGGCCCCCGGGCATCCGATCGTTCGGCTGCAGGCGATCAGCCGCAGACGCCGAGCGACTCCCAGGCTCCCCAGGTCTGCGAACCGGGGGCTCGCCCTGGGTCCACCACTTGGCCCTGTACTGCGAGCCCTGGTAGGTGACCGTCGCTCCGGCCGAGTAGGCCGTGCCTGCGCTCCAGGCCGCGGCGCACGTGCCCGGGTCGGTCCCGGGATCGGTGCCGCCGTCGCCGGGCGCGCAGTCCGAGAGCTTGTTCCAGACCGCGTTGCTGCCGGGGGTGTCTCCCTGAGTCCACCACTTGGCGGTGTATTCGACGCCCTGGTACGAGACCTTGGCGCCGCCGTTGTAGACGGCCGAGCTCGACCAGGCCGGCGCCGCGCAGGTGCCGGGGTCGGGGGTGGGCGTAGGAGTCGGCGTGGGCGTAGGTGTCGGCGTCGGGTCTGGGGTCGGATCGGGATCCGGCGTCGGCGTGCCGGAGCCGCACCGGATCCGCGTTCGCGATGGGGGCGATCAGCAGGGCACCGGCGATCACGGTCGTCGCGGCGGCGATGCCGGCGGCGAACCTCTCACGCGGGGTGCGCAGCGGGTTATGCACTCTGGTCACGGTTCTCCTCGGGAGTTCGGGGGAACCGTCACGCTACGCGGGCGCTCCGCTCCCCCGCATCCGTGATTCCCACATGATCACGCTGCGACAGGAACGGATGCTGCCGCGCGCCGCGCGATCAGCCAGATGCCGGCCGCGGCGGCGAGGAAGATCAGCCCCAGCGCCACCCACCCGGCGAAGCCGAAGGTGATCGCCGTGGCGTTCACGACGATCGGGGCACCGAGGGCGCCCAGCGAGAAGCCCATGCCGAACACACCCTGGTAGGCGCCCGCGCGCACCGGATCGGCCAGCTCGAAGCTCAGCCCCCAGGCACCGGCCTGGGAGAGGATCTCGGCGAAGGTGTGCGTGATCGTGGCGACGAGCAGCACCACGACCGCCGTCCAGGCCGGCAGACCCGCGGCGAGCGCGTAGATCACGCAGGATGCCGCCATCAGCCAGCCTGCGATCATCGTGACCCGACCCGCCACCCGCACGTCGTGGGTGCCGCGCGAGGCCCGCACCTGGAACAGCACGACCAGAGTGGTGTTCACCACCACGAGCACGGCGACCAGCACGGTCGGCGCGTTCGTGTCGCGCGTGATCCACAGCGGCACGCCGAGCTCGGCGACGCCGAACTGCATCCCGAAGACCGCGGACAGGGCACTCAGCAGCAGGTAGCGCGGGTCGCGCCACGGCGAGCGTCGACGCCAGTCCTTCCGCTCCTCGGCCGCCGCCGCGGTGGCCGCGGTGTTGATCGATCCGGTCACCGTGCGCACCGTGTCGGTGGTGGGCCGCGGCGGAGCATCCACCGCCGGCGACAGGCGCAGCAGCGGCAGCGACCCTGCGGCGCAGAACAGGCCTGCGAGCGCGATCACGGCCCGGTACGCCTCTGGCGTGCCCAGCGCCAGCGCGATCGCGCCGATCCCGGCGCCGAGGGCGATCGAGAGGTTGGTGACGGTGCGCAGCACCGCGCGGGCGTGCACGCGCCGATCCGGGGCGAAGCCGCGGGCGATGATCGCCGACCGCGCGGAGTGGCTCATCGAGTCGAAGAACCCCGAGAGCGAGGCGAGCACCAGCGCCGTGACGAAGTCTCCGGCGAAGGCGTAGCCGGCAAGCAGCAGACCGCCGAGCGCCTCGAAGCCGAACGTCAGGCGGCGAGCGCTCCAGCGGTCGGCGAGCCAGCCACCGAGGAACGACGCGATGACGCCGCATCCGCTCGAGACGGCCAGCACGATCGCCGCCTCGCCGGCGCCGAGACCGAGGATCTGCGTGAAGAACAGCACGGTGACCGCGAAGAACACCCCGCGCCCGACGCGGGACACCACCGTGGACAGCACCAGTGCGCGCAGCACCGGCTCATCGAGGCTCGCGACGATCCGTGAGCGGAGGGACGGCTTCTGCGCGGTGTCGGGAGCGGAGGTCACCCTCCATCCTGGCATGCGCCTCAGGCTCCTGTCGGTGTGGACGATCACCCACTTGACCGGATGTGGACGATCGCATACATTGAGAGATGTGGTCGATCGTCCACTTCTGAGGAGGTCGGGATGTCATCTGCAGTGCGGACCATGGCCGACGCCGGCGCTGTCCTGCGTGCCGCTCGCATGGCGCGTGGGCTGACCCAGGCCGAGGTCGCTGCTCGAGCCAAGGTCTCGCGCGAGTGGCTGAACGAGGTGGAGACCGGCAAGAGCCGCTTCGACTTCCAGCGCTATCTCGCCGCGTGCGAAGCTCTCGGACTCGAGGTGCAGGTGCAGAAGAGGTCGGCGGATGCCTGACCTCAACGCTTACCTCGACGGCCTGCCGATCGGACGCTTCCGACAGTCCCCCTCCGGCACGATCACGTTCCACTACGACGATCAGGCCACCACGCGAACGCCGATCTCCCTGTCGATGCCACGCACCCTTCCCGATCCCCGGCAACGAGCAGCACGACCGTATCTGGCAGGGCTGCTGCCGGACAACCCGGGCGCCCTCGCCGCGATCGCCCGTGAATACCGCACCAGTCCGTCGTCGCTGTTCGGGATGCTGACCGGAGTGGGACGCGACGTTCCCGGCGCTCTGCAGCTGCTCGCACCGGACGACGTGCCGGACGACAGTCCAGACGGAGCGCCGACCGGAGACGAGGTCGACGATGCGGCCATCGCTGCGCTGCTCACCACGGCAATCGAGATCTACCGCGACGGGCGGTCTGAAGCCGTCCAGCACCGATCAGCCGCTTCCCGACATGGACATCGCCGAGGCGATCACCCTTGAGGCCGCACGACGGCTCGGACTCCGTGTTGCGAGCACCAGCAGCTGGCAGGCATCCGACGCGGGACTCTCCGCTCTCGTCGTGGAGCGCTACGACCGGCGGTACGACGATGCCGGCTCGGTCCGTCGTCTGCATCAGGAGGATCTGACGCAGGCGCTCTCGGTGCCACCGGAGAAGAAGTACCAGGATCAGGGCGGTCCGGGCGTGGGCAAGGTCGGCGAGCTGATCCGGCAGCGAATCCCCACACGCGATCAGCATCGCGTCGGACTCGCCTTCTTCGAGGGGTTCGTCTTCAATATCGCGACGCTGGGCACCGACGCCCACGCCAAGAACTACAGCCTGCTGCTCGACCAGGACCGCGTGGAACTGGCTCCGCTCTACGACCTCGTCTCGGCAGCCTTGTACTACGACGAGAAGAAGGACTCCCGCATGCTGCGGCCGTCCATGTGGGTGGACGGCGAGCGCACCTTCGAGCGCACGACGCCGGAGAACCTCGCCCGCGAAGGCATCCGTCTCGGCCTCACCCGCGACGATGCGGATGCAGCGATCTCACGCATCCTCGCCGGGGCGTCGGCAGCGCTCACCGGCGCGGCGGCCTCCGCGGGTCGTGACGACATGGCCGACGCAGCGGAACGGAACCTCGAGAGATTCTCCCCCGCGCGCTTCGCAACCTGATCCCGTGTGGGATATGTCCCACAAGCATCCATGTCGGATATATCCCACTCACCCCGCGCCGGGCGGCGTCGTCTTCGACTCGGCGTACTCGTCGACCACGAGCTCGCGCTCGTCTACCGACCCATTGCGGTAGGCCTGCCGGCCCACCATGTGCGCCGACAGCGGCGCTGTCGCGAACTGCATCAGCACCACCGGCGCGACGATCACCAGCCCGATCAGGATGCCGCCGATGCTGCGCTGCGACAGCGCGATCGCGATGCAGATCACCAGCAGCCCGAGCACCTGCGGCTTGGTCGCCGCGTGCAGGCGCGACGGGACGCCCCGGAAGTGCAGCAGTCCGACCGCGGCAGACAGGCACAGGAGCGCGCCGATGAGGATCAGCACCAGCACGACGACGTCGAGGACGGCGTCGGGGATCTCGAGTCCGAACACGTTCATGAGGGGGTGTTGTCCCTTCGCGCCACGAAACGCGCCACGGCGATCGACCCGAACACGCCCACCATCGCGATCACCAGCAGCACCGGGATGTTGCGCGTGTGCCCGTTGATCGCCATCTCCGCGCCGAGCACGCACATCACCTCGGTGAGCAGCACGTCGCTCGCGACGGCGCGGTCGAGGATCGACGGGCCCCGCACGATGCGGATCAGCGTGAGGACGGCGGCGATCCCGAAGACCACCAGGATGACGCCCAGCAGGATGTTCATCGGCCCTCCCTCCGCGGGTCCTGAGCGCCCTTCGTCTCGCCTCGCTCGCTCAGGACCCGTGGAGCGAGACGAAGTGCGTCGGCGCGCAGCGCGTGGTACTGCGCGGGCGTGCCGAGTGCGCGCACGATGCGACGCTCCCAGCGCAGCACCTCGGCGCGGAACTCCTCGACATCCGCCTTCGTGTGCACGCCGATCACGTGCAGATAGAGGATGCCGCGGTCGCGGTCGGCCTCGATCACGAGCGACCCGGGGATCAGCGACGACGTGACCGACACGTGCGTCATGATCAGGTCGTCGGCGTACCGCAGCGGCACCGCGATGATCGCGGCGCCCGGCTGGCGGCGGAAGTCGAACACCTGGATGGTGACGCTCAACGCGCCCCTCACGACGGCCCAGAGGAACTGCACGACGAACAGGAACGCGTACCAGACGTTGATCCGGCCGGACAGCTCCACCGTCGGCAGCCGGAACACCCGGGTCACGAAGACCGCCACGACCAGGCCCGTCACGAAGGCCAATGGCGTGAACTGGTGCCACAGCAGCACCCACAGCACGACCAGCCAGGCGAGGAACGGCAGCTGCACCCAGATGTCGTGGACGAGGCCGCGGCGCGTTTCGGGACTCATCCGCTCGCCTCCTCATCCAGCTGCACGAGGGTGACCGGCTGCAGCAGCCCGGTGCCGATGCGGTCGCACAGCGCGTACAACGGACCGGCGAACACCGTCAGTACCAGTGTCACCCCGACCATGCCCCCGGTGGCGATCGTCATGATCGCGGGAATGCGGCGACGCTCCTGCTGCTCGTCGGCCGCCGGTGCGCCGGCGAGGTAGCCGTGCCGGCTCTCGCCCTCTTCCGCCGCGTCGTCGTCCTCGCGCCAGAACGCGAGGTTCCACGCGCGCATCAGGGCGTACAGCGTGAGCAGCGAGGTGAGGATGCCGCCGCCGATGAGCACGTACAGCATGGGTGTGCCGACCTCCGCCGCCGCCTGGAACAGCCCGATCTTGCCGATGAACCCCGAGAACGGCGGCAGGCCGCCGAGGTTGATCGCCGGCACGAAGTACAGCACGGCGAGCAGCGGCGCCGCCTTCATCAGGCCCTTCACCCGCAGGATGCTGGTGCTGCCGGCCCTGCGCTCGATGAGTCCGACGGCGAGGAACAGGGTCGTCTGCACGACGATGTGGTGCACGATGTAGTACACCGTGGCACCCACACCGGCCTCGGTCGCGATAGCGAGGCCGAAGATCATGTAGCCGACGTGGCTGACCAGCGTGAACGACAGGATCCTCTTCAACTCTGCCTGTGCGACTGCGCCGAGGATGCCGATGATCATCGTCGCGAGCCCCACCACCATGAGCAGCGTGTCGATGCTGTTCTGCGCGAACAGCTGCGTCTCGGTGCGGATCAGCGCGTACACGCCGACCTTCGTCAGCAGGCCGGCGAACACGGCGGTCACCGGCGCCGGGGCCGTCGGGTACGAGTCCGGCAGCCAGAACGATACCGGGAAGATGGCCGCCTTGATGCCGAACGCGATCACCAGCATGAGGTGCAGCACCAGCTGGGTGTCCTGCGGCAGCTGCGCCACCCGCTCGGCGACCTGCGCCATGTTCACCGTGCCGACCGCGCCGTAGATCGCCGCGATCGCGGCGAGGAACAGGATGGACGACACCAGCGAGACGACGATGTACACCGACCCGGTGCGGATGCGGGACTCGGTGCTGCCCAGGGTGATCAGCACGTACGACGCGACCAGCAGGATCTCGAAGCCCACGTAGAGGTTGAACAGGTCGCCCGCGATGAAGGCGTTGAAGATGCCGGCGGCGAGGATCAGGTAGGACGGGTTGAAGATCGAGGTCGGGGTGTCCTCCGCGCCGTCCGCGGCGCCCTGGCCGATTGAGAACAGCAGCACCGCGAGCAGCACGATGGCCGAGGTCAGCACGAGCAGAGCCGCGAACCGGTCGACGTAGAGCACGATCCCGAACGGGATCGGCCATCCGCCCACAGACACCGCCAACGGCGTGCCGCTCTGATCGACGACGACCAGCAGGATCGCCGCGATCATCGAGACGGATGCCAGCGTGATGGCCGACACGAGCACCTGCAGGCGCGGGCTGCGGCCGAAGACGAGCGTGACGGCCGCCCCCAGCAGTGGCAGGGCGACGAGCAGCGGGACGAGCGCGGTCATGTGCGATCCCCCTCCTCGTCAGGCCCTTCGTCTCGTCGCTGCGCTCCTCGCTCAGGGTCCGAGGCTTCCGCGGCTCCTGAGCGCGCTTCGTCTCGCTCCGCGGCTCCTGAGCGCGCTTCGTCTCGCTCCCCGGCTCCTGAGCGAGCGGAGCGAGACGAAGGACGTACGTCCGCGGCATCCGCCATGTCGACCGGAGCGTCGTCCCGGATGCCGGGTACGTCGCGCATGTGCAGCACCGTGATCGGCGCGGTCTGCTCGCCGACGAAGTCGGTGGTCGCGTCGTCGTCGCCGAACTCGGACTCGTCGTCGAAGACATCCTCCTCTTCGATCGTGCGCTCGCGGATCGCGAGGTCGGCCTCGTCGTCCGGCACGATGTCGGCCTGCCCCAGCTGCCAGGAGCGGTAGATCAGCGCGAGGAGGAAGGCCGACACGGCGAACGTGATCACGATCGCCGTCAGCGTCAGCGCCTGCGGCAGCGGATCGCTGAGGTCACCCTCCTCGCCGAAGAACGGCGCCTTGCCCGGCACACCCATCACGATGAGGAGCAGCAGGTTCACGGCGTTGCCCAGCAGGAGGAATCCGATCAGCACCCGGGTGAGGCTGCGCTCCATCATGGCGTAGACGCCGCAGGCGAACAGCACGGCCATCACGATGATGAGGGTGAGCGAGATGTCCATCAGACGCGCACCCCCCGCTCGCGCAGCAGCGCGGTCTGCCGGTCGACCTCTGCGCCGAGGCTGCGCAGCACGTCGAGCACCAGGCCGATGACCACCAGGTAGACGCCGATGTCGAAGATGGTCGAGGAGACGAACTCCAGATGGCCCAGCGCCGGGACATCCGCCTCCCACACCACGCTCTGCAGCGGTGCGAGGCCGAAGAACAGCGGCACCACCGCGTCGCCGACGGCGAGGATCAGGCCGGCCCCGAGCAGGCGGCCGGCATCCGTCGGTGCAGCGGCGCCGAGCTCCCAGCGTCCGCCGGCGATGTAGCGCATGACCAGCGCCATGCCCGCGACCAGGCCGCCGGCGAAGCCGCCGCCGGGGCCGTTGTGGCCGGCGAAGAGCAGGTAGATCGACACCACGATGACCGTGTGGAACAGGATGCGCACGATCACCTCGAGCAGGATCGAGCGGTTCTCGGGCTTCTGCTGCTGGCTGCCGATCAGCCACGCGCGGTTGCCGCTGCGGTTCTCCGCGGTCTGGAAGCGCGGACCATCGACCGTCTCGATGAGCGGACGCCGGTCGCCGCGACGACGCGACGTCGCCGGCAGCGCTCGCGTGCTGGAGAGCAGGTCCGCACGGTGCGAGACGAACACGAGGGATGCCACTCCGGTGGCCGCGAGCACGAGCACACTGAGCTCGCCCATCGTGTCCCAGCCGCGCAGGTCGACGAGGGCGACGTTGACGACGTTCTTGCCGTGCCCGAGCTCGTAGGCGAGTTGCGGGAAGGCGACCGAGATCGGCTCGGTGATCCGTGCCTGGGTGGCGACGATCGCGACCAGCGCCATCGTCGCGCCGGCGCCGACGGCGAGCAGCGCGCGGGGCAGGCGGCCGACCGAGGCGTTGTGCTCCCCCATCCGCGACGGCAGGCGGCGCAGCACCAGCGCGAAGGTGACCATCGTGACCGTCTCGACCAGGATCTGCGTGAGCGCGAGATCGGGGGCGCCGCTGGTGGCGAACAGCACCACCATGCCGAGGCCGGTCACCGAGACCAGCACGACGCCGGTGTAGCGCTTGCGGGCGCGGACGGCGACGATGCCGGCGGCGGCCATGATCGGGGCGACGACGATCTGCGCCGGGGTGTGCCAGGCCGAGAGCTGCATCGCCTGCGGGGTGCCCGCCATGACCAGGGCGGTCGCCTCAGCGGCGATGAAGACGACGAAGATCGTGCCGACGTAGATCGGAAGCGAACCCCGCTGCGTCAGGGTCGTGGTCAGCACCGAGAGCCGGTCGACGCCGCGCATGACGGCGTAGTAGACGTCGGCCGCGGTGAAGGGCAGCAGACGCGGCTTCGCATCCCAGCCGGTACGACGCGTGAGCAGGAAGAAGCCGATGCCGATCAGGATCGACAGGATCGAGATGCCCAGCGCGGGTTCGAAGCCGTGCCAGAGCGCGAGATGGCCGGTGCCATGACCGTCGTCCGGCGCGGTGACGGCGTAGCCGTGCAGCATGACGTCGAGGGCGGGCGCGGCGATGCCCACCCCGATGGTCGCCCCGGCGAGGATGATCGGCGCGGAGAGGAAGCCCACCGGCGGGTCGGGCCAGGCCGTGTCCGGCATCCGATCGCCGCTCTTGTCGTGCTTCGTCCAGAACGCGCCCCAGAGGAAGCGCGTCCCGTATGCCGCCGTCAGCATGGAACCGAGGATGACGCCGATCAGCGCCACCAGACCCCAGGGCTCCCCCGCCTGAGCGGCGTCCAGCAGGGCCGTCAGCGACGACTCCTTCGCGACGAATCCGATCGTGGGGGCGATGCCCATCATCGACGCGATCGAGATGAATGCGGTCGTCGCCATGACCGGCGCCTGGCGGCCGACGCCGGACAGCTCACGGATGTCGCGGGTCGACAGCTGGCGGTCGATCACGCCGACGATCAGGAAGAGTGCCGATTTGAACAGCGCGTGGCCGATGACGAGTGCGAGGCCGCCGAGCGCCGCGGCCTGGGTGCCGAAGCCGATCACCACGGCGAAGAAGCCCAGCTGGCTGACCGTGCCGAAGGCGAGGATGCGCTTCAGGTCGGTCTCGCGAAGCGCCTGGATGCCGCCCAGCAGCATGGTGAACACGCCCAGTGAGACGACGATCGGCCGCCAGGGGCCGGTCTGCGCGAACACCGGGGCGAACAGGGCGATGAGGTAGATGCCCGCCTTCACCATCGCCGCGGCGTGCAGGTAGGCGCTGACCGGGGTCGGCGCGGCCATCGCGCCGGGCAGCCAGAAGTGGAACGGGAAGATCGCCGACTTGCTGATCGCGCCCACCAGCAGCATCACGATCGCGGCGTTCACCAGTGCCCCGGACGGCGGGTCGGCCAGGAGCGCGGTGATGCTCGACGTCCCGGCGTCCACGGTCAGGATGATCGCGCCGACGAAGAGCACCAGGCCGCCGAGCGTCGTGACCAGCAGTGCCTGCAGTGCGGCACGACGACTGGCCGCGCGGCGCCGGTAGTGACCGATCAGCAGGTAGGACAGGATGCTGGTGATCTCCCAGAAGATCACGAGCATGATCAGGTCGTCGGTGAGGACGAGGCCGTACATCGCGCCGGCGAAGCCGAGCAGCACTCCGGCGAACTGGCCGACCTCGCGGCCCTCATCGAAGAAGTACCAGCGGCAGTAGAACAGCACGAGCGCGCCCACGCCGGTGACGATCAGGGTCATGACCCAGCTCAGCGGGGTCATGACCATGGAGAGGTTCAGACCCAGCTGGGGAATCCAGGGGTAGCTCTCGACGGGCGTGGTGGCCGGATCGAGCACCTGAGGGGTGAGCACGAGCGCGTGGATGAAGGCGGCCGCGGGGATGAGGGCTCCGACGGCGAACGCCTGGGCTCCCAGCCATCGGATCAGCGCAGGAAGCAGAAGAGAGCCCGCGAGGAACACGGCGAGGAGCAACGTCATAAGCGGCTCCTCACGCTCGTCGGGCCTTCCGGCCTAGGCGGGCTGTACTTGCCCCAGTCTATCGGGCACCCTCCGGCCGTTGAGTGCCCTTCGTCTCGTCGCGGCGCTCCTCGCTCAGGATCCGCGGAGCGAGACGAAACGCGCCCCGCATGCGAGAGTTGTCACGTGCGCGGGGGATGGCGTGAAGCGGCGGGGTGGGCTGCCGCAGTGGGCGTGGCGGTGTTCGTCGCCGCCCAGATGGCCGCATCCGCGCGTTCCGAGCTGCTGTTCCGCGACGGCGACTCTCTGGTCGTCGCGCTCTACGTCCGGTCGGTGCTGGAGGGGCAGCCGCAGGACTGGGCGTTCTCCACCGTGCTCTTCATGCCGGAGTCGGCATGCTTCGCGCTGCTCCGACTGGCGCTCCCCTGGCTCGGCCTCAACGCGCTGTTCGCGATGAACGCGGTCGTGAATCTCGTGGCGTTCTACGGCGCACTGCGCCTGGCGGCGGGGCGTCGCGGCGAAGGACGCTCACCGGTGATGTGGACGCTCCTCGCGTTCTCAGCGTTCTGCCTTCTCGTGGTTCTCGAGACATCACCGTCGCGGGATGCGCTGGAGCCGGCATCCCTGCTGCTGACCACGACCTACTACTCCGCGACGGTGATCGCGGTGATCGTGTCGGTCGGGCTGATCCGTCGTCGCGTCGAGGGCGGATGGTCCGGCATCCCGTACGTTCTGGGGCTGGTCGCCGCAGTGTCGACGCTGTCGAATCCGCTGTTCGCGGCGTGGGCGACCGTGCCCCTCGGCCTGCTGCTCGGAATGGGTGCCGTGAGGCGCCGGCAGGGTGCTCTCGCTCCGCTCCTCGCTCTCGCCGCCGGGACGCTGGCCGGCTTCCTCGCCCGCATTCCATTCTCGGCATGGATTGCCAACACCGGCACCGGGTACGCGCGGCCGTCGGAGTGGGCGCAGGCGCTGCAGTACTACGCCGGGCTCGCCAGCGAGCGGCTCACGTCGCCCGGCGGTGTCGCGGCGGCCCTGATCCTCGTCGCGCTGCTGGCGTTCTGCGTTCGTCGCACGCTGCGGTGCACCGGCGGGGCGCGCATCGTCGGCACAGCCGGGTGGCTGATCCCGGTGCTGGTCGTGATCGGCGCGATCGCGCTCGGCACGCACGCGGCCCGCTACCTGCAGCCGATCGCGTTCGTACCGGTGCTCTCGCTGGTCGCCCTCCCCCGCAGCATCCGGATGCCGCAGGTCGCCGCGCGCATGGCCGTCGCGGCATCCGCCGTGGTGGTGCTCGTGCTCGCCGGCGTCTCCGCACCCCGCCTGGCGTCGTCGGCCAGTGCCGACGACCGCGACCTGCGCTGCGTGACAGACTGGGTCGACGCCTCGGATCGCACGGGGGCCGGCCAATTCTGGACGGTGCGGCTGCCCAAGCTGCAGCTGGATGATCCGGCCCGGCTGGTGCAGGTCGACCACACTCTTCGCGGCTACGCCTGGCTGGTGAACCGCACCGACTTCGAGGTCTCGGAGGTCACTTTCCTCGTCGAGGATGACGCGAGCCAGGCGTGGGAGCTGCCACCGCCCGGAGTCACGCCCGACACTGTGATCCCGTGCGGTCGCTACCGGATCCTGGACTACGCCGGACACCCACTGCCTCTGGGACCGCAGCGATCTTGACCCTCCCTCCCTCTCTCCTCCCGCCGAAACCCCTGCTGACTGCCGAAACCCCGCCGCAGCTACGGTCAGCCAGGCGGGGTTTCGGCAACCAGACGGGGTTTCGGCAACCAGACGGGGTTTCGGCAACCAGGCGGGCGGGGAACGGGCGAGATCAGGGGCGCGCGGGCGGAGCCGCGGTCGTCGAGCCGGCGCGGAATCGGCACGCGAGGTGCACCGTCTCCCCCGGCTCGCCGTCGAGCATGCGCACGATCTGCTCGCCGGCGGCGCGGCCCTTGCGCACGGCCGGCTGCACTGCGGTCGTCAGGCGATAGTCGCCGAGTCCGTCCACGGCGATGCCGTCGAACCCGGCCACGCTCACGTCCTCCGGAACCCGCAGACCGAGCTCCTCGGCCGCGCGGATCACGCCGACCGCGAGCAGGTCGCTCTGCGCGAGCACAGCAGTCGGCCGATGAGCGGAATCCGTCAGCAGAGCGCGCCCGGCGATCATGCCCTCGTCGATGAGGCTGCCGGCCGCGCTGATCGCCGGAGCATCGGGGAAGACCTCGCGCGCGCCGGCGAGCCGGTCGAGCGTCACGTCGACGGTCGCGGCCGCGATGTGCTCCGGTGTGACGATCCCGCGTCGCCGGTCGGCATCCAGCGCGAGCGTCACCAGCGCGACATGCTTATGCCCCAACTGGAATACATGCCGCGCGACATCGGCCGAAGCCTCGCGATTGTCGAGCGTGACCTGGGGAATCCCCTCTCCCGCATCCCCCTCGATGACGACCACCGGCAGACCGCGACCTCGGACGATCTCGAGCGCTTCGCGCGTGCGTGCCGAGCAGCCGATCAGCACGACAGCGTCGACCGGCGCCTCGGTGACGGGGTGCGCGCCCGCCTCGTGCGGGTCGTCGCGCAGCAGCAGCAGACCGGCACTGGCCTCGGCCAGCGCGTCGGTGAGGCCGTCCATCATCGCGGTGGTCACCGGGTCGAGGAACGCGTGCCGCAGGTGTCCGCCGAGCACGACGGCGACGATTCCGCTGCGGCCGAGGCGCAGCGATGCTGCCCGCGGGTCGGGCCCGGTGTATCCGAGCTCGGAGGCCGCGGCGAGCACCCTCTCACGTGTCGCCTCGGCGACGTTGACCTTGCCGCTGAACACCACGGACGCCGTGGAGGTCGACACCCCGGCGGCGTGCGCGACGTCGGCGAGGGTGGGACGGCGGTCGTTCATGCCTCCGAGCATAACCCGGGGGTTCTCCGCCTTCGAATCGATTCGATACGATGGGGGACATGGACTCCGCCCTCACCCGTTCGCAGTTCGTGCGCTGGCGCGCCGCGATCTTCGCCATCTTCCTCGCCAGCGGCCTCTCGATCGCGACCTGGGCCTCCCGCGTGCCCGACATCAAGATCGCGCTCGACATCGACAAGGCGCAGGTCGGTCTGCTGCTGCTGGCGGCGGGGATCGCGTCGATCATCGGCATCTCCACGAGCCCCGCGATGATGGCGCGCACCGGAGCGCGCCGGGGGATGCTGGTGATGATGCTGATCTTCGGCGTCGGCGTCGCCCTCATCGGCCTCGGCACGAACGTGTTCGGCTCTGTACCGATGGTCATCCTCGGCCTCGCCATGTTCGGCTACGGCAACGGCAATCTCGACGTGATGATGAACGTCGAGGCGACGGCGATCGAGCAGCAGATGGGCAAGACGATCCTGCCGGTGTTCCACGCCTTCTTCAGCCTCGGCACGGTGCTCGGCGCAGGTGCAGGCGCCCTCGCGGTGGCGATCGGCGCCGACGTCGCGGCGCACGGGGTCACGATGGGCGCGGTCATCATCATCGCTGCCGTGGTCTGCTACCTCAACGTGCCGAACCGCGATGCCGCGCTCGATCCCGAGCCGCAGGAGAAGCCGCACTGGCGCGAGCGGATGCACGTGGCTATGTCGGCCTGGCGCGAGCCGCGCACCTACGCGCTCGGCGTGGTCATGCTCGGCATGTCGTTCGCTGAGGGCGGGGCGAACGACTGGCTGGCGCTCGGGACGGCCGAGGACCACGGCGCGGGACCTGCGGCCGGTGCGGCGGCCCTGGCGGTGTTCTCGGTCGCGATGACGGTGGTGCGCGTGTTCGGCGGCCCGCTGGTCGACCGCTTCGGCCGCGTGCTCGTCCTGCGCATCCTCGCGGTCACCGCCGCCGGCGGCATCCTGCTCTTCATCCTCGCCCCGAACACCCCGCTGGTGTTCGTCGCGGCCGCGCTGTGGGGGATCGGCGCCTCGCTCGGGTTCCCGCTCGGGATGTCGGCGGCGGCCGACGACCCGGCGAAGGCGGCGGCCAGGGTGAGCGCTGCGGCGACCATCGGGTACATCGCCTTCCTCGGCGGACCGCCGGTGCTCGGATTCATCGCGAACCACGTCGGGCTGCTGAACACGCTCTACGTGCTCGTGGTGCTCGCCGTGCTCTCCGGCCTGTTCTCGGGCGCCGCCCGCCCGCTCCGCCAGGACGAGATGACTCCGTCCCGCTGACGTCCCGCCGGGGTATCGCGCTCAGGAGCGCCCGACGGCAGTGAATCTCGCCGTCACGTCGGCGACGACGGGACGTGCCAGCAGCGCCAGGAGTCCCGCGAACACCCAGGCGAACAGCAGCAGGAAGAGCTCCGACAGAGCCAGCACCACCGTGCCCGCCACGATCAGCAGCGCGAGGATGCCGAGCGAGCAGCGCCACTGCGGCAGCAGCTGCGCGAGCGCGATGCGCGCGGCATCCCTCGTGCGCAGCCGGAATCCCGCGGTCAGCACGATCATGTGACCCTGCCAGACCACGAGCACCGCGGCGAGGAGGAGAAGCGGCGGCCGGATCGCCGTCGCCCCAGCTACCGCGTCCAGGTGCACGAGGTTGAACGCGAGCAGCGCGAGCACAGCGGTCGACGGCGCCGCCCATTTCAGGGTCGCCGCCAGATCGCGCCGGTAGGCGAACAGGAACGCGCGTCCCGGGCTGAGGTCGGCGACGCGGCGCCAGGCCTCCATCGCAGCGAGGCCGGCCACCAGCGCCGGTGCGATCGGCAGCATCGCGAGCACGAAGAGGGGCACATTGGACGGGTCGTGCCCCAGCAGCATCACGATGAGGGCCGTCGGCAGCGTCGTCACGACGAGCAGCCCCTCCAGCACCAGCATCCGGTGAATCGCCAGGGTGATCCGCGACAGCGGTCCCCGGCCGACCTCATCCGTCGCGCCGCTGCGCGTGACGGCGCCGCTCATCCGGCGTCCCCACCGAGTCCGAGCAGCTGGGTGTCGTCCGACCACGCCGGCGTCTGATCGGCCGAACCCGTGACCTCGACGAGGGCGATGCCGTGCCGCCCCAGACGCACGTCGATCTCCCAGCGCCCGCCGACCGGCTGCACGCGGTGGATGTGCACGGCCGGGGCCGACGCGTCATGCAGATCTTCGACGGCGCGCCGATCGGGGGCCAGCGGACTGCCCATCGCCTGCCAGCCGGCGCGCACGTTGCCGCGCTCCGCGTCGACGTGCCGTTCGACGACGTGCGCAGGGCCGGATGCCGGCAGGCTGAGTCGCACCCGGTGCCCCGCATCCGCGACGGCGGTGCCGTCCAGCGGCTGCCAGAGCAGCATCGAGATCCGTCCGTCCGGATGCCGGGTGACCAGATGGTCGTCGCCCTGTGCGAGCACGGCCTCACCCAGTCGCGCCATGAACGAGTACAGGTGGAATGCGGGCTTGCGCAGCTGGCGGTGCCCGAGCAGGCCGAAGCCGCCGTGCAGCGGTGCCGTCGGCACGCCGAGCTCCTCGAACACGTCGCACAGCGTCCAGTACGAGAACGAGGCGACATGGTCGCCTCCGGATGCCAGCACCGGCGCGAGGTAGGCGGCCTGGTACGCGGTGTCGTGGATCGGGTTGTCGGGTCGGTACGAGGACGAGAACTCGGTGATGTGCACGGGCAGTCCCTCGAGCGGGGAGCCGGCCAGCAGACGCCCGGGGCTCGCGAACTGATCCAGCAGGTCCTGCGGGGGACGCAGGGTCTGGTGCACTCCGAACGGCACCTCCTGAGCAGGTCCCGACGTGTACGCGTGCTTGGAGACGAAATCGCAGGGCACGTCCACGGACGCGACGAAGTCGGCGAAACGCGGCAGCCAGTCATCCGATCCGGGCGAGATGGCGGGGCCGCCGACCTGCAGACCGGAGTCGACCTCCTTGACCGCTCTCGCCGTGGTCGCGTACAGCCGGTGATAGGCCGCCTCGTCGGCATCGCGCCAGAACGTGGTCAGGTTCGGCTCGTTCCAGACCTCGATCGGCCAGGTGCGCACCTGCTCGATGCCGTAGCGATCGATGAGGTGGGTCAGCAGCGCCCGGGTCAGCGCGGCCCATTCACCGTGATCCCGCGGCGGGGTGATGTTGCCCCGCCACCAGAACACGGTGTCGGGCCCCGAGGCGAGCGCCTCGGGCATGAAGCCCAGCTCCAGGAACGGTGCGACGCCGGCATCCAGCCAGGTGTCGATGACGAGGTCGACGTAGGAGAACGCGTAGCGGGTGCCCGCCACGCCCTCGTGCGTGTAGGGCTGCACGAGACCCATGTCGTCGTGCACGATGCCGTGCGCCCTGCTCGCGCCGAAGCCGATCTCGTCCTGGACGAGGGCGAGGCTGTCGCGGTAGTCGGCGTGCAGCACCTCGCGGGTGCGGCCGGTGCCGACGCAGGCGCGCCAGGCGGGGGAGAGGGTGCTGGTCTGCTGGGCGGGGACGTGGATCATGGCGGGCTCCTGCACGCGGACGGGGGTGGTCGGGAGCACGGAGCTCCCGACCACCCGAGGGATTCACTTCGACTTCGCGAGAGCGTTGTTGATCGTGTCGATCAGCTGGTCGGAGCCGAGCGCCTCGATCTCGGACACGTAGGCGTCCCAGTCGTCCAGCGAACGCTGGCCGGTGATGAACGCCGCGGTCGCGGACTTCACCGCATCCTTCAGCGAGGTGTCCTGCAGTGAGGTCTGCTCCAGTTCCATCTCGCTGAGCTGAGCCGGCGGAGCGATCGGGAGCACTGTCTTCGCCTCCAGCTGCGCGGCCGTCCAGTCCGCGATCTCGGGGGTCATCAGCGACTGGGTCAACTCGGCGGACGAACCGTTCGCCATCAGGAACACGCCGTTGCTGTATCCGTAGTCGGCATTGAGCTTCTTCTCGGAGTCCGGGTTGACCGGACCCCATCCGAGGTCGTCGTTCAGCACGCGGGTGTCGCCGTCACGGGTGAAGGTCTCGCCCTCGATGCCCCACTGCGCGAACTCGATGCCCTCATCCGAGTAGTACAGCCAGTCGATGAACTGCAGCATCGCCTTGAAGTACGGCTTGTCAGCGGCATCCGCGCCGATCATGATGCCCGGGCCGAGACGCCCGCCGGGCAGGTTCGATCCGGCCGGCCCACCGGGGATGTCGATGAGTCGCAGCTCGCCCTTCATGCCCGCATCCGCGAGCTTCTTGCGGTACTCCTCGAGCGACTGGGTGTTGCCCGAGATCGCGGCGGACTTGCCGGCGGTGAACTTCTCGGCGGCTTGGTCGTCGCTCTGCGTGACCTCCGGGTCGAGCAGTCCGTCGGCGATCAGATCATGGGCGTAGGTGACCACCTCCCTGTACTCGTCCGTGGTGCCCGTGAAGACGTACTTCTCGGCGTCCTCGTCGTAGTACGTGTTCGAGTAGCCCCACCCGGCGGCCGTGCCGTAGTTCGGCGCCATCACGTTGAGGAAGGATCCGAGCGTGTCGGAGTCGGTCCACCGGTCGGACATCGGGTACGCGAGCTCCGGATTCGCCGCCTTGACCTGAGCCAGCTGGTCGGCGAAGTCATCCCAGGTCTCGGGGTTCTCCGTGATGCCGGCCTTCTTCCACAGGTCCTCGCGGACGATCACGCTGTACTGCACATCGGGCTTCTCGCGGAGACCGGGCAGCAGGTAGATCTTCCCGTCCTCCTGTGTGCGGGCGTCGATCTCATCCTGCAGGTCCCAGTCCTTCACCTTCTGCTGGAAGTTGGGCAGGTAGTCGAAGTAGTCCGACACCGGCAGCAGCGCACCGCCCGAGACGAACTGCGTCTCCGCACCGGGGTAGGTGACCGAGATGATG
This sequence comes from Microbacterium bovistercoris, assembly GCF_003387575.1. Classification (GTDB taxonomy): domain Bacteria; phylum Actinomycetota; class Actinomycetes; order Actinomycetales; family Microbacteriaceae; genus Microbacterium; species Microbacterium bovistercoris. Next base: position 16,290 of record NZ_QUAB01000032.1, on the reverse strand, counting down.
TCGCCGGCCTCTCCGCTGCCGATGAGCAGCGACTTCTTCTGATCCAGGTCGGCGGCGGGGATATCGGTGCGCGTGAAGGTGACGTTGCGGTCCTCGTCGAGGTGCGTGAAGACCGACCAGTCGTCCTTGACGGGGTATGCGGTCATGTCGCGGTACATCAGGTCGAAGGTCACGGGCTCGGTGGCCTTGAAGCTGGTGCCGGCCTGGAAGTCGTCCATCGCCCCGACGGAGTGCTCCTTGTCGATGGTGACCTTGTCGCCGCCCGCGTCATCGGGTGCGGCGCTGGCGGTGCAGGCGGTGAGCGCGATGGCGACGACGGCGAGGCCGGCCGTCGACGCCAGGCGGATGCGATTGAGGGACATGTTCTCTCTTCCTGTGTTTCGTGGTGTCGCTCAGCCCTTGACGGAGCCGAGCATCACACCGGAGACGAAGTACCGCTGGATGAACGGGTAGAGGCACACGATGGGCAGCACCGTGAGCAGCATGGTCACCGACTGGATGTTGGCGGCGACCTGCGTGGTCTCCGCGGCCGTGCCGGCGAGGTCGGTCGTGCCGGTGGCGCTGGCGATGAGGTTGCGGAGGTAGACGGTGACGGGGAACAGGTTCTTGTCGTCGATGTAGAGGAACGCCCCGAACCACGAGTTCCACATTCCGACCGCGTAGAACAGGGTCATCGTCGCCAGCACCGCCTTCGACAGCGGCAGCACGATGCGGAAGAACACGCCGTAGGTGGACAGCCCGTCGATCGCGGCCGCCTCTTCGAGCTCGGCGGGGAAGTTCTCGAAGAACGACTTCATCACCAGCAGGTTGAACACGCTCAGCGCGCCGGGCACGACGACGGCCCAGATGGTGTTGCGCCAGCCGAGCCAGCTCGCCACGAGGATGTAGTTCGGGATCAGTCCGCCGCTGAAGAACATCGTGAACACCGCCACCCCTATGAAGAAGGTGCGGCCCTTCAGATCGGGCCGGCTGATCGCGTAGGCGTAGGTGGTGGTGAGGAACATCGAGATGGCGGTCGCCACCACCGTGTAGATGACGGTGTTGCCGTAGTTGGTCCAGAACAGGCCGTCACCGAGCACCGCCTGGAACGTCTCGATGTTGAACCCGCGCGGGATCAGGTTGACCTCGCCCGCCGCGATGTACCCCTCGGACGAGAACGCCTTGGCGACGAGATTGATGAACGGGTAGAGCGTGACGGCGCAGATCAGCAGCAGCGCGACCACATTCACGACCTGGAAGACGCGGTAGCCGAGCGACTCCTTGATCACGCCGTGCTCCGCGCGCACGTGACCGAGGTCGGGCTTGGGGGGAAGGATGTCTGCCTCAGGAGGGGCGTCGGTCACCATAGCGAGGTACCCACCAATCGACGGGAGATGTAGTTCGCGCCGAGCACGAGCGTGAGGCCGATGAGCGCCTCGAACAGGCCGATCGCGGTGGCGTAGGAGAACTGGGCGGACTGGATGCCGACGCGATACAGGTAGGTCGAGATCACGTCGGCCGTGGAGTAGATGAGCGGGTTCTGCAGCAGCAGCACCTTCTCGAATCCGACGGCCATGAAGGAGCCGATGTTCAGGATGAGCAGCACCACCATGGTGGGGCGGATGCCGGGCAGCGTGATGTGCCAGGTCTGCTGCCAGCGGTTCGCGCCGTCGATGCGTGCGGCTTCGTAGAGCTGCTCGTCGATCGTCGTCAGTGCAGCGAGATAGAGGATGGTGCCCCAGCCGACCGTCTGCCACGCCTCCGATGAGACGTAGATGCTGCGGAACCACTGCGGCTGCTGCATGAACGGGATCGGCTCGGCGCCGAATGCCTGGACGATCTGGTTGATCGTGCCGTTGAGCGCCGTGATCTGCAGCACCAGGCCGGCGACGATGACCACCGACATGAAGTGCGGCAGGTAAGAGATCGTCTGCACGATGCGCTTGAATCGCCGCAGCCGCAGCTCGTTGAGCATGAGCGCCAGGATGATCGGCAGCGGGAAGCAGATCAGGAGGGTGAATCCGCCGAGGATGACGGTGTTCCAGAACACCTGCCAGAACTGCGCGCTGTGGATGAAGGTCTCGAAGTAGTAGAAGCCGACCCACTCGTCGCCGAAGATCGATCCACCCGGGCGGAACCGCCGGAAGGCGATGATGTTCCCCAGCATGGGGATGTACCGGAAGATCAGCAGGAACAGCAGCGGCAGGATCAGGAAGGTGTACAGCCGCCAGTCGCGCTTGAGCGCGCGGCGCCAGGTCTTCTTTCCGGATGCCGTCGGCCGGCCGCGTCTGCGGCGACGCGGCGCGGACGCGGTGACGAGAGCTCTGGTCTCGCTCATCCGGGGGTCCGGTCCGGCCGGCAGTGCGGTGCGGGGCGGGGAGGAATCGAGCATGGTCTCACTTCGTTGTGTGGACGCGTTAGTCCGAAACTTTCGGAATCAGTTCCGATATGTTGTTGGCGGCAACACTATTCATACCGGAGACCGCGCGTCAATCCCCCGAGGGAATTCGCTTTCCGGGGGTGGCAGTGTCACCCTGCGCCGACTACGCTGACCGATAGTTTCGAGGAGGATGCATGGCCAAGGGGCGTTCCACGATCGCGGAGATCGCGGCCGAGGTGGGGGTGTCGGCCCCGACAGTGTCGAAGGTGCTGAACGGACGGCCCGATGTCTCGGAGGCCACCCGGCTTCGCATCGAGGCCGCACTCTCGGCGCATGAGTACCGCAAGCCGGTCGCGACGCGTGCGGACGGTGCTCGCACCACCGGCCCCCGGCTGCTCGACGTCGTGTTCCACGAATCCGACAACCTGTGGGCGCTGGAGATCATCTCCGGCGTGGAGCGCGTCGCCGGCCCCGCCCGCATCGGCGTCGTGCTCTCGGAACTGGGCGGCTCGCACCGCCCGACGCAGGAGTGGATCGACGACGTGATGGCGCGGCGTCCGCTCGGCGTGCTGCTGGTGCTCTCCGACCTCGACCCGACGCAGCGGCATCAGCTCAGCTCCCGCTCCATTCCGTTCGTGGTCCTGGACACCCAGGGCAAGCCGCCCACCGACGTGCCGACGGTCGGATCCAACAACTGGAATGGCGGCCTGGTGGCCACGCAGCACCTGCTCGACCTCGGCCACACCCGCATCGCCGTGGTGATGGGGCCCGCCGACGTCCTCTGCTCGCGCGCCCGGGTCGACGGGTTCCGCAGCGCGCACGACTCGGCCGGCGTCCCCTGGCATCCGGCGATGGTGCGCTGGGGCGGCTTCGACGCGGCATCCGGCTACCAGCACGCTCTCGACCTGCTCTCCCGACCCGACCGCCCCACCGCGATCTTCGCGGGCTCCGACTACATCGCCTTCGGCATCGCCCGGGCGGCCCGCGAATGCGGCCTGCGCATCCCCGACGACCTGTCACTCGTGGGCTACGACAACCTGCCGATCACGGAGTGGCTGAACCCGCCGCTCACGACCGTCAACCAGCCGCTGCGCGAGATGGGCGGACTGGCCGCCCGGATGCTGATCGCCTCGGCCGACGGGCAGCCTCCGACATCGATGCGGATGGACCTGATGACCGAGCTCGTGATCCGCGAATCCACCGCCGCCCCCGCGACCATCTGAGGCCCTTATGCTCACGACAGATCAGCTGCCGTCCTGCGCGCCCGAGCGCCAGGGACTCTCCTCTGCCGCGCTTATCCGGCTGCTCGACGAGCTCGAGCGCGGCGGGCTCGACCCGCACGCGCTGATCGTCGCCCGCCGCGGCCACGTGCTGTTCCGCACCTCCTGGGCGCCGTGGTCGGCCGAGCAGCCGGCCCTGGTGTACTCGGTCTCGAAGACGTTCACCGCCTTCGCGATCGGACTGCTCGAGGCCGACGGCGCGATCGACCTCGACGCTCCCGTGGAGCGCTACCTCGGAGGGGAGAACCCGAACGGCATCACCGTGCGGCACCTGCTCACGATGAACACGGGGCACAGCCGCGAGCAGACCCTGAGCCTGCCGTTCTCGGTGCCGACGCTGCTCACGACTCCGCCGGCAGCAGCTCCCGGCAGCAGCTTCGCCTACAACTCGCCGGCCAGCTACGCGCTCTCCGCCGTGGTCGAGGCGGTCAGCGGCCTGTCCCTGACCGGTCTGCTGCGCGGGCGCGTGTTCGACCCGCTCGGCATCGGTCAGCGCTGGTGGATCCCGCTGGACGGGATCGATCAAGGCTTCTCGGGCCTGCATCTCGAGATCGACGACCTCGCCAGAACCGGGATCATGCTCGCCGACGGCGGCCGGTTCCGCGGTCGGCAGGTGATCCCCGCGACGTACGTCGAGGCGATGGCGCGACCCTGGTCCGACAATCGCGACGAGGACGGCGACCCGGACGGCGACCCGGACGGCGACTGGTCGCTCGGCTACGGGTTCCAGGTCTGGCGCAGCCGGCACGGCTTCCGGCTGGACGGCGCCTACGGCCAGTTCGTGCTCGTCATGCCGGAGACCGGCGTCGTCGTCGCGTATCAGGGCGCCACGACGCGGACGCACGAGACCCTGAATGCGCTGTGGCGGCTGGTGGAGTCGTTCCACGACGACGAGGTCGCGCCGTCCGCCGACGATTCCGCCCGCCTCGCTGAGCGCGCGGCGACGCGCGACTCGTGGATCTCGCGGCATGCGCTGGCGGCATCCGACCCGATGCCCGACCCGGAGGCCTGGATGCTGGCCGACGCCGCGGACGGCGGCTGGCTGCTGACCACACCCCTCGGCGAGGTCGCGGTGCCGCAGGATCGCTGGTCGCACGCCGTACTCGGCACGCGGGAGCAGTCTCTGGCTGTGGCTGCCCGCGGCGAGCGCGCCGGTGACGACGTGCTGGTGCATCTGGTGGTGCCCACCTCGCCGCATCGCGCGATCATCAGCCGCGGTGCCGGAGGGCTGTCCGTCGCCTGGCACACGACGCCGCTGTGGCATCCGTCGCTCGGCACGCTCACCGTGCCGGAAGGCACGTGATCCGCTGACGGGTAGGCTCTTCGGGTGCGTCTCGTCATCGCCCGCTGCGCCGTCGACTACTCCGGCCGCCTCAACGCCCATCTGCCCCCGGCCACCCGTGTGCTGATGCACAAGGGCGACGGCAGCCTGCTCGTGCACTCCGACGGCGGCAGCTACAAGCCGCTGAACTGGATGAGCCCGCCGTGCTCGCTCACCACCGAGGAGCCGGGCGAGGACGAGGCATCCGCGGGTGTCGTCGAGGTCTGGCGGGTCACGCACAAGAAGACCGGCGATGCGCTGCGCGTGCAGATCTATGAAGTCCTGCACGACTCGAACCACGACCTGGGTATCGACCCCGGTCTGCAGAAGGACGGCGTCGAGGCGGACCTGCAGCGACTGCTCGCCGAGCAGGTCGACCTGATCAGCGAGGGTGCGACGCTGGTGCGCCGCGAGTTCCCCACGGCGATCGGCCCGGTCGATCTCATGGTGCGGGATGCCGGGGGAGCGGCCATCGCGGTCGAGGTGAAGCGCCGCGGCGACATCGACGGCGTCGAGCAGCTCACCCGCTACCTCGAGCTGCTGGGCCGCGACCCGCACCTCGCTCCCGTCACCGGCGTGTTCGCCGCGCAGGAGATCAAGCCGCAGGCCCGCGTACTCGCCGAGGATCGCGGCATCCGCTGCCTCGTCCTCGACTACGAGGACATGAAGGGCATCGAGTCGGGCGCTCCGCGCCTGTTCTAACCGGCCTCCGGCGCGATCGTCTTCGCGTCCTGCGCGGGGATCGTCACCTGACGGATGATGATCAGCACCGAGGCCGTGATCGGGATGGCGACCAGCGCGCCGAGCAGACCCATCAGCGCCGCTCCGGTCATCGCGCCGATGATCACGAGCACGCCGGGCACGGCGACGGCCTTGCCCATCACGCGCGGCGTGACGAAGTACGCCTCGATCTGGATGTAGGCGAAGTACCCGATCAGGAAGACGAGGGCCTGCCAGGGGCCGATGAACAGGGCGGCCGCCGTCCCGACCACCAGGAAGATCATCGAGCCGATCATCGGCACCAGCGTGATGAAGAATGCGCCGATCGCCAGCAGCACGGCGATGTTGGAGCCGATCAGGAACTGCAGCACGAACACGACGGCGGCGTTGATCGACGACAGCGTGATGCCGCCGGCGACGAACCCGCCGACGGATGCCGTGATCTGATCGGTCAGGCTCGAGAAGGTCTCCCGCCGGTACTGCGGCACGAGCATCGCCAGGGCGCCCTTCATGGTCTCCAGCGAGGCGATGAAGTAGAGCGTCAGCACGACCACCAGCACCGTGCTGGAGATGCCCGAGATGATCCCGCCGGCCGCCTTCAGCACACCGCCCGAGATCGCGAGGAACGACGAGATGTTGACGACCGATTCCAGTCCCTGCGCGATCACGACCTCGAGGTCGATGCCGAGCGCGTTCTCGATGTTCTGGTACCAGTCGGTGGTCTGCGCGTGCGCCAGCCATTCCGGCGCCTCCTGCACGATGTGCACGAACTGGCGCACCATCGCCGGCACCACGATGAGGATGATCGCGACGACGATGACGAGCACCCCCACGGCCACCGTGACGATCGCCCAGGGCCGCTTCATGCCGGTGCGCTGCAGCTGACGCACGGCGGGGTCGAGGCCCAGCGCGAGGAACAGCGCGAGAAACAGCGACATCAGCACGGACGACAGCGAGACGAACACCAGGGCGAGTGCGATCGCCAGCAGTACGCCGATCGCCACGAGAAACCCGGAGCGCAGGGGAGCGGCGGGAAGGATGCGACGGGGACGCGACGACTCCGCCGCCCGCTCGGGCGTGGTCACGGGCTCGGGCACGGACTGGCCGCCTTCTTCACTGCTCACTCAGGCACAGTATCCCGGTGCGCCTACCGGCGTCATGGGACTCGCCCGGCAGGGATGACCTGCTTGCGCGCACGGCACTCCAGGTGTCAGGATTCCGCCACCCGGAGGCGGACGGCGCCTCCTGTCACCCGCAGGAGGGTCAATGAACACTGTCGCCGCCATGCGCGATTCCGTGTTCTTCGAGGGCCCGGATGCCCGGCATCGCGACTCCCGGTTCTGGATGCTGCTCGTGCTCGCGAGCATCATCGCCAGTGCCGGAGTGGTCGGGGATTCGACGGCGACGGTGATCGGCGCGATGATCGTCGCCCCGCTGATGACCCCCATCCTCGGCGTCGTCCTGGCGACGGTGCTGGGCAGCCGCCGCAACCTCGTCCGCTGCTGGGTCCTGGTGATCACCGGGGCGCTCTGCGCCGTCGCGATCGGGTACCTCGTCGGGCTGTTCGTGCAGTCGCCGGTCATCGCGCCGATGAACTCGCAGGTCTCCGGGCGGATCTCCCCGCATCTCATCGATCTGCTCGCCGCGCTGGCCACCGGAGTCGTGGGCGCTGTCGCCCTGGTCCGCAAGGACATCTCCGACACGCTGCCCGGTGTCGCGATCGCCATCTCGCTGGTGCCGCCCCTGTCCGTCGTCGGGCTGACGATGGAGTCGGGCGCCTGGGACCAGGCCGGGGGAGCCCTACTGCTGTTCGCGACGAACGTCGCCGCGATCCTCGGCTCCGGCATCGTCGTCCTCGCGCCTCTGCGCGCGAAGTGGGAGGGGATCGCCGCGGAGGATGCCGCGACACCGGCACGCCCGTACCGCGCGCTGATCTCGATCATCGTGTCCCTGGCGATCATCGCGATCCCCCTCGCCAGCACCTCGGTGCGGTTCACGACGGATGCGATGCTCGAGTCGCGGGTGCGCGCGGCCGCCGAGCCGTGGGCGGAGCAGGCTGGATGGCAGATCGACGCCCTCACCGTCAGCGGCGGCCGCGCCGAGCTGACGCTGACCGGCGCACCCCCGCTGCCGGGCACCGACGGACTCGTCCAGACCCTGCAGGACTCCGGGGTGGATCCCGCCGACGTCGACGTGGAGTTCATCCCCGCGTATCGGGTCAATCTCGGCGACGAGCCCTCCGACTGACCGCCCATAGTCTGGAGGCATGCCCGAATTCACCTGCATCCTCTGGGACGTCGACGGCGTGATCGCCGACGCGTCCGCCGGCATCCTTCCGCGTCTGCGCGAGGTCTTCACCTCGTACGGCATGCAGCCACCGGCGCCCGAAGAGCTCTCGCGCTGGATCGGGCCGCCCATGTACGAGTCGTTCCAGCGCTCCGGCATGGAGCGCGAACAGTCGCTCGATGCCGTCGCGCGGTATCGCGAACTCGCGGCGCGCGACGGGTATGCGGCGTCCGTCGCGATCTACCCCGGGGTCGCGGAGGTGCTGCGCGCCGTGCAGGATGCGGGGATCCCGCAGTCCACGGCCAGCTCGAAGCCCGAGAACCAGGTGCTCGCGATCCTGGACCACTACGAGCTGACCGGCCTGCTCACCACCGTCGCCGGCTCGCTGCCCGACCCGCGGACCGGCGGAAACGAGGACAAGGCGACCGTGATCGGGCGCGCGCTGACGCTGCTCGAGGCCGCGGGGGCCGACGTCTCGCGCCCCGTGCTGATCGGTGACAGGGTGCATGACATCGAGGGCGCAGGGCAGCACGGCATCCCGGTGATCTTCGCGGAGTGGGGCTTCGGCGACCCGGGGGAGTCGGAGGGCTCGATCCTGCAGGTCGGGAGCGCGACCGAGCTGAGACAGGCTCTGATCGGCTGACGGACAGCAGGGTACTGTACCGTGATCTAGGGCGTGTCGCCGTTTGTCGTGCGATCCGGAGCGCTGTCAGAGACGAAGGAGCAGCAGTGGCTGAAGTGCCATCCACTCGCAAGGTGGAGATCACCGTCCCCGTCGCCGACACCAGCGTGATCGAATGGCTCGATCTGCAGTACTCCGCATCCGACTCATTCCGTCGTCTGGTGCGCGAGGCGATCGCCCGTGAGGGCTTCGTCGACGTGGCCAACCGCCCGGTTCGGCCGCCGGCCGAGCCGGTGCACGTCGCGGAGATCTTCCCCGCCGACGAGCCGCCGGCCGCAGCTGCGTCGCCGGCGACCACGGCACCCGCGCCGGATGCCGCGGAGCCGGATGCCCCGGAGCCGGATGCCTCGGAGCCGAAGACCGCGGAACCGAATGCGTCGGCACCCGAGGCACCGGCGAAGAAGGCCCCCGCGCCCAAGGCGGACGCCGCGTCGGCGACCATCGACGATCTCCTCGGCCTGTAACCACTTCCCCCATCTCACCCCGACACTCGGAACGAAAGGTCTCCCCCATGAGTTCGGACATCATCAACCTCACCGGCGGCATCGACGTCGGCAACGGCTACGTCAAAGGCATGATCCTCAACACCGACACCGGTCTGCGGGATCGCATCGACCTGCCCAGCGCGATCGTCGCCACCCCGCGGCAGTCGCCGAAGGTGCCCCTCGAGGACGCCGAGGCCGCGCAGACCATGAACGACGCCGAAGAGGACTTCTACAACCGTCTCGACGCCTCGTTCTCGTCGCCGCTTGTCTCCGACAGCGACCGCCGCATCTTCGGCCGCTCGGCACTGAGCGTGCGCGGCTCGGTGTTCAGCGAGTTCGAGGTGCACGACGGTCACGCCAGCAAGGCCGACCAGCAGCTGAGCAAGATCCTCGTGCTGGGCGTGTACGCGGCGAAGGCACTGCGCGACTACGTGCGCGAGCACGACGCACTGCCCGACCACGAGCTGCGCGTGAAGGTGCGCACCGGTCTCGCCCTGCCGATCAGCGAGTTCGTCGCCCGCCGCTACGGCTACGCCGGAGAGTTCATCGGCTCGAAGGGCTCGGCCGTGCACCTCGTCACGATCAAGAACTTCAACACCCCGGTCAGCATCCGCCTCGAGTTCGTCGACGTGCAGGTGGTCGCCGAGGGCGCGTCTGCGCAGTACGCGATCTCCGACAAGGGCGAGCCCCTGGCCGACGCGCTGCTCACCGACCTGCGTTCGCGTGAGGCCGACATCCTCCCCGGCGTCACCGGCGCCGACCTGGTCGCCGCGCAGAACACGATCGGCATCGACGTGGGCGAGGGCACCGTGAACTTCCCGGTGTTCACCAACGGCCGCTTCAACGCCGAGGCCGCGTCGACGCTCGACATGGGCTACGGCACGATCCTCGAGAACGCGCTCGACCGTCAGGACGAGGCCGACCTGCGCTTCACCAGCCGCAAGCAGCTCGCCGACTTCCTGCAGTCGACGCCCTCGGTGCTGCAGCGCAACCGCCACCAGCGCGCACAGACCCTGGTCGAGCCCGACGTGAAGCACCTCGTCGAGCAGATCCGCCGCTCGTTCAGCGAGACGCTCAGCCAGTCGGGTGAGTCCACCGAGGTCGTGTACGTCTACGGCGGCGGCTCCGGCCCCATCAAGGACGAGCTCTACCCCGAGCTGATCCGCGCTGCCGGCGACGTGCCGGTGCTGTACCTCGACGCCCGGTACTCGCGTCACCTCAACCGTGAGGGTCTGTTCCTCGCGGCGCGCGCGGCCGAGGAGGCCGCCGACGCCGCAGCGGCCGCAGTCGAGCAGGTCGCCGAGAGCAGCCGCCGATCGAGCCGGAAGTCCGAGAAGGCGAACGCCTGATCCGCACCCGGATACGCAAGAACCCCGCCGCGCTGCGAACAGCTGCCGGCGGGGTTCTTCGCTTCCGCCTCAGAGGGGACGGATGTTCTCTGCCTGCAGGCCCTTGGGACCCTGCGCGACCTCGAACTCGACCCGCTGATTCTCTTCGAGAGTGCGGTAGCCGGAAGACTGGATCGCCGAATAGTGCGCGAAGACGTCGGCGCCGCCCTCATCAGGGGAGATGAAGCCGAAGCCCTTCTCCGAGTTGAACCACTTGACTGTGCCCTGGGTGCTCATGTACTGCCGTTCTGCTTGTTACGAAGCCGACGCGGGCTGCACCGACTGAAGCTAACGCTAGCCGAGCCGGGGGACGGCTGAACATCCCCTTGTCGAAGGTGACGAAAATGTTGCATCCGGGGTCTTGACGGGCTTCTGACCGGCGTGCTGCCGCAGAAAAGTGATGGCCCCCATCGCGGGGGGAGCGATGAGGGCCGAAGACGACCGGAGGGTGCGTCAGATACAGCGTACAGCCTTTGTCCCCCTTTTGGGGGACTTTTGTCCCCCAAAAGGGGGACAAAATCACAAGATCGGTGGCATCATGGATTCACGACCTTCTCGGCTGGTCCAGTGGGGACTGGGGCACAGGGCAGATCGTAGGCGATTCCCGCTCTCGTTTCTGGGGAACGGGCCCATCTTCTGGGGAGATGGGAGGCACCTTCTGGGGAAGGTGGCGAAGCACAGGGAATCAGGGAGGCGGAAGAAGCCGGGGGAGGGACCCGACCACAACCGCAGACACACCGAGGGCCGGGAGAGATCTCCCGGCCCTCGATGTCGCTCGGGGACCACGTGGCGTGAGTAGAGTTCAGGCAACACACCCCACGCCGGAAGGTTCCGCCCCGTGGACCCGCTGATCACCACCTTCGCAGGAACCCGGCGGCTACCGGTTCGGCGACTACTAGCGGCTCGGCCTGCCGTGCCTGCTGCTGTTCGCCGTCGCCGCGATCTTCGTGGTGCCGCTGATCTGGCCGTTCTGAGCCGGCGCTGCGGGGCCGGCTCAGAATGCGCTCAGCGCAGGGACGTGTGCCGCTCGACCGACCGACCGCCCCACCAGGCCAGCAGCACCATCGTGGCGATGGTCGTGAAGACGAAGCCGAGGCCCAGCACATCCGGCTGGCTGGCGGGATCGGCGATGGCGGCCATCACGCCGTCGAGCATGCCCTGGGGCACCAGCTCACCGGCATCCGGTCCGGTCAGGCGGATGCCGAGCGGGATGAACAGGATGCCGATGAACGTGACCACCTGCATGACGAGGTACAGCGCCACCGCGCCGATGACCGGCGCACCGAAGCCGAGGTGGTTGAAGCGACCCTCGGCGCCGATGGTCATCAGAGCCGAGCCGGCGACGACGAGGTAGGCGACCTGCAGGACGGTGGTGGACACTCCGAGCCACACCATCCACGGCTGGATGTCGGCGAGGCCGTCGCCGATGAACGTCCACGGATCCTTGTGCAGCGACAGCGCGAAGGCGAAGGCGGCGCCCAGCAGGCCGAGCGCCGTGACGATCAGCGCGACCACCGAGATGAGCAGCCCGTAGACCAGCTTCGCGGTGAACAGCGTACGGCCGCGCACCGGGATGACCATGGTGAAGTACCCCTCACGCCCGTACATCGTGCGCCAGTAGTTCTCCGCGAGCAGGCAGAGGATGACGGGCACCAGCACGATGAATACGGCGATCCCGAGGAACAGGCCGATTGAGCCGAGCACGGGGATGTTCAGGGCGGCGAAGACCAGCGAGACGGCAGCCACCAGCACGACCGTTCCGGTGGCGGCGAGCAGGCTCTTCTTCGTGGCCCTGACCTCCTGGGCGAACAGCGTGCCGATCATGATGCGTACACCTTTCGGAAGAGGGCGTCGAGACTGACGCCGTGCTCGGCGCGCAGGTCGTCGGCGCTGCCCTGCAGCAGCACCGCGCCCTCGCGCAGGAACAGGACGGAGTCCACGATCTGCTCGACGTCCTGGATCAGATGCGTGGAGATGAGCAGGAGCGCGTCCTCGTCGAAGTTCGACAGGATGCCGCGCAGGATCACGTCGCGGGAGGCCGGGTCGACGCCGGAGATCGGCTCGTCGAGCAGGTAGACCTTCGCGCGGCGCGACATGGCCAGTGAGATCTGCAGCTTCTCGCGCATCCCCTTGGACATCTCCTTGAGCGTGCGGTCCCAGGGGAGCCCGAAGAAGTCGATCATCTGGCGGGCCTTGGCCTGATCGAAGTCCGCGAAGAACCGGGCGTACTGGGCGATGGAATCGGCCGGCTTGTGCGCGTCGGGAAGGAAGGAGGCATCGGGGAGGAACGACACCACAGCCTTGGATTCCGGTCCGGGAATATGTCCGGCCACGCGCACGTCACCGTCCCAGTCGGCGAGCACGCCGGCGAGGATCTTCAGCAGCGTGGTCTTGCCCGAGCCGTTGTCTCCCATCAGGCCCACGATCTGCCCGGGGGCGAGTGCGAGGTCGAGTCCGCGCAGCGCGGGGCGTCCGCGGTAGGCCTTGCTGAGGCCCGTGATCTCGATGGCGTTCATCGCGCATCCTTTCTGTCGTGCGGTGCGCCGCCCTGCGTCCAGCGCCGGGCGAGCAGGTCGGATGCCTCGGCGAGGGTCATGCCCATGCCGCGGGCTGCGGCGACGAATCCGTCTGCGGTGGATGCGGCGAGCGCTGCGCGCCCGTCCGCGACCGCGTGCTCGTCGCGGGTGACGAAGCGGCCGGCGGTGCGCTCGGTGGTGGTGAGACCGAGCCGGTCGACCTCGCCGAGCGCCTTCTGCACGGTGTTGGGGTTGACGCCGAGCTCGAGGGCGAGTTCGCGCACCGAGGGCACCTTGGCCCCGGGCATCCACTCACCCACGGCGATGCGTCGACGGAATTCGTCGACCAGCTGCGCCCAGATGGGCCGGGACTCGTCGATCTGCATGTGTCTTACTGTATTACAACACTAATACAGTTGCAAACAGCGTCCCAGCCGTGTCGTCCGAGCGGCAGCAGCAGGGGCACGAGCAGCACGCTGACGACAAGCGTCACCAGCGTGAACGGCGTGCCGATCTTCACGAAGTCGGCGAACCGGTAGCAGCCGCCGGTGCGCTGCAGCGCCAACGCGAACGCGAACGCGAACGCGAACGGCAGCATGCCGACGATCAGCAGCAGCGTCGGCCAGTGGATGGCGCGGTAGGCGCTGCGCATGTCGACGCAGCGGAAGATCCCCATCAGCAGGCAGGCGATGAGGGCGGCGATCACGTTCGGCACGATGCCGGTGACCATGAGCACCACCATCAGCGGCAGCGCCACGATCATGACGACGGCGACGACGTCCATCCGCGGCCGCCCGATCGCGAATATGGTCCCAGCCGCGACGAGCAGCACGAGCACGATCGCGAGATCGGTCGTCACTCCGATCCCTCATCGGGTGCCCGTAAGACCTGCCGCCACCGTCGGATGCCGGCGGCGGCAGGTCGGGATGGGTCAGGCCAGTGCCTTGGCCTTCAGCGTCTCGTACTCCGCGGTGGTGATGGTGCCCGCCTCGAGCAGCTTCGCGGCGTTCGCGATCTCGTCTGCCGGGCTGGTGCCGGCGGCCTGGCGGATGTAGGCGTCCGTGGCCTCCTGCGCCTGTCGTGCCTGAGCGGCGCTGCGCTCGGCCATGCCGTTCCCGCGGGCGATCAGGTAGACCAGGGCGGCGAGCCACGGCACCAGGATCAGGAAGACCACCCACGCCGCCTTCGCCCAGCCGTTGAGCTTCCGGTCGCGGAACAGGTCTCCGAAGATCGTGAACAGCGCCATCAGCAGAGCGATGAAGATGAAGATCTCGAAGAAGATCCAGATCCAGAGCCAGAAGTCCATGACGATCCTTTCGTCGGTTGAAGTCGTCGTCTCGAACGTTAGTGGTTCCGGCCCGCCGTGTGGGGTTGCGTAGACCCTGCGGGCACAGCGGCGAACATGCCGCGGCCGGAGGCGAGGCCCGTCAGCTGGGATGCACCAGCCGGAACAGCTCGCAGACGACGGGCATGTCCGGCTCGTAGCCGCGCGGGTTCTCGGAGTTCTCGCGCCAGTACTGCTCATGGATCTCGCGCCAGGCCCGCAGAGTGCGGTCGCCCTCGCCCTCGGCGCGCGCGTGGTCTGCACCCACCTGGTCGAACGGCACGATCCGGACCGAGGTGGTCTGGATGACCGCCCGCGGAGTGCCGGCGCCATCGAGGATGATGCTGCAGTCACCCTCCTGAGGAAGCGGATCGCCGGTCGCCTCGTAGTCCCAGAGGGATGAGGCGGTGCCGGTCTTCACGCCGGCGAGCACGAGTTCGAGCAGGCTGTCGGCGTGCTCGGGGGTGGCGCCGAATCCCCACGCCTCGGGTGCGGCATCCGGCAATTCGGGGTGCGCGGCGCGCACAGCGCGCCAATAGGCGTCGATCTCGGGGTTCTCAGGCACAGGACGACTCTACGGATGCCTGGTCTGCCGCATGGCATCGCCGAGGAGACGGATGAGGCCGGCCAGCGCTGCGCCGACGACCGCGCCGACGGTGTTCCAGAGGACATCGTCCATGTCCGGCACGCGCCCGGGTATGCGGTTCTGCATCAGCTCGACGCCGAATGAGAGCGCGAAGGCGATCAATGGGGCGAGTATCCACCACCGCCGGCTGAGCAGCAGCGCGAGTGCGGCGCCGAGCGGCACGAACAGCAGCGCGTTGAGCGTGCCCTCCACCTGCAGGAAGCTCATCGGCTCGACGACGGGGCCGGCCCAGAAGTGCGCCAACTGCATGAAGGCTCCTCGTGCCGGCGCCACGATCCAATGCGGCGAGAAAGTGAGTGCGAGGACCGCGACGACGGCTGCAAGCGCGACGAGGATGCGCGGTCCGAGGGATGTGCTCATGCATCCACTCCACGCGATCGGATGTTGCGTGAGCGTATGCGTTTCGAGGTGAGGGACTACGCGCCCATCGTCGGGTTGAGTGAGGCTGCGCCGCCATCGCGCGCGGGACTCCGCCGCGCTCCAGCCGAACGCGCGAACGCGCTTCTCCGGATGGGTCATCGAGGTCGCGGCCATCAGTGCAGCGGCGGGGCGTCACCAAGTGATCCTCATGGGAGCGACTTCAGAAGGCCCTCGCTGTAGTAGTGGACCCGCGCCGGCCGCAGCTCCTCCTCTATCCGCCCAGCCAAGTCGAGACCACGTCCGTCAAGCTGACCGATGAGATCAGCAGCAGCGACGCGAGCAGCCAAGTCCATCGGGATGACCGCCTGATACGAGTTATTCCATTCGACGATGTCAGCAGCGAGCGACGGCGACACCTCATTGACAACATCCACGTCGAACTCAGAGCCGGACTCGTCGTCCCGCAGGTTCGGGTCCATGTAGTCAGCAGAGAGCACTAGGTATCTCATTGCGCCCCCCTCCATTGGCGATGGAAGATGATCCCGGTATCTGGGTTCAACACGATCCCATAGACGCCGGGTCGCCCATTGGTCTCGTCTGGCTTGCGGTGCGGTCGTATCCCAAGCCGTTCAATTCTGACCCACGCACCCAAAGATCACTTCGTTCGCGAAGGCGTCGCGAATTCATAGTTTCGCGCGAGCCTCCGCGAGGAGCCACTCAATTACTTCGAGCGGGACGTCGATCTCAAAGAGGTTGACCGTCCGTCTGCCAGTCTCCGAGTCTTCAAAGACTTCAGCAACCTGCTCATGGCTTTCGATGTGTTGAACCTCGAGCCCGGAAACAGTCCCCAGCATTCTCGACACCACAGTCTTGTTGTACTCGTTCATAGCTACCTGGTTATAGCTGTTATGACAATGTCGTCT
>NZ_QUAB01000031.1 GCF_003387575.1 Microbacterium bovistercoris | reverse complement strand
CGTACGCGGCAGCCGAGCGCGAGCGCGGCTGGCGCGACGCGCTCGCCGCCGCCGGCGTCGAGGCGCCCGCGGTCGCGCGCGGCGACTGGTCGGCGGCATCCGGCCACGCGCAGGCTGCGCAGCTGGCCGGAGCCACGGCCATCTTCGCCGCGAACGATCAGATGGCGCTGGGTCTGCTGCGCGCGCTCCGCGAGGCGGGCCGCCGCGTTCCCGAGGATGTCGCGGTGATCGGCTTCGACGACGTCGCGGATGCCGCGGACTACAGCCCTCCGCTCACCACGGTCCGCCAGGACTTCGACGCCCTCGGCGAGCAGGCGGTGCGGGCGCTCGTCGCCGGCATCGAGGGCGACGACGCGTCGGAACCTCGTCTCGCGACACCGGAGCTCGTCCTGCGCGCGAGCGCCTGACCGGCTTCCGCTCAGAACTCGAGCAGCACCTTCGTCGCGCGGCGCTCGTCCATCGCCCGGTAGCCCTCTGCCGCCTCGTCGAACGGGAGGGTCAGGTCGAAGACCGTGCCGGGGTCGATCCGATCGGTCATGATCAGATCGATCAGGTCGGGCAGGAAGCGGCGCACCGGCGCAGGCCCGCCGTGCAGGTGCACACCGGAGTAGAACAGTTCGCTGCCGTCGATGGTCACGCCGTGCGAGACACCCACGAATCCGACGTGACCGCCGGCGCGCGTCGCCCGCATCGCCTGTTCCATGGACTCCTGTGTGCCGACCGCCTCGATGGTCGAGTGCGCGCCGTACCCGCCGGTCAGCTCCTTGATGCGCGCGACACCGGCGTCTCCGCGCTCCTCGACGATGTCGGTGGCGCCGAAGCTGCGGGCCAGTGCCTGCCGGTCGGCGTGCCGCGACATCGCGATGATCCGCTCGGCGCCCAGCTCGCGCGCGGCGAGGATGCCGAGCAGCCCGACCGCGCCGTCGCCGACGACGGCGACGGTCTTCCCCGGCCCCGCCTCGGCGGCGACCGCTGCGAACCACCCGGTTCCCAGCACGTCGGATGCCGCGAGCAGGCTGCGCGTCTGCGCATCCGACGGGGCCCCGTCCACGCGCACGAGCGTGCCGTCGGCCCAGGGGATGCGGGCGTACTCGGCCTGCGTGCCGATCGAGCCCATGCCGACCACGTGGATGCACCGCGACTGGTATCCGGCCCGGCAGATCTCGCAGACACCGTCGGAGGCCATGAACGAGCCGACCACGAAGTCGCCGACCTCGATGTCGCGGACATCGGCGCCGACCTGCTCGACGACGCCGATGTACTCGTGGCCCATGCGGGTCGGCCGCTTCTGCTTCTCGATCCCGCGGTACGGCCACAGGTCCGATCCGCAGATGCAGGCCGCGGTGACGCGGATGATCGCATCGGTGGGCAGGATGATCTCCGGAACCGGGACATCCTCGATCCGGACGTCGCCGGGGCCGTGCATGATGACTGCGCGCATGCTCCTACTCCACCACTTCTCGGGCTCCTCGGGCGGGGAAATCCAAAACGAACATGATCGATCACGTTAGAACGCAAATCGCCTTGAACTGAACAATTCCCGTTGCTAATCTCCTGATCTAGACGCCCGTTCGCCCGGGCCGGTACGACGTTCGAAGGAGATCCCGTGACCAGTTCCGCATCACCCTCGCTCAGCGCTCTGCGCAGCGGGTCCCGTGATGAGCTGATCGCCTTCGCCGACCGGCTGCTCCGCGGCGCCGCCGTCTGGGCCTCGCCGAACTTCGCGCGCATCACCCCGCCCGGAGACGCGGGCGGCTACGGCACCGCCGTCGACGGACTCGAGGGTTTCGCACGCACCTTCCTGCTCGCCGGATTCCGGATCGCCGGCGCCCGCGGCGAGGGGGTCGACGAGCTCATCCGCGACTACTCGCGCGGCATCGTCGCCGGGGTCGACCCCGAGGCGGAAGACCGCTGGGTGCGCCTCGACGAGCACCCCCAGGCCAAGGTCGAGGCGGCATCCCTCGCCGTCATCCTCGACATGACCCGCCCCTGGATCTGGGACCGACTGGACGCCACGACGCAGCAGCGCGTGATCGACTACCTCGCGCCGGCGGTCGGCGACGACACCTACCCGCGCAACAACTGGCTCTGGTTCCGCATCACCGTCCAGACCTTCCTGCGCTCGGTCGGCGGACCCTGGAGCGCCGACGACATCGCCGCCGACCTCGCTCTGCACGAGTCGTTCGTGCGCTCGGGCGGCTGGCTGTCCGACGGCGACGACCGCGGCTACGACCACTACGTCGGGTGGGCGCTGCACCTGTATCCCGTGCTCTGGTCGCGGATGCAGGGGGCCGGCGAGCTCGGCGCGGCCGAGCGCATCGCCGGCGATGTCGCCGCCCTCGACCGCTACCTGCAGGACGCCGTGCACCTCGTCGGCGGCGACGGCGCACCGCAGTTCGAAGGCCGCAGCCTCATCTACCGCTTCGCGGCGGCCGCTCCGTTCTGGGCGGGGGTGCTGGCAGGCGTGCCGTCGACTCCGGCCGGAACGCTGCGCGACACCGCGATGGGCATCGCCGCGCACTTCGAGGAGCACGGCAGCCCCGACGCCGACGACCTGCTGACGATGGGCTGGTTCGGCCCGTGGCGTCGTCTGGCGCAGAACTACTCCGGACCGTCGTCGCCGTACTGGGCCTCGAAAGGCCTGCTCGGCGTGGCGCTGCCCGCCGATCACCCGGTGTGGTCCGAGCCCGCCGGTCCGCTGCCGTCAGCGGTCGCCGACGACCTGCGGGTGGTCGAGGCCGCGGGCTGGATCGTCGCCGGCACCGCCTCGGACGGGATCGTGCGCGTGATCAACCACGGCGCAGACCACGCCTCGCCGGACGCCGAGGTGGGCGACTCGCCGATCTACGCGCGGCTCGGTTACTCCACCGTCACCGCTCCGCTGCACGACGGGCGCGCCTGGGCCGAGCCCCTCGAGCAGTCGGTCGCACTGATCGATGCCGCCGGCCGCGGCACGCACCGCGCCGGCATGACGCTTCTCGCCGTGCACACCGACGGCGAGACCGCGATCGCCGGCTCCCGCGCACACGCGCACTGGATCGCCCCCGACACCGTCCAGGTGCGGCACGGCTCGGGCATCACGGGCGACGTGACCTTCGCCGGGCACCTCACCACCTGGTCGATCGTCCGCGGCGCCTGGGAGATCAGGATCGCCACCGTGCAGGACCTCGAGCCCGGCGCCGAGCCGAACGAGCTGCGCGTCGGCGGATGGCCCGTGGCGGCCGCCGTCGTCGAGGGGTCCACCACGGATGCTGCCGCCGCAGCATCCGCCGGGGGAGTGGCGAGCACTCTCGTCGCACTGTCCGCGGACG
This sequence comes from Microbacterium bovistercoris, assembly GCF_003387575.1. Classification (GTDB taxonomy): domain Bacteria; phylum Actinomycetota; class Actinomycetes; order Actinomycetales; family Microbacteriaceae; genus Microbacterium; species Microbacterium bovistercoris. Next base: position 15,605 of record NZ_QUAB01000031.1, on the reverse strand, counting down.
GCGTTCCCGACCTGGTGCGGCGCGACGGCGCGAGCCCCCTCGGGGCACAGGCGCTGGTCCCTGTACTGCGCTTCCCCGTCCGCGTCGGCGAGCCCGTCGTGACCGCCGTCCACCTCGGAGCGGCGGCCCCGGCATCCGCTCCGCAGGTCGCGGTCGACGGTGAGCACGCGACCGTCACCTGGCCCGACGGCGCGCGCAGCGCGCACGCACTCGTCCCCGCATCCGACTCCTGAGTCGCCGCGGCGACAAGAACCCCGACCCGAACACCGAACCCTCGCGGAACATCCGCCATCGCAAAGGAGCACCACAGCATGAACCGCAAGATCCTCGCCGCGGGCAGCATCGCCGCTGTCGCGGCACTCGCCCTCACCGGCTGCAGCGGCTCCTCGGACACGCCGTCCGAGCCGTCCGGACCGGTCACCCTCAGCCTGTCGGCGTGGAGCGTCGACACGACGCCCGAGTTCCAGGCGCTCGCCGACGCGTTCCACGAGGAGAACCCCGACATCACCATCAAGCTCAAGGAGTACGACGCGGCCGAGTACAACACGCTGATCACGGCCGATCTCGCCGCCGGCTCCGGGCCCGACATCATCACGCAGAAGGAGGTCAAGGCACTGACCACCTTCCAGGAGGGCGGTCAGCTGCTCGACGTCTCGGATGTGAAGCTGCCGGACGGCATCGGTGGCGCCGACTCGTACAAGGTCGACGGCAAGGCGTACGCGGTGCCCTACCGCCAGGACTCCTGGGTGCTCTACTACAACAAGACCCTGTTCGACGCCGCCGGCGTCGCGCAGCCCGACGGCAGCTGGACCTGGGACGACTACGCCGACGCCGCGGCGAAGCTGACCAAGGGTGACGCCAAGGGCGCCTACCTGCACCGCTGGCAGTCCACCGTGCAGGGCTTCGCCAACGCGCAGGACGACGTCAGCCCGCTGGACGGCGAGTACGAGCACATGAAGCCGTACTACGAGCGGGCTCTGAAGATGCAGGAGGAGGGCTCGCAGGTCGACTTCAACACCTCGAGCGCCAACCAGCTGACCTACCAGGGCGAGTTCGGCAAGCAGAAGGCCGCCATGATGCTGATGGGCACCTGGTACACCGGCACGCTGATCGCGCAGCAGGCATCCGGCGAGGCCGACACCTTCGAGTGGGGCATCGCGCCGGCACCGCAGAAGGATGAGTCGACCACGGGCACCGACAACACCCCGGTGACCTTCGGCGACCCGACCGGCTTCGGCGTGAACGCCGCGCTCGAGGGCGACAAGGCCGCGGCCGCGAAGAAGTTCCTCGGCTTCGCCGCCAGCGCGGATGCCGCGAAGGTGCTGGCCGGGATCGGCATCACCCCCGCCCTGATCGACGACTCGATCGTCGACACCTACTTCGGTGTCGAAGGCGCCCCGACCGACGATCTGTCGAAGTTCGCCTGGTCGACGCACAAGGTCCTGGCCGAGAACCCGACCTCGTCCACGACGGCGACCGTCCAGGGCATCCTGGGCGACATGCACACGGCGATCATGTCCGGCTCCACTGACGTGGACAAGGCCCTCACGGAGGCGCAGGACCGCGTCGCCAACGAGGTCGGCTGACCGCAGCATCCGACTCGGGGCCGGCCCGGCACAGGGCCGGCCCCGCACCACGGCACTACCCGAAAGAGTCTTCATGACCGCCACCGTCACGCCGGAGTCCGGCCGGGCCGCACGGCCGAAACGCCGGTCGGCGCTTCGCCGCCGGAACACACTGATCGGCTGGAGCTTCATCCTGCCGAACTTCGCCGGGTTCGCCGCGTTCACCCTGATCCCGGTGATCGTGCTGTTCTACATGGCGTTCACGAACTGGAACATCTTCGGCAAGGCCGACTGGGTGGGCTTCGCGAACTTCCAGCGGCTGTTCGGCGACGGCAGCTTCCGGATCGCGTTCTGGAACACCATCTACTACTCGGTGCTGCACATCCCGCTCACGATCATCGTGTCGCTGGGACTCGCACTGCTGCTGAACAATAAGCTCCGCGGCGTCGCATTCTTCCGCACCGCCGCCTTCTTCCCCTACATCACCTCGATCGTGGCGATCGCGGTGGTGTGGAACCTGCTCTTCAGCCCCGACTACGGCCCGATCAACGCGATGCTGCGCGCGATCGGCATCGACGATCCGCCCGGCTGGCTCACCTCGAAGGAATGGGCGATGCCCGCCGTCGTGATCGTCAGCACCTGGCGCGACATGGGCTACTACATGATCCTCTTCCTGGCGGGCCTGCAGACGGTGCCGCGCGAGCTGCACGAGGCCGCACGCATGGACGGCGCTAATACCTGGCAGCGCTTCACCAACGTGACGCTGCCGTGCCTGCGCCCCACGATGTTCTTCGTCACGGTCATGCTGACCATCAACTCGCTGAAGATCTTCGACCTGATCCTGGTGATGACCGACGGCGGGCCCGGCCAGGCCACGCTGGTCCTCTCCCAGTTCATCTACCGCAAGGGATTCGAGGAGAACCAGTTCGGCTACGCCTCCGCGGCGGCGGTGGCCCTGTTCTTCATCTGCATCCTGGTGACCGTCGCGCAGTTCCTCTGGAACAAGCGGAGGAACTCCTGATGACCGAGACCCAGCTCATGGTGACCGGGCAGCGCAAGCTGCGCCGGCTGTCAGATCCGGCTCCCGCCCCCTCGCGGCGCGCCGGCGAGCCGACCGCCGGCCGCCGCATCGGCCGATTCTTCGGATACGTCGCGCTGATCGTGTTCGCGATCGGCCTGCTCATGCCGTTCGCCTGGATGGTGCTGAGCTCGCTGAAGAACGCCAACGAGGTGTTCTCGGTGCCGGTGGTGTGGTGGCCCGAGACCTTCGTCTGGCAGAACTACATCGACATCTGGTCGAAGTCCGACATGCTCACCTGGATCCGCAACACGCTGTTGCTGTCGGTCGTGGTGACCTGTCTGCAGGTGCTGACCGGATCGTTCGCCGCGTACGGATTCGCCCGGATGCGGTTCCGCGGGCGCGACATCCTGTTCCTCGCCTACATCGGGACCATCGCCGTGCCGTGGCAGTCGTACATGATCCCGCAGTTCATCCTGCTGTCCGACCTGAAGGTTTCGAACACCCTGTGGGCGATCATCCTGATCCAGGCGTTCAGCGCGTTCGGCGTGTTCCTGATGAAGCAGTACTACGAGACCATCCCCGAGGAGCTCAGCGAGGCCGCTCGACTGGACGGACTCAGTGAGTACGGCATCTGGCGACGCATCATGGTGCCGCTGTCGGTGCCCGCGATCGCGAGCCTGGCGCTGCTGACCTTCGTGAACACCTGGAACGACTACCTCGGGCCGCTGATCTACCTGCGCGACCCGAACCTGTGGACGATCCAGCTCGGCCTGAAGAGCTTCGTGTCGAACCTGTTCGACACGAACTACGCCCTGCTCTTCGCGGGCCTCACGATCTCTGTCATCCCGATCGCGATCATCTTCCTGCTGGGTCAGAAGTACTTCGTCGAGGGCATCGCGACCAGCGGCATGAAGGGATGACCGCATGAAGAGGGTCGTGCACGACACCTGGGCGTCCATCCTCGGGGTGCTCTACCTCGGGCTGATGGTCAACCTGCTGGTGCTCGTCGCGGCCGCTCCGCTCGTGGTGCTGCTGATGACCACGGATCCGGTGCGCTCGTGGCCGCTGCTGGCCGTCGCCGCCCCGCTGGCGGCGCCGGCGCTGACCGCCGCGTTCGGCACGTTCCGTGCGCATGACGAGGGCGAGACCCAGGTCGTCCGTGCGTACTGGCGCGCGTGGCGCGCCACGGCGCGGAAGGCGCTGCTGATCGGCGCCATCGTCGTCGCGCTGGCCGTCGTGCTGCTGGTCGACGTGCGGATGCTGGCGCAGGCGGATGCCGCCGTGCTGGTCGTTCCCGTGCTGCTGCTGCTCACGATGCTGGCGGCGGTGACCGGGCTGCTCGGCCTCGCGGCGATCGCGGAGGTGCCGGATGCCCGGCTGCGCGACGTGCTGCGCGCATCGGCCGTGCTCGGTGTGCGGCGCTGGTACTTCCAGCTGCTGTCGTTCGCGGTGCTGGGCGTGCAGTTCGGCGTGTTCACGACGATGCCCGCGATCGCGATGGGGATCACCGCCGCGCCGGCGCTGTACGTCGTGTGGGCGAACAGCAGGCACTGCCTGCGGCCGGTGCTCGACCTCGACGAGGAACCTGTCGCGGCCGTCTGACCCGTCCTGGTTGTTGAGCGAGCGTCCTTCGTCTCGTCGCTGGCGCTCCTCGCTCAGGGACCGGGCGAAGGGCGTCCTTCGTCTCGTCGCCGGCGCTCCTCGCTCAGGAACCGGGCGAACGGCGTCAGGCGCTGCGTGCCAGATCCGCCGCGCGCACCGGGTCGTGCGGTGCCGCGCCGGAGATGTAGGCCTGCAGCTCGTCGAGCGCCGCGTCGGTGAGACGACGGGTCTCGGTGCCGAGCGACCCCGCCAGGTGGGGTGTGATGGCCACGTTGGGCAGATCACGCAGCCCGGAGTCCGCGGGCAGCGGCTCGGGGTCGGTCACGTCGAGGATGGCATCCAGGCGCCCGGTGCGGCACTCGGCAAGCAGCGCGTCGTGGTCGAGGATGCTGCCACGGGCGGTGTTGATGACGGTGGCTCCGTCCGGCAGCAGCGCGAGCTGCTCGGCGGCGATCATGTGGAACGTGGAGGGCAGCGACGGGGCGTGCAGCGAGAGCACGTCGGCCTGCGGCAGAAGTTCGTCCAGCGGCACGAGGGTCGCGCCCGCGGCCGCGACGGCCTCGGCGTCGGCGTACGGGTCGGCGACGAGCACGCGGATGCCGGAGAGCGAGCGGAGCAGATCGACCACGCGGCGGCCGATGCGGGAGTAGCCCACGACGCCGACGGTGCGGCCGAGGTTGCCGATGGACCGCCGGCGCAGCTGGTCGCCCCAGACCGCGTCACCGGCATCGGGGGTGCGCAGCCCGGGCAGCACGCGCTTGCCGGCGAAGACGACGGCGGCGAGGGTGAACTCCGCGACGGGCACGGCATTGGCCTCGGCGGCGGTGGTGATGAGGATGCCGCGCTCCCAGAACTCCTCCGAGATGTGGTGGCGCACGCTGCCTGCGGCGTGGAACACCGCGCGGAGGCGGGGCAGACGGCGGAGCATGTCGGCGTCGAAGCGCGGAGCGCCCCACGAGGTGATGAGCACCTCGACCTCGGCGAGCTCGGCGCTCAGCGTCGGGTCGGAGAGGTCGGCGATGTGCATCGGCGACGGGACATCGGCCAGGGCCGCGAAGCGCTCGCGCCGGCTGTCGTCGAACAGCAGCTCGAAGGCCTCAGTGCTCATGACCGCGTGGGCCCGGGGCCGGGAAGTGGCCATGTGTGTCTCTCCATCGAGGGCGTGAGGAAGCCGCTTGCGTTGTGCGGTGTTCTCAGTGAAGACTGATTCTCGAACATTTGCAACCTGTTCGAACGTGATAGTTCTCAATCGAACATTCCTGATCATTCCGGGAGATGCATGCTGATCCGACGCGGTGCTCTGCACGACGTGTGGCGCCGGCACGGACGCGCCCACGGCGCACTGCGCGTGGCCGCTGCATCCGATCGCGCGTTCTGGGACGGAGCGGATGCCGGCATCCGTGCCGTGATCCTGGACGAGTCGGATCGTCTGCGGCACGAGGCCTGGCCGCAGCCGCTGCTGTCGCAGTGGGCCGCCTATGCCCGCACCGGCGACCGGTCGGTCTACGAGGCGGCGAACTTCACCCGCAACCGTCGCGTGCGGCTGGCCGTGCTCGCCGCCGCGCTCGATCCCACCGAGGAACGACTCGCTGAAGCGGCTGACGGGCTGTGGCTGAAGGCCGAGCAGAGCACGTGGTGCTGGCCCGCACACGATGACGCGTTCGCGCGCGGACGCATGGTGCCCGACGCCACGCACCCCTACGTCGACCTCGGCGCGGGGGAGGACGTCGCGCTCGTCGCCTGGGCCGTGCTGGTGCTGGGGGAGCGGCTCGACGAGTTCTCGCCGGGACTGCGGGATCGGCTCGCCGCCGAGGCCCGTGCGCGCGTGCTGGAGCCGTTCGTCCTCCGTCGCGACTGGCCGTGGGAGGGCACCGAGGACCACGTCCACAACTGGGCGCCGTGGATCCACAGCAACCTGCTGCCCGCCGCGATCGCCTTCGCAGACGACGAGCTCCGCGAGCAGGTCTTCGTGCTGTGCGTGGACGGCCTCGACCGGTACCTCGCGCAGCTGCCTGCGGACGGGGCCATCGACGAGGGCTTCGCCTACTGGTGGCAGGGTGCTGCGCGCGCCTTCGATGCCCTGGCGGTTCTCGACGACCTCACCGGCGGCGCGGTGCGCCGTGCACTGCCGGCCGAGCTGAGCGGGCTCGCCGAGCTGACCCGGTTCCCGGAGCGGATGCGGCTCGGCCCCGGCTGGTTCGTGAGCTTCTCGGATGCCGAGGCGCGGGCCGACCCGGGGGTCGCGTGGCATGCGCTCTTCCGCGCCGCGCGCCTGTGCGGGCTCGACGACGTCGCGGCGTTCGCCGCCGCGGAGAGCACGGCGCCGCTGTGCGGTCTCGATCACGGCGTGCACGCCGGACTCGGGCGGATGCTGGCCGAGCTGGCGGATCAGGACTGGGCCGCGGCGACCGCCAGCAAAGTCGCTCAGCCCGTCCCCTGGATCGCTGAGCCCGCCACGGAGGTTGCTCAGCCCGCCGCGTGGGTCGCTGAGCCCGTCGAAGCACCGGCCTTCGTCGACAGGGGCAGCAGCCCGAACGCGCGAGAGCCCGTGCTGCTGGGATCGATCGGGCTCGGCATCCGCGAGTCCCGTGGCCTGACCGTCATCGCCAAGGGCGGCCACAACGGCGAGAACCACAACCACAACGACCTCGGTTCGATCTCCGTCGCCGTCGGCGGCATCCCGCTGCTTCCCGACCTGGGCCGCGCGACGTACACCGCGCAGACGTTCTCGGAGCGCCGTTGGGAGCTCTGGAACGTGCGCAGCGACTGGCACTCCGCGCCGATGCCGTGCGGGGCCGTGCAGCTGCCCGGCGCGGAGTGGAGAGCGCCGCTGACCTGTGTCGAGGACGGCTGGGCGATCGACCTCGTGGACGCCTACCCGGATGCCGGGCCGTGGCTGCGCACGGTGACACTGGCCGACGGCGTGCTGCGGGTGACCGACGAGGGCGAGGCCGTCGCCGACCCCGCCACGCGCATCGTCGTCGTCTGCACCGGTGTGCCCGTGCAGACGGCGGAAGGGCTGCTGGTGCCGGGGCGGGAGGGATCGCCCGACCTGCTGCTGGCGCACGACGCCGCGGGCGTCGAGATCGAGACCGTCGAGGTCGCCGATCCGCACCTGCTCGCATCCTGGGGCGACACGGTGTCGCGCATGATCTTCGCTCCCGCATCCGGGAGCCGGTGGCAGATGAGAGGGGAGATCCGATGACCGACGACGCATCGAAGCCCGTGTTCGGCATCGCGCGGCGCGAACGGATCATGGACGAGCTGCGGGTGTCCGGAGCGGTGCGGGTGACCGACCTGGCCCGCGAGTTCGACGTGTCCGAACTGACCATCAGGCGCGACATCGGCGAGCTCGCCGACCGCGGGCTGGTGACACGCGTGCACGGCGGTGCGACGCTGCGCAGCCGGCTCGACACCACCGTCACGCCGCGCGCCACCATCGAGGCGCCCCGATACCGGGTCGGCATGGTGGTGCCGTCGCTGAGCTACTACTGGCCGCAGGTGGTGATCGGCGCGCGCGCCGCCGCGACCGAGCTCGGTGTGCAGCTGGTGCTGCGCGGGGCCAGCTATGAAGCCGCCGATCAGCGTCGCCAGATCGCGTCGCTGATCGATTCCGGCGGGTTCCACGGCCTCATCGTCGCGCCCGAGAACCAGGGGCCGGACGGGTACGCCCTGCTGAACTGGCTGGAGAGCCTGCCGATCCCGGTCGTGCTCGCCGAGCGCCGTGCCCCGACCTCACTGGCGCTGACCAGCCTGGAATGGGTCACCACGGATCACGTCTTCGGCGGCGCGCTCGCCGCCTCGCATCTGGCAACCCTCGGGCATCGGAGAGTCGGCATCCTGACGTCGCGCCAGTCGCCCACGTCGTGGCAGCTGCGCCGGGGCTGGGCGCGGGCCGTCGAGGAACTCGGCCTCGAGTCGGTGATCGACCTGGACGCCTCGCTCGACTACATGGAGGGTCCCGAGCGCACCGGCTTCGCCGACGACCTCCTCGAGCGGGTGCGCAGCGGCGGCGTCACCGGCATGCTGATCCATTCCGATCCTCAGGCGCTGCTGGTGGAGCAGCACGTGATCGACCAGGGGCTGTCCGTGCCGGGGGACCTGTCGATCATCGCCTACGACGACGAGGTGGCCGAGAATGCGTCCCCGCCCATCACGGCGCTGGCGCCGCCGAAGCCGCACGTCGGGCGGCGTGCTGTCGAGGTGATGCTCGCCCGTCTCTCCGAGGGACCGGAGCGGCCTGTCGAGCGCGTGCAGGTGGTGCCGGTGCTGCATCAGAGGGAGTCGACGGCGCCCGTCCCGACGCCCTGAGATCGTTGACCTGTGGCAATAGTTGAGAAAGCGCAACTATTGATGTATCGTTGATGAAGATCAACTTTCTACGCAGGAGAAGCACCCTTGAACTCCCAGACACATCACGCGGTCGAGCCGGAGAAGCGCTCGGCCCGCGAGATCTTCACCGCGATCTCCGGCCTCATCGTCGGAATGTTCGTCGCCGTGCTCTCGGGCACGGTCGTGTCGACCTCGCTCCCCGTCATCGTCGCCGACCTCGGCGGCACTCAGGCCCAGTACACCTGGGTCATCACCGCGAGCCTGCTGGCCACCGCGGTCTCCACCCCGATCTGGGGCAAGCTGTCCGACCTGCTCGACCGCAAGGTGCTCGTGCAGCTCTCGCTCATCCTCTTCACGGTCGGCACCGTGATCGCGGGATTCTCGCAGGACATCGACATGCTCATCGCCATGCGCGTCGTGCAGGGTCTCGGCGTCGGCGGTCTGATGTCGCTGGTGATGGTCGCGGTCGCGCTGATCATCTCGCCCCGTGAGCGCGGCAAGTACATGGGCGTCGTCGGAGGCATCATGGCCTTCGCCACGATCGGCGGCCCGCTGCTCGGCGGCTTCCTCACCGACGTGTGGGGCTGGCGCTCCAACTTCTGGATCGGCGTGCCGTTCGCGATCGTCGCGCTCATCCTGCTCCAGCTCACGCTGCACCTGCCCAAGCCCGAGGCCAAGAAGGTCTCGATCGACTACCTCGGCGTCGTGCTGCTCGCCGTCGGCGTCTCGGCTCTGCTGATCTGGGTCTCCATGGGTGGCCAGCAGTTCGAGTGGGACTCGATGACCAGCTGGGTGCTGGGCGTCGGCGCGGGTGTGGTGCTCGTCGCGTTCGTGCTCGTCGAGATGTTCGTCAAGGAGCCGATCGTCCCGATGTCGCTGTTCCGCAACCGCACCTTCACACTGTCGGTCATCGCGTCGATCGCCATCGGCGTCTCGATGTTCGCCACCTCCGTGTTCCTCGCGCAGTACTTCCAGCTGGCACGCGGTGCCACACCGACCGAGTCAGGTCTGATGACGATCCCGATGATCGTCGGTCAGATGAGCGCGTCGATCATCATCGGCCAGCTGGTCAGCCGGTTCGGCAAGTGGAAGGGCTGGATGCTGCTGGGCTCCGTGCTCGCGCTCGTGGGCGTGTCGCTGATGGCGACGCTCGAGTACGACACCCCGTTCCCGCTGGTCGCCGTGTACATGTTCGTGCTGGGCGCGGGGCTGGGCATGGTCATGCAGAACCTGACGCTGATCGTGCAGAACGACACCCCGCCGCAGCAGCTGGGTGCAGCCTCGTCGGGTGTGAACTTCTTCCGCACGATCGCCGGCACCATCGGCGTGACCATCATGGGTTCGGTCCTGGCGACCAACGTCACCGAGTACCTCAAGGACGGCTTCGCCGGCTTCAAGCCCACCTCGCCTGAGGAGCTCGAGGCGCTGAAGATGCTCGGCTCGGGCGACGTGCCGAAGATGGCCGACCTGCCCGAGTCGATCCGTCAGATCGTGGAGTCCGCGTACGGCAGCGGCATCGCCGACGCGTTCTTCCTGGCCATCCCGCTGGCGGTGCTCGGCATCATCGCGATCGCGTTCATCAAGAACAAGCCGCTGTCGACGAAGAACGCCGCCGAGGAGCTGCGCGAGCGGGCCGAGGAGTCGGCGATCGAGGTCGCCGAGGCCGAGGTCGGGTCGTACACCCCGACCGGCGGCATCCGCACGGTCTCCGCAGAAGACGCGTCCGCCGCCCAGGGTTCCGTCGCCGTCCTCGAGCGCGAGGACGAGGAGCGGGGCCGCTGACATGTCCTCCGGCACCGCGGCTGCGGCCGACGTCGACGAGGCGCTCGCGGAGTTCCAGAGCCAGCTGAACCTGATGTTCGCGAAGGCTCGCACGCTGTGGAAGGAGTCTGCAGCTCGGGTGCACCCCGAGCTGCAGCCCTCCGGCTACAAGCTGCTCACATTCGTCGCGCGCTCCGGCGGCACGAACGCGCACCAGCTGGCCGACTGCTTCGAGATGGACAAGTCGGTCGTCAGTCGTCAGGTGCGGATGCTGGAGGACCTCGGCCTTCTGGAATCGCGCCCCGACGAGCACGACGGGCGCCTGCGGGTGCTGACCGCGACTCCCGCGGCGCGCGAGGCGCTCGCCGCGGTGCGCGCCGATCACGCCGACCGGATGCGGGCCGCGATGATCGAGCTGACACCGGACGAGGTGGCCGTCGCGTCGAAGGTGTTCCGCATCCTCGCGGAGGCCTGAGATCCCGGCGAGATCCGGCCGAGTTCTTCACGAGACCCCGAGTTCGACGAGAGACCCCGGTGCAGTGCCGGGGTCTCGCGCGGAACTCGGGGTCTCGCACACCCGGCGCAATAAACTGGGCGGCATGAGTGCCCCGTCCGACGAGCCCGCCGAGCGGTCCGAGGTCGACCTCGCCGTCGCGCGGGTCGAGCAGGAGCTCGGGCGCCTCTTCGCCCGCATCCGGATCGGCTGGCGCGAGGCCGCCGCGAGTGTGCATCCCGACCTGCAGCCCCTCGGCTATCAGGTGCTCGCCTCGATCGCGAGCGGGAAGGCGAACTCGGCGGGCGCGATCATCGAGCGCCTGCAGACCGACAAGTCCGCCGTGAGCCGTCAGGTGCGCCAGCTCGAGGAGCTCGGGCTCGTCGAGAGCGTGCGAGACCCGGAGGACGGTCGTGCGCGCCTGCTCGTGGCGACCCCTCTCGCGCAGGAGCGCGTGGGCGCGGCGCGCGCGGCCTATGAGCGACGGCTGGGAGACCGCCTGCGCACCTGGTCGGCCGAGGACGTCGACCGCGTCATCGAACTGCTCGACGCGCTCGGGCGCTGAGGATCAGGACGCGGGCTCGGCCGGCACGTACAGGATCAACTCCAGATCGGGGAACTCGCTCGGCACGACTCCGTGCTGCTCATAGACGGTGTTCCCCCGCACCGGATGCCGGAAGGTGCGCTCGCGCGACACGAAACCGGCCACGTCGCGCTCCTGCCAGATGCGGGCGAAGTCGGCGGATGCCGCGCTGACCCGCGTCACGATGCCGTCCTCGCGGGAGGCGGCCAGCCAGCGGCGCGCCTCCGCGCGGAACTCGCCGACGAACCGGCGGCTCTGCTCTGCCCAGTCCGGCAGCATCCGTCGCAGCGACTCGTCTGTGAAGAGCAGCCAGAGCAGGTTGCGATCATCGGCATCCAGCGTCTCGATGCGCGGATACAGCTGCGCGTACGCCGGGTTCCAGCCGATGATCGACCAGTCCTCGGCCAGCAGGAACGCGGGGAACGGGAAGGACTCCAGCAGGCGGCGCAGCCGCGCCGGTGCCCGCTCGGTCGACTCCGCCGCCGGAGTCAGCTCGCCGTGCCCGCCGAGCGTGCGCAGATAGGTCAGCTCCACCGGCCGCAGCCCGAAGAGGCGGCCGAGGGCGTCGAGCACCTGCCGCGACGGGTTGATGTCGCGGGCCTGCTCCAGCCAGGTGTACCAGGTGACGCTCACGCCGGCGAGAGTCGCGACCTCTTCGCGGCGCAGGCCGGGGACGCGTCCCCGCGCGGCGGCGGGCAGGCCGAGCGCCGCGCGGTCCACGCGGGCGCGCCGATCGCGCAGGAAGGCCGCGAGCTCCTCGCGGCGCCGCTGGTCGGCATCCATCATCCGCTCCTGACTGGTGGTAGCAGTACTAGTATCGCTGCCGTCTGGCTCCGGCGGCATCCGTATGGCGCAATGGTGAGATGCCCGCTCTTCGCTCCCGCACTGTCACCCACGGCCGCAACATGGCCGGCGCCCGCGCTCTGCTGCGCGCCGCCGGCGTTAACGGCTTGGACTTCGGCAAGCCGATCATCGCCGTCGCCAACAGCTTCACCGAGTTCGTCCCCGGCCACACGCACCTGCAGCCCGTCGGCCGCATCGTGTCCGAGGCCATCTCCGCGGCCGGCGGCATCCCGCGCGAGTTCAACACGATCGCCGTCGACGACGGCATCGCCATGGGGCACGGCGGGATGCTGTACTCGCTGCCGTCTCGCGACCTCATCGCCGATTCGGTGGAGTACATGGTGCAGGCGCACTGCGCCGACGCCCTGGTGTGCATCTCGAACTGCGACAAGATCACCCCCGGCATGCTGATGGCCGCCCTGCGGCTGAACATCCCGACCGTGTTCGTCTCGGGCGGGCCGATGGAGTCCGGCCGCGCCACCCTGGTCGACGGCACGATCCGCACGCTCGACCTGGTCGACGCGATCTCCGAGGCCGTGAACGAGAACATCTCGGATGCCGACATCCAGCGCATCGAGGAGGCGGCCTGCCCGACGTGCGGCTCGTGCTCGGGCATGTTCACGGCGAACTCGATGAACTGCCTCACCGAGGCGATCGGCCTGTCGCTGCCCGGCAACGGCTCAGTGCTGGCCACCCACACCGCCCGCAAGGCGCTGTACGAGGATGCCGGCCGCCTGGTCGTCGACATCGCGCACCGCTACTACGACCAGGACGACGAGTCGGTGCTGCCGCGCTCGATCGCCACGCCCGCGGCCTTCGGCAACGCGATGGCGCTGGACATCGCGATGGGCGGGTCGACGAACACGATCCTGCACCTGCTCGCCGCCGCGCACGAGGCGGGCGTGGACTTCGGTCTGGACGAGATCGACGCGGTCTCGCGCCGGGTGCCGTGCCTGGCCAAGGTGGCCCCGAACGCCGCGGGAGCCGGGAAGATCTACTACATGGAGGACGTGCACCGCGCAGGCGGCATCCCCGCGATCCTCGGCGAGCTGCGCCGCGGCGGGCTGCTCGACGAGCAGGTGCACACCGTGCATGCGGCGACCATGGGCGAGTGGCTCGATGCGTGGGACATCCGCGGCGGATCGGCGTCGGAGCAGGCTCGTGAGCTGTGGCATGCCGCACCGGCAGGAGTGCGGTCGTCGAAGGCGTTCTCGCAGTCCGCGCGCTGGGAGACCCTCGACGAGGATGCCTCGGAGGGCTGCATCCGCGATGTCGCGCACGCGTACTCGGCCGACGGCGGCCTGGCGGTGCTGCGCGGCAACATCGCACTGGACGGCGCTGTGGTGAAGACCGCGGGCGTCGACCCGTCGATCTGGACCTTCTCCGGACCGGCCGTGGTGTGCGAGTCGCAGGACGAGGCCGTGGCGAAGATCCTGAACAAGCAGGTCGGCGCCGGCGACGTGGTCGTCATCCGGTACGAAGGCCCCAAGGGCGGGCCGGGGATGCAGGAGATGCTGTACCCGACGTCGTTCCTGAAGGGACGGGGACTCGGCAAGAGCTGCGCGCTGATCACCGACGGGCGCTTCTCGGGCGGCACCTCGGGCCTGTCGATCGGCCACGTCTCACCGGAGGCGGCGTCGGGCGGCACGATCGCGCTGGTCGAGGACGGCGACATCATCACGATCGACATCCCGACCCGGGCGATCTCGCTCGAGGTATCGGAGGACGAGCTCGCGCGGCGCCGGGAGCGGCTGGTCGAGGCGGGTGGCTTCCGTCCCCGCGACCGCGAGCGCGTGGTGTCGCCGGCGCTGCGGGCGTACGCCGCGATGGCGCTGTCGGCCGACAAGGGCGCGGTGCGCGACGTCGACCGCGTCGAGCGTGCGGTTCAGGAGTACGACGCCCGCCGGCAGGACACCCTGCTCGGCGTCTGACGCCTCACATCTGACGCCCGTATCCCGGTTCCGGTCTCACTCGTTGCGGGTTGTCGGGGCGGGTCGCCCTTGCAGGTGGCGGACGGAACTGCAGATGGCGGCCCCGACCGCGGCGAGTCGTCCGCCAGGTGCAAATCGGTCCGCCGCGTGCGGGAGGAGCCCGATGATCGGGGACGGGCGGTCAGCACGCCGGTCAGGACGATTCGCGCACGTTGATCGTCGGCGTGAGCTGGATGCGCTGGGCAGGTGCGTCCTCGCGCTGCTCCAGACGCAGCAGGCAGGTCTCCAGGGCCCGGCGGCCGACGGCGCGCTTCGGCGGCGCGATGGCCGTGAGCGGGACTCCGGCGAACGAGGCGATCTCGTCGTCGTAGGCCACGATCGCGAAGTCCTCCGGCACCCGCAGGCCGCGATCCTCGACGACGCCCAGCAGCGCGACGGCGAGATCGTCCGGCAGCACGATCGCCGAGCGGATGTCGTGCGCCAGACAGTCCTCGAGGAACGTGCGCAGCACCTCGGGCGTCGATCCGTCGCCCCACCGCGGAGACGGCGCCGTGGCGACGGGGGCCGTCCTCATACCGTGCCGGCGCGTCGCGCGGGCATGCCCGAGAGCGACCCACGGTGCGGTCGCCGTCTCACGCAGCAGGAGTCCGACGCCGTCGTGGCCGCGTTCAGCGAGATGATCGACGGCCAGCTCGGCGCCGAAGCTGTGGTCGGAGCGCACGGAGTCGATCCGCAGCGCGGTCGGCGCGCCGTCGGCGGAACGCTCGACGAGGACGACGGGTGTGCCGATGCCGGAGATCGCATCCCACGTCATGCTATCGTCCACGCCGGGGCGGGCCGTGATCAGCATGATCGCGTCGACGTCACCAGCCGCCAGCCGGGTGAGCTGGTGGACCTCTTCGCGAGGGTCGTAGTTGGTCGTGCCCAGCACGATGCGGATGCCGGCGGCATGCGCCGCCTCGCCGGCGCCGCGGATCATCGGCGGGAAGTAGTAGCCGGCGTCCGGAACGATCAGCCCGACGGTGGCGACCGGCCGCGAGGGGCGGCCGATCCCACGTGACCCGACGGCGGGAGCCTCGGCGGTCTCCGGCAGGACCGCACCGCCGTGCACGCGGCGGATCAGGCCGCGGTCGGCGAGCACGGTGAGGTCACGACGGATCGTCATGCCGCTCAGGCCGGTGCGCTGCGCGAAGTCCGCGACCTCCAGGCGGCCGCGGAGCACGATCTCCCGCAGGATCCGCTCTCTGCGTTCCTCGGCGATCATCGGCTCACCTTAGCGCCTTTCATCCATCCCTCCGCTCTGCCCGCCCTTGCCAGCCGCAGCCCGCCCTCGCCAGCCGCAGCCCGCCCTTGCCGGCCGCAGCCCGGACGCGCGAGCGGGGGCGGCCCGCACGCGGGCCGCCCCCGTCCTTCCGCGTCAGCGGCAGCCGATGCCCGAGTAGGGGACCGCCGTCGTCGTGCGCGCCCCCGAGGT
>NZ_QUAB01000030.1 GCF_003387575.1 Microbacterium bovistercoris | reverse complement strand
CGGCCCGCACGCGGGCCGCCCCCGTCCTTCCGCGTCAGCGGCAGCCGATGCCCGAGTAGGGGACCGCCGTCGTCGTGCGCGCCCCCGAGGTGGTCGAGGCGACCACCGTCGCCTCGCCGTCGGTGAGCGCGCCGCTGAACTTGAACGACGCACGCGTGTCCTTGCCCGGGTTGAGCTTCACCTTCAGGTCGTCGCCGAGTTCGGTGTCCACGGCGACCGAGATCGGTTCGTCGTCATCGTTCGTGACGGTGATGTGCACCCAGGCGTTCGGGCCGCGGCACTCTGTGAGCACTCCGGCCGTGGTCGGCACGGCGCTTCCGGTGAGCTGCACGGCGAACAGGCTCAGGCCGTCACCGGTGACCGGGCTGCCCTCCGGCAGCGTCACGCTCGCCACCGGCTTGCCCGAGAGCGGGATGCGCTGCGCGAAGACCGACGCCGGTGCCTGCACGGTGGAGATCGTTCCGCCGATGTAGGGCTTGGTGCGCTGCAGGTGCGATGTGCTGCTCGCGAGAAGCGCGGTGTCTGCGGCATCCGTTCCGGCGTCGCTCCACAGCGGGAGCGCGATACGGATCTGCTCGCTGGTGCCGTCCTGGTAGTGCACGGTCGCGGCGCCCTCGGTCGCGGTTCCGGCCGAGAAGCCGGCCACCACGAGGGCGTCGCCCTCGCCGTTCAGGGCGACCTGCTGTCCGGCGGCCTTCACCGCGTCCGGCGTGCCGATCGCGGTGGGGTGCCAGTCGATCTCCGCGCCGAACGCGGTCGCCTTCCCGCTCACGGCGAGTCCGGCGTCGGCGAGCGCCTCGGCGGAGAACACCCGCAGATCCGCGGTGACCGCACCGTTGCGCGGATTCGCCTTCGAGGCGACGGCGGTCTGGTTGACCAGCTCGCCGAACGGCAGCGGCGTCACCTCGACGCCCTCACCCTGGTACGCGCCGATGTTGGGCGTGGCGGGGATCGGGTTGCCGAAGAAGTCGCGCTCACCGGCATCCGCGATCGGCGTGCCGGCGCCCAGCAGCGGCGAGCCGACGGCCAGGCGGTAGCCCGGCAGGGCGCGCGTCTGCTGACCGCTTCCCGCGGCGATGAGCCGCGGGTCGCCCACGATCGGACCGGTCTCGGTAGCGGCGGGCTGGATGCCGCCGAAGTACGCGTTGTTCGAGTACTTCGCGTTGGTGGTGCGGAGGGTGCCGCCCTGCGCGATGATGATGTTGTTCTTCACCTCGCGCGGCGCGTTCATGTCGTCCTCGAACGGCCTGTTCAGGCACGAGAAGGTGTTGTTGTAGATCAGGTGAAGCCCGGGGCCGCCGCTGGAGCCCGCGAGCCGGCAGTCGTCCTGCGAGACGTTGTAGCGCAGGATCGTGTTCGTCGTGGTCGACGCGGTGCCGCAGCCCGAGATGCAGTCCAGGTAGAACCCGCCGGCGTTGCCGTAGGAGTAGTTGTACTGGAACGTGCAGGTGCCCTTGATCTTCATGTCGCAGTCCCACGCCGTGGAGTCGTAGGTCGAGCCCACGCTGTTGCCCACGACGTTGTACTGGAACAGGGGGTCCTGCGAGTTGTACGGCCACATGCCGGCGAAGTTGCCCTTCAGGAACGGGTACGCGCCGTGACCGAGGTCGATGGCGGAGTTGTACTCGATGACCGGCTTGTCGGAGTTGTGGATCACGATGCCGTCGCCGCCGACCGCGCGGATGTCGTTGCGTGCGACGTAGACGTCCTCGTTGTAGTGCCGGGTGGTGTCGGGCGCCGAGAGCTTGATGCCGCCCGCGGCGGTGTCGTTGACGACGTTGTCGGTGACGGTGATGCCGTCGAACCAGCCGATGCCGTCGCCGAGCACCGAGATGCCGGCCGAGCGGGAGAACGCGTTGCCGAGGGTGGTCTTGTCGGACCATCCGGCGACCTTCTCGACATGGTTGCGCGTGAGCACGGCGCCGCTGCGCTTGGTGCCGTCGTTGATCTCGTACAGGATGCCGACGCGGCGCTGATCCGGCGTGCCCGGGTTGATCACGTGCATGCCGTCGACCGTCCAGTTGCTGACGTTCAGCAGGTGGATGCCGGCGAGGGCGCCGTCTCCGTTGATCGTCGCCTCGGCGTCACCGTCGCCGTACGGCGAGACGGTGATCGGAGAGGTGGCGAGACCTGATCCGGTCGGGGCGAAGGTGCCGACACACTCCGCGCCGCGCTTGAAGCGCACGGACTGGCCCGGCTGGAACGGCTGCACCTCGGCGAGCTGTGCGAGCGAGGTGAACGGCGACTCCGCGGTGCCCGTTCCGGTGCCCTCTGCGGAGCAGTCCACGAAGTACACCGTGTCCGAGACCTCGACGACGTGCGCAACGATGCTGCCCTCGGCGATCGCGCCGAACAGTGATTCGGCGCGGGCGGTGATCGGGTGCTCGCCCGCTTCGGTGCCGGCCGGCACGACGAAGGATGCCGTCGCGCGGCCGGCGTCGTCGGAGTTGACGACGACCTCGGCACCGGCGAAGCCGACGGAGACCGGGACGCGCGGGGCGGCGCCGTCGATCGTCACCGCCACAGGTGCACCAGGAGCCAGCAGCGACAGGTCGACGTCGTCGGGCGTGATCGTCAGCGGCTGGGCCACGTAGGCGTCGGTGCAGTTGATGCGCAGGTCGGCCCAGTCCGCGTGGTCGTTCCCGTTGCCCTCGGGGCCGGGCTCGACGATGAGCTCGATCGTGTCGGCGCCCTTCAGATCGAGGTTGAGTCGCGCCGCGGGGTCAGTGCCCTTGCGCTCCATGCGGTACTCCTCGGCACCGTCCACCTTCACGACGAAGTCGACGCGGCCCTTGCCGGACTGGCTGTCGTCGATGCCGAGGTACCCGAGCAGCTGGGTGCACTGCTGGTCGACGTCGTACACGATGCGGGCCGGGGCGTGCGTGCCGAGGCCCTTCGGGTACTGCACGCCGCGGATCGACTGGATGGTCCGGCTGGTGTCGGGCACGCCGCGGGCGCCGTTGTTGTAGTCGCGTTCGACGGGTCCCCAGCCGTTCTCGGCGGAGACCCAGTCGAGATCGCTGGCGTAGTGCACGGCGCCGGCGAGGCCGTCGGCGGCGACGGCAGCGGTCGCGGTGGCGCCGGAGAGGCAGAGCGCTCCGACTGCTGCCGCGGCGAGCAGCCGCAAGGGTTTCCTGGGCACGGATTCCTCCTCGAATCTCACCGCTGTCGGGATGACGGCGGATGCCGCCATCGTGACAGGGTCTGTGCGACTCACGGGGAGAGGTGAACAGAAGTGAACACGACTGCGCGCCACTCAGCTGCTCCGGTCTCACTCATTGCGGGTTTTTCGCTCCGCGACCCGCAACGAGTGAGACCGGAGCCGGGGGAAGGTTCCGGCGCCCGAGGCTTGCGCTCGCCGACAGAACCTGCTTTCATATGGGAAAGCGCTTACCCAATCATTCCGGCGAAGCGCACGAAACTTCCACTGAAGACAGGACAGACACATGGCGACTCGCGAGATCGGCATCATCATGAACGGCGTCTCCGGACGCATGGGCTACCGGCAGCACCTGGTGCGCTCGATCCTCGCGATCCGCGACCAGGGCGGCATCGAGCTCTCGGACGGCACCCGGGTGACCGTCAAGCCGATCCTCGTCGGCCGCAGCGAGGCGAAGCTCGCCGAACTCGCCGCCAAGCACGGCATCGAGGACTACACCACCGACCTCGACGCGGCCCTCGCCGACCCGAAGTGGGAGATCTACGCCGACTTCCTCGTCACCAAGGCCCGCGCCACCGCCATCCGCAAGGCGATCGCCGCCGGCAAGGCGATCTACACCGAGAAGCCCACCGCCGAGTCGCTCGACGAGGCCGTCGAGCTGGCGCGCCTGGCCGACGCTGCGGGCGTGAAGACCGGTGTCGTGCACGACAAGCTCTACCTGCCCGGCCTGCAGAAGCTGAAGCGCCTGATCGACTCCGGCTTCTTCGGCCGCATCCTCTCCGTGCGCGGCGAGTTCGGCTACTGGGTCTTCGAGGGCGACTGGCAGCCCGCGCAGCGCCCGAGCTGGAACTACCGCACCGAGGACGGCGGCGGCATCATCACCGACATGTTCCCGCACTGGAACTACGTGCTGGAGAACCTGTTCGGCGAGGTCAAGAGCGTGTACGCGCAGGCGGCTGTCCACATCGCCGACCGCTGGGACGAGAACGGCGAGCACTACACCGCCACCGCCGAGGACGCCGCGTACGGCATCTTCGAGCTCGAGGGCGGTGTCATCGCCGAGATCAACTCCTCCTGGACCGTGCGCGTGAACCGCGACGAGCTGGTCGAGTTCCAGGTCGACGGCACGCACGGATCGGCCGTGGTCGGGCTGTTCGGCGCGAAGATCCAGCCGCGCAACGCCACCCCGAAGCCGGTCTGGAACCCCGACCTCGAGGACACCCACGACTACGACGCCGACTGGCAGAACGTGCCCACCAACGACGTGTTCCTGAACGGCTTCCGCCAGCAGTGGGAGGAGTACCTGGAGTCCTACGTGCTGGGCACCGACTACCCGTTCGACCTCATGGCCGGCGCCCGCGGCGTGCAGTTCGCCGAAGCCGGCCTGGCGTCCAGCGCCGAGGGCCGCAAGGTCGCGATCGAGAAGCTGTCGCTCTGATGACGACGCTCCGCCTGCTCTCGGCAACCGGCGAACTGTCGGATGCCGCGCTGAACGACTCCGGCGGGTATCAGCGCCCGACCGCACCGCTGCAGTCGCGGGTCGCCTATGCGGCGGCCCACGTCGTGCCGAAGGTGCACGCCGACAACACCCCCGGCCAGCCGGCCGACATCGACTGGGATGCGACGCTCGCGTTCCGTCGCAACGTGTACTCCTGGGGGCTCGGCGTCGCCGACGCCATGGACACCGCGCAGCGGAACATGGGCCTGGATGCGGCGGCCACGCGTGAGCTCATCGCGCGCAGCGCCGAGGTCGCCCTCGAGGAGGGCGGCTCGGTCGTCGTCGGCGTCAACACCGACCACGTCGACGAGACGCACATCTCGCTCGACCAGGTGATCGACGCCTACATCTCGCAGCTGGAGTTCACCGAGGAGCAGGGCGCCGGCCCGGTGCTGATGGCTTCCCGCCATCTCGCACGGGTCGCGCAGAGCGCCGACGACTACCGCCGGGTCTACCGCGCGGTGCTGTCGCGGGCCACGACCCCTGTCGTGCTGCACTGGCTCGGCACCGCGTTCGACCCCGAGCTGGAGGGCTACTTCGGAGCATCCGACTGGCAGACGGCCTCGAGCGTGCTCCTCGACATCATCGCCGAGAACCCGGGCAAGGTCGCGGGCGTGAAGATGAGCCTGCTGAACGCGGAGTCGGAGATCTCGGTGCGTGAGCGACTCCCCGAGGGTGTGCGCATGTTCACCGGCGACGACTTCAACTACGTGGGCTTGATCGGCTCCCGGGCGCTGAGCGAGGAGCGCAGCGACGAGACGAAGCGGGATCACTCCGACGCGCTGCTCGGCGCGTTCGCCGCGATCACGCCGGTCGCATCGGCCGCCATCCAGGCGCTGGATGCCGGGGATCACTCCGAGTACCGACGCATCCTCGGCCCCACCGAAGAGCTCAGCCGGCAGGTGTTCGCCGCGCCGACGTTCTACTACAAGACCGGTGTCGCGTTCCTGGCCTGGCTGAACGGCCACCAGCCCGCGTTCCAGATGGTCGGCGGCCTGCACTCCGCGCGCAGCCTGCCGCACCTGTCGCGGATCGTGGAGCTGGCCAACGCCTCGCTCGCGCTGGAGAACCCCGAGTTGGCGCGCGAGCGCTGGCACGGCATGCTCGCTCTCAACGGGGTTCTCTCGTGAGGGCTCGCCGGCGGATGGCGGAGCGATCTGCGTTCGGCGGGCGACGCGCCGCCGCAGCATCCGCCATCTGCAGATCCGTCCGCCAGGTGAAGGGGGATTCCGAATGACTGTCGACCCGCGTCTCTCCATCAACCAGGCCACGATCAAGTACGCCGATCTCGCCACCGCGCTGAAGGTCACGGCGGATGCCGGAGTGCAGTCCATCGGGCTCTGGCGCGAGCCGGTGAACGAGGTCGGCCTCGACACCGCCGCGAAGATGCTCGCCGACTCGGGGCTGCGGTTCTCGACGCACTGCCGTGGCGGGTTCTTCACACTCCCCGAGGGGCCCGAGCGCCGGGCATCCCTCGACGACAACCGCCGGGCGATCGACGAGACCGCGGCGCTGGCCGCGGCCGGCGCCGCGGGATCGACCGCGGTGCTCGTGCTGGTCGCCGGCGGGCTGCCGGAGGGATCGCGTGACCTCATCGGCGCGCGCTCCCGCGTGCACGATGCCCTCACGGAGCTCGCGCCGTACGCGCAGGATGCCGGGGTGACGCTGGCGATCGAGCCGCTGCATCCGATGTTCGGCTCCGACCGCTGCGTCGTCTCGACGCTCGGCCAGGCGCTGGATCTGGCCGCCGACTTCGATCCGTCGGTCGTGGGCGCAGCCGTGGACACCTTCCACATCTGGTGGGATCCGCAGGTCTACGAGCAGATCGCCCGCGCCGGCCGTGAGGGCCGCATCTCGACGTATCAGGTGTGCGACTGGAAGACGCCGCTGCCCGCCGACGTGCTGCTGTCGCGGCACTACATGGGCGACGGCGTGATCGACTTCGCCTCGCTCACGCGCGCGGTGGTCGAGACCGGCTATGACCGCGACATCGAGGTCGAGATCTTCAACGCCGACATCTGGGCGGATGCCCCGGAGTCGGTCGTCGCCCGTACGGCGGAGGCCT
Source organism: Microbacterium bovistercoris (assembly GCF_003387575.1). GTDB lineage: Bacteria > Actinomycetota > Actinomycetes > Actinomycetales > Microbacteriaceae > Microbacterium > Microbacterium bovistercoris. Next base: position 11,241 of record NZ_QUAB01000030.1, on the reverse strand, counting down.
TTGCGGCGACGGTCTCCCCGCACCTGCCCTGACCCGGCGGCGAGGCCTCCGAACACCCGCAACCGTTGGGACCGGAGCATTCCGGGGGCGGACCTACCCCTTGCTCCGGTCTCACTCGATGTGGGTGTGGCTGGTGAGTACCCGCAACCGTTGGGACCGGAGCATTCCGGGGGTCGACCCCTTCCAGTTCCGGTCTCGATGGATGTGGGTGCGGTCGCGGAACACCCGCAACCGTTGGGACCGGAACAGCGATGGAGACGAGGATAGAAGGATGATCATGCGACCTGGACTCTGCTCCGTGACCTTCCGGCAGTTGACGGCCGAGCAGGTCGTCGAGGCGACCGCCGCCGCGGGCCTCGAGGTGATCGAGTGGGGCGGTGACGTGCACGTGCCGCCCGGCGACACCGCTCGCGCCGCCGAGGTCGCGCGGGCGACGACGGATGCCGGACTCGCGGTCTGCTCATACGGCTCGTACTTCCGACCCGGCGTGCAGGACGACCTCGAGCCCGTGCTCGACAGCGCCGCGGCGCTCGGTGCCGATCGGGTGCGCATCTGGGCGGGCGGGGTCGGCTCGGCAGACGCCTCGGACGAGCACTGGGCGACCATGATCGCCCGCCTGAAGGTTGCCGCGGAACAGGCGGCCGCCCGCGGGATCATGCTCGCTCTGGAGTACCACTCCCGCACCCTCACCGACACCGCCGCCACGACGCGGCGCCTGCTCAACGAGGTGCCTGCCCTGTCGACCTACTGGCAGCCCAACGTCGCGGCGTCCGACGAATCCGCGCTCGCAGACTACGCGGCCCTGCAGGATCGTGTCAGCGCCGCGCACGTCTTCTCGTGGTGGCCTCAGGCCGAACGGCTGCGTCTGCACGAGCGCGAGAGCCTGTGGCGGGGCTTCTTCTCGGCGGCATCCCGTGCGGCGGTGCCGCCGCGCGACGCGCTGCTGGAGTTCGTGCTCGACGACGACCCCGGCATCCTCGCCGCCGAGGCCGCGACGCTGCGCGGCTGGATCATGGACGCGGCGTGAACACGTCTGCCGGTCTCCTCCGGTGCCCGGGTCGCAGTTCGTCCCGCTTCGGCACGTCCGGCATCGTCCCGGGCGCCGTTCGTCCCGCCTCGCGGCGGCGACCGTTCCGGGACGAAGTGCGCCCCGAACCGATCGGCGGCCGGCGGCCGGGCTGGAGAACGGCCGGAGATGCCGCCCGGAAACCGGGAAGACGATCGATAGGCTCGGCTCATGACCACAGCTGAAGGCCGGCGCGCCGCGCGCTCCTCGACCCCCACGCTGCACGACGTCGCACGGGCCGCGGGGGTCTCGCTGGCCACGGCGTCGCGCGTGCTGAACGGCTCGGAGCGCAAGGTGGCCGACTCGTTCCGCGAGCGCGTCGAGCAGGCAGCGGACGAGCTCGGGTACACGGCCAACATCTCAGCCCAGTCGATCGCCCGCGGCACCTCGCCGGTGATCGCACTGCTCGTCGCCGACATCGCCGACCCGTTTTTCGGCCTGATCGCGTCCGGCGTCGCGCGCGGTGCGGACGAACGCGGCCTGGTCGTCACGATCGCGATCACCGAGCGGGATCCCGAGCGGGAGAACCGCATCCTCCGCGCACTGCGCGGGCAGCGTCCGCAGGGCGTCATCCTCGCCGCATCCCGCAGCGAGGACGGTGGGCAGGAGAGCCCCGACGAACTGGCCGCGTTCTCCTCCCTCGGCGCACGCACGGTGACCTTCGGCCCCGGCGGAGACCGTGGTGTTCAGATCGACAACCATGGCGGCGCGGAGCGGCTGGGCCGCGAGATGGCGGCGCGCGGCTACCGTACAGCGATCGTGCTCGGAGCATCGGAGGGCGTGCGCACCTCCGATGACCGTCTCGCCGGCTTCTCCGCGGGCTTCGAATCTGGCGGGGGCGACGTGGTGCGCACCTACCGCGGCGGGTTCGCGCGCGAGGACGGTGCGGAGAGCATGACCGTGGCGCTCGCAGACGGTGTCGAGCCCGGCACTCTGGTCTTCGCGCTCAGCGACGTCGTCGCGGTCGGCGCGATGACCGCCATCCGCGACGCGGGCCGCACGGTGGGCTCGGACATCGCGGTGTGCGGCTTCGACGACGTGCCGGTCAGCCGCGACGTCACCCCGCAGCTCACGACGGTCCGCGTGCCCCTGAGCGAACTCGGCTATCAGGCGTTCCGTGCCACGGTGGATGCCGAGTGGGAGCAGCCCGAGGCCGACCTCGAGGTCGTCGTGCGCGGCAGCACGCCCGGGATCGACTGATGCGCGTCGTCCTGGCGCCGGACAGCTTCAAGGGCACGATCACGGCTGCAGATGCGGCATCCGCTCTCGCCGAGGGCTGGGGCGGCGGCGCGGAGTTCCTGATGCGCCCGATGGCGGACGGGGGAGAGGGCACGGTCGCCGCGTTCGCGGCGGCGGTGCCCGGAGCCGTGCGGATGCCTGTCACGGTCGACGGCCCGGCCGGCACGCCGGTCGACACCGCATGGCTGCTGCTGCCGGCGACGGAGGATGCTCCGCGCGGAACCGCCGTGATCGATCTCGCCTCCACCTCGGGCATCGAGCTGCTCGGCGAACTGCGGCCCTTCGACGCCGACTCGACCGGCTTCGGCCAGGCGATCGCCGCCGCCATGGACCACGGGGTGTCCCGGCTGGTGCTCGGCATCGGCTCGAGCGCGTCGACCGACGGCGGCACCGGGGTGCTGCGCGCGCTCGGCGCGCGGTTCACCGATGCGGCGGGCAGCGAGGTCGCGCCCGGCGCGCGCGGCCTGCCGGCGATCGCGCGGGTCGACCTCAGCGGGCTGCGCCCGGCGCCGGAGACACTCGTCCTCACCGATGTCACGAATCCGCTCACCGGACCGCGCGGAGCGGCTGAGGTGTTCGGCCCGCAGAAGGGGCTCACCGATGGCGAGGATCGCGCGCGGACGGATGCCGCCCTCGCGGCGCTCGCTGCCCTCTTGAGGCTGGATCCGGCGACGCCGGGAGCCGGAGCCGCGGGCGGCGTCGGCGGGGCGCTGGTCGCCTGGGGCGCGCGACTGCTGCCAGGGGCTTCCGAGGTCGCCCGCCTGATCGGCCTGGCCGAGGCCATCGCCTCCGCCGACCTCGTGATCACCGGCGAGGGCTCCTACGACGGGCAGTCCGGCGACGGCAAGGTGCCGTCGTTCGTCGCCGGTCTCGCGGAGGATGCCGGGGTGCCGGCCGCCGTGGTCGCCGGGCGGATCACCGCGGATGCCGACACGTCGCTCTTCGCGGCATCCGTGTCGCTGACGGAGCTCTCGGGCTCGTCCGAGGCCGCTCTCGCGGATCCGGCCCGCTGGCTGCGCGAGGCCGGTGCGCGATTGGCCACGGAAACCGGCTCCTGAGCGAGCGGAGCGAGACGAAGGACGCGTTGGCCACGGAAACCGGCTCCTGAGCGAGCGGAGCGAGACGAAGGACGCGTTGGCCACGCCCTTCGTCTCGTCGCTGGCGCTCCTCGCTCAGGGTCCGGTAGCGGGGTGCGCTCCTCGCTCCTCGCTCCTCGCTCAGGGCCCGGGGCGGGGTGAGCTCTGGCGCTCCTGGCTCCGGGCCCGGAGCGGGTGAGTTCTGGCGCTCCTCGCTCTGGGCTCAGCCCCCGAGCGCCGCGCTCACGACGGCCCGCGCCTCCTCCTGCACCTGTGCCAGGTGCTCGGGGCCGCGCAGGCTCTCGGCGTACAGCTTGTAGACGTCCTCGGTGCCCGACGGGCGCGCGGCGAACCAGGCGTGCTCGGTCTGCACCTTCAGCCCGCCGATCGCCGCACCGTTGCCAGGCGCGTGCGACAGCTTCGCCGTGATCGGCTCACCGGCGAGCTCCGACGCCGAGACCGCTTCGGGTGCGAGCTTCGACAGCGTCGCCTTCTGCTCCGGAGTCGCCGGCGCGTCGACGCGCTGGTAGGCGGATGCCCCGAAGGCGTCCTCGAGCTCCACGTAGCGCTCCGACGGGCTCTTGCCGGTCACCGCGATGATCTCTGCGGCGAGCAGGCAGAGCAGGATGCCGTCCTTGTCCGTCGACCACACCGAGCCGTCGCGGCGCAGGAATGACGCACCGGCGGACTCCTCGCCGCCGAACGCGACGGTGCCGTCGAGCAGCCCCGGCACGAACCACTTGAAGCCCACCGGCACCTCGAGCAGCCGACGGCCGAGCGACTCGGCGACGCGGTCGATGATCATCGACGAGACGAGGGTCTTGCCGATCGCGGCATCCCTCGGCCACTGCTCGCGGTGCGAGAACAGGTAGTCGATCGCGACGGCGAGGTAGTGGTTGGGGTTCATCAGCCCGGCATCCGGGGTGACGATGCCGTGCCGGTCGGCGTCGGCGTCGTTGCCGGTCAGCACGTCGTAGTCACCCTTCTTGGCGACCAGCGACGCCATCGCGCTCGGCGACGACGGGTCCATGCGGATCTTCTCGTCCCAGTCCAGCGTCATGAAGCGCCAGGTCGGGTCGACCTCGGGGTTGACGACGGTGAGGTCCAGCCCGTGCATCTCCGCGATGAGCGCCCAGTACTCGACCGACGCCCCGCCGAGCGGGTCTGCGCCGATGCGGACGCCCGCGCGCCTGATCGCCTCGACGTCGATGATCGAGGGCAGGTCGCGCACGTAGGCGTCGCGGAAGTCGTAGGTGCCGATGGTGGAGTCGTCGATGTCGGCGTGCCTGATGCGCTTCACGTCGACCAGGCCGCCGGCGATGAGCTCGTTGGCGCGGTCGGCGATCCAGCCCGTGGCATCCGTGTCGGCCGGCCCGCCGTTCGGCGGGTTGTACTTGAAGCCGCCGTCTCGCGGCGGGTTGTGCGACGGGGTCACGACGATGCCGTCGGCGCGGCCGGCGTCGGATGCTGCGCGGCCGCGGTTGTAGGTGAGGATGGCGTGGCTGAGGGCCGGCGTGGGAACCCACGACTCCCTGGAGTCGACGCGCACGTCCACGCCGTTGCCGATCAGCACCTCGATCGCCGTGCGCTCGGCCGGCAGCGAGAGGGCATGCGTGTCGCGGCCGAGGAACAGCGGGCCGCTGATGCCCTGCCCGGTCCGGTAGTCGACGATCGCCTGCGTGGTCGCGAGGATGTGGTCCTCGTTGAAGCTCGACGTCAGGGCCGAGCCGCGATGGCCGCTGGTGCCGAACACTACGCGCTCGGCGGAGGCATTCGGATCGGGATGGCGGTCGTAATAGGCGGCGATCAGTTCGTCGACGTCGATCAGGTCGCTTTCCTCCGCGGGGAGGCCGGCACGGCTGCTCATGTGCATAGTCTGCCCCGCACCGCCCCGTTGCGCACCTTCGGTGACGATCGATTCCCGATGACGCGCCCGGGACTAGGCTTGCCGGGTGACCGATCGCCGCACTTACAGCTACCTGGGCCCTGCTGGAACCTTCACCGAGGCGGCACTCGATCAGGTGCCGGAGGCACGCGGTCACCACTGGAAGCCCGTGCACAACGTGGGCGAGGCGCTCGGCGACGTGCTCTCCGGGGTGTCGCACGCCGCGATGATCGCGATCGAGAACTCGGTCGAGGGCGGCGTCTCGACGACGCTCGACGCGCTCGCCACCCAGCCGGGGCTGCGGATCGTCGGCGAATACCTCGTGAACGTGAACTTCGTGCTGGTCGCGGCGCCCGGCACGACGCTCGACGACGTGTCGGTGATCGCCGCGCACCCCGTCGCGTACGCGCAGTGCCACAGCTGGCTCGGCGCTCACCTTCCGAAGCACTCGCACGTGCCGGCGGCCAGCAACGTGGCATCCGCCATCGGCATCCTCGACGGCAGCCTGCCCGCGCAGGCGGCCATCGCCGCGCCGGGCATCGTGCAGCACCACGAGCTGGAGGTGCTGGCCGAGGACATCGGCGACAACGCCAACGCGCAGACCAGGTTCGTGCTCGTGACGCGGACGACGACCCCCGTGCCGCCGACCGGGGCGGACAAGACCTCCCTCATCGTGGAGCTTCCCGAGGACCACGCCGGTGCGCTGCTCGAGCTGCTCGAGCAGTTCTCCACCCGCGGGATCAACCTGTCGCTGCTGCAGTCCCGTCCGATCGGTGACGAACTCGGCCGGTACCGCTTCGTGCTCGACGCCGACGGCCACGTCTACGACGAGCGGATGGCGGACGCGCTGCTCGGCATCCGCCGGTTCAGCCCGCGCGTGGTGTTCCTGGGGTCGTATCCCCGTGCCGACCGCAAGATCGTGCAGTACCCCGAGCGCTACGCCGACGACGTGTTCGTCGAAGCGCGCGACTGGCTGCGCGGCCTGATCGGCGGCGAACCCGAGGCCTGACGGCGCCCGCGCCCGCTCTCTGTCGTGGGCGGCGGCGTTTTCGACCGCGTGGTCGGTTTCGCATGTGCAACCGGCGTTCGGCGCGCCGCGTGGTGAGTTTCGCATGTCCCGCGCGGCGGCGGGCAGCGTTTTCGACCGCGTGGTCGATTTCGCAGCTGCGGCGGAGTGCGGCGTGAGGATGCCCGTGGGTGGCGTTCGTCACCGCGTGGTCGATATTGCATCCCGCGAGGCGCTGTGGGCGGCGTTTTCGACCGCGCGGTCGGTTTCGCAGCTGCGGCGGATGCTTCCGTCGGACTGCGGGCTCAGGGGGCGAGCCGCTCCGCGCGGCGGGCGGCGAACGCCGCCGAGAGCGCCACGATCCCGCGAGTGGAGAGCGGATCGAAGCCGATCAGCGACGTGATCCGCGCGATGCGGTTCGCGATCGTGTTCGGATGCACGCGGAGCATCCGCGCAGTCCTGGCACGGTCGCCGTCGCACTGAAGCAGCGCTTCGGCGGTGAGCACCAGTTCCGGGGTTCGCGCCAGCGGCTCGAGCACGGCGGCGATGCGGTCGCGTGCGATTCCGGGAGCACCGAGCTGGTAATCCAGCGCGACGGTGGCGAGCTCGTGCGGACCCGGGCCGAGCCCGTTCGCCACCGCGATACGCCGCACCCGTGCCGCCTCCTCCGCCGCATCCTGGATGCCGCTGACCTGCGCCCTGGACACTGCAGACGCCTCCACAGGCCCGCCCGCCCGCGCGATCAGCTCTACGATTGCTCCGGCTGCTCCGGCTGCTCCGGCTGCTCCGGCGGCTCCGGCCGCACCGTCCGCACCGTCCGGCCGCGGCACCAGCGCGAACCCGGCATCCTCGTCGATCGCGACCAGCACGTCGCGTCTGCCCGCGCGGTCGAGGGCGGTCATGATGCGCAGCATCCGTCGTCGCCGTGCGACCACCAGCGCGGCCGCGTCGGCGGCCTGCGGGCGGGCGAATGTCAGCGAGACGACGTCGTATTCGGAGGCGATCACGAGATCGGCCTGTTGCGCCAGCCCTTCGGCATCCTGCCCGGCGAGCAGCGCCCGGGCGACGAGCTGCTCCGCCCCGCGCTCGTGCCGAGCGAGCACGTCGCGGCGCTCGAGATATGTCGCAGCGGCGGTCGAGACCAACTGGTCGACGGGACCCCACAGGTCGCGCAGCAGACCGATGAGGGCCTGCTCCTCGCCGGGTCGCGCCGCATCCATCAGAGCGGATGCCAGCACCGAGGCGCCCCGCAGCCAGTTGTGCATCACGAGCTCGAGCGGGAAATCCTCATCGGCGCGCACCCGCGAACGGGTGCGCACCCAGTCCAGCTCGGCCTGGGCGAGCGGGCGCCGCTCCCGCAGGGCGTCCGCGATATGAGTGAAGTAGTAGCGCCCGGCATCCGGAACTTCGAACCGCAGGATCTCCGCGGGCATGTCCGCGAGCGCCCGGTCCTCGGCGGCCAGCGACCGCACGGCCCCGCCAGTCGAGTCGGCGAACCGGTCGAGGATCGCCGTTCGCGCGTCGGATTGTGTCGAAGTCACAGTCGTCCCGTCCTGTGCTGTGGAAGATTCGGATTGCACGGCCTGAATGCTGGTTCAAGACTCGTATGCGTTGCGATGTTTCCACAACCCGAAGAAGCTCGCAGATCCCCCACGCAGGCAAAGGAGCCTCCCCAGATGACAACGAAGACGACGACCGAGCCGACGGTGGTGTCGGCCGCCCATCGGCGGCGCGCATGGACCGTCACGATCATGCTGTTCGTGCTGATGATGATCAACTTCGCCGACAAGGCCGTGCTCGGACTCGCCGCGACCGAGATCCGTCGCGAGATCCACCTGACCGACCAGCAGTACGGGCTCGTGTCGGGCGGATTCTTCCTCCTGTTCAGCATCACCGCCCTGCTCGGCGGCGTACTGGCCGACAAGTTCTCGACCAAGCGGATCCTGTTCTGGATGGCGATCGGCTGGAGCGTGTGCATCGCCCCGCTGCTCGGCATGGTCACCTTCGGCGTGCTGCTCGCAAGCCGGGTCGCGCTCGGCGCCGTCGAGGGTCCGACCTTCGGCATCGCGAACCACTCGATGCAGAAGTGGTTCAGCGACAAGGACCGGAACGGCCCGGCCGCGCTGCTCGAGATGGGCGCCACGGTCGGCGTCATCGTCGCCGCCCCCATCCTCACCGCCGTGATCGCGACCCAGGGGTGGCGCCCCGCGTTCGCAGGTCTCGCCGTGCTCGGCGTGATCTGGGCCGTGATCTGGCTGTTCGTCGGCAAGGAGGGCACGATCGGCACCACGAGCAGCCATGCCGGTGAGGCCGGCTACCAGGCGGAGGGCGCGAGCCGCCTGCAGGGCATGAAGGTGCCGTGGCGCCGCCTGCTGGTGTCGGGCACGTTCGTGGGCGCCGTGCTGGCGTCGTTCGCCGCGTACTGGAGCATGGCTGTGCTGCTGTCCTGGATCCCCGCCTACCTCGAGGAGGCCCTCGGCTACGAGAAGAAGCAGGTCGGCGTGCTGATCGTCGCGCCCTGGCTGCTCGCGGCCGTGGTCCTGGTCGTGCAGGGCGTCGTCGCCCGCCGGCTGATGGCGGCCGGACGCTCCAGCTGGATCGGACGCGGGCTGTTCGGCGGCGTCGGCCTGCTGGTCTCGGGCGTCACGACCTTCGTGTTCGCCTCGTTCACCAGCGGCGTCGCGCAGTTCGTCTTCCTCACGATCGCGATGAGCCTGAGCGGTATGATCTTCGCGATCTCGACGACCGTGTGCGGCGAGCTCGTCCCGCCGCAGCAGCGCGGCACCGTCCTCGGCCTGTACGTGGCGATCGCGAGTCTCGGGGCCGTGCTCGGTCCTATCGTCACCGGCCGGATCATCGGCAACGCCGCCGACCTGTCCTCCGGTTACGAGAGCGCCTTGACGGTGATGGGCGTCGTGCTGCTCATCGGCGGCGTGGTCGCGATCCTGATGATGCGCCCGGACCGGGATGCCGCGCGCCTGGCGCGCTTCGCGAAGGAGAGCTGACATGACGGACACGACGATGACCGCGCTCGCCGCGACGGCCACGACCGCGGCATCCCAGCAGATCGTGCGCGAGACGCTGCCTTTCGAAGACCGGCGCAACGTCGACGAGGCCGACCGCGGGTTCCTCGGCACGCTCCACCCGTGCCGGATCACGGATGCCGAAGGCCGCGTGGTCTGGGAGATGGAGTCCTTCGGGTTCCTCGAAGGAGAGGCGCCAGACACGGTCAATCCCAGCCTGTGGCGCAACGCGCGGCTGAGCGCGAGGCACGGGCTGTTCGAGGTGGTGGACGGCGTGTACCAGGTGCGCGGATTCGACCTCTCGAACATGTCGATCGTCGTCGGCGACACCGGCTACGTGGTGATCGACCCGCTGATGTCCGCCGAGACCGCGGCGGCCGGCATGGCGCTCGTGCGGGAGCACCTGGGCGACCGCCCGGTGACCGGTGTCGTCTACACGCACAGCCACGTCGATCACTTCGGCGGTGTCAAGGGAGTCGTCTCGGCGGAGGATGTCGCGGATCGCGGCATCCCGATCGTGGCGCCGGCGGACTTTCTCGGCCACGCGGTGAGCGAGAACGTGTTCGCGGGCAACGCGATGTCGCGGCGCGCCGCGTTCATGTACGGCGCTCAGCTCGACCGTGACCCGCGCGGGCTCGTGACCACGGGGCTGGGCCCGGCGATCTCGGCGGGGTCGCTCACGCTGATCCCGCCGACGCACTCCGTGACGCACACCGGTGAGACGCTCGAGATCGACGGCGTGGTGCTGGAGTTCCAGGTGACCCACGGTGCCGAGGCGCCCTCGGACATGAACGTGTTCCTGCCCGAGCACCGCGCGCTGTGCCTGGCGGACAACGTCGTGCACACCATGCACAACCTGTACACGCTGCGTGGTGCGCAGGTGCGCGACGCGATCGCCTGGAGCGAGTACCTGGGCGAGGTGATCGATCACTTCCTCGATCGCACTGACGTCGTCTTCGTCAGCCACCAGTGGCCGGCATGGGGCAGGGAGCGCTGCGTCGAGCTGCTCACGATGCAGCGCGACCTGTACCGCTACATCCACGACGAGACGCTGCGCCTGGCGAACTCGGGGCACACGATCGACGAGATCCCCGAGCTCATCGAACTGCCGCCGGCCCTCGGCGAGTTCTGGTCGAACCGCGGCTACTACGGCACCCTCCGGCACAACGCGAAGGCGGTGTACCAGAAGTACCTCGGCTACTTCGACGGCAACCCGGCGAACCTCGACCCGCACGATCCGGTGTCGGCGGCGGTGCGATACGTGGACTTCATGGGCGGCACGGACGCACTGCTGCAGAAGGCGCGAGCGTCGTTCGATGAGGGCGACTACCGCTGGGTCGCGGAGGTCGTCGGGCACGCCGTGTTCGCCGACCCGACATCGCGTGAGGCCCGTGAACTGCAGGCGGCGGCGTTCGAGCAGCTCGGCTACCAGGCGGAGTCGGCGGTGTGGCGCAACTTCTACCTGTGCGGCGCGCGCGAGCTGCGGCTGGGCACGCCTCCGCCCGGAACGCAGACGGTCACCCCCGACATCATCGGGGCGATGACTCTCGAGATGATGCTGAGCTACCTCGGCATCCGGCTGATCGGGCCGCGCGCTGCGCGGCATCCGATGGTGCTGAATGTGGAGATCGCCGGCACCGGCGAGCGGGCGGTGCTCGAGATCAGCAACGGATGCCTGGTGCCGACGATGGGCCGGTGGCGCGAGGATGCCGGCGCGTCGGTCGTCGTGCAGCACGGCGCCTTCGCGATGCTCGCGCTCGGCGCGGCGATGCCCGCGGATCTGCCGGACGGCGCGATCACGATCGACGGGGATGCCGGGCTGCTGGAGACCCTTCTCGGGCTGTGCGACCGCTTCGACCCGTCGTTCCCGATCGTCACGCCCTGAGGCGGGCGGCCGGGCCGGGGCCGGGGCGGCGGGGGGTGGCGTCCGGGCGCCGGGCGCCGGG
>NZ_QUAB01000029.1 GCF_003387575.1 Microbacterium bovistercoris | reverse complement strand
ACGGACGCAAGGGCACGGACACGGCGAAGGTCACGGTGTCGGTGCACGACTGGAGCGTGAACGGTGCTCCGGAGCCGAAGCGGAAGAGCGCGCTGGCGGTGGAGGCGGGTGGCACGGTGTCGTACAACGTGCTGCCGGACTGGATCGACCCGGACGGTGATGACGTCTATCTGAAGGAGGTCGTCGCCGCTCCTGGTGATGAGGTCGACTTCACGACCGACGGTCAGCTCACCTACCGTGCGATCGCGAGCCCTCCCGGCCGGCACGAAGTGCAGATCGTGGTCGCGGACGCGTCGGGCGAGGATGCGGGCGGCACCATCCAGTTGGATGTGCGTCCGGTCGGTTCGACGCTGCCGAAGACGAACGCGGATCATGTGGTGACCAAGGTCGGTCAGCAGGTGACGGTGTCGCCGCTCGCGAATGACACCAGTTCCAGCAAGGAGCCGCTGCGGCTGAGCCGCGTCGATCCTGTCGACGGAGCGACGGTCATCCCCGACTACGCGAACAAGACGTTCACGTTCAAGACGCAGGCCCCCGGCACCTACTACGTGCAGTACCTGGTCACAGCCGGCGTGCCATCCGCCGCCGGCCTGGTGCGCATCGACGTCGAGGAGGCGACCGAGGAGGATCTGGCGCCGATCGCGGTGCGTGATGTGGCTCTGCTGCCCACCGGCGGCGAGGTGCTCGTGGGCGTGCTGAACAACGACACCGACCCCAGCGGCGGCGTGCTGGTCGTCCAGTCGGTGACGGTCGAACCCGGTAGCGGTGTGTCGGTGTCGGTGCTGAACCACGAGACGCTGCGGATCGGCGATCAGGGCGGCGTGAAGGACCAGGTGCGGATCAAGTACCGCATCTCCAACGGCAAGCAGAACGCCGAGGGTGACGTGGTCGTGATCCCGATCCCGGCGCCGGACAAGCTCCTGCCGCCGGTGGCGAACGACGACACCGCTGTCGTGCGTGCCGGCGATGTGGTCACCATCCCCGTGCTCGACAACGACACGCACCCCAACGAGCTCGCGCTGCATGTGAAGCCGAAGCTGGTGGAGCCGTTCATCGACCCGGAGGACGGGGAGGCGTTCGTCTCGCAGGACGAGGTGCGCTTCCGCGCGGGCCCCGAGGCGAAGACCGTCTATGCGACCTACAACGCGGTCGATGAGAACGGGCAGGTGGATGCCGGTTACATCACCATCCAGATCCTCGCCGTGGACGAGGAGCGGAACGCCGCGCCGCGTCCGCGGGATGTGACCGCGCGTACGATCAGCGGCACGACGACGAACATCGCGATCCCTCTGGACGGGATCGATCAGGACGGTGACTCGGTCGAACTGCTCGGGCTGGACTCGAACCCGACGAAGGGTCTCGTGACGGTCGAGCAGGACTATCTCGTCTACGAGGCGTTTGAGGACTCGACGGGCACCGACACGTTCACGTACAAGGTGCGCGACAACCTCGGTAAGGAGGGAACGGCGACGGTGACCGTCGGCATCGCGCCGACCGAGCAGGTCAACCAGTCTCCCTACGCGGTGAAGGACGCCGTCGTGGTGCGCCCTGGTCGTGAGGTCGCGGTGCCGGTGCTCGCGAACGACTCAGATCCCGAGGGCGACCAGATCGCCCTCGTCAAGAACGGCATCACCCCACCGAAGGACGTTCCCGGCTTCGACGCGCGCGTCTCCGGAGACCGGGTGCTCGTGCAGGCACCGGATGCCGAGGTCTCGACCTCGCTGCAGTACACCATCGTCGACGAGCGCGGCGCGGAGGCCACCGCGGTGCTGCAGGTCACGGTCGACAATGACGTGCCGCTGCTGTTCCCGATCGCCCGTGATGACCGTGTGAAGAGCGAGGACGTCAAGGACGGTGTGAACGTCGACCTCGACGTGCTCGCCAACGATGAGGATCCGGACGGCACGACCGACTCGCTGAAGCTGGTCGTCGAGAACGGCGGCACGATCGTCAAGGACCGAAAGGTCAGGGTGAAGGTCGGCGACGAGCGTCAGCTGGTCAAGTACACGCTCACCGATCAGGACGACCAGACCACGTCTGCCTTCATCTACGTCCCGGCGCTGGCCGACCTGCGGCCGACCGTCGATGCGTCGAAGTCGATCGAGGTGATCAGCGGCGAGACGGTCGAGGTGCCCCTCGACGAGTACGTGACGGTTGCCGGCGGCGGTTCCGTCGTGATCACCGAGGCTGAGAAGGTCTCCGCTGCTCACGCCAACGGCGACAACCTCATCAAGGACGAGCGCACGCTGGTGTACACGTCTGCGCAGGGGTATTTCGGCGCGGATGCGCTGAGCTTCGAGGTGACCGACGGCACGGGGCCGGACGACCCGAAGGGCCGTAAGGCGACGCTGTCGATCCCGATCACGGTGCTGCCGCCGGACAACCAGCAGCCGACGTTCACGCGCGGTCAGCTGAACGTCGCACCCGGTGAGGACGCGGTCTCGATCGACCTGACCGAACTGACCGACGATCCCGATCCCGCCGATCGCGGCAAGCACACGTTCACCTATGTCGGCGGTGCGACCGACGGCATCAGCGCTCGGATGGACGGCACCGAGCTGAAGGTCGAGGCCGACTCGAAGACGCCGAAGGGGACGGTCGCGACGCTCACGGTCCGCATCAGCGACGGTGAGACCGAACCGATCGAGGGCACGATCGAGGTGCGGGTGACGGCGTCGACGAGGGCGCTGGCCACGGCCAACAACGACACGTACCCGGAAGCCGACCAGGGCGTGAAGATCACCGTCCCGGTGCTCGCGAACGACTTCAATCCGTTCCAGGACAAGGGCGATCTGCGTCTGCTCACCGCGTCGGTGGAGAGCGGCAACGGCAAGGCGGATGTCGTCGGCGACAAGGTCGACGTGACGCCGGATGCCAAGTTCGTCGGAAGCATGACGGTCCGCTACCGGATCGGCGATGTCACCGAGGACCCCGACCGCGAGGTCGACGGCCTGATCGTGCTGACGGTGCAGGGCAAGCCGGATGCTCCCGGGGTCCCGACGGTTTCGAGCGTGCAGGACCGCACGGTGGTGCTGTCGTGGTCTCCGCCGGCGAACAACGGTGCGGAGATCACCGAGTACACCGTGCGCTCCGTGCAGGGCAACGCGTACGAGCGGAAGTGCGAGTCGACGACCTGCACGCTGGACGGCCTCACCAACAACGTGAAGTACCTGTTCCAGGTGACCGCCACGAACCGGGTCGGCGAATCCGATCCGTCGCCGTCCTCCGCCGAGGCACGGCCGGATGCGCGCCCGGACACCCCTGCAGCCCCGACGCTCGTCTTCGGCGACAAGGAGCTGAAGATCTCGTGGGAGACGCCCTCGACCCCCGGCTCACCTGTCGAGTACTACACGCTCGAGCTGTCGGGAGGTGTCGGCGCCGGTCAGAAGACGGAGATCACCGGCAACTCGTACACCTGGACCGGGCTCGAGAACGGCACCGAGTACACGGCACGGGTCCGAGCGCACAACCTCGCGCCCGACCCCTCGAGCTGGAGCACCCCGTCGCTCGGCGAGATCCCGGCCGGCCCTCCCGCCGCGCCGGCCGCCCCGACGACGGCAGAGCAACAGCCGGTCGGCGAGCGCGCCCAGATGCTCGTCTCGTGGACCGCGCCGAACGACAACGGCGACGCGATCGACGGCTACCGGCTGCAGGTGATCAACGGGTCCACGGTCAAGCAGACCCTCGAGATCGCAGCGGGTAAGACTTCGCAGTCCGTGGTCGTCGACACGTCGACGACGGCGTACACCTACAAGGTCCAGGCCCAGAACAAGGCCGGATGGGGCGACCTCAGCCCGGCATCCGCGCCGCGGCGCGCGGCGATCAAGCCGGACACCCCGCCGAGGCCGACGATCAGCGACTACGGTGACAGGTTCCTGGTAGTGAACAAGTCCTCGTACCAGCTGAGCGAGTCGCAGCTGAACGGCGCGACCGCGAGCGAGACCACCTACCAGTACAACCTCAACAACACGGGGTGGAAGAGCAACTGGGACGGCTCCAGGATCACCGGGCTCAACAACGGCGACACCTACACGGTGCGCGTTCGTGCCGTGGCCACGGTGGGCGGGAAGCAGTACATCAGCGACGGCTCCGCAGCATCCGCCGGTGTGATCCCCTTCGGCGTCCCGCCGGCACCGAACGTCTCCGCGAAGAACAACGGCACCACGGTGACGTTCACCTGGAGCCCCAACGGCACCAACGGCGCGAGCATCACCAACGCCCGGTACAACATCAACGGGACAGGGTGGAAGGACGCGGCCAACAGCGGGAGCGGCTCGGTCACGACCGCGAGCGCCTACGAGACGACGTACTCGATCCAGGTGCAGGTGTACAACAAGGCCGGCTGGTCGGCCAGTGGAACAGCGTCCGCCCGCACGAACGACAGGCCGCCGCCCCCGGACCCGCCCAGGGCCTGGGTGACCAACGGCGCGTACGTCGGATCGTCCGACTGCGCGGACGGGTGCCACAAGTTCCACCTGAACACGAACAGCGTGTTCCCATACGGCTCGCACAGCGTGCGCTGCTACAGCGACGCCTATCCCGGCGGCTGGAGCACCAACACCTACACCTTCGGCGGGAACGCCAGCTTCGACCTGTGGTGCCACCACGGCAACATGCTCCGGGAGCCCCCGAACCAGGTCTGGGTGACGATCGACGGCACAGCATACGAACGAAGAGCCTGGTAGCGGCACCCGCCGCACGGTGCCCCAGCACCCCACAGCATCCGAAATCCACACGTAAGGAAACTCCCCACTCATGACGATGACCCCCGAACAGGCGGCGTGGTTCCAGGGCACCTTCAACCGTCTGGTCGACAACGTCGACAAGGCGCTGCAGGGCAAGAGCGAGATCGTGAGCCTCGTGCTCGCGTCGATGCTCGCCGAGGGGCACGTGCTCCTCGAGGACGCGCCCGGCACCGGAAAGACCAGCCTCGCCAAGGCGCTGGCCGCCACCGTGCAGGGCACCAGCGCCCGCATCCAGTTCACCCCCGACCTGCTGCCCTCGGACGTGACCGGCGTCACGATCTACGACCAGCAGGCGCACCGCTTCGAGTTCCACCGCGGGCCGATCTTCGCGTCCATCGTCCTCGCGGACGAGATCAACCGCGCCTCGCCGAAGACCCAGTCGGCGCTGCTCGAGGTCATGGAGGAGTCGCGCGTCACGGTCGACGGCGTCACGCACGAGACCGGCCGCCCCTTCCTCGTGATCGCGACCCAGAACCCCGTCGAGCAGGCCGGCACCTACAAGCTGCCCGAGGCGCAGCTGG
Source organism: Microbacterium bovistercoris (assembly GCF_003387575.1). Taxonomy (GTDB): domain Bacteria; phylum Actinomycetota; class Actinomycetes; order Actinomycetales; family Microbacteriaceae; genus Microbacterium; species Microbacterium bovistercoris. The sequence continues at coordinate 4,726 of NZ_QUAB01000029.1, read as the reverse complement.
ACCGCTTCCTGATCAAGACGTCGATCGGCTACCCCGACCTCGCGGTGACCGAGAGCATCCTGGCCGGGGCATCGGACCGCAACCCGTCGGCGAGCCTGTCCGCCATCATCACGACCAGCGCCGTCGCCGACATGGCCGACCTCGCGGCATCCGCCCACGTCGAGCCCGCCGTGCTGCGCTACGTCGCCGAGCTCGCCGAGGCGACCCGCAACGACAGCAGCGTGCGGCTGGGCGTCTCGGTCCGCGGCGCCATCGCCATGGTGCGCATCGCGAAGGTCTGGGCGGCCGCGCACGGGCGCCACTACGTGCTCCCCGACGACATCAAGACCCTCGCGCCCGCCGTGTGGCAGCACCGTCTGCTGCTCGACGCGGAGGCCGAGTTCGCCGGCACCACTTCCGCCGTCGTGATCTCGCGGGTCCTGGACTCCGTGGCGGCGCCGCAGGCGCGTACGGCAGCGTGATGGCGTCGGAGACACTTCCCGCCGCCCCGTCGACCACCCGACGAGACGCCGGCTGGCGGGACATCGCGGCGGTCGTCGGATCGCGGATCGGGGCGCGTCTCCGGCTCATCCTGTCCGCCGTGCGCCCGCTGGCGTGGGTTCTGATCGGGCTGGCGGTGGTGCTGTGGGCCGTCGGGCTTCCCCTGGGCTGGTGGGAGCTCACGGTCGCCGCGATGATCATCGCGGTGACCGTGGCGCTGTGCGCGCTGTTCCTGATCGGGCGAACGGAGTACGACGTCGCGCTGGACCTCGCGCGCACCCGGGTCGTCGTGGGGGAGCGCGCGGTCGGCGCACTGACCCTGTCGAACCCCGGCAGCCGGGCGATCCTGCCCTCGCGTGTCGTCCTTCCGGTCGGCTCGGGGCGCGGCGAGTTCGGCATCCAGCGACTGGCACCCGGTCAGAAGGCCGAAGAGCTGTTCGCGATCCCCACGCAGAAGCGCAGCGTCGTGAAGGTCGGTCCCGTCAGCGTGGTCCGCGGCGATCCGCTCGGCCTGTTCGAGCGGGCGCACCGGCGTGACGAGCCCGTCGACCTCTACGTGCACCCCCGCACCGTGCTGTTCGACGGGCAGTCCCTGGGTTTCCTGCGCGACCTGGAGGGGATGCCGGCTGCGGATCTCTCCCGCGACGACGTGTCCTTCCACGCTCTGCTGGAGTACCAGCCCGGTGACGACCTGCGCCACGTGCACTGGCGCTCCACCGCGCGCACCGGCACGATGATGGTGCGTCAGTTCGAGGAGACCCGCCGCTCGCACTTCGTCATCGGACTGTCGCGGAACACCTCCGAGTACGCCGAGGATGAGGAGTTCGAGCGCGCCGTGTCGATCGCGGGGTCCGTTGGGCTGCGCGCACTGCGAGACTCGCAGCGCGTGGACCTGCGGGTGCAGGGCAAGGACCTGCCGGCCGGCACCGGAAAGCAGCTGCTCGACTCGCTGTCCACGGTCGAGCTCACCAAGCCCAAGGCGGGTGGCGTGGTCGACCTCGCCGGCGTCCTCGCCGCCACCATGGCCCTCGCCAGCTTCGTCGTGCTGGTGACCGGCTCGAAGACGAGCAACGAGGATCTCCGGGCCGCCTGCGCGCGTGTGCCGTTCGGTGCCCGTGCCCTCGCGATCGTCGTCGACCTGCGCGCCGAGAGCCCGTCGCTGCGACGCATCGGCGATGCCGACGTCGTCACCGTCGCTGCACTCGAGCAGCTGCCCATCGCCCTGCAGAAGGTGCTCGCATGACCTCCCCCCGCATCAGCGCCCGGCGCTGGATCGTCGACCTCACCGCCTCGGCTCTTCTGCTCGCGGTCGCCGTCGTCGGCTTCTGGCCGACCTTCGCCGGCCCCGCCTACCTTCCCGCCGCCGTCGGCGCCGTCATCCTCGGACTCGGCATCGCCGCGGTCAGCGCCTGGCGTCGCTGGGGCATCCTGATCATCGCCGGTCTGACGATCGCCGCCTACTTCGTCTTCGGCGGCGCGCTCGCCCTCCCGTTCACGACGATCGCGGGCGTCGTGCCGACGCTGGACACGCTGCAGAGGCTGGCGCTCGGCGCCATCACCTCCTGGAAGCAGCTGCTGACCACCGTGGCTCCGGTCTCGGTGACCGACGGACACGCGCTCGTGCCGTTCCTGCTGCTGCTCGTCGCGAGCGTGCTGACCGGCTCGCTGGCGCTACGGCTGCGCAGCGCGGGCTGGGCGCTGATCCCCGCCGGCGTTGCGGTCGGATTCGGCATCGCACTGGGTGTGCCCTCGCCCGCCGCTCCCATCGCACAGGGCGTCGTCTTCGCACTGGTCAGCGTCGGCTGGCTGGCGCTGCGGCAGATCTGGGCGCCGCAGAACGCGGCCGTCTCGGTCAGCGAGGTCGATCCCACGCGCGCCGCGCACATGCGCTGGCGCCGCATCGGCGCCGGTGCGGCCGTGCTCGTCGTCGCGGCGGGTGCGGGCATCGCCACCAGCGCCTTCGCCCAGCCGAACCAGCCGCGGCACGTGTTCCGCGACACGATCGTGCCGCCGTTCAACATCCGCGAATACCCGAGCCCGCTGCAGTCGTACCGCAAGTACGTGCGCGACGACCTGGACAACACGCTGTTCACCGTTCGCGGTCTGCCCGAGGGCGCGCGGATGCGTCTCGCGGCGATGGACGACTTCAACGGCCAGGTCTACAACGTCTCGGATGCCGGCAACGGATCCTCCGGTGCGTTCACCCCGCTGCGTGGCAACATGTCGGTCGATGCCGAGGGCGACCGCGCCACGCTGAAGGTCGAGATCGACGACTACGACCAGGTCTGGATCCCGACCGCGGGGCAGGTGAACGAGCTCGAGTTCACCGGCGACCGCGCCGAGGAGCTGCGCCGCTCCACGTACTACAACGAGTCCAGCGCCACGGCGATCACGACCACGCCGCTCGCCGAGGGTGACGCCTACACCCTCGAGACCACGCTTCCCGTCGAGCGAGCCGACAAGACTCTGGGAGATGCGAAGTTCGGGTCGGTGTCGCTCCCGAAGCAGTCCGACGTGCCCGAGGAGCTCTCCGGACTCGCGGCCGATGTCACGGAGGATGCTGAGACGCCGATCGAGAAGGTCGCGGCACTGGAGGTGTTCCTCGCGGAGGGCGGCTTCTTCAGCCACGGCCTGGAGGGCGAGGTGATCTCCCGCGCGGGGCACACCTCGGAGCGCATCTCGACCCTCATCGGCGGCGACCAGATGATCGGCGACGACGAGCAGTACGCCGTCGCGATGACCCTGCTCGCCCGCGAGCTCGACATCCCCGCGCGCGTCGTCATGGGCTTCTACCCCGACGAGGAGCAGGCGGGCGCGGCGACGTTCCCGGCCAACGGCGACACCCTGCACGCCTGGGTCGAGGTCAACTTCGCCGGGCACGGCTGGGTCGCGTTCGACCCGACGCCGCCGGAGGACAAGGTCCCCAACGATCAGAACACCAAGCCGCGCGCTGATCCCAAGCCGCAGGTGCTGCAGCCGCCGCCCCCGCCGCAGGAGCCCGTCGACCTGCCTCCGACGCTGCCCGACGACCGTGAGCCCGAGGACGATGCCGCGAACATCTGGGGCATCATCGCGGCCATCCTCGCGATCGGCGGCATCTCGCTCGGCGTGATCGCCCTGCTCGCCTCGCCGTTCATCGTGATCGGCGCGTGGAAGGCCGCGCGCCGCCGCCGTCGTCGCAACGCGGAGCGCACCTCCGACCGCATCAGCGGCGGCTGGGACGAGCTCACGGATCGCGCCAGCGACTACGGCGCGCACACGGCGCCGGGCGCGACCCGGGCCGAGGATGCGACGGCTGTCGCCGCGACGCTCGCCGTTCCCGCGGTCACGGCCCTGGCGGATCGCGCCGACGCGCAGGTGTTCGGCCCGGCCGATCCGACGCCGGAGGACGTCGACGCGTTCTGGCGCGAAGTCGACGGCATCGTCGCAGGCATGGGTGCCGAGGCGGGCTTCTGGCGACGCCTGCGTGCGCGCCTGAGCCTTCGCTCGCTGCTCGGCGGAGGCGTGATGGCGTCGAAGCTGGGCGAGCTGAAGGATGCCGCGGCCGCGCGCGTCCGCCGCGAAGGTGGCACGATCGACAAGAACACCTCCGCATCCCCCGACAGATCTGCAGCACCCGAGAAGACTGCAGCACCCGAGAGCGAGACGAAATGACGATGCTGCCCTTCGGACAGGTCGCGCCGGTGAAAAGGCGCGTGCTGGCCTACGTGGTGGACGCACTGATCGCGGCGGGGCTCGCGATCGTGCTGACCATCGTCGTGGCCGTGATCGCCGTGTCCGCCGGACCCGAGGGATACCTCGGCGCCTACACCGTCGGCATGGGGATCCTGTCGCTGGTGATGCTGGCCTGGTTCATCGTCTACACCGCGATGCAGGGCGGCACCGGATCGATCGGCATGCGCGCGCAGGGCCTGCGCCTGGCGCGCGCCGCCGACGGCACGCCGATCGGTTTCGGCAAGGCGCTGGTGCGCAACCTCGTTTTCGGTGTGACCGCCTGGATCGTGGTGGGGTACTTCTCGCCGCTGTTCGACGGCTCGGGCCGGTTCCAGGGCTGGCACGACAAGGCGGCCGGTGCGCTGATGCTGGATGCCAGGGTCCCCGCCGCTCCTGCGGCGCCGGCTCCTCCGGCACCGCAGACGACGGCGATGCCCGCCGCTCCTGCGCCGGCGATGCAGATCCCGCCCCGTCCGCCGCTGCCCGGCGCGGCCGCGCCCGTGCCGCCTGCGCCGGTGCTGCCCGCGCCCGT
>NZ_QUAB01000028.1 GCF_003387575.1 Microbacterium bovistercoris | reverse complement strand
GGTGGCGCGGTGCCTGCGGCCCCGGCTCCGGTCGCGCCCGTGGCGCCGTCCCAGGTCGCGCCCTCGGCGCCTGCGCCGACCGCGGCGCCGGCATCGCCCACGCCGGCGGCGCCTGCTGCAGCGTCTCCGGCGACTCCTGCACCCGCACCTGCACCTGCACCTGCGACTCCGGCCCCGATCGTGCCGACGCCGACGTCCGCGACCTCCGCGCCCGCGGCTCCGGCCGCCTCTGCGCCCGCCGCGCCGACGCCGCCCGCGTCTGCACCGTCGGCCCCGTCCTCCGTTCCAGCCGAGACGCGGATCCCCGCGGAGACGCTGATCCCGGTCGAGACGGTCGCACCCGACGAGGCGGCGCCGGCTTCGCCGGCATCCGCATCCCCGGCATCCGCGCCTGCCGGCCGTACCCCGACCGGCGGCACCGCGGCATCCGTCCCGCGCGCCGTGCTCGTGCTCGACACGGGCGAGCGGATCGAGGTGCGCGCGACCGTGCTGATCGGGCGCTCCCCGAAGCCGGCCGACGGCGAGGGGTCCGTGCAGCTGGTGCCGCTGGCCGACGACAGCCGCTCCGTGTCGAAGACGCACCTGGCGATCATGCCGACCCGCCGGGGGCTGCTCGCCGTGGACCGCGGATCCACGAACGGATCGGCCGTGCTGCGCGGCGGGGTGGAGACCGCTCTCGCACCAGGCCAGCCGCAGCCGCTCACCACCGGTGACGGCGTGCGCTTCGGCGACCGGATGCTGCGGGTCGAGCAGCTGTGATCGCCCGCCAGGACACACCACGCCCCGACACATCAGAGGATGAACGATGAGGGTCAAGCTCACCCTGCGCCGCCCCGGCGCCCCGCTCACCGACATCGTGGTGATGACGGACTCGACCGCCACGGTCGCGGATGTCGCCCGGCAGATCGCCGTGGCCGATCCGCAGCGCAGCATCCGGGTGGGTGCGGGTGACACGCTCACGCTCTCGGTCGCCCCGCCGACGAGCGACTCCGCCGAGGTGCTCAACCCCGACCTCGTGGTCGGCGATGCGCCGCTCGGCTCCGGCTTCCTCGCCGAGGTCGTGAACCTCGGTCCCGATCGCATCGCCACGGGCTTCGGCAGCGCGCGCCCCGTCGCCCTGCTCACGGCGCTGAGCGGCCCCGCCGCCGGACGCGAGTTCCCGCTGCCGCACGGGCACTTCCTCATCGGTCGCGACCCGTCCAGCGACGTGCACCTCTCCGACCCCCTGGTGTCCAAGCGCCACGCGCGTATCGAGATCGGCCCCGGCTTCGTCGAGGTCGTCGACCTCAACTCCGCGAACGGGATCCTCGTCGACGGCGGCCTGGTGCAGCGCCTGCGGGTCATCCCCGGGCAGCCCTTCACGATCGGCGACGGCGAACTCGTCGTGCACCTGGTCGGCGACTACGACGGCTCCGCGGCCGAGAAGGATCCGATCCTCGAGCGCGGCGGGGCGCTGCTGTTCAACCGCAGCCCGCGCGTCGAGGCCCGCTTCGTCGGCGAGGAGCTCGACGAGCCGCGCTACCCGCGCGACCAGGTGCAGCGGCTGTTCCCGTGGCCGATGCTGGTCGCGCCGATCCTGCTCGCCGTCACCATGTGGGCGGTCACGGGGCGCATGCTCTCGCTGCTGATGGCGGCGGCCTCGCCGATGATGATGTTCGGAAACTACATCTCCCAGAAGACCAACATCGGCCAGCGACTGGGCAAGGAATCCGAGCTCTTCGAGCAGCAGTACGAGCGCCTCGAGGAGAAGCTGTACAACGCCGTGCCGGTCGAGCGAGAGGTTCGCCAGAACGAGGTGCCTCCGGTCGGCGTCGTCTTCGACGAGGCGATGCGCCTCGGGCCGATGCTGTGGACCCGTCGCCCCGAGCACTGGAACTTCCTCGCGGTGCGGCTGGGCACCTGCACCGACCGCTCCCGCACGCAGATCAAGCGCACCGAGACGCCGGAGGCGCTGCCCGAATACGTCGAGCGCGTCGACCGGCTGGAAGAGCGCTACCGGATGATCACGGATGTCCCGGTGCTGGAGTCGCTGCAGAGCGTCGGCTCCCTCGGCGTCGCGGGTCCGACGGCGTTCGCCGCCGACGCGCTGCGTGGCCTGGCAGTCCAGCTGTTCGGCATGCACTCGCCGAACGAGCTGGTCACCGTCGCGCTCACCGAGCCGGGATGGGCGCAGGAGCTGGACTGGCTGAAGTGGCTGCCGCACACCTCCAGCGAGCGCAACCCGTTCAAGGAGATGCCGCTCGCCGATTCCGCCTCCACCGGCAATGCGCTGCTCAGCGGCCTGGAGGAGATCGTGATGCGCCGGTCGAAGGCGGCCAGCGCGCCGCGCCCGCCCTACGGCGACGACTGGGATCCCATGTACTTCGGCACGGATGTGAAGCGCGCTGCGGAGGACGCCACGTTCCCCGGGCAGACCGCGGTGCTCGTGATCGTCACCGACGACGCCCCCGTCGACCGTGCCCGCCTCACCCAGGTGCTCGAGCGCGGGGCGGACGTCGGCGTCTACGGCCTGTTCGTCGCTCCCGTCGTCGAGGCGCTCCCCGCCGTGTGCCGCAGCTTCCTCGATGTCACGACCGGGCTGGATGCCGCCAGGGTGGGGACGGTCCGCAACGGCCGCGACCATCGCGACGTCAAGGTCGAGGGCGTCTCGCACGCCTACATGACCATGCTCGCCAAACGGCTCGCGCCGGTGGTGGATTCCAGCACCGTGGTCGAGGACTCGTCCGACATCCCGAACTCGGTGATGTTCCTCTCGCTGGTGGGCAGCGACCTGGCCGAGGACCCGAACGCGGTCATCGACCGCTGGCGGCAGAACAACACGATCATCGATCGGTCCGGTGTGCCGCAGCCGCGGCTGAAGAAGGCCGGCAACCTGCGCGCGATCATCGGCCAGTCGCAGACCGACGCGATGACGCTCGATCTGCGACTGCAGGGTCCGCACGCCCTGGTCGGCGGCACCACCGGTGCAGGAAAGTCGGAGTTCCTGCAGGCATGGGTGCTCGGCATGGCCGCGGCGCACAGCCCCGACCGCGTCACCTTCCTGTTCGTGGACTACAAGGGCGGCTCGGCCTTCGCCGACTGCGTCGACCTGCCGCACACCGTCGGGCTCGTGACCGACCTCAGCCCGCACCTGGTGCGCCGCGCTCTCACCAGCCTGCGCGCCGAACTGCACCACCGCGAGCACCTGTTCAACCGCAAGAAGGCCAAGGACCTGCTCGAGCTGGAGAAGCGCCGCGACCCCGAGACCCCGCCCGCGCTCGTGCTCGTGATCGACGAGTTCGCCGCGCTCGCCGGCGAGGTGCCGGAGTTCGTCGACGGCGTGGTCGACATCGCCCAGCGCGGCCGCTCGCTCGGCATCCACCTGATCATGGCGACGCAGCGCCCCGCCGGTGTGATCAAGGACAACCTGCGCGCGAACACGAACCTGCGCGTGGCGCTGCGCATGGCCGACGAGTCCGACTCGAAGGACGTCGTGGACGACCCGGTGGCGGCGAGCTTCTCGCCGTCGATCCCCGGTCGCGGCATCGCCAAGACCGGCCCCGGTCGTCTGGTGCCGTTCCAGTCGGCGTACGCCGGTGGCTGGTCGAGCGACGAGGTGCAGGCGGCGGACGTGAAGGTCGCCGAGCTGCGCTTCGGATCGATCCAGCTCTGGGAGCCCGAGCAGGCGCCGGAGTCCGACTCGCACGATGAGGACCTCGGGCCGAACGACCAGAAGCGCATCGTCGCGACCCTCGTGAAGGCTGCCGCTCAGGCACGCATCCCCGCACCTCGCCGTCCGTGGCTCGACGACCTCGAGCAGGCCGTCGACCTGCGCGACCTGCCGGTTCTGGGCGACGGGCAGATCCTGCTCGGCAAGCAGGACGTGCCCGAGCGTCAGCTGCAGGAGTCCGCGTACTTCCTGCCAGACAAGGACGGCTCGCTGCTGATCTACGGCACCAGCGGCGCCGGCAAGTCGACGGTGCTGCGCACCATGGCGATCGCCGCGGGCTACCACGCGTCATCGCAGGTCGAGGTGTACGGCCTGGACTTCGGTTCCGGTGCGCTGAAGAGCCTCGAGATCCTGCCGCACGTCGGCTCGATCATCTCGGGCGACGACGCCGAGCGCGTGCAGCGCATCCTGCGCTCGCTCGCCCGGATCCTGGACGACCGTGGCAAGCGGTTCAGCGCGGCCAACGCGGCGAGTCTCACCGAGTACCGCGAGATCACCGGGCGCGCCGAGCCGCGCATCCTCTTCCTCGTCGACGGGTTCCCGCAATTCCGCTCCGAATGGGAGTCGACGGCCGCGCGGATGCCGTTCTACCAGACGTTCATGCGGATCCTCGGCGAGGGCCGGCCGCTGGGCGTGCACGTGATCGCCACCGCGGATCGGGGCGGATCCGTGCCGACCGCGGTCAGTGCGAACGTGTCCCGTCGCGTGGTGCTGCGCCTCGCGGACGAGAGCGGCTATGCGATGCTGAACGCCCCGAAGGACGTGCTCGACGAGCGCTCCGCCCCCGGGCGTGCGATCGTCGACGGCCTGGAGACGCAGATCGCCACCCTCGGCGGCACGCCGAACGTCGCCGAGCAGACCAAGCTGCTCGAACAGCTCGCGGCCGAGCTGCGGGCGGCCGGCGCCCGCGAGGTCGCCGAGATCGGCTCGCTGCCGACCAGGCTCGCACTGCGCGATCTGCCCGACCGCGCCGACGACATGCCCGTGCTCGGCATCGCAGAGGACACCCTCGCAGCACGCGGCTTCGACCCGGTCGGCACCTTCGTGGTGGCGGGCCCCCCGCTGTCGGGCAAGACCAACGCGCTCAAGGCGATCATCACCTCGGTGCGTCGCTTCGATCCCGAGGTCAAGCTGTTCCACTTCGGCGGACGCCGTGCCGTGCTGAAGGAATGGGCGGACTGGACGCGCAGCGCGGTCACCCCGGACGACGCGAAGGAGCTGGCGAAGGAGATCACCGAGATCGCCACCGACGAGTCGGTGCCCGTGCGGATGCTGATCGTGATCGAGGACGTCCCGCAGTTCGCGGACAGCCCCGCCGAGCGCGACATGAAGGCGATGTTCCAGGCGATCAACCGCAGCGACCACCTGCTGATCGGCGACGCCGATGTGACCCAGGTCACCAGCGGGTTCGGCTTCATCGGCGACTTCAAGGCGGGCCGCAAGGGCATCATCCTCAAGCCCGACGCCTTCGACGGCGACGCGGTGTTCAAGGTGCCGTTCCCGAAGGTCAAGCGCAGCGACTTCCCCGACGGCCGCGGCATCTTCGTGCAGAACGGTCGCCCGGTCACGGTGCAGCTGCCGCTGGTGGAGGGGGAGCGGCTCGGCTGAGCCGGATGGGGACTTCTCCCCATCGTCGCACGGAGGGGCGTCGGGATAATCTGTCTGGGAACCGGAGACTGCGGACGAGGAGTATCGGATGCCAGATGTTGTCATCGACTACGACGAGTTGTACTCGTTGTACACGAATCTGATGGCGATCATGCAGGAGTTCGAGGACGCGTCCAAGCGTCAGCGCGAACTCGCTGATGACATCAAGCAGCCGTACGGTCGCGGTGAACTGCGAGACAAGGCCGAGGACTTCGAGGGGCGCTGGGACGATCGTCGCAACAAGCTCGCGGAGGGTATGAAGGGCGTCGCTGAGCAGGCCAAGACGATCCTGGACAACTTCCAGCAGTTCGATGAGGACGCGGCCGCGGAGTTCGCCAAGGCGCTGGCTGATCTCGAATCGACCCCCACTCCGGAAAGGAAGAGGTGACCCGTGGGAATTCTGTCTGAAACGGGAAGACACGAGATCGAGGTCGTCGAAGGCAACGGTGACGACATCGAGGCCCGCGGCAACCAGATCGTCCACCTCGCGCGCGCACTCGACGGAGCCGCGGACACGATCGATCGCATCCTGAGCGACGGCGCGACCATGAAGGGTCACTCGATCGAGAAGCTCCGTGAAGAGGCGGAGAAGATCCAGAGCGAGATCCGCCTGGCCGCGACGCTGTATGAGAAGGCAGGACCGATCTTCCAGAACTACGGTTCGGCGCTCAGCGACGCGAAGCGCGGGATGAGTGACCTGAACCATGTCACGAACGCCGAGAGCGCATGGCGGAACTACCAGGAAGCCCTCGGGGCGTACCAGTCGGCTCAGAGCACACCGGTCAACTATCCTGACGCGGCGGACCACGCCGACGACCCTCAGGGCCTCGAAGACGCCAGGACGGAAGCGGAGAACACGCACGGCGAAGCGGTGGACACGGCTCGGACCGCGAAGAACGCCGCGTTCGACCTCTGGGAGGAAGCCAGCGACCTCTTCGACGCGGACTGGAAGACCTGGGACGAGGCCTACGACGCCGCGCTGACCGCATATTCCGGTATCGAGGACCACAAGCTGAAGGACAGCACCCTCGACAATCTCGACGGCCTGGTCGACTTCGTGATGGGCGTGCTCTCGGTCGTCGGCGTCGTGATCGCCGTGCTCGCGATCGTCGTGGGCGGCCCGATCATCGCGATCGCGGGCCTGGTCGTCGGTGTCCTCGCGCTCGTCGGAACGCTGTACCAGTCGTGGCGCAGTGAGGGGGGTTTCGGGATGGAGGACATCATCCCGATCACCATCGCCGTCATCGGCGTCATCCCGTTCGGCTCGATCGGTGAGTTCGCCACCGGCGGTTTCGGCGCGGGCATGCGGTCGTGGGTGGGTCTCGGTCGCGGCGGCATGTCCCTCGGCGATGATGCAGCCCGCTGGAGCCTTGCCGCGCCCGACATGCTGAACCCGCGCCAGTGGGCGTCCACCATGCGGTCGCTGGAGCCCGGAGCCGGCTTCGTGACAGGCGGGGACGACCTGCTGCGCACGCTCATGGGCGGCCACGACGACCTCATGACTCAGGCGATCGGAGAGCTCGCGACCATGGGCGAGCAGGCTGCCTACGCGTTCGGCTCTGTGGGTACGCACATCAACAACATCGCGTCGACGTGGGGCGGTCTGGACAGCGCGTGGAAGATCGTGACGAATCCTGATCGGATCCTGCACCCGACATGGTGATGGCCGCTCTATGTGAAAGAGTGGAGCTGTGACTTCTCTGCGCAACCAACTGCTGGGCGGCGGAAAGGGCAGCGTTCCGGAGTTCCGGATGATGCTCCCCCCGGGGTGGGAGATCTTCGACACCACCGAAGGCACGGAACGGACCCTGCTGAGCAGGGCGCGACAGCGCCTTGTGGAAGCCGGCCAGCTCGGCTCCTATCCGGCTCTGGCTGAGCGTGTCAAGGCCTCGCTCGCGGCAGCGCGTGGGCAGAAGGCAGAGCTCATGATCATGCCGACCGACAACGGGCCGGCCTGGGCGATGGTGCCGATCAGCATCCTCGTCACCGTGCGGGAGGGGACTCCGGCTGCAACCCTTGATCAGATCGTCACCGACGTGATCGAGCGTCGCGGAGGCCGCGCACTGGACAGCAGCAAGCACTTCATCCGATGGGTGGATCGTCGGCGCGTGCCCATCGGCGATGAAGAGGTGGGCGCATACACCGTGGTGTACCTCACTCCCATTGTCGGGTCGCAGCGCAAGAAGGGGCTCCAGTTCAGCGCGACGCTGGTGCACGACCCCGCGGTCGACCCTGAGCAGGACGACGACATCTCGCCGTGGCTGGCGGCGCTGGACGCGCACATGGCGACCTTCGCGTGGACGGGGCGTTGATGGACATCGCCTTCACCTACGATGCCCAGACGTCCATCGTCATCCCCGGCGACGCGCTGACAGACGACTCCGGGAACTGGGCGCGGACTGCGGCAGCGGAGTTCTCGGTCGCGCACGCCTTCGACGAGGCGCAGACGGCGACGCTCGTCGGCGCGCTGGAGAAGGCGCAGCGCGGAGCACGCGGAAGCGCCGGTACCAACCTCTTCATCTTCCATGCCGCCAACCAGGCGTGGTTCCTGCTTCGGCTCGTCGCGCTCGAGCGCGAGCTGACCGACGATGAGCAGCGGAAGTTCCTCTGGCCGGAATCGATCACGCGGCCGCAGCTGCGGTCCCACTACGCGGACGGACTCGGTCCCGGGTGCTCGGCGACGACGTCGACCGAGGAGGGCGCGGCCGGCATCCGGTGGGTGTACCCGGGTATCGGGCGCACGTTGTTCGCCATGGTTGCGACGGTCCCCTCGGCATCGGTGCTGTTCGCCGGATCCACGGCCGAGATGATCCTCGAGAGCGTGCGCATCGATGGGTGGGAGAAGCACAGTGGAACGGCGTTCGACGTCGACAGGCTGTTCCCTGCGGGCAAGGACGGGGCCTGGATCGCGTGACTGAGGGATCTGCGACTCGTTATGCACGAACAGCAACCAGTTGGGGGTCGATCGACTGGTGGAAGCTGGAAGCACGTGCGCTGGAGCGATCCCCGGAGATGCGGAAGGCGTTGGCGCCGTTCGCGCCGGTCGAGGTCTGGAAGGATCTCGCCCAGAAGACCGCGAGCCGATGGGGATGTCTGTTCGCCGTGCTCAGCATCGCGAGCTTCGTGTTCCCCGTGCTCGCCCTCCTTCTCCTCCTGGGCTGGGCGTTCGGTGCCAACGACATCGCCAACGTGGGGTATGCCGGCGTTCTCACGGTCATCGCGGCTGCCGTCAGCGGCAGCGGCATCAGAGATGACATTCGTCGCCGGGACACGTCCGACGTGGGGACGGCGAGACTCCTGGGGCTGTTCCACGGCGTCCCATCCACGCTCGGGCTCGTCCTGGCGGTCGCCGCGATCGTGCAGGGCGAGGCGGAAGGCGCAATCGGAATCGCGGGAATCGCCCTGGACGCCGCCGTCGGGTGGATCCCCTTCTTCGTCTACCGTCCGCCGGCGCATGCCGGGACGGCTCGGTGGCAGCGCCATCTCGCACGCCTGGAGCAGGCACGCGACAACATGCCCGAGGAGGAGCGCACGCGCGTCGTGGAGGATCTGCAGATGGCGTTCCGAGAGCTCGAGAAGCGAGGTCTTGTTCCCGAGCAGGACCTGCTCCGGGCCAGGCAGCAGCAGGTCGGCATGCTCGGCATCGTGATGGCACTGCGCGAAGGCCTGAAGTCCGCCCGTGACTGACGTCGATGGGTAGTTGTACCCATCGACTGTTCTTGAGGGTGTCTTGTAGTTTGGTTGTTGTCGGGCCGGGGTGGTCCGGTCCAACCGTTTTTACCGGAGGTGTTGACGATGGCCGATTTCGGTGCGTCT
>NZ_QUAB01000026.1 GCF_003387575.1 Microbacterium bovistercoris | reverse complement strand
GCCGGCAGGCACCGGCGTCGCCGACCTGGATGAGACCGTCGTCGCGCCGACGCCCACGCCGCCGGCCCCGGCCGGACCCGCCGCCCCGGCGGCTCCCGCCGCCCCGGCATCCGCCGCTCCGGCCGACGCGCTGATCGCGTTCGTCCCCGGGGTGACCCGTGACTCCGGGCCGGCCGAGCCGGTCGTGCCCCCGGCTCAGCCGGTGCACGACGCCCACGTCGCTCCTGCGGCGCCGGTGCGTCCCGAGCCGGAGCCCGAGCAGGTGCAGCCGCTCGGCGCCGACGACATCGAGGACACGCGCATCAGCATCCCCGGTCACCGTCTGGTGTTCACCTGGGACGACGGGAGCCGGGTGACCGTGTCGCGCCGCACGATCTTCGGCCGCAACCCCGCGCCGGAGGACGGCGCCGTGATCGTGCCCGTGCGCGACGAGACGCTCTCGCTGTCGAAGACGCACTTCGAGGCGGCATCCGAGGTCTCCGGCGGCTGGATCATGGACCGCCACTCCACCAACGGGATGACGATCGTGCGCGACGGCGTGCGGATCGCCTGCGTGGCGGGCGAGCGCACCCGTGTGCGCCTCGGCGATGTCATCGAGATCGGCGACCGCGTCGTCACGATCGGCGGTTACGCGTGATCCCTCCGATCGTCGTCTCGTGCGGATGGGCCACCCACGCGGGGCTCCGCCGCACACTGAACGAGGACTCGCTGCTGGTGCAGGCGCCGCTGTTCCTGGTCGCAGACGGCATGGGCGGGCACCAGGCCGGTGAAGAGGCCAGCGCGGGCGCCATCCAGGAGTTCGCCGGTCTGATCGGGCGCCCCGCGGTCGCGCTGGACGACGTGCGGTTCGCGATCGCACGCGCCAAGAGCCGCATCGACGCACTGTCGGACGCCGGCACCGGCCGTGCGGGCACGACGCTCAGCGGCGTCGCCGTGGCGTCCGTCGACGGCGTCGGGTACTGGCTCGCCGTGAACATCGGCGACTCGCGCACGTACCGGCTGTCCGACGGCGAACTCGAGCAGATCACCGTCGACCACTCTGTGGTGCAGGAGCTGATCGACGCCGGTGAGCTGCTCGAGGCAGACGCGCGCGGCGATCGTCGCCGGAACATCATCACGCGGGCGCTGGGTGCGGGCAGCACCGGCGAGGCGGATTACTGGATGCTCCCGGCGGAGACCGGCGACCGCATCCTGGTGTGCTCGGACGGGCTGTCGTCGGAAGTGGGCGATGACGTCATCGCCCAGATCCTGACGCAGCACACCGACCCGCAGGTCGCTGCGGACCACCTCGTCGCGGCCGCCCTGGAGCAGGGCGGACGCGACAACATCACGGCGGTCGTCGTCGACGCCGTGCATGTCAGGACGCGCCCCGAGGGCGCAGGGGGAGACGACGACATCGACATCGACGTCGACACGCTGCCGCGTGCCGAAGCCACCGGAGGAGTGCAGTGATGCGAGCGGGATACGAGTTGGGCACCTGGTGGTCGCTGATCGGGCGCACCGGTGTGGTCGTGCTGCCGCCCGATGCCGATGACCGACTGGTCGACGGTCTCTGGGATGTGATCGAGGGCGGCGCAGGCCTGAGCGCCGTCGTGGACGTGCTGACCACGCACGTCGGCGGCGTGTTCGCGGCGATCCCGCCGTTCGTCGCCGTGGTGCGCGAGGGCGCCGACGTGCGGGTCGCGGTGCGCGGCCGGGTCTCCGCGCGGGTCACCGACGCCGAGGGCGACGAGCGCACCTTCACCGGCGCGGAGGTCACCACCTGGAGCGAGCACTTCGTCCCGCGCGGGGTCGAGGCCGAGCTGCTGGTCGACGAGGACGTCACCGGGCGCGTGCTGCCGATCTCGCACGGCGTGATCACGGCGGCCAGGGTCACCCTCGATTTCACGCAGGAGGATGCGGCCGCGCCGCCCCTCC
This sequence comes from Microbacterium bovistercoris, assembly GCF_003387575.1. Classification (GTDB taxonomy): domain Bacteria; phylum Actinomycetota; class Actinomycetes; order Actinomycetales; family Microbacteriaceae; genus Microbacterium; species Microbacterium bovistercoris. Next base: position 4,329 of record NZ_QUAB01000026.1, on the reverse strand, counting down.
CGGATGCTGCGCTCGCGTCCTTCCCGGAGGCCGCGTTGCCCCCGGCGGATGAGCCTCTCGCCGAGGAGCCGGCGGCCTGGGAGCCTGCGGCCGAGGAGCCTGTGGCCGAGGAGCCGGTTGTCGAGGAGCCTGTTGTCGAGGAGCCGGTGGCCGACGCGCCGGTCCCCGCCGCGGAGCCCGAGGCCGCGCTCGCGCCGGAACCGGAGCCCGAGCCGATCGCCGATCCCGAGCCCGAGCCCGAGCCGGAGCCCCACCCGCAGACCGATCCGTTCGCCACGCTCGGCCTCACCGACGTGTTCGAGGAGGACGTCGAGTCCACCATCGTCAGCCCGGCATCGCTCGCAGCCCCCGTGCCGCCCGCCCCGCCGGCTCCGCCGGCCGACGGCGACCACGACGGCGCGACGATCTCGCTCGCCCAGCTGCGCGCGATGCGCGGCGAGGGCATGGTGCCCCCGCCTCCGCCCGCCCCTGCGGCGCCGGACGCCGCCACCGCGGTGCTCGACGTCCCGGCATCCGCGCGCGGCCGCATCCGCATGTCCACCGGCCAGGTGGTCGAACTCGACCGTCCCGTGATCATCGGACGCCGACCGCGCTCGACGCGCGCCAGCGGCGACAACCTGCCCCACCTGATCGCCGTCGACAGCCCGCAGCAGGACATCTCGCGCAACCACCTGGAGATCCGTCCCGAGGCCGGCGCCTGCGTCGTGATCGACCTGCACACCACGAACGGATCGACACTGCTGCGCACCGGGGCGGACCCGGTGCGCCTGCACCCGGGTGAGCAGAACGTTGTGGTCAGTGGCGACACGGTCGACCTCGGCGACGGGGTGACGATCACGTTCGAGGATCTGCCGTGAGCCGTCCGCCGTCCGCGCCGCCCGCGCTCCCGGGCTTCACCTACATCGACCCGCTCGGCACCGGCGGCTTCGCCGACGTGTTCCTGTACGAGCAGGAGATGCCGCGCCGCAAGGTCGCCGTGAAGGTGCTGCTCGCCGACCGCATCACCGGCAGCGCGGTGAAGGAGTTCACCGACGAGGCGAACGTGATGGCGATGCTCTCCACGCATCCCGCGATCGTCACGATCTATCAGGCGGGCGTCGCCGGCGACGGCCGGCCGTACCTGGTGATGGAGTACTGCCCGCGGCCCAATCTGCAGCTGCGCGCCCGCCGTGAGCGCTTCTCGGTGGCAGAGGCGCTGCGCGTCGGCATCCAGGTCGCCGGTGCGGTCGAGACCGCGCATCGCGCGGGCGTGCTGCACCGCGACATCAAGCCGGCCAACATCCTCGTCACCGAGTACAACCGTCCTGCGCTGACCGACTTCGGCATCGCCTCGACCACCCAGGGTGTCGGCGAGGCGACCGGCATGTCGATCCCGTGGTCGCCGCCCGAGTCTTTCGCCGACCCGCCCTCGGCGACCCCGCGATCCGACGTCTGGGCGCTGGGCGCGACGATCTACACACTGCTCACCGGCCGCTCCCCGTTCGAGCAGCCCGGCGGCCGTAACTCCGGCGCCGATCTGATCGAGCGGATCGAGCGCTCCCCGCTGCCCTCGCTGGCCCGCGCCGATGCGCCGGGCAGCCTGCAGTCGGCGCTCGAGAAGGCGATGGCGAAGAACCCGTCGGATCGGTACCCGAGCGCTGTCGCGTTCGCCCGAGCGCTGCAGAAGGTGCAGATCGAGCTCTCGCACTCGGTCACCCCGGTCGACATCGTCGACGATCAGCCGCACGACGGCGGTGTCGACGAGGACGACGACGGTCTGACCCGGGTCCGTGAGATCGTCTCGATCGACCCGACCAGGCCGTCCGCGACGACCGAGCGCAAGATTCCCGCTCCCGCGATCTCGTTCGGCGACGTGCCCGCCGGCACTCCCTCGTTCACCGCCGCTCCCGCTCTGGACCCATCCGCCCTGGAGGCGACCGTCCAGCGCGGTGTCCCGGCGGATGCCGCGCCCGCTGCCTCAGCAGGCGAGGACGACGACCGCACGATGCTGCGCGCTCCGCGTGTGCTCACGCCGCACGCCACCCCGACGCAGCAGACCCAGCCGACGACGCCCGTCGTCGCGGAGCCGGGCCCTGTCGCAGAGGAGTCCCAGCCCGCCCGCCGCGGCATGCCGTGGTGGGGGTGGGCCGCGGCGTCCGTGGCCGTGCTCGCCCTGATCGTGGGCGGCGCCTGGTTCGCGGGCGGAGCCCTGCTGAACCAGACGGCTCCCACGCCGGCGAAGAGCGACGAGAAGCCCGTTCCGCAGGATCCGATCTCCGCGCTCGTGCCGCAGGTCGGCGACCTGACGGGCGTGCGCCAGGGTGATCAGGTGGTCTTCACCTGGACCAACCCCGATCCGCAGGACGGCGACACCTACATCTGGCAGCCGGTGACGCTCGAAGGCCCCGGCGACGCGGCGACCACCGACAAGACGACGGTGACCGTCCCGGCGCAGGCCTCAGGGGACACCTGCATCGAGGTGACGCTCCGCCGCGACAAGGGGCGCAGCTCCGAGCCGGTCCGGGAGTGCACGCCATGAGCGAAGAGGAACTGCAGACCGGCGCCCAGCCGATTCTGAAGCCGGCCCCGCCGGGACAGGTCACCGTGGAGTTCGCAGGCGAGTACTTCCCGGTGCTCGCCGGTGGGCGCTTCACGGTGGGCCGCGAGGGAGATCTCGCGATCGACGACAATCTGTTCCTGCACCGGTACTTCCTCGACATCTCCGAGGACCAGGGGCTGTGGTGGCTGGCGAACGTCGGCACGCGACTGTCCGCGTCGGTCACCGACGCCTCCGGCGGGGTGCAGGCCTGGCTGTCACCCGGCGCTCGGCTGCCGCTGGTGTTCGCCCGCACGACGATCGTGTTCTCGGCGGGACCGACGACCTACGAACTGGTGGTGCACTCCGCGCAGCCGAAGTTCCGTCCGGTGCGACAGGAGGTCCTCGACGGCGACTCCACCATCGGCGAGGTGCCGCTCACGCTCAGTCAGAAGCTGCTGGTGGTGGCGCTCGCCGAGCCGATGCTGCGTCGTGACGGCACGGGGATGAGCGCCATCCCCTCCTCCGCGGCCGCGGCGGAGCGGCTGGGGTGGACCGTGACGCGCTTCAACAGGAAGCTCGACAACGTGTGCGACAAGTTCGATCGCATCGGCGTGCCCGGCATGCGGGGCGGCGTGCGCTCGGGCGCGACGAACAGGCGCGCGCGGCTGGTCGAGTACGCGGTCACCTCACGGCTGGTGACCCGCGACGACCTGCCGCTGCTCGACCAGGATCACGAGACGGAATCGGAGAACGACGCGGAATGATCTGGGAGGTCGACAGCGGAGAACGGGCGATCGAGGGACTCGACGCACTCGGGCGTCCTGACCCGGGGTATGCGAAGGCGCTCGGGCTCGTCCCGGCACGGAGCGGAATGCGGGTGCTCTCGACGCTCACCGAGCTCCTGGTCGCCGTGCTTCTGGCGCTGCCGGCCACTCTCGTGCTGACGCCGATCGCGCTGTCGATCACCGCGGGGACCTTCGACCCCGTTGCGTTCGGGGAGCGCGGAGACCTGATCTGGCTGCTGGTGGCGGTGATCTCCTCCTATGTGCTCATCTTCGCGTACACGCTGGTGCAGCTGATCCTGCACGGGCGCAAGGGCGTCACGCTGGGCAAGGCCATCTTCGGCATCCGTTCCGTCAACGTGCGCACGCTGGAGCGTCCGGGCTTCTGGCGCGGCGCCGTGGTGCGGTACCTGATCCTCGGCGCGTCGTTCGTGGTGCCCGTGATCGGTCCGCTGCTGGTGATCGCGATCTCGCCCTTCTTCGACGGCGAGCGTCGGGGCCGCGGGTGGCCAGACCTCGTCGCGGCGACCTGGTTCATCGATGTGCGCAAGGGTCTCGACCCCTACGACGTCAAGCGGATGCGCATCGCGCGCAAGCAGCAGAACGTCACGCTGCACGAGGAGAAGGCGCCGCTGCCCTCGCTCGCCACGGCCGTCGACCGTCCCGGCACGGCCGAGTACGTGCCGACCGGACGATTCTCCGGCGGCGTGCTGGGCGCACGGCGGCTGAACGGCGCGACGGATGCTGCTCCCGCGGCGCCCTCGTCCGGCGGCGGGCTGGCCACGCCGCAGGGCCAGGCGCCGGCACCGGACCCGGCTCCGGCGTGGAGTCCGGCATCGGGAGCACCGCAGACGCCGGGACCCGCGCCGTTCGCGCCGGCCGGCACTGCGGCCGCGATGGGGATGATCACCGGTGTGCCGTCGCTGCAGCCGAAGACCGGTGGCGCGGTGCCTGCGGCCCCGGCTCCGGTCGCGCCCGTGGCGCCGTCCCAGGTCGCGCCCTCGGCGCCTGCGCCGACCGCGGCGCCGG
>NZ_QUAB01000027.1 GCF_003387575.1 Microbacterium bovistercoris | reverse complement strand
GGGAGGTCTCCACCGTCTCCTCGGTGGTGTTCTCCTCCTCCTCGGTCTCGCCCTCCGGAGGAGTGATGTCGTTCCAGTTGTCCACCTGCTGCAGGCTCTCGGTGGCGATCCACGCCATGCCGCCCACGACATCGTTCAGCACCACGACATCCCGGTTCACGCGGAACTGCAGATTCGCCGACGGCTTCAGGTTGGGGATCTTCTCCTCGAGGTCGGCAGCCTTGCCCAGGCAGTCCCGCAGGAATGCGCCGGAGCCCGCCCATGCGCCGTAGACGCATCCGGCGGCGCGCACCGGCGCCGCCGGAGCGCCCTGCGCACGGGTGCTCGTGGCCACGACATCGCCGCCGTCCAGGGGCACGTCCAACAGGTCGGATGCCGTCGCGATCGACACGGCGCCTGCCGCTCCTGACGGCTGCTGCAGAACCGCGGTGTCCGCGCCGTCGATCTCGGTCCGGAACCCTGCCGGCGACATGACGACCTTCTGCGCCCGGTCCAGCACCACCGGCGTCTCGCCGACCACGGTGATGGACGGTTCGCTCGAGGCCTTCAGCCCCTCCACGGATCCGCTCTGGGGATCGCCCGGGTCGCCCTGCGGGCTGACCGGGATCGTGTAGACGGACGAATCGGCGGCCGACACCGCGTACACCGTGCCGTCCTGGCCGACGGCGATGTCCGCATTCTTGCCGAGTTCGAGGAATGGCTTCTTGCCCGCGAACTCGAAGCCGGCCATGCCCTGCACCGACTCGATCCACAGACCGCCCGAAGAGGTGTCGAGGATCGCCACGGTGTTCTCCGCGAGCGCGACCTTGCTCGCGCCGGGGATCGCCACGGCATCGTTCAGGGCGACCGTCGCGGGATTCACCGTCGCGAGGGTCGAGTCGTTGTGATTGACGACCGCGACCGTCGCCTCGTCCTGCAGGATGTCGAAGTCTTCACCCGTGGTACGCAGCCCGCCGTCGAGCAGCGTCGACTCGTTGTTGAAGTGCCCCACCAGCAGCTTCGACGACTTCGTGATCCACACGCCGCCGTCGTTCAGATCGACCTCGGTCGTGGGGTTGCCGTCGTAGGCCATCGCCATCGTTGCGACGGCCACCGTGCCGACCGTCACCACGGCGGCCGACGCCAATGTCTTGGGGCGCGACCTGACCCAGGCGAACGCCTTCATACCGATTCCCCCCGGGACTGCTGTGGAATGTTCTGCGCGGACGGACAATCCGCTCCGGACGGAACCCGCACCGGGCCATCCTAACCGGGCGCGCTGAGTGCCGAGGATGGGGAGAACTCCCCACCCGTGTCACAGCATTGCCGCGGAAGGGATCAGACGTACCTCTGCCGGCTGCCGACTACCAGGTAATGCTCTGGGCACTACCCCAACCTTCAATGTGGATCCAGAAACTCTCACCGGGGTCACCGAAGTAGCAGCCGAGCTGCACGGTTTCGTTGCCGGAGATGTGCTCGGTGCGTTCTCCCCAGCGTCCGCCGTACGGACCGGTACCGTTGCAGCTCACTACGTAGTTGCCGGCGGGGAAATTCGTCACAGTGACTTGGCCGTAGGCGCACGACGCGCTACCGCAACCAGGTTCACCCTGTGCATTCCCGTAGCGGCCACTCTTCGCGGTGGTGGGCGGATTGCTCGTGGTCGCGGACTTCGAGGTCGAGGCGGACCAGCCGGCGGCATTGTGCACCTGCACTTCGATCGAATGGGACTGGCTGTAACCGTTGCCCACGTTCCGTGACCCGTTCGCGCCGACGTTCTGCCAGGACGACTGCCCGTCGACCTTGATACGGGCACCGTCGATCGCCGATCCGTTGTTGCCGTTCGGACTCCACGAGAACGTGATCGACTGACCGTTGTTCTGCGCGGAGACGTTCGGCGCCGGCGGCTTGCCGAAGGCGGTACGTGACGCCGAGGAGCCGGATGGGTCGGAGACGTACTGCTTGCCGTCTACGACGGCGACGGCGCGGATGCGCACGGTGTAGGCCGTGCCGTTCGGCACGTTGATGACCCTGCCGTCCCAGTTGAAGCCCGCGTCGGAACCGTTGATGTGCCAGGCGCCCCCGTTGAGGCTGTAGTCGTACCGCATCTCCGACTCGCTCGCGCCGTTCATCTCGGAGGCCGCGAGGCGATAGGAGTTCGGGTCCACGATGAGCTGTTGATCCCCGGCGGTCACCGACGGCGTACCCGGCGTGCCGGGCTTGATCGTGGCCCGGCGCGCGGCGGACGGGTCGCTCCACGCACCCCAGCCGGAGCGGTTCGTGGCGTGCACCTTGAAGGTGTACGCCGTCGTCGAGGTGTCCACCACGATGGCCTGCGACGTCGTGCCCGCTCCGACCGGGATCGTCTGCACGACGCTGGATCCGCGGATCACCTGCACCTCGTAGCCGTCGATCGAATCGCCGTTGTCGTCCGGGGCGACCCAGTTCACCTGCATCTGCGCGCGGTCACCGACGGCCGCCATCTCGGCCGTCGTCGGCGCCGCGGGCTGCGCCGGCGGGCCCGACGGGATCTCCGGCAGGGAATCAGGACTCCAGCTGGACGCGTCCGGCGCCAGGTTGTGGGCCTGCACGCGGGCCGTGTACGACGAGCCGTTCTCGAGTCCCGTCCAGGTGTACGAGTTGCCGGTGATGTTCGTCTTCTGACCCGCGCCGACACCGCCGGAGAGCTCCAGCGTGTAGTACTGCACGGGAGAACCCGGCGTCGACGGGGTGGTCCAGTCGATCGTCAGCTGCTTGTCGCCGTAGGTCAGCGACGGTGCCGCGGGGGTGTCGGGACGCGCGTCCGGACGAGCCTCATCCGACGAGGCAGACGGGTCCGACTCGCCGACCCGGTTGGTCGCCGTCACCTGGAACAGGTACTTGACGTTGTTCGTCAGGCCGTCGAGCGTGCACGTCGTCGACGAGCACTGCTTCTCATAGGAAGCACCCTGCACCGAGCGCACCGTGTAGCCGGTGATCTCCGCACCGTTGTTCGCCGGAGGCGCCCATGAGAGCACGACCGTGCGGTCCTGCACGCTCGACACGGTCGGCTTGCCCGGAGCATCCGGCTTGCCCTGCACCGTCAGCACGATGAGGCCGTCGACCTCACGGTCCGGATCCTCGGTGACATCGCCGATCCGATAGCGGACGGTCATCGTGCCCACGAACTTCGCACCCGGGGTGACCTTGATCTTGTCCCCGCTCACGACCGCTTCGCCGTCGCCGCTCTGGCGCTCGGCGCGGATCAGTCGCAGATCACCCTCGCCCTGGAACGGGTTCACGTCGTTGTCCAGCGGGGAGACCGTGATCGTCTCGCCCTGGTTCGACTCCGGGAAGGTGTCCGTGTTCGCCGTGGGGAGCTCACGGGTCGAGGCGGTGACCGTCACGTCGACCGTGCCCTCGATCGGCTCGGTCTCGCCGTCGGTGATGCGCAGGGTCAGCGTCGTCGCCGTGCCCTTCTTCACGTTCGAGGACGCCTCCACGAGCAGCTTGTCGCCGTCGACCCGCGCGGAGATCCCTCCGCTCGCCCCGCCCACGTAGCTGAACGTGTGCTTTCCGGCGTCCTTGGGATCCGGGTCATCGGTCAGCTCGCCCAGGTCGAGCGAGACCGCCTTCTCCCCTGGCGCGACGTTGACCTGGCCCCGGGTGAAGGTCGGCTGCTGGTTGTCCGGCGGCAGCACCGTGATCGGGATCGACAGCGTCGACTTGCGGCCCTTCGGGTCGTCGGGCCCGGAGCCGTCGGTCACCTCGAACGTCAGTGCGTCCGATCCGAAGTATCCCTGCGCCGAGGTGTACACGAGCGTGCGCTCGTCCTTGATCAGGTTGTCGCCGTTGGCGTGAGCGGCGGAGACCTTCTCGGCCTCGGTGATCACGACGGAGCCGCCGCCGGCCACCGTCACGTACTCGCTGAGCGGCACGTCGACCGTCTCGCCGCTGATCACCTCGATCGACGCGCCGGACTTCACGGCCGGACGCAGATCCGACAGAGCCGGCACGTGGATGAACGCGGAGGACTCCTGCTCGTCCTGATCGGTGAGCGTGTACCGGAGCAGCTGGCGCTCGTCGCCGACCTTCACCCTGACCTTGCGATCGGGAAGGACCGTGCCGCCGTTCTCGACGACCAGCTTCAGCGAGTCGGTCGTGCCGTCCGGATCCTCGTCGTTGGCCAGGACATCGACCTCGACCGTCGTGCCGTCCTTGACGTCCTCGCTCTTCACGCGGTCATCGCGGGCGATCGGGAACAGCAGCGGCACGTCCTTGTCGACGGTGACCTGCAGGACGGCGGATGCCTCGGCCCCGCGCTCGTCGACGATGGTGTACCGCAGCGAGGTCTCCACCTCGTCGTTCGGCGCCTGCACGAGCACGCGGTCGCCGGACACCCGGCCGTCAAGGCCCGGGACATCGTCCGGCAGCTTGATGCCCTTCTTCACGAGCGAGATCTGGTCGCCCTCGGGGTCGGAGTCGTTCGCGAGCACCGGCACCGCGACCTCACGACCAGGACGCACCACGACGGCATCCTTCACCGCATAGGGTGCTTGGTTCACGTCCTCGCCCGGGGCGATGCCGACGTGCACGGTCGCGATACCTTCCTTGCCGAGGTTGTCGCGCACCTTGTACGTGAACGTGTCAGTTCCGGTCGAGTCCTCGAACGCCTCGTAGACGAGGTAGTCCTGCTCGACGGTGACCATCCCCTTGGCCGGGTTCGAATCCAGACCCAGCAGCTCGACCGAGTCGCCGTCCTGATCGATACCGTCCAGCGGGATCGCGATGTTCGTCGTCGTGCCGCTGATCGTACGCGCCGTCACATCCCGGGGCCGGGGAGCAGCGTTCCTCTCCTCGTCGACGGCGAGGATCTGGATGGTGATGTAACCGGCGTCGACCTGGCCGTTCTCATCGACCGCGTTGTAGGTCGCGTAGACGGTCTTCGCCTCGGGCCCGGCGCGGAAGCGCACCTTGTCCTGCGAGACGAACGCCTCCCCGTCCTCGGGGTCGATGAACGGCTCCACCAGCTTCGGCTTCACATGCAGCGTCAGGTCATTCGGATGCGTGTCGTTGTCCAGCACCGGAATGGTGACCACATCGCCCGTGCGCACGACTGCGGTGTCGTCGTTCGCCACCGGGGGAAGCAGTTTGTCGGGCGCCGGGATCGGGATCACGACCACGTCGCCCTCAGCGGTCTTGGACCCGTTCGAGATGCGGTACTTGATCCGCACCTGCTGGTCCAGACCGCCCTGATCGCCGATCCGCAGCGTCTCGTGGTTCAGCACCGACACCGACACACCGCTGCCCGGTTCCACCTCGACGGACTGCACGACCAGCAGCCCGCCGGCAGGGTCGGTGTCGTTGTTCAGCACGCCCACGAGCACCTCGCCGCCGGTGGGCAGCAGCGCGACGTCGCGCACAGCGATCGGCGCGCGATCCTCCTCGGTCCGCTCCTCGACGTCGATGCGCACGATCCCGGTCGCCGAAGGCACACCGGCCGTGACCAGGTACTGCACGTAGTAGGTGCCGGGGGTCTGCGTCTTGAACGTGAAGGTCTTGTTCGGGTAGTCAGGGGTGACGGTCGTGCCGTCAACGTCCCCCACGCTCGCGAGGCGCAACGGCTCCTTGCTGGAGCTGGAGTCGTTTGCGAGCGGCGACACCGTCACCTGCGTCCCCACGGTGGTCACCACGTGATCGGCGTTGGTCTTCGGCAGCGTCGATCCGACCGGACGCACGTCCAGCTGGATGGTGCCGTTCGCCAGCTCTCCCGAACCGTCGGCGACGACGACCTGCACCTCCTGTCGCCCCGGCGGGCTCGACACGGCCCGATACGTGATCTGGCCGTCGGTGGTGAAGTCGACCTCGTCGCCGCCCGCGGCGACGACATCCTTGAGATAGACGTCATCGCCGTCCGGGTCGATCCAGTCGGGCAGCACGTTGTACGACACCGTGCCACCCGCCTCCACAGCCAGCGCGCTCTTCCGCTTCGGCTCCGGAGCACCGTTCACGCTCCAGTCGTGCACCGACACCGTGACCTTCGCCGTGTCCGTGCCCTTGCGTCCGT
>NZ_QUAB01000025.1 GCF_003387575.1 Microbacterium bovistercoris | reverse complement strand
TGGCAATCGTTTTTTACGGAGAGTTTGATCCTGGCTCAGGATGAACGCTGGCGGCGTGCTTAACACATGCAAGTCGAACGATGAACCGGGTGCTTGCACCTGGGGATTAGTGGCGAACGGGTGAGTAACACGTGAGCAACCTGCCCCTGACTCTGGGATAAGCGCTGGAAACGGTGTCTAATACTGGATATGTGCCACGGCCGCATGGTCTGTGGTTGGAAAGATTTTTCGGTTGGGGATGGGCTCGCGGCCTATCAGCTTGTTGGTGAGGTAATGGCTCACCAAGGCGTCGACGGGTAGCCGGCCTGAGAGGGTGACCGGCCACACTGGGACTGAGACACGGCCCAGACTCCTACGGGAGGCAGCAGTGGGGAATATTGCACAATGGGCGGAAGCCTGATGCAGCAACGCCGCGTGAGGGATGACGGCCTTCGGGTTGTAAACCTCTTTTAGCAGGGAAGAAGCGAAAGTGACGGTACCTGCAGAAAAAGCACCGGCTAACTACGTGCCAGCAGCCGCGGTAATACGTAGGGTGCAAGCGTTATCCGGAATTATTGGGCGTAAAGAGCTCGTAGGCGGTTTGTCGCGTCTGCCGTGAAATCCTCAGGCTCAACCTGAGGCTTGCGGTGGGTACGGGCAGACTTGAGTGCGGTAGGGGAGATTGGAATTCCTGGTGTAGCGGTGGAATGCGCAGATATCAGGAGGAACACCGATGGCGAAGGCAGATCTCTGGGCCGTAACTGACGCTGAGGAGCGAAAGGGTGGGGAGCAAACAGGCTTAGATACCCTGGTAGTCCACCCCGTAAACGTTGGGAACTAGTTGTGGGGTCCTTTCCACGGATTCCGTGACGCAGCTAACGCATTAAGTTCCCCGCCTGGGGAGTACGGCCGCAAGGCTAAAACTCAAAGGAATTGACGGGGACCCGCACAAGCGGCGGAGCATGCGGATTAATTCGATGCAACGCGAAGAACCTTACCAAGGCTTGACATACACGAGAACGGGCCAGAAATGGTCAACTCTTTGGACACTCGTGAACAGGTGGTGCATGGTTGTCGTCAGCTCGTGTCGTGAGATGTTGGGTTAAGTCCCGCAACGAGCGCAACCCTCGTTCTATGTTGCCAGCACGTTATGGTGGGAACTCATGGGATACTGCCGGGGTCAACTCGGAGGAAGGTGGGGATGACGTCAAATCATCATGCCCCTTATGTCTTGGGCTTCACGCATGCTACAATGGCCGGTACAATGGGCTGCGATACCGTGAGGTGGAGCGAATCCCAAAAAGCCGGTCCCAGTTCGGATCGTAGTCTGCAACTCGACTACGTGAAGTCGGAGTCGCTAGTAATCGCAGATCAGCAACGCTGCGGTGAATACGTTCCCGGGTCTTGTACACACCGCCCGTCAAGTCATGAAAGTCGGTAACACCTGAAGCCGGTGGCCTAACCCTTGTGGAGGGAGCCGTCGAAGGTGGGATCGGTAATTAGGACTAAGTCGTAACAAGGTAGCCGTACCGGAAGGTGCGGCTGGATCACCTCCTTTCTAAGGAGCACTGC
>NZ_QUAB01000023.1 GCF_003387575.1 Microbacterium bovistercoris | reverse complement strand
GGGTCTGCTGCACGGATAGGTGACACCTGATCTGTGGTGCCGACTGGTGCCGCTGGGAGGATGTCATCATGCCCAAGCCCTATCCCCGTGAGTTCCGCGACGATGTCGTGCGGGTGGCTCGTCAACGTGAAGACGGTGTGACGATTCGGCAGGTTGCTGCCGACTTCGGAATCAGCGAGACCTGCCTGCAGAACTGGCTTCGCCAAGCCGATGTCGAGGACGGTGCGAAGCCTGGCGTGACAAAGGCTGAGGCCGACGAGGCGCGCGAGTTGCGCAAGCGGGTCCGGCTGCTGGAGCAGGAGAACGAGGTGCTCCGCCGTGCGGCGGCGTACTTCGCGCAGGCGCATCTGCCGGGAAAATGAGTTACCCGCTCGTGACAGAGCTCGCCGCCGCGGGGATCCCCGTGGTGGTGACGTGCCGGGTGCTCAAGCTCTCTCGCCAGCCCTACTACCGCTGGCTGAAGTCACCGGTCACCGATGCTGAGCTGGTCGAGGCGTATCGGGCGAACGCGTTGTTCGACGCGCACCGTGACGATCCCGAGTTCGGGCACCGACTGCTTGCCGACGAAGCCCGCGATGCCGGGGAGCCGATGGCGGACCGGACCGCGTGGAAGATCGCGTCGGTCAACGGGTGGTGGTCGGTGTTCGGGAAGAAGCGGGGCCGCAACGGCAAGAAGCCCGGCCCGCCGGTTCACGACGACCTGTGCGCGGTGACCGATGAGGACGGGCGGGTCCGGCACGAGTTCACCGCTGACGGCCCGAACCGGCTCTGGCTGACCGACATCACCGAGCACCGCACCGGCGAGGGCAAGCTCTACCTCTGCGCGGTCAAGGACGTGTTCTCAGGCAAGATCGTCGGCTACTCGATTGACTCGCGGATGAAGTCCCGGCTGGTCGTGAACGCGATCAATAACGCGGTCGCGCGGCGCGGCGACGTCGCCGGGTGCGTGCTGCACAGCGACAGGGGCAGTCAGTTCCGTTCCCGGAAGGCCATCCGGGTGCTGGCTCGTCACCGCATGGTCGGCTCGATGGGCCGAGTCGGCGCGGCCGGCGACAACGCCGCGATGGAGAGCTTCTTCGCGCTGCTGCAGAAGAACGTCCTCAACCGGCGGTCCTGGACCACCCGCGAGGAGCTGCGCATCGCGATCGTGACCTGGATCGAACGCACCTACCACCGGCGACGCCGGCAAGCACGCCTGGGCCGTTTGACGCCCGTCGAATTCGAGACCATCATGAACCAGAACCTGG
>NZ_QUAB01000022.1 GCF_003387575.1 Microbacterium bovistercoris | reverse complement strand
AGGGTCAGCTGGACGCCCTGAAGGGGCAGGTGGACAACCTGCTGGGTGAGGACTTCAAGACGCAGCACGCGTCGGGCAAGTTCGGTGAGGGCTACGGCGAGCTCACCACCGGCCTGAAGGGTGCCGTGGACGGCATCAACGACATGTCGGAGGCGCTGCTGGGCATGATGCGTGCGATCCAGGATCTGGATCAGCAGCTCGCCGGCGGCTGAACCCGCTGATCTTCTGCTGAGGGGTCGACCGGTTGCGGTCGACCCCTCAGTCGCGCTCCGGCCTGGCTGTGGCGCGGATCCGCTCCCACCTCCGCGGTCCTCGCGAGCGCGAAGCCGAGGAGTACCGGCTCGCCAGGTTCGCCGAGGCGAACGGATTCACCTACACGACCGGTCAGCTCGATCCGGAGCGGTCCGCAGTGCTGTTCGGGGTGGGCACGTCACGCGTCGTGAGCGATCTCATCGAGGGCGTCACACCGCGGCCCTTCGAAACGGCCAACTACTCGTTCGACACCTGGGTCGGGCGCGTACGCATGCCGCGTGCGGCCAACTATGTCTCGTTCGAGCTGTGGGGCGGTCTCCCCGCGATGACCATCGTGGCGAAGGCGCCGCCGGCGGCGGCGTGGGAGCCTCCCGCGCCGCAGGAACGGATCCGGATCGAGGGCGACTTCGCCTCCCGCTTCGAGGTGTTCACGGCACGGGCCACGGAGGAGGCCGTTCGTCACCTGCTCTCACCGGAGGCGCAGGCAGCGATCACGGCGGTCGCCGCGCAGTGCGACATCGAGGTCACAGCGGATCGGGTGTTCGTGATCGCCCGCCGCCAGCTGCCGATGGCCGAACCCGCGTACTGGGAACGGATCGCAGATCTCGCCTCACTCATGACGCTCCTCGAAGCACGCGGCCGCGGAGATCGGACAGCCGCATTCGAAGGTGCCGACCTTGGACGCCGCACACGAAGGGAGGCGCTGTTCGCCGCTCCCCGAGTCGCCCGCGCCGCCGTCGTCGGCTGTCTGCTCCCACTGGCCATCGGACTCGCTGCAGCGGCGGTGCTGACCAGGATCGTGGTGGGGTAGCGGAGCGGTTTCTCAGAGGCGGGTGATGGGTAGTTGTACCCATCGACTGTTTTTGAGGGTGTCTTGTAGTTTGGTTGTTGTCGGGCCGGGGTGGTCCGGTCCAACCGTTTTTACCGGAGGTGTTGACGATGGCCGATTTCGGTGCGTCT
>NZ_QUAB01000021.1 GCF_003387575.1 Microbacterium bovistercoris | reverse complement strand
TGAAGCGCCCCGGGTTCGGTGGAGGCTCTCAACTCACGGAGGATAAGAGTCATGGCAGCACCGAAGAAGTACCCGGACGAGTTGCGTGAGCGCGCGACGCGGCTCGCGGTCGAGGCACGACAGGACCCGGCGCGGAAGACCGGTGCGCTTCAGCGCATCGGCGAGCAGCTCGGGATCAACCCTGAGACGCTACGCGGGTGGGTGAAACAGGCCGAGATCGACGCCGGGCAGGCACCCGGGGTGAGGACCGCGGAGGCGCAGCAGATCAAGGAGCTTGAGGCCGAGGTGCGGGAGCTGCGGCGGGCGAACGAGATCCTGAAGACGGCATCAGCGTTTTTCGCCGCGGCGGAGCTCGACCGCAAGCTGAAGTAGCCGAGGTGCCGACCGCGGTGCTCATCGAGTACATCGACGAGCACCGCGACCGGTTCGGGGTCGAGCCGATCTGCCAGGTCCTGCGTGACGCGGACGTCCAGATCGCCCCGAGCACCTACTACGCCGCAAAGAGCCGGCCGCCGTCTGCCCGGGCTGTCAAAGACGCGGAGCTGACCGAGGACATCCGGGTGGTCCACAAGGCGAACCTCGGTGTCTACGGCGCCCGGAAGATCCATGCGGCCCTGAACCGGGATGGCGTCGAGGTCGCCCGCTGCACCGTCGAGCGGCTGATGCGCGCCGCGGGGATCCAGGGCATTCGGCGCGACAAGACCCGCAAGACCACCTTCGGGGACGGCGCGGAGACCGACCGGCCCGCCGACCTCGTGAAGCGCGCGTTCACCGCGACAGCACCGAACCAGCTCTGGGTTGCGGACCTGACCTACATCCGCACCCACGCCGGGTGGACCTACGCCGCGTTCGTCCTCGACGTGTTCTCTCGCCGTATCGTCGGCTGGCAGGTGTCCACGTCGCTGCGCACCGATCTCGCCCTCGACGCGCTCGACATGGGCTTCTGGGAGCGCTGCAGAGCGGG
>NZ_QUAB01000020.1 GCF_003387575.1 Microbacterium bovistercoris | reverse complement strand
CCTCGAGCCCGGAAACAGTCCCCAGCATTCTCGACACCACAGTCTTGTTGTACTCGTTCATAGCTACCTGGTTATAGCTGTTATGACAATGTCGTCTTCCGTGATGACTTCTACTGTGCCACTCCCATGGGAAAGTCGAGATTCTCCGTTAGGACCTTTGATCGGATTCCCCTTCGAACTCTGCAGAACATCTTCAACGAAGTGGGTGACATGCTGCGCCGGGACCTGAGCCACCTGCCGGCGTACCAAGCCCGCTAGGTTGCATGCGATCAACAGCGCGCCTTGTTACAGCCGGTCTCCGACCTGAGCCTCTTTACTCAGCCACGCTGCCAGCGCCAGTTGGATTTGCTCGTTCCCAATACTTATCCCCGTCGGAATTTAGCAACTGTTCGAAAACGTCTGCCAAATTGTGCCCGATGGAGTACCAGTCTTCCCTGCCGTCTAGGGGAAGGGCAACCAGCCATCGTCGCTCAGGCGATTCGGAAGGCGCGAACACTAGGAGCTCACTGTCGCCAAGGAACTCCCCAAGAACGATGTCGCCTGCACGAAAGTCGCCCGGCCTCTCAGCGATCTCGACAAGAGTACGCTCTAGCGAGGAACGCGGAGTAAGCAGGTGAATTCCCCACTGGCCGTAGTCGATATCCTCGAAAAGCCACGATTCAGCACCGATTGACCACAATTCACGCAATTCTGGCGGAACGTTCGAATAGCCGGATAGAACGTTCATGTCAGCTTCGGTCGCGGGCGGCGACACGCGGCACGCCAACCGAAATGGAATGCTATCA
>NZ_QUAB01000019.1 GCF_003387575.1 Microbacterium bovistercoris | reverse complement strand
CTATCGAACTTTTATTGTCTTTACCTTTAATTAAATCAGCTTCCCAATGACCCGGTATTTTTCTTTCTTGAACTTCGGCTGGGCGCTCATGAATAGTTTTAATATCCTGTAATATAGAATCTTTTTTAGGTTCACCGTTAGCTTTTCGCTTTTTATTTTCATGACGCAGACAGGATAATAAGTCTTTTTTCAACTCACCCTTTGGTAATGCTCGTATCGTTGAATAAATCGTTGTATGGCTTACATTCATTGTTTGATCCAAATCAGGAAATGTCTTTAAACGCTTTGCTATTTGCTGAGGAGACCATAAACAACGGATCGCTTCAACAATAAATTTCCAGAGGATTGAATCGATTTTGAGTTTTCTGTGACCACGTCTACGTCTAGCGAAGGTGTTATCAGAAGCATATCGAGCTTGATAAACGTCATTGATGCTATTTCTTTTAAGCTCACGATAGATCGTACTAGGATGTCTTTTAATGAGTTCAGCAAATTTTCTGGCT